>NZ_FOAI01000011.1 GCF_900109705.1 Roseivivax marinus | reverse complement strand
TCAGGCCACAAGGCTCAGACGCCAAACACCGCCCCGTCACCAACCTTGGCCGAGGTTGGTGACGGGGACAGAATAGCGAACCTGAGATACAGAAGGCTCAGGACTTCGGTAACGGGGCCGGTGCGGTCAAGCGGTTTCGGCCACACGAGATTGCCCGCCGGCCTGCGGGTATAGTTTTCGATGGTCTCGAGCCGCTCTGCCGGCGCTGTCTTCTCTGCTGCGAGATCACCCCGGGTGCATGCTTCGGTCCGTGGTCAGCGCGAGGGCTGCCATCAAGATGCGGGTTCGGTGCAATTCCGATGTGTCCATCTCATAGGCGTGCTCGGCGGGGCCGGCATCAGTCCTGAGCGCGACATCATCGGAACCACGTCCCTGGGGACCTCGAAGACCTGCGGTCAGGCAGGTAGCCGATGGGAACTCACAATGTCATGCCGCGTGACTGATCGGCGCCTCCGCCTGGAAGACCGTCCCATCACGCCACATTCGGTGCAGCACAACGGCAATCCGTCGGGCCAGCGCGACCATCGCGCACTTGCGGCCGCGGCGGCGGGCGACCTGCACGGCCCAGGTTCGGAGCCAAGTTGACGGCCCGCGGTTCATCATGACGGTTGCGGCCTGGCACAAGGCCCGGCGCAGATTGGCATCTCCCGCCTTGGTGATGTGGCCCGAGACGTCCCGCTCGCCGGACTGGTTGCGCGAGGGCGTCAGACCGGCCCAAGGCCCGACCTTCCTTGAAGAAGTGAACCGGGCCGGGTCATCGACCGCAGAGCGGAACGTCAGCGCCACGACTGCGCCGATCCCCGGCATGGACATCAGGCGCCGGCACACCTCATCGCCTTGGGCGAGACCACGAACGCGTCGCTCGAACTCGGCCAGTTCGCGGCGCAGGGCTGCGCGGCCACGAAGCATTGGTTCGGTCGCAGCTTCCAGCATCGCGTTGCCTGCCGCCAACTCTCGAATACGACACTCGAAGCGACCTCTGGAGATCGCGCCGACCTTGAGGCCGAAGTTCCGCAGCAGGCCGCGCAGCGACATCTCCAGCGAGATCATGCTCTGCTGTACCGCCTTGCGTGCCGACAGCAGCGCCCGAACTTCTTGCGCCGAGACGGATTTGCAGTGAACCGGACGGAACCACCCAAGATGCAGCAACCGCGCGATGCCCTCGGCGTCCCGCCTGTCGGTCTTGATCGGCATCGCCTTCAGCGCGCCTTTCACCTGGCGCGTTTCCATCAGCACCACGTCGAGGCCGGCGGTCGAAAGCCCCCGATGCAGCCACTGAGACAGCGGTCCGGCTTCGAGGCCAACGGCAGCAATGCTGCCCGGCTGGGTGGCAATCCAGCGCGCGAGCGCCTCGGGTTCGCTGGCCACCTCCGCCTCCTTCACGATCCTCCCGTGCTCGTTCAGCACGCAGACGGCGGTCTTCTCCAGCGATACGTCCAGTCCGACAAACAGTCTCATCCCGTGATCCTCCTCCAGGGTGCGATACGGGAACGGCGACAGCTCGCGCGACAGCTGGCAAGCGGCAACGGGCGGCGCATGGCGCAGGCCCCGTTACGGCATCTCATAACCAGTAGATGACGGTCGCAGCGAGCGCGATGGCCGAGAGGAAGACCTTGGGGCATCGGTCGTGATGAGTGGCAATTCGGCGCCAGTCCTTGATGCGGCCGAACATGATCTCGATGCGGTGGCGGCGCCGGTATCGGCGCTTGTCGTGTTTAACCGGGGCCGTGCGCGACGTGCGTGGCGGAATACAGGCGCGAATTTTGCTGTCTGACAACGCGTTACGGAACCAGTCGGCATCGTATCCGCGGTCGGCGATCAGCCAGTCCGCCTGAGGCAGTTGGCTCTGTAGCGCGAGCGCGCCCTTGTAGTCGCTGACCTGGCCGGCGGTCACGAAGAGGCGGACAGGCCGTCCATCCCGGTCGGTCACGGCATGCAGTTTTAAGTTCATGCCGCCCTTGGTCCGGCCGATCAGGCGGCCACGCCCCCTTTTCAGCCTGCAGGCTCGAGGCCGTCCGGTGCGCCTTCAGATAGGTCGCGTCGATCATGATCGTCCGGCAATCGGACTGCTCGGCGGCGAGCCCCTCCATGATCCGGGCGAACACGCCCATGCGGCTCCACCTGATCCAGCGGTTGTAGAGGGTCTTGTGCGGGCCGTATTCACGCGGCGCATCCCGCCACCTCAAGCCGTTGCGATTGACAAAAATAATCCCGCTCAGAACACGCTTGTCATCAACCCGCGGCTTGCCATGCGACTTCGGAAAGTAGGGCCGCAGCCGTTCCATCTGCGCGTCGGTCAGCCAGAAAAGATCGCTCATCGTCAGCCTCCTTCGAGCGGAGGCTGAATCACGCGAAGCCGTTCTGATCAATGGGTCCTGAGCCTAAGAACAGACAGCGGAGGCCTCAGAGGATCGACACAGTCAATGCTCTATTTACCGGAACTGAGCCTGCTCACGTTAGACGCGATCGCGTCGGCATCGTGATCGAGGGTTGCGACATGCCACGACCGCCGCATCCAGAACAGCCGGATGTCGTCCGAGGAGACGCGGGTCGCGATATGCGTAGCGTTCTCGGGCGCGACCACATGATCCGTCCGGGATTGCATGATTAGCAAGCGCTGGCGAATGAGCGGCAGGAGCGCCCCCGTCGCGTTCGTCAGCAGAAACCGTTGCTGGAGCGTGACGTGCGGGATGCGGTCATAGCAAAGTTCCCGCTCGCCCTCCTTGGCGATATCACTGCCGATCCCCGAAACGAATTCCGGCGCCGCGGGATCGTAGAGCGGCGCCACGACCTCAGGCCGGTAGAGACCTGTTGAACCGTTGATGCTGAAGACGCCGTCGATCGAGTCCCGCTGCCGAGCCGCGATATTGAGAGCGATGGTCGCGCCCAGCGACAGCCCTCCGATGAAAATCCGCTGGCATCGCATCTGCAGGGCCCGCATCGCAGCCTCGGCCGAATCGACCCAATCCTGATGGGTTGTCCGGGCCAGATCGTCGGCCGAGGTCCCGTGACCGGCCAGAAGAGGTCCCATGACTGTCGCGCCGGTCAGATCGTGGACCGATTGCGCAACGCGCCGGACACTCTGGGGCGTGCTGGTGAAGCCGTGAAGCATCAGAACGCCCGTCGGACCGCCCTCGAACAGGAACGGTTGAGCTTCGGGCGCATCGAACGCGGGCTGCGACGTCTGGTCCATGGCTGCATTTGGACCGCATGGCGACACCGGGACAAATAGTCTTACGTGATCGAGCGATAACGCTTCGATATCACTACGCCGAGAAATGCGTTCGGAACGAGCGCAGCAAGCCCGTGTCGGCCGATGCGCTCCACGCCATAGCGATGCCAGCCTTCGCCGGGAAGTCCGGCACGATCTGCGCCTCTAGCGAGGCCGGAAGGCTCTCCGCAGCGGTCATGGGAAAGAGCGTGACGCCCCGCCCCTCAGCCACGCGCTGAAAGATGACCTGCACATCCCACGCTTCGTCCACGACGCGGGGCGCAATCCCGACCCCGGCGAACGCGGTGTCGAGCAGAAGCCGCCAGGACCGCCAATTTTCCCGTACTCCCATGACGAGGTCTGCCCGCGAGAGCGCGTCAGACGTGACCGGGGCTTTGCCGCGCGGCGCGACAATGCCGATCTGAGACGACCATATGATCGACTGCTCGATCGCCGGGTGCTTGGTGCTCGGATGAGACAGGAGGAACCCGATGTCGATCGCCCCACTACGTAGGGATTTCAGCATGTTGTCGGTGGACATGACGTGCATCTCGACCTGAACGCCGGGCGAGGCGGCGTGAAACCTGTCGAGTCCCTCCGAGATATCGGGCGACGTCGCGAGCGCGGAATAGCCCACGATGACGTGGCCGCGGGATCCTTCGACGTTGCGCCGTGAGGCGCGAATGGCGCGCTCGAACTGCGATACGGCGAGCCGGGCGTCTTCGAGGAAGGTCCGACCTGCGTCGGTCGGCGCGACCACTGCGCCCGAGCGGTCGAAGATCGTGAAGCCGAGATCCGCCTCGGCATCCTTCACGCTCTTCGATATCGCGGGCTGCGCGATATTGAGCAGCTCGGCCGCTCGACGGAAGCCGCCGGCGTCGGCGACGGCTATAGCGTATCGCAGATGCCTGACGTCGAGGCGGCTGGGCTTCATGACCCTATCCGTGGGTTGGGCGATAACATATCGGTATCAGACGATCATTAAACGCTATTTGTCAATAAGCGGCCCTTCCGAAACCCTTCACGGGCGTTGCGGGTCCGGGGGGAGCCGGTCCTGCGGAGGAAAGGAGGTTCGATGCTTCGTATGTTCCAGAAAGCGACCGGTGGTCTCATGCTGCTCGGCGGCCTCGGTGTGGTCCTGATGATGCTCAACATCGTCGCCGACGTCGTGTCCAAGCTGATCTGGAACGCGCCCATCCAGGGCACGGTCGAGGTGTCGTCCTACTACTACATGATCGTTCTCGTGATGCTCCCGATGGCCTTCGTCGAGATGGAGGACGAGCAGATCTCGGTGGATCTGCTCTTCGACCGGTTTCCGCCCGCACTTCAACGCGCGGCGCTTGTCGCAACCGGGATTGCCGCCGCCGCGATCCTTTCGATCATGGCCTGGCGCACGGGGCTCGATGCGCGGCGCGCGCTTCGGGTCGGCGAGGTCGTGATGGGCAGCCGCGAAATCACGGTCTGGCCGGCGCGCATGGTTCTGCCGCTCGGCTTCGGGCTGGCGGCGTTCGCGTCGCTGCTGCGGGCCATACTCGCCGCGCGTGGCATGTCGACGGCGCGCCACCACGATCCGAGAGGCGCATCATGAGCAACTTGGCCATCGGATGGGCCGGGGTCGGCATCCTGTTCGCGCTTCTTGCCGTGCGCATGTCCATCGGCGCGGCACTGATGATCGTCTCCTTCGTCGGCATCACCGTCATGCTGAACCTTCAGGCCGCGCTCGGCATCGTCAGCGCGATGCCGTTCAACCTAATCGGGGACTGGTCGCTGACGGCGATCCCGATGTTCCTTTTCATGGGCTTCGTCGCCGCCAACACTGGGCTCACCGCCGGAGCGTTCGACCTGCTGCGCGTGCTCCTGGCGCGCGTTCCGGGCGGGCTCGCGTCGGCGAGCGTCGGCGCATGCGGTCTCTTTGCCGCCGCATCCGGGTCCTCCATCGCGACGACCGCCGCGATGAGCCGTATCGCCGTGCCCGAGATGATCCGGGCGCGCTATCATCCCTCGCTTGCAACCGGTGTGGTGGCGGCGTCCGGAACGCTCGGCTCGCTTATCCCGCCGTCGATCCTGATGGTGCTCTACGGCATCTTCACAGAGCAATCGATCGGGCAGCTCTTCGTGGCCGGGCTCATCCCCGGCGTGCTTTCGGCGTTGGTCTACATCGCCATGATCACGACCCGGGCCTCCCTCGACCCGAGCCTCGCACCACCGGTGCAGGACAGGATCGACAGGCGCGCCCTGTGGCGCCTCGTCCTCGCCGTCTGGCCATTCCCGGTTCTCGTCCTCGGCGTGCTGGGCGGTATCTTCGGCGGGTTCTTCACCCCGACGGAGGCCGGGGCGGTCGGCGCGTTCCTCGCCCTCTGCGTGGCGCTCCTGCGCGGCTCGCTGACGTTGCCCGCGCTGAAGCTCGCGATCCGTCAGACCACGCTTGCCACCTCGTCGATCTTCTTTCTGTCCATCGGCGCGGTGATGTTCACGCGATTCATGGGCCTGTCGGGCGTGCCGCGCTTCCTTGCCGACGCGATGCTCGCGGTCTCGGACAATCAGGTCGTCATAATCCTGATGATCGCCGTTCTTTTCGTCATCCTCGGCATGATCATCGACTCCATCGGGCTCATCCTGCTGACGCTGCCCGTCCTTCTGCCGGTGCTCGAGGCGGCGGACGTGAACCTCATCTGGTTCGGCATCATCTGCATCAAGCTGCTCGAGATCGGTCTCGTGACGCCTCCGGTGGGGCTCAACCTTTACGTGCTGCACAGCGCGCTCGCCGGAGAGGTCCGGCTGCGCGACATCATCTCGGGCACCACATGGTTCATCGCGATGGACATCGTGACGCTCGTGCTGCTGATCGCCTTCCCGGCCATCAGCCTCTTCCTGCCATCGCTCATGGCGCAGTGAGGCAGGCTTCATCAAAAGGGAGGATTTCATGAGACTTCAGACAGCTGTGCTCGCGCTTGCCGCGGGTGGACTCGCCAGCGCTGCCGTGGCGCAGAACGCCAACCACTTCTTCGCCGAGCGTCATTCGATGGTGCGCGGGCCTTACGTTGAGTTTGCCGAGCGTGTGGCCGAGGATACAGGCGGCGAGTTGCAGTTCACCGTCTTCACCGGCGGCTCGCTTCTGCCGCCGGCTGCCTCCTTGCAGGGCGTGCGGGACGGGGTGGCTCAGGTCACCTACCACGCTGGCACATATACCCCGGCCGAGCTTCCCGTCGCCAACCTCGTCGGCAACGCGGCCTTCTACAACACCGACCCGATGGTAATGGCCTTCGCCTCGACCGAGTTCGGCCTGACCAACGAGGCTGCGCTTGCCGAATGGCGCGAGAACGGCATCGTCTTCGGGGGCGGCTACTCCACCTCGGAATACGTGATGATGTGCAACACGCCCGTCGAGACCTACGAGGATATCCAAGGCAAGCGGTTGCGCATGGCCGGCGGCGCCTGGTCGCGCTTTGCCGAATTCGTCGGAGCGGTCCCGGTCTCGATCCCCTCGTCCGAGATGTATACCGGCCTCGACACCGGTTCGCTCGACTGCGCGGTCGCGGCTGCCGACGCCCTCGACAGCTTCTCGCTGTCGGATGTGGTGACATCCATGAACACGCTGGCGGTCGGCAACTACTATTCCGGCTTCGAGTGGGGCTACAACCGCGGCTTCTGGCAGGGCCTGACGCCCGAGGTTCGCTCTGTCCTCTTCGACCAGATGGCCTACTACCTTGCCGAGCACCGGGTCGAGTTCGACGCCGATGTCGAAAAGGCGGTGTCCTCGGCCACCGAGAACGGCATGGAGGTCTTCGAGCCGGACCAGGCGCTCCGCGATGCGCTGGCCGAGTTCGTGAAAGCGGACGAAGCCGTGCTGCTCGAGAACGCGCGCGAGCGGGGCCTCGAGAACCCCGAAGAGATCCTCGCCGACTACAAGCGCATCGTCAATCGCTGGGCCGATCTGCTGTCGGAGGTTGACCATACCGACGTGGAGGCCCTCGCAGAGCTCGCTCGCACCGAGATCTACGACAACCTCGACCCGGCCAGCTACGGAACCGAGTAACTGCTTCTTGGCGCACGGAACTCGGCGCCCGCGGCATCGACCTGCCCCGGGCGCCGTTGCGTTTGAAATACGATCTGTTCAGGCGCTTCTTCGAGCCCGCACGTAGCGGCCGTAACCTGCCTTTCAGTCCTCGGCCGATCGCCGCGGTGCAGCTTCACCAATCCAGCCATTCGTCCACCGCGCAGCATTTTGGGAAGATGAAGGTCAGGTCCGCGGACCCTTGGCCTGTTCGCCGCACGCGCTAATCGTATGGCGTCGTTTCAAAAACCCTTCAGCGAAGGAGGGAGCGATAACTATTGCGGCTGTCTCGAAACGCCACGTAGTTTGGCAAAACATCATCCCGACATCCCGCATCATGTGATTTGGTGCTTCAAGCGATTGCGGCCTCGGGCGGGCGCAAGGGCATATGAATCCGCGTAGAATGAACGGGCCCCAATGCCATTTTCTTTGTCCCTGTCAGGTCTGGTCATGTGAAATTATCATCGTAGGAACGAGTCTCACGGCCCCCGGTTGAGCCACCACAGTCTTAAAACCGCGAGGCAGGCATGAGCAAAACAAATCAACGCGGACGTCGCGCGGAGCGACCGGGGCAAATTCCCGCTCGAGGCTGGTGGGACATCGGACTGCGCGTCTACCGCGAGTTGTCTCGGGATCACGTCTCGGTCGTCTCGGCGGGCGTTGCGTTCTTCGGCCTGCTGGCGCTGTTTCCGGCGATCGGAGCGCTGATGTCCACGGCGGGACTTCTCATGGACCCGGCGACAATCGAACTCCAGCTGGAAGAGTTAGTGGCGATACTTCCGAAAGACGCGGCCGAGATCCTGCAAGGCCAAGCTCGCGCAGTCGCATCGAACGGCGGGACCAGCCTTGGCTTGGCCGCGCTCGCCGGGCTGGCGCTTTCGATCTACGGCGCGTCAAAAGGCATGAGCACCCTGATGGAGGGCATGAACATTGCCTACGATGAAGAAGAGACCCGCGGCATGATCAAGCAATACGCCGTGTCCTTCGCGCTTACCGTGTTCCTGATCCTCGGGGTGCTCGTATCGCTTGGACTGACCGTTGCGGTGCCTGCGCTGATCGGATCGCTCGGGCTGCCCGATGCGCTGACGACACTGCTGGACTGGGGCCGTTGGCCGCTCCTCGCGGCGCTCACCGTGATCGGCCTCGCGGTGTTGTATCGCTACGGTCCCTCGCGTCAGGATCCAGAATGGCGCTGGGTCACGTGGGGCTCGGTCATCGCGATGGTCTTCTGGATTGCGGGCTCCATTGCCTTCTCGCTCTACGTCCGCAACTTCGGAGATTACAACGAATCCTACGGCGCGATCGGTGGGGTAATCGTTCTGCTGACATGGCTTTGGCTGTCGGCCTACATTGTCCTGCTCGGGGCGGAAATCAATTCCGAGATGGAGCATCAGACCCGGCACGACAGCACGACGGGTCGTGAGCTTCCCATGGGCAAGCGTGGCGCAGTCAAGGCGGATCACGTCGGCGAAGCACAATAGACGCCTCGCCAACGCAAAGGAAAGCGCCCGCGTCGCAGGACGCGGGCGCTCGTATGTCGTTGTGGCGGAAGAGATCAGCCGCGCTTGGGGCCAAGGTCTTCTTTCTCGGCCTGACGCTCGGCGGCGGTCGCGATGCGCTCGGCGGCCTCCTCGGTCTTGTCGACCGCGGCATCTGCGGCGCTGCCATCTCCGCGTGTGTTGCGGTCCGCCTCGTCCTTGAGACGGCGGCTCGCGTCGTCGGCGTCAGCACGAAGCTCGTGTCCGATCGTGCGCGCCTCGTCCGCCGCTGCGCCGGCGACACGCTCGACCTTGGCGCGCTCTTCCTCGAAAAGCTTCTCCGCATCCTCGTAAAGTCGGTCACTGTGCGGTCCGAGTTGCTCGTCTTCCATCTGCGTGCGCGGCAGGCTTCCCGCAAGGAGCGCACCAGCAGCCAGCGCCAGCGCGCCAGCAACCAAAGGGTTCTCATCGAAGAAATCAGCGCTGCGGTTTGCGCCACGGCGCGCCTTTCGTTGAGCTTCTTCGCCGGCGAGGATTGCACGCTCGCGCGCAGCGACGATCCGCTCTCGCGCCTCGGCGTTCATCTTCTCGGTGCCTTCGGAAAGGCTCTGCGCCATATCCGAGGAGCGATCCCGAACACGGCCCGCCGCGTAAGACGCGCCGTCTTTTGCCGAATGCGCACCGCTCGACACAGATTGGGCGCCCGAGCGGACATGCCCTTCCGTGCGATACCAACTGGCCCGCGCACGCTGGCCCGCTGTGGATCCCGTTCCGGCGGCGCCCTTTGGCACCGGGCCGCGCGGCGTGAGCGGGGCCGAAGGGTCAGCCGAGGGCGCGCCGTGGCGGTCCTTGCCATTCAGGGCGTGCTGCGCCTCGCGATCGAGACGGTCAGCGGACGGCCCCTTGCCGAACATCAACCAGCCGAGGCCTACTGCCGTCAGGCCGAGCGCCAGCGGGTTGCCGCGGGCCGCGTCCATCGCAGACTTGCCGAAATCATCGCCATGCCGGCCGATATTGTCGGTGATGCTGCGGAAGATACTATCGGGCGAAAAGGTGGTCTCGAGCGCCCGGAGAGTGCCTTGCAGCCCTTCGCGGTTTGCTTCGAGCTCGCGCTCGATCTCGTCGGGTGTGCGGATATCACTCATTGGACAGTTCCTTTGCGACGGTCTCGCGGTCGCGATCGAGGTTTTTCTTCGTGCGCGTAGGCGCGAGCGAAGCAAGTTTGAGATTGCTCTGCCCGATCTTCACCAAGATGCCAGCCAGGATCAGGAGAGCGCCGCCCACGATCAGGGCCGACCAGCCGGGCGCGATGCCCATCTCTGCAATCGCCGTCACAGCAGCCCCTGCGAGAACGTTCAGCGATACGAGCAGCATGACAATGCCGCCAACGAGCAAGCCAACGGCAGTCCCGGCCTTCTTGACGTTCTGGTCAAGCTCGGCGCGGAACAGGTCCATCTCGCCGCGAATGAGGGCAATGACCTGCCGCAGCGCGTCGCTGAGAAGCGTGCCGGTATCGCGGATTTGGCGCCGCGCGCCGTCGGTGGTCTGCGTGTCAGTGCTAGACATCAGGAGTCTCCCGGGGTCTTGGGTTCCGCGGGCACGACCATAGGTCCGGTCGACGCCGTGCTGTCGCGGGTTGGGTTGGGGCGCGTGGATTGTGCGGGGGCCGCGGTCGACGCGTGCGCCGCAGGCTCGTCATATGTCGCGCTCGCGGAGCTGTCCGACCGCTCGTTCGCACTCTCGGTGCGCGGGTGCGACGAGGCTTGCGCAAAGCGGGTTGCCGCGAAACCGGCGAGCGCTGCACCGCCCAAGAAACCCATGGGATTGCGGCGAGCAAATGCACTCACATCTCCCGCCAGCTCGCCCAGATCGCGGTCGCGAAGGGCGTCCGATGCGCCCGCGAGGCTCTCCGCGATCTGGCCGAAGGTGCGCTCTTGGGGCGAACCGCTGCGCAACTCCTGAGCCGCGGTGCGCAAGGCGCTGGCGATGCCCGACATCTCGGACGCCGCACCGCTTTTGGCGCGTTCAGCCTGATCCATCGCTTCCTGCTGCACGCGAGCGCTCGCGTGCTCGGCCGCGCCGCGGGCATCGTCTCCGAGCCGTTCGGCCGAGCGCTTCATGTCGTCGCCTGTCTCGCGGCGGACGTCGCGGTCGTCTCTGTATATTTCTGACATTCTGTCCTCTTTCGCTAAGGTCTGATGTGGCCGACCCTCACATGGAGCGCCGACACCACCCAATGCAGACCGGCGCTATCAGCACGCACCTTGTCGGCCCGCCGCATCGATAGTGCGGAGGCAACGGCAAAAGGCCGTGCTTTGATCGATCGCTTTTGGAAATCTGCTTAGGTCGTGTCACTCGAACGCGAGGTGGCCTAGGTCGTTCCCTCAATCGCGTCTGGAGAAAGTTCCAATGACATTTATCAATTGTGAGGGGAAACGCGGAACCTCGGGTTTCGAGTTTGCCGACTACTCCCGTGGTGCGTCCTTTGCGAGGAGATCGCCGGATTCCTCTCGTTCCGCCGCCACGAGGGGGATCAGTGCCTGCTCTTCGGACTGGCGATCCGACCGGGCCGTCGATTCGGAGCGCAATGGTGGCGTGGACCTTGCGCTCTGCTGCGTCCTTTCGGCAATGTCGGAGGCGTTCCCAGCACCTTCAAGGCGGATGCGATACGTTGTATCGGGGATTGCGACCCCAGCGGCCTCGATAGCGGCTTTCACCAGGCGAATTGCATCGCCGCGTGCTGTGACGAAGCCGGTCTCGTTCTGGTCGATCCAGCCGGTCACCCTCAGGATCGCCCCGGATTCGGTGATGTTCTCGATCCAGACGAGTTCCTCGGGGTCACCCAGAACGAAGGGCTGCGCCTTTAACGCCGACTGTGCCAGCTGTCGCGTCGCCTCCAGGTCGGCATCGGGATCAATGCCGATGTCGAAGGAAAATCGCCGGGCCGGGTTTTGGGTGTAGTTTACGATCCGTCCTTTGAAGACCGTGGCATTCGGAATGCGGATATGGTTGCCGTCCAGCGACAGCAGGATCGTCGCCCGCGAGGTCAGTCGGATAACGCGCCCAACATCGCCCGCGATCTCAACAAGATCGTTTGGCCGGAATGGCTGGCGCAGACTGAGCATGATCGAAGCAACAAAGTTCTCCACCGTGTCGCGGACCGCAAAGCCGATTGCGAGGCCCACGATGCCGGCGGCGCCGAGGATGGTGCCAAGGAGGGCTGCCGCTCCAACGAGATCAAGCGCGACCACGATGCCTACGGTGGCGGCGGCGACACGAAATGCCTGACGATAAATTCCTGCGATGAAAACGTTCGGCGCTATACGATCCCAAAAACGCGATCGTGCCAGCAACGTCCCGAGGGCAACGATCGCAACGAACGCGCCGGCGGCGACAGCGAACAAAGGTAAGCGTGCAATAAGCTGATTGAACCGCTCGCTGAAGCGCTCCAATGCCGGGTTAATCTGCTGTGAGACGTCGTCGGATGCTGCGAGGGCGTTGTTGACCGCGACGACGCCCTCGATGCGTCGGGCAATGTCTGCCATATCTTCGTTAACACCCTGATCCGCGATCTCCCCCGTTAGGGTGACCACCCCGGCCTCTACTGACACGGTGATCCCATCGTGATCGAGGGCGGAGAAAATTCCGCGTAAACGGGCGGCGATGCTCTCGTCAGAAGGCGCTTTTTCGACTGCTACGACGGAAGGAGCGCCAGCTGCCGGATCGTTTCCCTGAGCGGGAGCCTGCGTCCCGAAGGCAGCCAGAACGCAGAGGATACGAAGGACGCGATGAACCATAAGGTATAGTTAGCGAAGGGCGCGCCGAGCAGCCAGCCGCAGTTTTGAAGGTCCGTTTCCAACACGGCGTTCCAATAAAGCATGTCTGCTCCTGATGTAGATTTGCTCTAATTCGTTTTACTGCACTCGCGAACGCTAGGGCCGGCATGAAGGTCATTCTGGGCCCAAAGCCGACTTTCGCCGCGGAGTGGTGGTATGGTGGGGTGTCGGCGAGGTGCTGAAGACGTGGGGGGACCGGTGGATCGGAGGAACCATGATGTCTACCGCCAACCTACCAGCAATCCGCGCCTGCCGTCCCGCTTGGAACAAAGGGCGCATCGTCGGCCAGAAACGTCCGCTGCAACCGAAGCATGTCTGGGCGATACGCGTCCGCCTCGAGATCGCCCAGAGGACCCGAAAGCTGGCACTCTTCAACCTCGCCATCGACAGCAAACTTCGGGGCTGCGACCTGGTGCGACTCAAGGTGTCCGACATCTATGCGGCGGGCCAGGTCAAGCACCGGACCGCGATCGTCCAGAGCAAAACACTGAGGCCAGTGAGCTTCGAGATCACCGAAGGGACACGGAAAGCAATCGGAGCCTGGCTCGATGCCCCGCTCATGGTTGGATCGGAGCATCTCTGGCCGGGGAGGTTCCACGAGCGGCTGCACATCTCGACGCGGCAGTATGCTCGCCTCGTCCGGGACTGGGTGACCTCTATAGGCCTCGAGCCAAACGCTTATGGCACCCATTCCATGCGGCGCACAAAGGTCGCGCAGATATACCGAAAGACCGGCAACCTGCGGGCGGTGCAACTCCTCCTTGGCCACACGAAGATGGACAGCACGGTCCGTTACCTCGGCGTCGAACTCGAAGATGCGCTCGCCATCGCTGAGGCGGTGGATATCTGAACTGGACGGCCCGGCTTGTCGCGGCCGGCCCAGAGCCGCCGTTCAGCAATTGCCTGACGCTACGACGCAGCTTCACAGGAGCCGCCATTCGAACCAGTATGCAGCTTCAGGTGGCTCGGTAACACCGAGCGACCTGAAGCTTGGAATATTGTGTTCAGCACACAGGTGAGCTGGCCCCCCAAAAAAAGCCGCGATCAGCTCTCCGGCGCGTTCGGAAAGAACAGCTGCTGGCCCTCGACCTCGTAGGCGCCAATCGCCTCCTGGCCATCCGCGGAGAGCAGCCAATCTGCGAACGCCTGCGCCGCATTGATGTTCACACTCGGGCAGTGCTCGGGGCTCACCGGGATCACACCATACTGGTTGAACAAGTCTTCGTCGCCCTCGACCAGGATCTCGTAATCCCGCTTGTTCCCGAAGCTGATCCATGTAGCGCGGTCGGTCATGACGTAGGCGCCCATGCCGATACCGGCGTTCAGCGTTGCGCCCATGCCAGAGCCCGTTTCGCGATACCAATCTCCGGACCCTGAGGTCGGATCGGCGTCCGTGTCGGCCCAGAGGGACGTCTCCTTCTTGTGCGTGCCGCTGTCGTCGCCGCGCGAGGCGAAGGTCGCGCCGCTCTCGGCGATCTGGCTCAGGGCGTCCTGCGCGTCGCTCATGCCGCTCACACCCGCAGGGTCTTCAGAGGGCCCGACGATGACGAAGTCGTTATACATCAGGTCGGTTCGTTCGGTGCCGTAACCCGCTTCGACGAAGGCTTCTTCCGCGGGCTTGGCATGCACAAGCAGAAGATCCCCGTCGCAGTTTTCGGCGTTCGTGATCGCCTGACCGGTCCCGACGGCGACGACGTTGACCTGAATGCCGCTTTCCTCCTCGAACATCGGCAGGAGGTGGTCATAGAGGCCAGAGTTTGCGGTCGACGTCGTCGATTGCACGATGATGGACTGGTCCTGAGCGTATGCGGTCCCCGTCAGCAGGAGCGCTGCGACGGATGTGCAGATGGCGCGTTTGAGCATGTGGTTTTCCCCCTTGGTTTGGAACGTCAGACGACGATGTTGCCGTCGAGGTAATCCCGGGCCGCCTGCGATGCGGGCGCCCGGAAAAAGTCCGCGGCCGGGCGGTGCTCTTCCACCCGGCCGCGAAACAGGAACACGACGTCGTCAGCCATGCGGCGGGCTTGGCCGACGTCGTGAGTTACGAAGACGATGCGCACGCCGCGGTCCCGCGCGTCCGAGACGATCCGCTCGATGGCGAGAACGGAAGCAGGATCGAGGCTCGCCGTGGGCTCGTCGAGCAGCAGGACCTCGGGATCGATGGCCAGCGCGCGGGCCAGCGCAAGCCTCTGCGCCTCGCCGCCCGAGAGAAGTCGCGCCGGCTGGTCCGCCTTGTGCGCGAGGCCGACATGGTCGAGCAGGTCCGGCCCGCGCGCGCGATCCAGGCCGCGGGTCTTCAGGACGAAGTCAATGTTCGCCGCCACCGAGCGGCGCAAGAGCGTCGGGGCCTGAAAGACCAGCGATTGGAAGCGTGTCACGCCCGACGCGGGATGGCCGGCCCAAGTCGCATGTCCTGCGCTCGGCTGGATCAACCCGTGCATGACTTTCAGCAGGAGGCTCTTTCCGGCGCCATTGGGGCCCATGAGTATGGTGCAGCCCGGCCCTTCGAGCCGAAGATCGAGGCCGTCGAGCACGGCATGATAGCCAAACCGCAGGGTCAGCCCCTCTGCCACGAACGGCAGAAGGCGGCTTCCGACAGCCGGCTCGGTATCAAGATAGGTCAAGACATCTGCGATTTGCTGCAAAATTTCCGACGCGATAATTGCTAACCATGTGCCACACTGAGCGCTCGATCGGAGATTTCAACAACTAACTTGTATGGAATCTGCGGCCTCAGCGTCCTTGTAGATGTGTGCGGGCCGCTACACCTTGCGTTTGACTGCAAAATTTCCCGCGGCCACTATGTCGCCGAGTGAGGCCAGCGGAAGCGATCGTTCATGCGGGGAGGAGCGACATGCGTCTATCGACGTTATCCATCATCGGGGCGGCACTGATGAGTGCTGGCCCGGCGATCGGACAGGACAGCGTATCATTAATCGCGGCCGGCAGCCTGCGCGCGGCGCTCGGCCAGGTCGCATCCGACTACGAGACTGCCAGTGGGACGACTGTCGAAACGACGTTCGGTCCCTCCGGCCTCATGCGGCAGGAGATCGAGAACGGTGCAAAAGCGCATGTCTTCGCGTCGGCGAACATGGCCCACCCACGCACCCTGGAAGAGGCCGGACGCGGCGGCCCGGTGGTCCTCTTTGCCCGGAACCGTCTCTGCGGGATCGCGCGGCCGGCTCTCGACATCGCGTCCGATACGCTTCTGGATGTCATGCTGTCCCAGGGCACGCGCCTTGGCACCTCGACGCCCGGCGCCGATCCGTCCGGCGACTACGCGTGGGACCTCTTCGGCAAGGCCGAGGGCCTGAGCCCGGGCGCGCAAGAGGCGCTCGAAGAGAAGGCGATGCAGCTGACCGGGGGCCCGGACAGCGAGCCCGCGCCGGAGGGCCGCAACACCTATGCCTGGGTGATGGAGAATGACCGGGCGGACCTGTTCCTGACCTATTGCACCAACGCCGTGCTGGCACAGCGGGAGGTGCCGGACCTGCAAATCGCGCAGGTGCCCGAGGCGTTGTCCGTGGGGGCCGATTACGGGCTGATGGTGCTCAATGATGCGCCGGACGCCGCGTGGCGGCTCGCATTCCATATCCTCTCGCCCGCCGGACAGGCCGTGCTCGCGGACTACGGCTTCGATACGCCCGGCCTTCCGAGAGAGTGACAGTATGATACTCCGAACCCTCGTCGCCCTCGCGCTTCTCGCAACCCCGGCGGTCGCGCGCACCGTCACCGACAGCGCCGGCCGGACGGTGGAGGTGCCGGACGAGATCGAGACGGTCTTTGCCGCAGGCCCGCCGGCCTCGGTTCTGGTCTACGTCGTCGCGCCTGAGACCCTGACCGGATGGCCGCGCGCCCTCAGGCCCGAGGAACGGGACTACATCGCCGAACCCTATCGCGACCTGCCCGAGACCGGCCGGCTGACCGGGCGCGGCGGCGAGGCCAATCTCGAGCGTGTTCTGGAGATCGCGCCGGATCTGATCCTCGATTTTGGCTCGGTGCGCGACACGTATGTCGATCTCGCAAACCGCGTGCAGGAGCAGACGGCCATTCCCTACATCCTGATCGACGGACGGTTCGAGAACACGCCCGAGGCCCTTCGGCTACTCGGCGAGGTGCTCGGCAAACCCGAGCGCGGTGAGCAGCTGGCGCGCGATGCGGAAGAGACCTTCACCCGGATCGACGCGATATTAGACGACGTTCCTGAAGAGGAGCGTCCCCGCACCTACCTCGCGCGCGGACCGGACGGGCTCGAGACCGGAATGAAAGGCTCGATCAACACCGAGATCATCGAACGTGCGGGCGGCGCGAATGTCGCCGACGACGGCGGGCGCACGCAGGGCCTCGTGCAGGTCTCGCCCGAGCAGGTGATCGTCGCGGACCCGGAAATCGTCGTGACATGGGACCCGACCTTCTACGACCGCGTCTGGGACGATCAGATTTGGGCTGACGTCGATGCGGTGCAGAGCGGAGAGGTTTACCTCTCGCCGACAGCGCCTTTCGGCTGGATCGACCGCCCGCCGTCTCTCAACCGGATGATGGGCCTTCGATGGATGGCGCGGCTCTTCTATCCTGAGCGGTGGGAGGGCGATCTGCGCGATGAGACGGCCGAGTTCTACAAGACGTGGTATCAGGTCGAACTCGGCGACGCCGAGCTCGACCGGCTGCTCGAATGGGCCGAGGGTCGGCCGCCCGAATGAGGGCCGCATGACGCGCTTCGGGCTGAACGGTGCTCTGTCGGTGGGCCTCGTTGCGCTCGCCTTCGGAGCGTTGCTCGTGGGTCCGTTCGGGCTGACCCCGGAGCAGACCGTCGCCGCGCTGCTGGGCCAGGCGGGCGACCAAGCGCAGATCGTCGTCTGGAACATCCGCCTGCCGCGCGTCGCGGGCGCCTGCCTCGTCGGAGCGGCGCTGGCCGCGGCCGGGGCGAGCTACCAGGCGCTCTTCCGCAACCCGCTGGTGTCGCCCGATATCCTGGGTGTCTCCGCCGGGGCCGGTCTCGGCGCCGTGGCGGGGATCTTCCTGTCGCTGCCGGTGGTGCTCATTCAGCTTTCGGCCTTCGTCGGTGGCCTCGCGGCCGTCGCCGTTGTCATGGCCGTGGCCTCTGCCGTGCGCGGAGGCGATCGGGTGCTGACGCTGGTCCTGACGGGCGTGGTGATCGGCGCGCTCGCCGGGGCAGCCACGTCGCTCCTCAAGGTCCTGGCGGACCCTTACGACCAGTTGCCCGCGATCACCTTCTGGCTGCTCGGCTCGCTCGCCTCGGTCACCTCCGCCGATATTCTTCCCGCGCTTCCCGCCGTTGCGTTCGGGCTGCTGCCCCTCGTTCTGCTCCGCTGGCGGATCAACGTGCTGTCGATGGGCGACGAGGAGGCGCGCGCCCTCGGGATCGAGGCGGGCCGCACGCGCCTCCTGGTGATCGCGGCGGCGACGCTGGTCACGGCCTCGGTCACGGCGGTGGCGGGCGTCGTCGGTTGGGTTGGGCTCGTCATACCGCATATCGCGCGGATGCTGGTCGGTCCCGGCTTCGGACGCCTTCTCCCGGCCTCGGCGCTGATCGGCGCGGGCTACCTGCTGCTCGTCGACACCGCGGCGCGCACCATCGCTCAGATCGAGGTGCCGCTCGGTATCCTTACCGCTGTCATTGGCGCGCCGGTCTTCGTCTGGCTGCTGGCCTCGGGCCGCCGGGGCTGGACATGAGGCTCGCGGCCACGGATCTCGCCATCGGCTACGGGCGCGAGCGGATCGGCGCGGACCTGTCGCTCGCGCTCGGTCCGGACGAGATCGTCTGCCTGCTGGGGCCGAACGGCTGCGGCAAGACCACGCTCTTCAAGACGCTGCTCGGCCTGCTGCCACGGCTCGGCGGCACGCTTGCGCTCGACGGCGCGGACATCGCCCGCATGTCCCGGCAGGACATCGCCCGCGCCATCGCCTATGTGCCGCAGGCCCACGCCCCGCCGTTTCCGTTCGAGGTGCTGGAGGTAGTCCTCATGGGCCGGACCGCGCGGATCGGGACCTTTGCACAGCCCTCGGCGCGCGACCGGACGATCGCCATGGAGGCGCTCGCGACACTCGGCATCGCGGACCTCGCCGGTCGCGATTATGCGCGGCTTTCGGGGGGCCAGCGGCAACTGGTGCTGATCGCCCGCGCGCTGGCGCAGGAGGCGCCGCTCATCGTCATGGACGAACCGACGGCCAGCCTCGATTTCGGCAATCGCCTCGCGGTGCTGGACCGGATTGCCTCGCTGGCGCGAAACGGGAGCGGACGCTGCGTCATCCTGTCCACGCACGATCCCGATCAGGCGCTCGCGCTTCAGGCGCGCGTGCTTGCGATGTCGGCCGGGCGGATGATCGCCGAGGGCCCGGCGGTGGACGTGCTGTCGTCTGCGCGTCTTTCGGAGATTTACGGCGTCCCGCTGACGGTCGAGCGCACCGCCAGCGGACGCCGTGTCTGTCTGCCCGAGCTTCAGTCGTCGGCGGCGACCATTACATGAGACGCCTTGATGACCGCATAGGCCTCCGTGCCTTTGGCGAGATCGAGTTCCTCGACGGAATCGTTCGTGATCATCGAGGTGATGATCGTCCCGCCGCCGACGTCGATCTTCACCGTGGCGTTCACGGCGCCTTTTTCGACCTCGACGACTGTGCCCTTGAGCTGGTTGCGCGCGCTGAGTTTCATCGATCTATCCTCCTGAAATTGCTTTCCTCTCAACGTCTGTTTCTATTGCCAGAGTTCAAGGCTGAAGTCGCCCGAGGCCCTGTATGACTGGGGAGCGGCACCGCTGGACCCTGGCCGAATTCAACGGAGCTCTCGGCGACACCGGCACGCTTCTGCCGCTCTTGATCGGTGCGATCACGGTTGGCGGGATGTCCCCGATTCCGGTGCTACTCGGATTCGCGCTCGCGTATCTGGTCACTGGTCTCGTCTATCGCCTTCCTGTCCCTGTGCAGCCGATGAAGGCGATAGCGGCCCTTGTTATGGTTACGGAAGTCACACCCGAGGCAGTCGCCATGGCAGGGCTCATGATCGGTGCGGTGCTGGTCCTCCTGGGTGCCACCGGGGCGATCGACCGGCTTGCGCGGCTGGTGCCACGCTCGATCATCGCAGGTCTTCGGCTCGGATTGGGCCTGAGCCTTGCATGGATTGCTCTGGGCCTCATGATGGGTGACCTCGCTATGGCAGCTGCGGCTGTCGCGCTGCTGGCCGTCGCGCGCTGCATGGGAGCGCCGTCCGCCTTTATCCTTATCACGGCGGGGGCCATCATCGCAGCCGTATCGGACGCGCCGGTGAATAACATCCAGGGGGCTTGGCAGCCCGACTGGGTCATCGCGCCGAATTTGTCGGTTGCCTCGGATGCGCTGACCGACATTGTCCTCCCCCAGCTTGCACTGACGCTGACGAACGCCGTCATCGTGACAGCGCTCGTCGCCGGTGAACTTTTCGGAACCAAAGCCGCGCAGGTAACGCCGAGACGTCTATGCCTGTCCTCCGGGCTATTGAACTGCGCACTGGCTCCCTTCGGTGCGCTCCCCATGTGTCACGGCGCGGGCGGCTTGGCCGCGCACAATGCCTTCGGCGCGCGAAGTGGTGCCGCAGTGCTGATGATGGGAGGTTTACTGGCTATTGCGACCCTATCTGCGGACACGAGCACGACCCTTCTTGTGAGCTTTCCCGAAAGTGTGCTCGGCGTCCTGCTCCTCGTCGCAGCGATCGAGCTCGCGAAAGATCGGCGGCTGACGGATAGTCGACCATCCTGTTATCCTGTCATCGGCATCACTGCCGTGATCTGCGTCGTGCTCGATCCATTTTCTGGTTTGGTTGCAGGAACCGTCGCTGAGTTTCTCCGTAAATGGGTGCTTCATCATATGCGGCTCCGCGAACAATAGTGAGCACTGCCTCAGGTCCGCTTTCTGCCGGCGTCACCGAAACCGTTCGCGTGCGCAGCGAACGTCCAGTTTCCGCCCTGCCTCTTGGGTGACTGCGCAGGCGCAGCATAAACCGAGCGTGTGCGGCGAATTGCCGGAAGGGTCCGCGGTGCCGTCGCTCAGGCAGGCCGCAGCGAAGACACACACCGAGCCCAATCTACTTGTTGAATGGCGCGCCTGGAGGCCCATACACTTTGCTGTGACCCCCAATCTTCATCCACCCGAAGCCGGAGCCCGGCGGTTAGATTGGCGCGGGTGCGCCGGTGGAGCAATGGGCGATCCGCGCAGCGTTTCAGGTGCGCGGAGCGGATCGTCCATTGCGGTGAGTTTGGCGGCATAGGCCGCCGGGGGCATGTAGCCGAGCGCGGAATGCGGCCGGCACGAGTTGTAATCGGCGACCCACCGGGCGGTGGCATCGCGAGCGTGGTCGAGACTGACAAACAGGGTTTCGTTGAGGAGTTCGTCGCGCATTCGGCCATTGAAAGCTTCGCAGATCCCGTTCTGCATCGGCTTTCCCGGCGCGATGAAGTGCCAGGGCACGCCGGTCTTCTGCGACCATTCGAGCATGTCGTTCGAGGTGAACTCGGTGCCGTGGTCGCTGACGATGAGCCCGGGAGGGCCGCGCCGATCTATGAGACCGGACAACTCTCGCGCCACTCTGCGCCCGCTGATGGACGTATCGACGACGGCCGCCAGACATTCCTTGGAGATTGGCCAGCGCCTCCTTGGCGCCGGCCGGGCTCTCCGGAAGCTGGGTCAGGCCGCTTTCCAG
Source organism: Roseivivax marinus (assembly GCF_900109705.1). GTDB lineage: Bacteria > Pseudomonadota > Alphaproteobacteria > Rhodobacterales > Rhodobacteraceae > Roseivivax > Roseivivax marinus. The sequence continues at coordinate 111,162 of NZ_FOAI01000011.1, read as the reverse complement.
GGTCTGGCGCCGCGCCTCGGCGAAGGCCGTCTCGGCCTCGGTGATGGCCTTGCCGGCCGCGTCCCGCGCCTCGGTGGCCGTCTTGATGGCAAGAGCGGCAGCGTCGCGCGCCCGTGCCGCGGTGTCGAGGGCCGCTTGATGGATAAGCCGCATCGACGAGATGCGTTGATCATCAATTGCCGATGATGGGAACGGTCTCTGCAACGGATATGTGGATAACCTCGCCGCCGCGCTTCCGTGAGAAATCTTGGCGCATACCTCGTCACCGTCCAACAGAGGAGTAAAAAGTTATGCCCAAGACGCCCACGAAGACCGACGCCGAAATCCGCACGGCGATCCTTGCTTTCCGCGACCAGCATGGTGAGTGGCCCACTTACAACCAGGTCCGCGAGATCCTTGAGGGGCCTGCCGGCAATGATCGGCTGGCCCGCATCTCGCGGTCGGTCAAGATCGATGTTGAGCAGCGGCCGGGGACCGCAACGGCACAGGAGCTGGAGGCCGCGATCGTGGCTGGGATCCATGCCGAGCTTAATGTCACCGAAGAGCCTCTGCTTGTCCTGAAGGACATTCGCCGCAGGGTGATTGAGGCGCTCGAGACGGCAGAGCGTCAGTGCCTGGAGCGCGAGGTCGGACGGCGGCGTGTGATGCAGGACCAGTTGCGGTCCGTCGACGGTATTCTCGATAGCTTGAGAAAGGGTATCGAGGCCGGCAAGACGCGCGCGAGGGGGGCCTAGCACGTCGTTGCGCCCGGGTGCCGCATGCGCGCGGCCCGACGCCCTAGCCGAGTTCGGCGCCACCGAGCACCTCACTCCATTGCATTGTGTGGCCTCTTTGGCCCGCCCACTTCCCGCGAAATACTTTATGGAGTTCCCTCGCGCGTGCGGCCGGATCGCAAAATTAGCGAATGATCCTGCACTGGCCCATGCCATCGCTGGGCAGGTTCATCAGATTCTTTAAGGGGCTCGAAAATCTGAAGAACTCGCTGCGCGCATCTTCGTTTGGGAGTGCGGCAGCGGAGACCGCCTCGCCACGCAAAGCTCGCCTGCGAGATCATCTTTTTCCGATAATCCGATGAGCCGCGATCGGGATCTGCCGATCTGGAGCGAGGCCCCTCGGACGGGTCCGTAGTAGAGGAGTTGACGCATGGGACATCGCCGCAACCGGGAGAGCGAAACGAGGCCCCGACGCATTCACGCGACTAACGGGGAGTGGCAGTGCGTTCGCGAAAAGGCCGAGACGGCCGGGCTCTCGATCTCGGCGTATCTCGTCGACGCTGCTCTTGCGCGCTCGGAATACACTTCGCGCCGTTTCGAGGTCGATGTGATCCGTCTGTTGACTGTATCCCAGCAAGCGCTGTCGGAAATCTCGGACAGCATTGCAGGGCGCGAGGCCGCACTCGACCAGCTCCAACTTGCGGATGCCCTCGACCGGGTCGCCGCGCGGATCGAAGAAATCGCCGCGGCCGTCGCGGATGGCGGTTCCGGACGGAGTGGTGGTCGATGATCCTGACGTGGTCCAAATACCAGAGCGGACCGGCCTCTGGCGCGATCGACTATTTCTTGGCCGCGCGCGTGCGGAAACAGCTGGATGGTCGATCGGTGATCGTCGGCCGCGATCCTGCACCCGAAATTCTGTTCGGAGCGCAATCCCTCGTCGGTGCGTATATCGACGCTCTGCCGTTCCGGTCTCGATACAGGTCCTGCGTGTTGAGTTTCTCGCCTGACGAGCTCGATGTCCGGAGATTCAATGATGGGGCTTCCGCGTCACGGACCGCGGTTTCCGGTGCCCTGCGACTGCTGCTCGAGATGGCCTATGCTGGCGTGCCCCTAGCCGCCCGACCGCCGGTCCTCGCATCGACGCACACGCATCTGGGACGTCTCGAGGTCAATCTGCTCCTACCGCGTGCGGTCGGACTTCCCGGCGATCAGCTCAAAAGCATCAACCCGCATCCGCCCGGACGCGAGAGCCGGGACGACTGGGATGCCTACACCGACGTCGTAAACGCGACTTTCGGCTGGGCGGACCCGCGCTGCCCGATGCGGCGGCGACATATTACGCCACCCAGTTGGATGGCCAAAGCGGCCGCCGAGTTGATGCGGCGGGCCGAGCGTGGCGAGCAGGTCGGCGTCGATCAGAGCGATCCGCGCTACCGGGCATGGTCGCTCTGCCGCCAGGCGACCGCGGCGGGTCTCGCCGCTCGCGACGATATCGTCGCGCATGTCGGTGCGGGTCTCGGACCCTACGGCTGGGCGGTCACGAGCCAGTCGCGCGCCGACATCACGTGCGGGCCGATCGACGGGCAGGGGCCTCGAGTCACCTTCCGTGGCGCCGCGCTCGGAGACGGTGCGGAGGATGCGATTGATCCCTTCGATGCGATGTCGGCTCGGCAACTCGAGATCGCTGCCGCGCCGAAACGCCTCACGCAGGCCCTTAATCGGAGAGCCGATTTCAATCGCCGCAATTTATCGTCGCGCACTTGGCCGGATGTCATCCTGCCAGAACCTGCACAGCTACTCGACCGTCCGAGGCCGCTGATGACGTCTGGCGGCGCGCGGAGTTCTCTGCTCGGACGTCTGATTGACCGGCTCATGAGGGCCCTATCCGATCTCGTTTCGGCCCGAGCGATCGCCGCACTTGCGCCTAAAACCCTGACGGACCTCGCACTCACATTGGAGACGACCTGTGACGACCTTACCCGACGCAAATCCTGTCAACCATCGCATGGAACGCCTGATCGAACTCCTCGAGACGCTCCTCGAACGCCGAACGGACGGATCTCTGGCGGACCGCTTGGACGACATCATCGAGCAGCTCTCACGCGTCGAGCGCGCGATGACGAGCGCGTCGCGGCACATGGGAGAGGCAGCACCGAGGTTGGCAGGGGCGGTGACGCTGGACGACCTTCAGGCCATGGAGCGGCGGATGGAGGAGGCGCTCGCCCGGAAGGCCGCGATCCAGGCAGAGATGGCCGCGAAAGTCGACCACTTGATCGAAATGCTCGGCCTGCCGCCAGCTCGCGAGTCGAATGGCTCGCAGTGACGCGACAACTGGTATTGGAGGTTTTCGGTGGTTCGAGGTTCACGAGGTTCGGCGTTGATCAGGATGGGCAAGAGTGTATTCGCGTAGCCCATGACCACGAGGACATCGTCCTGTCCCTCGGGCGGGGTGAGCCTGGCCCTGAATGGTGTGAGAACGTCCGGAAACAGCTTTCCGAAGCGGCGAACGCGCGTCGAATTTGCGGCGCCGACCGCGAAGATGACAGCCACACGCCGGATTTCGATCTTTGAATCCGGCCCACGTATTTCGTCTATCTCGTAAGAAATGTGGATAATCCCTTAAGTGGGAAATTTTTGCGCGTATCTGCTTGAATGCAAGACGGCAAAATTGGTTCTCGGTCCGATCGGGAACGAAGTTCGACGCTGCAACCGCCTCAGGCGATGGCACGTGATTTTCCGGCTTGCACGTCACTCCCGGGCGACCGGGCCATCATCACCGCCCGAGAGGGTAGACGCGCCTGCGCGAACGAAGACGCCTGTTTTGACAGTATCGAGCCGCCCAAAATTCAACACTAACGATCGTGCCCGGAGCGCCCATCCGACGCCGTGCCGCACCTGCACGACCGATCGTCAGGTTGCGCGGATCGAGCGGGCTTTGACGCGTGCTGCGATGCTCGTGGAGTCCGACGATGCGTATCTCGAGATCTTCGTAAGGTTGGAGACCGAACTCGAAGCTGCGAGAGAGAAGCAGTCGGCATCGGCGCGGGCGAAGGCGATGGTCAGAGGCATTAGTCAGAATGCGATTTTCTGAAGAGCTTTCGCTTTGAATTCGAGCCCGCCGCCGTCGCCATACTTTTGCCGATGCGAGGTGTGACCCATCAAGTCGCTCCGAATGCGGTCATCGATACCGGCCCGTAGCAAACGGTCTTCGAAGCTGTGGCGTAAGGAATACATGACGTGCCTATCGCTCTCCATCAACCCATGCCCTCGAAGATATCGGTTGATTGTAGACGACAAGGTCGAATTGTCATCTCGGTAGCGCGGAAAACCCTCAGGAAAATCTCGGAGGGCCTGCAAGCTTACGCCAACCAGAGGCAGCAACCGTTTCGAGTTCTTATTCTTAATTTGCCTGTCGATACGGGGTTGGACCATCAGGTGTGGCACGTCCGCATTCAGGCGGAATTGCCCTGGAAGTGCGCAGGCGGCTTCGCTCGGCCGGTAACCGGTATTGATCATTCCCAAGAGAATGGCGCGGGCTTCCGGATCAAGCTGGGAGAGAGCCCCGTTCTTTAGAATGCGATCGCGAATCCATGCATCCGAAAACGACGGACGTTCCTCTTGTTCGGCCTCCCTGAAGGTAAGGCCACCGAGCGGAAGGACGAGGCCGAGCCGCTTCATACTATTGACCGTCTTCAGGACATCCCCGAGATGAATCAGGTCCTTGTTTGCGCTCTGGGGCTTGATCGCGTCCGCCTCAATGCGGTCCTGCAGGGCCGTCCTCATGTCCAGCATGTCATCGGCGGTGATTTCGTCGATAGGCTTGTCCCCTACGACCGTCACGAAGATCCTCACGGCTTTTTTGCGGGGGTTCGCCCAGCGGCGGATCTGATCGGCGCTCTTCCCGTATGTCTTGTCCTTGGCGAGCGACCAATAGGTCTCGAGAGCTTGCGTGACCGTCATCATGGAGTGCTTTGCCGTGCCGAGCACCGCGGCTGCCTCTACGGGATCAGGACGATGTCCCTTCGTGCCAATGGCCTCTATCCGGCTCAGAAGCGCCTCGAGGGGCAGGTCGACCACCTTGTCCATCGGCATGTAACGTAGCCCTTTCGCGGCAGCGATATCGCGCATCGCATCGACGTGACGTGAAGCCGTCGTGTCGTTTCCTGCCAGCTTGGCCTCCCACACCGCGATCTGCTCCTCCCAGACGCCCGGGGCCTTGTCGCGCGCTGCGCGCTCCGAGTCGGTATGAAGGCTGATCCAGATTTCGCCGCGTTCCTCTACGGGCGCGTAGCGTTTCGGCACGCGGCGCCGCAGATTCCACACTTTCCCGCGCTTCATGATGTTCATGATGCCTCCGTTCCTGCACGACACGTGTAGCAGTTTGTGTAGCAAAATGCAGGCATTGGAGAGCGCTCTAGCCGGTTCGGAAGAGCGTTTCGAGATTCAACTAGCTGTAATACAATAATATTTCGGGAGATAGATGCGGTGTTTATGGCGGAGAGACAGGGATTCGAACCCTGGGACCCCGTGAAGGGTCAACGGTTTTCGAGACCGCCCCGTTCGACCGCTCCGGCACCTCTCCGCGGGGGTCTGTGGAGGCGGCATGTAACGCGCGTGGCGGAGCGGTGCAACCCGGTTTTCACGGTTTTTCCACGCCGGCGTTTCAGCCCCCGCACGCGAGTTTGTCTTGAGGGTGGGGCAGGGCGGCTCTAGGTCTGTATAAAAGCCTCGAATTGGAACGAATGCCATGTTGGACCGCCTCGCGGGCGCCGTCGGCGCTGCCTTTCTCGTTGCCGTGCCGACGCACGCGTCCGCCGCGCCGGTGGACGACCTCGTGGCCGCGCTGCGCCTCGACGAGGTCGTGGGAATCATGCGCGACGAGGGGCTGGTCTACGCCGACGAGCTGGCCGTCGAAATGCTGGGCACCGAATCTTCGGAGGGCTGGCGTGACACGGTGGGGCGGATCTACGATACCGACAAGATGCAGGAGAGCGTGGTCTCCGGCATTCGCGCGGAGCTCGAGGATGACCAGGCCGAGGCGCTGGCGGACTTCTTCGAGAGCGATCTCGGCCGGCGCGTGGTCGAGCTCGAACTCGATGCCCGCGCCGCCATGGTCGACCCCGAGGTCGAGGAGGCGGCGCGGACGGTCTACCGCACCGCCCACGCCACGGAGGCAGAGCGTCTGAACGGCGTTGAGGCCTTCGTGGAGGCCAACGACCTCGTGGAGCAGAACGTGTCGGGGGCACTCAATGCGAGCCTCGCCTTCTATCGCGGCCTCAGCGACGGCGGCGCCATCGCGCTGACGGAGGAAGAGGTGCTGGCCGACGTGTGGTTGTCCGAGGAAGAGACACGCGCCGACACGGCCGAGTGGCTCTATGGCTACCTGCTGATGGCCTACGAGCCTCTCGACCCCGAGGAACTGGCCCGCTACACGGAAATGTCGGACAGCCCGGAGGGTGGCGCTCTCAATCGCGCGCTCTTTGCGGGGTTCAACACGATGTATAACGAGATCTCCTATGCCATCGGCCTCGCGGCCGCGCGACAGATGGCCGGAACCGAGCTCTGAGGCCGCCCGCGGGCTTGACAGGCGGGGGGCTTTCCGCGTAGTGCGCGCGGACTGAGTGAGCCGGGGCCTTGTGCCCCGCTTCGCATTTATAGCCAAAACGACGTCCCCGACAGGGGCGCGCTGTTCCAGGCGGACCGCATCGCGCGGTCCCCAACGCCCGGACCCGGGGGCCGACGGACGCGGTAGAGACAAGGAAGACGCACCATGTTCGCTGTGATGAAGACCGGCGGCAAGCAATACACGGTTCGCTCGGGCGATACCCTGCGGGTTGAGAAGCTCGCGGCGGATGCCGGTGAGACCGTGCAGTTCAACGAGATTCTCATGCTCGGCGGCGACGAGACCACCGTCGGCGCCCCGCTGATCGACGGCGCGGCCGTGCAGGCCGAGATCGTCGACCAGATCAAGGGTGACAAGGTCATTCACTTCGTGAAGCGCCGCCGCAAGCACAGCTCGAAGCGGACGAAGGGCCACCGCCAGCAGCTGACGCTGGTGCGCGTGACCGACATCCTGACCTCGGGCGGTGACAAGACCGGCGTGAAGGCCGCCATCGGCGCAGGCGCCGCGGGCGTTGCGGGCCTTGGCGTGTCCAAGCACACGACCAACCGTGAAGAGCAGTCCGACATGGCCGCGCGGGTGGCCGAGGACGAGGCGCAGGCCAAGACCACCGCCGCATCCGGCGTGGCCGACGGCGCTGCAGACGACCTCAAGCAGCTGTCGGGCGTTGGCCCGGCGCTCGAGAAGAAGCTGCACGAGGCCGGCATCACCACCTTCGCGCAGATCGCCGCCTGGACCGAGGACGACCTCGCTGCCCTGGACGACTCGATCAGCAATAAGGCCGAGAAAGAAGGCTGGGTCGCGCAGGCCGCGGACCTTCAGAAGTAAGAGGAGACACGACCTATGGCACACAAGAAAGCAGGCGGTTCCTCCCGCAACGGACGCGACTCCGCCGGCCGTCGACTGGGCGTCAAGCTCTACGGCGGCGAGCGCGCGATCCCCGGCAACATCATCGTCCGTCAGCGCGGCACGAAGTTCTGGCCGGGCGCCGGCGTCGGCATGGGCAAGGACCACACCATCTTCGCGACCGAAGAGGGGTCGGTGACGTTCAGCAAAGGCCTCAAGGGCCGGACGTTCATCTCCGTGCTCCCGGTGGCAGAGGCCGCCGAGTAAGCGACGCGCCGTCACGTCACATTGAGGGGATCGGCGGAACGCGCCGGTCCCCTTTTCGCGTTTGAGGGCATGGCACTGCCACGCGCCCGTCATCTTCGGCGTGTAGGCGCTGGGCCGGGGCCGGGAGGGCCCCTCGGACAGGTCAGGGAGGGCGAGGCATGAGCCTCGATCACGTCACAACGCAATCGCTCATCACCGGTACGCGGCTCGATCTGCGGACGCCGTCGGCGAGCGACGTTTCCTGGATCGAACGCTTTGCGGGCGACGCGCGCGTGGCGCGTATGACGACGACGGTGCCGCACCCGCTGCCGCCCGGCAACGCCGCGGCCTATGTCGCTGCCGCCCACGACCCCGATCGGACCGAGGAGGTCTGGGCCATCGACGCGAGCCGCTCGGGCGGCGCGCCATTGGCCGGGATCGTATCGCTGACGCAGGTGGGCCGCGGCCAGTCCGAGATCGGCTACTGGATCGCGCCGGAGGCGTGGAACACCGGCATCGCCTCCGAGGCGGTGCGGATGCTGGTCGAGGCCAACCCGCTCGGTAACTGCACGATCTTCGCGAGCGTGTTCAAGGACAACCCGGCGTCGGCTCGGGTGCTGATCCATTGCGGCTTCGAGTATATCGGCGACGCCGAGGCCGTGTCCGTCGCCCGTGATGCGGTGGTCCCGACCTGGACCTATCTCAAGCGCTACGGGTGATGGCGGGGTGCGGGCTCGTCCCGCGTGGCGCCAACCTCACCTCATCGCGCCCTTGAGGCGCGCGCCGATCCGCTCTATCGCCCCGGAAACACCCGTCACAGGACCGCCGCCATGAAGTTTCTCGACCTCGCCAAGGTCTATATCCGTTCCGGGTCAGGCGGTGCGGGCGCCGTCAGCTTCCGCCGGGAGAAGTATATCGAGTACGGCGGGCCGGACGGCGGCGACGGCGGGGCCGGTGGCTCGGTCTGGATCGAGGCCGTGGACGGTCTCAACACGCTGATCGACTTCCGGTACCAGCAGCACTTCTTCGCGCAGAACGGCCAGCACGGCATGGGCGCACAGCGCACCGGCAAGGGGGGCGAGGACATCGTGCTGCGCGTCCCCGTGGGGACCGAGGTGCTCGACGAGGACGAGGAAACGGTGATCGCCGACCTCGATACGCTCGGCCAGCGCATCTGCCTTGCCGAGGGCGGCAACGGCGGTTGGGGCAACCTGCGTTTCAAGACATCGACCAATCAGGCGCCGCGGCGGGCCAATTCCGGCCAGCCGGGCGTGGAGCGCACGATCTGGCTGCGTCTGAAACTGATCGCGGACGTGGGCCTCCTGGGCCTTCCCAACGCGGGCAAGTCGACCTTCCTTGCGGCAACCTCGAACGCCCGGCCCAAGGTCGCGGATTATCCCTTCACCACGCTGCACCCCAACCTCGGGGTCGTGGGCGTGGACGACGTGGAATTCGTGGTCGCGGACATTCCCGGCTTGATCGAGGGTGCGCACGAGGGCCGGGGCCTCGGCGATATGTTCCTCGGCCACGTCGAACGCTGCGCGGCGCTTCTGCACCTCGTCGACGGCACGTCCGGCACGCTGCTCGAGGACTGGCGAACCATCGTCAACGAGATCGAGGCCTACGGTGAGGGACTGGCCGACAAGCCCCGCGTTACCGTCCTGAACAAGATCGACGCGATGGACGACGAGGAGCGGGAGTTCCTGCGCGAGGAGCTGGAGGCGGTGGCCGGGCCGGTTCACCTGATGTCCGGCGTCTCCAAGGAAGGTCTGACCGACGTCCTGCGCGAGCTGCGTTCGCTGATCGACGAGGACCGGCTGCGCCGCAAGGCCGAGGCGAAGGCCGAGGACGACGACGCGGACGAGGACACGTCGTGGCAGCCCTGAGCGAGGCGAAGCGGCTCGTCGCCAAGATAGGATCGGCGCTGCTGGTGGACCGGTCCACCGGCGCGCTGCGCTCCGACTGGGTAGCCTCGATGGCTGCCGACGTGGCGCGGCTGCGGGCGCGGGGCACCGACGTGGTGCTGGTGTCGTCCGGCTCCATCGCGCTCGGGCGCGGGGTGCTGGGCCTGCCGGCCACGACGCTCCCGCTCGAGCAGAGCCAGGCCGCGGCCGCGGTGGGCCAGATCAGGCTGGCGCGCGCGTGGGAGGAGCATCTCGCCCCCCACGGCATCACCACGGCGCAGGTGCTCGTGACTCTCGAGGACAGTGCCGACCGGCGCCGCTACCTGAACTCGCGCGCGACGCTGCAGACGCTGCTGAGTCTCGGCGTGGTCCCCATCGTGAACGAGAACGACACCGTCGCCACCGACGAGATCCGCTACGGTGACAACGACCGGCTGGCGGCGCAGGTGGCGGTCACCGTGGGCGCCGACCAGCTGGTGCTGCTGTCGGACGTGGACGGCTTCTATTCCGCGAATCCGTATGACGACCCGACGGCGCACCGCTACGACACGATCGACGACATCACCCCCGAGATCGAGGCGATGGCCGGCGACGCGGGGTCGGGCCTGTCCAAGGGCGGGATGAAGACCAAGCTCATGGCCGCCAAGACCGCCACCGCCGCCGGCTGCGCGCTTGCCATCACCGAGGGCTCGCGCCTGAACCCGCTTTCGGCGCTGGAGAACGGCGCGCCGGCCACATGGTTCGCGCCGGTCCTCGATCCGCATCTGGCGCGCAAGCGTTGGATCTCGGCGATGAAGCCGCGCGGCACGCTGATCGTGGACGACGGCGCAGCGCAGGCGCTGGGGCAGGGAAAGTCCTTGCTGCCAGCGGGCCTCGCCCGGGTCGAGGGCGCGTTCGGACGGGGCGATCCGGTGGCGATCCGCGACACCGGCGGCCGCGCCCTGGGGCAGGGCCTTGCCCGTTACGACGCGGCCGAAGCGCGTGCGATTGCCGGGCACCGCTCGGCCGAGATCGAGACGCTGCTGGGCTATCCAGGCCGCGCGGTGCTGATCCACCGCGACGACATGGCGACCTGATCGCCGCCCCGCCTCTCGACGCACTGGCCAAGACGGCCCCCACCTCGTTAGAACCATTTCCACGGAAGCCGACCGCATCGGAGCGGTCCGCCAAGGAGCCGAGACATGAAGGACATGAGCGACATTCCCGCCCTGATGCAGGATATCGGTCGCCGCGCGAAGGCGGCCGCCGCGGAGCTGGCCTTTGCCCCGTCCGAGGTCAAGCGGCAGGCGCTGGAGGCCGCGGCCGACGCGCTCTGGCGCGATCGCGCCACGGTGATCGCGGCCAACGCCGAGGACGTGAAACTTGCCCACGAGAAGGACCTCACGCCCGCGATGATCGATCGGCTGAAGCTGGACGAGGCGCGGATCGAGGGCATCTGTGCCAGCCTCCGCGCAGTGGCCGCACAGGACGATCCCGTCGGTGCCGTCACGGCTGAGTGGGAGCAGCCGACCGGTCTGCGCATCCGCCGTGTCCGCACGCCGCTGGGCGTCGTCGGCGTGATCTACGAAAGCCGCCCCAACGTGACGGCGGATGCGGGGGCGCTCTGCCTCAAGGCCGGGAACGCGGTGATCCTACGCGGCGGCTCCGAGAGCTTCAACTCGTCGGACGCGATTCATGCCTGCCTCGTCGAGGGCCTGCGCTCCGCCGGCCTGCCCGAGGACGCGATCCAGCGCGTGCCCACCCGCGACCGTGCGGCTGTGGGCGAGATGCTGACGATGACCGACACCATCGACGTGATCGTGCCGCGCGGCGGCAAGGGGCTCGTGGGTCTCGTCCAGCGTGAGGCGCGGGTGCCGGTCTTTGCCCATCTCGAGGGCATCGTGCACGTCTATCTCGACGCGGAGGCCGACCCGGTGAAGGCGCTCGACATCGTGCTCAACGCCAAGACCCGGCGCACCGGCATCTGCGGTGCGGCCGAGTGCCTGCTGATTCACCGCGACATTCTCGACACCGTGGGGCAGGGCGTGGTGCGCGCGCTGCTTGATGCGGGGGTCGAGGTGCGGGGCGACGAGACTCTTCAGGCGATCGAGGGCGTGACGCCCGCCGGTGCCGAGGACTGGGGCCGCGAATACCTCGACATGGTGATCGCGGCGCGGGTCGTGGACGACATCGACGCGGCCATCGCGCATATCCGTACCTACGGGTCGAACCACACCGACTGCATCGTGACCGAGGACGATGCCGCCGCCGACCGGTTCTTCGAGCGGCTCGACAGCGCGATCCTGATGCGCAACGCCTCGACCCAGTTCGCCGATGGCGGCGAGTTCGGCATGGGGGCCGAGATCGGCATCGCCACGGGCAAGATGCACGCCCGCGGGCCGGTCGGGGCCGAGCAGCTGACGAGCTTCAAGTACCTCGTCGAGGGCGACGGCGCCACGCGCGCCTGATTTGTCGCGTGCCGCCTCCTGCGGGGCGCGCGTTGCCTAGAAGGTGAGGAGGAGCCGCTCCGGCCCGTCCTCCACACGCGCGGTGCGATCGGATCGGGCGACGAACGCTGCGAGAAGGCCGAACTGCACCTCGGCGGGGTGCATCTGGTCCGAGCCCGTGCCCGGCGCGGTCAGAAGCGTCCAGAGGTCCGTCTCCCGGCGCGGGGTAGCCTCGGTGTCCACCTGCCAGCCGGCGGTGTCCTCGTATGTCGCGCGGATATCGCCGCCGCGGGGCAGAACGGCCTCGACGCACAGGACCGCCAGCGCGCCGGCCTGCGCCTCGGTCCTCGGAAGTTCGTCCGGGCCGGTGCAATGCACCGACAGCCGGCCCCCGGCGAAGGCGCCATCGAAGATCGCCGCCAGGTCTGCCAATCGCATCCGTGCGGCCGGGTCGCAGGTGCCGAAGGCGAGGCGGAAGAGCTGTATGCGCGCCGCGGCGGCGCGGGCCGAGTCCTCGACCAGCGCCATTTCCTCGCTCGGGCCTGTCTCGGACATCATCGCCAAAAGCTCGAGCCCGTTCGAGATCGCGCCGATCGGGCTCACGAGATCGTGGCAGATGCGCGCCCCTATCAAATGGGCTAGATCGTCGCTAGGAAGACTCATCCGGCCCCTCCGGCCGGGGGCAGGGGGACGACCGTGGACGACATGAACGCGATGCTGGAGCCGGGCATGCTGGTCCAGCACCCTGACAAGCCCGAGTGGGGCGTGGGGCAGGTGCAGTCGAACATCGGCGGCCGCATCACGGTCAATTTCCGTGACGAGGGCAAGGTCGTCATCGACGGGTCGCGCATCGTGTTACTCCCTGTCTACGAATAGACGGTAGGCTCCCGTGGTTACGCAAGCATTAACGCCACTCCGCCGATAGGGCGGCGGACGGTGCGACGCGGTTTGCAAAGCAGGGACGGCTTTCCTAAGACGCAAGGGGCGCGCGACACTGCGCGCCGGATGACCCCGAAGGCCACGACCACCCGCCCATGACCTCGCCATCCCCGGACCTCTCCGCCCCGGACTTCACCACGCGGCTCGCACGCGATGCGGACGACCTGCGCGCGGCGCAACGCCTGCGCTACGACGTCTTCGTCGAGGAACTCAGCGGCGGCGGCGACGGGGTGGACCACGACGCCCGCCGCGAAACCGACCGCTTCGACCCGGCGGTCGATCACCTGCTGCTGATTGACCGCGCCCGGGACGACGCGGTGGTCGGGGTCTACCGGCTCATGCGCGACGACCAGGCGCGCGAGTTCGGCCAGTTCTATACCGACGACGAATACGATCTCGCGCCGCTGCGCGCGTCCGGGCGGCGGCTGCTCGAACTCGGGCGCTCATGCCTGCACGCCGACTACCGCGGCGGGGCCGGCATGATGGTGATGTGGCAGGCGCTGGCCGACTACGTGGCCGAGCACGGCATCGGCATCCTCTTCGGCGTGGCGAGCTTTCACGGCACCGATCCCGAGGCGCTGGCGCATCCGCTGTCGAACCTCCACCACCGCCATCTCGCGCCCGGGGACCTGAGGGTGCGCTCGCGCCACTACCAGCCGATGAACCTTCTGTCCGAGGCCGAGTGCGACCGCCGTCGGGCGGTGCTCGAGACGCCCGCGCTCATCAAGGCGTACCTGCGCCTCGGCGGCGTGGTGGGCGACGGCGCCTTCGTGGACCGGGCGTTCAACACCACCGACGTGTGCCTTGTCATGGACACCGAGCGGCTGAACGCGCGCAGTCGCGACATCTACGCCCGGGAGCGCCGGTGAGCACCTGGCACGGCGCGGTTCCGCCCGAGGTCGCGCCGCCGGGGGCGGCGGGCTGGATGCGGGCGGTGGCACGCGGGATCCCTATGGCGCTGGTGGTCTTCGGCGGGCTGGCGGTGCTTCTGCTGGTGCGGGGCCCCGAGCGTCTGCTCTCGGGCCACGACCGCCCGGTGACGCCATGGATCACGGTGTGTGTCTGTCGTGCCGTCCTGCGCATTCTCGGGATCCCGGTGCAGCGTCACGGCACGCCGGCGGGTGGCGGCGGCGCGACGGTGGCCAACCATGTCTCGTGGCTCGACATCTTCGTGCTGAACGCCGCGCGCCCGGTGACATTCGTGTCGAAGGCCGAGGTCGAGGGATGGCCCGGCATCGGTTGGCTCGCCCGCGCCACCGGCACGTTGTTCATCCGCCGCGACCGGCGCGAGGCACGGGCCCAGGCGGACCTTTTCGCCGATCGCCTTGCGCGGGGCGAACGGCTTCTGGTGTTTCCCGAGGGCACCTCGACCGACGGGCAGCGGGTGCTGCCGTTCAAGCCGACGCTGTTCCAGGCGTTCTTCGACGACCGGCTCCGGCACGCGGCCTCGGTCCAGCCGGTGAGCCTGCGCTACGAGGCTCCGAAAGGCGCGCCTGCGGCGTTCTACGGCTGGTGGGGCGACATGGACTTCGGTCCGAGCCTGCTGCGCGCGCTGGCGGCGCGGCGGCAGGGGCGAGTGTCGGTGGTCTATCACCCGGCCGTGCCGGTGGACGCGCACCCCAACCGAAAGTCACTCGCGCACGCGCTGGAGACCAAGGTGCGCGAGGGCTACGCGGAGGCGATCTGACCGGGTCCCGGTCTCGTCGGGAGGCCGTGCGGTTTCATGCGTTCCGCGGACAGGATCGAACGGGTCGCCTTTGCCGCCGCGCGGACGGCATCCCGCGTTGTCGTATATCGAGCGCTTCGCGATGCGCGGTGCAGTCGGAGCCGGATCGCGCCGCCGGGGTCGGACCCGCGCCTCAGCGCATGGCGTCGCGCAGGGTCGAGAGGACAAGCACCGGGTCGGGCTGTGACCAGATCTCCTCGCCCACGGCGAAGAAGTCGGTCAGGGGCGCCAAGGCTCGGACGCGCTCTTCGGTCAGGCCGCCCTCGGCCACCACGGGCAACTCGATCATCTGCGACCACCACGCGAACACCTCGTCGTCGGCAACGCTGCCGTCGCCCAGCGTGCCCGCGGTGACGGGCCCGAAGCTCACGTAGTCCGCGCCGGCCTCGCCCGCGTTCATGCCGTCGTGGCGCGAGCCGCCACAGAAGGCACCGACGATGGCGTCCGCGCCCAGCGTCTTGCGGGCCGAGCGGACCGAGCGCGCGCCGTCGGTCAGATGCACCCCGTCGAGGCCAAGCCGTTCGGCCAGCACCACGTGCGTGTCGATGACGAAGGCCACGTCGCGGGCGTGCGCCACTTCGCGCAGGGCATCGGCGGCGCGCATGATGGTATCCTCGTCGCGCGTGGCGAGCGCGAGGCGCAGGCAGGCGGCCTCGTGTGCGTCGAGCACGCGGCCCAGCAGGTCGGGGAAACTGCCAAGATCGAGGCTCGGCGGGGTGACGAGGTAGAGTTGCGGCTCTTCTTGGTCGGCCATCGGTCCCTCCTGCGGATCGTCGCGGCGCTATAGCGGCTCGGGCGGCGGATGGAAAGCGCCCGCGCGACGCGGGCGCGGCCGGCAGGTCAGCCATCGAGCGCGCGGCGAAGCGAGTCCTCGATCTGTCCGCCGCACCAGGCGTCGCCGTAGTGGTCCCGGGTGCGCTGCCAGAGATCGCGTTGTTCGGGGCGTGCGCCGATCCGATCGACAAGGCCGGCGATTCCGGGCGCGTGCGCGTCGAGCATCCGGCGCAGGGGCGGCAACTGCGTCGTCATCGTGCCCCAGAGGGTGTAGGCCGTGAGGTCGGCAAGGCCGGGCTGCTCGGTCCCTAGCATGTGGCCGCCGTCGGCCGTCAGGCCGTGCGCCCGTCCGAGCGCCTCGAAGATTTCCATCCAGCGGCCGAGGCGGGGCCGATACTCGTCCCAGTCGTCGGGCGTCCACATCTGCGCGCCGTTGTAACGCGTCATCTCGTAGAGCACGTCATTGGCGTCGGCGATCACCTTGTGGGTCAGCGCGCGTTTGGCGGGGTCGCCGGGGATCAGGCCGTGCTTGTCCCCGAGCCACGCCAGGATCGCCTGCGTCTGCGCCAGCGACAGCTTGGCAGAGTGGTCGGTCAGCACCGGCGGGCCCATGTGCGGCACGAGCTGTGCCACGGGTTCGGCGGTGCGTAGGTCGGAGACTTCGCCGATCCCGGCCTCGCTCCAGTCGGCGCCGACATGCGCGAGCACCGTGCGCACGAACTGTCCCCGGAAGGGGAGCGGCCAGTAGTAGAGGGTGTAGTCGGTCATCACGCAGGGGCCTTTCGAAGTGTCGTCTTCCGGACCGACGATGCAGCCGCTTGTTTTGTTCCCGTCGTCCCGCTCCGCCCGGGCTTGCAGCCGGCCCCGGCCCGCGCGTATGCGGACGCGAAGGCATGACAGGAGACGGACATGAGCGACGGGCCGACGCAACCCGACATCGTGCTGGTGCGCCCCCAGATGGGCGAGAACATCGGCGCGGCGGCGCGGGCGATGTGGAACTTCGGCCTCGACGGGATGCGGCTGGTGGCCCCGCGCGACGGCTGGCCCAATCCCTCCGCCCGCGCGATGGCCAGCGGCGCCGGTCGGGTGCTGGATCATGCGGTCGTCTCGGAGACCACCGCCGAGGCGATCGCGCCCGCGACATATGTTCTTGCCACCACCGCCCGGCCGCGCGGTCTGACGACGCCGGTTCTCAGCCCCGAAAGGGCGATGCAGGAGGCTTACACCCGGATCTCGCGCGGCGAGCGGGTGGCGGTCCTCTTCGGCCCCGAGCGCGCAGGGCTCGAGAACGACGATATCGCGCGGGCCAACGCGGTCGTGTCGGTGCCGGTGAACCCCGATTACGCGTCGCTCAACCTCGCGCAGTGCGTGCTGCTCATGTCCTACGAGTGGCGGCGCGCCTCCGCCTCGGTGGAGGCCGAAACCGTGGAGATGGCCGGCACGGTCTGGGCCAATCAGGACGAGGTCGAGGCCTTGGCCGCGCATTACGAGGAGCGGCTCGAGAGCGCGGGCTTCTTCTTCCCCGAGGACAAGGCCCCCAGCATGAAGCGCAACCTGCGTAATCTCTGGAGCCGGATGCCCCTGACGCGGGCCGACGCGCAGACGTTGCACGGGGTCCTGCGTCAAATGGTGCGGTGGGCAGACCGGGGTCGCTGACTTGAAGGCCGGTGCGCCCGGGCCTAGTGTCCGCGCGCCAGCGAAGGAGCGACAGATGGCCCAGAAGCGCAAGCTGTTCGAAGAGGTCGGCACCGACGAGGCGCCGCGCGCCACCGCCCCCAAGGGGGGGATGATCGACGCAAAGCGGCGCGGGGCCCGCGGCGCGGTGCGCTGGTGGCTGATGGTGCTCTTCGCGCTGGTCATGGTGATGATCGCGGTCGGCGGCCTCACGCGGCTGACCGACAGCGGCCTGTCGATCACCGAATGGCAGCCGGTCACGGGCGCCTTGCCGCCCATGAGCCAGGAGGCCTGGCAGGCCGAGTTCGAGAAGTACCAGCAGATCCCCGAATACCGGCTGGTGAACCCCGACATGACGCTGGCGGAGTTCGAGTTCATCTACTGGTGGGAATGGGGGCACCGTCAGCTCGGCCGCGTGATCGGCCTTGTCTGGGCGCTGGGTTTCGTGGGCTTCGCCGTCACCCGCAACATCCCGCCGGGCTGGACCGGGCGGCTGCTGCTTCTGGGCGCTCTCGGTGGCGCGCAGGGCGCGATCGGATGGTGGATGGTGTCTTCGGGCCTCTCGGGCGAGCGGATCGACGTGGCGAGTTACCGGCTGGCCACCCATCTGGGCCTCGCCTTCGTGATCCTCGGCCTGATCGCGTGGTATGTTTTCCGTCTTGGCCGAGAGAGCCGCGAGTTGATGCAGGCGCGCCGCGCCCGAGAGGGCAAGCTCTTCTCGATGAGCACGGGGCTTCTGCACTTCGCCTTTCTGCAGATCCTGCTGGGCGCGCTGGTCGCGGGGATCGATGCGGGCCGCAACTATACCGATTGGCCGCTCATGGCCGGCGGGCTGGTCCCGCCGACCCCGTTCGAGATCGAGCCCGTGTGGCGCAATTTCTTCGAGAACGCGGGACTCGTGCAGTTCATGCACCGGGTCGCGGGCTACCTGCTGTTCGTCTTCGGCATCGTGGTCTGGGCGCGCTCGCGCAAGTCGCCCAACGGCGACACGCGGTTCCGCTTCAACGCGGTCCTGGCGATGCTGGTGCTGCAGATGGTGCTGGGCATCGTCACCGTACTCTACGGCGCGCCGTGGCAGATCGCCATCGTCCACCAGGTCGGCGCGGTCGCCCTTTGGGTGCTGATCCTGCGCGCGCGCTTCGGGGCGCAATATCCGAAATTCCAGTCCGTCCGGGGGTGATCCGATGCAGAGCGCTTACGAGCAGATGATGGAGCACGTGCGCGAGACCGGCGCGCTCGGCCACGTGGCGCAGCGGCTCGGCTGGGACCAGGAAACGGTCATGCCGCGCGGCTCTGCATCCCAGCGGGGCGACGAGATGGCGGCGATGGAGACGGTCCTGCACGCCCGCCGCGGCGACGCCCGGCTGGGCGAGTGGCTGTCCGAGGCCGAGGCCGATGCTGCCGTTCAGGCGGACCCGGTTGCCCGTGCGAACCTGCGACACATCCGACGCGACTTCGACCGTGCAAACAAGGTGCCGCAGCGTCTTGCCGCCGAGATCGCCCGCGTCACCAGCGTCAGCCAGGGCGTCTGGGCCGAGGCGCGAGCGAAGGACGACGTCGCCGCCTTCGCGCCAACGCTCAAGGAGGTGCTGGCCCTCAAGCGCGAGGAGGGCGCCGCGCTGGCGGATGGCGGCGACGTCTATGACGCGCTCTTGCAAGACTACGAGCCGGGTGCGACGGCGGAGCAGCTCACGCAGATGTTCAGCGCCCTGCGCCCGCGCCTAAAAGCGCTGATCGACGCCGTGCGCGGGGCCGAGGCGCCGCCAAAGGTCAGCGGCACCTTCGACGAGGGCGCGCAGATGCGACTGGCGCGACACGTCGCGAAGACCTTCGGCTACGACATGAGCCGCGGTCGCGTCGACAAGGCCGTGCACCCGTTCTCGAGCGGCTCGGGCAACGACGTGCGGATCACCACGCGCACCGCGGCGGACGATCCGTTCAATTGCCTCTACTCGACCATCCACGAGGTCGGCCACGCCTCCTACGAGCAGGCGATCTCGCAGGATTACCTGTTCACGCCACTGGGGCAGGGCGTCTCCATGGGCGTCCATGAAAGCCAGAGCCGCATCTACGAGAACCAGATCGGACGCAGCCGCGCGATGACGGGATGGCTCTTCGGCCAGATGCGCGAGGCGTTTGGCGAGTTCGGCATCGACGACGCCGAGACCTTCTACCGGACAGTGAACCGGGTCCATGACGGCTACATCCGCACCGAGGCGGACGAGCTGCAATACAACCTCCACGTCCTTCTGCGCTACGACCTGGAACGCGCGCTGATCGAGCGCGAGCTTGAGGTCGATACGCTGGAAGAGGCGTGGAATGCCCGGTTCGAGGCGGATTTCGGCTTTGCCGTGGACCGTCCGTCGAACGGAGTGTTGCAGGACGTGCACTGGTCGGTGGGGCTCTTCGGCTACTTCCCGACATACAGCCTCGGCAACGTCTACGCGGGCTGCCTGCACGAGGCGCTGCGCCGCGATGTGCCGGACCTCGATGCCCGGTTGGCCGTGGGCGAGGTCGCGGCGGCCACCGACTGGCTGCGCGACAACCTTCAGCGCCACGGCGGTCTGCGTCCCCCGCGCGAGACCATCATGCACGCCACCGGGACCGAGCCGGACGAGGGCCCATTGATGCGCTACCTCGAAACCAAGTTCAGCGATCTCTACGGATTGTCAATCTGATCGCGCGCGCCACAGTTTTGAAACTGTGGCGCGGCGGCCACGCCCAAGCGAAACCATGCGCAGCCGGAGCCGATTCCGGCGGGTTTAACGAATTGTCAGGATTCTTCCGAAGCGACCAAAAAAAAACGCGGCCCGAAGGCCGCGTAGTCTACGGTGTGCCCGTTTGTGACGCGGGAGGGACGCGTCAGATCACGTTGCTCCATCCGGCGCGGACCATGCTGAAGCGTCCGCCGCCGAAGAGGATGGAGGGAAGGGCGATCGCGCCGACCAGCGCGAGTTCCGCCAGGATGGTTGCGTCGACCGCGCCGAAACCGGGAAGCATGGTGATGTGCCCGACATACAGCGCGGTTCCGAGGGTCGCGACAACGCGTGTCCGGATGCCGAAGACCAGCCAGATCGCGACCACCGTCATTAGTCCGGACAGCGCCGCGGCGCCGAGCGTCAGGCGCGGACCGGTCAAAGTGTAGCCGGGATCGAACAGCGAGGTGGACGAGAGAGTTTCGGTGACCGCGTAGAACAGCGCGGTAGCCAGCAAAAGGCGGGATACGACCAAAAGAACCGAAAGGGGGGACATCTAAGTGTGCTTCTCTGCTCGAAAACTTCTGTTGCAAGCAGTAGGCACAACCCACAGGGGACAAGCAAGCACGCGTCTGTCAAAGCCGCTTTTGCAAAAAATTGCCTGCCCCCGATCCGATCCTTGACGAATCAGGTGTTCAACCGTTGGCGGTTGCTCGAGTCCCTGCCTGCGCGACATCCTCGAAGCAGAGCGTGACCCACTCGACTACCGCCCGCATGGCCGGATCGCTCCGACGGGTCTCGTGGAACATGAGCCAGAAGTCCGAGTAATGCGGCGGCGCCGAGGGGCAGACCGGCACGAGGTCCGGGTCCTGCGCGGCGAGGATGTCGGGCAGGGGGCCGGGCATGTGGGTGGCCTGCATCAGTGCAAACAGCGCAAGGAAGCTGTCCACGC
The DNA here is from genome assembly GCF_900109705.1 of Roseivivax marinus. Taxonomy (GTDB): domain Bacteria; phylum Pseudomonadota; class Alphaproteobacteria; order Rhodobacterales; family Rhodobacteraceae; genus Roseivivax; species Roseivivax marinus. The sequence continues at coordinate 90,643 of NZ_FOAI01000011.1, read as the reverse complement.
GGACGCGCGGCGGGCAGCCGAACCGCTCGGTGCCCAGAAGCATCGTGGGATACCCGTCGTGGTTCTCGCCAAGGCCCGCCCACTCGGTGCCGATGGTCGTGTTGCGGTGCCGGTACAGGCGGAAGGACAGGCTGCCCGCCTTGCGCGTCACGATCCGGCCGCTGTCGGGCTGGCCCAGCATGATGACGATGTCGTTCTCGCCGAGCCCCTCGCGAAAGATGCGATCATGGAAGCTCAGCGCGATGCCGGACAGCATGTCGGCGCGGTTGTGCAGGCCCGGGAACAGCACCTGAGAGGTGACGATCGGGATCGAGCCCATGTTGATCTTCACGGTTTCATGGGCGTTGCGCTGGCTCTGGGCATTCAGCACCGACTGCAATTCGCCCTCGAAGGACTCGCTGACGTCGATCAGGCGCTTCACCGCGTCAGACGGGCGCCAGCCCTCGGAGGTCTTCACGAAGGCCGGAGTGCCGAGTTGTTCGGACAGCCTTTCGATCCGCCGCGACACGGTCGCGGTGTTCGTCCCCAGCAGCTTTGCCGCCGAGGTCATCGTTCCGGTCTTCGAGAGCGCGACCAGAAAACGCAGATCATCCCAATTGTCCATGCCACCTGGCCATCCTGGAAGTGAGCGGGGAAACACGAGAACACGAGCACTAAGGGAACCGGCGGGGCGGTGTACCGATTGTGTCGGTGCACTCTCCCCGCCGTTCCAAACTACATCAACTGCGCAACGGCGCAATTGCATTTATCCAATGCAATAACTCAGGAGTCTCCGGAAGGTTCCGTCGCGTCGTCCGCGCCACCTTCTGCCTCGATCTCTGCTTCGGGCTGTTCCGCGATCCATGCCACGCTGACCACCGTCTCACCGGCGCCAGTGTTGAAGATTCGCACCCCCCCCGCAGTGCGCGAACGGAAGCTGATGCCCTCGATCGGCACCCGGATCGACTGCCCCCGCGAGGTTGCGAGCATGATCTGGTCGTCGGTCTCGACCGGGAAGGACGCCACCAGCGGGCCGCCCCGCATGGCCTTGTCCATCGCGGTCACGCCCTGGCCGCCACGGCCGCGCACCGGGTAATCGTGGCTCGACGACAGCTTGCCCGAGCCCTGCGCTGTCACGGTCAGGATCAGGTTCTCGGCCGCAGACATCTCCGCATAGCGTTCCTGCGTGATCAGGCCGGGGGCCGCGTCGTCGTCGTCCGTCTCGGTGTCCTCGTCCGCAAGCCCGGCCACGGCGCGGCGCATCTTGAGATAGGCCGCGCGTTCTTCCGGCGTCGCCTCGAAGTGGCGGATGATCGACATCGAGACCACGCGGTCGTTGCCCGACAGGCGAACGCCGCGCACGCCGGTGGACTTGCGGCCCTTGAACACCCGCACGTCGGTGGTGGGGAAGCGGATCGCGCGGCCGCCCTCGGTCACCAACATGACGTCGTCATCCTCGGACGCGATACGCGCGTTCACGAGGCTGGTGCCCTCGGCGAGCTCCATCGCGATCTTGCCGTTCCGCTTCACGTTGGTGAAATCCGACAGCGCGTTGCGCCGCACATCGCCCGCCGAGGTGGCGAAGACGATCTGCAGGTCGTCCCAGTCCGCCTCGTCGCGATCCACGGGCATGATCGCCGCGATCGAGACGCCCGTGGGGATCGGCAGGATGTTGACGATGGCCTTGCCCTTGGACGTGCGGCCGCCCGCGGGCAGGCGCCAGGTCTTGAGCTTGTAGGCCATCCCGTCCGTGGTGAAGAACAGGAGCTGCGTGTGCGTGTTCGCCACGAACAACGTCGTCACCGCGTCGTCGTCCTTGAGCCCGCCGCCCGAAACGCCCTTGCCGCCGCGGCGCTGGCTGCGGAAGTCCGACAGCGGCGTGCGCTTGATGTAGCCGGACTGGGTGACGGTCACGACCATGTCTTCGCGCTCGATCAGGTCCTCGTCGTCCATGTCGCCGGCCCAGTCGGCGATCTCGGTCCGGCGGGGAACGGCGAACAGCTCGCGCACCTCTTTCAGTTCGTCCGAGATGATCGACATGATCCGCTCACGCGAGCCGAGGATCTCGAGGTAGTCCTTGATCTTGCCGGCCAGCTCCTCGAGCTCGTCGGTGACCTCCTGCACGCCGAGTTGCGTCAGGCGCTGGAGGCGCAGCTCGAGAATGGCGCGGGCTTGTGCCTCGGACAGGTTGTAGGTCCCGTCGTCGTTCATGGTGTGCGTCGGGTCGTCGATCAGCCGGATGTAGGGCGCGATCTCCTCGGCGGGCCAGCGGCGTGTCATCAGTGCCTCGCGCGCCTCGCCGGCGTCTCGGCTGGCCCGGATGGTGGCCACGACCTCGTCCACGTTCGACACCGCGACCGCCAGGCCGCACAGGATGTGGCTGCGCTCGCGCGCCTTCCGCAGCAGGTAGGCGGTACGCCGGGCGACCACGTCCTCGCGGAAGTCGATGAACGATGTCAGGAACTTGCGCAAAGTCAGCTGTTCGGGCTTGCCGCCGTTGAGTGCCAGCATGTTGCAGCCGAAGGACGTCTGCATTGGCGTGAAGCGGTACAGCTGGTTCAGCACCACGTCCGGGGTCGCGTCTCGCTTGAGCTCGACCACCACGCGGACGCCGGAGCGGTCGCTCTCGTCCTGGACGTGGGCGATGCCCTCAATCTTCTTGTCGCGCGCGGCCTCGGCGATCTTCTCGATCATCGCGGCCTTGTTCACTTGGTAGGGGATCTCGTCGATGACGACGGCGTAACGGTCCTTGCGCAGCTCCTCGATCCGCGTCTTGGCACGGATGATGACGCTGCCGCGGCCTTCGAGATAGGCCTTCCGCGCGCCTGAGCGGCCGAGGATAAGGCCGCCTGTGGGGAAGTCCGGGGCCGGGATGTAGTCGATCAGCTGCTCCGACGACAGGTCGGGCTCGTCGATCAGGGCAAGCGTCGCGTCGATCACTTCGCCGAGGTTGTGCGGCGGGATGTTGGTGGCCATGCCCACGGCGATGCCGCCTGCGCCGTTGACCAGCATGTTCGGGAAGCGCGCAGGCAGGACCGTCGGTTCGCGGTCCTTGCCGTCGTAGTTGTCCTGGAAATCGACGGTGTCCTTGTCGATGTCCGCCAGCATGTAAGCCGCCGGCTTGTCCATGCGGACCTCGGTGTAACGCATGGCGGCGGGGTTGTCCCCGTCCATGGAGCCGAAGTTGCCCTGACCGTCCAGAAGCGGCAGCGACATCGAGAAGTCCTGCGCCATCCGCACAAGCGCGTCGTAGATCGCGCTGTCGCCGTGGGGGTGGTACTTACCCATTACGTCGCCCACGGGGCGCGCGGACTTGCGGTAGGACTTGTCGTGCGTGTTTCCGGTCTCGTGCATCGCGTAGAGGATGCGGCGGTGCACCGGTTTGAGGCCGTCGCGCAGGTCGGGAATCGCCCGGCTCACGATCACGCTCATCGCGTAATCGAGATAGGACGATTTCATCTCGTCGAGGATCGAAACCGTGGGGCCGCCCGGCAGAGGACGCTCGGGGCCGCCGTTTTCTTCATCGAACTCAGGGGGTTCGGGCGTATCGCTCACGTTTTTTGTCCGCCTGTGCCTGTGCTATATCTTGTTGTCAGGTTTATAGCAGAGCGCGGATATGGGGTGCAATGGCGCCCGGCCACTGCTTTTGGCAGCCACCTGGTCAGGTGGCTAACACACTGTTTTCGTTGAAAAGTAACTCGGCCTTGTCATGCTGGTCGGACGAACAAGAAAATCAGCGAGAGGTATGACCCATGCAGATGTCCGAGACCGAGATGATGCTGCGCGGATACGGGCTGACCACGGCCGAGATATTCTACCGGATGCCCGATTACCAGAACGTCCTGAACACCTTCGTCTGGCAGGACTACGAGGTCGCCCCGGACCACGAGAAGCTCTTCGGCTTCATAGAGTTCTGGCAGACCGAGATCGAGGGGCCGTTGCACTCGGTGCGCTTCACCCACCGCAAGATGCTGTCCTCGGGCGAATGGCGCAGCGTGGTGGGCGAGATGTCCTACCACTAGGGCCCGCACACACGCCGGCGCGTGCGGTTCAGCCGCGCGCACCCAATCCCAGCTGCATCAGCGTCCGCCGCACCGGCGGCAGATCATAGAGCGCCGACAGCCCCACCGCGCGCAAGTCCTGCACCAGCGGCGACCCGGACTGGCTGATCCGGTTCAGGAGCCCCACGCCGCCCACGCGCACCCGGATGTCCGCGCTCCGCTTGCGCGCGTAGGCGTCCAGCATGGCCCGCCCCCCGAGCGCGTCGCGATGGGTCTCCGCCAGGTCCAGCAGAGTATCGAGGTCGCGCAGGCTCATGTTGAGGCCCTGCGCGCCGATAGGCGGCATGACATGTGCGGCCTCGGCCACCAACGCCAGCCGCTCGGCGGTCAGCGCCGTCGCCTCCTGGGCCACGATGGGCCAGATCGAGCGGTTCGACGCCAGTGTCAGCGGCCCGAACAGGCCGCAGGACCGTGCGGTCATCGCCGCCTCGAAATCCCCGGTGTCGAGTGCCATCAGCCGTTCGGCCTCGGGGCCGTCCTCCATCCAGACGATCGCGGAAGACGGGCGGCCCTCGTAGTCGGGCAGCGGCACCAGCGTGAACGGCCCTCCCGAGCGATGGATCTCGGTCGAGACGTTCTGGTGCGGCTCGGGATGGGTGACGGCGAAGGCCAGCGCCTTCTGGCCGAAGCGCGTCGTCCGAACGCCGATGCCCGCCGCCCGTCGCATGGGCGAGTTGCGCCCGTCCGCAGCGATCACGAGAGCCACCTCGGGGCGGCTGCCGTCCGACAGCGTGACCCGCGCAGCGCTGGTGCGCGACAGAAGGCCGGTGGTCGCGGTGCCCGGGCGGAAATCGACACCGTCGATCTCGTCCAGCGCGGCGCTCAGTTCGCGCCGCAGCAGCCAGTTCGGCAGGTTCCACCCGAACGGCTTCTCGGAGATGTCCGCGGCGTCGAAGCTCTTGCTCGCGCGGACGCCCGGCTCGTCGCCGCCCCCCGCATCGACCACACGCATGGTCTGGAGCGGCGTGGCGTGGGGGGCGAACCTGTCCCAGAGGCCCGCGCGGTCGAGAAAGGCCCGGGCGGGCTGCAGGAACGCGGTCGAGCGCAGGTCGGCGCCGGCCGCGTCGCGTTCGGTGACCGGCGGGGCGGGATCGACGCAGAGCACGGAAAAGCCGGCACGCCCAAAGGCCGCCGCGGCGGTCAGCCCGGCGATGCCGCCGCCCGAGATCAGGATGTCATGGTCCATGTCGGCCCCCTCAGACGACGCGGGCGAGGAAGCCCGCAAGGTCGTCGGTGTGGTGGTGGATGTGCGGCGCGGGCTCGGGCGCGGGGGCCACGAGCACCGTGGCGAGCCCCATCTCGTGCGGGACCGAGAGGTTGCGCGGATCGTCTTCGAACATCGCGGCGCGCGCCGGATCCAGGCCGTCGGCCGAGAACACGGTCTCGAACGCCGCGCGGTCGGGCTTGGGGCGATAGTTCGCCTCGGCCACGCCGTAGACCGCGTCGAACAGCCCGTCTAGGCCGCGCGCGGAGATCACTTGCCGGGCATAGGGCGCCGTGCCGTTGGTGTAGACGATGCGCCGGCCCGGCAGCGCGGCGATGCGCTCGGCCAGGCCCGCATCCGGTGTGAGCACGTCGAATGAGATGTCATGGACCTCTTCGAGAAACGGCTCGGGTTCGACCCCGTGCACCGCCATGAGCCCGGCCAGCGTCGTGCCGTGCGCGGACCAGTATTCCCGCCGGAGCCGGTCCGCCTCGGCTACCGGCACGCCCAGTTCGCGGGTCATGAAGGTCCGCATCCGCACCTCGATCTGGTCGAAAAGACGGACCTCGGGCGGGTAAAGCGTGTTGTCGAGATCGAAGACCCACGTCCGCACATGTGCGAACTCGCGGGCGACGGAAGGAGCGGTTTCGGAGACGGCCTGCATGGACTAGGGCTTAGGTCGCGGTCGGGTCCTTGCCAAGGGCTCGTCGCTTGATCGTGTGCGATGGCCGTGTCTATCGTCTGCGGACCTTGAGGGAGACGCTGCATGAATACCGGTCGGGCCGGCCAGAAGGACGCCTATTCGCTTATCCTCGACGCGATCGACACCGGGACCTATCGCCCCGGCGACCGGCTGGTGGAAAGCGACCTGGCCGAACGCTTCGGGGTCAGCCGGACGCCGATCCGCGAGGCCCTTCAACGGCTCGAGACGCAGTCGCTGCTGACCCGCGACGGTCGCTCGCTGATCGTGGCGTCGCTCGACCACAACCAGTTGGCAGAGCTCTACGCGGTGCGCACCGAGCTCGAGGGGCTGGCGGCGCGGCTGGCCGCGCGGCACGCCACCGCCGAGGAAATCCTCGTGCTGGCCGAGATGGTGCAGACCGACCGTGGCCTGCTGCACGACCCCAAGGCGCTGGCGCGGGCGAACCGGCGGTTCCACCAGCAGATCCACCTCGCCTCGCACAACAGGTTTCTGGTGCAGCAGCTCGACCTCGTGCACCGTTCGATGGCGCTGATGGCGACTACCTCGCTTGCTGCCGAGGGGCGCGGCGCGGTGGCCCTGCAGGAGCATGACCGCATCGTCGACGCGATCCGCAAGCGCGACGAGGACGGCGCGAGCCGGGCTTTGCGCGACCACATCTCGGTGGCCTTCGTCACGCGGCTCAAGCTCGACAGCCAGGCGCGCGACGTCTGAGCCGTAGCGTTTAGACGGACTTCTGATCGGCTAGCGCGTGGTCCGGGGCGGAGCGGCCGTGCGCGGTCTTGTCCCAGAAGAACGGTTTCCGGATCGCCTCCCACAGGGCCTTGTAGCCGGCGACTGCGATCAGCGGCATGTAGGCGGCCAGCGTCGGGACCCATGGGCCGAGCCCGCGGTGCGGCGTGCGCGCCAGCGCCGCGAAGGCGACCCCGAGCGTGACCGCCTCCGAAGCGAGGAACACGGCCACCAGCGCCGCGAAGCCTGCCGGAGGCAGCGCCGCGGCCACAGGGTGGTCGATCCCGATGAGAACGATCCAGAAGCTCCACATCAGGGGGGCGAGCAATGCCTGCAGAATTGTGCCGAGGAACAGAACCTGCATGCCTGCGGTCTTCCATCCGCCCATGTCGCGCAGCAGGCGGCCCGGTCGGCGCGAATGCGCGGCCCACGTCATCATGTATCCCTTGAGCCACCGCGAGCGTTGCCGCACCCACGGCCACAGCCGGCAGTTCGCCTCTTCCAGCGTGAAGGTGGGCACGAGCGCGGTGCGGTAGCCGTGCCGCGCGAGGCGCATCCCGAGGTCCGCGTCCTCGGTGACGTTGTGCGCGTCCCAGCCGCCCACCGCTTCCAGCGCGGCGCGGCGGAAGTAGATGGTCGTGCCGCCGAGCGGGATCGCGAAACCCAGCCGGGCGAGGCCGGGCAGGATCATTCGGAACCACGCCGCGTATTCCAGCGTGAACATCCGCGACAGCCAGTTGGCCTGCGGATTGTAGAAATCGAGAATACCCTGCAAGCAGGCCACCTCGGAGGGTTCGACGGCAAAGCGCGCGGCCACCCTGTCGATCTGGTCGGCGGCCGGCGCGTCCTCCGCGTCGAGTATGCCGACGATCTCGCCACGGGCGAAGGGCAGGGCGTAGTTCAGCGCGCGCGGCTTCGTGGTGACGCCGCCGGGCGGCACCTCGATCACCCGTGCCCAGGCGGGCAGGTCGGCGCGGGCCAGCGCTCGGCGCGTGTCCTCGTCCCCGGCTTCGAGAACCAGCACCACGTCGAGCGCTGCCTTCGGCCAGCTGAGCCGTTCGAGCCTGCGCACCAGGGTGCCGGCGATCTCGGCCTCGCGGAAGAGCGGCACCAGCAGAGAGACCACGGGCGTGGTCGGGCGCTGCGCCGGCAGAGGCGCGGGCAGCTCGGCTCGAGGCGCGGCCACTGCGGCGGCGAGTTTCAGAAGCTGGCCCGCGACTATCGCCGCGAGCGCGAGTCCGAAGGCCCCGGCGAAGAACATCGTCGGCGCCAGGGCGAGCGCGGCAACGCAGGCGAGCGCCGCGCCACCCGCCGCGATCCGGCGTCCGGGCGTGGACAGGTTAAGGTCGCGGCAGCTCTCGTCCGCGGGCAGGTTGCTTTCGGCTGCGCGCGCGAAGCGGCGCCCGTGGCGGGCGGCCAGCTCGGCCTCGATGTCGCGCTCCGACGCCAGCGCCGGCATGATCTGCGGCCACGCCTGGGCCAGCAGGGGGCGGACGGCTTCCACGTCCTCGGGGCGGGCGCCAGCAACGACCAGCGTCTCGCCCACGACCATCCACGGAAGGACGCGCATGGCGAGGCATGTCTCGGGCGGGATCAACCCGGCCAGGGACGGGCACGGGGGCGTCGTGTCGCGGTCCAGCACCGGCAGGCCGTGGTGGCGTCCGCGGGCGCGCAGGCAGGCATCGGGCGTGGCAAGGCCGTGTGCCTGAAGCACCCGGTCGATGGGCGCGCCGGTCGCCTCGGCCTCTCCAAGCGCATCGAGCAGCCGATCCGGTGCCACTGCCCCACCATCCAGCAGCAGCCCGCCGAGGGGGCGGCCGCGATCCTGCGCCTGGGGCAGGGCGGCGATCCGTGCGAGGAGGGCTGAACTGGGCATGGCGCACGCGGCTGGGACAGGGGATGCCCCTTGATGCCGCGCGCGAGGTTAATTGCGCGTTAACGGTATATCTTACGCGGCCCCGTCCCTGGCGGGACCTTCGCCAGCGCTCAGCCGCGGTCCATCGACGCGGCGAACCGTTCGAACAGGTAGAAGCTGTCCTGCGGGCCGGGGCTGGCCTCGGGGTGGTGCTGCACCGAGAAGACCGGCTTGTCGGCCATCCGCAGCCCGCAGTTCGAACCGTCGAACAGCGACACGTGGGTCTCGAGAACGCCGGTCGGCAACGACTGGCTGTCGACAGCGAAGCCGTGATTCATCGAGGTGATCTCGACCTTGCCGGTCTCGATCTCCTTGACCGGGTGGTTCGCGCCGTGATGGCCGTGGTTCATCTTTTGCGTCTTGCCGCCGAGCGCCAGCGCCAGCATCTGGTGGCCCAGGCAAATGCCGAACATCGGCACGTCACGCTCGAGCACGCCACGGATCATCGGCACGGCATACTCGCCCGTCGCCGCCGGATCGCCGGGCCCGTTGGACAGGAACACGCCGTCGGGGTTCTGGGCGAGTACGTCCTCGGCGGTGGCGCTGGCGGGAAGGACAGTGACCTCGCACCCGGCGCTGGCGAGACAGCGCAGGATGTTGCGCTTGGCGCCGTAATCGATGGCCACCACGCGGTGCCGCGCCTCGGTCTGGCGCAGGTAGCCTTCGGGCCACGCCCACCGCATCTCGTCCCAGCGGTAGGACTGCGCGCAGGTGACGCCCTTGGCCAGATCGCGGCCGGTGAGCCCTTCGAACCCGCGGGCCTTGGCGACAAGCGCCTCGATGTCGAAGTTGCCCTCGGGGTCGTGGGCCAGCGCCACGTGCGGCGCGCCCTGCTGCCGGATCGCCCGGGTCAAACGCCGGGTGTCGACGCCGCCAACGGCGATGCGGCCGCGCCGGGCCAGCCAGTCCGACAGGGTGCCGGCGGCGCGCCAGTTCGACGGGTCGGTGGGCATCCACTTGACGACCATGCCCTCTGCGACCGGGTCCTGTGTCTCGTCATCCTCGGGGTTGATGCCGACATTGCCCACGTGCGGGAAGGTGAAGGTCACGATCTGCCCCGCGTAGGAGGGATCCGTCATGATCTCCTGGTAGCCGGTCATCGCGGTGTTGAAGCACAGCTCCGCCACCGTGTCGCCGGTGGCGCCGAAGCCCATACCGTAGAACACCGTCCCGTCGGCGAGCGCGAGACAGGCGGTCGGGCGGCGGGAAGACGTCTGGGACATGGTCGGACCTCGGATCGGATGCGGGTGGCGCGGTCGGGCGCGGCGCGAAAGGCCGCCTCGGCCGTCAAATCGCGCCATACGTAAGGAGTTGTTCCAGCGTGGTCAAGCAAGGTCGGAACGTGGTCGTTCCAATGTTTTCAATGACTTGGCGCCGAGGGCGGTCGGTTGCCTCGGGCGGGTGCGCGCGCTAGGGTCACAGACTGCGAACCAGCCCGGGAATGGGGACGTCGATGGACCTTCGAACGAAGATCGCTCAGGCGACGAAACAGGCGATGAAGGAGAAGGACGCGACGCGTCTGTCGACCCTTCGCCTCATCAACGCGGCGATCAAGGATCGCGACATCGCCACCCGGGGCGAGGGCGCCGAGACTGGCGTCGGCGACGCCGAAGTGCTGGCCATCCTCGAAAAGATGGTCAAGCAACGCCGGGAGAGCGCCAAGACCTACGAGGAAGGCGGGCGCCTCGACCTCGCCGAACAGGAGGAAGCCGAGATCGGCGTGATCGAGGAGTTCCTGCCCCGCCGCCTCAGCGAAACCGAGATAGATGCCGCCGTCGATGCCGCCATCGCCGAGACCGGCGCCAATTCGATCCGCGACATGGGCCGGGTGATGGGCACGCTGAAGTCGAAATATGCCGGCCAGATGGATTTCGGCGCCGCCGGTCCCAAGGTGAAGGCGCGGCTGGCGGGCTGAGCGCCCGCAGTCGAGCTCCCTCGGCACATCACGGAAAGTCGCGGATCACCCCGCGCAGTGTCTCGCGGTCGGTCACCCGGAACCGCGCCACGAAGCGCGTCTTGAACGACACCCGCCCGCGCCGCGCGCCGAAATTCTCGCCGTGGTTCAGCTCGTACAGGACAGAGGGCCGGGAGAGCGGTTGAAGCGGTTGCCCGGCAAGGTCGGCGAGGTAGGGGAACATCCGGTGCTCGTGTTGCGTCATCGCGCGCAGGAAGGCCGCGCTTTGCTGCAGGCCGGGGTCGTGATGCAGGGCGGCGCAGGAGCCGCAGAGCTTCCAGAACGGCTTGCGCAGCGGCGTGCGGAGGCTTCGAGGCCCGGCAAGCGCGACGTGCCCCGTGGCGACGTCACGTACAAAGCCCGTCTCGGCAAGAAAGCCCGGTCCTTGCCGCGACAGCATTTCGGCGACCGTACCCTGTCGCAGCAGGTCGTCGGCGTCGAAGCTCATGGCATAGGCGGGTGCCGTCGCCGTCTCTCCAAGGTGATCGCAGAGCGCGGCAAGCTTGCGCCACTTGTCGTTGCCGGGCGTCGGATCGTCGAAGGGCAAGTGGGTGATGCGGGAATCGTCAGGCAGGTCCGGGCGTTGCTGGCAGCAGATCACGGCGCGCCAGCGCGGATCGTCCTGGTCCAGAAAGCTCCGCAGCGTGGTGGTCAGCCGGCGGCAGACCGCGCCCCAGTCGCCCACCGCCTCGGGGCCGACGAGGGGCAGGAGGAAAACGACCTCTTCCGCGGCGGGCAGGGCCCGTTCGGCGCGGGCGGTGCGGAGCGCCAGCGCGGCCTCTTCCGAGGGCGCGAGCCCGGCCATGGCGGCAGCGCGATCCGGGGCCACCCGGGCCATGGTCAGCAGCGCGGCGCGACGGCTTTTCGGCGTGGCGGGGGCCTGTGCCATCAGGGCTGTGCCAACTTGGCGACGCGGTCCGACAACTCTCCGTAGAGCGCCTTGCGCTCGTCCTCGGACAGGAAGGCTCCGATCTCGACCTCGCGGCCGGCGCCCGAGAGGGTGACGTAGTTGGGCACGGGGCCCCCTTTCTGGTGCAGCGCCACGCGGGTCCAGTAGGGATTGCAGGACCAGCGCCGCTCTTGCCCCCTGGGATCGTGACGCACGAGTTCGACCGCCTCGCGGCTGACCGTGAGCACCTCGAGGATGCGGCGGTCCGACTCGTTCCGGCGCAGGGCGTAGTACATCCCGGCAAGCGCGATCAGCAGGAACGGCAGCAGTCCCCACAGCAGCTTGGTCCCCAGCAGCCCGTAGAGCGGGAGCGTCGCCATGCCGAATGTCCCGAGAATGAACGCGGCGAAGCCTGCCGGCGGCAGCGAGTTGTGCGGCCAGAGCCGCAGCTCGGCCGGCATGTCGGGGCGATCGTCTGTCCAGCGGTAGGGCATGTCGGAAAGCGTTCTAGCACGGGTCCGGGCGGTGTCGACGCCCTCGGGGCAGCGCGGACCCGCCGGCGGGGCGATGGAAACGAAAAGGCCCCGCACGTGCGGGGCCTTTCCTGATTTTGGAGGTGTGTGCCTCAGTGGGCCGGGGACTTGTCCCAGTCCTCGCGCTTCGGCAGCTGCTCGAAGGTGTGCTCCGGCGGCGGCGAGGGCAGGGTCCACTCGAGCGTGTCGGCGTATTCATTCCACGGGTTGGCCGCGGTCTGCTTCTCGCCCTTCAGCAGCGAGTAGGCGATGACGCCGAAGAAGAACACGAAGGACGCGAAGGACAGGAAGGCGCCCCAGCTCGACACGTGGTTCCAGAGCGCGAAGGCGTCCGGGTAGTCGATGTAGCGCCGCGGCATGCCCTGACGGCCCAGGAAGTGCTGCGGGAAGAACGTCAGGTTGGCCCCGATGAACATCGCCCAGAAGTGCAGCTTGCCGGCCCATTCCGGGTACATCTTGCCGGTCATCTTTGGGAAGTAGAAGTAGATCCCCGCGAAGATGGCGAAGACGGCGCCCAGCGACATCACGTAGTGGAAGTGCGCCACGACGTAGTAGGTGTCGTGGTAGGCGCGGTCGATGCCGGCCTGCGACAGGACGATGCCGGTGACGCCGCCCACGGTGAACAGGAACAGGAAGCCGAACGCCCAGAGCATCGGCGTCTTGAACTCGATCGAGCCGCCCCACATCGTCGCGATCCAGCTGAACACCTTCACGCCCGTCGGTACCGCGATGACCATCGTGGCCAGCATGAAGTAGGACTGCTGGGTCAGCGACATGCCGACGGTGTACATGTGGTGCGCCCACACGACGAAGCCGAGCGCACCGATCGCGATGATCGCCCAGACCATCGGCAGGTAGCCGAAGATCGGCTTGCGCGAGAATGTCGCGATGACGTGGCTGATGATGCCGAAGCCGGGCAGGATGATGATGTAGACCTCGGGGTGCCCGAAGAACCACAGGATGTGCTGGTAAAGCACCGGGTCGCCGCCGCCCGACGGGTCGAAGAAGGTCGTCCCGAAGTTGCGGTCCGTCAGCAGCATGGTGATCGCGCCCGCGAGAACCGGCAGCGACAGCAGGATCAGCCACGCGGTCACGAAGATCGACCAGGCGAAGAGCGGCACCTTGAAGAGGCTCATGCCCGGCGCGCGCATGTTCAGGAACGTCGTGATGACGTTGATCGCGCCGAGGATCGACGAGGCGCCCGAGACGTGCACGGCGAAGATCGCGAGGTCGGTCGAGATGCCACCTTCACGTACCGAAAGCGGCGGATACAGCACCCAGCCGATGCCCGAGCCGAGCTGGCCGTTGCCGCCCGGCGACAGCACCGAGCACACCGCGAGGGTGGAGCCCGCGACGTACAGCCAGAAGGACAGGTTGTTGAGACGCGGGAACGCCATGTCCGGCGCGCCGATCTGCAGCGGCATGAAGTAGTTGCCGAAACCGCCGAACAGCGCCGGAATCACCACGAAGAACATCATGAGGATGCCGTGGCCGGTGATCAGCACGTTCCACAGGTGGCCGTTCGGAGTGCATTCGCCGGCGGCGGCCGGGAACAGGCGTGCGCCTTCCATGCACATGAACTGCACGCCGGGGCTCATCAGCTCCATGCGCATGTAGACCGTGAACGCGACGGACACGAAGCCCATCAGCGCCGCGACGATCAGGTAGAGGATCCCGATGTCCTTGTGGTTTGTGGACATGAACCACCGGGTGAAGAACCCCCGGTTGTCTTCGTGCTCATGTCCATGGATGGCGGCGTCTGCCATGAATGCCTCCTGGAATGGTGTTCTCGAGGGCGGCGGGCACACTCCGCCCGCACCCCGGCCTGCGCCGGTTTTAGGAAAGCCGGGCGCGCGCGGCAATGACAGGTTTCGTCGCAGGGATCGGAAAATTGTCGCAGGCGGGCGGTTCGGACGGGTGCGAATCGTGCCCTTTTGATCGCAGTCGGGGTAGTCAAGAAGTCAATCCGCCGTGAGCACGGAAATCCTTACTGGGCAGAATCTCGCCGACGGCCTACATTGAGGTCAGTCGCTTCGGGGGAGGCGACGCTGCTTTCATCGGGGTCCGAACCATGGCCTTCTTCGACACGACCGGTCGCGATGCGACCCTCTTCCAGCCGATCGCCGCCCTGCGCGGGCTGCTCGACACGCCCTTCGACACGCGGGCCCGGGCGATCCGGGCGCGCACCGCGGAACTGCGAAGCATGAGCGACGAGGAACTCGCGCGGCTTGGCATCGCGCGCCGCGACATCCTGCGCCACGCCCTGCTGACCGCCGGACGGTAGGCGCCGCGTGCGAGGTCAGTCGCCGGCGGGCGCGGGCGCGTCGGCGAAGACGTCGGCAAAGCTGCGCCGAAGCGCCACATCCACGTCATCCATGGTCACGGGCAGGCCGAGGTCCACGAGGCTCGTCACGCCATAATCGGTGATCCCGCAGGGTACGATCCCGTCGAAATGCGACAGCTCCGGCTCCACGTTGATCGAGATGCCGTGAAAACTGACCCAGCGACGCAGGCGGATGCCGATGGCGGCGATCTTGTCCTCGGCCATCGCGCCAGAGGGCAGGGGCGGCCGGTCGGGTCGCTCGATCCAGACGCCGACGCGGCCTTCGCGCACATGCCCGGTCAGCCCGAACTCGGCCAGCGCCGCGATCACCCATGCCTCGAGATCCTGCACGAAGCGGCGCACGTCCCGGCCGCGCCGACCGACGTCGAGCATGACGTAGGCCACGCGCTGGCCCGGCCCGTGATAGGTGTATTGTCCGCCGCGCTTGGTCGGATGCACCGGAAAGCGGTCGGGGTCCCGGAGGTCCTCGGCGCGCGCGCTTGTTCCGGCCGTGTAGAGCGGTGGATGTTCGACCAGCCAGATCAACTCGTCCGCACGGCCGTCCGCGATGGCAGCGGCGCGCGCCTCCATCTCCGCGACCGAGTGGTCGTAGTCCGTAAGTCCCGGAGTGATCGCCCATTCCACCATGTCCGACCGCTTAGTCCCGGGCCGACGCGCGGTCAATCGGCGCCTCCTTCGCGCAGGCCGGAACCGCCTTCGTCGGGCGACGTTCGGCCTCTGAACCCCTGAACCGCGACGGTCCCCGAAATGAGCCTCCTCACCGACCCGAGCCACGACCCGTCCGGACTCGTTCTGTCGCAGGACACCCGGATTTGCGTGCTGATGAACTCGGGCTCGGGAAGCGGCGATGCCGAGGACCGGGCCGAAACCATGCGCGCGGCGTTCGACCGGCACCCCAATCGCTTCGAGCTGCGCCTTGTCGATCCCGGCGACGGCATCGCGGATGCCTGCCAGCGGGCCATGAAGGATGGCTTCGGCACGATCGTGGCCGCGGGCGGCGACGGCACCATCGCGGGTGTCGCGGGGCAGGTTGCGGGAACCGGCCGCCGGCTGGGGATCGTGCCGCTCGGCACCTTCAACTACGTGGCGCGCGGCCTGAAGATCCCCGAGGACATCGACGCGGCCATCGACCTGCTGGCCGAGGGCGAGACCCGCGCCGTGCCGGTGGGTGAAGTCAACGGCACGGTCTTTCTCAACAATGCGAGCCTCGGCATCTACCCGCAGGTCCTGAAAGAGCGTGAGGGCACCTACGCGCGCTGGGGCCGGTCGCGCATCGCGGCGCACTGGTCGGTCCTGATGACGTTCCTGACCTTCCGCAGGCCCATGAGGATGTCCGTGAATGTCGGCGGCACCGTTCAGCGCCGCCGCACGCCGTTGGCCTTCATCGGCCGCAGTGCGTTCCAGCTCGAGTATTTCGGGCTCGAGGGATCTGACGCGGTCGAGCGTGGAGAATTCGCGCTTTACGTCGCTCCCGATTCGACCCGATGGGAGCTTCTGCTTCGCGCGCTCCGGCTCGCCTCGAAGGGCATGGTGTTGAACCGCGACTTCGAGCTGTTCACCGGGCGAGACATCGTCATCGAGACCTCGCGCCGCACGCAGACCGTCGCGATGGATGGCGAGCGGTTCAAGCTGACCTCGCCGTTCCGCTTCCGGATGCACGACAACGCGCTGCACGTGGTGCTGCCGCCCGAGCGCAAGACGCCGCTCGAGAGCGGCGGCCCGTCCGAGGATGCCGGTCACGGGGATGCATGACCGGCCGTATCGCACATCTCTCCGACCTGCACTTCGGCCGCGACCGCCCGGAGCTGGTGGCGCCGCTGATCGACGTCCTGAACGGCGCCGACCTTGATCTGGTCGTCGTCTCCGGAGACCTGACGCAGCGCGCGAGGCGGGCGCAGTTCCGCTCGGCCCGTGCCTTCCTCGATCAGCTCGAACCGCCGGTGCTGGCGGTGCCGGGAAACCACGACACTCCACTCGACAACCTCGCGGTCCGGCTCCTGAAACCGTGGAGCCGCTTCCGCAGGTACGTCTCGCGCGATCTCGAGCCGGTGCACCATGGCGAGGGCTACGTCGTCGCCGGCATGAACACCGCCGATCCCCATGCCTGGCAGCGCGGACGGATTCGCGAGGCGTCGCTGCTGAAGGCGGGACGTCGGCTGGACGATGCGCGCAAGGCAGGGGACTTTGGCGTCATCGCCATGCACCATCCGCCCGAGCACGGCCCCGACGTCGAGAAGCGTCCCATGCGCGGCGCCGAGACCGGGCTGCGTACGCTGGCCGACCGGGGTGCGGACATCGTGCTCTGCGGGCACCTCCACACCTGGCGGGCCGCCCCGCTGGCGGCATCGGCGGGCCTTCTTCTGGTGCAGGCGGGAACGGGCTTGTCGACCCGCATCCGGGGCGAGCCCAACGACTTCAACGTCCTGACCCTCGGGCCGCCGCGCGCGGTCATCGAACGCTACGGCGCGCGGGCCGAGGACGACCGTTATTCTGTCTTGTCACGCACCATCTTCGAGAAGCGCGAGGGCCGCTGGTCGACCTGCCGGTAGGGCCGGCAAGGGGATCGGCGGCTGACCCCGCGTCGCCCGTGAAAATTTCCCGCAAGGGGGCCTTGGCATCCCCGAACGCCTCGTCTATACGCCCGCTACCCAATGCCAAGGACAGTGCGGTCGTGGCGGAATTGGTAGACGCGCAGCGTTGAGGTCGCTGTGGGGTAACTCCCGTGGAAGTTCGAGTCTTCTCGACCGCACCATTTTCTCTCAAGAGATTTTGAGCCCGTACGGCCGCCCAGAGCGGTCCGGTCGCGTTTGGGCCCTCCGTCTCCAGAACGCGGTGCGTGAGACACGGGTCGGCTGATTTACACTAACGATCTCCGCACGTTGTGACGGCCGCGTTGGCCTATGCACGGCTCCGAACGCTCCCTCTTCTCCGACTGACACGATCGCCTAGGTAATTTCACCTAATGCGTGTTAACTATACATTTCGTGACCCGGTGTTGCGCGAATTGAGTCTTGAGATGTATCCGGGATCCAGCTATTTGAGTGCATATGGGCAGCGGCCAGATTTCATCGCGATTTCCCTGCCTTCGAGGGCAGCCGAAGGACTCCCACCCCCTTTGGCTGCCCGCTCCCCTAGTGCGATGAGAAGCTGCGACTGAGGGTCGATGGAACGCGCAGAACGCATCAACCTGACGGACGTCCCGGCCCGCGAAGCGCGCAGCTATCCGCGCGCCGCCTGGCTTGTTCCGGCTGCGCTGCTGTCGGTCGCGGCCTGGGTCGCGATCATCGCCGCCGTCGTGCGCACGCTCGCCTGAGCCATTCCGATCCGCCGGGGTCCATCCCTCGACATTGAGCTGGCCCGGCATCACGCCGTGCATGTTCCATCCGCGGTGCGCTGCCTCGTCCCGGTTCATACCTGAGACATGAGTGTGTTCGTCGTATCGACAGTGAACATGCCCATGACCCGAGCCATGACCGGCACGGCTGTATTCAGGTCTTCGTCCGCCTCCTCTCCAGAGCTTCGCTTCGTCCTCCCATCCGGGCGATGCGCGGTCCCCGCGCAAGCTGACCTCCTGAACCTATAATCTCGGAAAATAAGATTCATTCCGCCCGCGTCTTCATTTCGGGCGTCTCTGGCGGTCATTTCAGGCGGGGCGGGAAATGACGCGAAATTCGCCATTTGCGCACACAACCGGATGTGCCAAGGTGACGTGAAAGCGTGTCACCCGTCGCGCCACGGTCCGGAGGTCTGGCTTGGACGACTCCCTCATTCGGTTTTTCAGCGTCGCCCCCGACCTCCTCAAGCCGATGGCCGGAGACAAGGGTGGGCTGGGTCATATTCCGCTCGGCGCGTTTCAGTATTGCGAGGCCATGCGCACCGCCTGTGCCTACGGGTGGTACGTGTTTCCGCTGATGGACGTCCACGTGATGTTCGACGGATATACGGCACAGGTCGCCGACGAAGGACGGTGGAGGCAATTGCAGAGCGAACCCCTGCCGCCTGAAATCGCCGAGCGCTGGAATTCCATCTGTCCCCCGGAATTTCGCGACCGTGCGCCCTCGGCGCTGACATCTCTCTTCGAGCCGTCGGTGATCCAGGTCTGGAGCGGGCTTTTCGTGCAGACCGCGCCGGGCTGGGCGCTCAACATCCGGCCGCTGCCGAACATCCACGCCTCGGCCGCGTGGTTCGCCTACGAGGCCATCGTCGAGACGGACACGTTCGCGCCCATGCCGCTCTTCGTGAACCTGCGGCTGGTCAAGACGGACACCGAGATCCTGATCCCGCGCGACGTGCCGCTGTTCCAGGTCCAGCCGATCCCGCGCGAGGCCTATGCCGGGCCGGCGGCGCAAAGGCTGGACCTCCGCGATCTCGAGGCGGAGGATTTCGACTGGCAAGCCCTGCGCGGCACGACGCGGATGCCGGGCCTGTCGGAGCCTCGAACCGGCCCCGGCACCTACGGAGCGCAGGTGCGTCGTGCGCGGAAGGCGCGGGCGCCGGGCAGGGAAGATGTCGCGAGTTGAGGTCCTCTCGCGTCCGGTCTTCGGGGCGTGTCTGCTCAGCGCGGCGGGCTCCCTGATCCCCCAAAGCCTGCCGCTCTATCTCACCATCGCTTACGGGCAGGGCGGCGCGTCGCTTCTGGGCGCGGGCTGGCTGGCGGGGATGCTGTTCCTCGGACAGGTGATCGCGTCCTTCGGCGCGCCGGTGCTGCGGCCGGGCGGCCTGCGCCTGCGCGAGATTCTTGCCGTGGCCCTGCTCGCGCAGGTGCTGCTGCTGGTGTCTGCCGGACCTGTCACGGGCCTGCGGCTGGCCGTTTGGCTCGGCCTCGGGGCCGCCAGCGGCGCGTTGCAGTACATGGGAATGCTGGTCGCTGCACGGGGGCCCAACCCTGTGGCGGCGTTCTCGGTGCGACTTTCGCTGTCGATGGCGCTTTCGGCTCTCGTGCTGATGACGACGCTGGCCCGACCCGGGATCTCGTTGCCCTCTGCCATGCTGTTCACTCAGGTCCTGCAAGGCGGCGTGGTCCTCGTGGCGGTCGGATTGATGCTGAGCGGCCCGGCCGTCGTGAGGCCAATCCGCGTGGCGACGGCACGTCCCCGCCTGCGCGAACTCTGGCGCGACGCGGCAGGCGTGGGACGGCTCGCGCTGTGGATCGTGCCGTTCTTCGGCGGCGTCATCGCCTTCCTGAACTACCTGCCGGTGCTGGCCGAGGATGCTTTCCCGGCCATGTCGATTGTCGCGATCCTCGGCGCCGCGCGGTTGGCAGCGGCGGTGACCATCTTCGGCTTGCATCGGATTCCGGCACAGGTGCCGCGGCGTGCCTTCTTCGTGGCGGCGCCGCTTCTGGCCTGTGCCACAGTGGAGCTGTTCCAGGTGGGTACGCTCGCGGTCGCGGTGGTGGCCCTGTGCCTGTTCGAGATCGCGGTGAACATGACCTGTGCGCGCTTTCTCGGAGAGGTCTCGCTGTCGGCGCGCCACGTCTCGCAATGGCTGACCGCGCTGGTGCAGATGGGGGTCGCCCTGTCGCAGGTCGTCACGGCCTACATGGTCGGCACGCGGGGAGAGGAGTTCTTTGCCCTCGCGCTGCTCGCGACGTTCTTCCTGCCCGCGATCTGGAGCATATACGCGGCCCGGGGCCTCCCCGAGCCGCGCAGGCGGTGATCAGCGCAGCTTGGGCGCGATCTGCCCGCCGCCTATATCGGTGGTCGATCGGGACTGGAGCTTCGGGGCGATCTGCCCCCAACCGGTCTGGGTGGTGGAGCGGGACTGGAGCTTTGGCGCGATCTGGCCGCCTCCGGTCTGGGTCGTGGAGCGGGATTGGAGCTTCGGCGAGAGCTGACCGCCGCCGGTCTGGGTGGCGGAGCGGGACTGAAGCTTGGGCGCGTTCTGCCCGCCGCCGGTTTGGGTGCTGGAACGTGCGTGGAGCTTGGGCGCGATCTGCCCCCCCACCGGTCTGGGTGGTGGAGCCCTCCGAAGTGCGGAGGGTCGGAGTGAATTGATTCACGGAAGGCAGGTTTTGGAATTGAATGGTCATCACGATTTTCCTCAATAGGGTTGCGTGAGGAAATGGTTCGAATGCCTTTCTTAAAAGTCAACATTAACAAATGCTTATAAGGAAATGTGAACAAATGCGATTTGAAATATTTTATTTTGAATATGATATATTGGGCGATAATTGATGGAAGAATCGGTTCGTATTGCCCGAGGCGTCATACTTGTTTGTGAATCCGTTGACCTGGTAATTCACGAAGGAATAACGAAATGCGATTCTGAAATAACGATTTAATAACGAAACTGGCGCGCCGAAGTTCGCCCTCAAGTTTACCGGAAGGGGGTGGGCGTAATTGTCCTGGCGCCACCCCCGAATTCGCCGCAATCACGCCGCTGAAGGGTTAGGGGCCGGGAATTGCGACGTCACAAAGGGGGAGGGCGCCGCTGCTCACCTCCCAAGCGGGCGCCTGCGGTGCACGAGACGGCGCCGGCACGTTCCCGTCGCGCCGGAAAGAGAGGCGCGGCGTCGAGCGGCGGAGAAGCGCGCCCTAGGTCCACTTCACACCACGGCAGAGACCATCGCGTGCTGCGAGCCGGCTGGAAGGGGAACGCGCACGACCGCAGGGGCGCGGACTGGGCCGTGCTGGACGAGGCGGCAGGCGAGCGCCCGCCGCAGGTCACTCGGCGCGCAGGCGGGTGACGCCCACGGCCGCGGCGCGGGCCAGTTCGGGGTCGAGCGACATCGGGATGTATTCGCCCCGCCGCCACAGCTGTCCCAGGTCGTCATAGTGTCGGGACAGAAGGTGCCCGGACTGGCCCGTCGCGATGATGAAGACCGACGAATCCGGGTCCGCGAAATCGTAGACGCCACGATAGCCCGCCGCGTGGACGTTGCGGAACGGGTGTTCGGGTGCGCCCGAGGTGCGCCCGCGCTGGAGGGTGAAGTCGCCCCCCGACGTCGACTGCCGGATGTTCACGAATGTCTTGAGGATCGGCACCTCGCCAAGGACCTGGTGTTCGTGCACCGCCTCGTGGGCGTCGCCCCAGCGCAGCGACTCCAGCGCCGTGCCGTAGGTCTCGTCGATCCAGACGAGTGCGTCGTCGAGCGCGAGGCGCGCGATGTCCGTGCAGGTCTCCTCCGCGGCGGACCGGACCACGTCGCACCACGCGGCCGCGCCGTCGATGTCGCGGAAGACCCGCTCGATGAAGAGCGGCTCCACGTGGTCGTAGGCGTCGGCCACGGGCCCGAGGTCGTCGCGGATCAGCCGCTCCTGCAAGGCGCGCAGCCACGCGGCATAGATCAGCGGTTCGGGTAGATGCTCGTTCATCTCCCCGTTCCACTCGGCCAGAAGGTCGAGCGCCTGGCGTCGGCGGCGTTCGGGCGTGCCCTCGGGCGCGGCTTCCCCGGTATACCACAGGTCGCTGCCGATCAGCGGCAGGAGCGTCCGGGCCGCCGGCGATACGGTGTCGAGCTGTGCCTCGATGAAGCTGTCGCGGGTATGGACCTCGCGGCCCTGCATCATCGCGCGCCAGCGCATCACCCGTTGGCTGTCGCCCCATTCGAAGCTCATGTGACGGGGGAAGTCGCGGTCGATGATCTTGTTGTTGGTGTTGCCGACGATGCCTCCCTCGGGTGCCACGAATTCGGGGTTCTGGTCGTAGGGCAGGCGGCCCTGCCACCGGTTGGTGTTGATCCAGCCGGGGCTCGGGAGCCGCCCGCGGCTCTGGTGGTTGGCGGCGCGTCGCGGGAAGGTGCCGATGGTCTTCATCGCCACGGTCTCGTCGTCGATCAGGGTCAGGTTCTGCGACGGCGCGACGTAGAGCTCCGAGACGTCGATGGCCTCGCGCACGTCGCCGGCCTTCATCAGGCCCACCGCGGCGCTCATCGAGGTGTCCGAGCCCGACAGCGCGGTCCACGACAGCGACATGACGTGGCCCTGCGGCGTGATGCTTCCGAGATCGTAGACCGAGCCGGGCAGGACGGGACCGTTTTCGGTCCAGCGCTGGGTGATGGTGAGCGGCGCCGCGTCCTTGATCTCGATGATCGAGCGGCGGGTGCGGAACTCGGCCCAACCGTCCGGGGTGCGGTACTCGTTATTGTTGTCGGGGTTCAGCTCCTCGAGGTGGAGGTCCTGATCATCGAGATAGCTCGACGTGATCGCCCATCCGAGCTGTTGCGAGCGGCCGACCATGACGGCGGGAATGCCGGGGATCGTGCCGCCGATGACGCCGCCCGAGGACAGCTGAAGCCGCGCGAGATACCAGATCGAGGGGGCCGTCAGCCCGAGGTGCGGATCGCCCGCCAGCAGCGTGCCGCCCGAGGCCGAGCGGTCGGGGGCCGCGGCCCACGCGTTCGAGGCGCCAGCCAGCCCGCGCTCGGGCAGGGGCATCAGGAAATCTTCGCCGGAGGCGGGCGCCAGCGCCGCATGACGCCGCGCGCCCGGTGCCAGTTCGGCATATTCGGGCAGGGCCGCGACCCCGTCGCCGGGAATGTCGGGCAGGACGTCCGCCAGGCGGTCGGCGTCGTCGAGCGCAAGAGACGTCCGGGCGCGCAGGACCTCCTCGGACAGGTGGCCCGAGAGCTGCAGCGCCATGACCTTGATGACGGCGATGGAGTCCGCCGGCTGCCACGGCGGCATCCGTGCGTCGAACAGGAAGAACTCGGGCGCGCCACGGCCGAGAGAGCTGTTGTTGATCTCTTCGATACGCGCGTTGACCCCGGCGGCGTAGGCCTCGAGCGCGTCCAGCGTCTCTGGCGTCTGCGCCTCGACCGAGCTGCGGGCGAGGTTGTAAAGGTCGAGGCGGCGGATCAGGCTGTCGGTTTCGAGCGTGCGGCGGCCGAAAAGCTCGGACAGACGGCCCTGCGCGGTGCGGCGCAGCAGCATCATCTGCCACAGCCGGTCCTGCGCGTGGGCGTAACCCAGCCCGAAATAGGCGTCTCGGTCCGAACGGGCGAAGATGTGCGGCACGTTGGAATTGTCCCGCACGATCTCGACGTCGGCGGTCAGGCCGGCGACCGACAGCTCCTTCGAGTAGTCGGGCAGGGAGCGCGAGGCGAGGTAGTAGACCAGCGCCACCGCCACCACGGCCAACACGATGGCGAGGGAGGCAAGCCGCAGGAGCCAGCGAAAGAGAAAGCGCATCCGGGGGATCCTTCAGGTCGTCCGCGCCGCCGCGCGCGGGTGATCCGGGACTACCGCGGATGCCCGCCCTTGCCAAGTCCGCCGCCCGCTTGTCACAACGTGGGCGAACCGGATTGGCAAAGGATGGCGACGATGGCGAAGGTAGCGTTTCTGGGACTGGGGGTCATGGGCTACCCGATGGCGGGCCACCTTGCGAAGGCGGGCCACGAGGTGACGGTCTACAACCGGACCCCCGCGAAGGCCGAGGCTTGGGCCAAGGAATACGGGGGCGCGCACGCCGCGACGCCGCGCGAGGCGGCGCAGGGTCAGGACTTCGTGATGGCCTGCGTCGGCAACGACGACGACCTGCGGAGCGTCTGCCTCGGCGAGGACGGCGCGCTTGCCGGGATGGAGAGCGGCGCGATCTTCGTGGATCACACCACCGTGTCCGCCGAGGTCACGCAGGAGCTGCACGCGGCCTTTGCAGAAAAGGGGGCGGGCTTCGTGGACGCGCCGATCTCGGGCGGGCAGGCCGGCGCCGAGAACGGCCAGCTGTCGATCATGTGCGGCGGTGACATGGCGCATTACGACGCCGCCGAGCCGGTGATGACCGTCTACGCCAAGCTCTGCCGCCGCATCGGTGAAAGCGGCGCGGGGCAGACCACCAAGATGTGCAACCAGATCGCCATCGCTGGACTGGTGCAGGGCCTGTCCGAGGCGCTGCACATGGCCGAGAAGTCCGGCCTGGACGGCCGTGCGGTGGTCGAGGTCATCAGCCAGGGCGCGGCGGGCTCGTGGCAGATGCAGAACCGCTACGAGACCATGCTCGACGATCACTGGGACCACGGCTTCGCCGTCGACTGGATGCGCAAGGACCTCGGGATCTGCCTGTCGGCGGCCGACCGGGTGGGGGCGTCGCTTCCCGTGACGGCGCTCGTGGACCAGTTCTACAAGGACGTGCAGAAGATGGGCGGGGGCCGTTGGGACACCTCGTCGCTGTTCAAGCGCCTGCGCAACGCCGGCTGAGGCCGGTCCCGCGCTGCGGCGGCGTGTCAAGGCCGCGGCGCAAGCCATTGCGTCGAAAGATCTTCTCCGGATGCGCGCAGTCGCACGATACAACTCGTGCGCGAACGATTTTGCATTGTCTTTGGCGCACGGACCGAATTAGAATACCTGTCAGGCTCCGCCATCCCCCGGGAATGGCGACGATTTGCTCACCAGTTTCGCTGTACGCTGGGGCGCGGCTTCGACCGAACCGCCTCATTGGACAGACCGATCCGGCCCTACGGGGTCAGGGAAACCGCCCGGACCGCGCTCAACGCGGCGGGTATCAAACGGGCGCAGGGGCGTCGTTCGCATAAACGGACAGACCCTCGGCGTCGGAGAAGAACCGCGATGACGCGCGCGACGACAGACAGGCAGAGGAAGGCGGACACGGCTCCGCAACCCGCCGCGTCGCCGCGCATCGCCCTGACAAGACATTCCGACCGCGTCTCCCGTCCGCCTGGGCAGGGCGGCGCCGTCGTGTGCAAACGGACAATATGGCTAAGAAGATGCTCATCGACGCCACCCACGCGGAAGAGACCCGCGTCGTGGTGGTGGACGGCAACAAGGTCGAGGAATTCGACTTCGAATCCGAGAACAAGCGGCAGCTCGCGGGGAACATCTACCTCGCCAAGGTGACGCGGGTCGAACCGTCGCTCCAGGCGGCGTTCGTCGATTACGGCGGGAACCGGCACGGCTTCCTCGCCTTCTCGGAAATCCACCCCGATTACTACCAGATCCCCGTTGCCGACCGGCAGGCGCTGATGGAGGAAGAGGAACGGCAGGCCCGCGCCGAGGACGAGGACGAGAAGCCCAAGTCCTCCCGCTCGCGCGGTGGGCGTCGCCGGTCTTCCTCGCGCGCCGAGTCGTCGAACTCCGATGATGCGGTCGCACAAAAGGATCCGGATTCCATCAAGGGCATGGAGACCATCGACCTCGACGGCGAGAACGAGGTCGAGGGCGATCCGCAGTCGAACGACGCCGGTGACACGGGCGAGGGCCTCTCCCCGATGGAGACCGTGGCCGAGACACCTGTCGAGGAGCCGTCGACCGACGGCTCCGAGGGCGACGCCGAAGAGGCCAGCGACGACGAGGCCCAGGACGGCGTCCGCCGCGCGGCCCGCGCCCCCGAGGACGACAACATCGAGTCGGTCGCCGATGACGACACCGCCGACGACATCCGCCCGCCGCGCAAACCGCGGCCGCGGAAGTACAAGATCCAGGAAGTCATCAAGGTCCGCCAGATCCTGCTGGTGCAGGTCGTCAAGGAAGAGCGCGGCAACAAGGGCGCGGCGCTGACCACCTACCTGTCGCTCGCGGGCCGCTACTGCGTCCTGATGCCCAACACCGCGCGTGGTGGCGGGATCAGCCGCAAGATCACCAATGCGGCCGACCGCTCCAAGCTCAAGGAGATCGCGCAGCAGATCGACGTGCCGCGGGGTGCCGGCCTCATCATCCGCACCGCCGGGGCCAAGCGCACCAAGACGGAGATCAAGCGCGACTACGAGTATCTTCAGCGCCTGTGGGAGCAGATCCGCGAGCTGACGCTCAAGTCGATCGCTCCGGCCAAGATCTACGAGGAAGGCGACCTCATCAAGCGGTCGATCCGAGACCTCTACAATCGTGACATCGACGAGGTCTTCGTGGAGGGCGAGCGCGGCTACCGCATCGCCAAGGACTTCATGAAGATGATCATGCCGTCCCACGCCAAGAACGTGAAGCACTACGCCGACCCGATGCCGCTTTTCGCGCGCTACCAGGTCGAGAGCTACCTGTCGTCGATGTTCAACCCGACGGTGCAGCTCAAGTCGGGCGGCTACATCGTGATCGGCGTGACCGAGGCGCTGGTGGCGATCGACGTGAACTCCGGCCGGGCCACCAAGGAAGGCTCGATCGAGGAGACCGCGCTCAAGACCAACCTCGAGGCTGCCGAGGAGGTGGCGCGCCAGCTGCGCCTGCGCGACCTTGCGGGCCTGATCGTCATCGACTTCATCGACATGGACGAGCGCAAGAACAACGCCGCCGTCGAGAAGAAGATCAAGGAAAAGCTCAAGACCGACCGCGCGCGCATCCAGGTCGGCCGCATCTCCGGCTTCGGCCTGATGGAGATGAGCCGCCAGCGCCTGCGCCCCGGCATGATCGAGGCCACGACCCAGCCGT
Organism: Roseivivax marinus; assembly: GCF_900109705.1. Lineage (GTDB taxonomy): Bacteria > Pseudomonadota > Alphaproteobacteria > Rhodobacterales > Rhodobacteraceae > Roseivivax > Roseivivax marinus. The sequence goes on along the minus strand of NZ_FOAI01000011.1, from coordinate 64,018 downwards.
GCCCCTCCTGCCATGGCACAGGCCTGATCCGCTCGGACGACAACATGGCACTGCAGGTCCTGCGCCAGATCGAGGAAGAGGGCGTGCGCAACCGCTCGCGCGAGGTGCTGGTGAAGTGCCCCGTGGGTATCTCGAACTTCCTCATCAACCAGAAGCGCGAGCATATCGCGGCGATCGAGCTGCGCTACGGCATGGCCGTGCGGATCGAGGGCGACCCGTCGCTGGTCAGCCCGGACTTCAACATGGAGAAGTTCAAGACCGCGACCCGCTCGGTGCCCGAGGCCACGGCCCCGGTCGTGTCGGGCAACGCCGCGCTGATGGACGAGATCGACGCTGACGTGGATGTCGAGGACGAGGACGACGAGGTCCCGGCCGACGCTTCCGACAACCTTCCGGGCGCAGAGGCGCCGAATGAGGTGAAAGACGAGGCTGCCGCGTCTTCCGACGACGACGGCGAAGGCAAGCCGAAGAAGCGTCGCCGCCGTCGCCGCCGTGGCAAAGGCAAGTCGAACGGTGACGGCCAGAACGCCGAAGGCCAGTCCTCGGACAATGGCGCGACGGCTGACGCCGGTGAGAAGGACGGCGCTGACGCAGCGACGGACAATACCGGAAAGACCGAGGCCGAGGGCGACGCCGCGGAGGCCGGGACCGAAAGCGCATCTCCCGAGAGCGAAGAGGCCGCGGGCGAAGGCAAGCCGAAGAAGCGCAGCCGCTCGCGCAGCCGCAGCCGCAAGAAGTCGGCGCCCGAGGAGACGACCGCCACGTCCGAAGCCGAGGCGCCTGCGCCTGCCGCCGAGGATACGCCGGCCGAGCCGGGCGCGGCAGAACCGGTGAGCGCCGCCGCGGCCACGCCCGAGGCCGACACGGCCGAGAGCGCGCCGGCAGACGCTCCCGCCGAGCCTGTGAGCGAAGCGGAGACTCCGGAGACGGCCGTCGAGGCCGCACCGGAAACCAAGGCGGCCGAACCCGACGCGGAGCCCGTGTCCGAGGTCGAGACGCCCGAGGCCGCGGCCCCGGAGCAGACCGAGGAGACACCAAAGGCCGCCTCCAACGGTCACGACGCCCAGCCCGAGCCCGCCACGGCGGACGCCGAGCCGGAGCGCGACGAAAAGCCGAAGCCGAAGAAGCGCGGCTGGTGGTCGCTGGGTCTCTGAACCGCGCCACCCGCGAAGGCTGACACGAGAAACCGCCCGGAGCCGAGCTTCGGGCGGTTTTCCTTTGGCGTCTGCCTGCCGGGAAAAGACGGCGACGGCGCCGACGGTTCAAAGAGCGTCGAGGATCACCTTCCACGAGCGGCACGGTCCGAGGTAAGGTCGGCACGTGTGGTCGGGTTGCGGAAGAGAGTGGCTAGCCCCGGGCTAGACCCGCAGGCCATCGGCTCTTGGGATGGCTTGTCACGCGATACGCGCCCGGCGGCTTCCGGCCCACGTCAGAGTGACGCGCGGCCCGGTGTCACCGCTTGCGGATGTGCCAGATCATGCGCGGTCCGTCCTCGGCGCTGTCTTCCAGGGCATGGCCGGCCTCGGTGCAGAAATGCGGGACATCGACAACCGCGGCGGGGTCGTCGGTCACCACACGCAGCACGTCGCCCGACGCAAGCGCCGAGAGCCGCTTGCGCGCCTTCAGCACGGGCAAGGGACAGAGAAGGCCGGTGGCGTCGAGGTCGTGGGTCTGGGTCATACCGCTGGAGTTAGCCACGATGTGACAGCGTGTCCACGCCCTCGTGACCCGGGGGGCCGTGACCTTGCGCGCGCGATCGCCTACAGCAGAGGCATGTTCGGAATCGAGATCCTCGACGCGGGACTGCTGCCCGCAATGTTCGTCGCCCTGTTCGCGGGGGTGATCTCGTTCCTCAGCCCCTGCGTGTTGCCGATCGTCCCGCCCTATCTGGCCTTCATGTCGGGCGTTTCCGTGAACGAGATGCAGGCCGGCGGCTCGGCGCGGGCCAAGGCCGGCGTTGCGGCGCTTTTCTTCGTGCTGGGCCTGTCGACGGTCTTCGTGCTGCTGGGCTTCACCGCTTCGGCCTTCGGGGCGTTCTTCCTGCAGAACCAGCTGCTTCTGGCGCGCGCTGCGGGTGTCGTCGTGATCGTGTTCGGCCTGCACTTCCTCGGCGTTTTCCGCATTCCGTTCCTCGACCAGGAGGCACGGCTTGATGCCGGTGACCGGGGCGGCTCGGCGTTCGGGGCCTACGTCCTCGGGCTCGCCTTCGCCTTCGGCTGGACCCCGTGCATCGGTCCGCAACTGGGCGCGATCCTGTCGCTCGCGGCGTCCGAGGCCAATGTGGGCAAGGGCACCGTCCTGCTGGCGATCTACGCGGGCGGCCTCGGCATCCCGTTCCTGCTGGCGGCGCTTTTCCTCAGCCGTGCGATGACGCTGATGAACCGGATCAAGCGCCACATGCGCACGATCGAACGTGTGATGGGCGTGCTTCTGGTGGCCGTGGGCCTCGCTCTTCTCACCGGTGCCTTCTCGGCTCTGTCGTTCTGGCTGCTCGAGACCTTCCCGGCGCTCGCGGCCCTGGGCTGAGGTCGCAAGGGCGGACGCCTTTCGCCTTAAACCCGCCGGAAAACGCGTCTAGGCTTCACAATCGGGGGCCGAGCGGGGACGACGCGACACCATGACCGACAGCGCCAGCGACATCGCGCAGGACGTGCGCCGCCGCCGGGTGTTCTACATTCCCGGCTATGATCCGATCCATCCCCGCCGCTACCGCGAGCTTTACCGCAAGGAGGGCGCGGCACAGGCCAAGGTGTCGGACTACGAGATCGCGCTCAGACCCAAGACCACCACGGGACCCTACGGCTGGCGCGTCGCGGCGCGCATGGACGGCACCGACAGCGCGGCGGACATCGACGTGCTCGTCTGGTCCGACATCGTGCGCGACAGCATGTCGAACTCGATTCCGGCGACCTATGCCCAGCTGGTGCGAACCGCATGGACCTACATCGCCAGCGGTGCGCTGCGTCGGCTGATGCGCCTGCGCAAGGGGCCGGTGATCGCCGCGCTCTATCCGATCGGGATGCTTCTGCTGCAACTGGTCGTGGCCGGCGGGCTCGGCTGGGCGGTGGGCGCAATGCTGTCCGCATTGCTGTCGCCGTTGATCGGCGCGGTGGCGCTCGGCCCGGCGCTCATCGCCGGGGTGGGTGTCGCGGTCGCGATCCTGCGCTGGTGCAAGAAGAAGGACGGCAAGATCTTTGCCTACTACCTGATGCACGATTACGCCTACTCGGCCCGGTGGAACGGGGCCAACCCGGCCCCGCTCGAGGCCCGGATGTCGGAGTTCGCCGAGGCGATCGGCGCGGCGCTCACTTCGGACGTGGACGAGGTGCTTGTCGTCGGCCACTCCTCGGGCGCGCATCTCGGCGTGTCGATCCTCGCCGACCTGATCCGCGCGGGTCGGGTGCCGGCGAACGGGCCGAAGCTCGGCTTCCTGTCGCTGGGACAGGTGGTGCCGATGGTGTCGTTCCTGCCGGGCGCGCACCGGCTGCGGGCGGACCTGCACTTTCTCGCCGCCCGCGACGAGCTGACATGGATCGACGTGACCGCGCCGGGCGACGGCTGCGCCTTCGCGCTCTGCGATCCGGTGGCGGTGTCCGGCGTGGCGCCGGAGGGCAAGCGCTGGCCGCTGGTGTTCTCGGCTCAGTTCACCCGCTCGCTCAGCCCCGAGCGGTGGGCGGAGCTTCGCTGGCGCTTTTTCCGGCTGCACTTCCAGTATCTCTGCGCCTTCGACCGGCCGCTCGACTACGACTACTTTCGCATCACCGCCGGCCCCCTGAGCCTTGCCGCGCGCTACGCGGGACGTCCGCCTTCGGCCAGCCGGATCGACGTGGCCGTGTCCAAGTTCACCTCGATGGCGGCGTGATGCCTGACGGCACGCGCCAACCGCCCCCGAAGCCGCCCGCCCGGGCCGACCGCGTGTCGCTCTGGCGGTATGCGCGGCTCTTCCGGGCGGACATCCTGTCGGCCCAGCCGGCACGGCTTTACCGCGCGTGGATGGCCGAGTTTCGCACGCCGTTCTTCCGCTCTTTCCTGGTGAACCAGCCCGACCTCGTGGCGACGGTGCTGAAGGCGCGGCCACGCGACTTCCCGAAGTCCGACCGGATCGGGGAAGGGCTGCGCCCGCTCCTGGGCAACAGCGTTTTCCTGACGAATGGCGCAACGTGGGAACGCCAGCGCCGCATCATCGACCCGGCGTTCGAGGGCGGGCGCCTGCGCGATACCTGGCCCGCCATGTGGGCCGCCGCCGAGGCGGCGCGCACCCGTCTGCCGGAGGGCACGGTCGAGATCGAGGAGCAGGCCAGCCACGCCGCCGCCGACGTGATCTTCCGCACCCTCTTTTCGATCCCGATCGAGGACGAGATAGCGCAGGCGGTGTTCCACGAGTTCCGTGCCTACCAGCGCAGCCAGCCGATCCTGAACCTCGCGGCCTTCGTGCCTCTGCCGCGCGGGTTGCCGCGGTTCTTCAGGCGCGACACGCGGCGCGCGGCCCGGCGCATCCGCGCGCTCATCACCGAGCTTGTGGACCGGCGCATGGCCCGGATCGAGGCCGGCGACGCCCCAGATGACCTCGCTACCAAGATCATGACCACGCGCGACCCCGAAACGGGCGAGACGTTCTCGACCGCCGAGACGGTCGACCAGGTGGCGATCTTCTTCCTCGCGGGCCATGAGACGTCCGCGTCGGCGCTCGGCTGGGCGCTCTACCTGATGGCGACGCATCCCGAGTGGCAGGAGAAGGTTGCCGAGGAGGGCAGGGCGCTCAACGGCGACTTCGCCGAACTGGGCCGCGCGCGCGTGGCCCGCGACGTGTTCCGCGAAGCGCTGCGACTCTATCCCCCGGTGCCGATGATGGTGCGGCAGGCGCGCTGCCCGGAGCGGTTCCGCGACCGCGCAGTGCCGAAGGGCGCGCAGATCGTCCTCAGCCCGTGGCACCTGCACCGGCACGAGCGGCTGTGGCACGATCCCGACGGCTTCGTTCCCGCGCGCTGGCAGAGCGAGGCCGGCCGCGCCTCGGCGCGCGACGCCTACATCCCGTTCTCGGCCGGGGCGCGGGTGTGTCCCGGGGCGGGCTTCGCGATGGTCGAGGGGCCCCTCCTGCTTGCGCGTCTGCTGGCGGACCACCGTGTCGCGGCGCTGCCCGACCGGGTGCCCGAGCCCGTCGCGCACCTTACCGTCCGGGCGCGCGCCGGCATTCATCTGCGCATCGAGCGGCGATGAGATTTCGTTAGCGTTAAACCATTGCCGGCGCTCTATCCTCGCGCGGGGGCATCGCGTAGACCCTTTCCCGACACATCCAATTTCCAGGAAAGAGACAGGGATCATGGCCAAGGACGCTGCGCATTTTACCGAGATGGCCCGCCGGATGGAAACCGGGCAGGGCTTCATCGCCGCGCTCGACCAGTCGGGCGGCTCGACCCCCAAGGCACTGCGCCTCTACGGCGTGGAGGAAAGCGACTATGACGGCGAAGAGGACATGTTCGCCCGGATCCACGAAATGCGCTCGCGGATCATCACCGCGCCCGACTTCACCTCCGAGAAGGTTCTGGGCGCGATCCTGTTCGAGCGCACCATGCGCGGCGAGATCGAGGGCAAGCCGACCGCGGATCTGCTGTGGAACGACCGCGGCATCGTGCCCTTCCTCAAGATCGACAAGGGCCTGGCCGACAAGGCGGACGGCGTGCAGCTGATGAAGCCGATGCCGGGCCTCGAGGAACTTCTGCAGGAGGCCGTGGGCTTCGGCATCTTCGGCACCAAGGAGCGCTCGGTCGTCCACGAGGCGAACGAGGCCGGCATCCAGGCCATCGTCGATCAGCAGTTCGAGGTCGGACGCACCGTGATGGGCGCGGGCCTCGTGCCGATCCTCGAGCCCGAGGTCGACATCCATTCCGAGACCAAGGCCGAGGCCGAGGTCATGCTGCGCGACGCGATCAAGAAGCATCTCGATGCAATGCCCGAGGGAGAGACCGTCATGCTCAAGCTGACGATTCCGACCGAGCCGGGCCTTTACGACGTGCTGTCCGATCATCCGCGCGTGTTGCGCGTGGTGGCGCTGTCAGGTGGCTACTCGACCGATGACGCCTGCGAGCGGCTCTCGAAGAACTCCAAGATGATCGCGAGCTTCAGCCGCGCCCTGACCGAGGGGCTGTCGAAGCAGCAGTCGGACGACGAGTTCAACGCCGCCCTCGGCCAGAACATCGACAAGATCTACCGCGCCTCGATCTGATACGCGCGGAACGTCGCGACATGAAAAAAGGGCCGGCGCGTGGCGCCGGCCCTTTCCATTTGCTGCACGCGAGGATCAATCCTCGTAGCGCTCCATGTTCTCGAGATCGTCGCGCGTCATGTTGGTGTAGACGCGGACCTCGTCACCGTCTTCGGCCTGCATGACCGACAGCTCGTCCATCGACAGCGCCACCTGGCGCTCGCCGAGGCCGAGGAAGCCGCCGACACCCACGACGATGCGCTCGACGCCCGAACCGTCACCGGACACCACTTCCTCGATATCGCCGATGCGCTCGTTCGAGGAGTTGTAGAGTGCTTTCGACGTCAGCGCGTCGTTCTGCACGTCTGCTGCCGCGACCGGCTGGAAGCCGTCCACCTGGATGTCGCTGCTTGCGCCCGACGCATCGGCCGACTGGGTCGCCTCCGTGTCGCCCGACGCAGCATCGTCACCCGATGCCATGTCGGTCTCGGAGTCCGTTGCCTCCGCCGTCGCGGCCTCTGCGGCCTGCTCGGTTTCCTCGGCAGCGTTTTCGGTCGCCTGGGCGGTGTCTTCGGCCGCGTTCTCGGTCGCCTGAGCCGCGTCCTCGGCCGCGTTCTCGGTGGCTTGGGCGGTATCTTCCGCGGCGTTCTCCATGGAGTCGCCGGCCGCTTCCGCGGTCTGCTCGGCGTCGTTCTCCATCTCTTCGCCCGACTGCGCGGTGTCCTGCTCGCCGTTCTGCGCCTGCTCTTCGGACTGCGCGTTCTGCTGCGCATCGTCCTGCATCTGCGCTTCGTCGGAGCCGGCGGTCTGCACGGTCACCTGCGGCTCGCCCGCCTGGGTGAACTCGATCTGCGGTTCGCCGGCCATCGAGAACTCGACGTTCGGCTCCGAGCTTTCGTAGTTCACGGTCGGCTGGCCGGCGCGCGACACGGTCACGTTGCCCGACTGGCCTTCGGACCCCTCGGCGTCGTCACCCGAACCCGACGAGGCTTGCTCGTAGGTGATCTGCGGCTCGGCCTGGGTCATCGAGACCTCGGCATTGTCGAGCGGCTGAAGCTCCTGCTCCTCGCCCTGCGCGTAGGAAGTGCCCGACTGGCTGTCCTCGACCTGCACGCCGTCGCCCGACGCTTCCGAGCTCTCGACTACCTGGAGGTCGAGGTTCACCGTCGGCGGCGCCTGCTGGACTGACACCGTCGGCTCGCCCTGTTGGACGTCGACCTGCGGCTCGGCATCGGCGACGTTCACGTTCGGATCCGGCATCGTGATGATGATCTCGGGCGCGGGCTGTTCGATGCGAACGGTCGGCTGCGCCATCTCCATCGTCACCGTCGCCTGCGGCTGGCGCACGGTGATTTCCGGCTGCCGCTGCTCGACGGTCACGTCGGGCTGGCTGTTCTGCACGGTGACGTTGGTCTCGCCCTGCTCCACGTCGACCTGGGGCGCATTGCGGTCGAGGGTCACGACACCTTCCACCACGCGCTCGGCATCGAGTTCGACGGTGGTCTGCTCGCGCTCGACGACCTCGGCTTCGGCTTCCGCCTCGGCGTCAGCTTCGGCGCTGGCCTGATCGCTGTCCGAGGATTGCATCTGTTCGAGCTGCGTCGCGCACGCTTCGGCATCGCCGTCCTGCACAAGCTGCTGCAGCTCGTCTTCACTCATGGAGACGTCCTGCGGCACGCCATCCTCGATCATGCTGGACAGTTGCTCGCAGGGGGCTTCGGAATCCTGGGCGTAGGCCGTGCCGGCCATGGCGGGCAGCGTGAGCGCGGTGCTCAGCAGCAGGCGTCTAAAGGTCATCGGCATCGTCGGGTCCTCTCGTGAATATCGATGTGCGACTGAGGGGTCTGGCCAGAAACCGCGCACTTCCGGGCGATGTTCCGCCGGGGCCGTGAGCGGAAGCGCGAAAAAAAGTGATCTGGCACATCGCTTTGCGCGTGTTGCAGCGGCTCGGGTCACGGCCGCTCGTCGTCTCGTGAGGAAAATTTCCCTACAATTCCGCGAATTGCGCGGATAATTAGAATATCGTTTCGGTTCCAGAGTTTATTTTTCGCCAATTGCTAAAAATGCAGAAATTGGCCGGTGAAAATGCCGGATTCATGGGCTCGAGCGGCAACAATCCTGTCGGTATACACCAAAATGTTGACGGTAGAGCCCGTTGTCCGGGGCGTCACCGCATCCAGAATCCTTCGCGCTTCAGACGGTTGCGGATCGCCTGTTCCTTGCGGGGCAGATCATCGCGATCGAAGAGCGCGCGCGCCTTCCGGCCGCGTCCGTGGTAGACCATGAGCCGGATCGGGTCGTAGGTCTTGAGCACCTTCTTCACCTTATTGGGCGCGGTGATCGCCTCCAGCACTTCGACCGCGCAGTCGTCCTCTCGCGCGTAGAGCAGCGGTAGCAGCCGGTAATGGCATGTGGCCGGACCATCTATCCACTCATGCGCCGCGGCGTCGCGCCCGCCGCCAAGACCGTGGATCACCAGCGGCAGCGCCACCTGGTCAAGCCACGGATCGAGGCTCTGGCAAACCAGTTCCGGAGGCGGGTCGTCGCGGATCGACAGCGCGGTCTCGAGGAAGCGGCGCCCGAACTCCTGCGGATCGCGATACCAGAAGACGCCCGCATTGAAGTAGAGGTAGCGGCGCCAGAACTCGTCCGGCCAGGCCGGGTCGAGCGAGCTGTCGAAGTCCAGCCCGAAGCGGTCGTAGAGCGCGCGCCATGTATCCGCGTAGCCCGGTCCGTACAACTCGATCACCGGCCACGTTCCCTCGCGCCGGAGAGAAGCGGAGGGATAGTCGAAGTCGAACGGCACCGAGTCGAGCGGGGACAGCACCAGCGTGTCGGTGTCGAGGAAAAGAAACGGCACGTTCGGGGGCAGGGCCGTGAGCGCCTCGATCTTGTTGCCGTAGGGATAGGCCGCGCCGAAATGTCGGCTTTCGAAAGGAACGATGGTGGCGCCCGCGTCGGTCAGGAGGCGCCGGATGTCGTCCGAGATACGGGGATCGTCCGGCCAGAGCGGCCCCGGCTGCGGCTCGGCGATCACCAGCTGGAAGCGGTCGGAGGTGCCACTGGACTGCAAGGAAAGCGCCAGCAGCGCCGCCTCGTGTTCCAGCCGCCCGGCCTGGGCGACGGCGAGGATGTTCACCTGCGCGGGAAGCGCCCGGTCGTCCGGCATGTCCGATGGTCCGCTGCTCGTTTTGCGCGCCATTATGCCGGATCGGGCGGCGCGCTTCGAGAGGTTTCGGACGTGCGCGCGACTGCGCAACGTGGAAACGCCCGCGCCCGCTGGATGAGCGCGGGCACGGTCGACGGGATCAGATCTCGATCGCGGTCAGGACCTCGGGCTCGATCACGTCCACGCCCGGAAGCTCGGACTTGAGCGTGTCCGCCGACTGCTCCAGCAGGGGGAAGGTCTTGTAGTGGCAGGGGATGACCGTCTTGAAGTCGAAGAAGGTCTTCGCCGCGTAGGCGGCGCGGTGCATGTCCATCGTGAAGTGCCCGCCGGCGCAGAGGATGCCGATGTCGGGTTTGTGCAGCGCGTGGAACACGCCCATGTCGGCCATCACGTCGGTGTCGCCGGAAACGTAGATCACGTGGCCCTCGGCGGCGATCATGTATCCGGCCTCGCTGCCCGCCGAGACCGGTCCGTGCGGTCCGGGCATGGTCGAGGAATGGGTGGCGTGGACCATCGTGATCTTGATGCCGTTGACGTCCACGGTGCCGCCCTTGTTGAAGCCGGTGACCTCGAGCCCCTCGCTGTCTTCCCAGTGCCCCATCAGGTCGAACTGCCCGATCACCGGCAGCTTGCGCGACTTGGCGAGGTCAACGACTTCGCTGGCGTGGTCGAAGTGGCCGTGCGTCAGCAGGATGTGCGTGGCGCCGTCGAGCGCCTCGTCCTTGCGGTCCTCGGGGAAGGATGGGTTGCCGTCGAGCCAGGGGTCGAGCAGCAGCACGGTCTCGCCGAATTCGAGGCGGAAGGAGGAGTGGCCGAGCCAGATGATCTTCATGGGAATGGGCTCCTTGGGAAGCGGTTGGGATCGGGGAGGCACCTAGATTGCCCGCGCGATGGGTCTAGCGCGGGGACCGGGTGCGCCGGAGGTTCGCGATACGGGAGCGACGGCGTGAGTCCGCTTCGTTGCCACCAAAACGGCTCGGATGGGCAAGGGCACGGGGGGTGGCTGTTTTCGACCCGAGCGCCCGTGGCGGCGTTGGAACGAGGGCTCTGCCCTCGCGCTCCCGGGATATTTGCGCCAGGAAGAAAGAGCGGCGGGGGCGTCGTCGATGGGGGCGGAGCGCGGACGCTGCCAGGACTATTCGGAGCGAGAAGACGGGGTGGGCGCGGGGGCGCATGGACTGGACGGCGGCGGTAGACGGCTATTGCGAACGCGTGGGCCCGGGTCTTTGGGCCGAGCCGGTGAACGCGGTGACCAACCTTGGCTTCGTTCTGGCGGCGCTCTGGGTATGGCCGCGCATGCACGGGCTGCCGAAGGCGCGGGGTCTCTCGCTCGTGCTCGGGGCGATCGGGATCGGTTCGGGGCTTTTCCATACCATCGCGCAGGCGTGGGCGGGACTGGCCGACGTGCTGCCGATCTTCCTGTTCGTGGTCCTCTACATCTATGCTGCGCATCGCGATTTCTGGGACCAGCCGCGATGGCTGGCAGGGGCGCTGACGCTGGCCTCGGTTCCCGCGATGGTGGCCGTGGGGCAGGTGCTGCCGTTTCGGGACGCGCTCGGAGGGTCGGCCGGTTACGCACCGGTGCCGCTGCTGATCTTCCTGCACGCGGGACTGCTCGCGCGGCGGGCGCCCGCGACCGCGCGCCGGCTTGCGGCGGGCGCGGCGATCCTGTGCCTTTCGCTCGCGTTCAGGACGCTCGACGGGCCGGTCTGTCCCGACTTCCCGCTTGGCACACATTTCCTGTGGCACGTGCTCAATGCCGTCATGCTGGGCTGGATGATCGAGGTCTATCGCGCGCACGTCCTTGCGGGCGGCGGGGCGCGACGGTAAAGGCGGGGCCTGATACGACCGACGACGAAGAGGGGTGCCCCCGATGTCCATCGACACCGCGACCGCCGCGCGCGTGGCGAAGCTCGCCCGCATCCGCGTCGACGACGACGCGCTGCCTGCCCTTGCCGAGGAATTCGGCGCCATCCTGGGCTTCATCGAGCAGTTGCAGGAGGTCGACGTCGAGGGCGTCGAGCCCATGGTCTCGGTAACGCCCATGCGCCTTCCACGCCGCGCCGACGAGGTGACCTCGGGCGGCATGGCCGACACCATCCTGTCGAACGCGCCCGACGCGCGCGAGGGCTTCTTCGCTGTTCCGAAGGTGGTGGAATGACCGAACTGACTGGCATGACGATCGCCTCCGCGCGCGACGCGCTGCGCAAGGGCGAGGTGACGAGCGCCGAGCTGACCGAGGCGTGCCTGACGGCCATCGACGGCGCCGACGCGCTGGGCGCCGTGGTCCACAAGACCCCGGAGATCGCGCGCGAGCGCGCCGCGGCCGCCGACGCGCGGCTGAAGGCCGGCGACGCGCCCGACCTTTGCGGCATTCCGCTCGGGATCAAGGACCTGTTCTGCACCGAAGGCGTGCCCGCGCAGGCCGCGAGCCGCATCCTCGAGGGCTTCACGCCACCCTACGAATCCACCGTCACCCGTCAGCTGCGCGAGGCCGGTGCCGTGATGCTCGGCAAGCTCAACATGGACGAGTTCGCCATGGGCTCGTCGAACGAGACCAGCGTCTACGGCGACGCGGTGAACCCTTGGCGGCGCGGCAACGACGCCGCCAAGCTGACGCCGGGTGGCTCCTCCGGCGGTTCGGCCGCGGCGGTGGCGGCCGATCTCTGCCTCGGCGCGACGGGCACCGATACCGGCGGCTCGATCCGCCAGCCCGCGGCCTTCACCGGGATCACCGGGCTCAAGCCGACCTACGGGCGCTGTTCGCGCTGGGGGATCATCGCGTTTGCCTCTTCGCTCGACCAGGCGGGTCCGATGGCCAAGGACGTGCGCGACTGCGCGATCATGCTGAACGCGATGGCCGGGCACGATCCGATGGATTCGACCTCGGCCGAGCTTGCCGTGCCCGATTTCGAGGCCGCGCTGACCGGCGACATCAAGGGCAAGACCATCGGCATCCCACGCGAGTACCGCATGGACGGGATGCCCGAGGAGATCGAGGCGCTCTGGGCCGAGGGCCGCAAGATGCTCGAGGACGCGGGCGCGAAGGTCGTCGACATCTCGCTGCCGCACACGAAATACGCCCTGCCGACCTACTACGTGATCGCGCCCGCGGAGGCGTCGTCGAACCTCGCGCGCTACGACGGGGTGCGCTACGGCCGCCGCGCGCAGCTGGCTCAGGGTGACGGCGTCGTCGAGATGTACGAAAAGACCCGGGCCGAGGGCTTCGGCGCGGAGGTGCAGCGCCGGGTCATGGTCGGCACCTACGTACTGTCGGCGGGCTTCTACGACGCCTATTACAACCGCGCGCGCAAGGTGCGGACGCTCATCAAGAAGGACTTCGAAGACGCCTTCGCGGATGGCGTCGACGCCATCCTGACGCCGGCCACGCCGTCGGCGGCCTTCGGGCTGGGCGAGATGCAGAGCGCCGATCCGGTGCAGATGTATCTCAACGACGTCTTCACGGTGACGGTGAACCTCGCCGGGCTGCCGGGCATCTCGGTGCCCGCCGGGCAGGATCGCAACGGTCTGCCGCTTGGCCTGCAGCTGATCGGCCGTCCGTGGGAAGAGGGTGACCTGCTGAACACCGCCTACGCACTGGAACGTGCGGCAGGTTTCGTTTCCAAGCCCGAGAAATGGTGGTAACGCGGCCCCTGTCCGAAACCAGGAGTGACGGAATGCGCTCTTTCTACCTACTTCCGACCGCCGCGCTGGTGCTGGCCCAGGCCTGCGCCCCGGCGATTCCCGACAGCGGCGCGACCGTTGGCTTCGACCGCTACGACGACAATCGCCGTGCACGGGTGGACGCTCAGCTCGAAGGGACGACGAACCCCGGCACCGGTCGCCTGGATTCGAGCCCGTCGGTCAGCGAAAGCACGCTGGACTCCGGTTCGAACGGCGGCGGCGGCGACGATGACATCGCCGCGATGGCCGCGGCGGCGATCGACGGCGGTGGCTCGAACACCCGCTCGAGCGGCATGTATCCCGAGGTTGCCGGCCCGGCGCCGGGCGGCACGGTCAGCAACTCCGCCGGTATCTCCTCCGAGAATGATTTCGACGCGGTGTCGAGCGAGCGCTCGATCGAGGAAGACGCGGCGCTGGTGGCGCAGAACACCGCGAACTACCAGCAGATCGCCCCAGAGCCGCTGCCCCAGCGTCCCGGCGGGTCGAGCGCCAACGTGGTTCAGTACGCGCTGTCGACGACGAACAGCGTCGGCCAGCCCCAGTATTCCCGCGGTGCGTTCTCGTCCAAGGCCAAGGAGGCGCGGAACTGCGCCGCTTACTCCTCGGACGATCTCGCGCAGGAGGACTTCCTATCCTCCGGCGGACCCGAGCGTGACCGCAAGGGTCTCGATGCGGACGGTGACGGCTTCGCCTGCGGGTGGAGCCCGGCGCCCTTCCGGCGCGCACGCGGCTGATCCCGGTCCCTCATCCGAGTCCGAACTTCGGCGCGCGGCGCGGAGGCGCCGTGCCCGACCATGTGGTCCTGCACTACACAGCGATGACGACCTGCGACGCGGCGCTGGCCCGGCTGTGCGATGCCGAGGCCGGCGTGTCCGCGCACTACCTCGTCTCCGAAACGGGCCGCGTCTGGCAGATGGTCGACGAGGCCGAGCGCGCCTGGCACGCGGGCGCGGGCGCCTGGGGTGAGATCACCGACGTGAACTCCCGTTCGATCGGGATCGAGCTGGCGAATACCGGCGCTCATCCGTTCCCCGAACCCCAGATGCTGGCGCTGGAGGTGCTGCTCGAGGGCATCTTCGACCGATGGGACGTGACGGCCGACCGCGTGATCGGCCATTCCGACATGGCCATCGGGCGCAAGGTCGATCCCGGCCCGCGCTTCGACTGGCGGCGGCTCGCGCGGCGCGGGCTCGCCGTGCTGCCCGAGACGGGACGCGCCGATCCGGGCGATCTGGCGGCGGACCTGCACCGCATCGGCTACCGCTGGAACTCCGGGCAGGAGGATATCGCGCTCGCTGCCTTCCGTCTGCGCGTCCGGCCGTGGGCCACGGGCGAGGCGGACGACACCGACCGGGCGCTGGCCGCCGACATGGCGGCGCGCTGGCCGGCGGGCTGAGCCGGGCTCACTTCACGCGGTAGGGCAGGGTCTCCCGGTGGTCGGGCGTGATCTCGAGCTTGCGCTCGAGCGGCGGGACCGACCGCTGGTGGCAATCGGGGCGCTCGCAGATCCGGCACGAGATGCCGATGGGCTCGAACGCCGCCGCCCGCGAGATGTCCATGCCGTCGGCGTAGACGAGCTGCGGCGCATGGGCGACCTCGCAGCCGAGCGCAATGGCGTAGCGACGCACCGGAGCGCCGAACCGTCCCGGCGGCTTGGAGACGTCCCGCGCGAGGTTGATGTAGCGCACGCCATCGGGCGTTTCGGCCAACTGGCGAAGGAACCGGCCCGGCGTCTCGAAGGCGCGGTGCACGTTCCACAGGGGGCAGGCGCCGCCGAAGCGGGCGAATTGCAGCCGCGTGGCCGAGTGCCGCTTGGTGATCGTGCCGGCCTGGTCCACGCGCACGAAGAAGAACGGCACGCCCTTCGCGCCGGGACGCTGCAACGTCGAGAGCCGGTGCGCGACCTGTTCGATCGAGGCGCCGAAGGTCTGGGCCAGCCGCTCAAGATCGTGCCGCACGTCCTGCGCCGCGGCGAGGAACGCGGTGTAGGGCATGAGCGCCGCGCCCGCGAAGTAGTTGGCCAGTCCGATCTTTGCGATGTCGCGGGCGGCGTCGGACTGGAACCGTGCGAGGTCGAGCGTCGCGTCCAGAAGCTGGCCGTGCTGGATCAGCGCCACCTGCAACAACATCTGGAAGGTTTGCGTCTCGTGCGGCGCGCGGGCCGAAAGCGTCAGCCGGTTCGCCCGCGCATCGAAGTGCCGTAGCGCGTCGGTGTCGGCCAGCGCGACTTCGATGCCGGCGTCGCGCAGGCGGGTCATCACCGCGTCGCGCAGCGTCGGCTCTCCGGGCCGCAGGTGGGCGTAGCGCTCGGCCGCGCGGTCCACCGCATCGATGTAGTTGTCGCAGTAGTGGAAGAAGTCGCGCACCTCCTCCCAAGGGGACGGGCGAAGTTGGGTGTTCTCGCGCCCCAGCGCCTCGTCGAGGGAGGCCAGCCGCTCGTGGGTCTGGCGGTAGGCGCGGTGCAGTTCGAGAAAGGCCCGCGCGAAGGCCGGTGCGTTCGCCGCCACCAGCCGCAGGTCCGGCACCGCGGGCGCCTCTGCGAAAAGAGGGTCGGTGAGCGCCTCGCGGATATCGGCCACCAGCCGCTCTGCGTCGCCCTGGCCCAGCTCGGTGACATCGAAGCCGAACTCCTGCGCCAACGCCAGCAGGACGGTGGTGGACACCGGCCGGTTGTTGTTCTCCATCTGGTTCAGGTAGGGCAGCGAAATGCCGAGCTTTCCCGCGAAATCTTTCTGGGTCAGCCCGAGCCGGCCGCGCAGATCGCGCAATTTCGCGCCCGCGTAGAGTTTCTGAACGCCCATGTGCCGCCTTTGCAGATTGTGTGGGCGTAGTTTGCAAATTTTCCCCGCGACGCCAAGGGCCGCCGGGTCATCCGCTCAGGCCGCCGCGCGACGTGCCAGCTGCCGGTCGCGCCAAGCCACGTAAGAGATCGCCGCGACGCCGCAGATGCCGGTGATGAACTGCAGGTAGAGCAGGGGCCACGGGCCGGTGCCGGGCTGAAGCAGCGCGCCGGCGAGCGCCGAGAGGGCCGCCCCGCCGCCGATCATGATTGCGCCCGCCAGTCCCGAGGCGGTCCCGGCCAGGTGCGGGCGCACCGAGAGCGCGCCGGCGGTGGCGTTCGGGATCGTCATGCCATTTCCGAGGCCCACGAAGCACATGAAGCCGAAGAAGCTCAGCGCGCTGCCGTAGCCCGCGGCGAAAACCAGCATCGACGTGCCGACGCCGAGCGCGTTCACGAGCGAGCCCATGAGAACCATGCGGTTCACGCCGACACTCTCGGAGAAACGGCCCGAGAGATAGTTGCCGAGGACATATCCCACGGCCGGAGCGCCAAACATCACCCCGAGCTGCGCGGGTTCCAGCGAAAACACCACCGAACCCACGAAGGGCGCGCCGCCGAGATACGAGAAGAACGCCCCGGACGAGAACGCCGCCGCCAGCGCGTAGCCCCAGAAGCGCGGCGCGCCGAGAAGGGTGGGATATTCCCGGAACTGCTGTGCGAGGCTGAGCGACGAGGGCTTCGCGGTCTCGCCGAGGTCGCGCCAGCTCAGCCAGAACATCAGGAGCCCGAGAACCAGCAACAACCAGAAGTTGGCGCGCCAGCCGAAAGCCTGGTCGAGGACGCCGCCAATGGCGGGGCCGATCATCGGGACCACGGCCATGCCCATGGTGACGTAACCGATCATCGACGCCGCACGATCCTGCGGAACCACGTCGCGCACCATCGCGCGCCCCAGCACCATGGCGGTGACCACCGTCGCCTGCACCATGCGGAAGCCGAGAAACACCCAGATGTCCCGCGCCATCAGGCAGCCCAGGGTCGCGACGATGAAGATCGCGATGCCCCACAGGATCACCGGACGGCGGCCGAACTTGTCCGAGATCGGTCCGACGAAGACCTGCAGCGCCGCGTTCACACCGAGATACACCGCGACAGAGAGCTGCACGAGGCGATACTCCGTGTCGAAATCCTCCACCATCGCGGGCAGGCTCGGCAGGAAGATGTTCATGGCCAGCGCCGAGAGCCCGGCGATCAGGATCAACGTGCCGATATGCGGCGGTGTGGCGGGGTCGAGGAAGCGGACGTTGGGGAGGTTGGCCATTCCAAGCGTCGTAGTGCCGCCGGCACGGGCTGTCCACGCGGGGCGGGCGTCTTCGCGACTTTGCAGTATTCGGTTGCCATTCTATGCCGACTTTGCAAATTCGCAGAAATTCTGTTGAGCGGACGCGTGCACGCTGTAATTGTCCCGCGCAACAGCACGAGGGAGCGGACCGCATGAAGGATATCCTGCAGGAACTCGAGGACCGCCGCGCCGAGGCCCGGCTCGGTGGTGGCGAGAAGCGGATCGAGGCGCAGCATTCCAAGGGCAAGCTGACCGCCCGCGAGCGCATCGAACTTCTGGTCGACGAGGGCTCCTTCGAAGAGTTCGACATGTTCGTCGCGCACCGCTGCACCGACTTCGGCATGGAAAAGCAGCGCCCCTACGGAGACGGCGTGGTGACCGGCTGGGGCACGATCAATGGCCGGCAGGTCTACGTGTTCAGCCAGGACTTCACCGTGTTCGGCGGCTCGCTGTCGGAAACCCATGCCCAGAAGATCTGCAAGATCATGGACATGGCGATGCAGAACGGCGCGCCGGTGATCGGTCTCAACGACTCGGGCGGCGCACGCATCCAGGAGGGCGTGGCGAGCCTCGCGGGCTATGCCGAGGTCTTCCAGCGCAATATCATGGCCTCGGGCGTCATCCCGCAGATCAGCGTCATCATGGGGCCGTGCGCGGGCGGCGCGGTTTACTCGCCGGCGATGACTGACTTCATCTTCATGGTGAAGGATTCCAGCTACATGTTCGTCACCGGCCCCGACGTGGTGAAGACCGTCACGAACGAGGTCGTCACCGCCGAGGAGCTTGGCGGCGCGTCCACCCACACCAAGAAGTCCTCGGTCGCGGACGGCGCCTTCGAAAACGACGTGGAGGCGCTCGCCGAGGTGCGGCGGCTCGTCGACTTCCTGCCGCTGTCGAACCGCGAAAAGCCCCCGGTGCGCCCGTTCTTCGACGAACCCGGCCGCCAGGAGACCTCGCTCGACACGCTCATCCCCGAGAACGCGAACACGCCGTACGACATGAAGGAGCTGATCGAGAAGGTCGCGGACGAGGGCGACTTCTACGAGATCCAGGCGGAGTTCGCCAAGAACATGGTCACGGGCTTCATTCGGCTCGAGGGGCAGACCGTGGGCGTTGTCGCGAACCAGCCGATGGTGCTGGCCGGGTGCCTCGACATCGATTCCAGCCGCAAGGCCGCGCGCTTCGTGCGTTTCTGCGATGCGTTCGAAATTCCGATCCTGACCTTCGTCGACGTGCCGGGCTTCCTGCCGGGGACCGGTCAGGAATACGGTGGCGTCATCAAGCACGGCGCGAAACTGCTGTTCGCTTACGGAGAGGCGACGGTGCCGAAGGTCACGGTCATTACCCGCAAGGCCTACGGCGGTGCCTATGACGTGATGGCCTCCAAGCACCTGCGCGGTGACTTCAACTATGCCTGGCCCACCGCCGAGATCGCGGTGATGGGCGCGAAGGGCGCCACCGAGATCCTCTACCGCTCCGAATTGGGCGACCCCGAGAAGATCGCGGCGCGCACGCAGGAATACGAGGACCGCTTCGCCAACCCGTTCGTCGCGGCCGAGAAGGGGTTCATCGACGAGGTGATCCAGCCGCGTTCAACCCGGCGGCGCGTCAGCCGCGCCTTCGCCGCGCTTCGCAACAAGAAGCTGTCGAACCCGTGGAAGAAGCACGACAACATCCCGCTCTGAGCCTGCACATGACGAAGACCGACGACATCGCGGGGGCCGAACCGGTGCTCCGGCACGGCTGGTACTGGGCCGAAGCGGACGGCGCGCTCGTCCATGCGCGGCACTGGCCGCCGCGCTTCGACGTGTCCGCCGAGGGTACGTTCCCTCGGGTGTCGTCGCGGAAACTTGCCGTGGCGATTCGTCAAGACCTCTGGAGAAAAATGAAACGCTTGCGTGGCTTTTCACCTGTGGTAACCATTACGCACAACGATGAGTTTTTCAGCGTTCGCATCGGAGGTCGGGTCGGAAAAGCAGCCGTTCCTGAATCGGTGCAAACGATGCTCGAGGATCTCCTGACCTCGCCCACCCACCGTGCCGCATGGCGCAAATGGGCCGGACGCGGAGGTGCCGCATGATGCGGCATTCAGTCGAGATCGCCGAGGTAGCGGGCCAGGCCCGCGATAGCGCAGCCCCGACGGGAGGAGCCCTTTCGAGGGGTCGGGGCTGCCTCATCCCCCTTTCGCAAAAGGCAGTTGCGACCGTCTGTGCGACTCTTTCGCTGACCTTGAGCGCGGTTCCGGGCGTGGCGCACGCGGGCACGCACGAACCGACCGTCGTAAAGCTCGCCGATCCCGGGGCGATCGACGTGCCCTCGGGCCGGAACGTGACGCTGCATGAGGTCCTCTCCGAGCCTGACGGTCTGTACCGGGCGCGCTTTGTCGCGCCGGACCTCGATGTCGGGGCGGGCGATCTCGATGTGCTTACGGACGATGCCGAGGCGCTTTGCGCCGAGGTGGTGCTGCCGCTTCTCGAAACGGCCGCCTTGGATGCGGCCCGCGTGGTGGTCAGCCTTTCTGCCGAACCGGTGCCATTTGGCGTCGCCGCACCGGAGGTGGCTCAAACGTTCGAGTCCTTCCGGATCGCGGATGAAGCCTGCATTTGGGAGGCGTTTTGATGCAGCCACAAAATCTTGCAGACACAGGCCACATGACCCTTGGCTTTGCGGCTTTCGCGTCACATGCGGCCAAACCGCGCAGTGCCAGATATGAAGTCCGTGAAAATTTCTGTAGTTTCAGGGGTGGTCGCAAGAAAGTGACCGCTACATCGCAGGGGAAGCGGGACGTCGGGACGGCGCTCCGCCCCTTGATTACTGACAGGAGACCCAGATGTCCCACATCGTTAAGTTCCTCGCGCTCTTCGGCTTCGTTGCAGCTCTGTCCGCATGCGGCGGCCAGCAGGAAGAAGAGTACGTGGTCGTCGAGCCCGAGCCGATCACCACGGAACCGGTCTACACCGGCAAGTACAAGTAATCGGGTTCCGGGGCGGGCCGCTCAGCGGTCCGTCCCGCCCACATCGCTGAACCGTCCGCGGTCCCGCGCCAGCGCGGAGGCGGTTCTATGATCAAGCACCGCGGTTTCCCGAGCCGGATGCCCAGCTCGGACTTCCACTTCACAATCCGCCGCGCCAACCCAAAAGGGGTGACGCCCATCGTGCGCCGCGAACGCTATGCCGATCGCCGGCCTCCGGATCGCAAGGCGGACCTGTTCTTCATGGCCGCGCTCTGGCGCCAGTTCGGCACCGAGCCCTTCGCCCGCGGCAACCTCGACGCGGGCCGCCTCTCGTGGCTGTTCGGTCGCGAGGTGAAGCCGTGGGACGACCCGTTCGATCCAGCCGACTACGATGCCATGATGGTGATCGACGAGGCTGCCGCCCGTGCCGCGTTTCCCGACGCCTTCGATCCGGATTTCTGGGCGTGAACCCGCCGATCAACCCCCGCTATGGGCGGCGAGAAGCCGATTCCCGCGAAGCGTGCGCGAACCGCTTGGCCCCGGCCGGGCGATTTGTCAGCGTCGAGATGTCCCAACTTGGGTCATTGATGGCGCGGTCCGGCACACCTCGGCCGCGTCTTTACCGTAACCCTTCCCCTTCCGGGCGGCCTGGCGTTTCCCCCGACCAGCCGCCCGGATTTTTCGTGTGCGCCCCGCGGGGCGCGACGGGGATCGTCCGGCCGGTCCGGCAAAACGGCGCTCATCTTTTCGTGGGCGACGCACTTTTTCGGAACTCCGGGCGACGGAAGGATGTTTGTGCCGCGTATAAGCCAAACGCGGCACGGGAACGTAGGGAGTCTCACTCATGCTCAAATTCGTCAAACTCGCCGCAGTCACCGGCATCATGGGCGCCGGCCTCGCAGCCTGCGAAAGCTCGGACCTGCCGCGCGCCGCAACCGGTGCTGGCGCCGGCTACCTCATCGACCGCGCGACCGGCGGTGACGGCACCGTCGGTGCAGCCGTTGGCGCAGCCGGCGGCGTGGTCTGCGACGACGTCACGCCGCAGTACTGCAACTGATCTGACGCGCGCCGCGGCCTTCGGGTCGCACGGCACGCCACAGCTTTCGACGGCCATCGGGGCACCCGCCCCGGTGGCCGTTTTCGTATGCGCGGACCGGGCGACGGCGCCCGCAACCGCCGGAAATACTCTGACAAGGGGATGGAGATGTTCGACAAGATCCTGATCGCGAACCGGGGCGAGATCGCCTGCCGGGTCATCAAGTCCGCCCGCAAGATGGGGATCAGGACGGTCGCCGTGTACTCGGACGCCGACCGCAACGCGCTGCACGTCGCGATGGCGGACGAGGCGGTGCATATCGGTCCGGCCCAGGCCAACCAGTCTTACATCGTGATCGACAAGATCATGGACGCGATCCGGCAGACCGGCGCGCAGGCGGTGCATCCCGGCTACGGCTTCCTGTCGGAGAACCCGAAATTCGCCGAGGCGCTCGACGCCGCGGGCGTTGCCTTCATCGGCCCCCCCAAAGGCGCGATCGAGGCCATGGGGGACAAGATCACCTCGAAGAAGCTCGCCTCCGAGGCCGGCGTCTCGACCGTGCCGGGGTACATGGGCCTGATCGAGGACGCCGAGGAGGCCGTGAAGATCTCGGCCGAGATCGGCTACCCGGTGATGATCAAGGCCAGCGCCGGCGGCGGCGGCAAGGGAATGCGGATCGCCTGGGATGACGAGGAAGCGCGCGAGGGCTTCCAGTCGTCCAAGAACGAGGCCGCCAGCAGCTTCGGCGACGATCGTATCTTCATCGAGAAGTTCGTCACGCAGCCGCGCCACATCGAGATCCAGGTCCTCGCCGACAAGCATGGCAACTGCATCTATCTCGGCGAGCGGGAGTGCTCGATCCAGCGCCGGAACCAGAAGGTGATCGAGGAGGCCCCGTCGCCGTTCCTCGACCCGGAGACGCGCAAGAAAATGGGCGAACAGGCCGTCGCGCTGGCCAAGGCGGTGGACTACGCCTCGGCCGGGACGGTCGAGTTCATCATGGACGGCGACAAGAACTTCTACTTCCTCGAGATGAACACCCGGCTCCAGGTGGAGCACCCGGTCACCGAGCTCATCACCGGCATCGACCTCGTGGAGCAGATGATCCGCGTGGCCGACGGCGAGACGCTGTCCATCGCGCAGGACGACGTGAAACTGAACGGCTGGGCGATCGAAAGCCGGCTCTATGCCGAGGATCCCTATCGCAACTTCCTGCCCTCCATCGGCCGTCTGACCCGCTATCGGCCGCCGTCCGAGCATGCCGCCGGCCCGCTCGAGGACAACGGCAAGTGGGTCGACGTGGCCGACGCCGCCGAGGCTGCGCCCGAGCAGAACACCACGACCGCCGTGCGCAATGACACCGGCGTCTTCGAGGGTGGCGAGATCTCGATGTACTACGACCCGATGATCGCCAAGCTCTGCACGTGGGGGCCGACCCGGGCCGATGCGCTCGAGGGGATGCGAAACGCGCTCGACGCCTTCGAGGTCGAGGGGATCGGGCACAACCTTCCGTTCCTGTCCGCCGTGATGGATCATCCGCGCTTCACATCGGGCGAGATCACCACCGGCTTCATCGCCGAGGAATATCCCGACGGCTTCGCCGGGGTCGAACTGCCCGAGGACGCGCTGCGACGCGTGGCCGCTGCCTGTGCCGCGATGAACCGCGTTGCCGAGATCCGGCGCGCGCGCATTTCGGGGACACTGGACAACCACGAGCGCAAGGTCGGCGACCAGTGGAACGTCGCGCTGCAGGGGCAGGACTTCGACATGACGGTCGAGGCAGACCGGGAGGGTGCCACCATCCGCTTCGCCGATGGCAAGACCCACCGCGTCAGCGGCGACTGGACGCCGGGCGATCAGTTGGCCCGGATGAACGTGGACGGCGCCCCGCTGGTGCTGAAGGTCGGCAAGATCTCGGGCGGCTTCCGCATCCGCAGCCGCGGCGCGGACCTGCGGGTCCATGTCCGCACGCCGCGCCAGGCCGAGCTTGCGCGCCTCATGCCCGAGAAGGAGGCGCCCGACACCTCCAAGATGCTGCTCTGCCCGATGCCGGGCCTCGTGGTGAAGCTGCACGTTGGCGAGGGCGACGAGGTTCAGGAGGGCCAGGCGCTTGCGACCGTCGAGGCCATGAAGATGGAGAACATCCTGCGCGCCGAGCGCAAGGCGAAGGTCTCCAAGATCAACGCGGGCGAGGGCGACAGCCTCGCCGTGGACGACGTCATCATGGAGTTCGAGTGATCCGATGACCCGTGCCGTCGCGCCCGTTCCCGAATGTCTCGACCGCCATCCCGGCGGCGCGGGTCACTCGGCTGCGCGGCGGTCGCGGACCTCCTGCTGGCGGATCGGCTGCTTGTCGATCGACCGGGTGAGTTCGCGCACCGACCACGGGAACGGCTTGCGGAGGATGCGGTTGCCGTCCTTGCCGACCAGCACGACCATGAAGCCCCGCGGGCGCAGCGTCTCGCGGATCTCCGATCGGTCGGCGGGCGACGTGTCGGTCAGTACGATCACGTCGCGTTCGCGCAGGGCATCCTCGCGGTCGGCAATATACTGCATTTGCTGCACATACGACGGATCGGCCGGATTGTCCGCGAAGACGACGAGCGGCCGTTTGATCCAATGGAACTCTTCCAAGGTGCGGCCCTCGGCCGGCTGGATCAGATCGTCGGACTGGGCGCCGTCGGCGGCAAGCGTTCCAGTGGCGGCGAAGACGGCGGCGAACAGGACTGTGGCGAGGCATTTCATGTCTCTGGATATAGGGCGCAATTCGTCCGCCGGGGAGCGCGCGTCCTGTCGCGGTCTCGAAAATTTTAACGTTAAGCCGTTCCTTATGCGGTCCTGCGAAAGAGGGGGCGACAGCCCTTCGGCGGAGACCGGACATGGACGTGACCCTGCACCTTGGCGCGCATCGCACCGCCTCGACCAGCTTTCAACGTTACGCGGCGGCGCATTCCGAACCGCTTGCCGCGCAGAGGATCGCGGTCTGGGGGCCGAAACGGACACGCACCGGACTTCTGCACAACGTCGTGTCGCGGGATGCGCGGCCGCGCGACCGGGGGCGGGTGCGGCTGGCCTGCGCGTCGGAGGCGGCATCGGCCACGCGAACGCTGGTGATCAGCGACGAGAACATGATCGGCACCCCCCGGGCGAACCTGCGGGCGTGTGCGCTATATCCGGCGGCGGGCTGCGGCTCGCGCGGTTAGGGGAGGCGCTCGGCCCGGTGCGGCGGGTGGTGATCGCGATCCGCGCGCAGGACAGGTACTGGACCTCGCTCGCGGCCTACCTCGTCGATCGCGGGGCGCCCGCGCCGGACGCAGCGGCCCTGGCGGCGATGGCTGCCGCACGGCGCACCTGGCGCGAGGTGGTGACCGAGGCCGCCATGGCGCTGCCCGAAACCGAAATCGTCGTGATCCCGTTCGAACGCTTCGCCGACCGGCCGGATGCGACACTTGCGGCGCTGACCGGATGGTCCGCGCCGCCGCGCGCGGCGGCGGGCCAATTCTGGGTCAACCGTTCGCCGGACATGGCGGCGCTGGAGGATGCGCTCGAAGCCCTTGGCGTTGCCCCCCAGCTCCGCCGCAGCCGGGGGGGGCGCTGGGATCCGTTGCCGGGAGACATGGCAGCGCGCCTGCGCGAGGCCTACGCCGACGATCTGTATTGGTTGCGCGCCGGGGCGGATGGCCTCGCGCGGTACGTGGAGGACCCCGACCCGGTCATCGCCGCCCAGACGGCGCCGGTCGGGCACAGGAGAGGACAGGACGATGAGCAAAGACGACTGGAGGGCGCTGGCTGAGAAGGAGCTCAGGGGCCGGCCGCTGGACGACCTGACCTGGAAGACGATCGAGGGCATCGACATCCAGCCGCTCTATACCGCCGAGGACGTGGAGGGGTTGCCGCACCTGGGCTCGATCCCCGGGGACGAGCCGTTCACCCGCGGCGTGAAGGCCACGATGTATGCCGGTCGCCCCTGGACGATCCGGCAGTACGCGGGCTTCTCGACCGCCGAGGAAAGCAATGCCTTCTACCGCCGCAATCTCGCGGCGGGTCAGCAGGGCGTGTCGGTCGCTTTCGACCTCGCCACGCACCGCGGCTACGACAGCGACCACCCGCGCGTGGTCGGCGACGTGGGCAAGGCGGGTGTGGCCATCGACTCGGTCGAGGACATGAAGGTGCTGTTCGACGGCATCCCGCTGGACCAGGTGTCGGTGTCGATGACGATGAACGGCGCGGTGATCCCGATCCTCGCCTCTTTCATCGTCGCAGGCGAAGAGCAGGGCCACGACAAGTCGGTGCTCTCGGGGACCATCCAGAACGACATCCTCAAGGAATTCATGGTCCGCAACACCTACATTTACCCGCCCGAACCCTCGATGCGGATCATCGCGGACATCATCGAGTACACCTCGACCGAGATGCCGCGGTTCAACTCGATCTCGATCTCCGGCTACCACATGCAGGAGGCCGGGGCGAACCTCGTGCAGGAGCTCGCCTACACCCTCGCAGACGGCAAGGAATACGTCTCGACCGCGGTCGCACGCGGCATGGACATCGACAAGTTCGCCGGGCGGCTGTCGTTCTTCTTCGCGATCGGCAAGAACTTCTTCATGGAGGCGGCCAAGCTTCGCGCGGCGCGGCTTCTGTGGCACCGGATCATGACCGACCTCGGCGCGCAGAACCCGCGCTCCAAGATGCTGCGAACGCACTGCCAGACCTCGGGCGTGTCGCTGGCCGAGCAGGATCCCTACAACAACGTCATCCGCACCGCCTACGAGGCGATGTCGGCGGTGCTGGGCGGCACCCAGTCGCTGCACACCAACGCACTCGACGAGGCGATCGCGCTGCCCACGGACTTCTCGGCCCGCATCGCGCGCAACACCCAGCTGATCCTGCAGGAAGAGACCGGGGTCACCAACGTGGTCGATCCTCTGGCAGGCTCCTACTACGTCGAGAAGCTGACCCATGACCTCGCCGAGAAAGCGTGGGAGCTGATCGAGGAGGTGGACGACCTCGGCGGCATGACCAAGGCGGTGGCCTCGGGAATGCCCAAGCTTCGCATCGAGGAGGCCGCGGCCACGCGACAGGCGATGATCGACCGAGGCCAGGACGTGATCGTCGGCGTCAACAAGTACCGGCTCGAGAAGGAAGAAGACCTCGACATCCGCGACATCGACAACTCGGCGGTGCGGGAGTCGCAGGTGCGCGCGCTCGAACGTATCCGCGCCGAGCGCGACCAGAAGGCCTGCGATGCCGCGCTCTCGAAACTGGAGCGCGTCGCGAAGGAGGACGGCAACCTGCTCGCCGCGGCGGTCGAGGCCGCCCGCGCGCGGGCCAGCGTGGGAGAGATTTCGATGGCGATGGAAAAGGTCTTCGGCCGTCACCGGGCCGAGGTGAAGACGCTCGCTGGCGTCTACGGCGCCGCCTACGAGGGCGACGAGGGTTTTGCCGCGATCCAGAAATCGGTCGAGCAGTTCGCAGAGGACGAAGGCCGACGCCCGCGGATGCTGGTGGTCAAGATGGGGCAGGACGGCCACGACCGCGGCGCCAAGGTCATCGCCACGGCCTTCGCCGACATCGGCTTTGACGTGGACGTGGGCCCGCTCTTCCAGACGCCCGAGGAAGCGGCGCAGGACGCGGTCGACAACGACGTGCACGTGATCGGCATCTCGAGCCAGGCCGCCGGCCACAAGACGCTGGCGCCACAGCTCGTCGAGGCGCTGAAGCAACAGGGCGCGGAGGACATCCTGGTGATCTGCGGCGGGGTGATCCCGCAGCAGGATTACGATTTCCTCAAGAAGGCCGGGGTCAAGGCGATCTTCGGGCCGGGGACCAACATCCCCGACGCGGCTCAGAACATCCTGAACCTGATCCGCGAGGCGCGGTCGATCTCGGCGGCCTGATCGGACAGGGCGGGTGCGCGCCCCGGCGGCGGGCACCTAGCCGATCTGGTCCGTCGTGTGCGGGCACCGATCGCCCGCGTAGAACGTGTCGAGCACGCGGGCGAAGGCCGGGTCGGCGCCCGGCACGGCCTCGAAAAGCGTCATCGACGAGCGCACCTTGAGCGCGTCGACCGCCCCGAGGATGTCCTCGGGCGCGGTGCCGGCGTGGCGCATGAGAAGCTCCGCCACCTCGACCAGGCGCGGCCCAAGAACCGGGTGGGCTAGGTAGGCGCGCGCCTCGCCCACGCCCGCAAGCCCGAAATGCCGCGCGCGGGGCGACCGGCCCAGCGTCTCGAGCTGGGGAAAGACCCACCAGATCCAGTGGCTCGTCTTGCGCCCCGCCGTCAGCTCGGCGACGACCTCGGGCCAGCAGCCCTCCTGCGCGGCGACGAATTCGTCCGGCGTGGCCACGGGATCAGGGGATGATCCGGGTGTACTTGGTACCCTCGAGCGTGGCGCCCGCGCGCAGGCCCGACTGCCCGAAGATCACCGCGATCACCGGCGAGGTCGAGGTCAGCGTCTCGGCCGCCAGCGTCTCGCCGCCCTCGGGGATCGCGTATTCCACGTTCGCACCTCCGGTCCAGCCGGGCGAGCGGCGGAAGTTCATCAGCGCGTCGTTGGTCATGAAGAACAGCACGTGCGCGTATTGCTGCGCGCCGATCTGAAGCCCCGCCGAGGCCCGCGTGGTCGAATAGTAATCTACCGTCGCGCCGTTCACCCGCAAGGCGCCGCGGCCGTAGGCGCCGCCGATCCCAAGGCCCGCCTCGGTCACCAGCGGCATCACCAAGATGCCCGCCGACTTGCCGGCGAGGTCCTGCGTGCCGGGATACTGCCGGTAGAGGGATTGCAGCGTGGTGTCGACGCGCGCGTCGATCCGCGCGGGGCCCTGGCTGCCGACGCCGTTGTTGCATCCTGCGAGCAGGGCGCCCGCCGCGAGGGAAGTGAAGACTCCCCGCCGTGTCCAATCTGTCATCTGTCCGCTCTTTCGTGCCTGTGATGCTGCCGCCCGGCCATTCCTCTGCCGGTTGTGAAACAATCTACATGGCCTTGGGCGGAATGTCACCGATGGGACGCCCCGGCAGGCGAAGGACCGCTACCCGTTCAGAAGCCGGGCCGCCCGCGGCGCGAAGTAGGTCAGCACCCCGTCGCAGCCCGCGCGTTTGAACGCCATCAGGCTTTCCATCATCGTGCGGTCGCCATCGATCCAGCCGTTCTCGGCCGCGCCCGCCAGCATCGCGTATTCGCCCGAGACCTGGTAGGCGAAGGTCGGCGTGCCAAAGGCGTCCTTCACCCGGCGGCAGATGTCGAGATAGGGCATCCCGGGTTTCACCATGACCATGTCCGCGCCCTCGGCGAGGTCGCGCGCCACCAGCCGGAGCGCCTCGTCGGAGTTGGCCGGGTTCATCTGGTAGGTCGCCTTGTCGCCCTTGAGCGCGCCCGACGCACCGACCGCATCCCGGAACGGTCCGTAAAAGGCCGAGGCATATTTGGCCGAATAGCTCAGCAGCGCGACGTTGGCGTGGCCCTCGGCCTCGAGCGCGGCGCGCAGTGCGCCGATGCGCCCGTCCATCATGTCCGACGGACCGATGATGTCGGCGCCTGCCGCGGCCTGGCTGAGGGCCTGTTTGACCAGAGCGTCCACGGTCTCGTCATTGACCACGTAGCCGTCGCGGACAAAGCCGTCCTGCCCGTCGATGTTATAGGGATCGAGCGCCACGTCGGTCATTACCGCGATCTCGGGCGCGGCGTCCTTGATCGCGCGGGTGGCGCGGTTCGACAGGTTGTCGGGGTTCCAGGCCTCGGCGCAGTCCGCGGTGCGGCGCTCCATCGGGGTGTAGGGAAAGAGACAGATCGCGGGGATCCCGAGCGACCGCGCCTCGCGTGCGGCCTCGGCCACCATATCCACCGAGCGGCGGACGACGCCCGGCATGGACGGCACAGGCTCCATGACGCCTTCGCCTTCGGTCACGAAGATCGGCCAGATGAAGTCGGAGGGGGAAAGAGTGACCTCTTGGGTCAGGGCCCGCAGCGCGGCGGTCGTGCGGGCGCGACGATGGCGTGTCGCCGGATAGGGGGCCTGGACGGGTTGCATCTGGGAGTACCTCGGACGTCGTTGTCCGCTCCGGGATGCACCCGAGGGGCCATCAAGTCCAGTCCCCCGTGGCGGCAGGGCGCGGTTACACGAGCGTGCCGCCGCGGATGTCGATCGGTTCGGGCGCGTTGCGCGTGGCGAGGAAATCAGGCCGCGCACCGGAGGCCGCGAACGGCTCGGTCAGCGCGTTCGACACGGCGTTGTAGACGAAAAACGCATTCGAGCGTGGCGCCGGCGTGATGTTTCCGTTCGAGCCGTGGATCGTGTTGCAGTCGAACAGGATCAACGTGCCGGCAGGACCTTCCGCGTCCGTGATGCCGTGCTGAGCGGCAAGGTCGGCGAGCGAGGCCTGCGACGGGGTGCCGACCTCCTGGCGCTTGAGCGAGCTTTCGTGGTTCGCGTCGGGCGTCTCGCCCTGGCAGGACACGAACACGTTCTGCGAGCCCGGCATCAGCATCAGCGCGCCGTTCTGGGCGCGGTTGTCGGTCAGCAGCAGCGACGCCGAAATCGCGCGCATCCGCGGCATGCCGTCCTCGGCGTGCCAGGTCTCGAAGTCCGAATGCCAGTAGAACTCCTTGCCGGTGAAGCCCGGTTTGTAGTTCAGGCGCGACTGATGGAGGTAGACGTCGTCCGCCAGCAGGTGCGACACGATGCCCGCGATGCGCGCGTCGCGCGACAGGGCGTTCATCAGGCCGTCGTGCTCGTCGAGGCGGAAAATCGTCCGCACGGCATCCGAATCCGGCTCCGTGACCACGTCGTCGCCGGCCACGGCCCGGCCGCCTTCGCGCAGCTCGCGGGAGCGGTCCACCAGCGCCGCGACTTCGGCGGGGCTGAACAGGTCGCGCATAACCAGAAAGCCGTCGCGCTCGAAGCTGTCCATGTCGCCACGGGTCAGCGGTGCGGGCGGCATCTTGTCCGTCCAGACAACCGGGTCTTTCCGCTCCAGCCAGGTCTCGCGATCGGGGTGCCGCGTGGGATAAGCATCCTCCTGCGTCGCCGAAACGTCGCGTTGCGGTGCAAACTCCAGAGGCATGATGGCTCCTTCCTTGTGTTTGGGTGTGCAGTCCGCCAATTTCCCGCGAACACGCTTTGTTCCGGGCGTTCAAAACACAGAATACGAGGCCGGGCCGGGCCGAGGGTGGGGATCAGGTGGACTGGCAGAGCACGATTTTTTCGGTCATCGACATGCGGTCCTTCTCGAACCTGTGGTTCTGGATCGCGCTCGCCGTGATGTGGTCGACCACCAGTCACTGGGTTCTGGGCGTGCCCTTCGACATGGTCGCGCGGGCCCGCCGCCATGGCGGCAGCGCCGAGCAGGACCTCGAGGACATGGTGCGGATCAACGTGAACCGTCTCCTGCAGATCATCGACGAGGCGGGCGTGACTGTGGTGACCGTGGTGACCTTCGCGCTGACCTCGCTGGCGATCCTGGGCTTCGTGTTCTGGATGGAGTTCGCGCAGGCGGTGCTGCTGCTCGCCGCGCCGATGACGGTGGTGGGCATGGTGTCTATCGGCTCGGCGCGGCGCATCCGGTCACGCGGGGCTACAGGCGCGGCGCTCCGCGGTGAGCTTCTGCGCCACCGGCGCATCGTGCAGGTCATCGGTATGGTCTCGGTCTTCGTCACCGCCATGTGGGGGATGTACATGAACCTCACGGTGGGACCCTTCGGCAGTTGACGCACGGCCGCCTCTGGCCCAAATGACGCGGGTCATGGCCTTAGACCGATTTCCCCGAACACATGTGACCAAGGGCGGCGCGCCCGAGGGTTTCGACGCCCGGCTCGTCCTCGACGAGGCCGAAGCGGCCCCGGTCCTTCACGTCGCGCGCGACGACAAGCGGCTCGCGCAGATGCGCGACGCGCTATCCTTCTTCGCGCCCGAGATGCCCGTCTTCACCTTTCCGGGCTGGGATTGCCTGCCATACGACCGGGTGTCGCCGAACCCCGACATCTCGGCCGCGCGCATGGCGACGCTGGCCGCGCTGGTGCACGGGATGCCGAAGCGGTTCGTGCTCCTGACCACGCTCAACGCGGCGACACAGCGGATCCCGGCGCGCGACGTGCTGCGCGAGGCGGCCTTTGCCGCCGACGTGGGCAGCCGTATCGACGAGGACGCGCTGCGCAACTTCCTCGTGCGGATGGGCTTCAGCCAGGCGCCCACGGTGATGGAGCCGGGCGACTACGCCATTCGCGGCGGCATCATCGACATCTTTCCGCCGGGCGAGGGCGGTCCGGTCCGGCTCGACCTGTTCGGCGACACGCTGGACGGGGCGCGGCGCTTCGATCCGGCCAGCCAGCGCACCACGGAAAAGCTGAGCCACGTGGAGCTGGCGCCGGTCTCGGAAGTCATCCTCGACGAGGACGCGATCCGCCGCTTCCGCCAGAATTACCGCATCGAGTTCGGCGCGGCGGGCACCGATGATCCGCTTTACGAGGCGGTCAGCGCGGGCCGCAAGCATCAGGGCATGGAGCACTGGCTGCCGTTCTTTCACGAGCGGCTGGAGACGCTGTTCGACTACCTGCCCGAGGCCACGGTCACTCTCGACGACCAGACCCGGCCGCAGCACATCGCGCGGTGGGAGGGCGTGGTCGACCAGTACGAGACGCGCGTCCACGCGATGAAGTCCAAAACCTCGGACACGGTCTACAAGCCCGTGCCGCCGGGGCAGCTCTACCTCGACGAGGCCGCGTGGGATGCCGCCGTCGCAGACCGACGCGCGGTCCGGTTCCACCCGCTCGAGCAGGCTTCGGGGCCCGGCGTGGTGGACGCGGGCGGGCGCATCGGGCGCAACTTCGCGCCCGAGCGGCAGATGGAATCCGTGAGCCTTTTCAAGTCTCTGGCGGATCATGTTCGCGCCAAGATGGAGGCCGGTCCGGTCGTCATCGCGTCCTACTCCGAGGGCGCGCGTGAACGTCTTTCGGGCCTGATCGAGGACGAGGGCCTGTCCGAGACGATCCCGATTTCCGATGGTACCCGGATCGGCAAGCGCGGTCTGCACCTTGCCGTCTGGGCGCTGGAGCACGGATTCGAAGGGCCTGTGGGCGAGCGCCGCCTGACGGTGATCTCCGAGCAGGACGTGCTGGGCGACCGGCTCATCCGGCAGCCGAAAAAACGCAAGAAGGCCGAGAACTTCCTGACCGAAGTTCAGGCTCTGACGCCGGGCGACCTGGTGGTCCACGTCGATCACGGCGTCGGCCGGTTCCAGGGCATGGAGGTCATCACGGCGGCCGGCGCGGCGCACGAGTGCCTGCTTCTGGAATATGCCGAAGCCGCGCGCCTCTACCTGCCGGTGGAGAATATCGAGCTTCTGTCGAAGTTCGGCCACGAGGAAGGGCTTCTCGACAAGCTGGGCGGCGGCGCATGGCAGGCCAAGAAGGCGCGGATGAAGGAGCGCATCCGCGAGATGGCCGACCGGCTCATCCGTATCGCGGCCGAGCGGGCGCTTCGCAAGGCACCGATCCTCGATCCGCCCCCGGGGGCCTGGGACTCGTTCGCCGCCCGCTTCCCCTACGAAGAGACCGACGACCAGTTGCGCGCCATCGAGGACGTGATGGCCGATCTGCAGGCCGGCCACCCGATGGACCGGCTGGTTGTGGGCGACGTGGGCTTCGGCAAGACCGAGGTCGCCATGCGCGCGGCCTTCGTCGCGGCGATGTCCGGCGTGCAGGTCGCGGTGATCGCACCGACCACGCTGCTGGCGCGACAGCACCTGAAAAGCTTCGAGGACCGCTTCCGCGGCTTCCCGCTGGAGGTCCGCGGCCTGTCGCGCTTCACCGGCCAGAAGGAGGCCGCGAAAACCCGCGAGGGCCTGGCCAAGGGCATCGTCGATATCGTCGTCGGCACCCATGCGCTGCTGTCCAAGCAGGTTCGGATGCAGAACCTCGGCCTGCTGGTGGTGGACGAGGAGCAGCACTTTGGCGTGACCCACAAGGA
Organism: Roseivivax marinus; assembly: GCF_900109705.1. Lineage (GTDB taxonomy): Bacteria > Pseudomonadota > Alphaproteobacteria > Rhodobacterales > Rhodobacteraceae > Roseivivax > Roseivivax marinus. The sequence continues at coordinate 30,889 of NZ_FOAI01000011.1, read as the reverse complement.
GCGGCTGAAGCAGCTGCGCTCGGACGTCCACGTGCTGACCCTGACCGCGACGCCGATCCCGCGGACGCTGCAGATGTCGCTGACCGGCGTGCGGGACCTGTCGATCATCGGCACTCCGCCGGTCGATCGCCTGTCGATCCGCACCTACGTCTCCGAGTTCGATGCCGTCACCATCCGCGAGGCACTGCTGCGGGAGCATTATCGCGGCGGCCAAAGCTTCTTCGTCTGCCCGCGCGTGGCCGACCTGCCCGAGATCGAGGAGTTCCTGAAGGAGCAGTTGCCCGAACTGTCCTACGTCGTGGCTCACGGCCAGATGGCGGCCGGCCAGCTCGACGACCGCATGAACGCGTTTTACGACGGCAAGTACGACGTGCTGCTGGCGACCACGATCGTGGAGTCGGGTCTCGATATTCCCACGGCGAACACCATGGTCGTCTGGCGTTCGGACATGTTCGGCCTGTCGCAACTGTATCAGATCCGGGGCCGCGTGGGCCGCTCCAAGACCCGCGCCTATGCCTACCTGACCACCAAGCCGCGCGCCAAGTTGACCGGCGCGGCAGAGAAGCGTCTGCGCGTGCTGGGATCTCTCGACAGCCTCGGGGCGGGGTTCTCGCTGGCGAGCCAGGACCTCGACATCCGCGGGGCGGGCAACCTCCTGGGCGAGGAACAGTCCGGCCAGATGAACGAGGTGGGCTACGAGCTTTACCAGAACATGCTGGAAGAGGCGATCGCCAAGATCCGCTCGGGCGAGACCGAGGGCATTCCGGATGTCGGCGCGGACCAGTGGGCCCCGCAGATCAATCTGGGCGTCCCGGTGCTGATCCCCGAGGACTACGTGCCCGACCTCGACGTGCGTCTTGGCCTTTACCGCCGCTTGTCCGAGCTGACCACCAAGGTCGAGCTCGAGGGCTTCGCGGCCGAGCTGATCGACCGGTTCGGCAAGCTGCCGAAAGAGGTGAACACGCTGCTGCTGGTGGTGCGGATCAAGGCCATGTGCAAGCGCGCGGGCATCGCCAAGCTCGACGGCGGTCCGAAGGGCGCGACGATCCAGTTCCACAACGACAAGTTCGCCAATCCGGAGGGGCTGGTCGAGTTCGTCAAGGCACAGGACGGTCTGGCGAAAGTGCGCGACAACAAGATCGTGGTGCGTCGGGACTGGACCCGCGACAAGGACAAGATCCAGGGCGCCTTCGCCATCGCGCGTGACCTCGCCGAGAAGGTCAAGGAGGGCAAGGCCAAGGCCAAAGCGAAGGCCGAGGCGGGCGCCAAGGCCTGAGGCTGGTGCCCGTCGCGGGTGTTCAGTCCCTGAGCAGTGCCTCGATCTGCGGGTCGGTGAAGTCCGCCACGCTCAGATGCGCACCGGCCTCCACCAGCCGGTCATGGGGCAGGGACGAGCGTACGCCCACCACCTTCGCCCCGGCGCTGCGTGCGGACCGCAGGCCCGAGGGGCTGTCCTCGAAGGCGATGGCATGGTGCGGGGCGATGCCCACGCGCTCCATTGCCACACGGTAGGGCGTGGGGTCGGGCTTCGACCGGGCGCATTCGTCACCGATCACCAAGGTCTCGATGCGGTCCGCAAGGCCGAGCGTCCTGAGCATGGCCTCGGCGTTCAGGCGCGGCGCGTTGGTGACGACGGCCACCGGCCAGCCTTCGGCCTTCGCGCGGTCGAGCAGCGCATGAGTGCCGGGCGTGGGGTCCATGCGCTCGGGCAGGCGGGCGCGGAACAGTGCCTCTTTCTCGTCTCCAAGCGCCTTCGCGTCCTCGCCCGGAAAATCCCGCCCGAAGATCTCGGCGTTCGAGCCGCCGTGGATGTGCTTGAGAAAGTACTCGGTGTCGATCTCGCGCCCGCGCTCGGCGTAGAACGCGCGGAAGACCTCGATGTGCAGCGGATCCGAGTGGATCAGCGTACCGTCCATGTCGAAGAGTAGGGCCCGTGTCATGCCAAGCGCGTAGCGGTCCGGCGTGGTGGCGGCAAGACGCAGGAGAGGCGCGGCCCGAAAATTGCCCAAGGATCGTCGCCTCGGGGTGCGATTTGGTGCGCAACAGGGGACTCCGCGACCACGACACCGCAGGAGACGGCCCTTGGCAATCGTGCTGACAGACCGGCGTATCGCCTACATGGCCGTGCCCAAGGCCGGCTGTTCGTCTGTGAAGACGACGCTCGCCCGGATCGACCCGGCGGTCGATGCCGCGCGCCTGACGGACGTGACGGCGGTGCACGGCGTCTACCCGACGGCGCGGTTTCGTCCTCATCGCTGGGCGGCGCTGAGCGACCATTTCAGGTTCACCGTGGTGCGCGACCCGGTCCGGCGGCTTCTGTCGGTCTACACCGACCGGGTGCTTCAGAAGGGCGACCTGCGCCACTCGCGGAAGATGCAGCGGGGTGTCTTCCCCGACCTCCCGGTCGAGCCCGATCCCGACACGTTTTTCTGCAGGCTGGGCGACTACATGGCGGCCTCGTCCTCGATCAAGCATCACGCGACCAGCGCGTGGCTGTTCACCGGGCGCGACCTGTCGGCCTACGACCGCGTCTACCGCACCGACGAGATGGACGTGCTGGCCCGCGACCTGTCGCGCCGCACCGGAATGGCCCTTTCCATGCCGCGACGGAACGCCAGCGCCGCGCGGCTGTCGCTGTCCGACCTCTCGCAAACGGCACGCCGCGCGATCGAGGCGCACACGGCGGCGGACTACGAGATCCTCGGACCGGTGCTGCGCCAGCGCGCGGCGGCGTGATCGCCAGCCCGCTTGCGCGGGCTTGGGCGCAAGCGTATCGTGATCTCAAGTTGATACGGAAAAGGCGCACAGAACATGGCGCCAAAGCGTCCCGGCGGTGCGGGCGCTTTCCCGAAGCCGGTCGAGAGCCTCGCGCCCGAGAAGCCCGATCCAGGTGAGCTTTATGCCGCCCTGGACCTGGGAACAAACAGCTGTCGCATGCTGATTGCCCAACCGAAGGGCAGTCAGTTTCATGTCGTGGACAGCTTTTCGAAGTCGGTCCAGCTCGGCCACGGGCTCGAGCGGACCGGACGGCTGTCGCGCGCCTCGATGGGCCGCACGGTCGCAGCGCTGCGCGTCTGCCAGCAGAAGATCCGGCGCCACGGCGTGTCGCGGATGCGGCTGGTTTCGACCGAGGCCTGTCGCCGCGCGCAGAACGGCCGCGCGTTCCTGAAGCATGTCGAACGCGAGACCGGCCTCGCGCTTGAGGTCATCCAGCCCGAGGAAGAGGCGCGGCTCGCCGTGATCTCCTGCGCGCCGCTGGTGTCGACCAAGACCGAGCAGCTTCTGGTGGTGGACATCGGCGGCGGCTCGACCGAGCTGGTCTGGATCGACCTCTCCAGCGTGCCGCACCGGGATCGGCCGCGGGCGATCATGCGGCTGCACGCGGGGTTTCATACCGCCGACAGCCCGTTTCCGACAGCCAAGGTGGTGGACTGGATCTCGGTGCCGCTGGGCGTCGCCACGCTGCGCGACCAGTTCTCGGACGTGGAGGACGACGCCGCGCGCTATGCGCTCATGTCGTGGTTTTTCGAGGAAAACCTAGCGGAATTCGCACCTTACAAGGACGAGCAAACCCGTGATGGGTTTCAGATCGTTGGCACCAGCGGCACGGTCACCACGGTCGCCGCGTCGCATCTCGGCCTGAAGCGATACGACAGGACCAAGGTGGACGGGCTGCGGATGACCTCGGACCAGATCGAGGCGGTGATCCGCAAGTACCTCGAAATGGGACCCGCGGGCCGCCGGCGCGATCCACGCATCGGGCAGGACCGGCAGGCGCTTATCATGTCCGGCGCAGCGATCCTGCAGGCGCTGTTGCGCTGCTGGCCGACCGACCGGCTGTCGGTCGCGGACCGCGGCCTGCGGGAGGGCCTGCTCTACGCGCAGATGTCGGCGGACGGGGTTCTCGAGGACGGGCCGTTCTGAGATAATCGTGCACATCCAGCGCGATACGCGGGGAAGTTTATTCTCTGCGTGAGCTCGTCGGGCGCCCGCACACGCCACGTGCACCGATCCCGGCCCCCGCGCGGTATGGCCTTTGACGCGCCGCGGCCTTACATCGCCCCAAAGACGGCAAGACCCGAGGATGGATGCCCCCTGACACGACCACACAGGATGACGTGACCGCCGAGGCCGAACGGCGCTCGGGCTGGCGCACGATCCGGCGCGTTGCGCCCTATCTCTGGCCGGACGAGGCGCCGTGGGTGAAGCGCCGTGTCGTCGTCTCGCTGGCGCTGCTCGTCGTCGCCAAGCTGATCGCCGTGGCAACGCCGCTGTTCTACAAGGCGGCGGTCGACGCACTGACCGAGGGCGAGGTCGCGCCGGCCTGGGCGCTTGGCGTCGGGGCCATCGGGCTGACGGTCGCCTACGGCATGGCGCGCCTGATGAACACGGGCTTCCAGCAGCTGCGTGACGGTGTCTTCAGTCGCGTGGGTCAGCGCGCGCTCCGGCAGATCGCGCTCGAGACCTTCGCGCACATCCATCGCCTGAGCCTGCGCTATCACATCACGCGGCGCACTGGCGGGCTCAGCCGGATCATCGAACGCGGGGTGAAGGGCGTGGAGTTCCTGCTTCGCTTCCTGCTGTTCTCGATCGGGCCGTTGATCCTCGAGCTGTCGCTGATCGCCATCGTGCTCTTCTTCCTGTTCGACCCCTGGTACCTGGTGGTCGTGGCGGTCACCGTGGCGCTTTACACCTGGTTCACCTTCAAGGTGACCGAGTGGCGCGTGACGCTGCGGCGCGAGATGAACGCGCAGGATACCGACGCCAACCAGAAGGCCATCGACAGCCTGCTGAACTTCGAGACGGTGAAGTATTTCGGCGCCGAGGCCCGCGAGGCCGAACGCTACGACCAAGCCATGCGCGCCTATGAGCGGGCGGCGGTCAAGACGCAGGTCTCACTGGCGGCGCTGAACTTCGGGCAGGCGTTCCTGATCACCGCGGGCCTTGTCATCGTGATGGCGATGGCGGCGGCGGGCGTGGCCTCTGGGGCGCTGACCGTGGGCGATTTCGTCATGGTCAACGCCTACATGATCCAGATCACCATGCCGTTGAACTTCCTCGGCACGGTCTACCGCGAGATCCGTCAGAGCCTTGTCGACATGGGTCACATGTTCGACCTGCTGGAGCAGCCGGCCGAGGTCTCCGACAAGCCCGGTGCGCCGGGCCTGAAGGTGACCGACGGCGTGGTGGAGTTGGAGCGCATCCGCTTCGGCTACGATCCGGAACGGCCGATCCTCAAGGGTGTCTCGCTGCGTGTCGGCGCCGGCGAGAGCGTGGCGCTTGTCGGGCCGTCGGGTTCGGGAAAGTCGACCATCGGGCGGCTGCTGTTCCGGTTCTACGACGTGCAGGGCGGCGCGATCCGTATCGACGGGCAGGACCTGCGCGACGTGACTCAGGACAGCGTTCACGACGCGATCGGCGTCGTGCCGCAGGACACCGTGCTGTTCAACGACACCATCCGCTACAACATCGCCTATGGCCGCGAGGGCGCGACCGAGGACGAGATCGAGGCCGCCGCCCGCGCCGCGCAGATCCACGACTTCATCGCCGCACTGCCCGAGGGCTACGACACCCAGGTCGGCGAGCGCGGACTCAAGCTGTCGGGCGGCGAGAAGCAGCGCGTGGGCATCGCGCGCACGCTGCTGAAGGACCCGCCGATCCTGCTTCTGGACGAGGCCACGAGCGCACTCGACACCGAGACCGAGCAGGGCATCCAGTCGGCGCTGGCCCGCGCCGCCGAGGGGCGCAGCGTGCTGATGATCGCACACCGCCTGTCGACCGTGGCCGATGCCGACCGGATCGTGGTGCTCGAGAACGGCGAGGTGGTGGAACAGGGCACCCACAGTCAGCTTCTGGCCCGGCGCGGGCGCTATGCCGGCCTCTGGGCACGTCAGGCGGCCGAGCGCGAGGAGGACGCGGCGTGAGCCGCAAGGACTACCCCGAAACGCCGGACGGCCGCTACTTCGTCTCCAAGGGGCGGCTTTGGCGCAAGACCGACCCGCGCCTCGACGACAGCACCCGGCGCCGGGCGGTCAAGGCGCTGATGCAGGCGCGGCGCGCGGTCGGTCAGGCCGAGACCGAATCCGACGAGCGCGAGGCCCGCGACCGCGTCGATGCCGCCAAGCGCGAGCTGGGCGAGCGCGGGCCGGTCTGGTGGGAGGACGGCGCGCCCGACGAAGGCGGCAAGCATCCCAACAACACCTCCTACGCCGAGTGGTGGTCCGGGTTGTCCGACGCCGAGCGCGCGCGTGGCGACCCGGCGGACTAGGCCGGCGGCGTCCGTCCGCGCCCCGGCCGTGCGCCCGTCGGCGCGAGCGTGGCGATCAGCGCGGCGGCAAGAATCGTGACGCCGCCGGCGACCGCCCGCCAGCCCGGGACGGTCGCGAACAGCACCACATCGAACAAAAGCGCCCAGACGAGGCCGGTGTATTCGATCGGCGCGAGGGTCGAGACCGGCGCGCGGGCCGCGGCCTCGGTTCCGGCGATGGCGGCGAGTCCGCCGAGCAGGCCGGTTGCGACCAGCGCGCGCCACGCTGCGGCGTCCGGCACGACCCATCCGAAGGGCAGGGTGCAGAGCGCCAGAAGCGACGAGATCAGTGCCATCGAGAACGCGATCGAGGCGGCCGGTTCGGTCCGGGTCATGTCCCGCACCAGCACGCGCACAACCGCCATGGTCAGCGCGAATCCGAGGCCAGCCGCCACGCCGAGCGCCGCGCCGTCGGTGGGAAGCTCCAGCGCGGACCACAGCATCAGGATCGTGCCCCCGAGACCGAGAAGGCAGGCCAGCACCGCCCAGCGCCCGACGCGTTCGCCCAGCGCCAGCGCCGCGAGAGGCAGCGACAGGATCGGGGCCAGGAAGGACAGAGCCTCGGCGCTGGCGACCGGAAGACGTGCGAGCGACAGGAACGACAGCCCGACGGACAGGCCCCCAAGCGCTCCGCGCAGGAGGTGGGCGCCGGGGCGCTCCGTGCGTAGATGGGGACGGATACCGCCGCGAAGGTGCATGTAGATCAGGATCGGGCCAAGCGCGATTGCCGAGCGAAGGAACACGATCTGGCCCACCGGCACGCTGTCGGCGGCGGCGTGCACGGCGGCCGACATGGCGGTCAGCAGGAATACGGCCAGAAGCCGCAGGCCGAGGCCGGTGAAGAGCATGTCGCGCAGGGTCATGCAGGACCGATAGCGCTAACATAAATTCCTGTCAAAAAAGTCCTGTCAAAAGAGCGTGCCGGGTCGGTGCGCGCCGACCCGCCTTACTCGGCCGCGCGCAGGTGGGTATCGCGCTGCGTGTCCTCGGCCGGGTCTTCGGGCTCGTCCCAGAGGATCGTGGGTGCGGGCAGGCGGCGCGCGCGGCGGTTCACCGCCCAGTCGCGCGCGGCGCGGCTGCTCCGGCCCAGCGACATCGCCGACAGCGCCCGTGCGATCCAGAGCGCGTAGGTCACCGACCAGACCCGCAGCGCCAGCATCGCCGGCGTGAACACCAGCGTCAGCACCGTCGCGATGCCAAGACCAAAGACCACGGCCGTCGCCAGTTGCTTCCACCAGAGCGCGGTGGGGCTGTCGATCGTGTAGCCACCGCCGAAGAAGTCGAGCGACAAGCCGAACATCATCGGGGCAAGGCCCGCCATCGTGGTGATCGTGGTCAGGAGCACGGGCCGAATGCGGTCCTCCGCGGTGCGGACGATAGCCTCGTCGCGGGGCATGTAGCGTTCGTATTCCTGGTAGGTGTCGATCAGCACGATGTTGTTGTTCACGACGATCCCCGCAAGCGCGACGATCCCGGTGCCCGTCATGATGATCGAGAACGTCTGCCCCATCACCAGCATCCCGATCAGAACGCCCGCCGTGGACAGCACCACCGCCAGCAGCACGAGGGCGGCGTTGTAGATCGAGTTGAACTGCGCCAGCAGGATGATGAACATCAATCCCAGCGCGGCCAGGAACGCGTTGCCGAGGAAGGCCTGGCTTTCCTCCTGCTCCTCCTGGTCGCCGGTCCATTCCCACGAGATGCCGGGCGGCAGGGCCTCGTCCGCCTCGAGCCAGCGCGTCAGCTCGGCGATACGCTCGTTTGCGGTGACGGGGACCAGCCGAAGATCGCCCGCGCGCAGGCCGCTCTCTATCGTCTCCGACGTCGCCTCGGGCTCGAGATCCACCACGTCGTAGACCTCTTCCGGGCCGGTGACGGTATCGCCGCCGCCATAGGGGCCACCGGCGCCCTGCCGGTGCAGCACCGCCGCGATGGCGTCGTCCTCGTCGACGGCTTTCACGAGGCCCGGGTGCACGTCCGCCTTCACGTCGAAATACCGGGTCTGATCGGTGCGCGTGATCTCGGCGAGCTTCGCCACCGGCTGCCGGGTGACGAAGTTCGACAGCGGCACCAGCCCGTCGGAGGTTCGGACGCGCAAGGTGTCCAGGGTCGACAGGATGCGGTCCTCCTCGGGGAAGCGGACGCGGATGTCGATTTCCTCGTCCGAGCTATCGACGCGCATGGTGTCCAGCAGGATGCCGCGCGTGACGAGCTGCACCATGGCGCCCACGGTCGCGACGTCCGCGCCGTAGCGGCCCGCCTTTTCGACGTCGACGTCGATCTCCCAGTCGATGCCGGGCAGGGGACGGGTGTCCTCGATCAGGCGCAGGCCCGGCAACGCGTCGAAGCGCGCGCGCGCCTCGGTGGTCGCCGCCAGCAGCGTGTCCCAGTCGTCGCCGAGGATGCGCAGGTGGACCGGCTTGGCCGAGGCCGGGCCCATGGCGAGGTTGAGGATCTCGGTCTGGATCCCCGGAATGGTGTCGAGTTGCTCGGTCAGCTCGGCGATCACCCGGTCGCCGTCGAGGCTCGCGTCGCCGGCGCGGTCGTCCCAGGGGATGGTCTCGAACTGGACCTGCCCGATGGTATCCTTCGGGGCCTGCGCGCCGCCGGTGTTGTTGTTGAGCCCCGACTCGCCCGCGAAGGAAAAAGCCGATTGCACGCCGGGATGGGCCAGCACGATGCGCTCGGCGCGTTTCACCAGCGCGTCCTTCTCGCCGAGGCTCAGGTTGCCGCGCGCCTTGACGTAGACGAGGGCGAACTCGGGCTCGCTCTCGACGAAGAACTCCACGCCGTTCTGGTTCTCGCCGTAATAGATGAAGGTCGTGCCCACGAAGACGAAGATCGCACCCACGGCAACCAGCGGGCCGATCGGGTTCTTTGCGACGAGCGCGATGAGCCGGCCGAAGAGGCTGCGCCGGTATCCGCTTTCGACGCGGCCCTCGCGCTTTCCGAACACCCGGGTGCGGGCCCCGTCGACGCCGCGGCCGACGCGCTTGAAGAGCGCGGAGAGCGTGATGGCCAGGAAGAGCGCGGCGATCAGCGAGAGAAGGACCAGAGCGACGCCCGCGAGGATGCAGAGAAACACGACCAGGAAGGTCGGCACGACCGATCCGAGGATATCGCCCGAGTCCATCGCGCCGAACGCCGCCATCAGACGCTCGACCAGCGTGGGCACCGCGCCGGCCCCGGCCGCGATCCCCAACGCGCAGACCGGGATGAGCGCGAGATTGGCCAGAAGCGGCAGGCGCGAGATACCCTCGGTGCGCTCGCGCAGCCAGCGTTCGGCCCGGCCAACCACGCCGCCCATGACCGGCAGGTAGACCAGCGCCACGACCAGAGACGCCGACAGCACGAAGATCAGCGTGACCGGCAGCATACCCATGAATTCGCCCGGCACGCCGGGCCAGAACAGCATCGGCAGGAAGGCGCAGAGCGTGGTGGCGGTTGACGACACCACCGGCCAGAACATGCGCTTGGCGGCCTCCACGTAGGCGTGCATGGGCCCCGAGCCCTCGGCGATGCGCTTGTCGGCGTATTCCACGACCACGATTGCGCCATCGACCAGCATCCCCACCGCAAGGATCAGGCCGAACATCACGATGTTGGAGATCGACACGCCCATGAGCGCGAGGAATGCGAAACACAGCAGAAACGAGGTCGGGATCGCGAAGCCCACCAGCAGCGCGGGACGGAGACCCAGCGCGGCCAGCACCACGATCATCACCAGCGCGATTGCGGTGAGGACCGAGCCCTGCAGCTGCTCGACCATCGACTGTACCTGCCGGCTCTGGTCGTTGGACGTGCCCAGCGACACCGCGGCGCGCAGCTCGGGCGGCCACTCCTCCTGCGCCTGCGCCACGACCCGCTCCACCTCGTCCACGGTGTCGATCAGGTTGTAGCCCTTGCGCTTGACCACCTGCAGCGCCAGCGACGGCTCGCCGTTGAAGCGCGAGGTCCCGGCGCGGTCCTCGAAGGTCAGGTTGATGGTGGCGAGGTCGCCCAGCGTCACCACGCGGTCGCCGTTCACCTTCACCGGCAGGTCGTAGACGTCCGCCGCGTCGTCGAAGGAAGAGGGGATCTTGACCGAGAAGGCGCCCTGGGCGGTCTCGACCTCGCCCGCGGCGATGAGCTGGTTGTTGTTCTGCACGACCGAGATCAGCTCGCCCGCTGTGACATTGTAGCTTTCGAGCCGCAGCGGATCGATCAGCACTTCGAGCATCTCGTCGCGGTTGCCCGCGATGCCGGCCTGCAGCACGGCGTCGATACCTTCGACCCGGTCCTGCAGGTCCTTGGCGATGCGGGCCATCGTGCGCTCGGGCACCGCGCCGGTGAGGTTCACCACGACGATGGGAAACTCCGAGAAGTTGATCTCGTTTATTGAATACTGCTCGGCGCCCTCGGGGAAGTTGGCCTGTGCGCGGGTCATCGCGTCACGCACGTCGGCCATGATCTTGGTCTTGTCCCAGCCGAACTCGAATTCCATCGAGACGCCCGCGTAGCCCACGGCCGCGGTGCCGCCGAGCTCCTTCTGGCCGTCGAGGTCCTGCAACTCGGTCTCCATCGGCTTGACCAGAAGCTGCTCGGAATCCTCGGCCGAGATGCCGGGGAAGGGCACCGACACGAAGAGCGCGGGGATCTCGATGTCGGGCTCGCCTTCCTTGGGCAGGAACGCGTAAGCGAAGGAGCCCACGACCACCGAGAGCACGATGAAGGCCAGCACCATCCGCGCGCGGGAGGCGGCCCAGTCGACGAGACCCGTCATTGGATCACCGGTTCGAAGGAAGGCGCGACCGGCACGCCGTCGGTGACGTATTCCTGCCCGAGCGTGATGACGTCCGCGGCCTCTGGCAGGCCGGTGACCCAGAGCCCCTCGGCAGTGTCGCGCACGATCTCGACCGCGACAAAGCGCGCGGTGCGGTCAGCGTCGATGGTACGCACGCCCATGGCGCCGTCGTCGTTCAGGGTCAGCGCCGATTGCGGCAGCAAGTGCGCTTGGACCCCGGCGCTTTCGATCGCGATCTCTGCGGTCTGACCGGCCGACAGCTCAAGGTCGTCGTTCGGGACCGTGACCTCGATGCGGAAGGTACGGGTGGTCGGGTCGGCGCTGCGCGACACGAAGCTCACCTCGCCCGCCACGGCGGTGCCGTCCGCAAGTTGCGCCCGGGCGGCGGCGCCGGGGCTGACCCGCGCGACGTCGGTTTCGGGGGCGTAGCCCACGAGCTTGATCGGGTCGAGCTGCAGCACGGTGGCGCAGGGATCGCCGCCCATGCCGCCGGATTGGAGCAACGCGCCCAGCTCGGCGGTGTCTGTCTCGAGCAGGCCGTCGAAGGGGGCGGTGATCACGAGCTTCGCGATCTCGTCCTCGGCGCGGGCCACGCCCGCCTCGGCCGAGCGGATGCGCGCCTGCGCGCTTTCGAGCCCCGAGCGCGCGGCCTCCAGCCCGGCCTGCGCGCTGGAAATCGCGGCCTCGGCGCTGCGCACGGCGGCGCGGCTCGACGCCACGCGGGTATCCGAGGCGTAGCCAGACCCCGACAGCGTCGTGGCCGCGGTCTCGTTGATCTGCGCTTCGGCGAGCGCGGCCTCGGCCTCGGCCACGCGCGCCTCGGCCTCGGGGACGCGGGATTCGGCCTCGGGCACGAAGGCCCGCGCCTCGGCCAGCGCGGCCTGCGCTTCTTCCAAGCTGATCTGGCGCGTGCCGGCATCGAGCTCGCAGAGCGTATCACCTTCGGACACCCGTGCGCCCTTGCGGAGCGGGGCCGAGACAACCTTGCCGGTGGTCTCGACCATGACGTCCACCTGTCGCAGCGCCTCGGTCTCGCCGCGCAGGATCACCGCGCTGTCGATCTCGCGCGCGGCGCTTTCCATCGCCATGACACGGATCGCGCCGTCGGCCGGGGTGGCGGCTGTGTCGGCGGCCTCGGGCGCGGCAATCTCGGGCTCCGAAGCGGTCGCGTCCTCGGCGGTCTCGGTTGGCGCGGGGCGCAGGCCGGCAAGCATCTCGGTCACGCGGTCGCGCTCGATCACCACGGCGTAGAGAATGGCCGCCACGAGGACAGCGAGCAGGATCGGGAAGAGACGCATCGGCAGGGCTCCTTAATGGGCGCACATGATGCCGCGGGGCGCGCGCGTGCAAGCCCGCAGTTGCCGAAGGGGCGTGTTTGCCGCACCAGGTGAACCGACCGGTTCAGATTAGGCACGGATCGCGATGCCGATCAAGCATGGATGCCGCGCCGCGGCGGGGCGGACCGGCGGGGCCCCGCCCGCGGCGACTTGGCACCGGCGGCGGGCTTCGTTAAGAAGACGCGCACGAGACAGGCGGCAGTCGCGCAAGGGAGACACCGGTGAGCCAGAGCGACAGTTTCATCGACGAGGTCAGCGAAGAGGTCCGCCGCGACCGGCTTTACGGCTACATGCGGCGCTACGGCTGGATCGCGATCCTGGCCGTGATCCTGATCGTCGCGGGCGCGTCCTGGCGCGAGTACCAGGCGGCGAACCAGCGCGCCGCGGCGCAGGCCTACGGCTCCGCTCTGCTCGAGGCGCTCGACGCAGAGACCCCGGCGGCCCGTGCCGCCGCACTGGCAGACGTCGAGGCCCCCGAAGGCGGTGCCGCCGCGCTGAAGGCGTTTCTGCGCGCCGGCGAGCAGGCCGGAGCCGAAGGCGCCGATCCGGCCGCGGTGGCCGAGACGCTGAACTCGGTGGGCAGCCTGCAGGCCGCCGACATCTATGGCCAGATCGCCACCTACAAGGCGCTGACCCGCGAGGGCGCCTCCGCCGAGGAGCGCCGCATCGGGTTCGAGCAGCTCGCGCAGGGCGGCCCGCTGCGGCTTCTTGCGCAGGAACAGCTGGCCCTTCTCGACATCGAGGCCGGTGAGACGGACGCGGCGATCGAGACGCTGCGCGCCATCGTCACCGATTCCGAGGCGCGGCAGGGCTTGCGCACCCGCGCGGCGCAGTTGATTGTCGCCCTCGGCGGCACGGTCTCGCCCGAGACCGAGGCATCCTGAAGACGGCCCGCATCGCGCGGCGCCGCACGACACCGAGGCGAAAGACGGGGACGGACACGTGGCAAACCTGACGCTGAGCAAGCTGGCGGCCCTTGGCGCGCTGGCAGTCGTGGCGGCCTGTTCCGAGCGCGAGGTGATCCTCCCCGGCGAGCGCGTGGGCCTGCGCGACGTCCTGCAGACCCGCGAGGCCGATCCCGCACCGCCGGCGAACCGTGCCGCGGCCGCTGGTCTTCCGGGGCCGGTGGTCAATTCGGCCTGGGGCCAGAGCCCCGCAAGCCCTCATGCCCGCACCACCCACGCCGCGCTATCGCTGCCGCTCCAGCAGGTCTGGGCCGCCGACATCGGGCAGGGCGACGTGAAGCGACAGCGTCTCGACGCCGCGCCGGTGACCGACGGCGCCCGCATCTACACGCTGTCCTCGGACGCGCGGGTCAGTGCGGTGTCGACCTCGGGGCAGGTGGTCTGGTCCCGCGACCTGACGCCGCCGCGCGACGCCAGTTTCCAGGCGCAAGGTGGCGGGCTCGCGGTATCGGGCGGCCGGCTCTACGTCACCTCGGGCTTCGGCACGCTCACAGCCTTCGACGCCTCCACCGGCAACGAGGTCTGGACCCAGCGCCTTCTGAGCACCGGCACCGGCGCACCGAGCGTGCTGGGCGACATGGTCTACGTGACCTCGGGCGAATCGGTGGCATGGGCCATCGAGGCGGCGACCGGCCGCGTGCGCTGGCAGACGGATTCCGTGCCCGACATCGCCAATGTCGCCGGCGCACCAGCGCCCGCGCTGACCTCGGACCGCGTGGTCTTCGCCTTTGGCGACGGCGCGCTGCGCACCGCGTTCCGGCAGGGCGGCACGGAACTGTGGTCCGGCAACGTCGCGGGCGGCCGCAACGGGCGTGTCCTGTCCACCGTCACCGACATCACCGGCGACCCCGTGATCGACGGCGGCCGGGTCTATGCCGGCAACCATGCCGGCCGCTTCGTGGCCTTCGACCTGGCCTCGGGCGAAACCGACTGGTCCATCGACCAGGGCGCGCTCGACCGGCCGCTGGTGGCGGGCAATTCGGTGTGGTTCGTCTCCGACCTGAACCGGCTGGTGCGCGTGAACGCGGCCGACGGATCGCAGGTCTGGTCGGTGGAACTGCCGGGCTGGAAGCCCTCGGCCCGCCCTTCGCGCCGCCGCGACGCCTCCTTCGCCAATCACGGACCCGTGCTTGCGGGTGGGCAGATTTGGATCGCTTCCACGGACGGCGCGCTCCGCGGCTTCTCGCCCGAGGACGGCCGCCTTCTGAGCCGGGTGCCGATCGAGGGCGGCGCGACCTCGCAGCCCATCGTCGCCAACGGCACGCTCTACGTCGTTTCGACCCGCGGAGTGCTGCACGCCTTCCGCTGAGGCGGCCGGGGTCTGTGACGGGGAGACGGCAGGCGATCAGGTGCGGGCTGGCAGGAGGAGAAGCGAGGGCTCTGCCCTCGCGCTCCCGGAGTATTTCCAACGAGAAGATGGCGCGCGGGCCGGCCGTGCGCGGCTTGATGCGGACGAGCATGGGCACTGCGGTCTTGAGTGCGGGGTGTCCTGGCCCGGACATGGGGGCAGGGGGCGCGACGCGGCCGCGGCCTCGTGGCTTTTCACGGCGCGCGAGATAGTCTAACGGGGCGATCTCACGTCGCGGCCCGGAGTGTGCGCCCATGTCCTTCACCCTTGCCATCGTCGGACGGCCCAACGTGGGCAAGTCCACGCTGTTCAATCGCCTCGTCGGGCGACGGCTGGCGCTGGTCGACGACCAGCCCGGCGTCACCCGCGACCTGCGCGAGGGCGAGGCGCGGCTCGGCGACATCGAGTTCACCGTGATCGACACCGCCGGTCTCGAGGATGCCAACGACGACTCGCTGCCCGGGCGGATGCGGCGGCTGACCGAGCGCGCTGTGGAGATGGCCGACGTCTGTCTCTTCGTGGTGGACGCGCGCACGGGGATCACCGCGACCGACGAGGTCTTTGCCGATATTCTGCGCCGCAGCTCGGCGCAGGTTCTTCTGGCCGCCAACAAGGCCGAGGGCCGCGCCGCCGAGGCCGGGATCGCCGAGGCCTGGGGGCTGGGGCTGGGCGAGCCGCTGCCGCTGTCGGCCGAGCACGGCGAGGGCATGACCGATCTCTACAGCGCGCTCCTGCCGATCTCGGAGGCCTTCGCAGAACGCGCGCAGCTCGACCCGGTGTTGATGCCGGACGTGAGCCTGCCGGTGTCCGAGGAGGCAGACGAGGCCGGACCGGTGCCCACCGCGCAGAAGCCGCTGCAAGTGGCCGTCGTGGGCCGCCCGAACGCGGGCAAATCCACCCTTATCAACAGGCTTCTTGGCGAAGATCGGCTGCTGACCGGCCCCGAGGCCGGCATCACCCGCGACGCGATCTCGGTGCCGTTCGACTGGGAGGGCACGCCGGTGCGCGTGTTCGACACCGCCGGCATGCGGAAGAAGGCCAAGGTTCAGGAAAAGCTGGAGAAGCTCTCGGTGGCCGACGGCCTGCGCGCGGTGAAGTTCGCCGAGGTGGTGATCGTGCTGCTCGACGCGGCGATCCCGTTCGAGCAACAGGACCTGCGGATCGCCGACCTCGCCGAGCGCGAGGGCCGTGCGGTGGTGGTCGCGGTCAACAAGTGGGACCTCGAGGAGGACAAGGGCGCCAAGCTTGCGGCGCTGCGCGAGGCCTTCGACCGGCTGCTGCCGCAGCTGCGCGGTGCGCCGCTGGTGACGGTCTCGGCCAAGACCGGGCGCGGGCTGGACCGGCTGCACGCCGCGGTGATGAAAGCGCATGCTGTCTGGAACCGGCGCGTGCCGACGGCGCAGCTCAACCGCTGGCTCGAGGGCATGGTCGCCGCGCACCCGCCGCCGGCGCCCAACGGCCGCCGGATCAAGCTGCGGTACATGACCCAGGCCAAGACACGTCCGCCGCACTTCGTGGTCATGTGCTCGCAGCCCGACAAGATGCAGGACGCCTACACGCGGTACCTCGTGAACGGGCTGCGCGCGGATTTCGACATGCCGGGCACCCCGATCCGGCTGGTCATGCGCGGGCAGGCGCAGAAGAACCCGTACCGGAACAAGCGCGAGAAGAACGCGGGCGCCTTGCAGAAGCACCTCGACAAGCGCAAGGGCTGAGGGCGGCGCGAGGTGTCGTCGGCGGAATCGAGGGCTCTGCCCTTACGCTCGCGGGATATTTCCACCAAGAACACGCGGCGCCGGCGCTACGTGCACAGGCGCGGTGCGGGGGCCGGGACTGGCCTCCGGGACGGGCGGCGCTAGGGTGTCGGGCGAAACAACGTCAGGAGCCCCTCGATGGCCTACACGCCCCCCGAAATCTGGACCTGGGATGCCGAGAGCGGCGGAACCTGGGCGAAGCTGAACCGTCCCATTGCCGGGCCGACCCACGACACCGATCTGCCGATGGGCGAGCATCCGTTCCAGCTCTATTCGCTGGCGACGCCGAACGGCGTGAAAGTGACGGTTCTCTTCGAGGAACTGCTGGCCGCCGGCGTGACCGACGCGGAATACGACGCCTGGCTCATCCGCATCCAGGAGGGCGATCAGTTCGGCTCGGGCTTCGTTGAGGTCAATCCGAACTCGAAGATCCCGGCGCTGATGGACCGCTCGGGCCCCGAGCCGGTGCGCATCTTCGAGTCGGGCGCGATCCTGCTGCACCTCGCCGAGAAGTTCGACAGCTTCCTCGGAGCGCCGGCGAACCGGCCCGAGATGCTGTCGTGGTTGTTCTGGCAGATGGGCAGCGCGCCCTATCTCGGCGGCGGCTTCGGGCACTTCTACGCCTATGCGCCGGAGCCGATGGAATACCCGATCAACCGGTTCACCATGGAAGTGAAGCGCCAGCTCGACGTGCTGAACCGCACGCTCGCGGACCGGCGCTACCTGACCGGCGAGGATTACACCATCGCCGACATGGCGAACTGGGCCTGGTACGGGCAGCTTGCACTCGGGCGGCAATACGGTGCTGGCACGTTCTTGCAGGTCGACACCTACGAGCACGTGCAACGCTGGGCCAAGGAGATCGACGCGCGCCCGGCGGTCCAGCGCGGCCGCATGGTCAACCGCACCTTCGGCGAGCCCGAGATGCAGCTGCACGAGCGTCACGACGCTTCGGACTTCGACACGAAGACTCAGGACAAGGTCGGGGACGCATGACCGGACCCAACGCCGCCATGGCCGAGGCCTGGGGCGGCGACATGGGCCGCCGCTGGGCGCGCCTCGACGCGGATCTCGAGCTGCAGCACCGGGCGATTCTCGCGGCGCTGCTCGACCGGGCCGCTGTGCGGCCGGGCGCGCGCGTGCTCGACGTGGGCTGCGGCTCTGGCGCGCTCTCGCGCGCCGCGGCCGAGGCTGCGGGGCCAAATGGCGCGGTCCTCGGACTGGACCTCTCTGAGCCGCTTCTGGAGCTCGCGCGGGCGCAGGGCGGCGAGGGGATCGAGTATCTCCGTGCCGACGCGCAGGTGGCCGATCTCGGCGAGGGGCGCTTCGACACGGTGCTGTCGCGCTTCGGAGTCATGTTCTTCGACGATCCCGTGGCCGCGTTTTCCAACCTCGCGCGGTCACTGGTCCCGGGCGGCCGGATGATATTCGCGACCTGGGCCGAGGCGGATGCCAATCCGTGGTTCGGCGCGCCGCGACGGGCGGCGGTGGCCCGGTTGGGGGCGGTGGCTCCCTCGGACCCGGACGCGCCGGGGCCGATGGCGTTTCGGAACCCGGATCGGGTGCTGGGCATCCTTAATCGGTCCGGACTGTCCGGCGCGCGGGTCGAGACGCTGGAGACCGAGCTTCATCATCCCGACGGCTGGGACGCGATGGAGCGGATGCTGCCCGATCTGGGGCCGATCCCGAGCGTGATGCGGGAGTACGGCGGCACCGCTGAAGACCTTGCCGCGATCATGGCCGCGCTGCGCGGGGAATGGGACCGGTACATCGGTCCTGACGGCATCCGGCTGCCGGCGCGGGTGCATCTTTACAGCGCCGAGGCGGCGACCTGATCGGCTGAGACCCCGGTGGGCATCACGGGATGTGATTGCCCAGCCAGTTGCCGTGCGCCCAGCCGAGCCGGTCGTCGGCCCCGAAGCTGATCGCGAACCACGGACCTCGGGCGCCGTATGTGCCCACGCGGTCGCCATTATGGACCTTGCCGATCATCGGGTATTGCGAGCCCGGCCCGGTGCGGACGGCAAGGAAGCCGTCCCCGTTGGGGTCTAGCCCCATGACCGTCGCCGCGCCGAAACAGGCTGCCTGCGAATTGGGCGGGCAGTAGGTGGAGAACGGCACATCGAGTGGTTGGGCGGTGGCCGGAACGGCCGCGGAAAGGGCAAGCGTGAGGGGCAGGGCGGCCCGTGCCCGTCGGGAAAGAAAGAACATCTGAAAAATCCGGTGCTGAGGGTAATGAACCCCGTCAGCATGGCGCGGAACTGCGACGACGGGAAGCCGGAACGTGACCCTAGGGCAACGTCCCGCGCGTGTCGGCCCGGCGCAAGGACGCGCCGGGCCGGGTCTGCCGCTTATTGAAGCGCGCCCATGACCGCTTCGACCGCGTCGCCGCCGTCACGGGTGGTCACGCCGTCGAGCCAGCCCTCGACCATGTCGGTGTTCTCGGACAGCCACGCCGCCGCGGCTTCCTCGGGGTCGGTGCCGTCGTTCAGGATCGCGCCCATGATCTCGTTTTCCATCTCGAGCGTGAACGACAGGTTCTCGAGCAGCGCCTGCACGTTCGGGCAATCCTCGGCGAAGTCCGCGCGGGTGTTCGTGTGCACCGTCGCGCCGCCGAGGTTCGGGCCGAAGTAGTCGTCGCCGCCCTCGAGATAGGTGAGGTCGTAGTTGGCGTTCATCGGATGGGGCTCCCACCCGAGGAACACGATCGGCTCGTCGCGCTCGGAAGCGCGGCCGACCTGCGCCAGCATCCCCTGTTCGGAGCTTTCGCGGATGTCGAACTCGCCAAGGCCGAACGCCTCATCCTCGATCATCGACAGGATCAGGCGGTTGCCGTCATTGCCCGGCTCGATGCCGTAGATCGTCTCGTCGAGCGCATCGGCGTGCTCGGCGATGGCATCGAACGAGGTTATGCCAAGCTCCGCGCCGGCGGCGTTGGTCGCGAGCGTGTACTTCGCGCCCTCGAGGTTGGTGCGCACCGACACCACGCTGCCGTCCTCGCGGTAGGGGGCGATGTCGTTCTCCATCGTCGGCATCCAGTTGCCGAGGAAGACGTCGATGTCGCCATCGGCCATCGAGGTGTACGTGACCGGCACCGACAGCACTTTGACCTCGGTCTCGTAGCCGAGGGCCTCGAGCACGGTGGTCGTGGCGGCGGTGGTCGCCGTGATGTCGGTCCAGCCGACGTCGGCAAAGGTCACCTGTTCGCAGGCGTCCTGCGCGAATGCGGGCGCGGTCAGGGCGAGAAGCGCCGCGGAGGCGGTGAGCGTGGTCTTCATGTCGGTCTCCCGTGTTGGTGACTTTCGAAGCGATGGGCGCATGATGGCGAAATTGACTGATGAATCAACCAAGTCGCCGGACGCCTTTGTGTCACGTGAGGGAAGTAGAGCGTTTTCAATCGGATGGTAGCGGTTTTTCCGGCCGGGACCGGCTCGGCCGGGCCCCTCATGGGCGATGAAATTTCGCGATCGGGCCGCGAGCCTGCCACATTGCCGCGCTTCTCTGTGCGCGATGAGCAGACCCGCAGAAGGA
Organism: Roseivivax marinus; assembly: GCF_900109705.1. GTDB lineage: Bacteria > Pseudomonadota > Alphaproteobacteria > Rhodobacterales > Rhodobacteraceae > Roseivivax > Roseivivax marinus. The sequence continues at coordinate 10,864 of NZ_FOAI01000011.1, read as the reverse complement.
CACCGCGCATGAACATGCAGACCAACGTGACCAGCCCGCCGCCGCCGAAACGGCTGGAGGAGATGCAGCTGTCCACGGTGCTGATGCGCGACATCGTTCTCAAGACGCTGTTCCGCAAGAACGTCAACACGGTGCGCGAGCTGTCGGAGGCCGTCTGCCTGCCGGTGCCGATCACGCAGGAACTGGTGGACCTGGCCCGTTCTCAGCTGCTGCTCGAGGCCATGGGCACCATGAGCGCGTCGCAGGCCGGGGGCGAGATGGGCTACCAGCTGACCGACTCGGGGCGCGCGCGCGCCGCCGACGCGCTGGCGCAATCGGAATATTATGGCGCAATGCCGGTGCCACTGCCGGTCTACCGCGAGCAGGTGGCCCGCCAGTCGATCCGGAATCTGCAGATCACGCGCGACCAGCTGACCGAGGCAATGGGTCACCTGATCCTGCCGCCGACGCTCCTGCGCAATCTCGGCCCTGCCGTGGGCTCGGGCCGGTCGATCCTGATGTACGGCCCGCCGGGCAACGGTAAATCCTCGATCTCGAACGGCATCCGCGACGCCATGGGCGACAAGATCTACGTCCCCCGCGCGCTGGAATACGCCGGTCAGGTCATCACCATGTACGACCCCATCGTGCACTCTGCCGCCGAGGGGCAGGAAGAGGACCGCACCCAGCTGCGTCGCCGGATCACCTACGATACGCGCTATGTCCTCTGCCAGCGCCCGACGGTCATCACCGGGGGCGAGCTGTCGCTGGACATGCTCGACCTTGTCTACAACCCGACCGCACGGACCTACCAGGCGCCGCTGCAGCTCAAGTCCACCGGCGGCATCTTCATCGTCGACGACCTTGGCCGCCAGGCCGAGCCGCCGCAGAAGCTGGTGAACCGCTGGATCGTGCCGCTGGAGGAATCCAAGGACATCCTCGCCCTGCAATCGGGCGAGAAGTTCGAGGTGCCCTTCGACACGCTGGTGATCTTCTCAACGAACTTTCACCCGAACGAGATCTTCGACCAGGCGGCGCTGCGCCGGATCTTCTTCAAGATCAAGATCGACGGTCCCGACCAGGAGAACTTCCTCAAGATCTTCGCGCTCGTCGCGCGCAAGAAGAAGATGCAGCTCTGCGAGAAGAGCCTGGTCCACCTGCTGAAGTCCAAGTATCCGCAGATCGACAACGTCTACGCCAACTACCAGCCGGTCTTTCTGATCGACCAGATGATCGCCGTCTGTGACTTCGAAGGGCTGCCCTACAAGATGACACCCGAGCTGGTGGACAGGGCCTGGGCCAACATGTTCGTCAAGGACGAGGCCATCGTGAAGTGACGCGCCGGAAGGCTGGCGGCCCGGGATTTTTCCGCTTGACGGTCCGGGCAGCCTGCCATAGTCAGCGCCTCGCTCTTGGCGGAGTAGCTCAGTTGGTTAGAGCAGAGGAATCATAATCCTTGTGTCGGGGGTTCAAGTCCCTCCTCCGCTACCATCTCCCCCTGCATTGACGACCATCCCGGCGCCCTCGACCAGGGCCGGGCGCGTATTGTCCTGGCGTAGACGTATCGCGGTGTCGTGACGCGTTCGTCATCGACCGCCGGGGCATCGCGAGGCAATTCGGATTTATCCTGAAAACCGCATGCGCGCACTTTTCAATTCGCGTATGAATTCGTTGAAAATAATCATGGACATTTTCCCGGTAATCGACTGATTTGCGGCGCGGTGGAGGCCCTGTGTCATGTCGCGATTGACGAATTTGATAATTGATACCGCGGATGTGCTTTCTCAGGCGGCCACATCCGAACAGAGATGGTGGGCGATCAATCGTGTGGCGCGCAAGATCGGTGCCAACGCGGTGAACGCCGGGGCTTTCCAATGCGATACCAAAGAGATCGCCTGGGTCCGGAGTTCGATGGATCCGCGCTGGCTCGAGGAATACGAGGCCGACGCCTTCGGTACTGCCGACCCGCTTCTCGACGGTGTTCTGTCCTGCGTGCCCGAGCAGCGTTTCGACTTCCGGCAATTGGGACGCACGTTGGGCAAGAGCTCAAAAACGGGCCATATGTCGAATGCGGTATTGGCATACGAATATAACTACATGATCTCCAATACCTGGGCAGACGGTGGATCGGGCAAATGCGTGGCCGTGGCATTCGAGCACGACCCGGATTGCCTGTTCGGCCCCGGCAGTGCCCGCGCATTCGCGACCATATCCGCCATGATGGCGGTCGCGCTTCTGCCGCCCGGAGACGATCTGCACGAGGGGTGGGCCTGGGGCACCGGCTGGCAGAGCCTCGTCGCGCGCGAAAGGGACGTGCTGTCCTTCGTCTACCGGGGCCTGCCGGAATACATGATCGCCGAGACCATGAGGATCACCGAGTTCGAGGTCTGGTCGCTGATCCATTCGGCCTCGCGCAAGATGCGGGCGCGTACCCGCAGCCAGGCGGTGGCGCTTGCGATCTCGCGCGGGCAGGTCGAACCCTGAGCCACCAGGCGTCCGGTCGCATCGGCACGGGCCTCGCCAATCGCGCCGCTTTCCGCCGAGGCGCGCAATCAGGAATTGATCGGCCTCACTCATGCCCTAAAAATGAGCATACCTTGTATCGGGTCCCGTGCGCGGCTTGGCGTGCGGGTTTTCGGTCCGGCAATGAACAGGAAGTCGCATGAGCCACGCTTACAGCTTCACCTTCGACGAAACGAACGTCATCACCGACGTCTACGAGGTTCTCGAGGACGGCACGCTGGTCGAGTACGACATCGACGCGGACGAAACCTACACGCTGGTCGACGGCTACGTCGTCGAGACCGACGAGGACGATGACGGCGAGGCCGAGTGGAAGGTCTACGCCCGGGCCGATGACGAGGGCATCTGGCGCGAGGTCGCCGAGGGCGATGGGCCGTTCGACCCTGCCGTGCTCGAGACGCTCGGAGACGGGGCCGTTGTGGACGACGAAGGCGAAGATGACGAAGACGACGACATCTACGTCTTCGAGTTCGACGCGGACGGCATGGTGACCGCCAAATTCGAAGTCGAGGACGGTGGAGCGCTCGAGGCCGAGGACATCGACGACGAGTCCTACCAGGTGATCGACGGCTACCTTGTCGAAACCGAGGGCGGGGACGACCCCGAGTGGGCGGTCTACGCGCCTCTCGGGGACAGCGGCCGGTGGCGCAAGGTTGCCGACGGGGACGGCGCGTTCGACGCCGCCGTGCTCGACACGCTGGACGATGGCGAAGACGATGACGGGTTCGAGGTGGAGGTCGAGGACGACGCGTACGTTTTCGAGTTCGACGCCGAGACCGGCGCCGTCACCGGCAAGTTCGAAGTCGAGGATGACGGCGAACTCGAAGCCGAGGACATCGACGACGAGACCTACCAGCTGATCGACGGATACCTCGTCGAGACCGAAACCGACGAGGACGAGTTCAAGGTCTACGCGCAGGACCCCGACACCGGCTACTGGTACCAGGTTGCCGAAGGTGAAGGAGAATTCGACGCCGCGCTGCTCGACCAGCTCGACGGCATCGAACTTCCGCCGGTCTCCGGCGACGACGGTGTGCGCGACGACCTCGACGCTTACCGCTTCGAACTGGACGACGACGGCAACGTGATCGCCTGGTACGAAGTCGAGGACGATGGAAGCCTGTCCGAGGAAGACCTCGACGACACCAGCTTCTCGGTGGTGAACGGGCTGATCGTCGACACGGCCTCCGACGGGCCGATGCCGCAGTACCGCGTCTACGTCCCCAGCGAGGACGGATCGGTCTACTACCTGATGGCGGAAGGCTATGGCCGTTTCGTGCCGGCCCATCACCAGGACCTGCCCGCGAACGTGCCGGATCATGCCTACGAGAACTACCTCGAGGCGCGCGGCATCACCTATCACTGGGGCGACGAGGACGACAACACGCTCGAGGGCGGTGAAGGCGACGACCACATCGGCGCGGGCGGCGGCAACGATGTCGCCTCCGGCGGTGGCGGCAATGACCTGATGGGCGGCGGCACCGGCAACGACACCATGTCCGGCGGTGCCGGAAACGACGTGATCGGCGCAGGTGTCGGCGACGACGAAGCCGACGGCGGCGAGGGCGACGACATCGTCAACGGCGGGGCCGGCAACGATGCGCTCTCGGGTTCCTTCGGCAACGACACGATGGGTGCCTCCTACGGTGACGATCGGGTCGACGGCGGCCAGGGACACGACGACATGGGCGGCGGCACCGGCTCCGACCTCATCACCGCTGGCGGTGGGCGCGACCGCGTCGGCGGCGGGGCCGGTAACGACACCATCGACGGCGGCCTCGGCGACGACTTCGTGGCCGGTGGCGGTCGCGACGACGTGCTGATGGGCGGGTCGGGCGACGACACGCTCAATGGCGGCGTCGGCGACGACACCCTGACCGGCGGTGACGGTGACGACGTGTTCGTGTTCCGGTCGCTGCACGACGGCGAGGCCGACACCATCACCGACTTCGAGGACGGCAGCGACGTGCTGTATCTCCGGGGCCTCGACGGCGCCGGGGCGCAGGCGAAGTTCGACACACTGTCGATCGTCGACACCGAGGCCGGCGCGGTCATCGAGGCCGACGGCCACACCATCACGCTCGAGGGCGTCGAAGCGGCCGATCTCGGCCTCGACGACTTCATCCTCGCCTGAGGACGTGGTCGCAGGAGGGTCCGCTACTTCGGTGCCGGACGCTTTTACCGGTCAAAGAACGGAGGCCCGGGCCGCGCGCCCGGGCCTTTCTTTCTTGTCGGGGCTCGTGAGTGGCCGACGTCGCGGACAGTCTCGCAGCGAGTCGCATGATCTTCCGGGATCGTCCGCGCGAAAACGCGAGACGGACGACGGCAAACGCCATGGCAACGCTGCCACGAGGTCGCCGACAGACCGGCACGCCGTCCTTCCGGGACGGCACGCCCGGCACGTTGTCGGGAGGCCTTGCGCGCGTGGCGGGCGCTGCCACCGCGCCCACAGGGCGGATTGCTGCTCAGCTCTGTCGGGGAAGGCCATGGTACCCGAGGTCGGACTCGAACCGACAAGGTGTTGCCACCGGGGGATTTTGAATCCCCTGCGTCTACCATTCCGCCACTCGGGCACGCGGGCCTCGTCCTAGCCGCCACGGTGGGCCACGTCCAGACCCTTCGCACGGCCGCGGCGCTTGACCGGGCGGCGGGGGCATGGTCAACCGGCGCCGCGCACGCCGCCGGACCCGGATCCCCATCATGCTCAGACGCCTCTACGACCGCACCCTGTCCTACGCGGAGCATCCGCAGGCGCTCTGGGTGCTGGCTTTCGTGTCCTTCATCGAAAGCTCCTTCTTTCCGATCCCCCCGGACGTGCTGATGATCCCGATGGTGTTGGCGCGACCGCGACGCGCCTGGCTGATCGCGCTGGTGGCGACGCTGGCCTCGGTCGCGGGCGGCGTCGCGGGATATGCCATCGGCGCGCTCGCCTACGAGCAGCTGGGCCAGCCGATCCTCGCCGCCTTGGGCAAGGGTGACGCGATGGAGGTCTTCGCCACGCGTTTCAACGAGTACGGTATCTGGGCGGTCCTGATCGCCGGCGTCACGCCGTTCCCGTTCAAGGTCATCACCATCATGTCGGGCTGGTCGGCATTCCCGCTGATCCCGTTTGTCCTGAGCGCGCTGGTCGCGCGGGCGCTGCGTTTCTTCATCGTCGCGGGCCTTCTGCGCGTCTTCGGCCCGCCGATACGCGATTTCATCGAGCGTCGCCTCGGGCTGGTGTTCACGCTCTTTTGCGTGGCGCTCGTGGGCGGCTTCATGGTCCTGCGAGTGCTGTAAGGCCCCTCACGTCCAAGGAATTCTGCCCATGTCCCGCACCCTGCTGATCGCCCTTGCCGCCGGAGGCTCCGCGGCGCTGTTGCTGGCCGCGTTCGGCTTTCAGTACCTGGGCGATCTGCCTCCGTGTAAACTGTGTATCTGGCAGCGTTGGCCGCATGGCGTGGCGGTTGTCGCGGGCGGCGTGGCGCTGGCGCTGGGCGCGGCGTGGGCGATCCTTCTGGGGGCGCTCGCGGCGCTGACCACGGCGGGCGTCGGTCTCTACCACACCGGGGTCGAGCGCGGCTGGTGGGAAGGCCCCACGAGCTGCACCTCGAGCGGTGTCGAGGGGCTGTCGACGGACCAGCTCATGGACCAGATCATGTCGGCGCCGCTGGTGCGTTGCGACGACGTGGCCTGGCAGATGGCGGGCCTGTCGATGGCCAGCTGGAACGCCATCGCCTCGCTGGTGCTGGCCGGCCTGTGGATCGCCGCGTGGCAGGCCGGGCGCAGCCGGCCAAGCTGAGGCCCGCCGCAGCACTGGACCCCTCCGCCCGTGCGTCCTATCCCGGTGGGACACCGACCCGGAACGGAGAGCCCGATGACATCCCAGACCGTCCTTCTGATCGGCGCACCGGTCGACTGCGGCAAAGCCCGCAACGGCTGCCTGATGGGGCCCGACGCCTACCGTACGGCGCGGCTGGGCGGGGCGCTGACGGATCTCGGCCATACCGTTCGCGACCTCGGCAACGTCTGGCCGGACACCACCGACGTGGCGGAGGACGCGCATCTCGTGGCCTTGCCCGAGACCGTGGGCTGGACCCGCGCGCTGTCGCGCGCCGCGGAAGAGGCGCTGGGGCAGGGGACGGCGATCTTCATGGGCGGCGATCATGCACTGTCGCTCGGCACCGTCCACGGCGCGGCGGCGCATGCGGCCGAGGTCGGCAAGCCGCTGTTCGTGCTGTGGCTCGACGCCCACTCGGATTTTCACACCTGCGAGACGACCGAAAGCGGCAATCTTCACGGCACGCCTCTGGCCTATGTCACCGGGCGCTCTGGCTTCCCCGAGTTTCCCGAAGTTCCGCACCCGGTCCCCGAAGAGCGCGTCTGCATTGTCGGCCTGCGGTCGGTCGACGGACCCGAGCGCGCGGCGCTCGAGGCCACGTCGATCCGTCGCCATGACATGCGCGATATCGACGAGGGCGGCATCGCCGCGTCGCTGCGGGCCTTCCTCGAGGAGGTCACGGCGGTGGGGGGGCTACTGCACGTGTCGCTCGACGTGGACTTCCTCGACCCCGCGGTGGCGCCAGCGGTCGGCACCACGGTGCCGGGCGGGGCAACGGTGCGCGAGGCGCATCTCGCCATGGAGATGATCCACGACGCGGGCTGCCTCGCCTCGCTCGATCTGGTCGAACTGAACCCGATGCTGGACGAGCGTGGGCGCACGGCGCAGCTGATGGTCGACCTTGCGGCCTCGGCGCTGGGGCGCACGGTGTTCGACCGGCCCACGCCGCGCGGACTGTGAGCGGGGCGCCCTCGCTTCGCGTCGACTGGCCGGGCGCGGCGACACGGTTCCTCGCTCTGCGGCTGCTGCCGGGCGAGGATCTGCGCGCTGCGTTGGAGGCGGCGTTCGCGGACGCGCCCGAGACGGCTGGCTTCGTCGCCGCGGCGGTGGGATCGCTCGACCGTGCCGAACTGCGCCCGGCCGGGCGCGACGATCGCCTGATGGTGACGGGGCCGCTGGAGATCGTCGGCCTGTCGGGCACGCTGTCGCTCGATGGCCCGCATCTTCATGTCGCGGTGTCCGATGCCGGGGGCGCGGTGCGCGGGGGCCATCTGCTGCACGGCTCCCCGGTCCGTACGACTGCCGAGATCGTGCTCGGCCTGACGGATGCGTTGCAGTTCACCCGGCCACACGACCCGCGCACCGGATATGCTGAACTGGCGGCAGAGCCGGGACGGGACCCCTAGGGGCCCGCGCAGCCGCGTCCCGGCCGGGGACGGCTCACGGGCTTTCCAATGCGGCATCGCTGAGAGTTCCGGAATGGCGCATGTTCATCTTGCCGCGGTCTCAGCTGACTGCTTCGGAAATTGCTCAGATCACCCCGATCTCGGCGAGTGCGCCCGCCAGTTCCGGCGGCAGCGCGTCGTCGGCCTCGCGCCCCGGACGGAGGTCGGCGGGGGCTTCGGAGGGATCGAGGTAGCGCCAGCCCTGGAACGGGCGGCGCGGGGCAGGGGACACGCGCACCAGCGTCGGGTCGAGCACGATGGCGCAGCGCCGGATACCGTCGCCGCCCGTGACCTCGTCGAGCCGCACGATCTGCTGGCGGCACTGGATCAGGCCCTTGATGACCCAGTAGATCGAGCCCTTGCCGGCGATCTCGGATTCGCGCTTGGGCCACATGCGTGTGACGTGACGCGGATAGCCGTCCGGGCCACGTGCCGCGGCCGAGGCTTGCCAGCGCGTCAGGCTGTCGACGCTGTCCGTGCCCGCGCTGAGCTTTACGAGATGACAGATCTTGTCCATCGAATCCTTCCCATCCACGGCCCATATTGTAGGCTTTGACGTCCTGACTTCAAACTGTTGTAGAGGCGCGCTAGATTGCATGGTCTTACATCGGGGGAATCAGCCATGACCCGCTTCGCCGCACCCATCGCCGAACAAATCTGGGACATGAAGTACCGGCTGAAAGAGGCCGACGGCACGCCTGTCGACCGCTCGGTCGAGGACACCTGGCGCCGCATCGCCCGCGCGCTTGCAGAAAGCGAGGCCGATCCCGACGCCTGGGAAGACCGCTTCTATGCCGCGCTCGAGGATTTTCGCTTCCTGCCCGCTGGCCGCATCGTCGCGGGCGCGGGCACAGCCCGGTCTGTCACGCTCTTCAACTGCTTCGTCATGGGCACCATCCCCGACACGATGGCGGGCATCTTCGACATGCTGAAGGAAGCCGCTCTGACCATGCAGCAGGGCGGCGGCATCGGTTATGACTTCTCGACCATCCGGCCCAAGGGTGCGGCTGTGGCGGGCGTGGCGGCCGACGCGTCGGGCCCCCTGTCGTTCATGGATGTCTGGGACGCTATGTGCCGAACGATCATGTCCGCGGGCTCGCGCCGGGGCGCGATGATGGCGACCATGCGTTGCGACCATCCCGACATCGAGGCGTTCATCTCGGCCAAGTCCGACAGCGCGCGGCTGCGCATGTTCAACCTCTCGGTGCTGGTGACCGACGCATTCATGGAAGCGGTGAAGGCGGACGCGTCGTGGGAGCTGGTCTTCGACGGCAAGGTCTACCACACGCTGCCGGCGCGGGACCTCTGGAACCGCATCATGCGGGCGACCTACGACTACGCCGAGCCGGGCGTGATCTTCATCGACCGCATCAACGCCGCCAACAACCTCAGCTACTGCGAGACCATCGCCGCGACCAATCCGTGCGGCGAGCAACCGCTGCCGCCCTACGGCGCGTGCCTGCTGGGGTCGATCAACCTCGCGCGGCTGGTGGTGGACCCGTTCTCCGAGGACGCGCGTGTCGATGACGCGGCCCTCGAGGAACTGGTTCGCACGGCGGTGCGGATGATGGACAACGTGGTCGACGCCTCGCGTTTCCCGCTCGAGGCGCAAGCGCGCGAGGCAGAGGCCAAGCGCCGCATCGGCCTTGGCGTGACCGGTCTCGCCGACGCTCTGGCGATGGCCGGATTGCGCTACGGCACCGAGGAGGCCGCCGCCCGCACCGAGGACTGGCTGCGCCGCATCGCCCGGGCGGCCTACCTCGCGAGCACCGAGCTGGCGAAGGAGAAGGGCGCTTTCCCGCTCTTCGACGCCGATGCCTACCTCGCCAGCGGCACCATGCAGGCGATGGACGAAGACGTGCGCGCGGCGGTGCGCGAACACGGCATCCGCAACGCGCTTCTGACCTCGATCGCGCCCACGGGCACGATCTCGCTGTTCGCGGGTAACGTCTCGTCGGGGATCGAGCCGGTCTTTGCCAATGCCTATACCCGCAAGGTCCTTCAGAAGGACGGCACCCGCACCGAAGAAGAGGTGGTCGACTACGCCGTCGCCACGTGGCGCGCGCTCCATGGCGACGCGCCGCTGCCGGACCACTTCGTGAACGCCCAGACGCTGGCGCCCGAGGATCACGTCCGGATGCAGGCCGCGGCGCAGAAATGGGTCGACTCGTCGATCTCGAAGACCATCAACTGCCCCGAGGACATCAGCTTCGAGCGGTTCAAGGACGTCTACCTCCAGGCCTACGAGACCGGCTGCAAGGGCTGCACCACCTACCGCCCGAACGAGGTCACCGGCTCGGTCCTGAGCGTGTCGGAGAGTTCCGAGGGTACGAAAGAGGACAAGGCGGTGCTGGTGCACGAGGCCGACGACGGCGCCGAGGTCGTCTACATGTCCGAGCCGCTCGACCGGCCGCAGACCCTCGAGGGCAACACCTACAAGCTCAAATGGCCCGACAGCGAGCACGCGATCTACCTGACGATCAACGACATCGTCGTCGGCGGCCGGCGGCGGCCCTTCGAGGTGTTCATAAACTCCAAGAACATGGAGCATTTCGCCTGGACGGTGGCGCTGACGCGGATGATCTCGGCGGTGTTCCGGCGCGGCGGCGACGTGAGCTTCGTGGTCGAGGAGCTCAAGGCGGTGTTCGACCCGCGGGGGGGCGCCTGGGTGAAGGGCAAGTACATCCCCTCGATCCTCGCAGCGATCGGCGGCGTGATCGAGCAGCACCTCGTCGCGACCGGTTTCCTCGACGCCGAGGGCGCGGGCCTCAAATCCGACCCCACCGCGTCGGTCGTCGGCCTCGACAGCCCGCGCCCGAAGGCCTGCCCGTCCTGCGGCCAGTTCGAGATGCGCATGGTCGAGGGCTGCATGACCTGCATGAGCTGCGGCCACTCGAAATGCGGGTGATGCGATAGGGGACGGTCTACAGCCAGAAAAACCAAAAGAGTGCGCAAACGACGCCAAAAGACTGCGCAAGCTCTGTCAAGCCGTTTTGTCAGAGTGTGGACAGGCGTGGAAAAGTAACCCCGTAGCGGGGTGATCGGCTTCCAAACGGGACCCCCCTGATGCGGTGGTCCAACGTGTTCCCGAGAACAG
>NZ_FOAI01000004.1 GCF_900109705.1 Roseivivax marinus | reverse complement strand
CCCAGAAACAGCTGCGCGAGGTCGAGGCGCGCATCGCGCGTCTCGAGGCGCTCAGGATCGAACTTCAGCGGATGATCGGCGAGTGCAGCGCAGATCGGGTCGCGGATTGCCGTATCCTTGAGGTCTTGCGCGATCACGAGGAATGCCTATCCGATCACGGGCAGGCCGAGGCGTGATGCCGGCGATCTTGGTATACCCGCTCGCAGCGCTTGCCGAGATCGCCGGATGCTTTGCCATCTGGACTTGGTGGCGCGGCACTTCGAGCCTCTGGCTGATCCCGGGCATTGGGACCCTTGCTCTGTTTGGCTGGCTGCTCGCACAGGTCGACGCCGGTTTCGCAGGCCGGGCGTTTGCGGCTTACGGCGGCGTCTATATCGCCGCTTCGCTGCTCTGGATGTGGGGCGTCGAGGGGCAGCGGCCTGACGTATGGGATTTTGCCGGTGCAGGCCTGTGCCTCGCCGGAGCCGTCGTGATCCTGGCGGCGCCACGCGCTGGGTGACAGAAGGCTATGATCGTCCTGACAGCGCGACGTGCAAGTGTCACATGGCACACCAGTTGCGAGGTCGGTTTCCACGCCGGCGGAGCTTCAGGCCGAAAATACGGGAAAGGTTCGAGGTCCGCCCCGACTATCGGGTCGTCGCGATCAGCCCAAAGAAGACATCCAGCAGCCAGCCTCGATGCTCCGGTCGCAGCCCGCATTGCAGTCATACGTTTGCTGCGCAACAGGTAACAAAGTGGGACCCGGGGCAAGCCGATATCGAAGTCGACGAACAGGTATCGCGCTTCCGAGCCCTACATTCTCATAAGTAAGTCCGCAGCACCTCTGCAATCGACGAGAGCCCTTCCCCGTCAGTGATGCACCACATCGCATTGGCAATGCTCGCCGCCGCTTGGGGGGACGCGCAAGCCTCCTTGATGATCTCAAGCTGCTCTTCGTCCAGATCCCAATGGGCAAGGCATGCCGGGAGGTCTTCCCCCTCCTCACCACTGTCTGCCCATTCGATCAGGTAGTATTCGACTTCTTTCAGTGTCATCGTTTGCTCGTAGTTCATAACGGTCTCCATTCTTGTGATCAGGAGATCGCGCCGTTTGCCGATGACGGAAACAATTTTTGTGGATTCGTTTGCCGCGCGTCATGTTGCGGTCAGCGCCCGCGGCCAAGGTGCCTATCGGCCCTCTGCGGTCATTCACAAGATTGGCCATAGCTGAATCGCAGCTTCCCCGAACCGGTCCTCCGCCGAACCTGCATCACCGCAGTCGTGGCCAGTAGTGTTTTCCCGGTCTAAGTTTCGTGCCAGTCTTTAATGGAGCGGCAGAGATCGCTCATAGCCATCCCGGTCCGCATTCCACTACTCAGAAACGGAATGTTTTCAGTGAACATCGGCTCACTTTCGCTATCCGCAACAAAGTGAATCACACCAGTTTCGTGGTCTTCGTCCTTAATAAATGTCCAGACGCCGAGATACTCGCCATCGCGCGTCACAACGTCACCGCGCTCGACGTGGCTGTCAAAACCAACGAGATTGATTGGGTATGTCAGTTCCATGACCGCAAGATACTATGCCACAACGAACATGCAACGCATCAGCGAACTGGCCTGGGCAACTACACGTTCACTTGCGGCCCTTTGGCGACATTCATGTAAATCCTCGCGCATGTCCGCTTCGATCTCAAACCGTGCCCGCGTTTGGTGGAGGCTCCTTAGTTTGGGCTCAGCCCCGCGTGGCTGAAACCAGCTTTGAGCTCCCTCCCCATATAGTCGCGACGAAGAGGCAGGGCCGTCAAAAAAAACACAGTAAATCGCCATGACAAATTCGGGTAACACGAGTCCCGGCGCTGCTTGCATGAAGTCCTTGCATGGCCCAGTGTTCATCTGTGATGAATGGAGGCAAAATGCGCGACAAATTTCCTTGGTATTTTCTTGAGACTAAAGATGTTGACGCTGCGTGGAGCGAAGGCATCCTTACGACCGACGCTAACGTTCTTCTTGACCTCTACCGTTACAACAAAGAGACGCGCGAAGCGCTTTTGGCTGCGTTAGAGAGTTTCAAGGGAAAGTTTTGGATATCGCATCAAACCTCAAAGGAGTTCATAAAGAATCGGCGCACAGTTATTGTTGATATGGCCAATGACTTTGACAAAGCGCAGAAGCCGGTTGCTGATTTAGAAAAAGAAATCCAAGCCGCGACGAAGGCAATTCGAGCATGTCGCGTCATCCCCAAAGAGCTGTGTGAGAGCTTGGAGAAAGAAGCTTTAGAAGCTTGCAAAAAAATTAGCGAGGGAATTAACAAAGAGCGAACCGACTCCCCAGATTTCGAGAAGACCGATGAAGTTATCGAGCGCCTTGAAAGAACTTTAGGAGGCAGTATTGGAAATCAGCCGGATGACATAGACGATCACCTGAAAGAGGCCGAACGAAGGAAGGCCAATAAAGTTCCGCCAGGTTATATGGATGGTGACAAAGATGGCTGGGGTTTCGCGGGTGACTATCTCATGTGGAAGCAGATACTTTCACATTGTAGCGAGGTAAAATCTCCTATGATCCTTGTCACTTCTGAGACTAAAGAGGATTGGTGGGAAAAGAAGAGCGGCAAAACCCTTAATCCGCGGCTTGAGCTCCTTCAGGAGGCGTTCGAGGAAACGGGGCAGAAGATGTTAATTTATCATACCGACCATTTCTTAAAGCTACACCAAGACCGTTCGGGCCAGCCAGCCAACGAAAGCGTATTGGAGGAAATCAGAGAATACTCACTGGCAAGGGAGCCGGCGGTCAGTGTAGTTCAGCAAGCTGCTCACGCTGACACTGTATCGAATACAGGGCTCCTAAGAATATCAATATCTCGGCCCGTTAGAAATTTTACGGGATCGGGTCGCTTTTCTCCCGAAATGTTTAGTTCTCCCCAGGTGATTGCAAAGCTCGTAGAATGCCCGGAAAGTGCGCCTGACGTTACAATCAGGGCGAATACCGGGACGACCTTTGATTTTAATGTTCACGTTCATAGCGGTGAGCGAGGTCGCGAACTTCCGGTTGGCGAGTATCTGGTGGAATACGCGGCGTCATGCAATGCAACCAACGCAGAATAAGGTGGCAACTTACCTGCCGAATAGTCCGGTTGTGTATTTTTTCAGTGGGTTCAATCCTGCATATTTAGCGTCTGCGAGGTAGCGGTCGCTCAATCTTGGCACAGCGAATGACCGCTTTCCGCCCTTCGTGACTGCGCCTGATCGATCCATAGTCCTTTCCTGATAGCGCGCCACCCGGCGTCGGGTGGCGCAAGCTCTCACAGCTTGACCAGTTCTCCGAACTCCCATTCCTGCGTGGTTCTTGGATGGAAGTCCCATCCGTGGGCAATTAGACGGTTGTTCAGATCGGCCGGAGCCAGCTTCACGTATCGGGCGACCATACGGTCATTGGCCCAGCCGCCACGCTTCTTCAGCGTGTCCATGATACCGATCTGGCAGAGAAACCACGTGGCCCACGTGTGGCGCAGGACGTAAGGCGTGACATCGGGCCCAAGACCAGCAGCATCGCGCACGGTATCGAAGGCCCCCTTGATCTGGCCGCCGCCACGATTTCTGATGACATACGGCTTGCCCTGAGGCGTCAGGAAGACCTTCCCATTTTTTGGAAGGTCGCCCATCAACTGCCACGCGCGCGGGGGGAGATGCACCCAACGGGGGCGGTAATCAGTTTTCGCCTTTTCGATCCAGACTTCCCCACTCTCGGGCCTTAGATGTGAAGCTTCGACCTCGAGCATCTCGCCGGGCCCCGCGCCGCCTGTGAGCATGAAAACGATCTTCTTCAGTGTCTCGCGGCGCGGGTCCCATCGTCCGACGACTTCTTCGCAGCTTGCTGCAACGAGCAGTTGCTCAGCCTCTTCGGGCGTCAGCCATCGTGTCCGAGGAACATCGCGCACCTTGACCTTGGTTTCCTGCCAAGGTGTTTTGGCGAACTTGATGACGGCCTTTACTGGCGTGATGAGCTGTCGGTGAACGGTCTGATCGGCCGCTTCCGCATATAAGACTTTCCTCAGACGCTGCATCACCTCGTCATCGATATCATCGATGGAGATGTCGCTTGGTATCTCTGCATCAGCGACAATGGACCGAGCAATGCGTTCTACAAAACGCGCCTCGTGCCCTTTATCGATGTAGCGGCCCGCAGCCACGATGAATGGCTCGGCCGCCGGCGTCGTCGGTTCGGCGGGCACCGGGGTCAGTGCCTCGGCCCAAGCCTCCTCGTAGAGGCCCTTGGCTACGCGGCTTGCGAGGGTTTTGTTGGTTTTTGGAATCTCGCGCAGGCGGCGTCGAAATCGTTTCCCGCGGACGGAGAAGGAGACGGTCCAGCGACCGGCTTCTTCGTTCCACGTCGGATCGTAGGCGTTTTGAGGTTCGGGCATTTCAGGAATTCACGAATTGCTTGGATGTGTTCTGGGTAGAAGACCCGGCGAGCGCCACGCATGTCGCAGTGGTCGATGTTTGCCGCGTCCAGCGCCTTCAGCAGGTCAAGAAAAGCACGGTCACAGTGACCGATCGCGCGGGCTGCTCCCTGTTGGTTCAGGGGCTCAACAGCCCAATCTGTCCAATTTTGTGCTTTCATGGCGCGATCTCGTCCGGCGATGCTGTTTATCCCGACCGGCAGTCGGGGCGGCGTGTCCGGAATGTTGAGTCGATTGCCGCAGGCCGGAAAAACTCAACGAAGTTTTTTTCGCGGCCAGCCTTGCGGAGACTGCACCCTCCTCATCAAACAGAAGAAAGGGCGGTCGGCTGCCACTACAGCTTAGTGCCAAGCGGTTGAGCGTGTGCCTTGGCGTAACGCGCTTGCTGCCGCCATCGCGGAAGCTTCGCAGGCGGCGTTGTCAACGCTGACGTGACTTCGTCAACGATGCGGAACAATCGCTCAGCGTGGCCAACCAGTGTGCTTGATGCGGCGTGAAACCTCGGCGGGTGCCGTCCTCCGAATTCTGGCCCCGGTCCAGCGATCGACTCTTGGTCCAGATGGTCAATGGCGTGCCGATGGTGGCAGCAGTCGGAGCGGTTCCGGCACGCCTTGCCCGCGGTGATCCGGCCGCAGGTGCGGGTCCTCACGACCCTCAAGCGAGCGGCGCCCGGAGGCCGGGCGCCGACTCTTATCAGCCGTCGATCAGAGCAGCCGCTTCGCGCACCGCGCGGGCGGCAGAGAGCGCGGCAAGGATCATGTCAGCGAGCAGTGCAAGCTCGCCGGCAACCTCAGCAAGCTGACGGGCCTCTGGCTCGCGATAGACGGCTTCGTATCCGCCGCGCACGTGGTTGTCGTCTCCCTGCCAGTAGACCTGCGTGCCCGCCTCGATCTGTAGAGAGAGCGCTGCGTTGAAGGTCTCGACGTCGTGCAAAGCCTCTTCTTCCAGGACGGCGCCGCGTTCGATGCGACGCACGATGCTGGCGGCGTGTGATCTGCGTGCCGGTGGCAGGAGCGGGATGACGATGTCATGCAGCTCTTCCGCGACAATGTGCGCTTGCATGAGCGCCAGCGCCGCGAGCCGCACGATCATATCGGGTGTGATCTCCGCCCCTTCGACGAGATCGGAAAGGCGGGGCAGCGTGCCAAATCTCATGCTCATGCCGCAGCCCTGCGATCGCTTTCGCCCTCGCCCACGCCGGCCTCGCGGCACGCCTCGAGCCGATCGTTGAGCTGATCCGCCAGTAGGCAGAGCTCCTCGACGCAAGCGCTGGCAGGGTCGATCGCCGCGAAGAGTTCCGCTTCGATCCGGGAAGGATCGTGGACGTGCTCCAGCATGAGCAGGTCCATAAACTCGTCGAGCGCCTGCATCGTGCGCCGCGAAGGCCCGCCGCGCTCCGCCAATCCATCGAGGGCGGTCTGCGCGAGCTTAATACCGGCGCTGCCGCCGAGGAGGCTGGCCGCATCGAGCATTGCGTCCTGATACTCGACTGCGAACGAGCGCAGCTCGTCGAGTGGGTTCGCGGGGACAGTGCCGAATTGCACGGCGTTTGGGGTAGTGTCGAACATGTTATCTCCCGATTTCGGGGGTTTCCGGATCGATGTCCGGGTCAAGCGGTGTTCGAACACCATTGTCGTCTTCGTTTGGGCCACGTGGAGCGTCTCTCAGTGTCGGCTTTCACCCGGAGGAGCCGACACTGAGAGACCCATCGCTCGCCTGTGCATACTCACGTTTCGCCACCTTTCGGCTGCCGTGGGTGCTGGTTTCAGAATCCGCCAGTCAATCCGTCTTCTTCACCCGGGGAAGGCGCCGAGAACGTCACCTGGCGGAATGTCGTCGGACGCGGTCCCGGACACCCTGGAGAGAAGCTCCATCTGCTCGTGAGCGGACATGCCGTCTACGACCGCGAAGAGCCGGATCAGAGTGACCGTGAAGAATTCGGCGACCTCATCCGCACTCCCCGGCTCTTCGGGTGCGACCGACCAAAGCCGCGCGCTGCCGAGCCAGGCTTCAAGCTCGCGGGTCGCAAGATTAGATACGATGCTCACCTTGCACCGGGTCAAATGCGGCGCTCCACGATCTTCAATCCCATCTCTTGTGTCTCGGGGACGACCCGGTTCTCGCCAAGAGGAACCGGGTCGTCCCGGAGACACTCTTCGCGTTAGCCGCGCTCCGTCGCACTGGGGAGTGGAGAGGGGACACCCCTCTCCTCGCTACCGATGTGCCTGTCGAATTATTTCGGCCACGAGTTTTGCGGTCGAACCGAACGGTCCGAGATCCTGATCACCACGTTGAACCAGATCACGGAGCGAACATGATCACCACCGGCATCCACATCCCCGCAAGCGTTCAAAAGAAACTGACGTCTGCCGTCGCCAGCGTTCATCGAGAGACCGAACGTCTCACGTTCGCGGACTTTCGAAACCGCGCGCGGGTTTGGGGCGGGCGGGACGGAACGCATCCCACCTTCTTCAGCATGACACTCACAAAGAGAGGCGCGGTCAAAGAGTTCGATACGCGCCTGCTTTCGAAGCCCGGACAGAAGTTCACTCCGCACGGCTTTGAGGCTGACGTGCCGATGTTCGGACCGGCAGACATGGCTGTTCGGAGGGTAATGCCCGCTCTGGCAGAATATCTGATTTACTTGGAGGTTGAATACCGGAAAAGCCACGGGCTTCGAGAAATGATCAAATGGACCGACGAGGATCTTCAGGTGGCGAGTAACATGCGCTCTCGGACCCCAGCCGAAATTCTTCGCTACTCTTACGATTGCGGCACGGTCAGCGAAGTCTTGCGCTCACTTCTTGCGGAGCAGGAAATTGGGCTCCGTGAGCGCGAGTCTCACCATGGACGCGTCGAAGCAACTTCACACAACATGTCATTCTTGGAGCGGTGTCAGAAGTCGCTCTCAGACGAGCGCCGCGCCGCCCAGTTGTGGTCCGAAGACCGGAAAGCTAACGGCTGGTGGATCGACACGTATTACACATACGACAACCGCTGCGAGGACGACCGTATCCTGATCGCCTATCGAGACATGAAAGGGTGGTGAGCCGAGAACTGCACCTGGCGTGGGGGGACAGTATCTACCCAGTCCTCCCCCGCACCATGCCTTTCGACTTTCTGACTACCCTGAGTTCCTCGCGCGGCGCTTCGATTGTATCTGGGTTTTCATATGTCTCTGGATCGATCCCGCTGTCGAACTCTTCGTGGTCGGCGGGGGTCGGACTTCCCGACTGCGCCCATTCAATAATCTCTTCGAACGATATCCCGGCCAGCGGGATGTCGACCGACTGCGCCTCGACAAGAGCGACTTCCGCTTCCGCCAGTGTTGTGGCCGCTGCGACTTTTACCTTTTCCTTTCGAGCGCGCTCCTTTCGGTCGCGTTCACGATCAGCCGCGATCCGGGCCCCCTCGTTCTCGAGCCTCGATTTCTCCCGCTCCAGGTTGCGAAGCTCCAGCCACGACTTCCATCGCCTCTCGTTTCGCAGTTTTTTCTCGGCATTCCGGACTGCGGCCATCGGCATGACCGGGTCGACAGGATGTTCTGCCGCTCGCGCCTTTGCGCTGTTGCGAGGCCCCAAGTGTTCCTGTGCTTCCATCCCATCCGGCGCGTCCCCCGCCGCTGCCATGGCCTCGTAGGAGCGCAGATCGATCCGTGCTGAGGAGCCGATCCTCTTCAGAGCCGCGTTGGTTCGTTTCTCCCATTCGCTTCGGATGTTCTTGACCACGTCACGGCCGACGATCTTCTCTTCGGGCTCCAGCCCATCGCGACGTTCCTCCGCGCTGAGTTCTCGCGGGTTCGTGCGGTCGAACTCGCGCGTCTTCTCACCGAAAGTGCCCGTCTCTTTGTCCACCCGTCTGACCGTCCATCGGATGTGAGCGTGGAAATTCAAATTCGTAAGGCTCGGATCGAGAAGGGCTTTCTTATACGCTTCTTTGCCAGCATCCGTGTTACTGGCCTTCCATAGCTGCTTGCCCGTGTCGGGGGCGTGAAAGTTCGGTGCGTGGATGACCCAGTGCGCAGCAATCTGATGTTGGTCCTTCAGCCAACAGCAAAATCCATGAACAAGCCGGCGCTGTTCGTCGAGCGGCAGCTCGACGGGCAGCGCTGGACGCAGTTCACGACCGACGCGCGCATTGATCCGGGTCTCACTTGCCTCGGCCGCATTCCACAGCTGTTCCGCTGTGCCTTCCCAGTTGACGAGGTCCTCGTCGAGAAGGCCCGGCAGACGGCTGTAATTATGGACGAGACCAGTTCGATGGTCGGTCATCCGGGTTCGCGCGGCATAGGCGGCAGCCTTGACGGACGAGCGCCCATCGGACCGCGAAAACACGTGAAGCGGGCAATGGCTCGCAGGATGAAGGCGTTGAGGTTCCATGAAGCGAAGATCGGGCCCGTGGCCGATCTCCGCTTCCTAAAAGCCCGCGGCAGGCGCGCGGCAAACCCCCGGTTTGCGTAACTGCGCCCTTCGACTTCGTCTCAGGGACCGGCGGGCGAGCCCGCCGGGTGGAATTTTTCCGGCTCGTAATGGAGCGAGCCGAACAAACGGGAACGACCTCCCTTGGACCGAAGCACCGAAATGAGGCTCAACACATGAACAAAATCGATGAAGAGATCGCGCGCAAGAAGGCGAAGATCTCGCAGACCCAACAGCAACTGAGAGATTTGGAGGCTCAGGCGGGGAAGAAGAGGAAGGAAGAAGATAAGCGCCGGAACTTCATTTATGGGAAGGCGTATTTGGCCGCCCTCGAGACACTCTCCAAGGACCAACGAGAGAAAAGCTTGCGTAGGGTTCACTCGCACATCGAGAGCAAAACAGAACGGAAGTTCCTGGGACTGGCGGAGCGTTCCCCATCTGATGATGGCAGCCCCACAGAAGTCTCGGAACCAGTTGCGGCCACCGGGAACCTACCATTCGCCGAGACTGACTTGGTCAAGCCACCCCAGGGCGACGCATGATTTTTCCCTGCTCGGGGCGATATTCATACCGATGCAGCGATTTATCCTGAAGTAGCTCGACGGCTTCATGGACGACGTCCACGGGGACGATGAACCACTCTCTGGGATGCACGGGCGTCCCGAAGCGATCTTGGATCGTGATGTCGAGGCGGCCTGGTGCGAAGAAGCGATGCAAGAGGTTTTCGAGCGCAACCCGGTTGATGTCGATGAGCTCGAACTTGGCGACAAGCTCGACATCCGCCATGAGGAACGTCGGCTCCTTCGCAGCATTTGCGCACCGCCGCTCCACCTGGCCGCCCGTCACACCGATCTTGTGAATCACCTCCCTATTCGCGGCGACAGTTGGATGATCGGAGAGGCTGCGCAGGACGTAGATGGTGCCCGTTTCGCTTCCACCGCCTTCAACCGAATTGTTGAACAAGGGACCCGCATCGGGATCTGTTATCCGCCGCCCTGACGGGTCTTGGGTCAGGGCCTTCTGGAGAGACCGGGCAAGCAGGTTACTCTCGGTCCCGTTGTCGAAAATGACTCGAAGGCGGCTGTCGCGATTGCCGGACTCGTTCGTAAAGAAATCGCCGGCATGGGCAACGTAGGCTGTCATGCCGTCCACGATGAAGAAGCGCCCCGGTTCGATCTCAGACTTACGCTCAAACTTCAGCGTCTGCCGCACGCCCTCCGCGATGTCGCTTCTGACTGCCTCGAACAGAGGCTCGAACTGATCGAAGTCCTGACATGTCTGGCGGCTTGCGATGTCTTCGAGAGCGGCGCGCCTTTCGGCATGCGATCGCACGTGCTTCAGGTCTGTGAGACCTGATTCATCCGCGGCTCCGACGCCCAGAGATGCGAGCAGATCATCATCGTCGAGCTCTGATGCGTCGGTCTGATCGGTGCCCTCTTCCCGCTCGAATGAAAGGAGACCCTGGGTATCCATCTCGCCGAGAAGAGCCTTGCAATCGGCTTGGTCGCGAAGTCGGTCGAGACGCACAGCATAGAGACGCTCGAAGATATCTCGGTCTGCACCGTGTTGCGGCGGACGCCCGTGGTCTTCGACAAATTTCTGAATGTCCTCGAATCCAGCTATGATCCGCGCTTCACGCGGGTTGGTCCCGATCGTCTTTTTCTCGATCGGATCGACGCCCAGGTCTGCGAGAATGTCGAGATCAGATCGTTCAGCCATTTGCCGCCGCCTTGCGCTGGAGGAAAGCTACACCCTCGGCCATCTGGCGCTCCCACGCATCCGTCGACGTGATGGATGGGAGGCGGCCGCGCTCCTGCTTGAAGCGCACGGCGCGCTCGGCGAGCATCCGTGCTTCTTCGTAGGTCAGGTTGATGCGCTTCTTCGCGATGATGGCGGCGACCTCTTTGAGCGTTCCTTCGTCCATGGACTTCGCGAGAATGGCGCGGGCGGTCTGGAAAGGGTTGATCCGGTCGATGAGATCGATCTCGAGTTCTTTCACGTCCGTCACGTATCGCCTCACACCGTCGATTAACGCGGTGTTCGCTTTCGGCTCGTCTCCAGGCTCATGGGCAGGAGCATTCTTCTTCCCCTGCTGCGTCATCGCGATCGCGGCGACGGCATGTTGGCGCACTGCCTCCCGATCCTCGTCAGACAGTTCGGGATACTTATCGGCGACGATGCGACCCATCTTCAACTGAGTGAGATCTTCTGCCGGAGTCTCCTCGTCGAAGACACCACGCTCGACCGTCTGTCGGTCCTGGACGAAGGCCGCAAGGACCTCGTTGATGTCCCGCTCACAGATGCGTTTGGCCTCGTCGCTCTTCGGCGGAACGAGACCGGAGATCTCCATATGGAATTGACCAGTCGCCTCGTTGAAGCCGACATTGGTCTTACCGTCCTCGTAACCGCTTTCGCCGTAGTCAAACCCTTCTTTCCTGCCCGACGCCTTGGGTGTGAAAGTGAATTTGGGAGCCAGCACCTGCTCCATGAGAAGGCTTGCCGCGATGGCCTTCAACGTGTCGTTGACGGCCTCGTTCACCGTCTCTTCCGACGCGTCCGGCTCGGCGATGAGGTTCGTGAACTGTGCTTTGGCCTTCCCTGGGGCATCGCGTGTTGCGCGCCCGATGATCTGGACGATCTCGGTCAGCGACGAGCGATAGCCCACCGTGAGTGCGTGTTCGCACCAGATCCAGTCGAACCCTTCCTTGGCCATACCGAGCGCAAGAATGATGTCCACATGATCGCGGTCATCGGCATGGGCTGGATTTTTCAGGGAGCCGATGACCCGGTCGCGGCGCGCCCCATCATCGTCGACAAGGTCCGCCACCTTCAGAACCCGGCCATCCGATCGCTCGACAAGCTGAAACCCGGTCGCGGGGTCGGTGCCTTTCCATGTTCCGAGGGCTTGCATGACGTCTTCGGCCTCGCGGACCTTGTCGCCCAGGCTCTCTCGGGCGTTCACATTCGGGATGTGGACGATCGTCTTGCGATCCGGGTCCAGCACCTCGGAAATCGCATCGATGTAGCGGCCGGAATAGAAGTAGTAGCCGATATCGAGGGACTTTAGGTAATCGTAGCCGTTCAGCTGCTCGTAGTAGGTATAGGTTACGGTCTCGAACCGCGCCTCGTCCTCCGGCATGAGCACGGCTTCGGCATCGCCCCGGAAGTAGCTGCCGGTCATCGCTACGACGTGGACGCGGTCCCGTGCCATGAAGGCCCGAAGGTGCGCGCCAAGTTTGTTATCGGGATTGGCACTGACATGATGAAATTCGTCCACCGCAATCAGGCGATCATCGAAAGCTTCCACGCCCATCTCGTCCACGGCGAAACGGAAAGTGGCGTGGGTGCAGACGAGGACCTTGTCATGGCTCTCCAGAAACGCACGGACGGCAGCCACCTTGCCCTTCGCGACCTGCGGATCGTCTGCCCCGGGGGCATTGCAGAGGTTCCACTGCGGCGCCACGGTCCAGTCCGCCCAGAACCCATGGCGCGACAGCGGAGTGTCCTTGAATGAGGCTCCGATGGAACGCTCTGGCACCACGATGATCGCCTGTTGCAAGCCTTGGTTCGCCAGCTTGTCGAGGGCGATGAACATGAGGGCGCGGGACTTGCCCGATGCGGGGGGCGACTTGATCAGCAGATACTGCTCACCGCGCATCTGGTAAGCGCGCTCCTGCATGGCACGCATGCCGAGCTCATTCGATTTCTTCGAGGCGCCGGTCGCGCCATACTGGACCGAGACAGAAGGGGCGGTCTTCACGTGGTCAATCATTTGAAGATGCTCTCGGCTTTTTTGAAAGGGACCGATGCGACCGGCGGACGGCCAAAGACGCTGACTTCGCGGATCATTCTCGGGAGGACATTGGGAATCTCACTTGACGGCATTTTCTTTGACTGCGTCCCCATCGTCCGTGTGTAGTTGGGCCAAAGGCTGGGAATGATGCCTTTCATCATGGCGCGGCGCGACGGATCGGCTTCCCAGGCCTGAACGACCGGCACAGCGTGAAGGTATTCGCTATCATTGGCACGGCGCTGCTGTTCACCGGCGGCGTTGCTGTAGTCTGTCGCAAGAACCGGCTTTCGTTCAAGGCGAAGGATTCCACAGAAGCGCCCTTTCCAATCGGGATGACCGTCTTGCTGTCTGATCCAGACAACAACAAGTGCGCCATCCTCAATCTCATCGAGGAACCGATCGCGGATCTCTTCGGACGGAAACCCCATGTAGCCTTGCTCATCCGGAGCGAAATGGCCGAACGGGCGCAGCCAGACCTGGCCTCGGTCGATAGCCTCTCGCGGCGATATCACGTGGCCACCTCCTTAGCTTTCTCGGCGCGCCACGCGTCAAGCTCAGCTC
The DNA here is from genome assembly GCF_900109705.1 of Roseivivax marinus. GTDB lineage: Bacteria > Pseudomonadota > Alphaproteobacteria > Rhodobacterales > Rhodobacteraceae > Roseivivax > Roseivivax marinus. Next base: position 268,231 of record NZ_FOAI01000004.1, on the reverse strand, counting down.
TCTCCGTGTCGAACTTCTGTATCGTCTTCCCAAGAAAGGCGGCAGGGTCCCATTCCGTTGTCATGTGTATTCCACTGTTTGCGGAGATCCGAAATCTTCTGCGCAGCTCCCCAACAATCTCAAGGGCTTCAGCACCCAGCCGTGCATATCCTTCCTGACGTGCGTCGAAATAGTCTTCGTAATAAGGTGGCGAAGCACCTTCGACGGACATACCAATGTAGCGGTTCGTCCGCCTTGCTTTGTTTGGAAGGGCAACAATTCGATGCACAATACCCTCATCAAGACTACGCCATACGATATCGTCCGGAAAATCCAGTGGACTTGGTGTCTCTTCTTGCGCCTCGGCATATTCTTCGCCGTTGTCCGCCCTCCCGGCTGGCCGGCCATAGGCCGTTCCGTCATCGTAAACGATGTCGATGCATCGGTCCGCGTAAGCTTCAAGAATACTTATCAGACGGATTGCCGAGTATGAGCCTTCTTTGTAGCGCTCGCGGTAAGAGGTCCATAGGTCCTTAAAGACAGTGATGAAACTACCAACGAGGACGCCGGCGAATCCGATAATCGCCTCATTCAAGATGCCTTCTCCTTCTTCGCAGTCATCTTGGTATACATGTCAAAAAGTTTCTCGAGGCGTTCGGTGTCGTTGCGAAAGCGGCGGCCGATGTAGATGCGTTCGAGGGTTTCGTCGTTGCGGTCATGGGCGGCGCGGAGGTCGTCGGGCATCTTCTCGGGATCGTAGAGCTCGGCGATAGTGGCGGGGAAGTGCGCCTCGCGGGCGAGCAAGATGTCCTCGGCACATCGGGTGAGGTTGGCCTTGTCGGTCTCGGTAAGCTTCGGAACTGGGAGAGTGTTCCAAGCCAGATTTGCAGAGTAACGGAGGTTGTCCCCATGCCGACCAGAAGTAGCAGCTGCCCATTGCAAATGGAGCCTGGAGCTCAAGACCGCCAAGTCGATGAGTTCAGCGTTGTATATAGCGTAGGCAAGGTGAGTATAGACAATTTCCGGCCCCTCATAGCCGACAGGGTAATTCACACGATCAACCCGAGAGCGTTGCGGCACGATTATCTGGTAGCCCTGAGAGCGATTTTGATACCGGAAACGGTAGGGAATATGCGCGATGCTTCGAGCGACCTCACCACCACCGGATCGATATTCCTCAACTGCCTCAATCCTCAATCGGATTTCTGGAATCTTTTTGGCTTCTTCAACATTGTCTCGGGTAATCCAAATACACCACCTTAGTTTTCCGTCTGTGAACTCTTCTGTGCCTGAGACGCGCCGTATGAATGATTTGGCAGCCGGCGCGTTTCTAAGTAGAGACGCCCGTTCATCTGCATCAAGAAACAAGTGTCCCTGATCGTATGCGGCATTTCCTGTTATCATTGGGGATATCGTGCTGATTGGTGAACTTCTTTTCTCAACGATAACGTCGTCGGTTGGAGCAAGGTAAGCGTTGATGTTAGTTGCGGTCTGACGAACCGAGCCTTCGAACAGAAATCGATCCCTCTTCCTATCCTTGCTAACGCCTACAATATTGCAGTAAACACCGGCATTGTTCTTCGCATTGTTAGACCATTTGAACGGAAGATGCGCAAATACGATGATTGCGCCCTTATCCTGCATGAACTTCCAAAATCCAGGAACGTGCGTTCCTTGATTTATTGAACTGGTCGAAACAAGCGCGAAGGCGCCGTGAGCTCCTATATTCTGCAACGCGACCCAGAGAAATGCTGTGACGTAGTCGAGGTTCTTGTAGTTTATCGCTTTTCCGAAAACCTGCGCCATGTCCTTCTTCTGATCGGCTGTTTGCTTCTTACCGCCCAAATATGGCGGATTTCCGCAAATATACGTCTCCCACTCCTCACTGCGGCCCTCCAAGTTCAGCCGTCCCGTCGGTCCGCCCAAATCCTGCTCCTCGGGTTCGACCGTCACCGGCGGGCAGACCTCCGCCCAGTCGATCCGCAGCGCATTGCCCGTTACGATGGTCCCAGTGGCGTGGAGCGGCAGGACGAGCGCCCGCGCCTCTGTCTGACCGATGAAGCGGACGTCGCACTGAAACTCAGCGATCAGCAGCGACAGGCGGGCGATCTCCGCGGCGAAGCTTTTGATCTCGATCCCGAAGAACTGGGTTAGAGAGATGGCCGATCGTTCCAGCGCCTCACCCCGGCGGCGCATGATCTCGTCCTCGATCTCGCGCATGCGGATGTAGGCGATGACCAGGAAGTTCCCCGATCCGCAGGCCGGGTCGAAGACTCGGACGCGCGACAGCCGCTGGCGCAGATTGAAGAGCTGGCGTTTGTTCGTTTCCGCCGCTTCCAGTTGCTCGCGCAGATCGTCGAGGAAGAGCGGGTCCAGCACCTTCTGGATGTTCGGGACTGAGGTGTAGTGCATCCCCAGCTCACCGCGTTCATCCTTGTCCGCGACAGCTTGGATCATAGATCCAAAAATATCCGGGTTGATGGTTCTCCAATCGAGCTCACCCGCGCGCAGCAGGTAGGCGCGGGACGTGCGCGAGAATGTGGGACAGCCAATGTCGTCGGCGAAGAGACCTCCATTCACATAGGGAAACTTGTCGGCCCAGGAGGGAAAGCCCGGACGGGCGCCGCCGTCGGGCGCCCTGGTATTCATCGCGCCGAAGAGACGCAGCAGGACGTCGCGGGTGTTCGAGCCGTCGGCCTCGGTCATGGTTTGGACGGTCGAGGTGAAGAGGTCGTCGCCTTGGAAGATGCCCGTGTCCTCTGCGAAGAAGCAGAAGATCATGCGCGCCATGAAGCGGTTCAGGTCGCCACGCTTGTCAGCGCTGCTCCAGTCGGCGTTGTCTTTCAGGAGCTGGACGTAGAGGCGGTTCAGGCGCGAGGTCGCCTTGATGTCGATCGGGTTGTTCTTGACCTCGGCGACGGTCGAGATGCCGGCGAGGGGCAAGAAGAAGCCGAAGTTGTTGCCCAGTTCATCGAAGCGGCAAGACAGGACCTCGCCGGAACCGATTTCCTCAGCCTCCACCTGAGCGCCGTCGGTGGCCAGAATGAATTTGGCCTTCTGGCGATCAGTCAGCGGGCTGGCCTTGAGGCGGGCCAGGACCTCGACGGTCTGACCGGGATCGGCGACGGCGATGTGGATGTTGCTGCGCTGGAGGACTCCGCCGACATCCGACTTGTTCGTGTTGCCAGTGCGGAGGCGCTTGACGGTCGCCTCCTTGTTGCCGAAGGCGGCCAGGAAACTGAACGGGAACTCGCCAGGGTCGAAGGGCGCGTCGGCCAGCGCGGATACGGCTTCCTCGATCTCGACGGCGTTCATGTGCTTGATTCCCCCTGCTTTCGTTTTCCGCGAGGATTGCATCATCGCAGGGACAGATGCCATGGCTACTCGACCGCCCGCGCGTAGTTTCGGGTCAGCCGAACACGCCGTCGACGTCAGCCATCCCATGTTTTTTGCCAGCTCCAAGGGCTTCTCCCTGGGTTCTATGGTGCCATAGGTTCCGCAGGTTCCCAGACCCGGATTGTTACGCTTAAACAATGCCTTGCATTAGATCCGAGGACAGGACACCGGAAGCTCCGCCATAAAGCGCGGGCCGAGAGGCCGAAACAACGGGGTTCGAGCACTCGAAGCGCGGATTTCCGCGACGCACTCCGTGGGCGATCCAGTTCGAAAGGCGGCAGGTCAGGTTGAGACCTTGGATATCTGAGCAGAAAGTTTGGGCGGTCCTGCATTTTGAGCGGGTCGCCTCGGGGCGTAACTCCTCTTCGGATCAACCGAAGGAGACCAGAGATGTCCAGTCCAAGCCACTACCGATGCGAGAAGGATGTAGTGCACCTTCTCGAAAACAAGAAACTGAGCCTGAGCGCACTGCGTCTCGTTCATGCCACCAACCACTATCTCGACAATCATCCGGGGTGGCATGCCACGCACATGAACCTGGCCGACAACCTCGGTCAGAACCGAGTCTGCACCGCTTTGTGTTCGATATTGTGCCAGACTACGGGATCACCCGGAGCGAACGATATTGGCATGATCCATGAGGGGATGCGGGACCTTCAGGACGCCGACCTGTTCCGCGTTCTCGAGCTTGATGGTCGAAAGCTCAGGTTCCGATACAGCCACAGCCTGGCGGAAGCGGCGACAATATACAAAAAGCCGAAGTTCGCCATGCTCGACTGTTCGATCATCGCGGGTCTTCGGTCACCGTCGCAGGTATATTTCTACACCCTCGCCGAGATGGTCCAGCGTCAGCGCCAACCGACCTTCTACATTCCTCGCGTGTGTCCACAAACGGAACCGTGGAGCCAGACCAAACGGACTTGGTTGGCGGCGGCTTGCCGGATCGGCAAGCTCCTGGGTCACGACTATGTCTTCATCCCCGAACTCGACGACCAGTGCGAGCAGATCGTCGCTGTGAAAGTGAAGATCGTCCACCACGCCACGCAATGGTCGCCACTGTGCCTGTTCCCTCGTCGCGCCGTAGAACCAGTGAGTATCGTCGCCAACGGCAAGAGCAGGACCCTGACGCGTCAAGAGCTCGGCAAGCGCTCAAGGTGGACCAGCGTTTCTGGGTCAGCGCCAGTGCGGCGCCAACAGGGTGCTATCCACGGTTCAGCGGCCGCTGTGCGAACTTCTCCTTGAGCCCGATGAACTGGCAACCCTACTACCTCGTCGGCCTGAAGCTGGGTAAGGTCCTTCAGATGGGGCTCGCACCGGACCGGCGCACTAAGTTATGGCAGCATTCCGGTGCTCCTTAATTGGAATGGCGCTGTGCGGGCTTGCATTCCCGCGCAGCGCTGTATTTGCGTGCAAGAGTATAAAGCACGCAAACCCGACCGCCGGTCCAGCATCGAGACCCAACAGTTTACCTGGCTGGGGCCATGTATCCTCGAACATCTCGATACAGAGCGGTCTGTGTCCGTGCGAGGGCTTTCAAGTCCGCCGGAAGGCTCTCGTTCTTTCACACCCAATGGCCACCCTTATCGTTGCCGTGCTCAGCCGCCGCCACACGCTCATAATAGCACGCGGCGGCACTGCGCATGCTACGACATCGTCGATGCCATGCCGCCCAGGCGAACGAAGAGCGAGATGCTCCACCAGTCATAACGCGGTCTGCTTGGAAGCCGCAGCCCTCGAGAGGCAGACATGTCGGCAAGTGCGTCAAGGTCGGGCACCCGAACCTCCCCAAGCATCATACCGAGGCTCCCCGCCGTTCCCCGATGGCTGGTCCAAGCCGAGACAAGCTCATGGCTCCGTTAACTCAGGAGAGGCATCCGATGGGCAGTTGGAAAAATTGCCAGATTCTTGCCGCCGACCCAAACTTTTGCATGCTGACCGGTGCGGATTTAGCGGACGCGCCCTGATCGAGATCGTAGACATGGAGGCTCAATTTCGGCCTTGTTTCTCTGGATTCTACCATCTACACGGGTCAGCGGAGACGTGGCCGAGTGGTCGAAGGCGCTCCCCTGCTAAGGGAGTAGGCGGGAAACCGTCTCGAGGGTTCGAATCCCTTCGTCTCCGCCATCAATGCTTGACAGCGTTGCACTGAATTTCTGCGCGGTGATTACACCTCGCGAAGAGTCTGCCAAACCTTAGTCCCTTCAATGCTGCGGACTGGTCAGGCGGCGCCCTCCGGGCGGATACAAGAGTGCTACCGGACCTGCTCCGACCTCTCGTCTGCCACGCAGGATACCCCTCGTCCTCGCTTGGTCATGATACTATCCCGCCGGGTGGTCGCCCTTTCCGTAACGGAAAATGCCCGCCGAGCAGGGCGGGCGCAAATCGATCTGCGGAGCCGGACAGGGCGTCAGAACAGCCCTGCTTCCTTCGCCATCATGGCTGCCTGGGTGCGGTTGGCCGCGCCGATCTTGCGGTAGAGCGTCTTGACGTGCAGCTTGACCGTCGGCTCGCGGATGTCGAGATCGCGGGCGATCTCCTTGTTCGACTTGCCGTGGGTCAGGCCCTCCAGCACCTCGAGTTCGCGGCGCGAGAGAGACTGCGTCAACGGGTGTGCCGCCTCGACCTCCTCCTGCGCGTTCATGAACCCCAGCGGGAGGTATTGCTCGCCCATGGACATGAAGCGCACGGCGTTCACCAGGCTTCGCGCCGTCAGGGTCTTCGGCAGGAAGCCCGCGGCGCCCGCCGACAGAGCCTTCTGCGCCGTCTCGCGGTTGGCGGTCCCCGAGATCAGCGCAACCCGATGGCGGCCGGGCATGGCCATCACCCGCTCGAGCCCCTCGAGCTCGTTCATGCCGGGCATCGCGTAGTCGAGCAGCACCAGGTCAAACGGCGTGCCCGCATCGAGGATCGCGACCACCCCGGCGAGATCGGGCGCCGTTTCGGTGGAGATATCGCCCTCTCGCTGCAGGTAGGTGACCAGCGTATCGCGCAGAAGGTCGTGGTCGTCGGCGATCAGGATCCGCAACATGGACCCGCTGTCGGCGGCTTCGGATCGGGCGCGGCCCGTGGCCGTCTCAAGTCGGTTATCCATAAGCACCGCTCCATCCCTTCACATGGCACGTATTAGCAGCATTTCCGACCGTCCCATATTCGATATGCTTATCCCACGTTGGGATAGCGGCGAATTGAGGGCGTATCGCAGGACGTTAATCTATCGCGCGGGATAGCGTGTCTTGGAACTCGGGCACACCCGTTTGACACGAACATGTGCGCAAGATGCAGGATTAGGGCAACAGCCTATCCGTCGAGGTATTGCGCCTTGCAGGCCAATGCGTGGCGCAAAACACCTCACCTGTGTCAATGCAGACCCGAGGACGTCACGCCATGCCTCTCGTCGATTAAACGCCCACCGTCTCTACACCCCCTGTCCGTCCCGAAACTTGCGCCTTCCCCCGCGCGTTCCTCCGTGCCACCCCGCCCCGGACGCCCCCTCTTCGGCCTGTGACTGAGGTCGCATATCACCGGGATGGTACCTGTCCGCCATTTGCCCCCACAGCCGAGATGTGCGGTCGCGCTTCTTTAGGACCAAGTCGCCACTGTGCCGGCCCGTGATGTGGCGCATGGTGACGGGTTGCCTTGAAATGTGGCATCGTGGCGGGACTGGGCTCGGGCGGTCGCGGTGCATGCGGTGATGACACTCCACGCCACCGAAAGAGCCGACTATCCCATCGGATAGGTCGGCCCCTCCGAATCCGCTCTGTCATAGCGCTGGTCCTGTGGCATGACCGGATCAGAGCAAAAGCTTTGCACGAGAGGCCCCTGCCATGGTCGGACTTCGCACGGCCCTCTTCCTCGCGCTCTTCGGCGGTCCGCCCGCGGTCACCGCCGATCCGCTCCCTGCGCCCGAGGGCGACGTCCTGCTGACCGTCAGCGGCGCGATCTTGCAGACCAACCACGCCGAGACCGCGCAGTTCGACCGCTCCATGCTCGAGGCCCTGGACCCGGTGACCTTCGAGACGACCACGATCTGGACCGAAGGCGCCCAGAGCTTCACCGGCGTCCCGCTCGCGGCGCTGATGGACGCCGTGGGCGCCACCGGCGAAGCGATCTCCGCCACCGCGATCAACGACTACTCGATCGAGATCCCGGCCTCGGACTGGCAGGACGGCGGACCGGTGGTGGCCTTCCTCAACAACGGCGAGCCGATGTCCCTGCGCGACAAGGGGCCGCTCTGGATCGTCTGGCCCTTCGACGACGACGAGGCCTACCGCTCCGAGACGATCTACTCGCGCAGCATCTGGCAACTGGACCGGATCGAGGTCACCGAGTAGGCCTGCCGCATCATGCGCGCACGTCAGGCCACCCACACATCTGAACGGCGGCGCCGCGTGCCGGTGCCCACCTCCCGCGTCGGCCTCGCGGTCACCGGGCTCGCGCTGTGCGTGGCGCTGGTGATCGGCATGACCTTCCCGGTGCTGCGCAAGATCGACGAGTTCTCGACGGCTGCCTCGGACAACGCGCAGTACAGCCTGTCGCAGGCCGAAGTGGAGTTTCTGCGCTACCGGCTCGCGATCTCGCAGGCGGACGCGGATCGCGACCGGCTCGACGCGCTGCGGCGCCGCTTCGACATCTTCTACAGCCGGATGAACACGGTGGAACGCGGCTCGGTGTTCGCGGCCCTGCGCGCGAATCCGAAATTCGAGGCCCCCCGCGCCGCGATCAAGGCCCACTTCGCCGACACGGTTCCGCTGATCGACGGGCCCGACGACGCGCTGGCCGCCGCGCTGCCGGCGCTGGCCGTGCGCGCCGACGAGACCGGCGAGGCCGTGCGCGCGATGACACTGGAGGGGCTGGCCGCCTTCGCGCAGATCTCGGACGAGCGCCGCGAGGGGCTGGTGCGCACGCTTGCCGTGCTGGCGCTCGTGCTCGCGGTTCTCTTCGGCGGGCTGGTTCTGGTGGCCGTGTCGCTCTACCGCCTGATGCGGCAGTCGACGCAGCGCGCCCGCGCCGTGCAGGAGGGCGCGGCGCGCACCCGCACCATCGTGGATACCTCTCTCGACGCGATCCTGGTCTTCGACGCCACGGGCACGATCCTGAGCGTGAACGGCACCGCGCGCGATCTCTTCCGCCTCGGAGAGACGCAGATGGGCTTGCCGCTCGCCAGGCTCTTCGACGCGGCGGGCGACGACGCCTCGCGCGAGGGACCGCTGGGCTTTCTCTCGCGGGGCACGGCCCCGGCCTTGCAGGAGCGGCGCTTCGAGGCCACGGGCCGCGACCTCGAGGGCCGCCGCTTCCCGGTGGAGATGTCCGTCGGTCGCGCCGATGACACCGCCGAGGCGATCTACGTGGCCTACGTGCGCGACATCACCCGCCGCAAGACCGACGAGCACGCCCTGACCGAGGCCCGCGACCGCGCGCTTGCCGGAGAGCGCGCCAAGTCCGAGTTCGTGGCCGTGATGAGCCACGAGATGCGCACGCCGCTGAACGGGCTTCTGGGCTCGCTGCAGCTCCTGCGCGACCACAGCCTGACCGAGCGCCAGACCGAGCTCGTGGACCGGATGGAGGGCTCCGGACGCCTGCTGCTGGGCCTGGTGAACGACGTTCTCGACCTCGCCAAGTTCGAGGCCGGCAAGATGGACGTGACGCCGCACGCGATGTCGGTCACGCGGCTTCTGGACGGCGTGCTCGCGACCGTGGCCGCGCTGGCCGCCGAGCACGGAAACCGCATCGAATGGACCTGGGTCGGGCCGCCGCGCGACGCCTGCACCGGCGATCAGCGCCGCCTGCGGCAGGTGTTGCTGAACCTCGTGGGCAACGCGGTGAAGTTCACGCGCGGCGGCCTCATCACCGTCGAGGCCGAGGCGCTGCCCGACGGACGCAGCCTCGAGGTCCGGGTGATCGATTCCGGCATCGGCATCGCGGAGGCCGATCTCGACCGCATCTTCAACGACTTCGAGACGCTCGACAGTTCCTACGCGCGGCAGGTCGGCGGCACCGGCCTCGGCCTCGGGATCGCGCGGCGCATGGTGCATCTCATGGGCGGCGAGATCGGCGCCGAGAGCGAGCCCGGCGAAGGCAGCCTGTTCTGGATCCGGGTGCCCGTGGGGCCCGTCCCGGCAGAGAAGACCGAGACCCTGGCCGCCCCGGCGCCGCCGGCCGTCCGCCCCCTGCCCCCGCTGGACCTGTTGCTGGTGGAGGACAATCCCCTGAACCGTGCCGTGGCGCGCGAGATGCTCGAGGGCGACGGCCACCGCGTGACCGAGGCGCATGACGGCCGCGCCGGCGTGGACTGGGCCCGCAGCCGCCGCTTCGACGCGATCCTCATGGACATCTCGATGCCGGTGATGGACGGGATCGCCGCGGCGCGCGAGATCGCCCGGGACGGCGGCGCGTCGCGCGGGGCGCCGATCCTCGCGGTGACCGCCCATGCCCTGGCCGAAGAGGTCGAGGGCTTCCGCGCGGCGGGCATGGCCGGCGCGGTCTCGAAGCCCATCGACCGGACCGAGTTGACCGCCGCCCTCTCTGCGGTCCTGACGCCGGACGCGGGCGTGCCTTCCACGAGGTCGGCTTCGATGGATCCGGTTCCCGCCGCGCGCGCGCCGCTGGTGGACAAGGACCACCTCGCCTCGGTCTGGCGCGACCTGCCAGAGGCGGCACGAGACAGGTTGGTGGCCGGGGCACTGGAGGAAACCAGCCGGACAGTCGCCGCCGTCGCGGCCGCCCCGGACCGCCCGACTGAACCCGAGGGCCTGCGCGAGGACATCCACCGCTCGGCCGGCAGCTGCGCGGCGCTCGGCCTCACCGCCATGCGAACCGCCCTCGCCGAGATCGAGGACGCGCTCAAGCGAAACGGCTCCGTGCCGGGACCGCTCCGCGACGCACTCCCGGACCTCTGGGGCGCGACGCGCACCGAATTGGAGGCATGGCGGGCGGAGGCGTGAGTCGCGCGTTTCCTCGTTGGTTGCGCAGGGGTCCGCGCGAAACCGAGAGACCGGGCTCCCGCTCGCGGGCGGATCGCGTGGTTGTTCGGCTCTCACGCTTGTGCGGGAGGACAGCCATCCTCCGCGGGATCGTTCACTTGATGCAGCCGCGGCAACGCCCCCGCGCTCCCCGGTCCATCCACCGCCCAATCTACGCCCGGTAGAGAGCTTGTTCGTCTCGGCCCGACCCTTTCGACCGCATTGAACCGACCAAAAAGCGGATTGATCCCGGCACGACCGCCCACCGCCGTTCGCGCTTTAAGACCTCGTCAATCGCTGTCGTGCCAAGGTGCCCGCGTCAGCGCGGAGGCACCGGATGACCCCATCGCAGAAATCGCTCGTCGTCGGCAGCTTCGCGCGGGCCTACGCGGCCAAGCGCAACGTGGGCCGACGGTTCTATCTCGAGCTTTTCGCCCGCGCGCCCGAGCTCAGGCCGCTTTTTCCGCAGGACCTCGCCACGCAGCAGGAGCTTCTGAACCAGACCCTCGCCACCGTGGTAAAGGAGGTGCACCGGCTCGAGGTCCTGTCCCCGGCCCTCACGGCGCTCGCCCGCCGTCACGCGGGTTACGGCGCAGAGCCCGCTCACTTCGCCCTCGTCGGGGAGGCCCTGCTCGGCGCCCTTGCCGAGGAAACGCCGGGCGGACTGTCCTACGAGGAAGAGGCCGCCTGGGGCGCGGCGTACGGCGCCATCAGCGGGCTGATGATCCCCGCGCTCGAGGACGAACTGGCGCGGGCGGAGGGCGGCGCTTCGCTGGCCTGCGGCGCAGAGAGCGAGTGAGGTGAACCGGCGCCCGGCAATACAAGGAGCCTTGGCCCCGCTACCATCATGCTGGCACAAGCCACGATGGCTGGCGCCCTCAGTGATCGCGCCTCCCGGAGCCCGAAGAGCCGCCGCCCGTGGGATAGTCGTCGCTGGTCCGGACGCGGGGCCGCGGCCCGGCCGCGAACGGGTTGTTGTCGGAATGGTATTGCGCCTTAACCCGGCAATCGTCACACATGCGGATCATCCGCGCAGCGTTGCCCTCGGCGAACATCGGGTGTTTTCCGGCCAGCTGCGCGACGATGCGGTCGATGGTCGATTGTACCCCGAACAGCGCGCCGCACTCGATGCAGGCGGCGGGCTCCTCCTCGTTCAGGACGCGCTGCGACAGCGCCTCGGGCTCGAGGTTCATGCGCGGCTCGAGGGTAATCGCATTCTCTGGGCAGACGGTCTCGCACAGCCCGCACTGCAGGCAGGCCTCCTCCTGGAACAGGAGCTGCGGCAGGTCCGGGTTGTCGCCAAGTGCCCCGGACGGGCAGAGCGACACGCAGGCGAGGCAGAGCGTGCACGCGTCGGTGTCGCACAGCACGGCGCCGTAGGGCGCGCCTTTGGGCAGATCGATCACGCCGCCCTCGGGGTGGAGCGCCTGCGTCGCGACGCGGGTCACCTGACGGCGCGTGCCCATTGGCAGCGCGGGATCGGCCACGGGTGCCGCCGTCTCGACCCCGTAAAGCGCCTCGGACAGCGCGTCGGGATCCGCGGCCTCCAGCAGGCGCACCCGCGGTCCGCCCGCGAGGGCATTGGCCAGCACCGCCTCCGCGGCGGGGGTCGCGCGCTCGGTCCGCGGCGCGGGCAAAATGTCGATGGCGGCAAAGCCCGCCCCCAGCGCGGCGCTCATCTCGGCATGGCCGAAGGCCGCCAGCGCGTCGATTTCGAACGGGATCACGTCGGCGGGCAGCCCCCGCCCGTGGCGCGCGGCGAGGTGGATCATCTCGCGGCCATGCGCGCCGTCATGCACCAACAGGCGCGGGGCGCGTCCGCCGGTCTTTCGGTAGGCCGAGGCGAGCGTGTCGATCCGGCGGAAGACCGAGGCCACCGGCGGCGCATCGTAGGTGATCGCGCCCGAGGGACACACGGACGAACACGCGCCGCACCCGGCACAGATCATCGGATCCACGCGCACATGCTCGCCATCGGGGACGATGGCGCCGGTGGGGCAGATGTCGAGGCAGTTTGTGCAGCCGGTCTGGTTCGCACGCGAATGCGCGCAGAGCGCGGGCTCGGTGCGAACGTAGAGCGGCTGCTCGAAGGTGCCGATCATCTCGCGCGCGGTGGCGGCGACCTCGGCCAGCGCGCCGGGGCGGCGGGGATCGTCGCGCAGATAACCCTCGCGCTTGTGGTGGGCGGGGAACATCGGCGTGTCGCCGGTCAGGTCGATCAGGATGTCGCACTCGGACACGGCCCCGTCGCGCGGCTCGGTGAAGGCGAAGTCGCCCCGCCCGCCCGGCAGAAGCTGCGCGAAGCCATCGATGCGCACCCGGAAGTCGCCGAACGCGCCCTCGGCGCGCGACAGGGCACCCCGCACGATGTCGAAGCGGCGATCGGCGGGCGGCGTCTTGGCGTCTGTCTGGAGCACCGTCACCGCCAGCGCGTCGCAGCAGCGCGCGGCGAGGTCGAAGGCCGCCTCACCCGATCCCACGATCAGCACGCGCCCCTCGGACATCACGTCGCGCGTGCGCGGCGCCGGCACCGTCAGCAGCGCCTCGGCGGCCAGAGCGGCCTGCTTGGGTCCGGCACGGCCGGCCTCGTCGGACCAGCCAGCACGGTCGCGCAGGTCCACGTGCGGCGGCGTCTCGACGCCCAGTTCCTCGGCCAGCATCTCGAAGAAGGCGGTCTCCTGCGCGCAGGCCACGAGCGTGTCGCCGCGGCCGAGCGCGGTCGCCGCGGCCTCGCCCTCATGCATGCAGAGCGCGGTGTGCACGCGGCCGGTCTCGAGCCCGGTGGCGCGTTCGATCGCGCCAGGGTCGAGCTTCTGACTGCCGAGACAATCGCAGAGAAGAATGCGCGTGGCCATGCCGCCTCCTTGCGCCGGATGGCGCCCCTCGGGACACTCCCGCGCCGATCACGTTATTGAAGATCCGGCAATTTTGGTAACCGACCGTCTTGTCCCCGGCAAGCCGCTGGGCCTAGTATTTGATCACACTCACGAGACGCACCGGGGAGAGGCCAGGCTTGGCCAAGGACGACTCACACGCACTTCGAACTGCCACCGCGACGTCGCGGCAGGTGGGCGTGATCGTGCGCCGCCGTCCCGGCGTGACCCGCTGGGCGCGCTGGTCCTGGGCGCCGGTCGCCCTGCTGCCGGACGCCGCGCCCGCCGATTGGCGGATGCTGCGGGAAGAGGACGGCGTGACGGACTTCCACGCGGCGACAATGCCGCTCACCCTGCATCGCGGAGAGACCGAGGCCTACCGTATCGCGCTGTCCGAGCCGGTTCCGGCGGCCTATGTCGTGTTGCGGCCCTCGGCACCCGGGGCCGCGATGCCGTGGCGCGTGCACCTCGTGACCGCCTCGCCGCACGAGGCCGCGCTGTTCCAGACCAGCGGCGACGAGATCGTCGAAAAGGTCGCCATGCCGGACACCCTCGTGCCCTGGGTCGGAGACTGGGTCGCGCGTCACCACTTCGAGGAGCCGTTCGTGAAACGCCGACGCCGCCCGCAGGAGATGCCGGTCGAGGACGGCGTGGGCGACGCGCGGGTGACCCGGGCTTCGGACGTCTACCGCTCGCCCACCGGACACCGCCATGCGCGGCAGGGAGACGACGAATGAGCCGCGGCAACTTCTGGTCCCGGCGCAAGGCGGCCGTCGCGGCCGAGCGCGAGGCGGAGGCCGCCGCCGAGGAGCGGCAGGTCCGCCAGCTCGAGGCGGACGAGATCGCGGAACTGCCCGACGCGGAGATCCTGCAGCGCTTCGGCCTGCCCGATCCGGACGACCTCAAGCCGGGCGAGGCCATCGCTGGCTTCATGCGCCGCGAGATCCCCGAGCGCCTGCGCCGCCGCGCGCTGCGCAAGCTCTGGCCGTCGAACCCGGTGCTCGCCTGCCTCGACGGGCTGAACGATTACGACGTCGACTACACCGCCGCGGCGACCGACGCCCCGGGCGTGCGCACGGCCTTCGACGTGACCACCGGCAGCCTGCGCGCGCACGGCGAGTCGCTGGCGCGCGCCGCGGACAAGGCGAAGCGGATCGCCGGCACGGCCGAGGACGTGACCGCGCCCGCGGAGACGCCCGAAACCACCGCCGCGGTGTCGCCCGCCGAGGTCGAAACCGTGGCAGAGGTGCCGCAATCCGTGGACGATCAGACCGATAGCGCGCAGGGTGACGCGACGGAGGCCGAGCGCCCCGCGCCGCTTTCTGCGCCTGCATCTGCGACCAAGGTCGCATTTGAGCCGAGCGCCCATGAGGCGTCAGATCAGGATGGGGAGGACGAAGCGATGCAGCCGCGTGCCAGGCGGATGCGCTTTCGCTTCGATACGGTGACGTAATGACACAGTCCGCGACGGCGGCCTCGATCGGTGCCGAGGATCGGCTGAGAGCCGACCTCTACAATTACCTCGGCGTCATGCTCGCGCGCGAGCCCGACGAGATGATCCTGCAGCAGACGGCCGGGCTGACCGGCGACGACAGCGATCTCGGGCAGGCCATGGCCGAGTTGGCGGCGCGCGCGGCGCGGACCTCGGCCGCCGAGGCGCGGCGCGAGTTCAACCGCCTGTTCATCGGCCTAGGGCGCGGCGAGCTGCTACCCTATGCCAGCTATTACCTGACCGGTTTTCTCAACGAAAAACCGCTCGCCTCGCTGCGCCGCGACCTGCGTGCGCGCGGCGTCGCGCGGGCCGAGACGGTCTACGAGCCCGAAGACAACATCGCCTCGCTGATGGAGGTCATGGGCGCGCTGATCGTCGGCCGCTTCGGCGCGCCGTCCGACCTCGAGGACCAGCGCACTTTCTTCAATCGCCACGTGGGTCCGTGGGCCGGCCATTTCTTCGCCGACCTCGAATCCGCCAAGGGCGCCGATCTCTACGCGCCGCTCGGCACGGCCGGGCGCGCCTTCATCGAGATCGAGCGCGAGGCGTTCCGCTTGTCGCCGGAGTGATCCGGCCCGGCGTCGTCCCCGCACGGGGCGATGCACACCAGACCGCGCCCGGACCGGAAGGACCGTGCGCCCCAGTAGCCAGCCGAACCGGCGCGCGCGCCGCGCCACAGCAACGTAAAGGGGAGGACCGACCGATGTCCAAAGACACCGCTTCCAAGGCCGACGAGGGCCGCCGCAGCTTCCTCAAGCTCGCCACGACCGCCGCGCCGGCGGCCGCGCTCGCCGCCGTCGCGGCGCCGGGCTCGGAAGCCGAGGCCGCAGAACCGCAGGGCCCGCACAAGGGACTCGCCGATACCGCGCACACGCGCGCCTACCTCGCGTCTGCCCGCTTCTGAGCGGACGCACGACCAACAGGCCGGCAAGCGCTCCAAGAGGCGCGGTGACCGGCAGCCAGCGCCCGAAC
This sequence comes from Roseivivax marinus, assembly GCF_900109705.1. GTDB lineage: Bacteria > Pseudomonadota > Alphaproteobacteria > Rhodobacterales > Rhodobacteraceae > Roseivivax > Roseivivax marinus. The sequence goes on along the minus strand of NZ_FOAI01000004.1, from coordinate 252,560 downwards.
CTAGGGGCCAGCTACGGAGGGAACGATGCTTCGTAAAAAATCAAACGGGGTCGTGCGCCGCACGCCGACAAACGGACTGCTGTCCGAATTCGCCGGCAAGGCCGTCGACCGCCGCGCCTTCCTGCGCGGGTCGGGACTTGCCGTGGGCGGCCTCGCCGCCATCGCCGCGACCGGCGGCACCGTGCGGAAAGCCACCGCGCAGACCGCCGCCGAGGGCGCGACCGAGACCGTGAAATCGGTCTGCACCCACTGCTCGGTGGGCTGCACGGTCATCGCCGAGGTGCAGGACGGCGTCTGGACGGGCCAGGAGCCCGGCTGGGACAGCCCGTTCAACCTTGGCAGCCACTGCGCCAAGGGTGCATCGGTGCGCGAGCACACGCACGGCGAGCGCCGCCTGAAGTATCCCATGAAGAAAGAGGGCGGCGAATGGGTCCGCATCTCGTGGGAAGAGGCCATCAACGAGGTCGGCGATCGGATGATGTCCATCCGTGACGAGAGCGGGCCGGATTCGGTCTACTGGCTCGGCTCGGCCAAGCACAACAACGAGCAGGCCTACCTCTTCCGCAAGTTCGCCGCCTACTGGGGCACGAACAACGTGGATCACCAGGCGCGGATCTGCCACTCGACCACCGTTGCGGGCGTTGCGAACACGTGGGGCTACGGCGCCATGACCAACTCCTACAACGACATCCACAATTCCCGCGCGATCTTCATCATCGGCGGCAACCCCGCCGAGGCGCACCCTGTCTCGCTGCTGCACGTCCTCAAGGGCAAGGAGCAGAACAACGCGCCGCTGATCGTCTGCGACCCGCGCTTCACGCGCACCGCGGCGCACGCCGACGAGTATGTCCGCTTCCGGCCCGGCACCGACGTGGCGCTGGTCTGGGGCATCCTGTGGCACATCTTCGAGAACGGCTGGGAGGACCAGGAGTTCATCCGCACCCGTGTCTGGGGCATGGACGAGATCCGCGCCGAGGTGGCCAACTGGACGCCCGACGAGGTCGAGCGCGTCACCGGCGCACCGGCCAGCCAGCTCGAGCGCGTCGCGCGCCTGCTGTCGGAGAACAAGCCCGGCACCGTGATCTGGTGCATGGGCGGGACCCAGCACACCAACGGCAACAACAACACTCGCGCCTACTGCATCCTGCAACTCGCGCTGGGGAACATGGGCCGTGCCGGTGGCGGCACGAACATCTTCCGCGGCCACGACAACGTGCAGGGCGCGACCGACCTCGGCGTTCTCGCCGACACGCTGCCGGGCTACTACGGCCTGACCGACGGCGCCTGGGCGCACTGGTCGCGGGTCTGGGAAGAGGACGAGGAGTGGCTGCGCGGCCGCTTTGCCGTGATGGAAGGCGACGGCGAGGACGGCGCCGACCGCATGATGATCAACGAGACCGGCATCCCGGTGTCGCGCTGGATCGACGGCGTGCTGGAGGACGAGGAGAACCTCACCCAGCCGCACAAGACCCGCGCCATGGTCTTCTGGGGTCACGCTCCGAACTCGCAGACCCGACTGCCCGAGATGAAGACGGCGATGGAAAGCCTCGACCTGCTGGTGGTCATCGACCCCTACCCCACCGTGACGGCGGTGATGCAGGACCGCGAGGACGGCGTCTATCTTCTGCCGGCGGCCACGCAGTTCGAGACCTACGGCTCGGTCACCGCGTCGAACCGCTCGCTCCAGTGGCGCGAAAAGGTCGTGGACCCGATCTTCGAGTCCAAGGCCGACCACGTCATCATGAAGCTCTTCGCGGACAAGTTCGGTTTCTCGGACCGCATCTTCCGCAACATCGAGGTCAACGGCGACGAGCCGCTGATCGAGGACCTCACCCGCGAGTTCAACCGCGGCATGTGGACGATCGGCTATACCGGCCAGTCGCCCGAGCGTATGCGCGACCACATGCAGAACCAGCACACCTTCGACCGCACCACGCTGCGGGCGTCGGGCGGTCCTGCGGACGGCGATTACTACGGCCTGCCGTGGCCGTCGTGGGGCACGCCCGAAATGCGTCACCCCGGCTCGCCGAACCTCTACGACATCTCGCTTCCGGTGAAGGACGGCGGCATGGGCTTCCGCGCCCGCTTCGGCGTCGAGCGCAACGGCGAGAACCTCCTTGCCGAGGGCGTGGCGCCCGTGGGTTCGGAGATCGAGGACGGCTACCCCGAGTTCACCTACCAGATGCTGGTGGATCTGGGCTGGGCCGGCGACCTCACCGACGAGGAACGCACGATGATCGAGCAGGTCGCGGGCTTCTCCGGCGAGCGTCCGTCGAGCTTCTCGTCCAACGCGTCGAACCAGTCGCAACAGGGCCAGGGCAACGCGCAGTCCTCCAACCAGTCCGAGGACCCGCAGGCCAACGTCGCGCGGCAGTCGGCACAGGAAGAAGGTGACAGCTCGTCGTCCGAAAGCGATGCCGCGGCCGGGTTCCAGCAGAACGACAATTCGGTCGGCGAACAGTCGCAGACCGGGCCGATCGAGAGCGACTACAACCAGCAGGTCGGCACCGTGAACTGGAAGACCGACCTTTCGGGCGGCATCCAGCGGGTGGCGATCGAGCACGGCTGCGCACCCTACGGCAACGCCAAGGCGCGTGCGGTGGTCTGGACCTTCCCCGACCCGGTGCCGAAGCACCGCGAGCCGCTCTACACGCCGCGCTACGACCTGGTGGCGGACTACCCGACCTACGAGGACAAGCAGTTCTGGCGGGTGCCGACGCTTTACAGGTCGATCCAGGAGACCGACTACTCGGGCGACTTCCCGATCACCCTCACCTCCGGCCGTCTGGTCGAGTACGAGGGCGGCGGCGACGAGACCCGGTCGAACCCCTGGCTGGCCGAGCTGCAGCAGGACATGTTCATCGAGATCAACCCGCGCGACGCCAACAATCTCGGCGTGCGTGACGGTGCAATGGTCTGGGTCCACGGTCCCAACGGCGGCAAGGTCAACGTGATGGCCATGGTCACCGAGCGGGTCGGCGAGGGCGTCGCCTTCATGCCGTTCCACTTCGGCGGCTTCTGGCAGGGCGAGGACCTGCGCTCGAAATATCCCGAGGGCGCTGATCCCTACGTCCTCGGCGAAAGCTGCAACACCGCACAGACCTATGGCTACGACTCGGTCACGCAGATGCAGGAAACCAAGGCAACGCTTTGCCGCATCGAGGCCGTGTGAGGAGATAACGAGATATGGCACGCGCAAAATTTCTCTGCGACGCCGAACGCTGCATCGAGTGCAACGCCTGCGTCACCGCCTGCAAGAACGAGCACGAGATTCCGTGGGGCATCAACCGCCGCCGCGTGGTGACAATCCAAGACGGCCAGCCGGGCGAACGCTCGATCTCGGTCGCCTGCATGCACTGCTCGGACGCGCCCTGCATGGCCGTCTGCCCGGTGGACTGCTTCTACCAGACCTCCGAGGGCATCGTCCTGCACTCCAAGGACCTCTGCATCGGCTGCGGCTACTGCTTCTACGCCTGCCCCTTCGGCGCGCCGCAGTACCCGCAGGCCGGCAACTTCGGCAGCCGCGGCAAGATGGACAAGTGCACCTTCTGCGCCGGCGGCCCCGAAGAGGACACGTCCGAAATCGAGTTCCAGAAGTACGGCCGCAACCGGATCGCCGAGGGCAAGCTGCCCATCTGCGCCGAGATGTGCTCGACCAAGGCGCTTCTCGCGGGTGACGGCGACGACGTCGCCGACATCTACCGCGAGCGCGTCGTGGCCCGCGGCTTCGGCAGCGGAGCGTGGGGCTGGGGCACCGCGTACGAGCAACGGGACGGCTAATCTCTGGCTGTCTCGCGGAAACGTGATACGCTTCAACCATCCCGCCGTTTCGGCGGGGTGGTCCAAAACGGCCGCGCACCCGGAACCGGCGGATTTCCCCGGGCCTGCGCGGACCCTGCGTACCGGACCTGCCCGACTGACCGCCTGCACACTCGCGGGCCGGAAAAGGTAAGTGTACGATGAGCGAGAAGTACCGCATCGACTGGGTCCGTCCTGTCCTGGAAGACCTGCGCGATGTCCTGAAGAAAAGCGGCGCTGACGATGTCGCCGACGATCTGAACGCGGTCCTTGCCCGCCACGCGGACCGTTTCGCCACCCCGGCCAACGACGATGCGTCGATGAGCCAGACCGCAACCACGATCCCGTTCCGACGGCGATACCCAAGGATCTAGATGCAACCGCCGCGACCCATAGCGCACCCGGACGCAATTACGGCGCCGACCGCCTCGCCGGTCCATGCGGGCATCATCAACCGCAAGGCCTGGGCGATGCGCTGGGAGGATCGCGCCGAGAGCCTGCGCCTCGCCCGCGAGGTCCTGAGCCTGCGCACCCAGGACGAGCGTCCCGGTCCCAGCGCCGCGCTCGCCGCCCGCACCATCGCCTGGCAGGCCCGCTGGCGCGGCGATCTCGACGGCGCCGCCGATTTCGGTGCCCGCGCGCTCGAGGTCCTGGCCGAGACCCCGCGCATGGCCGGACCGCTGGCCGACCTGCACGCCATCTTCGCCGATCTCTACCTTGCCCGCGGCCGCAGCGACCTTGCCCGCGCCTCGGTCGAGGGCGGCTTTGCCGCACTCGGCGCCGAGGAGGCGCCGGAGACGCGCATCGACCTGCTCTGCGCGCAGGCCCGCATCCTCGAGCGCAGCCGCCACGTCAAGGAAGCCGCCGACACGCTGATGAACGCGATGTCCATCGCCGCCGGCCCCGAGATCCCGCGCGTCCACCACGAGCTGGCCCGCCTCTACGAGGCCGACGGCCGCCTTCAGGAGGCGCTGAGCCACGCCATGCGCGCGCTGTCCGGCGCACGGGCGCAGGCGAACCGGGTGATCCTGCCCCACGCGCTGGCGTCCGTCGCAGCCTGTCACCGGCAGTCCGAGGCTACCGACCGCGCCCGCACCTACATCGCCGAAGGCCTCGAGATCGCCGAGGCCGAGGGCGACCGCCGCGCGGAGCTGAACCTGCTTTACCAGCGCGCCCTGATCGACGCCGAGGCAGGCGCGTCTGGCGAGGCGCTGGAGGCCGCGCAGAAGGGTGCCCTGATCGCCGCCGAACTGACGTTTCCCCGCTGGGCCCGCCGCTTCGGCCGGCTGCTCGCGGAAACCCACGAGACGCTGGGCAACACCGCCGAGGCGTTGCGGGCCTACAAGCACCTCTACCACCTGGTCGAAGACGACCGGAGCTGACGATTTTGCCCCAACCGGGCATGGAAGACGAAGAACAAGGGGGGACCCGAAGATGCTGCGTGCTCTGACGCTATACTTCTGCCTGATGCTCGGTGCGGCGACGCTGTCGCCCATGAGCGCCGCCGCGCAGGCGGTCGATCCACCCTCGGGCGACGAGTCCCTCGCCAGCGAGCAGACCGTCGAGGACATCATGCGCCGCCAGCAAGGGCTGGCCGAGGGCGACATCAACCAGGAGCAACTGATTGGCGACCGCGCGGCGCCGCAATACGACACCGAAATACTGGACGGCGTGAACGGTGATCCGGGCGCCGACCTGTGGCGGGCCTTCCGCTTCGACGAGGACCAGATCTCGACCCAGGTGCGCGGCCCCGCGACCGACATCCTGATCCAGGATCGCGGGATGTGGTGGTGGCAGGTCCGCGAGGGGCCGCTGATCTTCTGGGGCGGCATCCTCCTGCTGGGCACGATCGCTGCGCTGGCGCTGTTCTACCTCATCAAGGGCCGCGTGCGCATCGACGGCACCAAGACCGGGCGTGTCATGCTGCGCTTCACCTCGATCGAGCGGTTCTCCCACTGGCTGTTGGCGGGCTCGTTCATCGTGCTCGCGATCACGGGTCTGCTCACGCTCATGGGCCGCAAGTTCCTGATCCCGACCTTCGGACACGAGGCGTTTGCCCTTGTCGCGACCGGCTCGAAGTGGATCCACAACAACATCTCGTGGGCCTTCATGATCGCACTGGTGCTGATCTTCGTGCAGTGGGTCTGGTCCAACTTGCCCGACAAGACCGACGTGAACTGGATCCTCAAGGGCGGCGGCCTGCTGACCAAGGGCCACCCGCCGGCGAAGAAGTTCAATGCCGGACAGAAGCTGATCTTCTGGTCGGTGATCGTGTTCGGGGCGTCGATCTCGGCGTCGGGCCTAGCGCTGCTGTTCCCCTTCGAACTTCAGATGTTCGCCCCCACCTTCGAGAAGATCAACGCCGTGGGCGTTCCCGGCTGGTTCGGCTTCGATCCGCTGCCGACCGCCCTCTCGCCGCAGGCCGAGATGCAGTATTCGCAGCTTTGGCACGCCATCGTCGGCTTTGTCCTGATGGCGATCATCATCGCCCACATCTACATCGGTTCGATCGGGATGGAGGGCGCGTGGGACGCCATGGGCAAAGGCTGGGTCGAGGAACAGTGGGCCCGCGAGCACCACTCGATCTGGGCCGAGAAGAAGCTCAAGAAGGGTGACGTCGCGCCGAAGAAGTCCGGGGCTGGCTCGGCCACGCCGGCGGAATGATCCGCGGGGCTCTGGCGCTGGCGGCGGGCCTGTCCGCCGCCGGCGCCGCCGGGGCGGACCCGCTCCTGCTCGAGGGGCACGGCGGTCCGGTCATGGATGTGACCGTCGCCCCCGACGGTCAGGTCGCCACGGCGAGTTTCGACAATTCGGTGGGCCTCTGGAACGGGGCGGACCCGCGTTGGCTCGAGGGGCACGACGCCGCGGTGAACGCGGTGGCGTTCCTGCCCGGCGGCGGGCTTGCTTCCGCCGCCGACGATTTCGACGTGATCCTGTGGCGCGACGGCGCGCCCTCCGCGCGGCTCGAAGGCCACGCCGGAAAGGTCATGGCGCTGGCGCCCGAGGGCGAACGCGTGGCGTCGGCCAGCTGGGACGGCTCGGCGCGTCTGTGGTCCGCGGCAGACGGCACGTTGCTGCAAGAGTTCAACGGCCATGACGGCCCGGTCAACGACGTCGCCTTCCTCGACGCCCGCACCCTGCTCACCGCGTCGGCCGACGGCACCGTGCGGGTGTGGGACGCCGCCACAGGCACCGAGGCGCGGCAGATCGTGACCGGCGGCTTCGGCGTGAACCGGATGGCGCTGGCCCCAGACGGCGCATGGCTGGCCTACGGCACCGTGGACGGCACCGCCAGGGTCCTGGACACCGCGACGGGTGACGAGATCGCCGACCTCTCCGCCGGACGCCGTCCCATCCTTGCGCTGACCGTTTCGCCGGATGGCAGCCACCTCGTCATTGGCGACGGCGAGGGCCACATCCTCGTGGCACGGACCGGCGATTGGAGCGTGCTGCACGACTTTCGCGCCACCGACCGCGGCCCCATCTGGTCGCTCGATTTCGCACCCGACGGCGCGCGCCTCTACGCCGCGGGCCTCGACGCGGCAGTGCACGTCTGGCCCCTCGCCGACCTGGACGCGCAGGACGCCATGAGCACGGCGGATGCGGCCTTCCTCACCGACCCGGCCACGGTCCCGAACGGCGAGCGGCAGTTCAAGCACAAGTGCTCGGTCTGCCACACGCTGACCGGCGACGGGGCGCGCCGGGCCGGGCCGACGCTGGCCGGTCTTTTCGGCCGTCTCGCGGGGGCGATCGCGGACTACCCCTATTCCGACGCGCTGGCCGACAGTGATGTCACCTGGACCGCCGAGACCGTCTCGGCGCTGTTCGAAATCGGCCCCGCGCACTACGTTCCCGGCACCAAGATGCCGATGCAACGCATCGCCGGCGCGGAGGACCGCGCCGATCTGATCGACTATCTGCGCCGCGAAACGGCGCCAAAGGAGTGAACTGACATGAAGTCCATGGCGCTTGCCTTCGTCGCGCTCGCCGTCCTGACCGTGGGGGCGTGGTTCGTCCTCACCAGCCTCGAGCACACCTCGGCCACGGCCACCGCCGACAACCGCACGGTACGGCTGGGCGAGGCCGGCCCCGAAGAGCCCGGCGACCCGATGGCCGAGTGACCGGCCGCGCCGCGCCCGGACTGTCCGAAGCGCGGCGCGCCCTGCCTCAGCGCCCTGCCCCGGCTGTCTTCGACGGCTCGGGCTCGCGTTCGGGTTCGGCCCCGGCGAGGAAGATCGCCACGGTCTGGAGCCGCTCGGCGTTCTCGCAGAAGACGCGGATCGCGATCAGCACCGGCACGGCGATGAACATTCCGATCACCGACCATGCCCAGCCCCAGAAGGCCACGGCAATGAAGACGATGACCGGGTTCAGCTCGAGCCGCCGCCCCACGGCGTAGGGTGTAACGAACTGACCCTCGATCGCCGTCAGGCCGAAGTAGACGCCCGCGACCAGCGCCGCCTGGCCCAGCATGTCGAAGGTGACGATACCGATGGCGAAGGTCAGCAGCATTCCGAGCACCGCACCGATGAACGGCACGAAGTTCAGAAGCGCGCCCATCACTCCGAAGAGCAGCGGATTCGGCATTCCAAGCACCCAGAGCGCGATGCCGATGGCCGCGCCCAGCCCGAAGTTGATGACGGTGATGGTCGCGAAGTAGCGGCTGAGCTTGCGCTCGATGTCGTATGCCACGCCGATGGCGCGCCGCTTGTCCGCGAAGGTCGGCGCCGCCTGCACGATCTTCTCGTAGAACAGGTCGCCCGATGACATCAGGAAGAACAGCAGGATCAGCGTAAAGCACGCCTGCGCCAGCACCGCGGGCGTCGACAGGATCAGCATGGTCAGCGGGTCGGGCCCGGCCACGACCACGCGCTCGGCCTCCTCGTCGCCCCCGGCGGCCATCTCGCCCACCTGCTTGCCGGCCTCCGACACGCGTTCGATCATCTGCGAGACCGAGCGCAGCTTGCTTTCAACCTGTTGGGCGATCTCGGGTCCGCGCTGCGCGTAATCCTGGATCGGGCCGGACAGCGCGAGCGCCAGCGCGCCGACGCCCACGAACAGCACCAGCACCACGGCAAGCGAGGTCAGCCCCGGCGGCACGCCGCGCCGCGATGCCCAGCGGCGCACGGGAGAGAACACGAGGTTCAGCAGCAGAGCCAGCACGATGGGCATGAGAAAGGCCTTCGCCACGATCAGCGCAGCGACGAGCGTGACGCTGGCCAGAATGGTCAACGGCCAGGACGCCGCGGGGCGCGATCCGGGCGCTGGCGACGGTCGGTCGGTCATGTCGATGCAAGTCCCCCCGGACCGCACTCCAACAGCGGAAGCGGTCTCTACTGCCTCAAGGCGAACCGGGGGTGAAAAGTTCCCGCGGCCCCGGGACGGCGCGCAGCGGACAGCAACGCGCCGGCCGCGGCCTCAGGTGTTGAAGAGGAAGTGCATCACGTCGCCGTCGCGCACGGTGTAGGCCTTGCCTTCCGCGCGCATCTTGCCGGCGTCCTTGGCGGCCTGCTCGCCGCCCAGCGCGACGTAATCGTCGTAGCCGATGGTCTCGGCGCGGATGAAGCCCTTCTCGAAGTCGCCGTGGATGACGCCCGCCGCCTGCGGCGCCAGCGTGCCCACGGGGATGGTCCAGGCGCGCGCCTCTTTCGGCCCGACGGTGAAGTAGGTCTCGAGGTGCAAGAGCCCGTAGCCCGCCTTGATGAGCCGGTCGAGACCCGCTTCTTCCAGCCCCATCTCCGAGAGGAACATCTCGGCCTCCTCGGCGTCGAGCTGGCTGATCTCTTCCTCGATCTTGGCCGAGATCACCACGTGGGCGTTGCCCTGCTCGGCGGCCATGGCGGCCACGCGCTCGGACTGCGCATTGCCGGTGCCGGCCTCGGCCTCGTCCACGTTGCACACGTAGAGTACCGGCTTCTGCGTCAGCAGTTGCAGCATCCGCCATGCCTTGCGGTCGTCGTCGGCGATCTCGACGGTGCGCGCGGGCTGGCCGTTCTCCAGCGCCTCCATCGCCATCTTGAGCAGGCGCTCCTGCTGGACTGCCTCCTTGTCGCCGCCGCGGATCTTGCGAACGAGGTTCTGCATCCGCTTCTCGATCGACTCCATGTCGGCGATCATCAGCTCGGTCTCGATGGTCTCGGCGTCCGCCACCGGGTCGACGCGGCCGTCCACGTGGGTGACGTCCTCGTCCTCGAAGCAGCGCAGCACGTGGGCGATGGCGTCGACCTCGCGGATGTTGGCGAGGAACTGGTTGCCGAGGCCCTCGCCCTTCGATGCGCCCTTCACGAGGCCCGCGATGTCCACGAAGGTCAGCCGCGCGGGGATCACCTGCTTGGACTTGGCGATCTCGGCCAGCTGCGCGAGGCGCCGGTCCGGCACCGCGACGTCGCCCACGTTGGGCTCGATCGTGCAGAAGGGAAAGTTCGCCGCCTGCGCCGCGGCGGTTTTCGTCAGCGCGTTGAAGAGCGTCGACTTGCCCACGTTCGGCAAGCCCACGATGCCCATGCGAAAGCCCATGTCAGACCCTTCCCGTCATCTCGTGTCCCGGACGCCGCGCTTCTAGAGATGCCCGTCGCCCGGTGCAAGCCGCGCCGGTCAGCCGTAGCGGTTCGGCCCCGGCTCGGGCCGCTGTGCGAACCAGTAGATCAGGACCAGCAGCCCGACGACCGGCAGCAGGATCAGAAGCTGCCACCATCCCGACCGGCCGATGTCGTGCAGTCGCCGCGCGCCCAACGCGAAGGACGGGATCAGCGTGACGAGGCTCCACAGGCTCGACCCGGTATCACCGAGGACAAACGAAACGAGAAGCGAGATCGCGAGATTGTCGAGGACCCAGAACCAGAACTCGCCGCGATTGCTGCGCCCCGAGAAGGTGGCGTAGTTGCCGAAGAACTTCTTGGCCGCGTCCACGAAGCCCGATTGCGCGGTGTAGTCCGCGTCCGGCCCCTCGGCGCCCCGGTGATTGGCCGCTGCGCCGCCCGAGGCGTGTGCCTCGCGCGGATTGCCGGGCACGCCTTCCGGCAGGCTGGTGTCGCGCTGGGTCACCGGCGGAGGCGTGACGCCCGCCACATGATCGTAGGCCGGCTGCCATTCCTGCAGCCCCGGCCGCCAGACCAGCGTGTCGCCGCGCACGATCCCGTCGCGGGCCAATTCCTCGAGGTCGGCCTCGGTGACCGGCCCCTCCTGCGCACCGTCCTTCACGTAATACCAGTCCATGCCGATCCCCGCTGCGTCGTCTGTCGCGAAAGGGTCTAGCACGCTCCGCCAGCGGGTGCAGTCCGGAATGCCCGACCCCGCGGGCGCGGGCGCGCGCGCTCAGGCCAGCGTCGGTCGCGCCTCGGCCTGAGGCACCGCGCGCGACCAGAAGCGCCACATGAGGAACACGCCCGCCGCGCCCAGCCCGATGACGAGGCCGAGCCAGATCCCCGGCCCGCCCCAGCCAAGGCCGAAGCCGAACGCCCACGCCGCCGGCAGTCCGAGGCCCCAGTAGGCGACCGCCGCCATGACCATCGGCACGCGCGTGTCCTGCACCCCGCGCAACAGCCCGAGCGCGATCACCTGCGCGCCGTCCACCAGCTGGAACAGCGCCGCAACGATCAGAAGGCTCACCCCCGCCTCGACGATCGCCGCACGGTCGGGGTCGGCGGGGTCGAGGAAGGCGCCCACCAGCGGCTCGGGCATCAGAACGAAGACAGCCACCGTGACGCAGGCCACCGCCACCGAAATCGCGATCACCGCCCAGGCGCCGCGCACCAGGTGGCCCGCATCGTTGCGTCCGAAGGCATTGCCCGCACGCACCGTCGCGGCGTTCGACAGCCCCATGTGGATCATGAACGCCGCCGTGGCGAGCTGCACCGCGATCCCGTGGGCCGCCAGCGCCACGGTCCCGATCGCGCCCATCATGAAGGCCGAGGCCGCGAACAGCCCGACCTCCGAGAGGTTGGTCAGCCCGATCGGCCAACCGAGGCGGAAGACCTGCCCGAACATCTCCCAGTCGGGCTTCCAGAAGCGGGCGAAAAGGTCGTGTTCGGGCAGCTTCGCACGGGCATACAGCACGACACCGGCCAGCGACACGGCGTGCGTCAGCACCGACGCGATCGCCGCCCCTCGGATGCCCAGTTCCGGCGCGCCGAGGTGGCCGAAGATCAGCACCCAGTTGAACCCGGCGTTCAGCACCGCGGCGAGGCCGGTGATCCAGAACACGATGCGGGTGTGCTCGAGCCCGGCGAGATAGCTCTTGAGCACCATCACCCCAAGCGCCGGCGCCATGCCCCAAAGCGCCACCCGCAGGTAGGTCTGGGCGTTCGCCGACACCCGCGCCTCCTGCCCCAGCGCCAGCAGGATCGGCTCGGACAGCCACAGGGGCGGCACCGTCAGCGCGAAGAACAGGAGCGACAGCCACAGTCCCATGCGCGTGGCGCGCCGGATGCTGACCTGGTCGCCCTGCGCGGCGTAGCTCGCGACCATGGGCATCACCGCCCACGCGATCCCGGTGCCGAGGAGGAACAGCGTGAAGAAGGCCGTGTGCGCCAGCGTCAGCGCCGCCAGCGCCTCGGCGCCGTACCAGCCCAGCATCATGGTGTCGGTCAGCCCGATCAGGAACTGCGCGAGATGCCCGCCGATCAGCGGCAGGCCGAGCGTCAGGACGGCGCGGACATGCGCGGGATATGTCATGGACCGGGGGCTCATGGCCGAGGCCTTACGCGCGGCGCTCCTGCCCGGCAAGCGCGCCCGCCGTGCGCCGCCGCACCGAGGATCGGCCCACCTCCCCGCCCGCGCACACAGCGCGCCGAGCCGGCATGAGCCCGAGACGACGACGCGCCAGTTTTCCGCGGCTCAAGCGGCCTGCGACGCTTTCCGCCCGGCCGGCCTTTACCTCCGCGCGCCCGCGTCTTCTCGGCCAGATTACCCCTGCCGCAGGCACCCGCGCTCGCCCCGTAAGGAGACCTTCATGCGACCGCGAGCGATCCGCTTCTTCTTGGTAAAATATCCCAGCCGCAGGCCCCCGACAGCACCACCCAACGGGTTGCGCGGACCTAGAGCGCGCGCAGCATCAACTGCAGCGCCAGCGCCGCGACGACCCCGCCCGCAAGCATCTCGATCCCGGCCAGAAGGCGCGCGGCAGAGCCGCCCTGCGCCAGCCGCGCGACCATGCCTTCGCGGACGGTGACGGCGGCGACGGCTGCCCCGACCGTAACGACGGCCGTGCCGAGGCCCATGGCGAAGGTCGCGAGGATGCCCGCCGCTGCGATGCCCATCTGTGCGGTGAGGATCAGCAGGAACAGCGCGCCGGTGCAGGGCCGGATCGCCACCGCGCCGACCAGTGCCGCGGCTTCCCGCAGGGAGCTCACGCGTGCAGCGGCCGCCGGGTCGGGGCCATGCACGTGTCCGCAGCTCGAGCAGACGCCGCCGGAGTGATCGTGGACCGCATGATCCCCGCCATGTCCGCCACCGCGCCGTCGCGCGCGCCAGAGCTTGCCCGCCCCGCGCAGCACGAGATAGGCGCCCACCGCCGCGATGGCGGCATAGCTCGCGGGGGCGAACCAGCTCTCGGCGGCGGCGGTCATCTCCGTCCGGCCCCAGCCCAGCAGCCAGAGCGCGCCGTAGACCAGCAGCACCGCGCCTGCCGCCTGCGCGAGGCTCGACAGGATCGCGATGCCCGAGAGCTTGGCCAGGGCCACCCTGCGGGCAACGCCGTAGCCCCCGATCAGGACCTTGCCGTGGCCCGGACCAGCCGCGTGGAACACACCGTAGCTGAAGGCCAGCCCGCAGAGGGTCGCAAGCGCACCCGGGTCTCCCGCCCGAAGCGACCGCAGCGCACCGGCCATCGCCCGCTGGGCCTGCGACTGCCCGGCAGCGGCCCATGCGGCCACCACGTCGGCGCCACCGAAGGCCCAGAGCCAAGCGGCCGCCGCGCAGAGCCCGAGCGCCGCGCCTAGGAGGAGGAGCCGCATGACAGCCTGATCTCGTCCGCGTAATGGATGCCAAGCTCGAGCACCTCGAACTGGTCCTCGCTTGCCTCTTCGAGCGCCTGCGCCAGAGCCTCTTCGCCGGCATCGGGATCGGGCGCGTCCACCGAGGCCGTGCAGGGCCCGTCGACGGCTACGGTCTGCAGCGTGTAGGCGACGTAGTAGGTCGGATCGTATTGCCGGAGCGTGGCGCCTTCGGCCGGGGCGGCATCGACCGTGCGGGTGTGCGTCGAGACGATCTTGCCGTCGACCACGTCCGCCGAAATCGAGTCGGGATGGCCCAGCGGCACCTGGGTGCCGTCCGCTGCATAAAGGTAGAGATCGCCCTCGAAGCCCTCGGGCCAGGTCTCGAAGTCGAAGTTGAGCAGAGCCGCGCGCTCGTCCTCGGTCAACTGCCCGTCCGCGTCGGCATCGAGCCCCATGTCCTCTAGGATCAGAAGAGTGAAGAACTCGTCGTAGGTCCACGTCATCCGGGTGCCGGTGATGCGGCCTGCGTCGTCAACTTCGACGGTCAGCTCGCTGTCGACGAAGACGTGCGGATGCGCGGTCAGGCTCGCGGGCACGAGGATCAGGGCGGCAGTGGCGACGGTGCGTATCATGGATGGCAGGGATACGGCGCAAGCGCTGTCACGGCAATCCTGCATCGCCCCATCGCGCGGCGCTTCGCCCATATGTGAACGGCGACTGCCGCGAGGTGCGTTTCCAGCCGGGCTCCCGAAGACCGGCGACACCTCTCTTTCGAGCAGCCCGCCTTCGCTCGCGGCATTTGGACTGCGCGGCCCTGCCGACACGAGCAGCGAAGACCGCGCTCGACGACGGTTCGGCCTGTTTCGGGCGACACCCACGATGGCAGGTGCGGCGCGCGACGCGCAGCCCGGTGTCCCGCGCCCAAGTGGCGCTTTTGTTCGTCGTCTCGTTTCGCTCAGTGGAGCTTGATTTGCGGACGCACCGCCCGCCCCAGCGGCTTGGCCGCGAGGCGCGCCAGCCCGCGCAGCCAGCCGTGCATCGAGATGATGTGCAGCCGGTAGAGCGACAGGTAGGCCGCACGCGCCAGCCGCCCCTCGATCGCGACGCGCCCCCCGGCGAGGTTGCCCATCAGGCTGCCCACGGTGGCGAATCGGCTGAGCGAGACCAGCGCCCCGTGGTCGCGATACGTGAACGGCTCGGGCGTGCGCCCGGCCTCCAGCGCCGCGATGACCTCGACCGCGTGGTCCGCCATCTGGTGCGCCGCCTGCGCCCGTGGCGGGATAGGTCCGTCCTGCCCGGGAGGCTCGCAATGGGCGCAATCTCCGATCGCGAGGATATGGTCGTCGGTCACGGTGCGCAGGTCGGGGTTCACGAGGATCCGGTCGGCCTTGGACAACTCCAGATCGCTCATGTCCGCGACTGCCGGGTCGCCGCGAATGCCCGTGGCCCACAGAACCAGTGTGGCCGGCAGGTCTTCCATGCCCTCGACCGACACCGCGTCGGCGCGGACCTCGGTCACTTTCGCGCCTGTCCGGACGTCAACGCCGATGCTGGTCAGCTCATCCTCGACCTTGGCGACCACGTCCTCGCCCAGCGCGGGAAGCAGGCGCGGCCCAGCCTCCAGCAGCGTGATCCGCATGGCGTCGGACGGAAAGCTCTCCAGCCCATAGGAATTGAGCACGCGCGCGGCGTGGACCAGCTCGGCCGACAGCTCGACGCCGGTGGCGCCGCCACCGACGATGACGATGGGCACGGTCGCATCCTCGCCCTCGGCGCGGCGTGCATTGGCGCGCAGGCAGGCGTTCAGCAGCTTCTGACGGAAGCGGTCAGCCTGCCCGCGATCCTCGAGGAACAGCGCGTGGTCGCGCACGCCCGGGATGCCGAAGTCGTTGGACACTCCGCCGAAGGCAAGGATCAACCAGTCGTAGGCGATCTCGTGGCGGTCGAGCAGCACGTCGCCGTCCTCGTCCAGAAGCGGAGACGTCGTGACCACCTGACGCTCGCGGTCGATCTTCTCCAACGCGCCGCGGAAGAAGCGATAGCCCCACCGCGCCGCGTGACCGCCGTAGCCGACCTCTTCGAGGTTGGGGTCCAGCACCCCTGCGGCCACCTCGTGGAGAAGCGGCTTCCAGACGTGGGTGCGGTTGCGGTCTATGAGAGTGACGTCGTGGGTATCTCGGAACCGCCGCGCGAGGCTGCGGCAAAGCCCGATCCCCGCGGCGCCGCCCCCGACCACCACGATGCGCTTGCGCTCGGCCATGCGGATCACCTTTGTGTCAGTTCACCTGTGACCTAGGGCCGGTACCGCCCGTTACCAACCGGCGAGGGACCAGCGCAGGCGGGGGACTTTCGCCGGACACGGCGCTTACATCCCGTGCTGCACGGCTTCGCGCAGCGTGCAGCGGTCCCCGGCTTCGAAGATCGCCGGTCCACGCCGCGCGAAGAGACACCGAGCCGGCCAGCCGGCAACCCCGCCCCCACATCAAATGCAAACGGCGACGGGGAATATCCCCGCCGCCGTCGAAAAGCGTCCCGATAGGGTCCGCATGATGTGTCAGCCGGTCATGCGTTCCAGGCGCGGTCCTCGTCGCCGATGCGGACCCGCGTGGGCAGGCCGATCCGGTCGAGCACTTCGAAGAACGGCTTGGGGTCCATCTCTTCGACGTTCTTCATGGTCTTCGCGTCCCAGTCGCCTTGCGCGATCAGTATCGCGGCGGCGACCGGCGGCACACCGGCTGTGTAGGAGATGCCCTGGCTGCCCACCTCGGTGTAGGCCTCCTTGTGGTCGGCCACGTTGTAGACGAAGACCTCGACCTCTTCGCCGCCCTTGGTGCCCTTCACCAGATCGCCGATGCAGGTCTTGCCGGTGTAGTCGGGCGCGAGGCTCTTGGGGTCGGGCAGGCACGCCTTCACGACCTTGAGCGGCACGACCTCCTGCCCCTCCGCAGTGGTCACCGGCTGCTCGGACAGCAGGCCCAGGTTCTTCAGCACGGTGAAGACCGTGATGTACCGCTCGCCGAAACCCATCCAGAAGCGCACGTCGGCCTGCGGATAGTTGGTCGCGAGGCTGTGGATCTCGTCGTGGCCGGACATGTAGGCCATCTGCTTGCCGACAACGGGCAGGTCCCATTCGTGACCCGTCTCGAACATCGACTTCTCCTTCCACTGGCCGTCTTCCCAGTAGTAGACGACGCCAGTGAACTCGCGGAAGTTGATCTCGGGGTCGAAATTGGTCGCGAAGTAGCGCCCGTGCGAGCCGGCGTTGATGTCGACGATGTCGATGGATTTGACCTCGTCCATGAACTCGTCGATGGCGAAGCGCGCGTAGGCGTTCACCACGCCCGGATCGAAGCCCGCGCCCAGGATCGCCGTCACACCCTTTTCGGCACAGGCGTCACGCTTCTTCCACTCGTAATTGGCGTACCACGGCGGGGTCTCGCAAATCTTGTCGGGTTCTTCGTGGATCGCGGTGTCGATGTAGGCGGCGCCGGTCTCGATGCAGCCGTCGAGCACGTGCATGTTCACGAAGGCGGTGCCCACGTTGATGACGATCTCGGCGCCCGTCTTCCGGATCAGGTCCGCCACGTCCGCCGATTTCGTCGCGTCGAGCGCGTGGGTCTCGAACGTGCCCTCGACCTTCATCGCGCCCTTCTCGCGCACGCCGTCCACGATGACGTCGCACTTCGATTTGGTACGGCTCGCGATGTGCAGATCGCCGAGGATGTCGTTGTTCTGGGCGCACTTGTGCGCCACGACCTGGGCGACGCCGCCGGCGCCGACGATGAGGACGTTCTTTTTCATGGGTAGGAGACCCCCTTGGTTGCCAGGGTGGGTTTCGCGGCGCTCAGCCCAGCGCCGCCTTGAAGTCGTCGTAGCCGAAATCGCGCACGAGCCGTTCGGTCCCGTCGGTCTCGCGGATGGCGATGGCCGGCATCTTGACGCCGTTGAACCAGTTCTTCTTGACCATCGTGTAACCGGCGGCGTCCTGGATCGACAGCCGGTCGCCCGCCGAGATCGGGCCGGGGAAGCGGAACTCGCCGAAGATGTCGCCGGCGAGGCAGGACTTCCCGCAGATCATCCACTCCTCGGGGCCGGCATCGGGATGCATCTTGGCGCTCTCGCGGTAGATCAGCAGATCGAGCATGTGCGCCTCGACCGAACTGTCCACGATGGCGAGGTTCTTGCCGTTGTGCAGCGTGTCCAGCACCGTGACCTCGAGCGTGGTCGAGTTGGTGATCGCCGCCTCGCCCGGCTCGAGATAGACCTGCACCTCGTTCTCGCCACCGAACCGCTTGAGCCGCTCGGCCAGACGATCGAGCGGGTAACCCTCGCCGGTGAAGTGGATGCCGCCCCCAAGGCTGATCCAGTCCATGCGCCGAATGAGCGCACCGAAACGGTCCTCGATATGGCCCAGCATGGCGTCGAACCGCTCGAAATCGCCGTTTTCGCAGTTGTTGTGGAACATGAAGCCCGAGATCATGTCGGCCACCGGCTCGATATCCTCCGGAGCATGCTCGCCCAGCCGCGAGAACGGGCGCGCGGGATCGGCCAGGTCGAAGTCCGAGGTCGAGACCCCCGGATTGACCCGCAGCCCGCGGGTGAGCCCGGCGCTCTGGCTCTCAAACCGGCGGAGCTGCGCGGCGGTGTTGAAGATCACCTTGTCCGAGACCCGCACCACCTCGTCGATCTCGTGGTCTGCCCACGCGACGGAGTAGGCGTGGGTCTCGCCGCCGAACTCCTCGGCACCGAGTTTGACCTCGTAGAGCGAGGAGGACGTGGTGCCGTCCATGTACTCGCGCATCAGGTCGAACACACCCCAGGTGGCAAAGCACTTGAGCGCCAGCAGCGCCTTCGCGCCGGACGTCTCGCGCAGGTGCGCGATCTTTTCGAGATTGGGCAGCAGGCGGGCCTTGTCGACCAGGTAATAGGGCGTCTGCATCGGGGCGCTCCTTTCCGTCTCCCGGGCCGGACCGGGGGCGTGTCCCCCGCCCCGGCGTCGGGGTCCTACATAACATGCCCGCCGTGCGGGTCACGGTCTCCGAGTCAGGGTGTCTTCCGGGGGCCGTATCGGCAGGGGCAGGTAGGGCGCCCCCGCGCCGGGCGCAACCGCCGCGGCGCCGAGTCAGGCCGAATGCGCACCGTCGGCCAGCGACCGGACGAAGGCCAGCACATCCTCGGTGCGCTTGCCGGAGGCCATCTCGGCGACGATGGCAGAGCCTACCACGCACCCGTCGGCCGTGGCCGCGATCTCGCGCGCGGTCTCGGGCGAGCGGATGCCGAAGCCCACGATCACCGGCAGGTCGGTCTGCGCCTTGATCCGTGAGACCTCGGGGCCGACATCGGTCGCCTGCGCGGCGGCCGCGCCGGTGATCCCGGTGATCGAGACGTAGTAGACGAAGCCCGATGTGTTCTGAAGCACCTTGGGCAGGCGCGCGTCGTCGGTGGTGGGGGTGGCGAGCCGGATGAAGTTCAAGCCGGCCTTCTGCGCCGGGATGCACAGCTCGTCGTCCTCCTCGGGCGGCAGGTCGACGATGATGAGCCCGTCGATCCCGGCGTCGTTCGCCTCGCGGAGGAAGGTATCCACGCCGCGCGAATAGATCGGGTTGTAGTACCCCATCAGGACGATCGGCGTCTCGCCGTCGTCCTTGCGGAAGTCGCGCACCATCTGAAGCGTCTTGTCGAGCGTCATCTTGCCGGCAAGCGCACGCTGCCCGGCCTCTTGGATCGTGGGGCCGTCGGCCATCGGATCGGTGAACGGCAGGCCCAGCTCGATCACGTCCACGCCCGCGCCCGGCAGGCCCTTCATCACCTCGAGCGAGGTCTCGACGTTGGGATCACCCGCCATGAGGTAGGCGACGAACGCCTTGCGGCCCTCGGCCCTGAGGGTGTCGAACCGTGTCTCGATCCGGGTCATGGCGGTCTCCTCGGCCTGCGTTGGCGGTCTGGGCTGTATCGGTCGCGATCACCTGCCCGAGCGACGCGGGAAAATCAATGCCGGCCGGAGGGCTGTCGGCCGGCGCGGCACTGCATTACCCTGTGACGGGAAAAAGGTTCAACCGAAAGGAACTCCGACATGAAACGTCTCGCGGCCCTAGCCCTCCTCCCGGCGCTTGCCGCCTGCGACATGCCCGGCGCAGCACCGGAGGCGCCCATGCCGGCGTCCCCCACCGCCGGGTTCGCGTGGCAATCGGGCAGCGACCCGGTCTCGGCCGCGTTCGGCCCGGCCGGCGGCGCCCCTGTCGTGAGCGCGACCTGCGGCACCTCGCGCACCGGGGTGCCCGCCGTGGTCTGGCGCGTGGCGCAGGATCCGGGCGCACCCGGACAGGGCGCCCAGCTCGGCGTCTCGGCGGGCGGCCTGCGGGCCAACATCGAAATGGTCGCAGTCGAGGAAGAGGCCCGGCCCGGCACCGTCTGGCGCGGCTCGGTGGCGGCGACGGACAATTCGCGGCAGGTGGTTTCCGGCCCGAGCGGACCGGTGACCTTCGCACTGTCCACCGGCGCCGAGATCGTCGCGCCCGACGCGGGCCCGCTGCGGTCGGTCTACGCCGCCTGCACCTGATCGCAACGACGGGGCCGCATGATTTTAGCTAAAATCATGCGGCCTGCGCCGCCCGGCGCGCAAAATATTAGCTAATATTTTGCGCCTCACCCCAGGGTCACGTCCAGGAACATCATCAGGATCAGCCCGATCAGCAGGCCCAGCGTCGCCTTGTTCTCGTGGCCGTTGCGATGGGTCTCGGGGATGATCTCGTGGCTGATGATGAACAGCATGGCGCCCGCCGCGAATGTCAGCGCGAACGGCAGAACGTAGGCCGACACCGTCGCAGCCGCCGCGCCGACCAGCCCGCCCACCGGCTCCACCAGCCCCGTCAGCAGCGCGACACCCACGGAGCGGCCCTTGCCGTAGCCCTGCCCCCGCAATGCCGCCGCCACCGCCAGGCCCTCGGGCGCGTTCTGCAAGCCGATGCCGGTCGCCAGCGCCATGCCGTTCGCCATGTCTCCGCCACCGAACCCGACGCCAACCGCCATGCCCTCCGGCAGGTTGTGGATGGTGATGGCGATGACGAAAAGCCAGATCTTCGGGATCGCGCCGGGATCGGCACCGTCGGGCCCGCTGACGAAGTGTTCGTGCGGCACGAAGGTGTTGAGCGCCCAGACCGCGGCCGCGCCGCCCGCGAGGCCAAGCGCCGCGATCGTTGCTGCCGCCCAGACCGACCCGTAGAGGGTCTCGGCCCGGTCGAGACCCGGAAGGATGAGCGAGAAGAACGAGGCCGAGATCATCACACCCGCCGCGAAGCCAAGCGCGGTGTCGGTGCTGCGCTGCGACACGGACCGTCCGAACAGCACGGGCAGTGCGCCGACGCCCGTCAGCGTCCCGGCGACGAGACTGGCCAGGACCCCCAGCAGGACGACGTTTTCCATAAGTCTCTCGTGCGGTTTCGGACCGGGCGGGACGTGCGTCCCGGCACAGTGTTGTCAAGTCGCGGCGGCGAAAGCGGCGTCGCGGATCGGGTGTGCGGGACGGTGCCCAGCGGTCTCTCGAGAGTGACGTTCCGCGGCCCCTCGACCGAGAGCGGCACAGTCCCCGGCAGGTCAGCCCCCACCGGTCCGGGGCGGCCGCACTGCCCGGTCGCGCTGCCTGATCCTCCCGGCGTTCCGGCCCAGCGCGCGATTGCCCAGACAGCGCCCGCTTGCTACGCCTGACGGGCCGACCGAGGGAGAGAGAGCAGATGCCCACCATCACCGAGATCGAGGACCTCAAGCGCCTCTATAAGCGCCGCGTCCCCAAGATGTTCTACGATTACTGCGAGTCCGGCAGCTGGACAGAGCAGACCTTCCGCGAGAACTCCTCGGATTTCGACAAGCTCTACCTGCGCCAGCGCGTTGCCGTGGATCTCGCCGACCGCAGCACCTCGGGGACGATGATGGGCCGCGACGTGACCATGCCGGTGGCCCTCGCGCCGGTGGGCATGACCGGGATGCAGCACTGGGACGGCGAGATAAAGGCCGCCCGCGCCGCCGAGAAATTTGGCGTGCCCTACACCCTCTCGACCATGTCGATCTGCTCGATCGAGGACGTGGCCGCGCACACCTCCGAGCCCTTCTGGCTGCAGGTCTACACCCTCACGGACACAGATTACATGCAGCGGCTCTTCGACCGTGCGAAGGAGGCCAAGTGCTCGGCGGCGGTGGTGACGGTGGACCTTCAGCTGCTCGGACAGCGGCACAAGGACCTCAAGAACGGCCTGTCGGCTCCGCCCAAGCTGACGCCCAAGACCCTTGCCGACCTCGCAACGCGATGGTCCTGGGGCATCGGCATGCTGTCGACCAAGCGCCGCCAGTTCGGCAACATCGTCGGCCACGTGGACGGGGTCGACGACCCGTCCTCGCTGATGTCCTGGACCGCGCAGAAGTTCGATCTGTCGCTGAACTGGGACCGGATCCGCGAGTTCCGCCGCATGTGGGACGGCCCGCTCATCGTGAAGGGCATCATGGATCCGCGTGACGCGCGCGAGGCGGTGAACGCCGGAGCGGACGCGATCGTGGTATCGAACCACGGCGGCCGGCAGCTCGACGGCGCGCTGTCGACGATCCGTGCGCTCGAGCCGATCATCGACGCGGTGGGCGACAAGGTCGAGGTGCATCTCGACAGCGGCATCCGCTCGGGTCAGGACGTGCTCAAGGCGCTCGCGATGGGGGCGAAGGCCACCTATATCGGCCGCGCCTACATCTACGGGCTTGGCGCGATGGGCCAGCAGGGCGTGACCCGCGCACTCGAGGTCATCCAGAAGGAGCTCGACGTCTCCATGGCGCTCTGCGGCAAGCGGCGGGTGGAGGAGATCGACCGCGACATGCTGATGGTGCCCGAGGGCTTTACCGGCCCGTGGGACGAGGGGCGGCGGAACCGCTGATCGCCCCCTCCCCGGTCCGCCCCGGCGCGTGGCCCGCGCGGATCAGCGCCGTCTCCCCACGCACCAGCGCCGGCAGCAGGACGGCGGGTATCGCCACGAGCAGCACCGCGACCAGCGTAAAGGCCGCGTCGAGACCGGCGAGTTCGGCCACCCCGCCCATGGCGGGCGGGCCGAAGAAAAACCCCGCGTAGCCCACGATCGACAACCGCGCGATGGCACCCTCACGTGCGCCGGCCCCGAGTCGCGCCCCGACCCAGGCGAATGTCGTCGGAACGATGGTCGACAGGCCCAGCCCCAGCGCCGCGAAGCCGAGATAGGCCAGCGGCAGCACCGGCGCCCAGGCGGCGAGCGCGGCGCCCGCGGCGGCCAGCGATGCGCCCGCTGCCAGAAGCATCCTGTGCGACCAAACCTGCGCCGCGACCTGTCCGCCGAGGCGTCCCACCCCCATGGTCAGGCCCAGCAGCGCCGGGCCGACCGCGCTTGCCGCCGGGCCCGCCGCCTGCCCCCGCTCAAGATGCAGCGCCGACCAGCCCTCGGCCGCCTGCTCGGCGAGGAAGGCAAGGCAGACGATCGCCCCGGCGGGTGCAAGAAGCGCCCAACCCGGTGGCACGGGGCGCGGCTCGGCGTGGTGGTGCTCGGCGATCAGGCCAATCCCGCGCCGCGACAGCACCGCGAGGCCGACCGTGCCCAGCCCGAGCGCGGCGAAGATCGCCTCCGGGCTCGCCCCGGCCCAGCGCGCGACCCCGGCAGCCACCGCCACCGGCGCGTAGACCAGCGAATAGAGCCCGTGATTGAGGTTCATCAGAGTGCGCCCGCTGGCGGCTTCGAGGCGGCTGACCTGTGCGTTCATCAGCACGTCCATCAGGCCCATGCCGGCACAGGCCAGCGCCAGCCAGAGCGTGAAGCCCACAGGCCCGTCCACGACCCCGAGTCCCCCCATGGTCACTCCCACCGCGACCACGCTCGCGGGCAATCCGCGCGAGCCGGTGCGGGCGGCCACCGCGGGCGCCACCGCCATCGCCGCCACCGCCGCACCGGTGGCCGCCAGAAGCGCGAGCCCGAAGCCGCCGTCCGACAGCCCGGCGCCGTCCTTCAGCGCCGGGGCGAGGGCCGCGAAGGCGCCCCAGAAGAACGCCATGGCGGCGAAGGCCGAGGCCGGACCGCGCGAGAGATGGAGATCGTGCCGCATGGTCCAAGCGGTGCCACGACGCGCCGGTGCGGTCCAGCCGCGCCAGCGCAACGCCGTCCATGCTCGGGCGAATCGGCTTGCCATACTTCGGGCGCGCGTGTAACGGGCAGCACTCGCGCGGGGTGACAGCCTTGGAGGCACCCCGCTTTGCATCAAGGAGAGACATCATGGCTGGAGAGATTCCGGATCTTGAAGCCCTGGAACGTACGGGGACAGGCAAGGGCGCCGCTCGTCAGGCTCGTCGAGAGAACCTGGTTCCGGGGATCGTGTTTGGCGGCGACAAAGAGCCCCTGCCGATCAACCTGCCCTACAACGACCTCATCAAGCGGCTGAAGGCCGGACGGTTCAAGTCCACGCTCTTCAACCTCAAGGTCGAGGGCCACGAGGACGTCCGCGTGATCTGCCGCGACGTCCAGCGCGACATCGTGAAGGACCTGCCGACGCACGTCGACTTCATGCGTCTGCGCCGCACGTCGAAGATCAATCTCTTCATCCCGGTCGAGTTCGTGGGCGAGGAAGAGTGCCCCGGCCTCAAGGCAGGCGGCGTGATGACCGTCGTGCGCCCCGAGGTGGAGCTGATCGTGACCGCGGGCGACATCCCCGAGAAGCTGGTCGCGGACGTGTCCAAGCTGGCCATCGGTGATACCCTGCACATCTCGGACATCGAGATCCCGGCGGGTGCGAAGAAGACCATCGACCGCGACTTCGTGGTTGCCAACATCGCCGCGCCGTCCGCGCTCGCCTCGCAGGACGACGAGGAAGAGACCCCGGAAGAGACCGAGGTCATGGAGCAGCACGCCGAGACGGTCGAGGGCGAGCCCGAGCAGACCGACGATTGATCGCGTCCGCTGCGGCGGACACGCGGACATCGAAGCGGCCTCGCCCCCTCGGGCGGGGCCGTTTTCGTTGCGGCCCGCGCGCCGTCGCCCTATGTCTCGGCCCGCAGGACGCAAGGAGCGGGACATGAAACTCTTCGTCGGTCTCGGCAATCCCGGCGCGCAGTATGCGGGCCACCGCCACAACATCGGATTCATGGCCCTCGACCGGATCGCCGAGGATCACGGCCTCGGGCCGTGGAAGGCGCGGTTTCAGGGCCACGCGGCCGAAGGACGGCTCGGCGGCGACAAGGTGCTGCTCCTCAAGCCCGCGACCTACATGAACCGCTCGGGCCAGTCGGTGGGCGAGGCCATGCGCTTCTTCAAGCTGGAACCCGAGGATGTCTGCGTCTTTCACGACGAGCTCGACCTCGCGCCGGGGCGGCTGAAGGTGAAATCCGGCGGCGGCCACGCCGGCCACAACGGTCTGCGCTCGATCCACGCCCATATCGGAGAGGCCTACCAGCGTGTCCGGCTCGGCATCGGGCACCCCGGGCACAAGGACAAGGTATCGGGCTTCGTGCTCCACGACTTCGCCAAGGCCGACCAGGAGTGGCTCGACGACCTGATGCGCGGCATCGCGGACGGAGCGCCCGCGCTGGCCGACGGCGATGCGGGCGCGTTCATGAACAAGGTCGCGCAGCGCACGGCGCCGGCCCGAAGCTCCAAGAGCGCGCCGCAGGACTCTGGCGGCGGGGACAAAAAACCCGGCGCAAAGGCCGAGGCCCCTGCCCCGAAGGACGCTCCCGCCGAGCCAGAGGAAGACACCCGCTCCCCCCTTCAGAAACTGGCCGACCGCTTCCGCTGAGCGCGGCGTAACGGTTGCGAAAGCCTCTTCCGGCCAGGATGCTGAGGCCAGGGGGGGACGGTGACATGCACAGGTTCTGGACACGGCTGGCCGCCGGTATCGTTGTGCTCACGCTTGGCCTCGGGGCGGTGGCGCTCTGGAAGAAAGAAGAGCTGTCCCGCCTGCTGGCGGTGAACCGGTTGTTCGACGCGGACCGGATCGTCTGGAATTTCAGCCACATGGACGCGCTGTTCGAGACCGTGACGGTCCCGCGCGACGGTGCAGACGTGATCTCCCTGTCTCTCGGCCCGCCTCTCGACCCACCGGACGGATTCCGCGACTGGCTCGACCGCCGCGCGGTGACCGGCCTCGTCGTCCTGTCGGACGGCGAGCGGGTGCTCGAGGACTATCGCCTTGGCACCGACGCGGACGACCTGCGAATTTCGTGGTCGGTCGCCAAGAGCTTCCTGTCCGCCCTTGTCGGCGTGATCGTGGAGGACGGCGACATCCCGGACCTCGACGCCCCGGTGACGGAATACGTGCCGGGCCTTGCCGGCAGCGCCTATGACGGGGTGACCATCCGGCAGGTCATGCAGATGACCTCGGGCGTCGAATTCGACGAGGACTACCTGGACTTCTGGAGCGACATCAATCGCATGGGCCGGGTCCTTGCGCTGGGACGGTCGATGGACGGGTTCGCCGCGGGGCTGGAAGACAGGGTGCGCGCGCCGGGCGAAGCCTGGGAATACGTCTCGATCGACACCCACGTCCTCGCGATGGTGGTGCGCGGCGCCACCGGCCGCGCGCTGCCGACGCTGATGTCCGAGCGGATCATGACCCCGCTCGGGGTGGAGCGCGATCCCTATTACATCACCGATGGATACGGCACGGCCTTCGCGCTCGGCGGGCTGAACATGACAACCCGGGACTACGCCCGGATGGGGCAGATGGTGGCCAATGGCGGGACGCTCGGGGGCCGGCGCATCGTCCCGGCCGAATGGATCGCGGAAAGTACCACGCCGTCGGCCCCCACCGCGCCGGGCGCCATCGGCTACGGCTACCAGTGGTGGATACCTGCGGACGCCCGCCCGGGCGAGGTCCTTGCCCGGGGCATCTACGGGCAATACGTCTACATCGACAGCGCGGCGAACGTGGTCGTGGCGATCAACGCCGCCGACCGTCGGTTCCGCGAGGACGGCGCGTTCGAGGACGCGCTCCAGATGATGCGGGCGCTGCGGGACGCCGCCGAAACAGGGGAGTGACGCCATGGAAAAGGACCCAGAGGTCAACGTGTTGGGCGACGCGCTTCAGTCTTGCTCGACCGAACCGCTCACCGGCTTCTTTCGCGACGGGCACTGCAACACCTGCGCCGCGGACGCGGGCAGCCATACTGTCTGCGCGGTGATGACGGCCGAGTTCCTGGCGTTCTCGAAATATGTCGGCAACGACCTGTCCACCCCGCGCCCCGAGTTCATGTTCGACGGCTTGAAGCCCGGCGACAGCTGGTGCCTCTGCGCCAGCCGCTTCCTTCAGGCCCATGACGATGGCTGCGCGCCGAAGGTGAACCTCGCCGCGACCCATGCCCGTGCGCTCGAGATCGTGCCGCTGGAGGTGCTGCGCCAGCACGCCGGCTGACCCTGCGGAACGCCGCCGCTTCCTGCGCGTTTGATCGCATCGCGTGGAACGGAGCGGCATGGACGAGGTCACCGACAACATTCACCCTGTCCGGATGGTGACCGAGGACCTCGCCGCCCTGCTGCGCGGCGCGGTCGATCTGCTGCCCAACATGGCGGTCGCGCTGGTCATCCTTCTGGTGACGTGGGCGGTCGCATGGGGCGTGGGCCGCGCGGTCGCCGGGGGCCTGCGCCGGTCGAAATCCCGGCCCTCTCTCGTTACAGCGCTGGAAAAGCTCGCGCGGATCGGCATCTGGTTGCTGGGCGCCGTGATCGCGGCGACGATCCTCTTTCCCAATCTGACGCCGACCAAGATGCTGGCCGGGCTCGGCCTCGGCTCCATCGCCGTGGGCCTCGCCTTCAAGGACATCTTCGAGAACTTCCTCGCCGGGTTCCTGATCCTTCTGCGCAAACCCATGCGGATCGGCGACGACATCGTCTGCGAGGGCCTCTCGGGCAAGGTCGAGCACATTTCCGTCCGCGACACCTTCTTGCGGCAGCGCTCGGGCGAACTGATCCTCGTGCCGAACTCCTACATCTTCAAGAACCCGGTGCGGGTGCTGACCGATCGCACCGTGCGGCGCATCGAGATGATCGTGGGCGTCGCCTACGGCGAGGACGTGGATGCCGCGCGCGAAGTGATCCGCACGGCGATCGAGGGCTTGGAGACGCGGGCCCCCGGCGCGGCCCCGGAGGTGTTCGCGCGCGAGTTCAACTCGTCCTCCATCGACTTCCTGGTGCGCTGGTGGGCCAAGAGCGCGCCGCCGGACGAGCATCGCTCACGGGACGAGGCGGTGGCCGCGGTCAAGCGCGCGCTCGATGAGGCCGGTATCGAGATCCCGTTCCCCTACCGCACGCTCACGTTCAAGGAGCCGCTGGCGCTGGACCGGACCGGGGACGAAACCTAGCGTGAGAGTCCGGTCCCGCGGCGTCCGAAACGGCCACCCATGCGCCCTCCGTCCGGCGCGGAAGCTTGCACATTTCCGACAATCTGACACGAAAAAGGGGCGCAACATGCGCCCCTTCCGATACATTTCCGACAGTCGTGCCGGTTCAGTCCATGTCGTGGCCCAGCGCCTTCGCGACGGTGTAGATGTCCTTGTCGCCGCGTCCGCACATGTTCATGCAGATGATGTGATCCTTCGGCAGATCGGGCGCGATCTTGGTCACGTGGGCCAGCGCGTGCGAGGGTTCGAGCGCGGGGATGATGCCCTCCGTCTCGCAGCAGAGCTGGAACGCCTCCAGCGCCTCGGCGTCGGTGATCGACACGTACTTGGCGCGCCCGCTCTCGTGCAGCCAGGCGTGCTCGGGACCGATGCCGGGATAGTCGAGGCCTGCCGAGATCGAGAAGCCCTCGAGGATCTGGCCGTCGTCGTCCTGCAGAAGGTAGGTGCGGTTGCCGTGCAGCACGCCGGGGCGCCCGCCGGTGAGCGAGGCGCAGTGCTCCATCTTGTCGGACACGCCCTTGCCACCGGCCTCGACCCCGATGATCGAGACCTCCTTGTCGTCGAGGAACGGGTAGAACAGGCCCATGGCGTTCGATCCGCCGCCGATCGCCGCGATCAGCGTGTCGGGCAGACGGCCCTCGGCCTCCTGCATCTGTTCGCGGACCTCGGTGCCGATGATCGACTGGAAGTCGCGGACCATCGCCGGGTACGGGTGCGGGCCGGCCACCGTGCCGATGCAGTAGAACGTGTCGCGCACGTTGGTCACCCAGTCGCGCAGCGCGTCGTTCATGGCGTCCTTGAGGGTGCCGCGACCGCTGGTCACCGGCACCACCTCGGCGCCAAGCAGCCGCATCCGGAAGACGTTGGGCTGCTGACGCTCCACGTCGTGGGCGCCCATGTAGACCACGCATTTCAGGCCGAACTTGGCGCAGACCGTCGCGGTCGCGACGCCGTGCTGGCCGGCGCCGGTTTCGGCGATGATGCGGGTCTTGCCCATGCGCCGGGCGAGGATGATCTGGCCCAGCACGTTGTTGATCTTGTGCGCACCGGTGTGGTTCAGCTCGTCGCGCTTGAGGTAGACCTTGGCGCCGCCGAGCCGCTCGGTGAGGCGCTCCGCGAAGTAGAGCGGCGAAGGCCGGCCGACATAGTGCTTCCACAGGAAGTCCATCTCGTCCCAGAAGCTCTGGTCGGTCTTGGCGTGCGTGTAACGCTCCTCGAGCTCGAGGATCAGCGGCATCAGGGTTTCCGACACGAACCGACCGCCGAAATCGCCGAAGCGGCCCTTCTCGTCCGGCCCGGTCATGAAGGAATTGACACGTTCGTTCATCGCCTTGCCTCCTTGTGCGCGCACCCGCGCGGGTGGCCTCACCGTCTACGCGAGGGTCTGCGGGTTTTCCAGACGAAAAGCGGCGCCCGTGGACGCCGTGCGGCGGCTTCGGTAGACCGGCGCGGACGCCGCCATCGAAGGACGCCGCCGAGATGACCAAACGCCTCTTCCTGCACGTCGGCATGCCGAAATGCGCGACGACGACGGTACAGGCCTTCCTGCAGGACCAGTCCGAGGCGCTGGCCCGCGAGAACGTCCATTTCCGCTTCCCGCCGGGCACCCGCGAACGGCACCAGGGCAACGGCGCCAAGCTGGCCGAGGATATCCTCGCCGACCGACGCGACGCCTGGCAGCGCAAGCTGGACTTCTTCCTCGAGCCGGAAGGCGACGTCATCATCTCGTCCGAAGTGCTGTTCGGGCTCTTCGCGACGCCGGCGATGAACGACGTGGCCGAGCGCATCCGCGCCAAGGGCTTCGAGACCACGGTGGTGGCCTACCTGCGGCGGCAGGACATCTGGGTCGAGTCGGATTACAAGCAGCAGATAAAGGGCGGCAAGCCGTGGACCGACGCCCTGCCCGACCTCGTCGAGAAGCGGCGCCGTCAGGGGCTTCTGAACTACGCGATGACGCTGACCTACTGGGGCAAGTTCTTCGGGCGGTCGAACATCCATCCCGTGCTGCTGCGCCCCGGCCAGCCCAAGGACCACGCGCTTCGGGCGCTGATCGATCTTGTGGGCGTGACCTCGATCCCGGCGGGCGCGACCGAGGCGATGAATGCCGCCAACGTGAGCCCGCCCACCGGCCTGATCGAGCCTGCGCGGCTTCTGAAAATCCGCCTGCAGGGCGAGGGCATGGACCCGATGCGCGTGCACCACGCGCTGGGGCGTTTCTTCGCGGAGGCGCCGAAGGTGATCGACGTGCCGCCCCGACGCTTCCTTCTCGACACGAGAACCCGGCGCGCGATGGTCAGCAAGCACCGGCGCGCAAACACCGATCTGGCCGAGCGGTTCCTGACCGGTCCGGCCTTCGACGACCACGTGGAGGCCGACCCCGCCAGCGATGCGCCCCTGGCCGAGGAGGCGAAGGCCGTTCTCGACGCCTACGTGGCCGCGCGCGGCGTGCCACGACCGCAGGTGCCGCAAGACGACGAGGCTCCGGCCCCACGCAGGGCCGGGTTCCTGGGCCGCGGCGTGCGCTGGCTGCGGGGATCGCGGGGCTGAGGTTCCCTCCGCCCGCGCCGCCCGCTAAGACCGGGACCGAGGCTTACCAAGGGAGACAGCCATGAAGATCGCCACGCTCGACGGCATCCGCCTGCACTACCGCGAGGACGGCGACCCCGACGGCCAGCCTGTGGTCTTCGCCAACTCGCTCGGAACCGACCTGCGGCTCTGGGACGAGGTGTTGCCGCATTTGCCCAAGGGCCTGCGCCTTATCCGCTACGACAAGCGCGGCCACGGCCTGTCCGAGGCGCCCGCGGCGCCCTACGCGATGGGGCAGCTGGTGCACGACGTGGAGATGCTGCTCGACCACCTGCAGGTGCGCGACGCAGTGTTCGTGGGTCTCTCCATCGGGGGCATGATCGCGCAGGGGCTCGCGGCCAAGCGGCTCGACCTCGTGCGCGCCGTGGTGCTGTCGAACACGGCCGCCAAGATCGGCACCCGAGACATGTGGGCCGAACGCATCGCCAAGACCGAGAGCGAGGGGCTGGCCGCCATGTCGGACGCGGTGCTCGAACGCTGGTTCGCGCCCGCCTTCCACGAGACCGACGCGATCCACGGCTGGCGCGCGATGCTCGAAAGGCAGCCGGCGCATGGCTACGCGGGCTGTTGCGCGGCGATCGCCGGCACGGACTTCATGACCACGACCGCCGCGCTGCGCCTGCCGCTTCTTGCGATCGCGGGTTCCGACGACGGCTCGACGCCCGCGGATCTGGTGCGCGAGACCGCGGACCTCGTGCCGGGCGCCGAGTTCGCCCTCATCCGCGGCGCGGGCCACCTGCCCTGCGCCGAGAAGCCCGAGGAATACGCCCGCATCCTGAGCGATTTCCTTGCCGCGCAGGGCTGTCTCTGAGCCCGCGCCGCCCACCATCGACCTGACCAAGACCGAAAGCCGACCTCCATGTCCGGACACGCCTTCTCGAGCCACATCTACGCGCAGCTCTTCCCCACCGGCGACGTTGCGCGCCTGTTCTCGGACACCGCCGAGGTCCGGGCGATGATGCTCGTCGAGGGGGCGCTCGCCAAGGCGCAGGGAGCACGCGGGATCATTCCCGAGGTCAGCGGCCGCGCGATCCACCGCGCGAGCCTCGAGCTGCAGCTCGACCCCGCCGGACTGGCCGAGGGAACCGGGCAGAACGGCGTGCCCGTGCCGGCGTTCCTGTCGCTGTTCCGGGCGGCCATGCAGGCGCCCGAGCACGCGCAGTACCTGCACTGGGGCGCGACCTCTCAGGACATCGTGGACACCGCGCTGATGCTGCGTCTGCGGCAGGTGCTGGGACATTACGAGGACCGGCTGACCGCGTGCCTCGGCCACCTCGCGCGACTGGCATCCGAGCACGCCGCGACTCCGATGGCGGCACGGACCTACGGACAGCACGCGACGCCCACGAGCTTCGGCGCCGTGGCTGCCTCCTGGGGCTGGCCTCTTCTGGAACTGCGCGCCGAGATCGACGGCCTGCGCGCGGCGCTGCCGGTGTCGCTTTCGGGCGCATCTGGCACCGCGGAGGCTCTTCAACCCGAAGCGGCGGCCCTGCGCGCGGACCTTGCCGCGGCGCTCGGTCTCGCCGATCCGGGGCGCACGTGGCACACCGACCGCACGCCGCTGCTTCGGCTCGGCGCGTGGATCGCTCGGGCGGCGGCCGCGCTTGGCAAGATCGGGGAGGATCTCACGCTTGCAACCCAGTCCGGGGTGGCGGAAGTCCGGCTCGGTGGCGCAGGCGGCTCCTCGACCATGCCGCAGAAGCAGAACCCTGTCGGCCCGTCCGTCCTGTCGGCGCTGGCAGCGCAGGCCACGGGCCTGAACGCGACGCTTCAGGGGGCCGGCGTCCACCGGCAGCAGCGCGACGGCGCGGCCTGGTTCACCGAGTGGCTTACCCTGCCCTCGCTCTGCCTGTCGCTCGCCGCCGCGCTGACCCGCGCCGAAGACGTGCTGGGCGGTCTTGCCCCCGCGACCGAGGCGATGGCCGAGACCCTCTCGCGCAGCCAGGGCCTTCTGGCGGCCGAGGCGCTGTCCTTCGCGCTCACCGACCGCATGAGCCGCACGGAGGCACAGGCCGAGGTAAAGGCGCTTGCGGGGACCGTGGCAACCGAAGGCGGCCACTTGCGGGATGCGGCGCTGGCGCGCTGGCCGGACATCGATCCGGCGCTGTTCGACCCGGCACAAGAGATCGGCACCGCTCCGGGTGACGCGCGGGAATTCGCCGCCGCGGTCGCGGCTATTTCGCGGTCCAAAGATTAACTTGAGCCCATCCGCGCGATGAAATTTCTCCGTGTTTGCAGGCAAATACAGAAATTAATTTTTTACTAA
The DNA here is from genome assembly GCF_900109705.1 of Roseivivax marinus. Classification (GTDB taxonomy): domain Bacteria; phylum Pseudomonadota; class Alphaproteobacteria; order Rhodobacterales; family Rhodobacteraceae; genus Roseivivax; species Roseivivax marinus. The sequence goes on along the minus strand of NZ_FOAI01000004.1, from coordinate 219,592 downwards.
TTCATTCCCTGAACGGAATGTAATCCCGCTACCTTCAGAATTGTGCATGAGTATCGGGCTGGAATATCCCGGAGTCGCGCGGCAATATTCTTTCAATGCAAGTAAAGCCGCATTCGGAAGTTGGTCAGTGGGATCAACTCTGCGTGGAACTCAATGCCTTGCAAACTCGTATGTGAGATACATCTTACTTCGTTTGGGTGTGCAGGCATTTGGCGTGGGAGACATTGATGCCGAGCAAGCAAGGCACGACTGTGGCCACCAGAGAATTTGAAGGTGCCGACCGTGCGACAGGGTATCTTAAAACGCTGGCGCACCGCGGACGGCTGTCGATCCTTCACTATCTTCAGGATGGAGAGAAGTCGGTCGGCCAGCTGGAGGCTCTTCTCGACACGAGGCAAGCTGCCGTCAGCCAGATGTTGGCGCGCCTGAGAGACGACGACCTCGTCTTGACGCGGCGACAGGGCAAGACGGTGTACTACCGCCTCAACGACGACCTGACCGAGCGGATGCTCGGGCTGTTGCGGGAACGCTTCCGGTGACAGAAAAGGCCGTCCCCGCGATTGCGGAAACGGCCTTGTTCCGGCGAAAAACCGGGATCACGCGGACTGCGCGTGCTCCCACGGCCGGGTGAAGGCTCCAAGGACCTGCGTGATCTGCTCGTCACTGGCGCCATTGGCCCGCACCTGGGCCACCAGCCCGCGCGATTTGTCATCCACCACGCTTTCGACCCGCGCCGGAACGTCTGCCTTTTCCAGCGCCCCGTTGTAGACCCGCGTGATGGCCCTTTTGCGCAGATCGGGCTTGAAGACCTTGCCCACCGCAGTCTTGGGCAGCTCATCTAGAATTTCCAGGTGCTTAGGTTGCGCCGCACGCTCGTGGACGTGGGTGCGGCAATGCTCCATCAGCTCCTCTTCGGTGACCTGCGCGTCGCTCACCAGTTCCACGAAGGCGCAGGGCAGCTCGCCCGCATGGGCGTCGGGCTGGCCGATGGCGCCGGCGAAGGCGACGGCCGGATGGCCCAGCAGGGCCTCCTCGATCTCGGCGGGGTCGATGTTGTGCCCACCGCGGATGATGAGGTCCTTCGCCCGGCCAGTGATCCAGAGATAGCCGTCCGGGTCCAGCCGCCCGAGGTCGCCGGTCCGCAAATAAATCCCCTCGTGGAAGAGATCGTGGTTCTTGTCTTCCTCGGTATAGGTCGAGCCCGCGTAGACGCCGGGGTTCGAGATGCAGATCTCGCCGATCTCGTCCACCGCGCATTCCTTCGGTCCCTCGTTCGTCTGCCGGACGATCTTGACCTCGGTGTATGGGAACGGAATGCCGATGGAGCCGACCTTCTTCTCTCCCTCCGGCGGGTTGCAGGACACGAGGCACGTCGCCTCGGTCAGGCCGTACCCTTCGACGATGGTCACGCCCGAAGCGGCCTCGAACCTCTTGAAGAGCTCCAGCGGCATCGGCGCCGAGCCCGAGAACGCGGTCTTCACCGTGGACACGTCCGCGTCCACCTTGCGCTGCATCAGCGCCGAAACCGCGGTGGGCACGGTGATGATGAAGGTGATCTTCCAGCGCTCGACCAGCTTCCAGAAGTTGTCGAAGACGCCGTCGCCCCGGTAGCCTTGCGGCGTGGGGAAGATCACGTGCGCGCCAGACGCCACCGCCGCCATCAGGATCACGTGGCAGGCGAAGACGTGAAACAGCGGAAGCGGACACATCAGGTTGTCGTCCTCGGAGAACAGCAGCCTGTGGCCGAGCCAGCCGTTGTAGATCATCCCCGAGTAGAGATGCTGCGCGACCTTCGGCATCCCCGTGGTGCCGCCCGTGTGGAAATAGGCCGCGACGCGGTCCTCCTGCCGGTCCTCGAAGCCCAGCGTCGTGGACTGCTTCGCCAGTTCGCGGCCGAAATCCTTGACGTCCACGTGGCGCTTGCCGTCGAGCTTCGGGCGCATCAGCGGCACGATCCACGACTTCGGCGGTGTCAGGTAGCGGTTCAGGTCGACCTCGAGCACGGTCTGAACCGACGGCGCATGGCGCACCGCCTCGTGGACCTTCTGGGCCACGTCGGTCTTGGGGAACGGCTTGAGCGTGACGACCACCTTGGCGCCGGTCTCGCGCAGGATCGCGCCGATCTGCTCGGGCTCGAGCAGCGGGTTGATCGGGTTCGCGATCCCCGCCACCGCCGCGCCCAGCAGCGTCACCGTGGTCTCGTTGCAGTTGGGCAGGACGTAGGCGACCACGTCCTTCTCGCCCACGCCAAGCGACCGGAACAAGTTGGCCGACTGGGTGACCTGGTCCTTCAATTGCCGCCAGCTAAGCGTTTCGGCCTTGTCCTTCGGCCCGGAAAAGATCTGGTAGGACACCGCCGGACGATCCGGAAATCGGGTCGCTGTACGCGACAGCAAGCCGTAGAGCGTCTTCGGCAGATCGCGGGACGCCCACGGCATCTCGGCTTCGATGGCGTCGCGATCGGCGAACGAGGCGAAAGTCACGGTCAAGTCCTCCCAAAGTCTCCCGTCCCGAATGTCGCGCGTCGCAGACCCGAAGCGCAAGGGCGCGCGACGCTGCGGCGCGCGGCCGTTACGCGACGTAGCGGCGGACCGCCGAGAGGACTTCGACGCCAGCCCGCCCGGCGGGTGGACGCGCCGCCGTCGCGGGCCTAGTCTGCGCCGCGCCCGAACCGGAGTCCCGTGCATGTCCGACAATCCCGCCTACCAGGTGCTCGCGCGGAAATACCGCCCCGAGACCTTCGCCGATCTCGTCGGGCAGGAGGCGATGGTCCGCACGCTCAAGAACGCATTCGCCGCCGACCGGATCGCGCAGGCCTTCATCATGACGGGCATCCGCGGGACCGGGAAGACGACCACCGCCCGGATCATCGCCAAGGGCCTGAACTGCATCGGCCCCGACGGCGAGGGCGGACCGACGACCGAGCCCTGCGGCCAGTGCGAGCATTGCCGCGCGATCATGGAGGGCCGCCACGTCGACGTGCTGGAGATGGACGCGGCATCCAACACCTCGGTCAACGACGTGCGCGAGATCATCGACAGCGTGCACTACCGGGCGGCCTCGGCGCGCTACAAGATCTACATCATCGACGAGGTCCACATGCTGTCGACCTCGGCGTTCAACGCGCTTCTCAAGACGCTGGAAGAGCCGCCGGCGCATGTGAAGTTCATCTTCGCCACCACCGAGATCCGCCGCGTGCCGGTGACCGTGCTCTCGCGCTGCCAGCGCTTCGACCTGCGCCGGATCGAGCCCGAGACGATGATCGGCCTCCTGCGCCGCATCGCCGAGCGCGAGAATGCCGAGATCGAGGACTCCGCGCTTGCGCTCATCACCCGCGCCGCCGAGGGGTCGGCCCGCGACGCGACCTCGCTGCTCGACCAGGCGATCAGCCACGGCGCGGGTGCGACAAGCGCCGAGCAGGTGCGCGGGATGCTGGGCCTGGCCGACCGCGGGCGGGTCATGGACCTTTTCGAGATGGTCATGCGCGGCGACGCCGCCGGCGCGCTCGAGGAGATCGGCGCGCAATATGCCGACGGCGCCGACCCGATGGCGGTGCTGCGCGATCTCGCCGAGGTCACGCACTGGGTGTCGGTGGTCAAGATCACGCCGGACGCCGCCGAGGATCCGACCGTCGCCCCCGAAGAACGGGAGCGCGGCCTCGCGATGGCGCAGTCGCTGGGCATGCGGCCTCTCACGCGGCTTTGGCAGATGCTGCTGAAGGCGCTCGACGAGGTCGCGCAGGCCCCGAACGCGATGATGGCCGCCGAGATGGCGGTGATCCGCATGACGCACGTGGCCGAACTGCCCTCGCCCGAGGAACTGGTGCGCAAGCTGCAATCCGAGACGCCCCCGGCCCCCGGTCCGGGCGGCGGCGGCGGGTCCGGCATGGCCACGGGCGGTGCGGCCGGCGCCATCGCGCAGGGCGGCGGCGCGCCGGCAGGCGGTGGCGGCGGGGCCCGCGCGCAGGACGGCTCGGCCGTGCGCGCGGTGGCCGAGGACGCCGCGCTCGCCCGCTACCCGACCTTCGCCCACGTGGTCGAACTGATCCGTGCCAACCGGGACGCCAAGCTGTTGATCGAGGTCGAAACCTATGTCCGGCTCGCCGCCTACCAGCCGGGCCGGATCGAGTTTACTCCCGCCGACGGCGCGCCCCGGGACCTCGCCCAGAGGATCGGCACCGCGCTGTCGCGCTGGACCGGCAGTCGCTGGGCGGTGATCCTCGTGAACGGGTGCGAGGCCGAGACCATCTACGAGCGCGACCACGCCGAGGAGATCGCCCGCGTCGAGGCGGCCCGCGCTCATCCTTTGGTTCAGGCGGTCATGGACGCCTTCCCCAAGGCGGCCATCCGCAAGGTGACCCCGCCCGAGGAGATTGCCGCCGAAGCCGAGGCCGAGGCGCTGGCCGAAGTCGAGGACGAATGGGACCCGTTCGAAGAGGACTGACGGGCCCGGCCTTGTGACGGCGCCGCGCCGCACGTATCTCTGGATCAAACGCGACTGACAGGAGGTCCCATGTTCAAGGGATTGGGCGGCCTCGGCGACATGGCCGGGATGATGAAGAAGGCGCAGGAGATGCAGACCCGCATGGCGGCGCTGCAGGAAGAGCTGCACAACATCACGGTCACCGGCGAGTCCGGCGCCGGGCTGGTCAAGGCCGTGGCGTCGGCCAAGGGCGAGCTCAAGTCGCTCGACATCGACCCGTCGATCTTCAACGGAGACGACAAGGAAGTGGTCGAGGACCTGATCCTCGCCGCCATCAAGGACGCCCAGGCCAAGGCGAACGAGCGCTCGCAGGAAGAGATGCGTGCGCTGTCCGAAAGCCTCGGCCTGCCCAAGGACATGAACCTGCCGTTCTGAGGCAGGGCCGCGCATGGCCGACCGCGACGACATCGATGCGCTGATCGCCCTCATGGCGCGTCTTCCGGGGCTCGGCCCCCGGTCGGCGCGGCGCGCGGTGCTGCACCTCGTGCGCCGGCGGGGATCCTTGCTGACGCCTTTGGCCGAGCTGATGGCGACGGTCGCCGACAGCGCGCGCGAATGCCTGACCTGCGGCAATTTCGATACCGCCGAAATCTGCGGCATCTGCCGCGATCCCAAGCGATCGTCGAGCCTTCTGTGCGTTGTCGAGGACGTGGCCGACCTCTGGGCGATGGAGCGATCGGGACAGTTCCGTGGGCGCTATCACGTCCTGGGCGGGACGCTCTCCGCGCTCGATTCTGTCGGACCGGACGAATTGCGCATCCCCAAGCTGATCGATCGTGTGTCCTCCGAAGGGGTTGAGGAGGTGATCCTCGCTCTCAACGCCACGATTGATGGGCAGACGACCGCGCACTACATCGCCGATCAGCTTGAGGGGCGCGTGCCGATTTCGTCGTTGGCGCAGGGTGTCCCCATCGGCGGCGAACTCGATTATCTCGATGACGGCACGATCACGGCGGCGCTGAACGCCCGTCGCCGGGTCTGACGCAAGAGCCCCGCAAAGGACGGGGGACATCATGCTGCGCGGGGGCTCTGCCGCCGGACAGGCCCCTCGGGCAATCGGAAAGCAGAGACTTGGCAAACCAGCGCCTCTGTTTCGGTTCGCAGCGTGCCGATGGCCGCATTCGTCTCCTCGAACATCGCAGCGTTGCGCTGGATCACTTGGTCGAGTTCGGACGTCGCGTCCGAGATATGGCGAACGGTGGCCTCCGATTCGGTAGCTGCCGAGGCGATCTCGACGATTCGCGCACGGGTGTCGCGCACGCCTGTCACGATGTCGGCGAAGGCTTCGCCGCTGTTGTTGACCAGCGCGACCCCCTGCTGCACCGCCACGCCCGACGAAGCGATCATCTCGGAGATCTCGCGCGAGGCATCCGAAGAACGCAGCGCGAGGGCGCGAACCTCTGCCGCGACGACGGCGAAGCCGCGCCCGGCATCCCCGGCGCGTGCTGCCTCCACGCCCGCGTTGAGCGCGAGAAGGTTGGTCTGGAAGGCAATGTCGTCGATCACCTTCAACACGCCGTCGATCCGCTTGGAGGCGGATCTGATCGTCTCCATTGCCGCGATGGCCTTTTGCACAGTGTCGTTTCCTACGTCGGCCCGACTCGAGATTTCGGCGACCAGTTTCTCCGCATCGCGCGACTTCACCGTGGAAACCGAGATCAACTCCGCCATCTGGGTCAGTGAAGCGGTCGTTTCCTCCAGGACCGCGGCGTTGCGCTCGGAGCGTTCGGCCAGGCCCTGCGCCGCCTCGCCGATTTCGCCGATCGACGTATCGATTTCGGATGTCGCGAGGCCGATGCGCGCCACGGTCTCCGCCATCGCCGTGTTCGCTTCGTTCATCGCCCGGGCGATGTCGCCGAACACGCCGTTGAAGCTGTCCGGCAGGCGGAAGGAGAGGTCGCGTTCGGCAAGGTGGTCCTGCGCCTTGCGGATCGCACCTAGGGCGGCACCGACGGAATCGCCGATTCGGTTTATGCCCTGGCAGACCGCCGCGAGTTGCCCGTCCCCGCCAGCCAGGTCTATACGGCGGGCGAAGTCCCCTTCCCCATAGGCGGTGACGATGCCGTTAACTTCGGCCGCAACCTCGGCAACGTGCGCAGCCTCCGCGGAGGCGCGGCGGGCCCGCTCCTCGGAAGCCGCCTGCTCGAACCGCGCGATTTCGGCTGCCTTGGATGCCTCGGCCTCGATCCGTGCGGCGCGCTTGCTCTGCAACTGACCTTCGCGGCGCAGAGCCTCGCGAATGGACTTTCGGAAGCTTTCGAGCGCCATTCTCATGCTGACGAGTTCGCGCAGGCGGACGTAGGGAACGGGCCCCTCGAGATGTCCCGCGGTCATCTCCTCTGCGGCGCCGACGACGCTGTGCACGTCGCCCTCGAGCAGGCGGATCGAGCGGCGGACGGCGATCGGGCTGAGGCCGATTCCCGCGATCAGGACGAGGGCGGCGAGGGCCAGTTCGACAGTTGCGGAGCGGACGAGCGCGGCGGCCGCGCCGGCGATGGAAGCGCCGACCGTTTCCTCGAGCGCCTTCAACGCGACGATCCTTTCGGTTGCCGCTGCGAAGAAATCTCTAGCCGCGATGGCACCAAGCGACCTCGTTCGCGGCCAGTCCAGCGCGACCGCGCGCATCTGCGTCAGCTCCCTCGACGCCGGCGACGCCTCGATTTCGGATAGCGTGGCGATCCACGGCGCGGAACCGATGCTGCGGAAAATGTCAAAGCAGCTGTCCTGCCGTGCTATCAAGGCGCCCATACGCATAAGCCGCGCGTCATCGAAGCGTCCGGCCGCGAAACCGCCCGCGCCGACCGCCCGCTCGATGCCCGCGCTCTCCTTGGCGCCGAGGAGGGCGAGGAACCCCACAGCGTGCGCGGCAATCCTGCCGTCGCCGGACGCCGAGCCGAGATGGCCGATCGTCGTCAGCGCGGTGGTGTTCATTTGGGTATAGGCGCCGATCGCGTCCGGCGCCTGAATGTCGAGCGCGTCGATTCTTGCACGCAATTCAGGGCGCCGAGTGACCGCCTCGGCATATCCGACGAGACTTTCGGTCACCGCCCTGGGCAGCATCCCGTCCAGCCGGGAGCGCACGGCCATCAGGTCCTTGGCGCGCGCATCGGTTCGCCGACGCTGATCGCGCAATTCCTCGGCGAACTGAGTACCGCCGCTTTCGAGATAGACGCTGGAGGCGCCGCGCTCGCGCTGCTGTTCGTGAACGACGTCGCCCAAGGCCACGGCGAGGTCCATCGACCGTTCGACCTGCCGCGCCTCGCGCAGTTCGGCCGCCTTCGACCAGACCAGCCAGCCACCCAACGCGAGGGCGGCGAAGATCGGCATGAGAACCGCTGCGTGGACGAGACGGCGCAAGCGAATCGGAGGGCCGATATCGGTCTGGGGCATGGTGAGAGACTCCGGCAACGGTTTTGCCGATGTCTCTCACCCAGCCTTCAACAAAGACTTAAGATCACCCTGCCATGCAGTTTGCCGAGGCGACGACGATCAGCCGCGCGGATCGTCGCTGTCCTCGTCCTCTTCGTCGTCATCGTCGTCGGGCAGGTTGAAAAAGCTCTCCGCGTCGGAATAGTCGGCGCTGCTCTTCTCGGTCTCGGACTCGCTCTCGTGCTCGGCGCCGCCCTCGCTGAGGCTGAACGTCTCGAGCCCCTCGATCGCCGAGGGCAGCCGGGGTTCGGGATCCATCTCGAGCGACTGCTCGGTCGACACCAGCTTGCGGCGGGCATCGTCGTCCATGACCTCACCGGTCTTCTTGGACGCCTTCTGGATCGCGGCGTCGAGCTCGGACTGGCGGCAAAGCCCCAGCGCCACCGGGTCGATGGGCTGGATATTCTGGATGTTCCAGTGCGTGCGCTCGCGGATCGACTGGATCGTCGGCTTCGTGGTGCCGACGAGCTTCGAGATCTGGCCGTCCGAAAGCTCCGGGTGGAACTTGACCAGCCACAGGATCGAAGCCGGGCGGTCCTGGCGCTTCGAGAGCGGCGTGTAGCGCGGGCCCCGGCGCTTGTCCTCGTCGCGGGCGGCGGGGTTGTGCTTCATCTTCATCGCGTAGAGCGGGTTGTTCTCCGCGCGGTCGATCTCGCCCTGCTCGAGCTGGTTGTTCGCCACGGGATCGAAGCCTTTCACCCCGGCGGCGACGTCGCCGTCGGCGATGCCCTGGACCTCGAGCTCGTGCATTTCGGTGAAGTCGGCGATCTGCTTGAAGCTCAGCGTGGTGTTGTCCACCAGCCAGACGGCGGTCGCCTTCGGGTGCAGGAGCCTGGCCATGTCTGTCTTTCTCCTATCGAATACGTCTGCGGCCTCCCCCGGGCCTCTGCCGCGAGGGGTCCCGGTCTGATGTCCGGGACGGTTGCCGTTGTCGGGAAACTGGCCGCGTATATAGTCACGCCGTCCGCCGGAGGAAAGAGAAAATGCTTGGCCGCGCCGCCCTGGCCCTGATCCTGTCCGCCACGCTGGCCCGCGCCGAGGGCGAGCCGGCGGGACGGTTCGACTACTACGTCCTGTCGATGAGCTGGTCGCCCACCTGGTGCGCCCTCGAAGGAGAGGCGCGCGGAGCGGCACAGTGCGACCGGCCGCTCGGCTGGGTGCTGCACGGCCTCTGGCCGCAATACGAGGCAGGCTGGCCCTCCTACTGCCCGACCGACGCCGCGCCGCCCACGCCGCGGCAAAGCGCCGCTATGGAGGACGTGATGGGCTCCACGGGGCTCGCGGCCTACCAGTGGCGCAAGCACGGCACCTGCTCGGGGCTGTCGGCCTCCGACTACCTCGACACCGTGCGCCGCGCGTTCGAGAGCGTGCACCGCCCCGAGGTACTCCGACGCCTCAGGGACGCGGTGACGCTGCCCGCGGAAGTGGTCGAGGAGGCGTTCCTCGAGGCCAATCCCGGCTGGGAGGCCGACATGGTGACGATCACCTGCCGCAGCGGCCGCATCCAGGAGGCACGGCTTTGCCTGACCAAATCACTGGAGCCGGTGCCCTGCGGTGCCGACGTGGTTCGCGACTGTACCGCGCGGGACGCGTTGCTGGCGCCTGTGAGATAGCGTGTCGCATGCTCGGGTGAGCGTCGGGAAAGACGTGATTTTTGAACGGTTTGCCGGACCTCCCCGAACTGCTGCCTTTGCGATCCTTGCACAGCAAGCATTGAGAATGGGTTAGCGGTTCCGCAGGCGTACCTCGTGCGTCGTCCCTCCGCCCTTGCGCGACCGCACCGACGGGCGGGCACGACCCAGACCGAAGCTTGTGCTCAAGGGCCGTTCAGGCATCGAGCGCGTTGCCGTTCAGAGCGCGACGATATCAGTGCCGCCTTCGTGCGACTGCTGCGGGCCTCCACGGATCAGCGGCACGCCAGGGCCTCTTCCGCCGCCTCCGGCGACCATGGCCGCCCGGCCCGCGCCGAGATCGCGGCGCCGTCGAAGCGCAATTCCACCACGCGGGACCAGTCCGCGTCGGCCGCGATCAGCGCCGGCCTGCTGCCGCAGGTCCGCACCCCGCCATGGATCACGTCCTCACCGAGGCGGTGATTGGTGATGCCGCCGCGCTCGGCCACCTCGACCAGCCGATCCCCTTCCATCCGGACGATCCGCAGCACCTTCAGCAGGTGCGGCCGGTCGACATAGGCGATCTCCACCCGTCCGTCACTGTCGAGATCGGTGGCGCCAAGCGGGGCAAGCCAGCGGTTGCGACGGCCGATATGGCCGGTGACGGCAAGCCGCCCGGTCTCGTCCCAGACCGCCAGCCGAGCGCCGCGGTCGAGGGCGGTTTCCACCACGACGACCTCGGGCGTGACGTCGCCGTCCACGTCCCACAGCCGGGGCGCGAGATCCTCGAACACCATGTCCTCGGGCAGGGTCGCGCGAAAGGCCGCGCCGCCCTCCAGGACGATCTCGAGCGCGCCCCATTCCAGCGCATCGCCCAGCACACCATGGTCATAGCGCCCGGTGGGCTCGAGATAGCGTGCCGCCGCGATGTCATCCGCGACGGCGCCGACCGCGCCACCCAGCCACAGGCCCACCGCCGCCACCGCGCCGTGGGCGAGCGGCCGCCATGGACGCCCCGGGCGTCGCGGCGCCCCGTTCAGATCTGCTTCTCCGGCATCTGGACGACGAGCCCGTCCAGCGCGTCGGTCACTTTCAGCTGGCAGGTCAGGCGTGAGCGCTCGGGATCGGGCTGGAAGGCGAAGTCCAGCATGTCCTCTTCCATGTCGTCCTTCTCGGGCAGCTTCGCCACCCAGTCGGGCGCCACGTAGACGTGGCAGGTCGAGCAGGCGCACGCGCCGCCGCAATCCGCCTCGATGCCGGGGATCCCGTTGTCGCGCGCGCCTTCCATGACCGTGAGGCCGGTCGGCACGTCGACCACGTGCTCGGTGCCGTTGTGCTCGATATAGGTGATCTTCGCCATGCGGAGCCTCGTTCGTCGTCTGTCCCGCCCGTCCTAGAAGAGCGGCGCGCCGGCTTCCAGAGATTTCGCGCCGCGGACTTGCCCGGCCGCCGCGTGTTCGCTATTTGTTCACTCATGTCGGATATGCCTGTCTCCAACTCCGGCGCCATGGCCGGCTGGCCGCGTCCGCCCGCCTGCCTGCGCGCTCACGATCTCGGCCGCCCCCCCAACGGCGCGCGCATCGCCGTGGCCGGGCTGGTGATCCTGCGCCAGCGGCCCGGCACCGCCAAGGGGGTGATCTTCCTCACGCTCGAGGACGAGACCGGCGCGATCAACGTGATCGTCTGGCGCGCCCTCTACGAACGCTTCCGCCGCGCGGTCATCGCCGGCCGGATGCTGCACGTCACCGGCCGTGTCCAGCGCGAGAGCGGCGTCACACACGTCATCGCCGAGATCGTCGAGGACATCTCGCCGCTGCTCGACCGCCTCCTCGCCGCGCCCAAAGAGGCCCCGCTTTCGCCCGCGCCCGTGGGGGGCTAGAGTGCCGCCATCCGGCCCGGACGCGCGTCAGACGCAGCCGGCGCCGCACGAGGATGGACGAGCGGACATGACCCGACCGAGATCGCACCTGGCGCTCGCCCTCGCGGCCGCCGCCGCAGGCTGCACCGCGCCCCCGGCTCCGGATCAGGAGGCCACCGATTTCCCCGAACTCAGCGTCCGCACCGAGACGGACGCCTCGGGCCGCTGCTGGGCGGTGGAGCCGGTGCCCGCGGTCTACGAACAGGTCCCCGGCCAGGTCCAGGTGGTGCAGGCCGAGATCGCCGACGACGGCACGGTGATCCGCGCCCCGATCTACCGCAACACCACGGTGCCCAAGGTCGTGCGCCCCCGCGGCGACCTGCGCTTCGAGGTCCCCTGCCCGCCCGTCCTGACGGTCGAGCTGGTGTCCTCGCTGCAGCGCGCGCTGCGCGTCCGTGGCGGCTATGCCGGCCCGATCACCGGCGCCTTCGACCCGCCCACCGTGGCGGCGGTCCGGCGCTACCAGGCGGCGCGCGGCCTCGACACCGGCCGCCTCTCGCTCGAGACCGCCCGCGCGCTCGGCCTGATCGCCGTCCCCCTGCCAGATACCGACTCGGATCAAGGGACCTGAGCCCGCCCTTCTTCCTGGTTGAAATATCCCGGGAGCGTGAGGGTAGAGCCATCGCTCATCCGGTAGCATCCACACGGAGCCGCGTTCGACCGATGACCAGCCGCACCCGCGCAGTGTGTCTCGCCCTTCTGCTCTGCGGTGCGGGCGCCTGCACGCAAATCCCCGAAGCCGACATGGCCTTCCTCGACCGGGAGGTTCCCGTCGGCACCGACGCCGCAACCGCCCGCGCCCGGATCCGCGACCGTCATTTCGCGCCCGCGGAGCCGCTGCCGCCCATGGTTTCAATGCCGGGCCTCGCGGAGCGCGCCACCTACGGGGTCGGCTTCGTCAAGCTCGACGGCACGCCCGACGGGGACCTCTCCTGCTTCGAGCGGCGCTACAGCTTTCCGATGCTCTTCGCGGCGGGAAAGCGTCTGATCTGCTGGACGGTCGGGCCGGAGAGCGGTCGCATCACCTGGCGGCAGGCGGGGTGGCGCGGCATCAGCCTCTGATCGCGCGCGCCCTGAAACGAAAAAGGCGCGCCCCCGAGGGGCGCGCCGTCCCGCAGCCCACCGAGGGAACGGAGAGGGCCGCGTGGATCGTGCGGGATTACTGGCCGCTGTCGCCTTCGGTCACGCCGAGTGCCACGAAGCGCGGGTTGCCGTCGCGCCGCACCAGAAGCAGCAGCGATGTGCGACCGGCCTCGCGGGCCTCCTCGATGCTGGTTTCGAGATCCGCGATCGTCTGAACCTCGCTCTGGCCGGCCTCCGAGATCACGTCGCCCTCGCGCAGGCCCTTTTCGTAGGCCTCGGCGCTTTCGTCGACGGAGAGCACCGCGAGGCCTTTCACGTCCTCGCCCAGCGACAGCTCCTCGCGCAACTCGGAACTGAGCGGCGACAGCGTCAGGCCGAGCACTTCGGACTGCGCCGGCTCTTCGGGCGCGTCCTCGCCGGGCATGTCCTGTGCCGCGGCCATGTCGGCCTGCTCGCGGCGGCCCAGCGTCACGCGGAAGGTCTCGGTCTGGCCATCACGGTTCACCATGACGCGCACGGTCTTGCCGACCGAGGTGTTGCCGACCTGGCGAACGAGCCCGCGCGTGTCCTCGACCTCGACGCCGTCGAAGCTGACGATCACGTCGCCGGATTCGATGCCCGCCTCGGATGCCGGACCTTCGGGCACGTCGGTTACCAGCGCGCCGGACGTGGACTCCAGGCCCATCGCCTCGGCCACGTCGTCGGTGACGTTCTGGATCGACACGCCCAGCCAGCCGCGGCGGGTCTCGCCGAACTCCTGCAACTGGTCGACGACGCGGGTCACCACGTTCGACGACATCGCGAAACCGATGCCGATGGACCCGCCGGTCGGCGACAGGATCGCGGTGTTCACGCCGATCACGTCGCCGTCCATGTTGAACAGCGGGCCGCCCGAGTTGCCGCGGTTGATGGCGGCGTCGGTCTGAATGTAGTCGTCGTAGCTGCCCGAGAGAGCGCGGCCCGACGCCGACACGATGCCCGCGGAGACCGAGAACCCCTGCCCCAGCGGGTTGCCCATGGCCATCACCCAGTCGCCCACGCGCATCTCGTCGCTGTCGCCGAAGTTGACGAAGGGCAGTGCCTCGTCGGCCTCGACCTTCAGCAGCGCGATGTCGGTGTCGCGGTCCGTGCCGATCACCTCGGCGGGCAACTCGCGGCCCGAAAAGAACTCGACCGTGATTTCATCCGCGGTTTCGATGACATGGTTGTTGGTGACCACGTAGCCGTCTTCCGAAATCACGAAGCCCGAACCCAGCGCAGAGGACCGGCGCATCTGCTCGTCCTCGCCCTGCGGGCCGCGGAATTCGCGGAAGAATTCCTCGAAGGGCGATCCTTCGGGAACGATGCCCTCGGGGCCGGTCTGCCGGGCCACGGTGGTGGCGGTGGTGATGTTGACCACCGAGGGGCTGATGCGCTGCGCCAGCGGCGCGAAGCTCTCGGGGGCACCCTGCGCGAAAACGTTCACGGCCTGGGCGAACACGAGCAGCGCGGACAGCGTCGCGATCCAGATCAGCTTGACCGGAGCGGCGGCAACGGCGCGCGCACGGGCGGAAGTATGAGGTTTCAAATCTCGCTCCTTGATTGGCAGGCGCACGGCTGCGGGGCGGCGCCAAGACCCGTCGTGGACACTCTGGCAACATCGCGGCTTTCCGGCAACACGTTAAACCGATGACGCCGGTCAAGCGCGCGTGAAAGGAATGCAACCTGGGAAGAGAGGGCGCGCAACCGCATGGGCAAGCGGCCGGCCAGCGATCGGGACCGGAGCTGCCGTGGCCCGATCGCGCTGCCAGCCGCTCAGAGGACCGCCCACAGGAGCATCAGTCCTGTCACGGCCGTCAGGAGGCCCAGCGTTCGGCGCGCCTCCAGAGGCATCGCGGACAATGCCTCGAGCATCCGCTCCACAAGCGAAGGGGCCAGCGCATAGGCCAGCCCCTCCACGATCAGTGCTCCGGCGAGAAGCGTCAGGATCACCTCGCCGGTCATGGTCAGTTGCCGACCACGGGCTCGTCCGGCGTCTCGGGCGCGGACTGCGCGTCATCACCGGACCCGGCGTCGTCGTCGGAGGTCGCATCCTCTTCGGGCGCCGCAGTATCCTCGGCGGACTCGTCGGTCTGCGCGTCCTCCGGGGTGCCCTGCTCACGCTGCTGGTTCGCGCGCTCCTCGATCTGACGCTCCGCCTCCTCGGCGCTGCGCTCGATCTCCTCGCGCGCGCTGTCCGGCAGGTCGGGCGAAATCTCGGATTGCGGAGCCAGCTCGCGCAGACGCTCCACGTCGGTGTCCGAGATCTCGACGGCCGAGAGGCCTTCCGCACGGATCGCCTCGAACAGCGGTCCGACGAACTCGCTGTCGGGCGAGATCACAAGGGTCGAGTTGTCCCGCTGCAGCGACCGCTCGAGCGCCGACAGCGACCGGTAGAACGAGAAGAACTCCGGGTTGTCGCCAAAAGCCTCCGCGTAGACGCGGTTGCGCTCCGCGTCGGCCTCACCGCGGATGATGTCCGCCTCGCGGGTCGCGCTCGAGGTGGTCTCGACCACGGTCCGGTCGGCGGCGGCGCGAACGCGTTGTGCCGCTTCGTTACCGCGTGCGATTTCGTCGGCGGCCTCGCGCTCGCGCTCGGCCCGCATCCGGGCGAACGTCGCGTCGAGGTTCTGCTGCGGCAAGTTGGTCTGCTTCAGCCGGACGTCGACGATCTGCAGACCGAGGCTTTCGGCCTCGGACCGCGCCTCGGCGAGGATGCGGCGCGCGAGATCGCGACGATCCTGCGACAGGATCCGGTCGGACGTCACCTGGTCCGCACCCAGCACTTCGCGGATGTCGGCGTTCAGGATCGAGCTAAGGCGATCCTCGGCCGCGCGCACGCCGCCGATGCCGACCGCCTGCCGGAACTGCACCACGTCCGCGATGCGGTAACGGGCGAAGGCGTCCACCACCAGGCGGCGGTCGTCGGCGGGCGTGACCTCGATGGTCTCGGTGTCGAGCGACAGGATGCGGTCGTCGTAGTACACGACCTCCTGGATCACCGGCACCTTGAAACCGAGGCCGGGCTCTTCGACCACCTGCTTGATCTGACCGAACTGGAGAACAAGGGCCTTCTCGCGCTCATCGACGATGAAGAGCGAAGACCACGCGACGATCACCGCGACGATGACGCCGATCACCGGGAATGCGGTCCATTTCATCAGTTCGACCCTCCCGTGGTGTTGGCCTGGTTCTGCTGGCCCTGCGATCCGGTGCTGCCGGAGTTCGAGCTGCCCGAGCGGCGGTTCAGCTCGTTGAGCGGCAGATACGGCAGGACGCCCTGCTCGCCGCCCGCGCCGGCCTCGTCGAGAACGATCTTGTCGATGTCGCCAAGCGTGCGTTCGATGGTCTCGAGGTACAGACGGCGCTGCGTCACTTCCGGCGCCTGATTGAACTCCTGCGCGACCGAGATGAAGCGCGATGCCTCACCGATGGCCTCGTTGACCTGCTGGGCGCGGTAGGCCTCGGCCTGTTCGAGGGTCTGCGCGGCTTCACCACGCGCCTCGGCGAGAACGCGGTTGGCGTAGGCGTCGGCCTGACGCTGCAGCCTGTCGCGCTCCTGCTCGGCGGCCTGCACCTCGCGGAAGGCGTCGATCACCTCGGCCGGCGGGTCCGCCGCGTCGAGGTTCACACGCACCACGTTGATGCCCGAGTCGTACTCGTTGAGCGTGTCCTGGATGTTCTGAAGCGCCGTGTCGGCGATCAGGCCACGGTCACGGTTGAGGATCGGGGCCAGGTTCGAGGCCGCGATGATCTCGCGCATGACCGACTCGGACACCGCCTGAACGGTCAGCTGCGGGTCGCGGAT
The DNA here is from genome assembly GCF_900109705.1 of Roseivivax marinus. Lineage (GTDB taxonomy): Bacteria > Pseudomonadota > Alphaproteobacteria > Rhodobacterales > Rhodobacteraceae > Roseivivax > Roseivivax marinus. The sequence continues at coordinate 203,244 of NZ_FOAI01000004.1, read as the reverse complement.
GTTGAACAGAAGTTTCGCCGGGTCCTGGATGTTCCAGACAACCTGGAACTCGATATCCACGATGTTGGCGTCCGTGGTCAGCATCAGGCCGTCGTCGTTCGAGCCGCCACGGCCCATGCCGACGTTCTCGGTCCGCTCGGAGGTCACGTTGACGACCTCGTAAGTGACGAGCGGCCACGGCGCGAAGTTGAGGCCCGGATTGCCGGTCGAGGAATACTCGCCCAGGAACAGCTCCACCGACTGCTCTTCGGGTCGCACGGTGTAGAAGCTGGCCAGAAGCCACGCGCCCACCAGCACCAGCGCACCGATAATCATCGTGCCGCGGGTCAGGAAAGGCCCGCCGCCGCCCGGGCCGCCGGACCCCGTGCCGTTGTTGTTGCCACGCCCGCCCATGAGGACGCGAAGGCGTTCCTGACCCTTTCGGACCAGTTCGTCGATCTCGGGGATCTGGTTGTTGTCGCCGGGCGGCTTGCGATTGCCGCCGCCTCCACCTCCGCTCGGGCGCTGCGGTCCCCCGCCTCCCGAACTGCCGCCGCCCCAGGGGCCGCCGCTGTTGCCTGCCATGAACTCTTCCCTTGATGAACTTGGTGAACTTTATCGGTTCGCTATGCGTTATAGCTGGTTGCGCCGCCGGTGAATTCAACCGCCGCGCAATGGTGTGCGCATCGTGACGATCTCTTCGGACATGGTCGGATGCACCGCGCAGGTCCGGTCGAAATCCTCTTTCGTGGCGCCCATCTTGATCGCGATGCCGGCCAGCTGGATCATTTCGCCCGCGCCCGGTGCGACGATGTGACAGCCCAGAACCTTGCGCGTTTCCTTGGACACGATGACCTTCATCAGCACGCGACCAGGGCGTCCGATGAACGCCGTCTGCATGGGTCGGAACGAGGTGCAGTAGACCTCGATCTCCTCCTGCTCGGACGCGGCCTCCTCGGTCATGCCGACAGTGCCAAGCTCGGGCTGGGTGAAGACAGCCGACGGGATCAGCTCGTGTTCGACCGGCGTGGGCTCCCCCGCGAACACGGTGCGGGCGAACGCCATGCCCTCGCGGATCGCCACCGGGGTGAGGTTCACCCGGTCGGTCACGTCGCCGATGGCGTAGATCGAAGGCACCGAGGTCTGGCTGTACTCGTCCACCTCGATCTTGCCGCCCCGACCGAGCGTGACACCCGCCTCTTCGAGGCCCATGTCATCGGTCGAGGGCTTGCGGCCCGTGGCGAAGAGCACCGCGTCGAATACATGCTCGCCGCCATTGGTCGACTTGACCCAGATCGGGCCCTTGCGGTCGACGTCCGGGTTCTCCTGCTGGACCCCTTGCGTGTGGACGGCGGAGTCGCCCGCCACCGCGCCGCCTTCCGAAACGCCGGCACCCATCTCGGCCGCACCACCATCGGCATCGGCGATCTCGCCATCCTGGGCGCAGCGCATCTCGACGATGTTCGTGCCGACGTGAAGCTCGACCCCCATCTCGTGCATGGATTCGGCGATCAGGCCGCGGGCCTCGTCATCGAAGCCGCGCAGGATTTGCGCGCCGCGGTAGTATTGCGTCACCTTCACGCCGAGACCCTTGAGAATGCAGGCGAACTCGCACGCGATGTAGCCGCCTCCGACGATCAGGATCGACTTCGGCAGGTTCTCGAGATTGAAGATGTCGTCCGACACGATGCCCAGATCGGCGTTGGGCAGGTCGGGCCGCACCGGGTGACCGCCGGTGGCGATCAGGATGTGCTTGGCCGTCACCGTCTCTCCGGTAGAGAGCTCCACGGTGTGCGGATCGCGCAGGCGTGCGCGGGCGTCGTAGGTGGTCACGTCGGACCCCGCGAGCAGCTTGCGATACACGTTCTCGAGGCGATCCAGTTCCTCGCGCAGGTTCGACGAGAAATGCGTCCAGTCGAACTCCCCGCGCCGCATCGACCAGCCGTAGTCCTGCGCCGCGTCGGCGATGTCGGCGTATTCAGAGGCGAAGACCATGAGTTTCTTCGGCACGCAGCCGCGGATCACGCAGGTGCCGCCGTAGCGGCTTTCCTCGGCGAGCGCGACGCGGGCGCCGTGTTCACCGGCCGCGACGCGCGCCGCGCGCACGCCGCCCGAACCGCCGCCGATCACGAAGAGATCGTAGTCGAAATCGCTCATGCCGGGCACCTTTTCGTCCGTCTCGAGATCATCGGGCGAAGGTATTCCACATGCATCTCGGCTTGGCCAGTCACGCCGGCGGCAGAGCCGGTGTGCGCGATGCCCGCGGGCGCCGGGCGGGACGATCCGTCGCGGCTGCGCCCGTCGCGGAGGCGCTCAGAGATCTCGGAAGAGGTTGTCGTCCTCGACGAACTCCATCCGGTCCTCGGTCACGGTGCCGGCGTTGATGTCGCGCAGCTCGATCCGGCCATCGCCATGGCCGACGATCACGCGGTCGCAGATGTCCACGAAGAGGCCGTTCTCGACCACGCCGGGCATCTGGTTGAGGATCAGCGCAAGCTGGCGCGCGTTGCCGATGCGGCCGAGATGCAGGTCGACGATGTAGTTGCCCTCGTCGGTGACGTAGGGCCGCTCGCCGTTCATGCGCAGCGTGATCTCGCGGCCCATCACGTCCATCGCCTCGAGCGTCTCGGACAGCAGCGCCTGCGTGGTCTGCCAGCCGAACGGCACCACCTCCACCGGCAGCGGGAAGGCCCCGAGATTGGCGACCTCCTTGGCGGCGTCGGCGATCACGATCATCTGGTCCGAGGCGGTTGCGACGATCTTCTCCTGCAGAAGCGCACCGCCCCCGCCCTTGATCAGGTTCAGTTCGGGGTCGAACTCGTCGGCGCCGTCGATGGTCAGGTCGAGCCACTTGGCCTCGTCGAGGCTGATGACGTCGATCCCCACGTCGCGCGCCAGCGCCGCGGTGCGCGCCGAGGTCGGCACGCCGCGGATCCGCAGGCCTTCCTCGCGGACCATCTCGCCGAGGCAGCGCACCAGCCACGCTGCGGTCGAGCCGGTGCCGAGACCCACGCGCATCCCGGATTCGACGAATTCGCTCGCGCGCTTGGCGGCCACGAACTTAGCCTTGTCGATGGGCGAAAGGTCTGCGGGCATGGGGCCTCCGGAGAAGTATCGGATGGTCGGTGCTTGGGGTCCGGGGCCTTATAGGGAATGTCCCGCGCCGGCGCGAGAGCCAATCGCGCGGGCGCTCGCGCCCCCGGATCGCGGCGCGCGTCGCGAACGGCACGCGCAAGGTCGCCTGCCCTCTTGCGCCGGTGCACCGCCCCGGCCCACGCTGCGCGGAATGCCGGGCCACGCGCCCGGCCCCGGCAGATCGCCCAGGAAGGCCCCCGAATGTTTCTCTCCGTATTCGACATGTTCAAGGTCGGCATCGGCCCGTCCTCGTCCCACACGATGGGTCCGATGGTGGCCGCCGCGCGCTTTCTCGACGCGATCCGCGCGTCGGACTACGCGCCGCGCGGCGTGAAGGGGTCGCTGCACGGCTCTCTCGCGTTCACCGGGGTCGGCCATGCCACAGACCGCGCTGTGATCCTCGGCCTCGCCGGGTTCCGGCCCGAGAGCTACGACGCCGAGGCCGCCGAAACGGCGCTGGAGCGCATCCGCGAGACGAAGAAGGTCGAGCCCGAGGGCATAGGCGCGCTGGACTTCGATCCCAAGGCGGACATCTTCTTCGACTACGACCGGGCGCTGCCGGGCCACGCCAACGCGATGATCCTCATGGCCACGGACGCGCAGGGCGACGTGATCCTGCAGGAAACCTACTACTCGGTCGGCGGCGGCTTCGTCCTGACCGAGGAGGAGCTGGCCCGCGGCAAGGACACCGACGACGGCCCCCCGGTCCCCTACCCGTTCAAGAGCGCCGCCGAGATGCTGGCGATGGCCGAGGCCTCGGGCCTTTCCATCGCGCAGATGAAGCGTGCCAACGAGTTGTCCCGGGGCACGCACGATGCGCTCGACCGGGGCGTCGCGCGCATCTGGGAGGTCATGGACGGCTGCATCGACCGGGGCCTCGAGAACGACGGCACCCTGCCCGGCGGGCTGAACGTGCGCCGCCGTGCCAAGGGCATCCACGACGCGCTTCTGGCCGAGCGCGGCACGAACCTGTCGGCGCCGCACACGATCAACGACTGGATGAGCGTCTACGCCATGGCCGTGAACGAGGAGAACGCCGCCGGCGGTCAGGTCGTGACCGCGCCCACCAACGGTGCGGCCGGCGTGGTGCCAGCGACCATCCGCTATTACCTCGACCACGTGCCCGGCGCGACGCGAAGCAAGGTGCCCGACTTCCTGCTGACCGCCGCGGCAATCGGCGGCCTCGTGAAATACAACGCCTCGATCTCCGGGGCTGAAGCCGGCTGCCAGGCCGAGGTCGGCTCGGCCTCGGCGATGGCGGCGGCGGGACTGGCCGCGGTGCTGGGCGGCACGCCCGCTCAGATCGAGAACGCCGCCGAGATCGCGCTCGAGCATCACCTCGGCATGACGTGCGACCCGGTGCGCGGCCTCGTGCAGGTGCCGTGCATCGAGCGCAACGGCCTTGGCGCGATCAAGGCGGTCTCCGCGGCCTCTCTGTCGCTGCGCGGCGACGGGGTTCACCTCGTGCCGCTCGACGCCTGCATCGAGACCATGCGGCAGGTGGGCGCGGACATGGCCGAGAAGTACAAGGAAACCTCGCTGGGCGGTCTCGCGGTGAACGTGCCGAACTGCTGAGCGCGGGCGGGGTGCGGGACGGCCGTTGATCCGGGGGCCGGCGTTCGATGCTGGCCGCGCGGATCGGGTCGGTCGGACCGCTCCGGGTCCTCGCGCGGTCAGTGCACTGCAAGCGCGCCTTTCGGGAAATGCCCCCGGGGGTTTTAGGCAATCGCAGGCCCGCGAGCGATGCGCCGCCGCGCCACGCCAAGTTGCGTTTGAATTTGGGGGGCCCATCGATCCCCCTGTGCGAGACCATGGCGTTGCCCGATCCGCGGCGCAGTCTCGCGGGTGGCACCGGACCGGGCCCGAAACGTGGACCTCAGGTATCGGCGACGGTCTCCGGCAGCCCGGCAAGCAGCGTGGCTGGGCGGGCGAGGGCCTCGGCCACCGCATCGAGCAGGTCCGCGGTGCGCGCGAGCGGCCAGTCGGCGACGCGGGCCGTGGCCACGAGATCGAGCGTCGGCTCCGCGCCATCGTCGCGGATCGCCCCGGTCACGAGTTGGAGCGACGCGCCAGCGGACAGGAGCAGATCGGCGGAGGCGAGACCGAGGAACGAGACGTCCCGGATCACGATCTCCGGTGTCGCCCCGCCCGGTGTGGCGTCGCGAAGCGTTACGAGGTCCGCCCCGTCGCCCGCCGCCGCGACAGGGCCGTCGGAGATGGCATACCCGACCGGCAGACGTTCTGCGCGGGAGACGGCGCGGGCCACGAAGACACCGGGGCCAAGCGGGCCGAATGCGTCCTCGAGCAGGCCGCGCAGGCACTCGAGACGTGCCGCGGGGACCGATCTGCGCAGGATCGCGGTGCCCTCTGCCGGGGCGGGCTGCCAGCGAGCCGTGGCAATACCGCCGTCAGACCCTTGCCTTGATTGCACGGCCCCGGCCGCGGCCTGCGCGGCTTGGTCTGGCCGTATCTTCCGGTTGCCTCCGGTGCGGGCAGCCGAATCCGGCTTGGTCACACGCTGACCGGCCTCGGAGGCCGCGCCGTCGGCCGCTAAAGGTGCCGCAATGCCGCGCGCCGCCGCTTCACGCTGGCTGCCGCTCCCACCAGTCCGGGCCGCCGAGCCTCGCGTTGCCGAAACTGCGTTCATTCCGCCCAACGCAGCGTGTGCCACGGTGTCCTCTCCGCCCGGCACGTCCGCTTCGACGATGCGGCCGCCGGGGCCGGAGCCGGTGAGGTCCGAGAGGTCGATCCCGCGCTCCCGCGCGAGGCGGCGCGCGAGCGGCGAGGCCGGGATGCGATCCCGCGCGCCGACGTCGCGGTCGGACCGCCAGTCGTGCAGATTGTCCTCCATCTTCGCTCCTCCTCGTCTCGTGGCCGCGCCGTGCGCCGCCCTCAGCGGTAGGCCACGCGCCGCGCCGCCTCGACGACCTGCGCGGCCACCGGCAACGCCGCGGCTTCAAGTCCTTCCGCGTAGGGCATGGGAACGTCCGCGCCCGTCACCCGCGCAACCGGCGCGTCGAGCCAGTCGAAGGCGGCCGCGCTCACCGTGGCGGCCACGTGGTCGCCGATGCCGCCCTGGGGCCATCCCTCCTCCACCACCACGCACCGGTGCGTGGTTCTGACGCTCTCGATCACGGTGTCGGCGTCGATGGGGCGCAGGCTGCGGAGATCGATGACCTCGGCCTCGATGCCGTCCGCCTCCAGCGCATCGGCCGCCTCCAGCACAGCGCCCATTGCGGGCCCGTATCCCACCAGAGTCACGTCCGAGCCCTGACGCCAGACCCGCGCGCGGCCGATCTCGACCACGTGGTCGTCGAGCGCCGGCACCTCGAAGCTCCGCCCGTACAGCCGCTCGTTCTCGAGGAAGATCACCGGGTTCGGGTCGCGGATCGCGGCGCGCAGGAGACCGCCAGCGTCGGAGGCCGCATAAGGGTAGACGACCTTGAGACCCGGCACGTGCGCGAACCATGCGGCGAAACACTGCGCGTGCTGTGCCCCGCCCCGGCCCATCGCACCGTTCGGACCCCGCAGGACCAGCGGGCACGTCACCGCGCCCCCGGACATGTAGTGGGTCTTGGCGGCGGAGTTGACGATCTGGTCCATGGCCTGAAGCGCGAAGGACATGTTCATCACCTCAACCACCGGCCGCATCCCGGCAAAGGCCGCGCCCACCGCCATGCCCGTGAAGCCCGCCTCGGTCACCGGCGTGTCGATCACCCGCGCCGCGCCGAAGCGCTCGCGGAGACCATGGGTGACGCGGTATGCGCCCTCATCCTTGGCGACCTCCTCACCCAGGACGAAGACGGTCTCGTCGGCGCCCATCTCGGCGGCAAGCGCGGCGCGCAGCGCTTCGCGCACGGTGAGGACATCGCGGTGCAGATCCGCCGGCCAGCCCGGCTCGAGGTGCACGCCCGCGCGCGACCGGGGCCGGTTGCGGGCCGCGGGTTTCGGCGTGGCGGGGGTGGGCGCGGACGCCGGGGCCGCCGGGGCGGGCGCCTCGAGGCCGTGCAACTCGGCGATCGGCGTGTCCACCTTCACCGCCTCCGTCCCCTCCGGCACGAGGATGCGCCCCAGCCGTCCGGCCGCCACCGCCTCGAATTCCAGCGTCGCCTTGTCGGTCTCGATCTCGGCGATGACGTCGCCTTCCTCGACGGCGTCGCCCTCGCGCACGAACCAGCGCGCAAGACGCCCTTCCTCCATCGCGGGGCTGAGCGCGGGCATCCGGATCTCGACGGTCACGACGCTGCCTCCGCGTAGACGTGCCGGTCGAGCGTCTCCACCGCTGGCTCGGAATCGCCGCGCGCGGCCTCGGCGGCGGCGTTCACCGCCTCCTTCACCTCGCGGTCGATCGCGCGCAGGCGGTCGGCATCGGCGTGGCCGGTCTCGAGCAGACGTGCGCGCAGGGTGTCGATGGGATCGCGGGTCTCGCGCACGCGGCTGGCTTCGGCCCGGGTGCGGTACTTGGCCGGGTCGGCCATGGAGTGGCCGCGGTAGCGGTAGGTCTTGGCCTCGACCGCGACCGGCCCCTTGCCCGCGCGCACCGGCAGGACGATCTCTTCGGCGAGGTCGCGCACCGCGAGGACGTCCATACCGTCGACGGTACGCACCGGCAGACCGTATGCCTTGGCCCGGTCGATCAGCTGCGGCCCCTTCGCCGCCGACAGCCCGGTTCCCGGCGGGTAGGAATTGTTCTCGATCACGAAGACGACCGGAAGCGACAAACGGGCGGCCAGGGCATAGGTCTCGGCCACCTGCCCCTGGTCGGCCGCGGCATCCCCGAAATAGATGAAGGTCGCATTGTTGGTGCCGCGCATCTTCTCGGCCAGCGCGAGGCCAGCGCCGATGGGCACCTGGGCACCGACGATGCCGTGCCCGCCCCAGAAGCGCCGCTCGGGATCGAAGACGTGCATCGATCCGCCCCGGCCCCGCGATGCGCCGGTCTCGCGCCCGAGAAGCTCGGCCATGATCGCGCGGGGGTCGAGCCCCGCGGCCAGCATGTGCCCATGGGACCGGTAGGACGTGATGCGATGATCGCCGGCGCGGGCCGCGGCCTCCATGCCCGTCACGACCGCCTCCTGCCCGATGCAGAGATGGCAGAAGCCACCGATCAGGCCCATTCCGTAAAGCTGGCCGGCCTTTTCCTCGAACCGGCGGATCAGCAGCATGTCCCGGTACAGGGCGACGCGATCCGCACCCGGATCGCCCTCGCCGCCATCGCGCGCCGCCATGGCCGCGCCCTCCCATTCGTGAAGCGGCCTCCGCGGGCCTTGCCTCCGAGATTATCCTGCGCGCAATTTTCTTTCAAGCGCGCCGGTGCGTGGCCTGCAAAGGTGCGTGTATGGTCGAACACGGTTACGCATCGCCCCCGGCGCGGGCGTCTGGAAACGGCCCCGGACGTGGTGTAGCGATCGGGGGGCGTGAGCCGCCACGGCCTCCGCCCGTTCCGATCCCCCCGCCCGAGGAGGCGCGCGCCCCCCATGATCCGCAGCTACCTGATGAACGAGGGCCGGCTCGAACGGCGCGACGCCGTGTCGGACGAAGCGCTCTGGATCGACATGATCGACCCCACCGGCGCCGAGGTGGACGCGGTCGAGCGCCTCCTAGGCTTCTCGGTGCCGGCCCGCGCCGACATGGAGGAGATCGAAGTCTCCTCGCGGCTCTACCTCGCCGACGGCGGCGCGATCATGACCGCGATCCTGCCCGCCCACACCGAAACCGACGATCCCGAGATGTCGCCGGTGAGCTTCGTCCTGGCGAAGGACCGTCTGGTGACGATCCGCTACCACGAGCCCCGGGCATTCACTACGTTCCCGGCCCGCGCCGAGCGCGAGGCGCCCACACTCGAGACCGCGGAGGGCGTGTTGATCGCGCTTCTCGAGGCGGTGGTGGACCGGCTTGCAGACATCCTCGAGCGAGCCGCACAGGAGATCGACGGACTGTCACGCCGCATCTTCCAGCGCGACGAGGCCGAAACCGACCATGAGAAGGTGCTTGGCGCGGTGGGCGCGAAGGGCGAGCTTCTCTCGAACATCCGCGACAGCCTGGTGACGCTTGACCGGCTGGCGCGATTCCTCGGCCATGTGGCCCAGGGGCGCGCGACGGCGAACGATCTTCGGGACCGGATCAAGACCCTGTCACGCGACGTGCGATCGCTGCTGGATCACGCCGGTTTCCTGTCGCAGAAGATCACGTTCCTGCTGGACGCGACGCTGGGCATGATCTCGATCGAGCAGAACGCGATCATCAAGATCTTCTCGGTGGTGGCGGTGATGTTCCTGCCGCCCACGCTGATCGCCTCGGTCTACGGGATGAACTTCCAGCATATGCCCGAGCTCGCCTGGCCCCTGGGCTACCCGATTGCGGTGGCGGCGATGGTGATATCCGCGATCCTGCCCTACTTCTACTTCAAGCGCCGCGGCTGGCTCTGATCCGGCGGAGCGGCTGCGCCGCACACGCCATGTCGTCCGACCGGCTGGCGCCGCTCGACCTCCTGCGGGCCTCCTGGCGGGCGCGGAGAGTTGGTCGGGCGTCGGTCGGTGTGGCACTGTGAGCGTCTGGGGACCTCGGCACCGTGGACGAACTACGGCGCTGCATCGCCAGCTTCGTCCGTGTTGGTGATATCGTCAGAAACCGAGAGCACGCAGCCCAATCCGACGCCGAGTTGACCCGTCGGTCCCCTGACGACGACACGAGGCACGGACCGCTCGCCCGTGCCTCGGAAAAACTGGCCTGATGCGAGGACAGCGGCGTTCGTCGCGCCGCCTCAGGCTCCGCCGTGGATGAGGTGGTCCATGCTGATCGACGGCTGCGCGCAGCCCGCCTCTCCGACGATCCGCGCCGGGACCCCGGCCACGGTCTTGCAGGGTGGCACCTCCTCGAGCACCACCGAGCCGGCCGCGACCCGCGAGCAGGCGCCGATGCGGATGTTGCCGAGCACCTTGGCCCCGGCCCCGATCAGGACGCCGTCGCCGATCTTGGGATGGCGGTCCTCCTCCTCCTTGCCGGTGCCGCCGAGGGTCACCGAGTGAAGCATGGAGACGTTGTCGCCCACGACCGCGGTCTCGCCGATGACGATGGAATGGGCGTGGTCGATCATGATGCCGCGCCCGAGCCGCGCCGCGGGGTGGATGTCGACCCCGAACACCTCCGAGCACCGCATCTGCAGGAAGTAGGACATGTCGCGCCGCCCTTCCCGCCAGAGCCAGTTCGCCACGCGGTAGGACTGCACCGCCTGGAAGCCCTTGAAAAACAGGAGCGGCTGCAGAAAACGGTGGCAGGCCGGGTCGCGCTCCCAGATGGCGACGATGTCGGCGCGGGCGGCCAACGCCAGCTCGGGATCGGCGCGGTAGGCCTCGTCGGCGATCTCGCGCAGGATTTGCTCGGACATCTCGCCCGAGGCCAGCTTCAGCGAGATCCGGTAGGCCAGCGCGCGCTCGATGGTCGGGTGGTGCAGGACGGACTGATGCACGAGCCCGCCGAGCAGCGGCTCCTCGACCACGGCTTCCTCGGCCTCGCGCATCACGCGGGCCCAGACGGGATCGAGTTCGGCGACCTTTGCGCGGGTTTCAGCCATGAGCGGCTCTCCTGTGACACGACGCGACGAGCTTATCAGATAGGTGCTCCGTTCGAAACGCAAACCCTGGAACGGGCAGCCGCGATGCCACGCACCACGCGAGCGCGCAAGACCCCGTGCCGCTCCGGATACCCTTAACGTCATCCCGGCACGGACATCCCAAGGCGCGCGAGGCGGACCCTTCGCATCCAGGCCGGCCGCCGCCACCTTCGGCCCGCCGCAAGCGCCCGTCCATCCCGGCCCCCGCATGGCATTGGCGTGCAGAAGAGACACCCTCCGGGACGCCGCCCGCACGCCAAATGCCGGCCGCAAGCGCCACGAAGCCCTGTTCTTCTCGTTTCAAGTACTCCGGGAGCACGAGTGCAGAGCCCTCGCTTTTCGGCGCGTCAGAGACATAGCGGAGCCTCCGGTCATCCCACCGGAAGGTCCAGCCGCGCCTCGGGCCCGGCCCCGAAACGCGCCGAGAGCTGGGCGACCCGCAGGGTCACCGGGCCCCCGGACAGGTCTCCGGACAGCGCCGCCGCGCCGTAATCCCAGCGCGGGCCGGACACCGTGGCCTCGCGCAGGATGGTGCCGTCCCGGATCACCCGGACGCGGTAGGCCTCGGTCTCCTCGCCGAGCGGCACCTCCGCAAGACTCCAGTCGTCGCCGTCGATCCGGGTACGGCGGACCCATGTCGCCCGCAGCCCGCCTGCCTCCGCCGCGACCCGCAGATGCGCCGGGGCGTAGGGGCGCAAGCCGATGCCGTCGAACGCCTCGACGCGATGCACGTAGGCCGGATCGTCATAGGGTCGAAGCGCCGGGCCGATGCGGTAGTGCCGCGCGATCCGGCGCGCCCCGGCGGCGAGGTCGATCTGACGCACGCGCGCGTCGAGGCGCACGACAAGGCTGCCCGCGGGCCAGATCTCGGGCATCACGCCATCGGTTCCGAAGCGCCCGCGCAGGCGGTGGGACAGACGCCAGCGGCGCGGGCCCGCCATCGTCGCGTCGCGGGCCTGAAACAGCTCCCACCCGCCGGGCGTGCCGTCACCCACGGCAAGCAGGTTGCCGCCCGACAGGAAGGCCGCGTCGGTGATGCTCGACAGCGCGCCCGAGAAGAGACGCACCTGCACCGGCGCGCCGCGATCGATCCGGCCCGAGGGCGCGGCGAAAAGCGGCGTCTCGAGGCGTCCGATCACCGCCCGCGCCGCGAAGAGTCCGTTGAGCGCGTAGTCGCCGTCCACGGGGGAGTCGTAGATCGCGACGCTCCCGGGCCAGGGCGACGCTGACAGCGCGAGATGCGGCGCGTGGGGCACCTCGTCGCCACGCATCAGCGGCAGGTCGAGGAACACCGGCATCACCGGCACGGCCGGCACGAAGGGACGCAGCGTCGCGGGCGTGTCGGGAAACGCGGCGGCCTCGTAGACGTCCGGGTCGACCCGCACCGCATCGACGATCCGGCGGTCCGTGACCTCCACGCGGTCGATGCGAAACCGGGTCGGCGCGTCCTCTCCCGGCAGGGTCACCACGTCGCCCGCGCCCAGCGGCAGCCGCGACGGCGGCAGCGCGAAGCGCGCGGAATCGCGCGCAAGCCGCGCTTCAGTGAGCCACCGTTCGGCGATCTGCCGCCCCTCCGCGCGGGTCAGCGAAAGGGCCACGTAGGTTTCGGACACGGCGTGGGTCTGCTCGTCGGGCAGGACGCTTTCCTCGGCCACGGTCTCGTGGTCCCCGTCGGCCTCGAAGAAACGCAGGCGGACGCGGCCGGCCTGCTCGGCCTCGGGGCCGCGGGTCTCGATCAGGCGCGACTCGAGGTCGTCCGACACCGCGAGGTCCGGCTCGGACAGGGCCGCGTCGCTCTCGCCGGTCCGCATCCGGAAGACCACTTGCCCGTCACGCTCGATCGCGTCGAAGCCGTAGGCCAGCATCAGCGGCTGAAGCGCCCGGCGGGCGTCGCCCACCTCGGGCACAAGGTAGCCGCGCACGAAGCCGTGCAGGCGCCGGGTGTCGATTCGGGTCAGACCCGCCCGCGCGCAGATCTCCGTGACCACCGAGGCCAGCGTCCGTGCCGAGGCGCGCCCGGTGATCCAGTGCCCGCGCCGCCAGTTGCCGCCGTCGGCCCAGAAGTGGTCGCGGGCAGGAAACCACGGATAGGGCCGTGCGTCCCAGGCCCAGACGAAGGCGCGCGACATGTCGAGCATCCGGCCCGCGTATTCGGTGGCCTCGGGGTTGTTGTCCGGGTCCGACCAGTAGCCATGCAGGGCGCGAAGATACTGGTGCTGGATCAGCTCGTCGCGGCGCCCGTCGGAATGCCGCGGCAGGAAGCTTTCGGACGATTTCGGGTCGAGAAACACGTTCGGCTGGTTGCTGCCCTTGTCCACGGCGGGGCAGCCGAGTTCGTCGACCCACGCCCCGTCGAATTGCGGGCCTCGCAGGCCCTCGGGCTCGTGCGCCGAGAATGCCATCGCCTCGGCCCCGTTCGGCCAGACAAGGCACTTGCGCGCCGCGTGCCATTTCGGGCGGCGAGCAGGCGAGGATTCCGCTTTCGCCGAAGATCATCACTTCGCGCACCTGGTCCTGGGTCTCGCCCACCAGCGCCAGCCGGCGACAGCGCCCGGGATCGAGCGGCCGCGGCCCCTCGACCACCGAGCGCACCCACTCCGCGCCGGCCCGCGTCTTGCCGGCTCCGCGTCCGCCGAGGATTACCCAGGTCCGCCAGTCTCCTCCGGGCGGCAGCTGGTGCGGCATGGCCCAGAACTCGAACAGGTGAGGAAGCGCGATCCGCGCCCCCTCGTCCATGTTGCGGAAGAACGCCTTACGACTTGCAGCAGGCGCGGATGCGATGAAGACGGCACCGGATGTCAGCCCGGGCTTTATCGAGGTCGAGTCCGTAGTCATGTGCGATCCCCGCGCGTGCCTTGTGAACCTTCTGGATTTCCGTTTCGGTCTCGCGCGCGGCTTTCAGCCAGTAGCGCACATCGCCAAGGAGCTTGCCCGCCTCCGTCGGCGAGCCGAACTCGCCCGCCTCGACCCGGGCGCGCAGATCGTGCAGCTCCGACCGGATGCCCCGCAGCGTCTCGGCGATCGCGTCGCGATCGGCCTCGAGCTCGGACATCCGGTCCTCGATCGTGATGAGACTCATGTCTTGCCTGCCTTATCTCGTGGGCGGCGCATCGCTGCGCCCGAGAAAAGGAATACGGTGAAGTCATCAAATACCGCTTGCGGCGCAGGACCGGCGCATAAGCCCGCCTTTACCGCCGGAAACGCGGGGCAAGGTCTTGTTAAGCGGGCCTGCGAAAGCGTTCCGGCCCGCCCTCTAGGACAGCGGCCAGATCAGCGGGATGACAAGCGCCGAGATCACGCCGATGGACACGTTCAGCGGAATACCGACCTTGAGGAAATCGGTGAAGCGGTAGCCTCCTGGGCCATAGACCAGCGTGTTCGTCTGGTAGCCGATGGGGGTGGCAAAGCTGCACGAGGCGCCGATCATCACCGCCACGACAAGGCCGCGCGGGTCGATCCCCAGCGCCTGCGCCAGCGCAATGGCTATGGGCGTCAGGACCACCGCGACGGCGTTGTTGCTCACCATCTCGGTCAGGATCGAGGTCATCAGGAATACCGCCCAGACGATGAAGACGCCGTTCAGCCCGTCGATCCAGGGAACGATGGCGTTCACGATCAACTCGACCGCACCCGAACTTTCCAGCGCCGCGCCGATTGCCAGCATCGCGAAGATCAGCGCGAGAAGCTGCCCCTCCACGAAAGAGAACGCCTCCTCGGCGTCGACGCAGCGTGTGAGCAGCACGATCGCAACGGCAACGACGGCCAGGGCCAGAATCGGTGCGACGCCAAGCGCGGCAAGCACCACGATCCCGGCCAGCGCCGCCAGCGCGATCGGCGCGTGCCCGCGGCGGAATGCGCGGGCGGAGGGTTGCGAGACATCAACGAGCGCCATTTCGTCCGCAAGGCGCCGGATATCCGCCGGGGCGCCTTCCAGCAGCAGCGTGTCGCCCACGCGCACCACCAGTTCGTCAAGCTGACGTCCGATATTCTGGTTCCGCCGGTGCACCGCCAGCGGGTAGACGCCGTAGCGCCGCCGCAGACGCAGCGCGCCGAGACTGCGGCCCACCATCTTGCATCCCGGCGTGATCAGCACCTCGACCGTCGTCGTCTCGACCGCCGAGACCTGGTCGACCCGGCGCAGCGACTTGTTGTTCTGCAGGCTCAGAAGCTCTGTCATCTGCGTGCGCAGGACCACCCGGTCGCCGACCTGCAACTCGACGCCCTCGAGGTCGCGACGCAGCGACTGGTCGCCGCGCACCACGTCGATCAGGCGTACGCCCTCGCGCTTGAAAAGCTGAACGCCCAGCACCTCGCGCCCGATCAGGTTGCTGTCGGGCGGGATCACCGCCTCGGTGAAGAACTTCATGCGGCTGCGGTCCGAAAGCATCCCGGCCATGCTCGCCCGGTCCGGCAGCAGCCACGCGCCGAAGAGATAGAGATAGCCAAGGCCCCAGACCACGAGGATCAGCGCCAGCGGCGTGACCTCGAAGATGGTGAACGGCTCCATGCCCCGGCTCCGCGCCACGCCGTCGACGAGCAGGTTGGTGGAGGTCCCGATCAGCGTCGTCGTACCCCCGAGGATCGCGGCATAGCTCAGCGGAATCAGTAGCTTGGACGGCGACACGCCGAGGACCTTGGAAAGCTGCACGAAGATCGGCAGCATCACGACCACCACCGGCGTGTTGTTCATGAAGGCCGAGGCCACGACCACCAGAACCACGATTCCGGCCATCGCCGTCCGAGGCCGCTTCTGCGCCCCGCTCTGAGCGTAGCTCGTGAACGCCTCGAGCGCGCCGGTCCGCACCAGCGCCCCCATCACGAGGAACATCGTCGCGATGGTCCATGGCGCGGGGTTCGACAACACGTCCAGCGCGTCCTCGTAAGGCAGGACGCCCAGTGCCAGCAGGACCGCGACGCCGCCGATGGCGACGACCTCGGTCGGGTAGAACTCGGTGACGAAGAGCGCGAACATCACAAGGATCACCCCGATCACGATCAGGGCGTCGCCGTTCTGCGCTATCAAGGTTTCCATGCTGCTGCCTGCCTGCCGCATTCACTTGGCCGGTCCACGGACCGCCCGCCATTTTGGAGAACGCCGTGCCCCGGGACAAGCGCGACCGAAGGCGAGGATCTCACGGCGCCGTTGATTCCAGCCGGCCGCCGTCGCGGACCATGCGCACCGCCATCGCGTGGCCGGTGCGGTCGTCGGTCTCGATGAAGAGGCCCGACAACGTCGCCTCGCCCAGAGCGGGCTGGAACCGGCCCTTGGGCATGCCCGTCACGAAGCGGCGCATGGGCTCGGTCTTTTCCATGCCGATGACGGAATCATAGTCGCCGCACATGCCGGCATCGCTCAGGTACGCCGTACCCCGCGGCAGGATCTGCGCGTCCGCCGTCGGCACATGTGTGTGGGTGCCCACCACGACGCTTGCGCGGCCGTCGCAGAAATGACCCATCGCCATCTTCTCGGACGTCGCCTCGCAGTGCATATCGACGAGGATCGCCTGCGCCTGCCCGCCCAGCGGATGTGCGCGCAGGACCGCGTCCATGGCCGAGAACGGATCGTCGAAGGGCCGCTTCATGAAGACCTGGCCCAGCACCTGGGTCACCAGAACCTTCCGGCCCCGCTTGTCGCTGAACAGCCGATGCCCACGGCCCGGCGCATCCTTGGCGAAGTTCAGCGGGCGCACGATGCGGCTGTCGGCCTCGATCGCCTGAAGCATGTCCTTCTGGTCGAAGGCGTGGTCGCCCAGCGTCACGCAGTCCGCTCCCGCTTCGAACAGGCCCGCCGCGTGGGTCGCGGTCAGACCTGCGCCGTTGGAGGCGTTTTCTCCGTTGATCACGCAGAAGTCGACCTTCCACTCGGCCTTGAGTTTGCCCAGACGCGCGGCGACGGCCTCGCGGCCCGCCCGTCCCATCACGTCGCCCAGAAAGAGTATTTTCATGCGCGACAGCCCTAGTGCGACGGTCCGCGAATGCAACGAAAAAGAGTGGTCCCGCGCGGCGCTCCGGGCAACCCGCGTCCCCCTTGCCAATCGCGCGCGTTGGGTGGACAAAGGCGCCATGGCATCAGGCTCGGACAATCCCGCGGATCCGTTCAAGAAGGCGCTCGCCGAGGCCACCAAGGTGATGGCCCACGACGCCGATCTCACGGTCAGCTACTCGGTCGACCCATCGGGCGTGTCGGGCGACGCGATGCGCCTGCCGCAGGTCTCGCGCCGGATGACACACGACGAGGTGCTGCTTGCGCGCGGCACCGCCGACGCGCTGGCGCTGCACCGCCGTTACCACGACGCCGGGACCCACGCACGCTATGCCCCGCAGGGCGACATGGCGCGCGAGATCTACGAGGCGATGGAAACCGCGCGGTGCGAGGCGATGGGCGCCCGCGACATGCCCGGCACCGCCAAGAACGTGGACGCCAAGATCGGCCACGAGGCCGCGCGCAAGGGCTATGCCGACGTGCGCGACGCCGCCGACGTGCCGCTGGCGACCGCGGCCGGCTACTACGTGCGCCACCTCGCCACGGGCCGCGACCTGCCCGAGGGCGCGCGGAACGTCATGGAGCTGTGGCGCGGCCATCTCGACAAGCAGGCCGGCGGCGCGCTCGGCGACATCGACGCCGCGCTCTCGGACCAGACCGAGTTCGCCCGCCTGTCGCGCCGGGTCATCACCGATCTCGGCTACGGCGATCAGCTTGGCGACGACCCCGACCAGCCCGACGAGGACAGCCAGGACGACGCCGAGGAAGGCGTCGAGGACGAACAGGATCCCGATTCCACCGGCAACGACGACGACGGCGAGGAAGACCCTGACGCGTCGCCCGAGCAGAGCCAGGACGAGACCCAGGACGCCAGCCAGGCGCAGGTCTCCATGGACGACATGGCCGACGAGGAGATGGGCGAGGAGACCGAGCTGCCCGAGGGCGAGGCGCCGATGGATCCGCCGCCGCCCCCGCCGGTTTCCGACGCCGATCCGCTCTACACCGTCTACGACGACAGCCACGACGAGGAAATCCGCGCCGAGGACCTCGCCGATCCCGCCGAGCTCGAACGCCTGCGCGCCTATCTCGATCAGCAGCTCGACCCGCTCAAGGGCGCGGTCTCGCGGCTGGCGAACAAGCTTCAGCGCCGGCTCCAGGCGCAACAGAACCGCTCGTGGGAATTCGACCGCGAGGAAGGCATCCTCGATGCGGGGCGCCTTGCGCGCGTGGTCGCCAATCCCACGACGCCCCTGTCCTTCAAGGTCGAGAAGGACATGGAGTTCCGCGATACCGTGGTGACGCTCCTGCTCGACAATTCCGGCTCCATGCGGGGCCGACCGATCTCGATCGCGGCAATCTGCGCGGACGTGCTGGCCCGCACGCTGGAGCGGTGCTCGGTCAAGGTCGAGATCCTCGGCTTCACCACCCGGGCGTGGAAGGGCGGCATGGCCCGCGAGGCCTGGCTCAACGAGGGCCGTCCGCAGCAGCCCGGCCGTCTCAACGACCTGCGTCACATCATCTACAAGGGGGCCGACGCGCCGTGGCGCCGGACCCGCTCGAACCTCGGGCTGATGATGAAGGAAGGCCTCCTGAAGGAGAACATCGACGGCGAGGCGCTGGAATGGGCCCACCGCCGGCTGGTCGGACGGCCGGAGGCGCGCAAGATCCTCATGGTGATCTCCGACGGCGCGCCGGTGGACGATTCGACCCTGTCGGTGAACCCGGCGAACTTCCTCGAGAAGCACCTGCGCGACGTCATCGCCATGGTCGAGCGCAAGAAGGCGGTGGAACTCCTGGCCATCGGCATCGGCCACGACGTGACCCGCTACTACGACCGTGCGGTCACCATCACCGACGTGGAGCAGCTCGCCGGCGCGATGACCGAGCAGCTGGCGTCGCTCTTCGACAGCGATCCGCGGGCACGGGCGCGCGTCATGGGCATGAAGCGGGCCTCTTGAGGGCGGTTTCGGACCGGAATACCGCCGCCCCGACCCGGCGAGGGGCGCTGCCCTCCGAACACCCCGGGATGTTTTCACCAAGAATAAGGAGCGGCGCGGCGCCATGACCGAAACGGAGTTCCAGAGCTTCGAGGACACGGCGCGGCCCGAACAGGGCCCGCCGCGACTGGCTGCACTGCGCGCCGCGATGGACGCCGAGGGGCTCGACGGGTTCCTCGTCCCCCGCGCGGACATGTACCAGGGTGAGTACGTGGCGCCCCGCGACGACCGGCTGGCGTGGCTCACCGGCTTCACCGGATCGGCGGGCTGGTGCGTGGCGCTGCACGACACCGCGGGCGTATTCGTGGACGGGCGCTACCGGGTTCAGGTCAAGGCGCAGGTGGCTCCGGAGTTCACCCCCGTCGACTGGCCCGAGACATCGCTGTCGGAGTGGATCGGACAAGAGTTGCCGCAGGGCGGACGCGTAGGCTTCGATCCTTGGCTGATGTCGGTCGAGGGTCTGCGCAAGCTCGAGGCCGGGCTGGACGGTGTGGTGCTGGACCGCTGCGAGAACCTCGTGGACCGGGTATGGGACGACCAGCCCGACGCGCCGATGGGCTCGCTGCGCACGCACCCCAAAGACCTCGCCGGACGAAGCGCGGAAGACAAGATCGCCGCGCTCGCGGACGAGCTTGGCGACGCGCGCGCGGCGGTCCTCACCCTGCCCGACAGCGTCGCGTGGCTCCTGAACGTGCGCGGCAGCGATATTCCCCGGAACCCGGTTCCGCACGCGACCGCGATCCTGCACGCGGACGGACGCGTCACGCTGTTCGTCGCGGCGGCCAAGCTCGACGGACTCGACGCGCCCCTGCCCGACGTGGTGGACGTGGCCGCGCCGGATGACTTCGCCGGGGCGCTCGCCTCCCTCGAGGGACCGGTCCGGATCGACCCCGCCTCCTGCCCTGTCGCGGTGGCCGACATACTGTCGGACGCCGGGAGCAAGATCGTGGAAGCCGCCGACCCCTGCCTCCTGCCCAAGGCGCGCAAGACCGAGGCCGAGCTTGCCGGCGCCCGCGCCGCCCACCTGCGCGACGCCGCGGCCATGGTGCGCTTCCTGTCCTGGCTCGACGCGCAGGCCCCCGGAAGCTTTACCGAGATCGACGTGGTCCGCCGGCTCGAAGCCGAGCGCCGCGCCACCGACGCGCTGCGCGAAATCAGCTTCGAAACGATCTCGGGCACAGGTCCGCACGGCGCCATAGTGCACTACCGCGTGACCGAGGCGACCGACGCCCGCGTCGAGGACGGACACCTCCTTCTGGTCGACTCGGGCGGGCAATATGCCGACGGCACCACCGACATCACCCGCACCATCGCGATCGGGGCCCCGGGCGAGACCGAGCGCGCCGACTTCACCCGCGTCCTGCGCGGCATGATCGCGATCTCGCGCCTGCGCTGGCCCGCCGGGCTCGCCGGACGCGACCTCGATGCCGCCGCGCGCGTTCCTCTGTGGGAGGCCGGCTGCGACTACGCCCACGGCACAGGCCACGGCGTCGGCGCCTATCTCAGCGTCCACGAGGGACCGCAGCGCCTGGCGCGCACCGGCACCGTGCCGTTCGAGCCGGGCATGATCGTGTCGAACGAGCCCGGGCTCTACCGCGAGGGCCAGTACGGCATCCGGATCGAGAACCTCGTGGCGGTTCGGGACGCTCCGGCATTGCAGGGAGCGACGCGGAAGGACATGTTGTGCTTCGAGACGCTGACCTACGTGCCGATCGACCGCCGGCTGATCGTGCCCGAGATGCTCACCCCGGCCGAACGCGACTGGCTCGATGCCTACCACGCGACCTGCGCCGCGCGGCTCGCCGAGTGGCTCGACGACGAGGCACGGGCTTGGCTCGAACAGGCGACAGCGCCGCTATGACATATTCCCGTGACCTGCATCTGGTCATGGAGACGGAACACATGGGGAGATACGCATGAGCGACGACATCAAGATCCGGCAAGCGGACGGCACATGGGTGGTGCGCGCGGGCGGCGCGGTGCTGGGCGAATCCGCGAACGCGCTCGAACTCAGCGAGGACGGCTATCCCGACGTCATCTACTTCCCCCGCGACGACATCGCGATGGCGTTCCTCGACCGCAGCGATCACGTGACCGAATGCCCCAAGAAGGGCACAGCGAACTACTACTCGATCATGTCCAAGTCCCGCACCTACCTGAACGCGGTCTGGACCTACGAGGACCCCAAGGACGACGTCGCCCGCATCAAGGGCTACCTTGCCTTCCATCCGCAGGACGGGGTGACGGTCGAGCAGCTCTGAGCGGCCGAAAGGGGCCTGCGCGGCCCCTTCCCTCCGGGTCGGCGCCCAGAGCGCGCCGGCTCTGCGATCCGGTTCCAGGCCGGACGCACCGGTGCATCAGCAGAGCCTGGTCGAAGCGCGCAATCAACGCGTTGCGACCGGATGGCCGGGACCGGTCGCGGCAAGCTGGGCATCGGAACGCGCGCAGTGCTGTCCCAGGCGCAACGGGCCCGACGCCCCCACCCCGGTCAGCTATGCTCTTCCTCGGCGGTCGCGGCCAGCGCCCGGTTGTAGGCCTTGAGCGCGTCGACATGGAACAGCGCGCCCTGCAATTCCAGCGCACCGGTCTCGGCCGAGCGGCGCACCACCGGCAGGAAGGCCACTCCGCTTTCCTCGAAGCGCGGCAGCGCGGTCTCGAGCGTCGCTGTCTCGTTCACCGACACGCCCTTCTCGATCATCTCGAGGCAGACCTCGGTGTCCGCGGCGCCGAGGTCGGTGGGCTTCCGCATCAGACTCCTGACCCGGAACATGCACAGAAGGTAGGCCTGCGGTCCGGCGGCGAGGTGGACGTTGCGCCGCTCGATCTGGCTGAGGAAGAACGACCGGTCCACCAGCCGCGAGGCCAGCGCCGTGGACATCGACACCGACACCATCACGGCGAGTCCGGTCTGCCAGTCGCCGGTCAGCTCGAACACGATCAGCGTGGTGGAGATCGGCGCGCCGAGGACCGCCCCCGCGACCGCGCCCATCCCCGCCAGAGCGTAGAGCGTGTGCGATCCCGACTGGTTCGGGAACAGGCCCGTTGCCAGCAGCCCGAAGGCCAGCCCCGTGAGCGCTCCGATCATCAGCGAGGGCGAGAACACGCCCCCGCCCATGCGCCCGCCCAGCGTGATCGACACCGCGACCACCTTGACCACCACGAAGAGGATGGCCGTCCCCACCCCGAGACTTCCGGTGAGCGCCAGCGACGTGGTCTCGTAGCCCACCCCGATGATGTGCGGGAACTGCACGGCGATGAGACCGAGGAGAACCCCCGCCACTGCCGGACGCAGGAAGTGCGGCAGCCCCATCCGCGCCTGCACCGCGTTCGCGGCGTCGTCGGCCAGGAAGATGGCGCGCATGGTCGCAACCGCCACCAGCCCACAGACGAGCCCGAGGATCAGGAAGGCCGGCAGCTCCAGGTAGAACTCGACGGTGGTGGTGCCGGGCAGGCGGAACTCGGTGACGTCGCCAAAGGCGAGGCGGTTGATGACGGTTCCGGCGGCGCTTGCCACCACGATGGGGGCGAAGGCATGCAAGGCGAAATGCCTCAGGATCACCTCGAGCGCGAAGAGCGCACCGGCGATGGGAGCGTTGAAGCTGGCCGAAACCGCGGCCGCCACGCCGCAGCCCAGAAGGTCGCGCCCGGTGATCCCGTCGGCGCGGATGAGGTTGGCCGTCCAGCTCGAGATCATCGAGGCGATGTGGACCACGGGGCCTTCCCGCCCCGACGACCCGCCGGTCGAGAGCGTGATCCATGAACAGAGCGCCGAGGCGATGCCGGCCTTCTTCTCGACCCGGCCGTCGTTGAGCGCGGCCCCCTCGATCACGTCCGCGACCGAGCGGATTCGGCCATCGGGCGTGGCGAAGTGCACGATGCCGCCCACCACCGCCCCGCCGATCGCGGGGATCGCCACCACCCAGATCCACGGCAGATCGGCGGCAAAACTCGCGAGCAGGTTCGGATCCTCGACCCCGTAGAGCAGGTTCTGCAGCCATTCGATGGCCACCCTGAACACCACCGCCGCGGTCCCCGCCGCAGTCCCGATCAGGAGCGCGATGAACCAGAACTGGATTTGACCGGGGCCGCGATGGCGCAGCATGTCCCAGCCGCGCTGAACGCGGTCGAGCGTCCCCCGGACGCGGGGTGTGAGAGGTGAATCCTGGGCCATTCGATCTGCGGTCGGTCGCGTCTTCCCGGGGATAGGGGATCCGGGCGACCGCGCCAAGCGATCCGGCCGCAGATCGCCCATCTTCTAGTGCAATCGCAAGGCGGCCACAAAATCGTGTCCTTTTACCCGATTATGAGGCCTCGGAAGGGAGCCGGCCGCTCTTTTGCCTAGCCCGCCAGCAGAGCCCGCGCCGCCGCGCGGGCTTCTTCCGTCACCGTGTCGCCGGCCAGCATCCGCGCGATCTCGCCCTCGCGCGCGGCATGGTCGAGCGAGACCACGGTCGAGGTGGTGACCTCGTCGGCCACGCTCTTTTCCACCCGCCAGTGATGCGCGCCGAGCGCGGCCACCTGTGGCGAGTGGGTGACCACAAGCACCTGGCCGCCCTCGGCCAGCTGCGCGAGCCGCCGGCCCACCGCGTCCGCCGTGGCGCCGCCGACGCCGCGGTCGATCTCGTCGAAGATCATCGTCACGCCACGGTCGCGTTCGGCCAGGCAGACCTTGAGCGCGAGAAGGAAGCGCGACAGCTCCCCGCCCGAGGCGATCTTGTTGATCGCGCCCGCCGGCGCGCCGGGATTGGTGGCGACGGTGAAGGATACCGCGTCACGTCCCTCGGGTCCGGGCTCCGCCGGCTCGATCGCGGTCCGGAAGACCGCGCGCTCCATCTTCAGCGGCGCCAGCTCGGCCGAGACGGCCTTGTCCAGACGTCCTGCCGCCGCCGCGCGCGCCGCGCTGAGCGTAGCGGCCGCGGCGTCGAAGGCAGCGTCGGCTTCGCGGACCGTGGCGCGCAGCCCGCCGAGGCCCGCCTCGCCCGCGTCCAGAGCCTCGAGCCGTGCGGACAACTCGGCCCGCAGCTTGGGCAACTCGTCGGACTCCACCTGGTGCTTGCGCGCCATCGCCCGGATCGCGAACAGCCGTTCCTCCGCCGCTTCCAGTTCGCCCGCGTCGAAGCTGAGCCCGTCAAGACAGGCTTCCACCCCCGACACGGCCTCGCCCAGTTCGACCATGGTGCGGTCCACTGCGGCCAGCGCGGTGTCGAGCGCACCCTCGGCGCCGTCCGCTGCCCCTTCCAGCCAGCGCGAAGCATCGCCCACCGCCTGTTCCGCGCCATCGGTCAGCGCCGCATGGGCGCGCGCGATGTCCTCTCGGATGCGGGCGGCGGCCTGCATCCGGCGGCGCTGGATGTCGAGGGCCTCTTCTTCGCCCGGCTCCGGCGACAGGTCGTCCAGTTCCTTGACCGCGAAGCGCAGGAAATCCTCCTCGGCCCGCGCGGCCTCAACCGCCGCCTCCGCCTCGGCCAACGCGCGCGCAGCCGCACTGCGCGCGGACCACGCTGTGCGCACTGCGGCGCGCTCCTCCTGCGTCTCGGCGTAGTCATCGAGGATCGCGCGGTGCCCCTTGGGGTTCAGCAGGCCCCGGTCGTCGTGCTGCCCGTGCAGTTCGACCAGCGTATCCGACAGACGGCGCAGCACCTCGCCCGAGGCGCGCCGGTCGTTGACCCAGGCGGTCTTGCGTCCCTCCTTGGTGTTCACACGCCGCAGGACCAGCTCGTCCTCCTCGGCGTCGAGGCCGGCCTCTTCCAGCACCTCGCGCGCGGGATGGCCCGGCGGCAGGTCGAAGACGGCGATCACCTCTCCCTGCCCCGCGCCCGAGCGGACCAGCTCGGCCCGGCCGCGCCAGCCCAGCACGAAGCCGAGCGCATCGAGCAGGATCGACTTGCCCGCGCCGGTCTCGCCGGTCAGCACGTTCAGACCCGGCTGGAAAGCGAGGTCCAGCCGGTCGATGATGAGGATGTCGCGAATTTCGAGCGCACGGAGCATGGGCAGGATGTAGGCCTGTTTCCGGTCCGGCTGCAACGGGACAGAGGCCCCCGCACCACGCTGCGGCACGTTTCGTCCCGCGACGCGTCGTGGATCAGGCGCCCGAGGCCCGTCGCACCGGCCTCAGAGCCATTCGCCTTTGATGGTCTGGCGATAGATCGCCGACAGCCAGTTGTCCCCGACCGACCGCGGCTCGAGCCCCTGCCCGGTCAGCAGCGCGTAGCTGTCCTGGTACCATTCCGTGGACTGGTAGTTGTAGCCGAGGATCGCGCCCGCCGTCTGCGCCTCGTCCGTCAGCCCCAACGAAAGATACGCTTCGACCAGCCGGTGCAGCGCCTCGGGGGTGTGCGTCGTGGTCTGGAAATCCTCGACCACCACGCGGAACCGGTTGATCGCCGCAGCGTAGTGCTTGCGCTTGAGGTAATAGCGCCCGATCTCCATCTCCTTGCCCGCGAGGTGATCGAAGGCGAGGTCGAACTTGAGGATCGACGACCGGGCATATTCGCTGTCGGGATACTGCTCGATCACCGCGCGCAGCGATTGCAGCGCCTGGAAGGTCAGCCCCTGATCGCGGCCCACTTCCTCGATCTGGTCGTAGTAGCTCAGCGCCAGCAGGTACTGCGCATAGGCCGCATCGTCCTCCAGCGGGTAGAAGTCGATGTAGCGCTGCGCGGCGGCGCGGCTGTTCTCGTAGTCCTTGTCGCGATGGAACGCGAACGCCTGCATGATCAGCGCGCGCTTGGCCCATTCCGAATAAGGATAGAGACGTTCGATCTCGCCGAAATATTCGGCCGCGTCGTCGGGCCGATTGCGGTCCAGCTCGAACTCGCCCCGTTCGTAGATCTGCTCTGCCGTGAAGCTTTCGAGAGGCACGCCGCCCGGACCGAATCCGGGCCGTTCACGTTCGCCACACCCCGAGAGCGCCACTGTCAGCGCAAGCCCGATCGCGGAGATCCGCACCCTGCCGCTTGCCATGCCCGATGTCCCTCAGTCCGTCATCTGAGGCATTCGCCCCGTCTTGCCCACCGGCTCTAGCACAGAAAATTCCGGGGCAAAACGGCTTTGGATCACATCGGCGCGCATGGGCGCTGACGCGATCGCGCCCTCCGCGCAGGTCACGCGACCGCCGGAATTTCCTCGGGCTGAATGTTCACGCCCGGCAGACGCGCGCGCGTGCCCGCATCGACCTCGACAAGGCGCGTCGCGCCCTCGGTCTCGAACAGCGCGTGCAGCAGCAGGTTCGTCATCGAGTGGCCGGCCTTGTGGCCCTCATAGTGACCGATAATCGGGCAACCGGCGAGCGCGAGGTCGCCCACCGCGTCGAGCATCTTGTGACGCACCGCCTCGTCCGAGTGGCGCAGGCCACCGGGGCTGAGAATGCGGTCGCCGTCGACCACCACCGCGTTCTCGAGCGTGCCGCCGAGGGCGAGGCCCTGCGCGTGCATCGCATCCACGTCCGACTGGCGGCAGAAGGTGCGGCTGTCCGACAGCTCGCGCACGAAGGTTCCGTTGGAGAGGTCCAGCTTCTTGACCTGGGTGCCGATCGCCGCGTCGTCGAAGGCGATGTGGAACCCCATGCTGAGGCCTCGGCCCGGCGACAGGCGCGCCCACCCGGTGGCGGTCTGCACTTCCACGGCGGTCAGAATCTCGATGGCGCGCACCGGCGCTTGCAGGCGGCGCAAGCCGCAGTCGAGGAGCCCGCGCACGAAAGGAGCGGCGGAGCCGTCGAGGATCGGAACCTCGGGGCCGTCGATGTCGATCAGCGCGTTGTACACGCCGCAGCCGGCAAGCGCGGCCATCACGTGCTCGATCGTCTGCACGGCGACGCCGGCATCGTTCACGATGCGGGTGCAGAGCGGCGAGCGTTCCACGTAATCCCAGCGCGCCGGGACGATGGTATCACCAAGCGAGATGTCCGTGCGGCGGAAGCGCACGCCGTGGTCGGCGCCCGCAGGGCGGATTGTCAGCCGCGCCGGCCGGCCCGAATGAAGGCCGGTTCCGTCGAAGGTGATCGGGGCTCGCACTGTGGTCTGCACGGTCTCACTCCAGTCTCGACGCGGGCTGGACGTGGGGCGTCCTGCGTCTGACCGAGGATGTAGAGAGCGTTAACTTCTCGCTCAAATCAAAGATTGCAACCGGATGAAACAGACCTGTCACAGAACCGACCGGTTTCGACATGCCTGAAATTCAGATCACTATCACCTTGATATAAAACGAAAAACGCCCCCTCTTGCGAGGGGGCGTTTTTGCACCGGATCACGTCCGGATTTCGATCAGTTCGCCTGGCGCCGCAGGAAGGCCGGGATCTCGATGCGATCCTGATCCGCATCGGTCTCTTCGTCCTGCACCGGCTCGGGGCGCCGAGCGGCGGCCACCGGGGGCTGGCGACGGGCGGCTGCGGCCTGCTGGCCTCCGCCCTCGTGGCCGTGGCCGGTCATGCGGTTGATCAGCGAGTTGATCCCGAAGCGCGTCTTCTCGGCCTCGGCGGCCCGCTGCGACTGGGCCGGCTGGGGCTGCGGCTGCGCCCGGCCCGCCTGCGGTTGCTGGGCGCGCGGCGTACCCTCGGGACGCGACCGGCCAGCGGCGGCCTGAAGCCGGGCGAGGGCCTCGGGCGACGGGGTGCCCGGTGCCGGGGCACGCGGCGCGACGTAGGCCTCGGGCGCCTCTTCCGGCTCGGGCTCCACCTCGGCGACGCGGGGCTCGAACTCGGCGACGCGCGGCTGGTAGGCGGGCGCCGGAAGACCGTCCTCGCCGGTTTCCGGCTCGTCCTCGAAGATGGCTTCCATCTCGTCCTCGGCCGCGGCGCGCTCGGCATTCATGTCCTCGAACAGCGTCGGCTCCTGCTGGGCGCTGCGCGCGGCGGGGGCCTGCGCGGCGACCGGGGTGGCGCGCGGCGCGTCCGCGGCGGGACGCGGTGCCGCGTGTGCGACGTCCTCGGCTTGGACGTTCTGCTTGAGCGGCTCGCGCAGGCTGCGGCGCGGGACCGGGATCTCGGTGTTCACATCGGTGGCGTCGATGCCGGTCGCGACGACCGAAACACGCATCCGGCCTTCCATGCTGTCGTCGAGGGTCGAACCGACGATGATGTTGGCGTCGGAGTCGACCTCTTCGCGGATCCGGTTCGCCGCCTCGTCCAGTTCGAACAGGGTCAGGTCGTGGCCGCCGGTGATGTTGATGAGCACGCCCTTGGCGCCCTTGAGGCTGATCTCGTCCAGCAGCGGGTTGGCGATGGCCTTCTCGGCGGCCTGGATGGCGCGCTCTTCGCCCTCCGCCTCGCCGGTGCCCATCATGGCCTTGCCCATCTCGTCCATCACCGCGCGGACGTCGGCGAAGTCGAGGTTGATGAGGCCCGGACGGACCATCAGGTCGGTCACGCCCTTCACGCCCTGGTAGAGGACGTCGTCAGCCATCGAGAACGCCTCGGTGAAGGTCGTCTTCTCGTTCGCCAGACGGAACAGGTTCTGGTTCGGAATGATGATGAGCGTGTCCACGACCTTCTGGAGGGCCTCGACGCCATCCTCGGCCTGGCGCATCCGCTTCACGCCTTCGAACTGGAACGGCTTGGTCACCACGCCCACGGTCAGCACGCCGAGCTCACGCGCGGCCTGTGCGATGATCGGCGCGGCGCCGGTGCCAGTGCCGCCGCCCATGCCGGCGGTGATGAAGCACATGTGCGCACCGGCGAGGTGGTCGACGATCTGTTCGATCGATTCCTCGGCCGCCGCGGCGCCCACGGTCGCCCGTGCGCCGGCGCCCAGTCCCTCGGTCACTTTCACGCCGAGCTGGATCCGATCGTCCGACAGGGACTGCTGAAGCGCCTGCGCGTCGGTGTTCGCAACCACGAAATCGACGCCGTCCAGCGCCTTCTCGATCATGTTGTTGACGGCGTTGCCGCCTGCCCCTCCGACGCCGAAGACCGTGATCCGCGGCTTGAGTTCGTCGTGTCCGGGCACCGAGAGGTTCAATGTCATCGCTTTTCCGCCTGCTTGTCCTTCAGGGCGGTCGAGCGCCCCGGGTTTTTTACCAATTGCCCCGATTCTAGCGGTCCTGCGCCTCTACGTCACGCAAAAAACCGGAAATCCATACCAAATCTGGCCGATTCTCGGCCCGAATCCGCCGAGTTTCGGATCTGTTCCCAAGTTTTGGGCTCACCAATTGTCCTTGAACCATCTGACAGCCTTCTGCAGCGTCTTGCCGCTGAGGCGATCGACCGGAATCTCGAAGTCCCACCACTCGTCCTGGGGGTGCGCGGCGAACAGGCAGAGACCCACGGCGCTGGCGAATCCCGGCCCCGTGGCAGCCTGCGGCAGGCCGTGGACGCGCATCGGACGGCCCAGCCGGACCTGCTGGCCGAGGATCTTGGAGGCGAGCCCGTCGAGCCCGGGAATCTGGCTGGCCCCACCCGTGAGGACGATCTGCTGCGAGGGCAGGTACTCGAACCCGGCCGCGTCGAGACGGGCGCGGACCTCCTCGAGGATTTCCTCGACCCGCGGGCGCATGATGCCGATCAGCTCGGCGCGGCTGACGGTCCGGCGGTCGTGTTCCCAGTCGCCGGTGTCGCCGCCGGTCTCGATCATCTCGCGGTCGTCCATCCCGGTGGCCACGACGCCGCCGTAGAAGGTCTTGATCCGCTCGGCGGTCGCCATCGGCACCTGAAGGCCCATCGAGATGTCGCCGGTAACGTGATCGCCGCCCATCTTCACCGCGTCGGCGTAGATCATGTGCTTCTTCATGAAGATCGACACGCCGGTCGCGCCGCCACCGATGTCGATGCAGGCCGCGCCCAGCTCCTGCTCGTCTTCCACCAGCGAGGCGATGCCGCTGGCATAGGCCGAGGAGGCGAGGCCGGCGAGTTCGAGGTCGCAGCGCTTCACACAATGCGCGAGGTTCTGGATCGCCATGCCGTCGACCGTCAGCATGTGCATGTCGGTCGCAAGCTCCTGCCCGATCTGGCCGCGCGGGTCACTGAGGCCGGAGCGGTGGTCCAGCGCGAAGTTCACCGGCTGGGCGTGCAGCACCTCGCGGTCATGGCCGAAGTCCGGCACGTCGCAGGCCGACAGAACGCGGGCGATGTCCTGCTCGCTCACGTTCGCGCCCTGCACCGCGACCTTGCCGGTCAGACCGTAGCTGCGCGGCTCGGCGCCAGAGAAGCACGCGATGACGTGGTCGACGCGGATGTTGGCCATCTTCTGCGCCGCCTGGACCGCGGTGCGGATCGCCCGCTCGGTCTCCTGCATGGCGTTGACCTCGCCGAAGCGGACGCCCCGCGAACGGGTGGTCGCGGCGCCGATCACCCGGAAGCCCGACTGCCCGGCAAGGCTGCCCACGCCGTCGCCGTCGCCCACGCGGTCGTTGCCGTCGAAGCGCAGGATCAGGCAGGCGATCTTGGAGCTGCCGACGTCGAGGATCGCCACGACACCGCGCTGCATGGCGGCCCGGCGCATGTTGCGCATCGCCCGCTGGGATTCATAGAGCTCGATCATCTCAGTGCGTGTCCCCCGCCTGTATTTCCTTGATCCGCCAGAGTTCTTCCAGCGCGTAATCCGTCATCCGCAGCGTCGGGCGGCGCGGCAGCCGCAGGTCGACCGT
Source organism: Roseivivax marinus (assembly GCF_900109705.1). Lineage (GTDB taxonomy): Bacteria > Pseudomonadota > Alphaproteobacteria > Rhodobacterales > Rhodobacteraceae > Roseivivax > Roseivivax marinus. Next base: position 172,961 of record NZ_FOAI01000004.1, on the reverse strand, counting down.
CACCAGATCGCGTCCGAGCAGATCCACCGCGTCGTCCATGGCGATGGCGCGCTCCAGCGCCCGCACCGCGCCCGTCTCGGGCAGCATGATCGTCTGGCCGCGGTCGAGAACCACGTCCCAGCGCCGCTCGCCCTGGCGGACGAGGCCACGCAGCCGCTTCTTGATCGGCCCCGCGGCCTCCATCAGCGCCATCGCCTCGGACACCGCGCGATCGGCGCCGTCGCCCACCACCACCGCAAGGTCTGGATGCGCCCCGCGCGTGGCGGCGCTGCCCACGGTGACGCCCTCGTCATCCACGAGCCGCAGCTCGCCCCCGTCGCGCCAGAGCACCGCCGGAACCCGCTCGACCACCTCGACCTGAAGCACGCCGCCCTGACGGACCCGGACCTGCGCGCTCTTGACCGCCGGCAGCGCGACCGCCGCGGTCTTGAGCGCGTCGAGATCGAGGTCGAAAGAGGAGACCGGCACATTCACGGCGAGCCGCGCACGGACCTGCTCGGCCAGCGCGTCGCTGGCGCCGTCGACGGCCATCAGCTTGACCATGAACTCGGGCCGTTCGTGGACCATCGCCTCGAGGTCGGCGTAAGTCATCGCGATCCAGTCGCGGTTGTCCTCGGACGACAGCCACAGCGCCGCGCCGCCCACGACGACGGCCAGCGGCAAACCCACACGCAGGAGGATCCGGTAGACCGGCGTGAGCATCATCCGCTGGATGCGGTAGCGCAGGCGCGACGGCGCCGGATCGTTGCGGCTCACCTGTTGCACGAGGCGTCCTCCACCAGCATCCGGCACATTGCGCCGAACGGCACGCCCACGGTTTCGCCCTGCTCGGGCGACAGCGAGGTGGGCGTCATCCCCGGCTGGGTGTTGGTCTCGAGAAGATAGAGCCCGTCCAGCCCCCGCGCCTCGTCCCAGCGGAAATCGGTGCGGCTGATGCCCCGGCACCCCAGCGCGCGGTGCGCGCGCAGCGCGTAGTCCATGCAGGCATCGAAAATCTCGGCCGGCAGGTCGGCGGGCACCACGTGCCGCGAGCCGCCGGGCTTGTACTTGGCGTCGTAGTCGTACCAGCCGTCGGTGACGATGTCGGTCACGGTCAGGGTGCGGTCACCGAGGACGGTCGCGGTCAGCTCTCGACCGGGCACGAAGGCCTCGACCATCACCGTGTCGGGCATCTCGTCGGACAGGGCCGGCGGGCCGTTCGCCGCGTCGTGGACGAGGTAGACGCCCACCGAAGAGCCCTCGTTGTAGGGCTTGACCACGTAGGGGGGCGACAGGACGTGCCCCGCCATGACATCGGCCTTGGAGGCAAGCCGGCTTTCGGCCACGGGCAGCCCCGCCGCGCGGTAGGCCGCCTTCGAACGCTCCTTGTCCATCGCGAGAGCCGACGCGAACAGGCCGGAGTGGGTATAGGGCAAGCCCATCCACTCGAGCAGCCCCTGCACCGTGCCGTCCTCGCCCGGAGAGCCGTGCAAAGCGTTGAAACAGATGTCGGGGGAAATCTCGAGCAGTCGGGCGCCCAGGTCGCGACCGCAGTCGACCTCGATCACTTCAAAGCCTTCGTCCCGCAAAGCAGCTGCGCATTCGCGCCCGGTCGACAGGGACACCTCCCGCTCGGCCGAGAGTCCGCCCATCAATACCGCCACTTTCGGGTTTGTCCTGCTCGACATACCCAAATCGCCTCGTGCCCCGTCCCTCCGTCGCCAGTTTCGGCGTCCGGGGTCGGATTATCGTTTTCTGTGCAACCTGCCTGTGGTCGCGTGATCTGCCCGGGGTGGTTTGGTCAGGTGCACGTCCGTGCATCCACCCTCAGTCGCGGGATCGTTCGCCGATCCGCATTACTTCCCAATGTAGCGTTATTCCACTGGATTGAAAAACCTTTTTTCGCACATCTTCACCAAGATCCTCGAGGTCCGCCGCGCTGGCCTCGCCGGTGTTGATGAGGAAGTTCGAATGCTTCTCGGACATCTGTGCTCCGCCACGGCGCGCGCCGCGCAGTCCGGCCCCGTCGATCAGCGTCCAGGCCTTCATCTCGTGCGTATCGTCGGCCTGCCCCGTCGAGGAATGACCGGCCGGGTTGCGGAAGGTCGAGCCGGCGGTGCGCTCCTTGGTGGGCTGGGTGGCGTCGCGCTTGGCGAGCTGCTCTTCCATCCGCGCCGCCAGTTCCTCGGGGTTGCCCTCGGGACCCTCGAAGGTGGCTTCGATCAGCACCGCGCCGGGGGCGAGGTCTGTCTGGCGATAGCGGAAGTTCAGGTCGTCGGGGCCCAGCGTGACTATGCGTCCGTCACGGGTCACCGCCCGCGCGGACACGAAGCGGTCTGCGACATATGTCCCGTAACAGCCCGCGTTCATCCGCACCGCGCCACCGATGGCGCCGGGAATGGTCCGCAGAAATGTCAGGTCGACGCCCGCCTCCGCCGCCTTGCGCGCCACGTGAGCGTCGAGCGCGGCGGCCCCGGCGGTCACCCGCGTGCCGTCGACCTCGATCCCGTTGAAGCCCCGGCCCAGCCGGATCACCACGCCCCGCAGACCGCCATCGCGCACGATCAGGTTCGAGCCGACGCCCATCGGGAACACCTCGACCTCCGGGTCGAGCGCGGCGAGCGTCGCGGCGAGGTCCTCCGGGTCGGCGGGCTGGTAGAACCAGTCGGCCGGGCCGCCGACACGCAACCACGTCAGGCCGGAAAGGTCGCGGTCGCGGCTCACGCGGCCGGCGGTGTCGGGAAAGGTGAAAGTGTCGGTATCAGCGGTCATGCTGGCCTCCTGCCCGCATTCTCCCCGGCCGTAAAGCCCCGGCCGGGCCCGGCGCAGGTCGGCGATCGGCGCGTTCAGGCGTTGACGTCGAACTGGCGGCGCCCCCAGCGCATCAGGTAGCGCACGGGCCAGCGCAGCACGCTCATGCCCGCGGCGAGCGCCAGGAGTCCGACCCAGGGGCCGTTCTCGAGCGTCAGGTATCCCAGCAGCGGGATGCCGAGCGCGATCAGGATGTAGGCGCGCGTCCAGTGATTGTCCCGCGAGGGCAGCATGGCCAGCACGTTGGCGGCCAGCGCCCACACGAGGGCGAGCACGAGAGAGAGGGTCATGAGGGGTCCTCCACGACGGGTCGGCCAAGGGCCCGGCCGACAAGGTGAACGAGAGGCCGGCGAAACAGCGATGCCGCCCCGGCAATGGCAATCAGCGTCCAGACGACGCCGTGGGTCCGGCCGATCCAGACCAGAAGCACCGGAAGGATCAGCAGCAGCGTCACCCCCGGCACATATTGGCGGCGCATCGGCAGGCACGCCGTGAGGCAGGCGCCGAGCACCCAGAAGCAAGCCGCGACGAGCGCCGCGCTCACGCGGCCGCCTCCAGCCGCGCAGTCAGCCCGTGGGCCCAGGCGCTGATCGTGCCTGCCCCGAGGCAGACGACCATGTCGCCCGGCTGAGTCTGTTCGCGCACGAGCCGCTCGAGGTCGTCCTCGTCGCGAATGCCGCGCGCGTGGCGGTGACCGTGGCGGATCAGTCCGGCCACGAGATCGTCGCGGGTCGCGCCCTCGATCGGGTCCTCGCCCGCCGAGTAGACATCCGCGATCGCGACCACGTCGGCCTCGTTGAAGCAGGCGCAGAAATCGTCGAAGAGGGAATGCAGACGGCTGTAGCGGTGCGGCTGGTGAACCGCGATGACCCGGCCCTCGCAGGCCTGCCGCGCGGCTTTCAGCACCGCGGCGATCTCGACCGGATGGTGCCCGTAATCGTCGATGATCGCGACGCCGTCGATCTCGCCCACGCGGGTGAAGCGGCGGTTCACGCCGCCGAACTTGGCCAGCGCCTCGCGGATCTCGGCCCGCTTCATGCCCAGATGCCGCGCCACGGCCACCGCCGACAGCGCGTTCGACACGTTGTGGTCGCCCGGCATCGGCAGGGTGCAGCCCTCGATCATCGCGTCCTCGGCCTGCAGCGCGATGTCGAAATGCGCGATGCCCATCTCGTAGCGCAGGTTCACCGCGCGCACGTCCGCCTGGGTGTTGAACCCGTAGGTCCGCACCTTGCGGTCGGTGATCTTGCCGACCAGCCGCTGCACCTCCTCGTGGTCGGTGCAGCACACGGCGAGGCCGTAGAACGGGATGTTCGACACGAAGTCGAGAAAGCCCTGCCGCAGCGTGTCGAAATCGCCCCAGTGATCGAGGTGTTCGGGATCGATGTTGGTCACGATGGCCACGGTCGCCGGCAGCCGGTTGAAGGTGCCGTCGCTCTCGTCGGCCTCCACGACCATCCACTCGCCCTGCCCCATCCGGGCGTTCGAGCCGTAGGCATGGATGATGCCGCCGTTGACCACGGTCGGATCGTAGTCGCCCGCGACCAGAAGGGTCGCCACCATCGTCGTCGTGGTGGTCTTGCCGTGGGTCCCGGCCACCGCGATGTTGGACTTCAGCCGCATCAGTTCGGCCAGCATCTCGGCGCGGCGCACCACCGGCAGGCCACGCGCCCGCGCGGCATCCAGCTCGGCGTTGCCCGGCTTGATCGCGGACGAGATCACCACGACCTCGGCATCGGCGAGGTTGTCCGCCGACTGGCCGACGAAGATGCGCGCGCCCAGGCCCTCCAGCCGTTCGGTCAGCTTCGAGGCCTTCAGGTCGGAGCCCTGCACCGTGTAGCCCAGGTTCAGCAGCACCTCGGCAATGCCGGACATGCCGATACCGCCGATGCCGACGAAGTGGATCGGCCCCACGTCGGTGGGAAGCTTGGTCGCCGCGTTCATCGCGTCTCTTTCCTTTCTGCCAGGTCCTCGACCAGCGCGGCGAGGTCCTCCGCCGCGTCGGGGCGCGCGACCGACAGGGCCGCGCGATGCATCTGAAGCGCGCCGTCCGGGTCGTCCAGGACAGCGCGGATCGCCTCGGCCATGGCCTCGACGGTAAGTTTTGATTCGGGCATCCGGATGGCCGCGCCGGCCTCGGTCAGCTGGCGCGCATTGGCCGTCTGGTGATCGCCCGCGGCCGCCGCGAACGGCACGAGGATGGCCGGCCGCCCGATCACCGACAGGTCCGCCACCGACGACGCGCCAGAGCGCGAGATCACCAGCTGCGCCTCGCTCATCCGCGCCGGAATGTCCGGGAAGAATGGCTGCACGTCGGCGTCGATGCCGTTCTGGGCGTAGAACTCCGCCACCCGCGCGCCGTCCTCGTCGCGGGCCTGGTGGCTCACGCGGAGGTGGCGCAGCATGTCCATGGGCAGCGCGGCAATGGCGGGCGGGACGACGTCCGACAGGATGCGCGCGCCCTGGCTTCCGCCGATCACGAGGATCGACATCGGGTAGTCCCCTGGCACGATGTAGCCCGCGCCCGCCCGCTCGCGCACCGCCGCGCGCACCGGGTTGCCCACCGGCACGCCCTCGACGCCCTCCGGCAGCTTCGTGGGCCAGGTGCCGCAAGCCACGACATCCACGCGCTTCGAGAACAACTCGTTCACCCGTCCGAGGATGCCGTTCTGCTCGTGGATCATCCGCGGCAGGCCCAGCATCCACGCAGCGCCCAGCGCCGGGATCGAGGGGTAGCCGCCGAAGCCCACCACCGCCGCCGGCCTGTCGCGCCGCATCCGCGCCGCCGCTGACAGGACGCCCGAGCCGATCCGGAACGGCACCGCCGCCTTGGCCAGCGGCCCGCCGCGCGCGAATGTGGCCGAGGCGACCTCCTCGATTTCCACTCCCTCGGGGAACCCGCCGGTGTAACGCGCCCCGCGCGCGTCGGTCGACAGCTTGACCCGCCAGCCGCGCGCCAGCAGCGCCTCGGCGAGGGCCTGCGCGGGGAACATGTGCCCCCCGGTGCCGCCCGCGGCCATCACGATCAGGTTCTGTCGGTCGGCTTCGGCCATGATCGGCTCGGGCCCCCTTCTCGGTCTTGGCGGGCTCCCGGCCCGCGCCGCGTCGCGTGCAACCCTAGCGGAAGCGCCCCCGCAGGATGTCGCCTATCTCGCCCTGAGGACGGCTGCGTGTAAAGGCCAGGAGCATACCCACGGCGATGCCGCCCGCGATCAGGGACGAGCCGCCGTAACTCACGAAGGGCAGCGTCATGCCCTTGGCCGGCAGCAGCCGCACAGCGACGCCCATGTTGATCATCGCCTGCACGCCGAACATGCAGGCGAGGCCGGTGCCGGCGAGGCGGATGAACGGGTCACGCTCGCGCGTCAGCCGCTGAAGCGACCTCAGGACGATCGCCGCGTAGAGCACGATGATGCAGATCACCAGCACGAGGCCGTATTCCTCGGCCGCCACCGCGATGATGAAGTCGGTATGCGCGTCCGGCAGCGACCATTTCACCTGCCCCTCGCCAACGCCGACGCCGAAGAAACCGCCCTCCTGGATGGCGTTGGTCGCGTAGCCCAGCTGGGTGTTGGGATCGACCTCGGGACTGAGGAAACCGTCGATGCGGCGCGCGAAGTGCTCCGAATTCTCGTAGGCGATGGTGCCAGCGAAGATCACCGCGCCCGCCATGCCGATCAGCAGCAGCATCGGCGCGCCGGCCACGAAATACATCACGCCCCAGCCGAAGAGAACGAGACAGGCCTGTCCGAAGTCCGGCTGCATCGCCAGCATCAGCACGATCGCCACCGCCAGCGCGAAGGACCACAGCTTGCCCGGCGGGCCGCCGACCTCCTGGCTCGCGGCCATCATCCAGGCCGCGACGATCATGAATGCGGGCTTGAGGAACTCCGAGGGCTGCACCGAGGCGAAGCCCAGGCTGTACCAGCGCACCGCGCCCTTGCCGAAATCGGTCCCGAGGACCGGCAGCAGCGCCAGCGCGACGAAGGCGCCGAGAAACCCGATCACCGCAAGCCGTCGCACCATCACCGGGGACATCAGCGAGGTGAGGAACATCGCCACGAGGGCCAGTCCGCCAAAGAACGCCTGTCGTCCGACATAATGGAACGGGTCCAGCCCGTTGCGCTCGGCCAGCGGCGGCGACGCCGCGAGGCCCAGCAGGATCCCGATCCCGAACAGGATCAGGATGAAGCTCAAAGTCCACGTATCGACCGTCCGCCACCATTTCGGCAGAACGGGTTCGCCGCCCTGCACGGGGGCCGTGCCATACACCATCTCCGTCATGGGAGTCCCGCCTCGATCCGCTCGATCTGAATGTAAATGCCTGCGTCGCCCGGTTGTCCGGGTCTGATCGTGCAAGCGTAGCGGAAATGTCGCGCCCAGGCCAGCGCGAATGCCGCCCGCCGAGGTTTTCGGTTGCGTTTTCCGCCCCTGCCGCTCCGCCCGCCTGCCGCGACACGCGCGCCACGGCACGGCCGCGCGGCCAGCCGCCTCGGCCCGACCGGACATCGCGGTCCGTCGGGGCACGGGCCCCGGCTTCTTCTCGTCCGCAATACTCCGGGGGTCCGGGGGCAGCGCCCCCGGTCGTCTCGGCCGCGCCGCGCCCTTCCCGGACCGCGTCACCCCCGGCCAAGCAGGATCTGCATCCACACCGCGCCCGGATCGTAGAGCGTCCATTCCCGGCGCACGCCCTGCGGCCCGAACTCGGCCTGGCTCAATCCCGTCAGGTGAACCTCCGCCCCGGTCGGCGCGCCGAAGGCACCCCAGCCATCGTGGCGGCCGGTGAGGCTCCAGCGCAGCGCCGCCCGTGGCGGCATGAGCGCGGCCTCCACCCCCATGCGGTGGGCGATCTCGAATCGCGCCGAGGGGAACGCCCCGCGCAGACCCAGCCAGAACGACCGCGCGGCGCGGGCGCCCTGCGCCGCCGTCCCCGGCAGCGCGAGGTCCGCCGCGGGGTCGTACTGGTCGTCGATCAGTCCGAACGCCCCTTCCATCGCGCGCTCGATCAGGTCGGACCAGACGGCCCCCCAGCCGTCGCGATCGCCGGGATCGGAGAACATCGCCGGCTCGTCGAGGACGGGCATCAGCGGCTCGGCCTCGGCGTCGCGATGCGCCAGCATGTCCGCTGCCCAGCGCTCGGGGTCCAGACCCAGCGCCGCGAAGATCGCGGCGCGGTCGGTGACCCGCCAGATCTCGGTGAGCCGCCCGTCCTTGGACGCCGCCGTCCAGAGAACGCGGGTCCGCAGACGTCGCCCGGTCGCAGGCCCGTAGAGGCCCGCTCCGTCGTGGCGCGCCTCGATGACATGGCGCGCGGCCGAGACGCGGACGCCACCGCGTGCGCGCAGGCTCATCGAATCCTCGCGGAACCACGTCTGGCCGCCCAACGCCGACAGAGGCGCAAGCGCGTCCGTCGCCACCGCGACGCGCCCCTGCCGGATACCCTCGGGCGCACGCAGAACGACATTGCGATGCAGCGCCGTCTCCACCGGGGCGCCGAAATCGGCGTCACGCCAGATCGCCTCGACAGTGTCCGGAAGGAGGGTGTCGTCGGCCTCCACCTGATCGAGATTATCCTTCACGCGCACCTCCGCCTGCCGGCCTGCCTGGCCCGAGGCTAGGTCCGCTCGATTAAGCCGCGGTTAACGTTAACAAGGCGGACACCCGGGAAGCTGGTCGCTGCGTCCGGCATACCGCCGGCACGGACAACTTACGGTGCACCTGACCACCGGTACGGCCAGTGCCGGGAGCCGCTGCCAGTGCCGGCACCGGCCTCCCCGCGCTCGCACGGGTCAGCGCAGGAACTCGATCGAACGCCGGAAAATCGGCTACACGCGTTTGGTCGGTCCGGCCCTGTCGGCTTGGACGTATGGGTCGGCGTTTCCCGGCGCATGGGGAACGCCCCGAAGCGCGCCGCCAAGGTAGCCCCTCAGCCGCCGTCGGCCCCGGGCAGCGTATCGATCCATCCGAGAATTCGCTCGGTGACCGGGCCGGTGAGAGACGGCGACAGGATGTCCCCCGCGATCACGTGGTTGGACGGATCGGCCTCCGGGCCCGGCGTCACGGCCTCCACCGTAACTGGACCGCCCCAGTCGGCGGCGACGGCTTGCGTTGCGGACGGGTCCACCACCTTGTCGGTCGGCGCATAAATGAAAAGCGCCGGCACCCGCAGCGCCGCGTGATCGACCTCGGCGGCGGCGCCGACCGCTTCGGCCATCGGCAGGACGGCGGCGAAGGGGTAGTCCTCGGTCCAGAACTTCGCGTGCAGTTCATTCGCGGGCGTGAAGCCGCGCCGTTCGCCCGCGATGAGCGGCCCCCACCAGCGCACCCCGGGCCAGCGCAGCACCCGGGCCACGGGATTGCCGACGCGGTAGTTCGGCGACAGGAGCACCATGCCGGCCAGGCCCTCGGACATCTCGGGATCGGCGGCGGCGATGGTCGCGAGCGTACCGCCGGTCGAGGTCGACAGGATCAGCACCCGCTCGCCGATGGCACGGCCGATGGCCATAGCCTCGGCCACGTCGCGCATCCAGTCGGTGAGGCTCGACTCGCCCATGGCCTCGGCGTCCCGGCCGTGGCCCGAAAGCCGCGTGTAGTAGAGGTTGGCGCCCAGCGCGTCGGCCACGTTCTCGGGCACCGGCCGGATCTCCTCGGACGAGGCCGAAAAACCGTGCAGGTAGATCACCGCCCAGTCGGTCGGCGTTCCGGTCTCGCCAGCCCAGCGCACGCGCTTGCGGGTTCCGGGCACGATGTCGTCGAACCGGGCCTCGGCCTCGCGCAGGTAGGCATCCACGCCCACGTCCAGCCGCGCGGGGTCGAACGTGACGTCCACGTCGTCGGGCTCGTCCGGCAGAACCAGTGCGACGACGACCAGCACCAGCGCCAGGAGGCCCAGCGCAGCCGCGATACGCGCGATCAGGCGCACGTGCGCCCCAGCAAGCCGCCCGGCCCGCTCATCCGCACACCTCCGTGACCGCCGCCTCGATCAGCGCGAGGCAGTCCGGCGCAGAAAAGCGGTGATCGGCGTGCTTCACCAGCGTCAGGCGCACGTCATCGCCCTCGATGTGATCGAGCAGGCGAAGCGGTACGCTGCCGTCCACCGCCTCGTCTTCGGTGCCCTGCAGCAGGCGCACCGGGAACGGCATCTTGAGCGGGCGGCGCAGCACGAGATTCTCGCGCCCGTCCTCGATCAGGGCGCGGGTGACGATGTAGGGATCGTCGAAGGCCGAGGGCAGTTCGACCTGCCCCTCCTCCATGATGGTCGTGCGGGTCTCCTCCGAGAATCCCGCCCAGAAGCTGTCCTCGGTGAAGTCGGGCGCCGCCGCGATACCGACGAAGCCCGCGACCCTCTCCGCACCGAGGCGCTGGCTCAGAAGCAGGCCGATCCAGCCGCCCATGGACGACCCCACCAGCACCAGCGGGCCGTCCGTCGCGGCCTCGATCAAGCGAAAGGCGTCGTCGGCCCACGCGCCGATCGTGCCCTCCTCGAACACCCCGCCCGAGATGCCGTGGCCGGAATAGTCGAGCCGCAGGAAGGCGCGTCCCTGCGCCTTGGCCCAGGCTTCGAGGTGCACGGCCTTGGTGCCTTCCATGTCGGACTTGTAGCCCGACAGGAAGACGATGCAGGGGCCGGCACCCTCGGTCTTGGCGTAGGCGAGGCGGCCGCGGGGGCCGTCGAGGTGGGAAATGTCGGTCATCAAGCCTCCGGATCGCGTCGCGCCGGAGACTGCCCCACCGGCGCGCGCGTTTCCAGCCCCGACGCGCGGCGGGCGTTGTGCCCGGGGCCAGTGATCTCGCCGGGGGCGGTCCCCGGCGGTAGACGGAGCACGACACGGGCCGACGCCTAACACTGGGGCGAAAAGTGCCGGCCCCAGAGAGACCGGCACCATACGTCTGCTTCGCGCCCACCGCCGCGGCTTCTCAAGTCCCCTTCGACTCCGTTCGGTGGATCAGACATACGGCGACCCCGGCACCTTGACCCGCCGCCGCCACCACATGTCGGGAGGCGCCTTTCTCACGTGCGGGACCGGGCCCATCCTGCTGCTTACATCATGCGTGTCCGGCGGCAGCGAACGCATACACCCGGGCACCTCTCGGTCCGAGAAAGCGCCGCTTGCCTCGCGTTGCAGCAAGGCGCAGATCGGCGCCTCGCCGTCATACGACGCGCCGACCGGTTCGCCTCAGCCCGCAGCACGTTCGGCGGCGCGGGCGTCCTTGTCGGCGCGGACCGCCGCGCGTTTCGTGGCGAGCGACGCCGCGATGACGCCCACCGCGACAAAGGCGATCAGGATGGTCGAGAGCGCGTTGATCTGCGGACTGACCCCGAGGCGCACCGCCGAGAAGATCTTGATCGGCAGCGTCGTGGCAGACGGACCCGTGGTGAACGACGCGATCACGAGATCATCGAGCGACAGGGTGAACGCGAGCAGCCAGCCCGAGATCACCGCCGGCGCGATGATCGGCAGGGTCACCAGCCGGAACGCCTCGAAGGGCGAGCAGCCGAGATCGAGCGCGGCCTCCTCCAGCGCAGTGTCGAAGGTGGCGAGCCGCGACGACACCACCACCGAGACGTAGCACATGGAGAACGTGGTATGCGCCAGCACCACCGTCAGGATGCCGCGGTCCAGCCCGATGCCGATGAACAGCAACAAGAGCGACAGACCGGTGATCACCTCGGGCATCACCAGCGGCGCATAGATCATGCCCGAGAACAGCGTCCGCCCCTTGAACCGGCCGGCCCGCACGATGACCGTCGCCGCCATCGTGCCGAGAACCGTCGCGATGGTGGACGAGAAGACGGCCACACGCAGCGTGACCCAGGCCGCGTCCAGGAACTCCTGGTCGCGCAGAAGCTCGCCGTACCACCGGGTCGAGAAGCCTGCCCACACCGTCACCAGCTGCGAGGCGTTGAAGCTGTAGATGATCAGGATGACCATCGGCAGGTAGAGGAACGCGAAGCCGAAGGTCAGCGAGGTCGCGTTGAACAGCGAAAAGCGCCTCATGTCCCGGCCTCCCGTTCCTTCTGCTCGTTGCGCTGGAACAGCACGATCGGGATGATGAGGATCGCCAGCAGGATGATCGCCACGGCGGATGCCACCGGCCAGTCGCGGTTCGAGAAGAACTCCTCCCACAGCACCTTGCCGATCATGAGCGTGTCCGACCCGCCCAGAAGCGACGGGATCACGAACTCGCCGATCGCGGGGATAAACACGAGAAAGCAGCCGGCGATGATGCCCCCGCGCGACAGCGGGAAGGTCACCAGCCAGAACGCCGAGAGGCGCGAACATCCGAGATCCTCGGCGGCCTCGAGCAGCGACTCGTCCATCTTTTCCAGCGTGGCGTAGATCGGCAGGATCATGAACGGCAGGTAGGTGTAGACGATGCCGATCTGCACGGCGGCCGTGGTGTTGAGGATCTGCAGCGGGCTGTCGATGATCCCGAGCGCCAGCAGCGTCTGGTTCAGCAGGCCCTCGTTGGCGAGGATGCCCATCCACGCGTAGACGCGGATCAGGAACGAGGTCCAGAACGGCAGGATCACCAGCATCAGCAGCGTCGGACGCCATTCCGGCGCGGCGCGGGCCATGCCGTAGGCGATGGGATACCCCACCGCCAGCGTGATGAGCGTCGAGACGAAGGCGATCCAGAGCGAGCTGAGATAGGCCTTCCAGTACAGATCGTCCTGCGTGAGGAAGACGTAGTTCTCGAAGTCGAGCGCGCGGATGAACTCGACGAATCCCGCCCAGCCGGCCGAGAGGTCCAGCTTCGGCGAATAGGGCGGGATCGACAGCGTGATGTCCGACAGCGAGATCTTCAGGACGATCAGGAACGGCACGAGGAAAAGCGCCAGCAGCCACAGGTAGGGAACGGCGATCAGGGCGAAGCGTCTCATCGGCGGATCCTCCGTGCGGCGGGCGCGGCGGTGTGGGGCGCGGTGCGGTTCATCGCGCCAGCATGACGCCGGCGGTGTCGGTGAACGACAGCCACACCTCGTCCTCCCAAGTGATGCCCCGATTGGCGAGACGGCGGGTGTTCGCGCTCTGCGCCTTCATCATCGTGCCGTCGGCAAGGCGCACGTGATAGGTCGAGATGTTGCCGAGATAGGCGATGTCGATGACCTTGCCCTGCAGCACGTTGGGACGGCTGTCGTCGCGCTCCTTCGAGATGTGCACCTTCTCGGGACGGATCGCGAAATAACACTGGGCGTCGCGGTCGAAGCGCTTCTGCGTCGTGGCGTGGATCGGCGGCTGGCCCTCGGCCCAGGCCACGTCGACCTTGTCGCCGGTCTGACTGGCGCGGCCCTCGACGATGTTCACGTCGCCGATGAAGTCGGCCACGTAGACCGAGTTCGGCGCCTCGTAGATCACGTCGGGCGTGGCGACCTGGATCAGCTTGCCCTCGTCCATCACCGCAACGCGGGAGGCCACGGTCATGGCCTCCTCCTGGTCGTGGGTCACGATCACGAAGGTGGTGCCTGTCTTTTCCTGGATGTCCATGAGCTCGAACTGCGTCTCCTCGCGGAGCTTGCGGTCGAGCGCGCCGAGCGGCTCGTCAAGCAACAGGAGCTTCGGCGCCTTGGCGAGACTGCGCGCGAGCGCCACGCGCTGGCGCTGGCCGCCGGAGATCTGATGCGGTTTGCGGCCGGCGAACTTGGTCAGTCGCGTGAGGCGCAGCATCTCCTCGACCCGTTCGTCGATCTTGGCCTTGTCCTTCGACTCGCGGCGCAGACCGAAGGCGATGTTGTCGCGCACGCTCAGGTGCGGAAACAGCGCGTAGGACTGGAACATCATGTTCACCGCCCGCTTGTTCGGCGGGATCGGCGCGATATCCTGCCCCGACAGCAGGATGTTGCCCTCGGTGGGCGTCTCGAAGCCCGCGAGCATCCGCATCATCGTGGTCTTGCCGCAGCCCGAGGGACCGAGCAGCGCAAAGAATTCCTGCGCGTAGATGTCGAGCGTCAGGTCGTCGATTGCGGTGAAGTCTCCGAACCGCTTCGTCACGTTGCGAAACTGGATCAGGGGCTTTTCGTCCGGATCGTCCCAGGGGGCGAAGACCGTCTGGTTCATGGAGGCTCCGAAGGCGGCGCGAAGTCAGGAGGGCGTACGTCGGCGAGGCCCGCGCTGCGTCGCGCGGGCCCCGTTTGCGGTATCGATCAGACGCCCGACTTGATCGAGGTCCACAGCCGGGTGACCGTGCGCTGGACGCGCGGGTCGTAGGGCGTGGTGGTGTAGAGGTTGTCCAGCGTCTCCTGGTCGGGGTAGATCGCCGGATCGCCGATGACATCCTCGTTGAGGTATTCCTGCGACGCCTCGTTGCCGTTGGCGTAGTAGACGTAGTTGGACGCCTGCGCCATGTTCTGCGCGTCGAGGATGAAGTTCAGGAAGGCGTGCGCCTGCTCCGGGTTCGGGGCATCCGCCGGGATCGCCATCTGGTCGAACCACATCTGCGCGCCCTCTTTCGGGATCGAGTACTCCACGGTCACGCCGTTGTCGGCCTCGGCCGCGCGATCGCGCGCCTGCAGGATGTCGCCCGACCAGCCCACGGCCACGCAGATCTCGCCGTTCGCCAGCGCGTTGATGTATTCCGAGCTGTGGAACTTCTGGATGTGGGGACGGATCTCGGAATAGACCTCGCCGGCCTTCTCGATCACCTCGGGATCGTGGCTGTTGGGGTCCTCGCCGATATAGTTGAGCGCGGCCGGGATCATCTCGGCCGGAGCGTCGAGGAAGTGCACGCCGCACTCGGCGAGCTTCTCCATGTTGGCCGGATCGAACACCAGGTCCCACGAGTTCATGGGCGCGTCCTCTCCGAGGACCTCCTTGACCTTGTCGACGTTCACGCCGAGCCCGGTGGTGCCCCACATGTAGTTGATCGAGTACTCGTTGCCCGGATCGTAGGCCTCGGTGCGGTCGGTGACGACGGACCACAGGTTGTCGATGTTGGGCAGCTGCTCCTTGTCGAGCTTCTGGAATGCGCCCGCCTGGATCTGGCGCTGGAGGAACGTGCCGGTGGGCACCACCACGTCGTAGCCCGAATTGCCGGCCAGCATCTTGGTCTCGAGCACCTCGTTGGAGTCGAAGACGTCGTAGATCAGCTCGATCCCGGTCTCTTCCTCGAACTGGGTCAGCAGGTCCTCGTCGATGTAGTCGGACCAGTTGTAGACGCGGACCTCCTGCGCGGAGGCCATCCCCGCGAGCAGCGCGCCCGCGGCGGTCAGGGTAATCAGCTTGGTCATGTGGTCGCTCCCGTTGGTCTTTCCGCGAGGGGCCGGCGCGGTCGTTCTCCTGTCGCGCACGCGTCCCCCTGCGTCGAGGGGATGTTTCCATGCCCCGCACGCCCCCGCAAGGTGCGCTTTGATCCCTTCGGGGCGGTTCACGGGTAACAGGCGAAAATTTGATCACATTTTGCGCGCGATCCGGGCCGGCTTGCCTCGACGCCTGCGCGCCGTAGCTCTTACTCCACGCGCGCGCAGGCGCGAGACGTTCGAGACCCGATACGACACGACCCGGAAGGACAGTTCATGGACCGCAGACATTTCCTCGCCGCCCTCGGTGCCACCGCCCTCGCCGCCGCCTGCGCGCCGATCCCCTCGGACACCGCGCTGACCACGGCGGAGCGCCGCGCGCTGCGGATTTCGAACGTGCAGGTGGTGAGTTCGGGCGCGAACTTCCTTAATTCCGGCGCGCAGGATGTCCGCAACGTGCTCGCACCCGACCTGCAAGGCGTGCTGCGGCGCGAGTTTTCGGACCGGATCGTGCAGCAGGGCGGCTGGACCATGCAGGTCGAGGTCGCGAACCTCGCGGTCGCGTCGGCCACCAGCACCGCGCTCGGGCGCGACCAGTCGCAGCTCGAGGGGACCGTGCGGCTCATCGACCCGCAGGGCACGCTTCAGGCCTCGGTGCCGATCGCGGTTACCGCGGGCGAGGCGGCGGAAAGCGTGCTGGGCGGCGCAGCGTCGGCCATCGCCGGCAGCCGCTCGCGTTTCTACCGCCAGCTGCTCGGCACCTTCGCGCGGGATGCGCGCACCACGATCCTCGGCCGCGACCTGCCGGGCCAACGCATCGTGCGCCAGACGCAGAACGCTCTCTGATCGGACCGCCTGCCGCGCCCGGCCGATCCGGGCGCGGCCCCCAAAGACCCCGGGATCAGTCCCGCCCCTCCGAGACCTCGACCTCGTTCAGTCCCACGGCGATCAGTGCTCCGACGCACGAGAGAACCGCAAAGCCCGAAAGCGCCCAGACCGCGCCGCCCGCGCTCAACGCGCCGCCGAACGCGCCGGCCACGAGCAGAAGCACCCCTATCGACGTGTTCGCAAGCGCCGCGTAGGTCGAGCGCTTGTCGGCGGGCGCCATGTCGACGAGGTAGGTCCCCCTGCCCTCGCGCACGCCCTGGTAGGCGATCTGCATCACGAAAAGGATCAGCGGTGCGATCACCACGCCGTCGGTCCAGCCCATCGCACCTGCCAGCGCGGCGACAGCCATGGCAATGCCTCCGGACAGCCCCGAAAGCATCAGGACCTTGCGCGACGACCGGTCCGAGAGCCGCCCCCAGACATAAGAGGACACGAACGCCGCCGCCGCCGAGGCCAGAAGCAACGCGCCCAGCCTCTGCAACGCACTGTCCCCGCCCGACAGGATCACCAGATAGGGCGGTGCCAGTGCCGTCGCGGTGAGCGCGCCCCGCGCCGCGATGAAGCGGCGAAACTGCGCGTCCTCACGCAGCGGCGACAGGTCGAGGCCGCGGCTTTCTCCGGGCTCGGAGGGCTTTTCCTCGAGCGTCGCGAACACCGCCGAGGCCAGGAACCACAGCGCCGACGCGATCAGGATCGCCACCACGAGCGGCCCTTTTTCCTGCAGGAGCCCCGAGATCAGCAGCAGCGCGAAGACCAGAACCGCCGCCGACGAGGCGGACCCGGCCACGCCCTTCACCGCACCGCGGCGCGTCTTGGGGACCGTCTTGCCGAGGATGTCCTTGTAGCTGACCGAACAGGCGGCCCGCGCGCAGGCCAGCACGGCGAGCGAAAGGCAGATCGCGACGCCCGCGGCCGCCCCGTCGAGCATGAGAGCCGACAGCGCGATGCCCAGCGCGCCGACCCCCTGCACCGCGCACCCCGCGACCCAGACCCACTTGCGGTGCCGTAGCGCCTCGGTCGGCCCGGCCAGCAGGATTTGCGGCAGAAGCGCCCCCGCCTCGCGGATCGGCACGAGGAACCCCACGAGGTAAGCCGGTGCGCCGAGCACGTTCATCAGCCAGGCCAGCACCAGCTTGGGATCGATCAGACCGTCCGCCACCTTCTGGACCGACAGCGACACCATGTGACGCAGCCCATTGCGGGCCTCGCGCGCCGAGGCGTCGCCATCGTCGTCGGTCAGCGTACCGTAGACCTCGCGCAGTTCGTCGTTACTCGCGTCACTCATTACCGTCTCCTGGGGTGTCAGCCTGGGATCGCGCCGGTTGACAGTTTCGGCGCCAGACGCGAGATAGCGCGCACGACATAACCCGCAACCGGGCGTTCCGTGGGCGCCGAACCGACGAGGAGCTTGGCCGATGAGCCAGATTTCCCTGACCTTCCCCGATGGCAATGCGCGCGAGTTTCCCGCCGGCACCACGCCGGCCGAAGTCGCGCAGTCGATCTCGACCTCGCTGGGCAAGAAGGCCATCTCGGCCAGCGTGAACGGTGCGCACTGGGACCTGCAATGGCCCATCGACGCCGACGCGCAGATCGCCATTCACACCATGCAGGACGAGGATCAGGCTCTCGAGCTGATCCGCCACGACTTCGCGCACGTCATGGCGCGCGCGGTGCAGGAGATCTGGCCCGACACCAAGGTCACCATCGGCCCGGTTACCGAGCGCGGCTGGTTCTACGACTTCGACCGCCAGGACCCCTTCACGCCCGAGGATCTCGGCCGCATCGAGGCCAAGATGAAGGATATCGTCGCCGCGAAGGAGCCCGTGACCACCGAGGTCTGGGATCGCGCGCGCGCGATCGCGCATTACGAAGAGCTGGGCGAGCCCTATAAGGTCGAGCTGATCGAGCGCATCCCCGAGGACGCGCCGATCCGGATGTACTGGCACGGCGACTGGCAGGATCTCTGCCGCGGCCCGCACCTCCAGCACACCGGGCAGCTGCCCGCGGACGCGTTCAAGCTGATGGGGGTCTCCGGCGCCTACTGGTTCGGCGACACCTCGCGCCCGATGCTCCAGCGTGTTCAGGGCGTGGCGTTCAAGAACCGCGATGCGCTCAAGGCGCACCTGACCTTCCTCGAGGAGGCCGCCAAGCGCGACCACCGTCGCCTGGGCCGCGAAATGGACCTTTTCCACATGCAGGAAGAGGCGCCGGGCCAGGTGTTCTGGCACCCCAACGGATGGTCCGTCTACACCACGCTTCAGGACTACATGCGCCGCCAGCAGCGCGCCGGCGGCTACGTCGAGGTGAACACGCCGCAGGTCGTCGACCGCAAGCTCTGGGAGGCCTCGGGCCACTGGGAGAAATACCAGGAGAACATGTTCATCGTCGAAGTCGACGAGGAACACGCCCGCGAGAAGGCGATCAACGCGCTCAAGCCGATGAACTGCCCGTGCCACGTCCAGATTTTCAACCAGGGGCTCAAGTCATACCGCGATCTTCCCCTGCGCATGGCAGAGTTCGGGTCGTGCAATAGATATGAGCCTTCCGGTGCCCTGCACGGCATCATGCGCGTCCGCGGGTTCACCCAGGACGACGCCCACATTTTCTGTACAGAGGAGCAAATCGAAGATGAAACACGCAGGTTCATTGACTTCCTCGCCCGCATCTACCGCGACCTCGGTTTCGAAGGCTTCAAGGTCAAGTTCTCCGACCGGCCCGATGTGCGGTCGGGAAGCGACGACGTCTGGGACAAGTCCGAACACGCGCTGCGTGCAGCCACGACTGCCGCGGGTTGCGACTTCGAGTTGAACCCAGGCGAAGGGGCCTTCTACGGCCCCAAGCTGGAATTCGTGCTGACCGACGCGATCGGCCGCGACTGGCAGTGCGGTACGCTACAGGTGGACTTCGTCCTGCCCGAGCGGCTCGACGCCACCTATATCGGCGCCGACGGGGCCAAGCATCGCCCCGTCATGCTGCACCGCGCGGTGCTTGGCTCGTTCGAGCGGTTCATCGGCATCCTGATCGAGGAACACGCCGGCAAGCTGCCGTTCTGGCTCGCGCCGCGGCAGGTTGTGGTGGCTTCGATCGTGTCGGAGGCCGACGACTACATCCGCGAGGTCGTGGCCGAGCTGCAGAAGGCCGGCGTCCGCGCCGAAGCCGACCTCCGCAACGAGAAGATCAACTACAAGGTCCGCGAACACTCGGTCGGCAAGGTGCCGGTGATCCTCGCCATCGGCCACCGCGAGGTCGAAGAGCGCACCGTAACCGTGCGGCGTCTCGGCGAGAAACAGACGGCTGTAACATCGCTGGCGGACATCGTGAGCACGCTCAGGGCCGAGGCCACATCGCCCGACCTTCTGTAACATTCCGCAACGGCGGTATTACAAAACCCCGGCCCCGGCCGGGGTTTTTCGCGTTCAAGTCCCTGAAATTCCGGTTTTCGGATGCTGCGGTGCGGCGCACACGCTGACCCCCGCGTGAAGCACGCCCGTGTGTATGGCGCGGATTTGTCGCACCGGCGACCCTTGGATCACGCCGGGCGCTGTTGCCCGGCGGGCCGCCCGAGGCGGCCGAGATCACGCACCAGGGAGACGATTTCATGTCCACCACCGTCAAGACCGCCGCGCTTCTGGGCGCCGTCGCCACCGCGCTTGCCACTGTCGGCACCGCCGCCAGCGCGCAGGCCCAGGAAAAGTGCTACGGCGTGTCGCTCGCCGGCGAGAACGACTGCGCCGCGGGCCCCGGCACCACCTGCGCGGGCACGTCCACCGTCGACTACCAGGGCAACGCCTGGACCCTCGTCGAGGCCGGCACGTGCACCGAGATGGAACTGCCCGGCGACCGCATGGGCGCCACCGCCGCGATGCTCGAGGAAGAGGGTTTCCAGGGCCTCGCCCGCGACCTGCCCGAGGGCGCCAACACCGAGGCGCTCAAGCCGGTCTGATCCGGGTGCAAAGGCCGGGGGCTCTGCCCCCGGACCCCCGGAGTATTTTCACCGAGAAGAAGGGCGCGGCGCGCCCGGGAGGACGGGATGTTCGACTGGAACGGATCGGAATTGCCGGCGGCCCCGGGCGTCGGCTTCAAGGCGCGGCACTTCGAGGCGCTGATGGCCGATCCCGGCGCGGTGCGCTGGGTCGAGGTGCACGCCGAGAACTACATGGGCGCCGGCGGGCGGCCGCGGGCGCAGCTGGCGGCACTGGCCGAGAGGATGCCGGTCTCGGTCCACGGCGTGGGGCTGTCGATCGGCGGGTCGGGCGCGCTCGACGCCCGGCATCTCGCCCGCGTGGCGCGGCTTTGCGCCGAACTGGGTCCGGCAAGTTTCTCGGAGCACCTCGCCTGGTCCACGCACGAAACCGAATTCCTGAACGACCTGCTGCCCCTGCCCTATACCGAAGCGACGCTGGCGCGGGTCTGCGCGCATGTCGACGCGGTGCAGGACGCGCTCGGGCGGCGGATGCTTCTGGAAAACCCGTCGAGCTATCTCGCCTTCACCGAGAGCACCTGGTCGGAGCCGGACTTCCTGGCCGAGATCGTCCGGCGGACCGGCTGCGGCCTGCTTCTCGACGTGAACAACGTGTTCGTATCGGCAGTGAACCTTGGCTTCTCGCCCGAGGCCTATGTCGACGCCTTCCCGCTGGGCGCGGTGGGCGAGATCCATCTTGGCGGCCACGACGCGGACCGTGACGAGCACGGCGCGCCCCTTCTGATCGACAGCCACGGGCGCGAGGTGGCGGACCCGGTCTGGGCGCTGCTCGACCGGGTGCTGGCGCGCACCGGGCCCGCGCCCGTGCTGATCGAGTGGGACACCGGCGTGCCGGACTGGCCGGTGCTGGCCGCCGAGGCGGCGCGTGCCGGCGCGGCGCTGGAGCGGGTGGCATGAGTGCCGCGGCCGCGTTTCGTGCGGGCCTGCTCGACCCCGCCGCACCGGTTCCCCCGGGCCTGACCGACGGCGCGGGACGGCACGCCGCGCGGCGCTACGCGGTCTATCGCAACAACGTCACCGCCTCGCTGGTCGAGGCGCTGCGGGCCGGCTTTCCGTCGGTGCGCGCAGGTCTCGGTCCACGCGCCTTCGACGCCCACGCGCTGGCCTTCGCTCGCGCGCATCCGCCACGCTCGCCGGTGCTGGCGCGCTACGGGGACGGGTTTCCAAGCTGGCTGGCCACGTGCGCGCCAGGTTGGGCCGGCGACCTCGCGCGCCTCGATCTGGCCCTGCGCGAGAGCTACCACGCCGCCGATCACGTAGCCGCCGATGCCTCGGTCCTGGCCACCGCCGACGGGCCCACGCTGATGGGTGCACGCCTGACCCCCGCGCCCTCGCTGCGGCTGCTCACCAGCCGGTGGTCGCTGCTCGCCTTGCGTGACGCGGCGCTCGGCGGCGGCGGCGTTCCCATGGCCGCGGCCGAAGACGGCCCGCCCGCCGAGATCGCGGTGCTGCGCCACGGCTGGGACCCGGAGCCACACCTCCTGCCCGAAGGCGGGGCCGCGACGCTGGCCGCGCTGAGGGCCGGACGGTCGCTGGGAGAGGCCGCCACGTGGCTCCGCGATCCGGACGCGTTCGGGGACCTGCTTTCGACACTGCTTTCTGCGGGTGCTCTCGCCGCCATCGAACTCTGAGGAGACGTCACATGCTGCATGACCTGCTGTTCCGCCCCGCCGACCGCCGGGACCTCCTGCTGCCGCTCGTGGCGCGGATCGTCTTCGCGGCGACGCTGCTGGGCTATTTCTGGACCTCCGCGCTCACCAAGATCGGAGACGGGCCGCTGGGGCTCGTCAGGCCGGCGTCCGGCGCCTATGCGCAAATCTTCCCGCGCCAGTTCGAGGCCGCGGGCTACGACGCGGCGCAGCTCGGCCTGCATCACTGGGCCGTCGTCGTGGCGGGGACGTGGGCCGAGATCCTGCTGCCGCTGGCGCTGGTCCTCGGGCTCTTCACCCGGCTCGCGGCAATCGGCATGGCGGGTTTCGTGGTGGTTCAGTCGCTGACCGATCTCTACGGCCATGGCGCCATCGCCCATGCCGAGACGGTCGGCGCCTGGTTCGATCACGTGCCCGACGCGGCGATCCTCGACCAGCGCGCGTTCTGGATGTTGCTTTTCGCCATTCTCGCAGTGAAGGGCGGCGGCGCACTGTCGGTGGATCGGGGCCTTGCCCGTGTGGCCGACCCGCAATCCGCGACCCGCACCGCCTGAGAGGCTCAGACCCCGAGCGCGGTCCGCGTGGCCTCGGTCCAGCCGAGGTAGAGCGTCTCGCCCTGCGCGATGAGCGGCCGCTTCATCAGCTTGGGATGCGCGGTCAGAAGGTCTTCGGGCGCGGCGGCGCGATCCTCGTCCGAGAGCACCCGCCAGGTCGTGGAGCGCGTATTCACGAGGTCCGAACCGAAGGTCGCGAGCGCGCGGTCGCGCACCTCCGCCGGCAGCCCGTCCACCGACACGTCCACGAAGTCGGCGCCGGGCAATGCCTTTCGCGCCGCGCGGCAGGTGTCGCAATTCTTCAGCCCGTAAACGATCATTTCAGGTGCTCCTTTTCGGACGGCGCCGAACGCCGGTCGAACGGGCGCATAGCTGTCGCGAGCGCCGAAGACGAGCGTGTTTCTCTTGCTTTTTACAATCGGCATGTAATCGTGGACGTTGGGGAAACCGCAACTGGCATCCGACGGACCGAGGGGTCCGCGCGCCGATCAAGGCAGCCCCGGGAAGGCCCGCGCGGCGGGCGGGACTGAAAGACGACAAAGGAGACACGGGTCATGCCGAACGGCACCGTGAAGTGGTTCAACACCACGAAGGGATACGGGTTCATCGCCCCCGAAGACGGCGGCAAGGACGTGTTCGTGCACATTTCTGCGGTGGAACGGTCGGGACTGACCGGCCTCGCCGACAACCAGAAGGTCGAGTACGAACTGAAAGAGGGACGCGACGGCCGCATGATGGCCTCGGACCTCAAGACCCTCTGATCCCGCGATACCGGCCAGCGGCCGCCCGGACCGACAAAGCATCGCGCGCGCAGGCGGGCGTAGCGGTCGTGCCGTGTGCGGCGAGGCTGTCCCGAAGGAGACGCTGACAGTCGGCGCGGCGGCGCCCGTCGACGGATCGGCGGCGGCTCAGGCTGCCTGCATCGTCCGGGCCTCGTCGCGGGCCAGTGCGATCAGGTCGGTGACGAAGCCCTTGCCGGCATCCGCCGTGCGCGTCGCGGCATAGAGGCTGCGCGTCAGCCCGCCCTCGGTTAGGGGGCGGGTGACGTAGTCCGAGCTGTATTTCACCTCGCGCACCACCCAGTCGGGCAGCACGGCCACGCCGCGGTTCGACGCGACGAGCAGCAGAATCACCGCGGTCAGCTCCACCTGCCGGACCGAGGCGGGCTCCACCTTGGCCGGGGTCAGGAGCTGGCTGAACACGTCCAGTCGCGAGCGCTCCACCGGGTATGTGATAAGTGTCTCGCCGCGGAAATCCTCGGCATCGACCCATGGCCGCGAGGCCAGCGGATGGCTCGACGCCGCCACGAAGACCGGCGCGTAGTCGAAGAGCGGCGTGAACGTCACGCCCGGCAGGTCCTCGGGATCGGACGACACCACGAGGTCGACTTCCTCGCGCAGAAGCGCCGGCAACGCGTCGAAGGCGAGGCCGGGCTTGATGTCCACGTCCACGTCCGGCCACGTCTTGCGGAAGCTTTCGAGCACAGGGAACAGCCATTCGAAGCAGGCGTGGCACTCGATGGCGATGTGCATCCGGCCCGACGAGCCTTTCCGCAGGCCTTCGAACTCGGCGGCCAGCGCCTCGACCTGCGGCAGCACCTGGTCGGCGAGCCGCAGCAGTCGCAGGCCCGCGGGCGAGAGTTTCATCGGCTTGGAGCGGCGCACGAATAGCTCCACTCCGGCCTGGTCCTCGAGGTTCTTGATCTGGTGGCTCAGCGCGCTTTGCGTGATGTTCAGACGCTCGGCGGCCCGTGCGACGCCGCCCAACTCGTGGATGGCCTTGATCGTGCGGAGGTGGCGGAACTCGATATGCATAAGCGGGTTCGCCTCATGATGGTCTTGAGATTTATGAGTTTGTCTCACGACCCCCGCATGTGGCACAAGACACCTCATGCCGACGAAGGAAGACTCCCGATGACGCCGCCCGACATTTCGCTCGAATTCTTTCCGCCGAAGTCGCTCGAGGCGTCGTTTCGCCTGTGGGACACCGTGCAGAAGCTCGCTCCGCTGGAGCCGCGCTTCGTCTCGGTGACCTACGGCGCCGGCGGCACGACGCGCGAGCTCACCCGCGACGCCGTCAAGACGATCCACCGCCATTCCGGCCTGCGGACCGCGGCGCACCTGACCTGCGTGAACGCCACCCGCGAAGAGACGCTCGATATCGCGCGCGGCTTCTGGGACGTGGGCGTGCACGACATCGTGGCGTTGCGCGGCGACCCGCCCAAGGGCGAGGATCGCTTCACCCCGACCGATGGCGGCTTCGCCAATTCCTGCGAGCTGATCGAGGCGCTGAAGGCCGAGCGCGACTTCACCGTGCGCGTCGGGGCCTATCCCGACATTCACCCCGACGCGGGCTCGATGGATGCCGACGTCACCTACCTCAAGCGCAAGTTCGACGCCGGCGCCGACGAGGCGCTGACGCAGTTCTTCTTCGATGCGGACGCGTTCTTCCGCTTCCGCGACGCCTGCGTGGCGGCCGGCATCGACAAGCCCATCGTGCCGGGCATCTTCCCGGTCGAGAACTGGAAGGGCGCGCGCCGCTTCGCCGAGGGCTGCGGCACCCGCATTCCCGACGACGTGGCCGCGCGGTTCGACGCCGCCGAGGCCGACGGGTCGTCCGAGGCCTTCGCCCGCGACTTCTGCATCGACTTGTGCGAACGGCTGATCGCCGGCGGCGCGGACAAGCTGCACTTCTACACGCTGAACAAGCCCGAGCTGACGCAGGACGTCTGCAAGGCGCTCGGCGTGACCCGCTCGGACCGCATGGTCGCCTGAGCCGATCGCGGGCGCGCGCCTCGGGCGCCCGCATCGCCTTGCACTCCCCCGAAAACTCGGAAACCGTCGCGCCGAAATCGGCGGCAGGCGGAGAGGATGACATGCGCATCGCGATCAACGGGTTCGGGCGGATCGGACGGACGGTCCTGCGGCAGATCCTGACTCGCCCCGACTGCGCCGATGTCGAGGTCGCGCTGCTCAACGACATCGCCCCGCGCGACACCGGTGCCTACCTTTTTCGTTACGACAGCGTTTACGGCCCCTATCCCGGCGCGGTGACCTTCACCGATGGCGCCCTGCACGCGGGCGGGCGCACCCTGCCCTTCCACGCCGAGCGCGACCTCGGCGCCCTACCCCTGTCCGATGTCGACGTGGTGATGGACTGCACCGGCACCGTGAAGACCCGCGCGCAGGCGGCGCGGGGACTGGAGGCCGGCGCGCGCAACGTGCTGATTTCGGGCCCCTGCGACGAGGCCGAGGAGACCATCGTTCTCGGCGCGAACGAGGATCGGCTTGGCGCGGCGCGGATCGTGTCGAACGCATCGTGCACGACCAATGCGCTGGCGCCGCTCCTCCGTGCGATCCACACAGCCCGCCCCATCGCCCACGGACACATGACGACCATCCACTGCTACACCGGCAGCCAACCGACGGTGGACGCCCCGCGCGGACCGTTCGCGCGCAGCCGGGCGGCGGCGGTGTCGATGGTGCCCACGACGACAAGTGCCACGCGGCTGGTGGGCGACGTCCTGCCCGGTCTCGCCGACCGGATCAGCGGCGCGGCGGTCCGGGTGCCCACGGTGTCGGTGTCGGCCGTGGACGCGGTGCTGACCTTCGAGGAGACCGCGCCCGACGACCCCGCTGAATGGCTGCGCGGCATCGCCGCGGAGAGCGACGGCATCATCGGCTGCACGGACGATCCCGTGGTCTCGACCGACATGCGCGCGCGGACCGAAAGCCTCGTACTGGCCCTGCCCGAGACCATCGCGCAGGGGCCGCGCCAGCTGCGCGTCTTCGGCTGGTACGACAACGAATGGGGCTTCTCGGCGCGGATGATCGACATGGCGCGACGGATGGCGGCGCCGCGCGGCTGATCCGCCTGCCCTAGCGCACGAGCGCCGCGAGCTGGTCCGCCGCCGCCTGCGCGCCGCTCACATCGCCGGCGTGCAGGAGTGCCGACACCGTGCGCAGCCCATCGCCCAGGCACGTCCGGTCGAAACCTGCCTGCGCCGGATCGGCACGCCGCAGCGCAAGGTCCGGCGCGGTCCGGTCCCGCGCGCCGAAGGCCTGCCGATAGCCGCTGGCCCCGCGCCCGAAATCGTAGGCCGCGAAGCCGTGCGCGATCGCCCAGCGGATTGCCTCGGCGTGCAGCAGGATCCCCACGGAGGAACCGGTGTCGGGATCGAGCGCCCCGCCGACGATGGCGTGCACCCGGTCCATCTCGTGATCGAGGACATGCGCCAGCGCGCCAAGCGGCCGGTCGCCCTCCCACACCACCACCAGAAGCAGCGCGTCGGCCTTCCGGGCGTTGGCCAGAACCGTCCGGGTATCGGCAGGTGCGCCCTCCAGCCCCGCCACGAGCGAAGCGTCACGCTCGAACGTCGCAGGTGTCGTCACCTCGACCCGCCAGCAACCAGCGTCGAGCTGTCGGCGGGTGAAATGGCGGATGCGTCGGGCGAGCGACGGCTTGGCGGCGGTCTGAAGCCATGTCTCGAAGCTGTCGGGCAGCGCGATGGTCGGGCGCTGCGCCGCGACGCCGCCGGTCTCCTGCATCGAGAATCGATCTGACGGGAACGCGCCGAGCAACCGCCGTGCGCGGTAGGGCGCGACCTCGGCGTGCAGGACCAGCTCGGCCCAGGGCCGCGCGGCGATGGCCCGGGCGAGCGCTGCGAAGACCACCCCGTCGGCCTCGGGGTCGAGCAGGAGGCCGCCGTAATCGCTGCGAATGAGCCGGCCGGCCGAGGTCAGGACGGTCTCGAGCCGAGCCTCGGCGGCGTTCCACCGTCCCAGGGCTGCGAGCGGCAGGATCGCCAGGGCGCGGCCGCCCTCGCCGCGGGCGCGGACGACAAAGATTCGCCAGCGGCCGGGATTGTCGCGAAACGCCCCGTCCAGCCACGCCCAGCTGAGGAAGACCGTCATCTCCGGATCGCGCTCCTGCAACGCGGACCACGCCGGGCGCAGGCGACGGAAACCCTCGTAGCTTTCGACCACCTCGACGGTGACCGCCACCGGAGCCGGACGAAGCGGTTCGGACGGGTGCGGGGCGGCGTCCTGCCGGGGCGGGAAATCGTCGAACATGAAGCGGCTCGTGCGAGGAGGTCGGGGCGGTCTGGGCCCGGTCTCCCCGAAAAATCGGGCAATTTTAGGGAAATGTGCCGATCATGCCGCAAGCGCGGTGGCGATGGCGCCGTCGAGCTTCTCGGCCAGTTCCTCGATCTGCGCGTCCTCGATGATGAAGGGCGGGGCCAGCAGAACGTGGTCGCCGAGACGCCCGTCGATGGTGCCCGACATCGGATAGCAGATGAGTCCCGCCTCGAACGCCGCCGCCTTGATCCGCCCCGCGATGCCGCGCGAGGGATCGAACGGCGCCTTGGTGGCACGGTCCGACACCAGTTCCAGCCCGAGGAAAAGGCCTCTGCCCCGGATGTCGCCCACGTTGGCGTGCTGGCCGAAGCGGGCGTCGAGCGCGGCGCGCAAGGCCTCTCCCTGCCGCGCGCAGCGCTCGACGAGGCCGCGCTCCAGGATCGAGGAGACCACCGCGTGCCCCGCCGCGGCCGCGGTCGGATGGCCGATATAGGTGTGGCCGTGCTGGAAGAAGCCCGAGCCGTTGGCGATCGCATCGTAGATCGCCCCCGAGCACAGCATCGCGCCGATCGGCTGGTAGCCCGCGCCGAGCCCCTTGGCGACGCAGAGGATGTCCGGCCGGACACCGTCCTGCTCGCAGGCGAAGAGCGTGCCGGTGCGGCCCATCCCGCACATGACCTCGTCGAGGATCAGAAGGATGCCGTAGCGGTCGCAAATCTCTCGGATGCGCCGGAAGTAGCCCGGCGCAGGCGGCACCGCGCCCGCGGTCGCCCCGACCACCGGCTCGGCCATGAAGGCCATGACGGTCTCGGGCCCGACACGCAGCAGTTCCTCCTCGAGCGCATCTGCGGCGCGGCGGCCATAGGCCTCGGCCTCCTCGCCCTCGGCGCGTAGGCGATATTCGTAGCACGGGTCGATATGGCTCACGTCCAGCAGGAGCGGGCCGAACTGCTTGCGGCGCCATTCATTGCCGCCCGCCGAGAGCGCGCCGATGGTGTTGCCGTGGTAGCTCTGCTTCCGCGCGATCAGCCGGCCCCGCTGCGGCTCGCCCTTTTCCACGAAATACTGACGCGCCAGCTTGATCGCGGCCTCGGTCGCCTCGGATCCGCCCGAGACGAGGTAGACCCGGTCGATCCCCTCGGGCGCGTTTTCCACCAGCAGGTCCGCGAGCGCCTCGGCCGGCTCCGACGTGAAGAATCCGGTATGCGCGAAGGCGAGCCGGTCGAGCTGTCCCTTCACCGCGTCGATCACCGTGCGGTCCCCGTGGCCGAGGCACGACACCGCTGCCCCTCCCGACGCGTCGAGATAGCGCTTGCCGGAGGCATCGATCAGGTAGCACCCCTCGCCGCCCACGGCGACGGGCGGCTGCTTGGCGGTGTGGCGGGGAAAGATGTGGGACATGGGGGCATGGGCCTTCGTGATGCTCGGACGCAGGGTAGACGAAGCGGCCGGAGCGGAAAAGACGGCGCCGGGTGGCGCGCGTCCCACCCACGGTCCATTTCCGGCGACGAGAAGACCGGGCGCGGTGCGCTGCGCGAGCGGCGTGCCGGGCGGGGACTCTGCGCCCGCGCGGCCGCAGGCAGTCGAAAGGTGCGGTCCGGGAGCGGACTGGTATCGAGCGGACGGCGATGGGTTGATAGGACACAGCAGAGGCACGCCAGCGTTCAGATCCAGTCAGTCTGTAATCGACAGGACCCGGAGCGGCGGCTCAGACCGCGACGCCGGGCACCTCTACGTGCCGGACGCCCTCGGCAAAATCAGACAGGCTCTGGGTCCAGGTGGTGCCGGGCCAGCGCACCTCCATCTGCCCTTTCCGTGGCCGGTAGACCGCGGTGTAGAGCGTGCCGAAGCCGTAGGCGAAGGCGGTGGAGTAGAGCGGCGGCTTGAGGAATGCGCCGATGAACTTCTCTTCCGGGTCGCGGTGCAGGGTCAGGCGCTGGAGCAGAAAGCGCTCGCGCTCGACCGTGGCGGTGAAGCGCGCATGGCTGACCCACTCGACGTTTTCCTGGTGGTTGGTCGCCACCGCCGCATGGGTCACGATGGTCGGCCGGTCCGGAGACAGCATCGCCGTGAGATAGCGCCGCTTCCGGTCGAGCGCGGTGACGTTGTAGCTCATGTGCGTGGGGATGCGGGCGAGCGCGGCGCCGGCTTCCTCGGCGGTCGTGCAGGTCTGCAGCACGTAGCGCAGGATGATCGGCACGCCGAAGCCCTCGCCCACGATACGCCGACCGCCGAAGGTCAGCGACACGGCGAGCCCCGCATCGTTCACCCCGTCGACCAGCCCCCAGAGCCCGTCCGAGACGCCCATGACCGTCCGGCCCTGCCACCGCGTGCGCAGGATCAGGCTGTCGAACGCGTTCGGAGCATAGTCGTAGTTGCGCACCATGACCGGCTCGCGCCCCGGCCAGATCGCCTGCGAGCACCCCGAGAGGTAGGGCGGCGGGATGTGGAACGACAGAAAGCGCGCCGCCTGGTCGCCGCCGCCCGCGAGTTCGCACAGGTGGTCGTAGATCGGCACGATCTCGGGCATGTGGGTCGCCAGCGCACGGCGGCTGTCGAGGTAGCTCGGGCGCGCGGCATCGCCCTCGCGCAACCACCACCGGCGATAGTCGGGCCAGTATTCGTGGAACAGCCCGGCCCATTTCGGGCCGGGCTCGTCCTCGGAGATTGCGCGCCAGAGGGGCATCGGGCCGGCTTAGAGGATCTTGAAGGCCGGGTCCGCCAGCGCGGGGCCCGCCTGCGCCACCGGCAGGGCCTTGCCCGACACCTGCGTCTTGATGCCGTGGATCCACTTTTTGGCGCGCTCGTTGAGCTGGAAGCTCTTGGTCATCGAGCGCCCGCGGGTGACGAGGATGCCGAGATCCGCGCCCTCGTAGCGGTAGTCGCCGGGCCGGATGATGCGCAGGAAGAAGGCCTCGTTCTCCGATTCCACCGCGCGGCGGTGATAGTCGAAGCGGTCGAAGACCACGCGGCCGTCCTCGAGCATCTTGTAGATGCCGGTCTCGGGCGCGGCTGTGCAGATATCCACCGTGTCGTCGGTGTGCTTGATGACCATTTGACTCCAGGAGTCGATGTTGTCGGAATCGGCCCAGCGCGCATTCAGCTCGTCCACGTCTAGATCGAACTTCTTCTTCGAGAACTCCAGCAGGTGGAACAGGAAGAGCGGCGCGTCGGCATGGGCGAAGGCCGCGTGGTTGGTCATGGACGAGGCGCCGGTGATGCGCGGGTTCAGCTCGCCCAGCCAGAGCTCACCGGTCTTCTTGTCGATCAGGAAGTCGAGCTCGAAGTAGCCGCGATAGCCCTCCTTGCGGAGCTGCTCGCCGAACTTGAAGGTCAGGTCGCGGGCCTTCTCGCGGACCTTTGGCGGGAAGGCGGTCGAGAGGATCTCGTTGCCGCACCAGCCGCCGCGATAGGGCGTGAGATCCTTGAAGCCGACGAGCTCGGTCATCAGCGGGCCGACGATGGTGCCTTCCTTGGTGGCGCAGGCCTCGATCGCCGAACCGCGGCAGTCGATGCGCTTCATGATCTTGATCTCGCCCTCGCCGACGATCTCGTGCTCGTGGCGGCGGAAGTCGGCTTCGGACTTGATGAAGAAGGTGGTGTGACCGCTGTCGCCGAAGGCCGATTGCAGGACCAGATCGTTGCCGAGGTCATGCTTCTCGCAGGTTTTCTTCAGATCGGCGTAGTCCTTCACCTCCGCGAGGGCGTTGGGCACGGAGGGCACGCCGGCCTTGTTGCCGATGCGGACGGTCTCGATCTTGTTGTCCATGCTCTGGCGCAGGCTGGCCTTGGGGAACCACACCTCGCCGCCCAGCTCCTTGGCGAGCCGCTCGGTCTCCTCATCGAACATCAGGAAGACGAAGCGGGGCTTGCCACCGCGACGCTTGACGTAGTCGACCACCTCCTTGTGCTGCAGGAGGTAGTTGTTGATGTCCTCGATCGACTGGAACTCGGCATGGGGCTGCTCGGAAGGGCAGAACACGTTCGGGTGTCGCCCGTCATAGCAGTCTATGTAGCAGATATACTTGAAGTTCTTGGCCCACTCGTCGAGTCCGAGCAGGTTGAAGTTGGTCGCCGACACGAAGTAGATCGGCTCTTCGTTGCGGTGGAAGAACCGCCGGATCTCCGAGATGTTCCTGAGCGCCTTGGCCATGCGTTTTCACTCTCCCTGCATTATTCCGCCGCGTGGGACAGTCCCGTCCCCGCGTGCTTGTCGAGCGCCTCCTGGGTGAAGACGCGCAGGCCCAGGTCGGGCCGGTATCCGTGGATTTCGTTGACATCCAGCGCGCGCATGAAGTCGAGGATCTCGTTGGAGATCACCTGACCCGGCACGAGGATCGGAAAGCCCGGCGGATAGGGGATGATGAACGACGCCGAGACGATTTCCTCGCCGCGTTCCATAGCAGCCTTCAAGCTGCCGTTCAGTTCAAGGTAGTCGCAGTTCTCTTCCCCGTAGGCGAGGAAGAAGGCAGACCGGATGTCGCCCTCGGGCGTGCCGTTGTCGGCGCGGAAGGCGTCATGGAAGCGCGAGAAGTCCGGCAGCGGCGGCAGGTCCTCCATCAGACCTTTCACCCGGCGCTCGAAGGACAGCTTCTCCATCCGGCTGGCATCGTCGATCAGGTCGTCGAGCTCCTTGGCGATCTCGACCAGGACCTCGATCAGGTAGGCGACCGAGCTGCGCGTCGTGCCGATATTGGTCATGAACAGCACGGTATTGCGCGAGGTCTTGTTGATCTGGATGCCATAGCGATCCATCAGGATATCGGTCTTGAAGGTGTCGCCGTCCCAGCCGGTGCCGCCGACCGCGAGGGTCACGCGGGTGGCATCCAGCACGAATTCGTCGCGTTCCCACGCGTCCCAGATCTCGGTCCAGCCCTGGTCCGTCGAGTAATAGGCCGACACCCCGCTCTCGCGATATTCCGAGGGGATCATGTCTCCCGCCGTCAGGACCTTGAAGTACTTCTGCAGCAGAGGATGGGTGCCGATGGCGCGGCGCATCGCCATCGCGGCCTCCACCTGGCGCTGGACGAACTCGAAGCCCTCCAGTTCGACCTGTCGCCGGCCCACATCGAGCGAGGCGATGATCTGGTAGTTCGGGCTCGTCGAGGTGTGGGTCATGTAGGCTTCGTGAAAGCTCTGCTCGACCTCGCCTTTGAAGTCCTGATCGTTGACGTGGATCATCGAGCCCTGCCGCAGGGCGGTCAGGGTCTTGTGTGTCGACTGGGTGGCGTAGGTCCGCACCCGCGCAGTCGGCGGCGGGATCAGCCGCGTGTTCAGCAAGGTCTCGTCGTCCGCGTCCTTCAGCTCGGCCTGCTGGCGTTCGTAGGCTGCCGCGTGCTCGTCGGACCGCAGGCGAACCCGCAGCGTGTTCGCCGCGTTCATCGCCGTGCGGTGCCGGTAGGTCGGGTTGAAGCGGGCGAAGGCGAACCATGCCTCGTCCCAGAGGAAGATCAGATCGGGCTTGATCGCCAGGCACTCTTCCATGATGCGCTCGACGTTGTAGACGATGCCGTCGAAGGTGCAGTTCGTCAGCAGCAGCATCCGCACCCGGTCGAGCTTGCCGGCGGCTTTCAGCTCCAGCAGCCGGTGCTTGATCTCCTTGATCGGCACCGCGCCGTACATCGAGAACTCGTCGAGCGGGTAGCTGTCGAGGTAACTGACCTGCGCGCCGGCCAGAACCATGCCGTAGTGGTGCGACTTGTGGCAGTCGCGATCGACCAGAACGATGTCGCCCGGCCGGATCAGCGCCTGCACCACGATCTTGTTGCAGGTCGAGGTGCCGTTGGTCGCGAAGAACGTCTGCTTGGACCCGAAGGCCCGGGCCGCCAGCTCCTGCGCCTGCTTGATCGGGCCGTGCGGCTCCAGAAGCGAGTCGAGTCCGCCCGAGGTGGCCGAAGTCTCGGCCAGGAAAATGTTGGGCCCGTAGAACGCGCCCATGTCCTGGATCCAGTGCGACCGCGTGATCGACTTGCCACGGCTGATCGGCATGGCGTGGAAGACACCGGTGGGCTGCTTGGAATACTCGGTCAGCGCCGTGAAGAACGGGGTCTTGTAGCGCGACTGGACACCCCGAAGGATGTTCAGGTGCAACTCCATGAAGTCTTCCTGATTGTAGAAGACGCGCCGGCAGATGCCGAGGTCGAGACCCGCGATGTCCTCGACCGAGCGGTCCGTCACCAGGTAGGCGTCGAGTTCGGGGCGCACCTCGGCCACAAGCCGGCACAGTTCGGGGCCGTAGTTGTGCGGGTCGATCCCTTTCAGGTCGTCCTGCCCGCCCGCCCCGGCGAGGTAGCGTTTCAGGAGCGGCATGTTGAACTTGGACCGCAACGTCAGGCCGGGCCGCACGACGATGGCCTGGATGTTATGGTTGAAGAGCACGCCCATCAGCGCGTCCTCGAGGCTCGAAACCACGACGCTCTCGTAGAGGAACGGGTCCTCGGGGCGGCGCATCCGCTCCATGTTGTGCTTGAGCCAGCGTTCCTGCTGCTCGTTCACCTGATCGACGATCATCACCTCGAAATAGGGCTTGGTCAGCGCCCGCGCCTCGGGCGACAGCATCGCCTCGTCGTCGTTCTCGTCCGGTTCGAGGGAATCGCGATCCAGCGGGATGTGCCGCCGGCGGTAGGCGCCGGTGGTCAGCGCCCGAAGGATCCGATGCGTTGTGTAGGACAGGTCGTCGTAGCTGCCGTGCTCGAACTGGCGGCGCATGTGCTCGAAGGCGGCCATGCCGGGAAAGGCCCAGTAGGGCTCGATCACCGACAGGCTGTCGAGCAGCGCCTGCACCCGTTCGCGCAGCTTGAGCATCTGGCGCTCGGAGCCACCGAGGGTCAGCGCCTCGGTGGCCTCGCGCAGCGCCGACCAGCGGTCGGACCGCAGCTGGATGGCGGAATAGTAGTCGTTGACGGACTCCATCGCGTCCTCCTCCCGTCTGTCATGGGCGGTGGATCGAACGGTTGGGAGTCCGTCCGCGCCCTTATCTTGTGCCCGTCATGCCCTCGGCATGCTGGGCGGCATAGACGCCTTCCGGCTGCGGCGCCTCGGCTTCGGTCTCCACGTCGACGCGCAGACCGCGCGTTGTGCCCTGCTTGGGCATCTCGAGCGGCCCGAGCGTGTGCAGGAAGGCATCGGTGCCGGAGGTCCGGTCGTAGACCGGGAAATCGTTGCCGCGGTCGCGGAACGACTTGAGCACCTGACCGAGACCCTTGAGACCGGTCTCGCGCTGGCGGCGCACCACGTCGAAGTCGACCTCGATCGGGAACATGTCCTCCTGCCCGGCGGACTGATGCAGCACCATGGACGACGGGTCGACCACGCAGGACTTGCCGACGCCGCCGGCACCAAGACCGTTCACGTCGATCACGTAGCACTGGAACTGCGCAGCGGTCGCCCGCGCGATGGCCAGCTCGGCATCACGGTCCGTGGTGCCCGTGAGAACCGGGTGCAGCAGCACCTCGGCGCCCATCGAGGTCAGCTGCCGCGTGGTTTCGGGGAACCAGATGTCGTAGCAGATCGACAGGCCGAAGCGGCCGACCTCGGGCACGTCGAAGACACAGAAGTCGGTGCCCGCGGTGATGCCCTGCTCGTAGGGCCGGAACGGGAACATCTTGGAATAGGACGCGACGATCTCGCCGTCCGGGTCGATCACGAACGCGGTGTTCCGGATCGCGCCGTCTTCGTCCTTGATGAACATCGAACCCGGCACGAGCCACACGCGGTTGCGGCGCGCGGCCTCGCGGAACTTGTCGAGCGCCTCGTTCTCGGACGGCAGAGCGTACTTGTTCAGCGGACCGAACGGCGCCAGCTCGGAAAACAGGACCATCTGGGTCCACGGAAAGCGCGCGAGGCACACGTCGAGGCGATGGATCATGCCGTCGACGTTCGATTGCAACGGGTTCACGTATTGCTGGATGCCAGCGATGGCGAACGGGGTCATGTAAAGAGATCTCCTGATGCGTCGTCCTGCGGGCGGAGCCGCCCGGCGGGGACGTGTGCGTCCGGCATCCTTTACGCTCTCACGACGAGGACTGAAACCGGGGATCTGCGCACGACCTTCCCGGCGTGCCCCCCGATGAGGAAGTTCTGTGCAAGATCCGGGTCATGGCTGGCCATCACGATGAGGTCCGCGCCGGTCTGTTCGGCCGTTTCGACGATTCGCTGTGTGATCTGGCCCAGCGCGACATGCTGGGTATGCGGCGTATCGGCCGGAAGCGAGTCGCGCGCCAGTTGGTCGAGCCTCTCCTTCGCGGCGGTCAGCGCCTGCTCCTCGTAGTGGGCGGGGAAGAACTCCTCCACCAGCGGCATGCCCATATCGGGCACAACGGTCATCAGATGGAGTGCGCCTCCCGATGCCTTGGCGAGCTCGGCCGCCTGCGGCAGGCCCTGCTCCCAGGACATCGGATCGTTGAGGTCGATGGCGACGAGGATGGACTTGAACATGGCTCCGATCCTCCCGCTTACGCCGTCGCCGCGCGCTTCTTGCGCCGCTCTGCCTCGTCCCGCTCGCCCCGGCCGCGCTGAGCCCAGATCACCAGCGCGAGCAGCAGGAAGGCCGGGATGAACATGAGATACTTCGACGGCTGCCATTGCGGTTGAAGCACCCGCAGCACCTCCTGGTCCCAGTCGAGACCGGCGTCCTGCGCAGGGCTGTCGAAGGCCACGTCGTCGATGATCATGCTGTCGCCGTCCTCGCGGAACATCAGGCCCGCGTTCTCGAGACGCTCGGCCCCGGTCTCGCCCTCGGGCATGTTCAGAAGCGCGGTGAACTCGAGCGGCTCGCCGATCTCGTTCACGCCCGAGATCCGCAACCGGAGCGGTTCACCCACCGGCGTGCCCTCGGCCGCCTGCTCGATCTGCGTTGGCGGCACCGGATCGTAGGGCGGATAGACCATGTCCATCCAGAAGCCCGGCCGGAACAGGGTGAACGCGATCAGCATGAGCGCAACACCCTCCCAGATGCGGTTCTTCGCGAAGAACCAGCCCTGCGTCGCTGCCGCGAAAAGCAGCATGGCGATGGTCGCGATTATGAAGACGAATATTCCCTGTATCCACGTCACGTCGATCAGCAACAGCTGCGTGTTGAAGATGAACAGGAACGGCAGTGCCGCCGTGCGGAGGGAGTAGAAGAACGCGACCGCACCGGTCTTGATCGGGTCGCCGCCCGACACCGCCGCGGCGGCGAACGAGGCAAGGCCCACGGGCGGTGTCACGTCCGCCATGATGCCGAAGTAGAACACGAAGAGGTGCACCGCGATCAGCGGCACGATCAGTCCGTTCTGCTGGCCCAGTGTCACGATCACAGGGGCCAGAAGGGCCGAAACCACGATGTAGTTGGCCGTGGTCGGCAGGCCCATCCCGAGGATCAGCGACAGGATCGCCGTCAAGAACAGGATCGCGAGGATGTTGCCGCCCGAAAGGACCTCCACCACGTCCGCCAGAGCAGAGCCGACGCCGGTCTGGCTGACCGCGCCCACGATGATGCCCGCGGTCGCCGTGGCGATGCCGATGCCGATCATGTTGCGCGCGCCGGTCACCAGACCGTCGAGCAGGTCGAAGCACCCGTTGCGGAACGCACGCCCGAACTGCCCCTGCCCCCGGAACATCGCCAGAAGCGGACGCTGGGTGAGCAGGATGAAGATCATGTAGGTCGCGGCGTAGAAGGCCGAGAGGCCGGGGCTGAGCCGGTCCACCATCAGGGCCCATACAAGGACGACCACCGGCAGGATGAAGTGCAGGCCCGAGCGCACGGTCGGTCCGGGCAAAGGCAGGGTCTGCTGGCCGCTGCTCTCGGTCTCGAGCTCGGGGATGGTCTCTTTCGAGGCGATGTAGACGAGGCCCACGTAGACCGCCGTCAGCAGCACGAAGAGGATCCAGCCCGCGGTGTCGGGGAACGCGGCGCGGATCCAGCCCATGCCGTAGTAGACGATGAAGCTCAGCGCGCAGATCGCCGCGATGATGAAGGCGGTGCCGATCAGGCGCTGCACGATGGGCTTGGGCGTGTAGGCGCGCGGCAGGCCCTGCATCCCCTGCTTCAGCGCCTCGAGATGCACGATGTAGACCAGCGCGATGTAGGAGATCACCGCCGGCAGGAAGGCGTGCTTGACCACGTCGAAGTAGGGAATGCCCACGTACTCGACCATGAGGAACGCCGCGGCGCCCATCACCGGGGGCATGATCTGGCCGTTCACGGACGAGGCCACCTCGACGGCGCCGGCCTTCTCGGACTTGAAGCCCACCTTCTTCATCAGCGGGATGGTGAAGGTGCCCGTGGTCACCACGTTGGCGATCGACGAGCCCGAGATCAGGCCGGTCATCGCCGAGGAGACCACCGCGGCCTTCGCCGGGCCGCCCTTGAGGTGGCCCATCAGGCTGAATGCGACCTGGATGAAGTAGTTGCCGGCGCCGGCCTTATCGAGCAGCGAGCCGAACAGCACGAAGAGGAACACGAACGAAGTCGAGACGCCCAGCGCGATGCCGAAGACGCCCTGCGTCGTGATCCACTGGTGGTTCATCACCACGCCCAGCGACTTGGACGAGTGCGCGATGAGCTGCGGCATGTAGGGGCCGAGGAACGTGTAGGCGAGGAACACCGTCGCCACGATCATCAGCGCGGGCCCGAGCGAGCGGCGCGTGGCCTCGAGCAGCAGCAGGATACCCACCACGCCCACGACGATATCCTGCGTGATCGGCGCGCCGACCCGGCTCGAGATGCCATCGTAGTTGAAATAGATGTAGAGCGAGGCCCCTGCCCCGCAGATCGCCATCGCCCATTCCCAGGGCGCGACACGGTCCTTGGGCGAACCCAGCACGACGCCCGCGATCACCAACGCCCCGATCAGCAGGACCCACCAGGCGGACCCGCCGGAGCCGATCCAGAACAGCGCCGTCAGCAGCGCCGGCACGACGACGCCGAGACCCAGCTGGAACGGTGTGCGCGCAGCCGGGAAGGCCATGAATCCGAGGAATATGGCAAAGGCCAGGTGGAAGGCCCGTGCCTCGGTGTTGTTGAACACGCCCACGCCGATCATGAACGGCAGTGGCGACGCGATCCAGAGCTGGAACAGCGACCACATGAGGGCGACCGCGGTGATGAACAGGCCGACCGGACCGCTGGGCGATCGGCCGCCCGCGTCGGTGGACGCGACGAGTTCGTCCAGCTCCTCCTGGCTGAGGCCCGCCTTTCCGGAGGCCTCGTTCTCGACAGCCGCAGCCTGGAACTGGTCCTTGTCGTCGCTCATCTGTCCATTCCCTGTCCTGTGAGCCGGGACTTTGCTGTCCGGTCTCGGGGCCGTCGGGCCCGGCATTTTTGGGGAGGGCGGACCCGCGCGCATTGCGCGGAGCCGCCCGTGTCACAAGGTCCGGTCAGCGACCGTCAGGCAACGGCGATCAGGAGCCGCCGTCCATCCAGCCCTGCTCCTGGTAGTACTTCTCGGCGCCCGGGTGCAGCGGTGCGGAGAGACCGGCCTGGATCATCTCTTCCTGGTCGAGATTGCCGAAGGCGGGGTGCAGGCGCTTGAAGCGGTCGAAGTTGTCGAACACGGCCTGGACGACGGTGTAGACGGTGTCTTCCGGCACGCTCTCGGCGGTCACGAAGGTCGCGCGCACACCGAAGGTCGTGGTGTCTTCCTCGATGCCCTCGTAGAGCGACGCGGGAATGGTCGCCTCGGCGTAGAACGGGTTGTCCGAGATCAGGCTGTCGATGTAGTCGCCGGTCACGTCCACGAAGACCGCGTCGCAGCTCGAGAACGCTTCCTGGATCGAGCCGTTCGGGTGTCCGACCTGGTAGACGAAGGCGTCGATGTTGTTGTCGCAGAGCGCCTGCGCCTGCTCGGTCGCCTGAAGCTCCGAGGCGAGCGAGAAATCGTCGGCCGTCATGCCGGCGGCTTCCATCACCACGTCCATGGTGGCGCGCTGGCCCGAGCCGGGGTTGCCGATGTTGACGCGCTTGCCGGCGAGATCGTCGAAGGTCTCGATACCGGCATCGGCACGGGCCACGACGGTGAAGGGCTCGGGGTGCACCGAGAATACCGCGCGCAGGCCCTCGAACGGCTCTTCGAAGCTGCTCTCGCCGTTATAGGCGTAGTACTGCTGGTCCGACTGGGCGACGCCCATGGTCTGGTCGCCGGCCTTGATCGCGTTGATGTTGGCAACCGAACCGCCTGTGGACGGCGCGGTGCACTGCAGGCCGTGATCCGACGTGCCGCGGTTCACCAGGCGGCAGATCGACTGGCCGACCACGTAGTAGACACCCGTCTGGCCACCGGTGCCGATGGTGATGAAGTTGTCCTGCGCGTAGGCGCCGGTCGCGGCG
This sequence comes from Roseivivax marinus, assembly GCF_900109705.1. Taxonomy (GTDB): domain Bacteria; phylum Pseudomonadota; class Alphaproteobacteria; order Rhodobacterales; family Rhodobacteraceae; genus Roseivivax; species Roseivivax marinus. The sequence goes on along the minus strand of NZ_FOAI01000004.1, from coordinate 133,475 downwards.
AACAGCGCAGCAGCGGCGGTCAGGCTCTTGAGGTGGGTCATGTCTGGATCGTCTCCCTGTCGATTTCTCCGGTCACGCCCGACGAGACCGCCCAGCGCGACACGTGGCTATGCGAGGCTGAGAAGCCCCGAGCGGGTAACGTGGGGGGACAGTTTCGGTTCCGACGCAGGCGCACGGCACTGCGGAACGGCATGTCTCGGACCGTGCAGCCCCGCCGGCCTGCAAACGGTCCTCCAACCCCCATTGATTGAACGTTAACAAGAAGCGGAATCGGATCAAGGTTCATAATCAGCGCCTTAGCGCACCGATTTCGCCTTCGGAGCGACTCGCTTACTGAGGGGAAAGATCAACTTGATCAAATGTTAAAGCCTTGGCATGTCGCGGAAAATGCCGCACACGACCGGTCTTGGACGGCAAGCGAAACCGGAACGGCGCGCGCGGCGCAAGCCCGCCATTGCGCCGACTAGAGGACGCTCAAAACCCAGCCGGCGAACTCGGTCAGCAACGCGTCGGACGCCGAATCGAAGGCGCGCATCAGCGTCGGGGTGTCCGTCGCCGGCGCCTGCGCGCGCGCTTCGAAGGTGCGGCTGGACAGGATCGCCACGTCGGTTTCCCGCACGAGCTGCACGCGAACGCGCAACACCACCTCGGCGCCCTCGCCCTCGGGCGCGGCGACGGCATGGAAGTCGATGACGTCAGAGACGATCGCGACGTCGCCCGAGAGGCCCAGCGGCTCGCGGGCGACATAGCGGAAGGCCTCGGTCTCCTGCAGGGTGCGCAGCATCAGCGACTGCATCATCACCGGCATTTCCTCGCCCCAGCGCGCGTCGTCGAGATACTGCGCCTGAAGCTGCGAAGGCTTCACCATCACCCGGTCGGTATCGAGCGCGCCCGTGGTCGTCGGCAGCTCCACGATGACGTCGAGCGACCGCGCCCCGCCCTGCGGCACCGCGTCAGGCGCCTGCAGCTCGTAGACATCGAGCACCGTCGTCGCGTCCGACAGCGCCGACAGTGCCGAGCAGCCGCTCAGGGCCAGGGGAAGAAAGAGGATCGCGAGAAGGCGCATGGGATCACCTGCGGAACGTGGGCGTGTCGGGCGACAGCAGGAAGCGCGCGGGGTCGCGTGCGATCTGCTCGGTCAGCTTGTCGAGATTGCGGATCAGCGCACGGGTCTCGCCCGCGAGCGCGGTGTATTGCGGCAGGCCCCCGGCGGCAAAGTCCGACAGCGGCGCGCCGGTCTCCTGTACAAGCCGGCGGATGTCGCGGAAGAGCGCCTCCGCCTCGGTGGCGGCGTCGCGCACGTCGCCGCTGATCTCGGGGATATCCTCCGAGACCTGAGCCACCGCGCCATTCAACCGCGCGATCGCGTCGCGCAGGTCCGTCGTGATGGCGCCGATATCCTCATTGATGACGCGGTCCGCGCCTTCGAGCACGGGGCCGGCCTTGGCGAAGACATCCTCTGCCGCGATCAGTGTGCGCTCCCCGGTGGCGAGGGCCGAGTTCACCGCGGCGAGCGTCGTATTGGCGTTGGAGAACGTCGTCGTCGCCGCTTGAAGCGCGGCTTGTGCATCCTCGGACAACCCGTCGATCCGGCCGGTGGCCTCTCGCAGGTCGGCGCCCACCGAGGTGATGACGTCGCGCGCCTCGGAGGTGGTGGCGCGGACATCCTCGACGATCACCGGCAGGTCGGTCTCGGCCACCTCGGACACTTGCGCGATGGTCCGCGCCGCGTCCGACACCATCGTGCGAGCTTCGGCAACGAGCGCCGCGCCGTCACCCGTGACCAGGGTGTCCACCGACTCCATCACGCCGTCGACAGCCCGAGTGGTGGCGCGCAGGTCGGCCACGAGGCCCTCGACCTCGCCCAGAACCGGGCCGACCTCTTCCAGCCTGGCGTTGACCGAGGCGCCGACGCCTTCGGCCTCGGTCAGCACCGCCTCGGCCCTTTCCGTCAGGCGGGCAAGGTCGGTGCGGAGCGCTGCAACGGTGGTCTGCACCTCGGCCGTCAGTCCCGGCAGGTCGTTCGACAGCAGCGCGTCCGCGCTCTCGAGCGTGGAGGTCGCCGCGGCCACGGTGCCGCCGGTCGCGTCGATGAAGCCGCGGCCATCCTCGGCCAATGCCTGAAGGGTGGCGACCGCCTCGGTGACGTCGCGCAGGGCGGCACGGCTCTCGACGATGACGGCCGTGAACTCGCCCTCCATGAGGTCGTCGAAATAGGTGGCGGCGTCATCGATATTCGCGGTCGCCACGTCGAGATCGGCGACCAGCGCCAACGTGTCGTCGATCAGCGGTTCGGCCTCGGCGAACCGGTCACGGGCCGACGCCGCGGCCACGTCGAACGTGTCGAGCACGCCGCCCGCCTGCCGCGCGATGTCCAGCGTTTCGCGCCGCAGGTCCGACACCGCCGCCTGAAGCTCCACCGTCAGCGACGGCAGATCGTTCGACAGGAACCCGTTGGCACTGTCGATGGAGCGCGTCGCGGACTCGAGGGTCGTCTCCCCGCGCGCCAGCAAGGACTGGCCCTGCACTGCGAGGTCGCCCACGTCCAGAAGCGTGCCGTTCGCCGTGTCGAGCACGGTGACGAACTCGCCCGAGAGCGTTTCGAGAGTGGTGTTGAAGCGGTCCACCTCGCGCGCGAAGCCCGAGATCTGGTCGGTCACCGTCGAAAAGCTGTCGAGCACCGCCGAGAAGTCCTCGGACGCCGCTTCCACGTTGACGAGGATGTTTGTCACCCGGTCGCGGTTGTCGGGCGACAGGATCTCGTTGATCGAGCGGACGGTGTTCAGCGTCTCGTCCAGCAGTTCCGGCGCGTCGCGGGTCAGGGCCTGGAAAACCGACGTGCCCGACGGGATCTCGGGGATGTCGTCTTCGGCGGCCTCGTCCAGCAGCGGCGTGTCGGGCTCGCCCGCACTGATGCCCACGTAGGACACCCCGGTGACGCCCTGGCTCTCGACGGTCGCCTCGGAGGTCGTGCGCACCGGCGTCTCGGCGTCCACCTCGAGCCGGACCAGCACCGTGCCGTCGCGATCCGGCGACAACCGGATATCGGCCACCTTCCCCACCGGCAGCCCGGCAAAGCGCACGTCCGCGGCCTCCGACAGGCCGGCGACGCTTTCGAAGCGCACGTCGTAATAGGCGAATTGACGGTCCAGCTCGACACGGGCGAACCACAGCACGAAGCCCGCGATCGCGGCGATCCCGGCCAGCGTGAATGCTCCGATCAGAACGTAATTGGCCCGCGTTTCCATGGCCCGCCTATCCTTCGTCCCCGCCCGCCTGCGCGCGCGCCGCGCGTGCCCGCGGCCCGTGGAAGTAGTCCCGCACCCAAGGGTGATCCACGCGATCCATGTCCGCCATCGTCCCCGATACCAGCACCCGCTTTTCGGCCAGCACCGCGACGCGGTCGCAGACCGCGTGCAGCGTGTCGAGGTCGTGCGTCACGAGAAAGACCGTTAGACCGAGGGACCGGCTGAGTCCATGGATCAGCCGGTCGAAGGCGGCCGCACCGATGGGATCGAGGCCCGCGGTGGGCTCGTCGAGGAACACGATCTCGGGATCGAGCGCCAGCGCCCGCGCGAGGCCCGCGCGCTTTCGCATCCCTCCCGACAACTCCGAGGGATACTTTCCCCCCGCGTCCCAAGGCAGGCCTGCCATCGAGATCTTGAGATCGGCGAGATCCGCGCGCCGGGCGCGGTCGAGCCCCGCGATCCGGCGCAGCGGCACCTCGACGTTCTCGCGCACGGTCAGAGACGAGAACAGCGCCCCGTCCTGGAACATCACTCCGATGCGGCCCTCGAGCCGCTCGCGGTCGGCCTCGGTCTGCGCCGGCACCGGCGTGCCCAGGACCTCGATCCGTCCCTCGGCCGGCCGGTTGAGGCCGACGATCGTCCGCAAGAGCACCGACTTGCCGGTGCCCGACCCGCCGACGACACCGAGGATCTCGCCGCGATGGACTTCGAGGTCGAGGCCGTCGTGCACCACCTGCGGGCCGAAACGCGTGACCAGCCCCTCGACGGTGATGACCGGGGTTTCGGTCCCGGCGCCGCTCATACGCCCACCTCCGCCAGCAGCACCGAGAACACCGCGTCGGCCACGATCACCGCGAAGATCGCCGTGACCACCGAAGCCGAGGTCTGCCGTCCGAGGCTTTCGGCGTTGCCGCGCACCCGCATCCCGGCATGGCAGCCCACCACCCCGATGATGAGCGCGAAGACCGGCGCCTTGCCGATGCCGATGATGAGGTTCGCGACGTCCGTGCCCTCGACCAGCCGCGTCGCGAACATGGGCGGCGAGATGTCGAGGACCGCCCACGCCATGATCGCGCCGCCGATCAGGCCGGCGGCATCGGCGATCAGGGCGAGGATCGGCAGCATCAGCAGCAGCGCCAGCACCCGCGGCAGGAACAGCATCGCCGCCGGGTCGAGGCCGAGCGTCCGCATGGCGTCGATTTCCTCGCGCATCTTCATCGAGCCGATGGCCGCGGTGAAGGACGACGCCGTGCGCCCCGCCACGATGATCGAGGTCAGCAGCACGCCGAGTTCGCGCAGGATCGAGATGCCCAGCAAGTCCACGACGAAGACCTCGGCTCCGAACTGGCGCAGCTGCACCGCGCCCTGGAAGGCCAGCACGATACCGATCAGGAACGACATCAGCGCCACGATCGGCACCGCCTGGAAGCCCACCGCCTCGGCGTGGTGCACCAGCGCCGTGACCCGCAGCTCGCCTGGCCGGACGATCACCCGGCCGAGCCGCGCGAGGATCATTCCGAACATGTTCAGCAGCTCGAGGCTCATCTGGCCGGCATCGGCCACCGCACGTCCGACCCCCTCGACCCTGTCTTTCAGCGACCGCCGCGCCGGTACCGCGTCGACCTTCTCGGGCATCGACCGCTCGACGGTCTCCAGCACCGCCTGCATCCGCGCGTCCGCGCCGGCGATCTCCAGCCCCTGTCCCGCCGCCTCGAGCCGCGCGCGCAGCCGCAGCAGCGCGAAGGCCCCCGCGGTGTCGAGCCGCGCGACCTCGGAAAGATCGGCGCGCGCGGGCCGGTCGGCCGGCACCTCCGCGAGCGCCCGATCGACCCGCGGCAGTGCAGCCACGTCAAGATCGCCCGCAACCGAAATCTCGGTCCGGGTCCCGGAATGGGTGACGTCGATGGTGGGGCGGGGCGGGCTCTGCATCGCGCGCAGGAAAGCCGCAGCGCGGCACGGAACGCAAGGCCCCGTGGTGCAACGGCGACGGGAGGGCGGGCGGGGCGACACGCACGGCAATGCGGTAGCGACGTCCGTCCTCAGCCCCGCCAGAAGCGGACGGTAAAGATCACCAGCACCGCCATCAGCTCCAGCCGGCCCAGCAGCATGGCGAAGATCAGGATCCATTTCGCCGCGTCGTTCAGACCCTGGAAATTGCCCGATGGCCCGATCTCGGGGCCGAGGCCGGGTCCGATGTTGGCCAGAGCCGTGGCCGCCCCGGACAGCGCGGTGATGAAGTCGAGCCCGGTCAGCCCCAGCGACACCGAGATCAGGCCGAGGGTCACCACGAAGAACACGAAGAACGACATGACCGAGGACAGCACGTCGTCGCCGATGGGCCGGCCCTCGTAGCGGGGGGTGAAAATGCCGTGCGGCGCGCGGATCTTGCGAAGCTGCGTGCCGATCGAGGCGAACAGCAGCTGGTAGCGGAACACCTTGACCGAACATGCGGTCGAACCCGCGCAGCCCCCGATCAGGCCGATGAAGAAGAACATGCACACCAGGAACGGCCCCCAGCGCATGTAGTCCACGCTGGCGTAGCCCGTCCCGGTCATGATCGAGGTGATGTTGAACAGCGCCTCGCGCACCGCCTGCTCGGGATGGTGCGGGAAGATGGACACCAGGATCGACACCGTCACGAGGACCAGCACCGCGATGATCGCGAGGAACGTCCGCACCTGGCTGTCCCGGAAGATCGCGACGGTGTTGCCGTTCACGAGCTGCACGTAGCGCACGAAGGGCAGCGCCGCCAGCACCATGAACACCGCGGCCACGTATTCCGCGGGCCCCTGGAACACCCCGAACGAGGCGTCGTAATTCGCGAAGCCGCCGGTGGAGACCGTGGTCAGCGCGTGCACCGCCCCGTCGAAGGCATTCATGCCCGTGCCGATGTAGATCAGCGCGCAGAGCAGGGTGAGCGAGACATAGATCGTCGAGATCTGCGCGCTGATCTGCGTGGCCCGCGGCAGGATTTTCCCCATCGTGTCGAAGGCCTCGGAGCGGAAGATCTGCATCCCGCCCACGCGCAATTCGGGCAGGAAGACCATCGCGACCACGATGATGCCGATGCCGCCCAGCCATTGCAGCAGCCCGCGCCACAAGAGGATCCCCTTGGGCAGCGTGTCGAGCCCGGTGAACACGGTCGAACCGGTGGTGGTCAGCCCCGACATGGCCTCGAAATAGGCATTGGTGATCGTCGCGTCGGGCGCTCCGATCACGAAGGGAATCGCGCCGAACATCGGCAGAACGACCCAGACCAGCGTGGTCAGCAGGAAGGTCTGCTGGAGCGACAGCCGCTCGGTCTTGGACCCCGAGGCCGCGATGGCCACGAGCGCGCCGGACATGATCGTCACCACCGAGCTTTCGAGAAACACGTCCCATTCGCCCCGCCCCTCGGCGATGTCCACGAGCAGAGGCAACAGCATGGTAAGGCCCAGGCAAGTCACGAGGATGCCGATGACGTGGGCGATGGGCCGGAGGTCGAACATGGCGGCGAGCGTTGGCGCTGCCCGCGCGAACTGTCAAGCGAGCCGCGGCGGCGGCCGCTGCGGCGTGCGGTAAGCGTGGTTCGGGGCCTGCTGCCGCTGCGGGCCTTGCTCGCCCGCAGCGGTGCTTTCCTCCAACCGAAAACGCGCGCCAGACGGCGCGCGTTTCAGGTCCGAACGATGGGAAAGGTCTGGTGGCGGCAGGCGCCGCTCCCGTCGCCTCAGCCGCGGTGGATCAGCGTCTCGAAGAACTTCGGATCAAGGCTCTCGGCGTCGAACAGCTCGCCCTCGGACAACACGGACACGGCGTCGTGGCTGTGCAGGCTTTCCTGGTGGCTTGCCGCGACGCGGAAGTCGCCGATGCGCGCATCCGACTGTAGCGCCTCGGCAAAAAGACGCGCCGCGTCCTCGACGAAGATCGGGTTCGCGCCGTTCAGCTCCGCGAAGGCCTGTTCGTCCTCGCGCTTCACCATGACCTGCGTCTCGGTCGGCACGGCCTTGCGGCACAGCTCCACGAGGTCCTCGATCCACAGCACATCGTCGCCGATCAGTTCGACCGAAATGCGCGCGACGGAACGCTGCGAGTGCGGCGTCGCGAGCACGTTGCGCTCCTGCCGGGCGTGCTCGGACAGCTCCAGCGAACACGGGCACGTGGACGAATAGACGTAGTCGAGGTGCATGACCTTGCGCCGCACGCCGTCTCGCTCGACCAACTCCATCGCCACGTCGTAGTACTGCCAGCCTTCGAGCCCCGAACGCAGGCTTTCCACCCGCATCGGGAAGCGCAGCGCGAGCGCGATCCGGGCGTCGAAGCTCTCGAGGTCCTGCTTGTAGTCGTCGAGCGCGGCTTCGACCGTGCCGATGCTGAAGGTCTGTTCGGCATGGGCATAGAACGACCGGATGATCCGGCTCATGTTGATGCCCTTCTTGTCCGCATCGAGACTGACCGACCCGGTGACGCTGGTCTCGAGCACCAGGGCGCCGTTGTCGCGGGTGCGGTAGCGCAGCGGCAGGCGGAAGTTCGAAATACCGACATGTTGGATCGACCGCTTTGCGCCGCGGATCAGCGAGGCCGGACCGTTCTGCAGATCGGGCAGCGTGCGGCGATAGGCGTCGTCGGCGTCGAACTCGTGGTCGTAGCGGCGCTCCAGCGCGGGGTAGTCGACCTTGCCGGACAGCAGACGCGCGATGGCGGGGTCGAGCGCATCGATCTCGGCGGACTCCGCCGTGTCCGCCCAGTGCCGAAGCAGCCGCAGGGCCGCCTCGGCCTCGTCTCGGCTGGGCTCTCTGTCGAACTCTGGCAGATGAACGTTCATTGAGGGGCCTCCAAGGCTCGTACCGTCGTGCATCTAGGCGCAGCGGCCGAAATTTCCATTTTCGAGGCTCTTACGCACGGGGACGTGTTCCGGATGAAAATACCCCTGCACCGGCGGCCAGGCCGCCGGTGCGACGGATCGCCTCAGACCCGCGAAAGGGCGCCGAGAAGGTCCTCGGCGAGGTCCTCGGCATCCTCGAGGCCCACCGACAGCCGGATCAGCCCGTCGGTGATTCCCAGCTCCTCGCGGGTCTCGGGAGCGAGCCGCGAGTGGGTGGTGGTGGCCGGGTGCGTCGCGATGGACTTGGCGTCGCCGAGGTTGTTCGAGATCAGGATGACCTCGAGCGCGTCGAGAACGGCGAAGGCCGCGTCCTTGCCGCCGGCGACCTCGAAGGCAAGCATGGTGCCGCCCGCCCCCATCTGCCGGTCGGCCAGCTCCGCCTGCGGGTGGGACGCCGAGCCGGGATAGATCACGCGGGTCAGCTTGGGGTGCCCTTCGAGCCGTGCGGTCAGAACGCCCGCGGTCTCGGTCTGGGCGCGCACGCGCAGGTCCAACGTCTCCATGCCCTTGAGCAGCACCCAGGCCGTGAACGGGCTGAGAGATCCGCCGGTGTGCTTCATGTAGGGTTCGACCGTGCCGCGGATCATCTCCTGCGTGCCGAGGATCACGCCACCCAGTGTGCGCCCCTGTCCGTCGATATGCTTGGTCGCCGAGTAGACGACCACGTCCGCCCCCTGCGCGATGGCCTTCGAGTAAATCGGCGTCGAGAACACGTTGTCCACGACCACTGTCGCGCCCACGGAATGCGCGAGGTCCGACACCGCTTCGATGTCGACGATCTCGAGCGTGGGATTCGACATCGACTCGAAGAACACGCACCGCGTGTCCGACCGCAGGGCCTTTTTCCACTGGTCGAGGTCGGTGCCATCGACCAGCGTGACCTCCACGCCGTATCGCGGCAGGACGTCCTGCAGGATGTAGAGGCACGACCCGAACAGCGCGCGCGCCGCGACCACGTGGTCGCCCGCCTTCAGCATCGACACCAGCGCGCCGTTTACCGCCGCCATGCCGGAGGCGGTGGCGAAGGCATCCTCGGCGCCCTCGAGCAGCGCGATGCGCTCCTCGAACATCCGCACGGTGGGATTGCCGTAGCGGGCGTAGATGTATTCGTCCTCGCCCGCCTTCTGGAAGCGCGCCTCGGCCTGCGCCGCGCTGTCGTAGGCGAAGCCCTGCGTGAGGAACATCGCCTCGCTCAGCTCGCCCCACTGGCTGCGCTTGGTGCCGCCGTGCACCAGCTTGGTGCGGGCGCGGCGGGTGTCCTGTCCGGTGTCTTTCATGATCGTCTCCTCTGCCGCGATCCCGGCCGCGGCATGAAAAAAGCCCCGTTCCGCGGTCACGCAGAAGGGGCTCTTCCGTATGACCTCTTTAGCGGCATGTTTAACGTGGCCCGCAATCCGGTAACAAATCGCCACGCGGCGGTCGGTAGTGCCAGATTGTCGCGCCGTCAAGGTGTTCATCGCCCTGTCACGTCACCGCAACGTTACCGTCACGGTGCCACGATAGCGCCCACACACAAGATGTAGTGGAGCTGTCGACCATGCCCGTTCTTCGCATCACGGTCCGGGACGGCGCGCCGGTCCCCGAGGCGGGCGGCCCGCTCGACGCAGCCATACGCACCGCGCTGCGCGACCCGCGGGTGGGACACGGGCCGGTCACGCTGATGGTCCACGGCTTCAAGTATGCGCCCGGGGTCGCCGGCCATTGTCCCCACGACACCATCTTCTCCGAGGCACCGCGCGCTGCCGGCGCCGATCCGCGGCTGGTCAGCTGGCCGCGGCACCTGGGCGCGGCCCGGGCCGACGCGAACCGCGGCTTGCACGTTTCGGTCGGGTGGCCCGCCCGCGGCTCGATCTGGCAGGCCTATCGCGGGGCGGCCGGGGCCGGCGCGGCACTCGCCAGCCTCGTCGCGTCGTTCCGTGCCGCCGATCCGGTCCGGCCCGTGCATGCCATCGGCCATTCCCTCGGCGCGCGGGTGATACTCGACGCGCTGGCCCGGTCCGAACGGCCCAGCCTCGACTGGGCGATCCTGCTCGCCCCGGCCGAGTTCGCCGCCACCGCCCGCGCGGCGCTCGCCAGTCCAGCCGGCCGCAGCGCGCGGGTGCTGGCCGTCACCAGCCGCGAGAACGACCTCTTCGACCTGTTGCTGGAGCTGTTCGTGCCGGCCCCACGGCGCGGCGATGCGGTCATCGGGCGTGGCGGGCTCTCCGCGCCCAACGCGCTGACCTTGCAGCTCGATCACCGCGACACGCTCGCGGCCCTCGGGCGGGCCGGGCACCGGGTCGCACCGGCCACGCGACGGGTCTGCCACTGGTCGCCCTACCTGCGGCCGGGGGCCTTCCCGCTCTACCGCGCGCTTCTCGAAGCGCGGCTGTCCTTCGACCGGCTCCGCACGATTCTGCCCGAGGACACCGATCCCCGCTGGGCCCGGCTCCGGCCCCGCCGGGCCGCGACCGCCGGGTCCGGCTGGGTGCCCAGCCCGCAGAACTGACAACTCAACACGCGCCGCTCACCACCGGCTCACGTCACGCCGCCACGGGCGCCGAGGCCGCGGCCCACAGGGCCGCGGACGAGAGGGACGGCGCGCGCCCGACCGGGCGCGCTCCGCGGGATCAGAAGGGCACGTCGTCGGCGGCGCAGATGAAGCGCGAGACCACCTTCTTGGTGCCTGCCTTTTCGAAGTCGACCTCGACCTTGTCGCCCTCGATCGCGGCGACCGCGCCATAGCCGAATTTCTGGTGGAACACCCGCTCACCGATCACGTAGGCGGCGACGGCGTTCATGTCGATCACTTGGGTCTTGCTCTCGCGCGGTTGGCTCACCGGCCGCTCGCCCGACCGGGATTGCAGCCGCCGCCAGCCCGGCGAATTGTAGACGTCCGCGCGGCTCGCGCGGTCATGCAGGTCGCTCTGCTGGCGCGCCATGATCTCGGGCGAGGCGCTCGCCGCCATGCCCGCCGCCCCGTAGCCGCCGCCATAGAGCCCCGGCGGGGTCAGCACCTCCACGTGCGCCTCGTCGAGCTCGTCGATGAAGCGCGAGGGCAGCTGGCTCTGCCATTGGCCGAAGACCCGGCGGTTACCCGCGAACGAGATCGTGCAGACCTCCTCGGCCCGGGTGATGCCGACGTACGCGAGACGTCGCTCTTCCTCGAGGCCCTTGACCCCCTGCTCGTCCATCGAACGCTGCGAGGGGAACAGCCCGTCCTCCCAGCCCGGCAGAAACACGGCGGGAAACTCAAGGCCCTTGGCCGCGTGCAGGGTCATGATCGACACCTTGGCGCCCTCGGCCTCGGTCTCGTTGTCCATGACCAGCGCCACGTGCTCGAGGAAGCCCGACAGGTTCTCGAAGCCCTCGAGCGCCTTGATCAGTTCCTTGAGGTTCTCCAGCCGGCCCGGCGCCTCGGGCGTCTTGTCGTTCTGCCACATCGCGGTGTAGCCGCTTTCGTCCAGCACCTGCTCGGCCAGTTCCATGTGGGTCAGGTCCGGATCGCCGGTCAGCCGGCCCCAGCGGTCGAGATCGTCCACCAGCACTCGCAGCGCCGCGCCGCCCTTGCCGCGGATCGCTTCCTCGGACACCGCGATGCGCGCGCCCTCCACGAGGTTCACGCTGCGGTCCCGGGCGATGCGCTGGATGGTCTGCTGGGCCTTGTCGCCGAGGCCGCGCTTGGGCGTGTTGACCACGCGCTCGAAGGCGAGGTCGTCATCGGGCGACACCACCAGCCGGAAGTAGGCCATGGCGTCGCGGATCTCCATCCGCTCGTAGAACCGGGGGCCGCCGATCACCCGGTAGGGCAGCCCGATGGTCAGGAAGCGGTCTTCGAAGGCGCGCATCTGGTGCGAGGCGCGCACGAGAATGGCGCAGTCGTCGAGGCTGTAGGGCCGCATCCCGCGCGTGCCCTGCTGCATCGCCTCCAGTTCCTCGCCGACCCAGCGGGCTTCCTCGTCGCCGTCCCAGTGGCCGATCAGGCGAACCTTTTCGCCCTCGTCGGCCTCGGTCCAGAGCGTCTTGCCCAGACGGCCCTGGTTGCCTTCGATGACCGAAGACGCTGCGGCGAGGATGTGCGGGGTCGAGCGGTAGTTCTGCTCCAGGCGGACCACGTGGGCGCCGGGAAAATCCTTCTCGAAGCGCAGGATGTTGCCCACCTCCGCGCCGCGCCAGCCGTAGATCGACTGGTCATCGTCCCCCACGCAGCAGACATTCTTGTGACCCGCCGCCAGCAGCCGCAGCCACAGGTACTGCGCGACGTTGGTGTCCTGGTACTCGTCCACGAGGATGTAGCGGAACCAGCGCTGGTATTGCGCCAGCACGTCCTCGTGGGTCTGGAAGATGGTCACGCAGTGCAGCAGCAGGTCGCCGAAATCGACGGCGTTCAGCTCGCGCAGGCGGGCCTGGTATTCCGCGTAGAGCCGCGGGCCCTCGTGGTTGAACGCGCCGGCCTCGGCCGCGGGAATCTTGTCGGGCGTGATCGCGCGGTTCTTCCAGCCGTCGATGACGTTCGCCAGCTGCCGCGCCGGCCACCGTTTCTCGTCGATGTTGGAGGCCGCGATGAGCTGCTTCATCAGCCGGAGCTGGTCGTCGCTGTCGAGGATGGTGAAGTTCGACTTCAGCTCCACCAGCTCGGCATGGCGGCGCAGGAGCTTGACCGAGATCGCGTGGAAGGTGCCGAGCCACGGCATCCCCTCCACCGTCTGGCCCAGCATCCGGCCCACGCGGTCCTTCATCTCGCGCGCGGCCTTGTTGGTGAACGTGACCGACAGGATCTCGTTCGGACGCGCCCGGCCGGTGTTCAGCAGGTGCACGATTCGCGCGGTCAGCGCCTTGGTCTTGCCCGTCCCTGCCCCGGCCAGCATCAGCACCGGTCCGTCCAGTGTCTCGACCGCCTCGCGCTGCGCGGGGTTCAGGTCGTCCAGATACGGGGTCGGCCGGGCCTGCATGGCGCGCGAGGCGAGCGACGCGCCCTCGAAGGCGTCCATTTCGTCGAAGCTGCTCATGGCGCGAAGATAGCGCCTCCGGCCGCCGAGATAAAGGCGGCGTTCGGCAAATGTTCGCACGATCTTGCGGCGGTTTAGCAGCCGGGCCTTCTCAGCCGGAGGCGGGCGGCATGTAGCGGGCGAGATTGCACAGGCCGCGCGCCGGACCCTCCTGCGGCAGGTCATGGGTGCCGCCGTCGAGGCTGCGCCACGGCTGCGTCGCCCGCCACCGGACCACCATGTGCTCGGCGCAGCGGACATATCCGACGCCCGCCCGCTCGGCGATCCGACGCATCTCGAACTCGGTGCGGCCCTCTTCGCCGTCACGGTCGATCAGGACGACCAGCGGGATCTTCCCGGTCAGCTCGGCGGCAAACAGGGCCTGGTGCAGGCTGTCGCGCGACGACGTCTTGTCCAGCCCCACCTCGATCACGTGGGTTTCGGTCTCGCAGTCCACACGGATGCCCCGGCGTCCTCCGAGATTGTCGAAATCGTGCGAGACCTCGGTATCTCCACCGGCAAGCAGGCCGCAAAGGAGCAACGCGATTTCGGTTTCGGACATGCAGGCGTTTCCGGGATTCGCAAAAGTTAACGAAAGGTTAACACGAACTGGCCCGCCGCCAACCCGAACCTGCCCACCCGACAGGCGGACAGCGCCCTACCCGCCCGGCAACAGTCTCCCGACCATTTGCCCGAGTTGAGGATCTCGCTGCACCGCCCTAATCTTGCTGCACCGCGACATAACCGAGGACGTCCCATGCCCGAATTCCAGAAGATCCTCATCGCCAACCGCGGCGAAATCGCGATCCGCATCATGCGCGCCGCGAACGAGATGGGGAAACGGACGGTCGCCGTCTTCGCCGAGGAGGACAAACTGGGCCTGCACCGCTTCAAGGCGGACGAGGCCTACCGCATCGGCGAGGGGCTCGGGCCGGTGCAGGCGTACCTCTCGATCCCCGAGATCATCCGCGTCGCCAAGGAGTGCGGTGCCGACGCGATCCATCCGGGCTACGGCCTGCTGTCGGAGAACCCCGAATTCGTCGACGCCTGCGACGAGGCCGGCATCACCTTCATCGGTCCCCGCGCCGAGACCATGCGCGCGCTGGGCGACAAGGCCAGCGCCCGGCGCGTGGCGATCGAGGCCGGCGTGCCGGTGGTGCCCGCGACCGAGGTCCTTGGCGACGACATGGAGGCTATCCGCAAGGAGGCCGCCGAGATCGGCTACCCGCTGATGCTCAAGGCATCGTGGGGCGGCGGCGGCCGCGGGATGCGCCCGATCCGGTCCGAGAAGGAGCTGGCCGACAAGGTCAGCGAGGGCCGTCGCGAGGCCGAGGCCGCCTTCGGCAACGGCGAGGGCTACCTCGAGAAGATGATCGAGCGCGCGCGACACGTGGAGGTGCAGATCCTCGGCGACAAGCACGGCCAGATCTATCACCTCTACGAGCGCGACTGCTCGGTCCAGCGCCGCAACCAGAAGGTCGTGGAGCGTGCGCCCGCCCCCTACCTCACGCAGGACCAGCGCGAGGAGCTGTGCGAGCTCGGCCGCAAGATCTGTGCCCACGTCAACTACGAGTGCGCGGGCACCGTCGAGTTCCTGATGGACATGGATTCGGGCAATTTCTACTTCATCGAGGTGAACCCCCGCGTGCAGGTCGAGCACACCGTGACCGAGGAGGTCACCGGCATCGACATCGTGCAGGCGCAGATCCTCATCGCCGAGGGCAAGAGCCTTGCCGAAGCGACGGGCATGGACAGCCAGGACGAGGTCGAGCTGTTCGGCCACGCCCTGCAGACCCGGATCACTACCGAGGACCCGCAGAACAACTTCATTCCCGATTATGGCCGGATCACCGCCTACCGCTCGGCCACCGGCATGGGGATCCGCCTCGATGGCGGCACGGCCTACGCGGGCGGGGTCATCACCCGGTTCTACGACTCGCTCCTGGTGAAGGTCACCGCCTGGGCGCCGACGCCCGAGAAGGCCATCGCCCGCATGGACCGCGCCCTGCGCGAGTTCCGCATCCGCGGGGTCAGCACGAACATCGACTTCGTGAACAACCTGCTGCGGCACCCGACCTTCCTGTCGAACGAGTACACGACGACCTTCATCGACACGACGCCCGAGCTCTTCGACTTCAAGCAGCGGCGCGACCGCGGCACCAAGGTCCTGACCTATCTCGCCGACATCACCGTCAACGAGCACCCCGAAACCAAGGGCCGGGCGATGCCGCCGGTGGACCTCAAGACGCCCAAGCCCCCGGCGGTCGAGGGCAAGGCGCCCGACGGCACGCGCACCCTGCTCGACCGTGAGGGACCGCAGGCGGTGGCCGACTGGCTCGCGGCGCAGAAGCAGGTCCTCATCACCGACACCACCATGCGCGACGGCCACCAGTCGCTTCTGGCGACGCGGATGCGGTCGCTCGACATGATCAAGGTGGCGCCGGCCTACGCCGAGACGCTGCCGGGCCTTTTCTCGGTCGAATGCTGGGGCGGCGCGACCTTCGACGTCGCCTACCGCTTCCTGCAGGAATGCCCCTGGCAGCGTCTGCGCGACATCCGCGCCAAGATGCCCAACGTCATGACGCAGATGCTGCTGCGCGCCTCGAACGGGGTCGGCTACACGAACTATCCCGACAACGTCGTACAGTTCTTCGTGAAGCAGGCGGCCGAGTCGGGCGTCGACGTCTTCCGCGTCTTCGACTCGCTGAACTGGGTCGAGAACATGCGCGTGGCGATGGACGCGGTGCTCGACAGCGGCAAGGTCTGCGAGGGCACCGTCTGCTACACCGGCGACATCAACGACCCCGACCGCGCCAAGTACGACCTCAAGTACTACGTGGAGACTGGCAAGCAGCTGCGCGACGCGGGGGCCCACATCCTTGGGCTCAAGGACATGGCGGGCCTGTTGAAGCCCGCCGCCGCGGGGCCGCTGATCCGGGCGCTGAAGGAAGAGGTCGGCCTGCCCGTTCACTTCCACACCCACGACACGTCCGGCGCGGCGATCGCCTCGATCATGGCCGCGGCCGAAGCCGGGGTCGACGCGGTGGACGCGGCGATGGATGCGCTCTCGGGCAACACCTCGCAGCCGACACTGGGCTCCATCGTCGAGGCGCTGCGCTTCACCGAGCGCGACACCGGCCTCGACATCAAGTCGATCCGCGCGATCTCGACCTACTGGGAACAGGTGCGGATGCAGTACGCCGCCTTCGAGAGCGCGATGCAGGCCCCGGCCTCCGAGGTCTATCTCCACGAGATGCCGGGCGGGCAGTTCACCAACCTTCGCGCGCAGGCGCGTTCGATGGGTCTCGAGGAGAAGTGGCCCGACGTCGCCCGCACCTACGCCGACGTGAACCAGATGTTCGGCGATATCGTTAAGGTCACGCCGTCCTCCAAGGTGGTCGGCGACATGGCTCTGATGATGGTCAGCCAGGGCCTGACCCGGGCCGATGTCGAGGACCCGCAGAAGGACATCTCGTTCCCCGATTCCGTGATCGACATGATGAAGGGCAATCTCGGCCAGCCCCCCGGCGGCTGGCCCGAGGGCATCCAGAAGAAGGTCCTCAAGGGCGAGACACCGCTGACCGACCGTCCCGGCAAGCACCTCGATCCGGTGGACCTCGATGCCAAGCGCAAGGAGTTGCAGGAGATCTTCCCCGAGGCCGAGTTCGATGACGAGGACCTCGCCGGGTACCTGATGTATCCGAAGGTCTTCACCGACTACGTCTCGCGCCACGAAACCTACGGACCGGTGCGCGTGCTGCCGACGCGGGCGTTTTTCTACGGCATGGAGCCGGGCGAGGAGATCACCGCCGAGATCGACCCCGGCAAGACGCTGGAGATTCGCCTCGTGACCGTGGGCGAACCGCACGAGGGCGAGGTGCGTGTCTTCTTCGAACTGAACGGCCAGCCCCGCGCGGTCCGCGTTCCCGACCGCAGCGCAACCGGCGCGGCGGCGGCACGCCCCAAGGCCGACCCGGCGAACCCGGACCACGTGGGCGCGCCCATGCCCGGCGTGGTCAGCCAGGTCGCGGTCGAGGCGGGCAAACCGGTGAAGGACGGCGACCTGCTGCTGGTGATCGAGGCCATGAAGATGGAAACCGGCCTCTATGCCGAGCGCGACGCGACGGTGAAGGCGGTCCACGTTCAGGCCGGCGGCCAGATCGACGCAAAGGATCTGCTGGTCGAGTACGACTCCGAGTGACGGCGGCCCAAGCGGCCTTCGCCGTTGACCTGACGCGGCGCGATCGCATTAGATTGCGCCGCCTCAGGGACTGAAAGGCCGAGCGATGTGCGACCCCGACCACCGGGTCAAATTGTGTACCTGTAGCGGGCCCGGTCCGATCAAACGCCCGTACTGGACGCTGACGCGTCGTGACCCCGACGATATCGACGACGACATCAGAGCCGTCGGAAGCATCGAAGTGATCGACCCGCCGTTTGAAGAAGCCGTGCTGACGGCCAAGCTGCGCGACGACCTCAACCGGTTCGATGCGTTCGACACGGATATGGGACTGACCGAGGGCGACGTTCTGGACCTCGCCCTCGAGACGATGGACCTCACGTTCGAGTTCACGGAGGGGCGCTTGCAGTCCTCCGACGGCTTCCCGCCCCGTCACAGCCGGGGCGACCTTGTCGGCACCGGTGGCTTTCGGCACGGAGCGCGTTTTCGGAACGGGTCGGACCGGGATCGATTTGCCTGACCGCCTGTGCGGTCGCGCCCTGCTCGCGCGCTCGCATGTGGCGATGACGGACGCCTCGGGCCGGAGTATTTTCGACGAGAAGAAGGGGGACGCGGCGCGCCGGTGCCGGGGCGTCGGATGCGGGCGCGAAGGTCTCGGTCGGACGCGCGCGGCCGGCCCGTGCCGCCCCCGCTTTCCGTGGCGAAATCGTCGGAAATTTCTTCTTGCAGACCTCCGGGCGAGACGATACATCCGCCGACACCCAAGGACGCGGGCGTAGCTCAGGGGTAGAGCATTACCTTGCCAAGGTAAGGGTCGTGAGTTCGAATCTCATCGCCCGCTCCATTTGGGTCCAGTCCGGGACGGCCGGGCACGGAGCGCGGGTGTAGCTCAGGGGTAGAGCATTACCTTGCCAAGGTAAGGGTCGTGAGTTCGAATCTCATCACCCGCTCCAATCTTCCTCACATCGACGACACGACGGTGCGGAGTCCGCCCCTCGCGGGGCGTGTCTGCGCGTCGGCTCAGAACGCGTTGAACGTCAGCGTGGTGAGCGACCGTTCGATCCCCGGAATGTCCAGCAGGTGCTCGTTGATGTACTTGCCCACATCGGCATCGGCCGGGATGTAGAGTTTCATCAGCAGGTCCCATTCGCCGCTCGTCGAGTAGAGTTCGGAATGCATCTCGCGCAGGACGATGTCCTCGGCGACCTTGTAGGTGCGGCCGGGGGTGCAACGGATCTGGACGAAGACGCAGGTGGTCATGGGCGCTATTCCTTGGCGGTCGACTTGCGCCGACGCTGGCACAGCCGCCACGGAAGCACAACGGGCGGCGCCCGGCCCTTGGCCTCGGCCCCTCGCCTGCCTATAAGTCCGACCGACCCCCGCACCGCGGGACGGACCGAACCACAGGACCGCACAGAAACGCCATGCGCAGCGCCCGGATCACCCGCACCACCGCCGAAACCGACATCTCGGTCTCCGTGTCCCTCGATGGGACCGGCACCTATGACAACCAGACCGGCGTGGGCTTCTTCGACCACATGCTCGACCAGCTCGCCCGTCACGCGCTGATCGACCTCGAGGTGCGTTGCTCGGGCGACCTGCACATCGACGACCACCACAGCGTCGAAGACGTGGGCATCGCCCTGGGGCAAGCGCTTGCGGAGGCGCTCGGCGACAAGCGCGGCATTCG
Organism: Roseivivax marinus; assembly: GCF_900109705.1. Classification (GTDB taxonomy): domain Bacteria; phylum Pseudomonadota; class Alphaproteobacteria; order Rhodobacterales; family Rhodobacteraceae; genus Roseivivax; species Roseivivax marinus. Next base: position 114,529 of record NZ_FOAI01000004.1, on the reverse strand, counting down.
CCGCTACGGCGCCTGCCTCCTGCCGATGGACGACGCGCTGGTACGCGCGGCGCTGGACCTCTCGGGACGCCCCTACCTGGTGTGGAGCGTGGACTTCCCGACGCCGGCCATAGGCCGCTTCGACACCGAGCTGGTGCGCGAGTTCTTCCAGGCCTTCGCCACCCATGGCGGCATCACGCTCCACGTGGACCGTCTGCACGGGATCAACAGCCACCACATCGCCGAGGCGGCCTTCAAGGCCGTGGCCCGCGCGCTGCGCGAGGCCGTCGAGACCGACGCACGCAAGGCCGACGCGATCCCGTCGACCAAGGGCGCGCTCTGACACCGCCCGTCCGGCGGCGCGCACCCAGCGCGCCGCTCACGGGTGCCCGACCGATCCGACCGCGGCGCGCCGACCCGCCACGCCGCGCACCGACTGACCAGACCGAAGACCCGAGGCAGCCATGCTGACAGCGATCATCGACTACGAGAGCGGCAACCTCCACTCCGCCGACAAGGCCTTCCAGAAGATGGCCCGAGAGACCGACGCCGGCGAGGTGGTCGTCACCTCCGAGGCCGACACCGTCGCCCGCGCCGACCGCCTCGTCCTGCCGGGCGACGGCGCCTTCCCGGCCTGCGCCCGCGCGCTGGCCGAGAGCGGCGTACAGGAGGCGCTGATCGACGCGGTGGAGAACCGCGGCGTGCCCTTCATGGGTATCTGCGTCGGCATGCAGCTGATGGCGCGCAACGGGCACGAATACGAAGAGACCCGCGGCCTTGGCTGGATCGAGGGCGAGGTGATGAAAATCACGCCCACCGACCCGATGCTCAAGGTTCCGCACATGGGCTGGAACGACCTGATGATCGACATTCCACACCCGGTGCTCGAAGGCATCGAGAGCGGCGACCACGCCTATTTCGTCCACTCCTATCACATGCGGATGTCGGGACTGGACCAGCGCCTTGCCCGCGTGGACTACGGCGAGGACGTCACCGCCGTGGTCGGACGCGACAACTGCGTCGGACTGCAGTTCCACCCCGAGAAAAGCGGCGCGACCGGGCTCAGGATGATCGCCAACTTCCTCGCCTGGGCGCCGTGAGCGCGTTCCCCCGCGCCGCACTGAGCTGGTCGTCGGGCAAGGATTGCGCCTGGTCCCTCCATGCCTGCCGCACCGAAGGGCTGGCCGATGTCGCGACGCTGCTGACAACGGTCAACAGCGCCTTCGACCGGGTCGCCATGCACGGCACGCGGCGCGCCCTGCTCGAGGCCCAGGCGGCGGCACTCGGGCTGCCGCTCACCGCCGTCCCCCTGCCCTGGCCCTGCTCGAACGCGGACTACGAACGCGCGATGGAAGGGGCCGTCGCGGCGCTAGTCGCGGACGGGATCACCCACGTGGTGTTCGGGGATCTTTTCCTCGAGGACGTGCGCGCCTACCGCGAAGCGCAGCTTGAGGGCACCGGGCTGACGCCGATCTTCCCGCTCTGGGGCCGCGACACGCGCACGCTGGCGGACGAGATGCTGTTGGGCGGGCTGCGCGCTCGGATCGCCACCTGCGACCCGTCGCGCGTACCCGAAAGCTTCGCCGGGCGGATGTGGGACGCGGACCTTCTGGCCGACTTGCCGCCGGGCGTCGATCCCTGCGGAGAGAACGGCGAGTTCCACACCGTCGTGGTCGATGGACCCGACTTCCCCGCGCCGATCCGCCACACGACCGGCGAGGTCGTGACGCGGGACGGCTTCGTCTACGCGGACGTCATTCCCACGGCACGGGTCTAGTCGGGCGTGGACGGCGCGGACGCGGTATCCCCGCGCGGCCGCCGCATGGTCCGGGCGCCCGCGCGAAAGTTGCTGATTTACTGCAGACGGCTCCAGGTCTGGCTCGAGCACAGCAGCCCGCCCGCGACGCAGCCCTGAAGCTTCAGGGAATTGCCGGCAAGCTGCATCTTGCCCAAGTAGACCTTGTCGTTCGACGGGCGCCAGACACGGCCCTCGTAGGCGCCGCCGCCCTGCGGGACCATGTTGATCACCAGCACCTTGCCCTTGTTGGGCGAGTCGTATTCGCCGTTTGAGTCGAAGGTGCGCTGGATCACGCCGCAAAGCTTGTCGCCGCACGGGGTCATGCGGACATGGGCGTAGGAGCCGTCGTCGGGCTGCGTCTTCCACATGCCCTCGACCGGATCGGCCGCGGCGGCACCTGCTGCCATCACGAGGCCCGCGATCATCGCGCTGATACGTTTCATCTGTTGTTCCTCCTCCCAGAGATGGGCCGAAGCCTGCGCGGCGGAGCGGCGCCCGATCAAGACTGACGCAAGGTCGCGTTGCATGTGCCGTTCCGTCATGGCAGAGCCGAGCGGCCTGTCAGACCACCGGAGCCCGGCCATGATCCTCTATCCTGCCATCGACCTGAAGGACGGCCAGGCCGTGCGCCTGCTGCGCGGCGACATGGACAGCTCGACCGTGTTCAACGACGACCCGGCGGCGCAGGCGCGCGCCTTCGTCGACGCCGGCTGCACCTGGCTGCACCTCGTCGACCTCAATGGCGCGTTCGCCGGACGCCCCGAGAATGCCGCGGCGGTCGAGTCGATCCTCGCGGCAACGGACATGCCCGCGCAGCTCGGCGGCGGCATCCGCGACATGGCGACGATCGAGGCGTGGCTGGACAAGGGGCTGGCGCGGGTGATCCTCGGGACCGTGGCGGTCGAAAACCCCGGCCTCGTGCGCGAGGCCGCACGCGCCTTCCCCGGACAGGTCGCCGTGGGCATCGACGCGCGCAAGGGCCGCGTCGCGACGAAAGGCTGGGCCGAGGAGACCGACGTCCAAGCCACCGACCTCGCCCGCAGCTTCGAGGACGCCGGCGTCGCCGCCATCATCTACACCGACATCGACCGCGACGGCGCCATGGGCGGCCCCAATGTCGAGGCCACGGCAGACCTCGGGCGGGCGGTGTCGATCCCGGTCATCGCCTCGGGCGGCGTCTCCTCGCTGGCGGACCTCACGGCGCTGCGCGATACCGGCGTGATCGCGGGCGCCATCTCGGGCCGCGCGCTCTACGACGGTGCACTGGACCTGCGCGAGGCTCTGGCGGCGCTCGGCTGAGGCCCGCGCCGCCATCCATGCGGCCCCGTCCTGCGGGGCCGCGACCGCATCACTCGGAAACTGCCTGCTCGGTCAGCCTGTTGAGCGCGCCCTCGATCTCTTCGATGTAATTGGCGTCGTCGTCGATATCGAGATCGTCGAACATGTCCTCGGGCTCCTGCCAGCCGAGATAGACCTGCCCGTCCCATTCGTAGGCCAGGACCCGCATCGGCAGCACGAGGCCCGCGCGGATGTCGTCCTGCATGGCCTGCGTGCCGAGCTGCGGGTTTCCGAAGATCAGAAGTTCCGCCGGATCCAGCTCCATGTCCGCGGACGCGGCCCCCTCGGCGTGGTTCACGCGGGCGAAGACCGTTGCACCGGCCTCCTCGACCGCGGATTCGAGACGGTCCATGGTTTCGGCGACGGAATACGGGCTTTCGACGCTGATCTGGTCGGCGAGCGTCGGGGTGGCCACGAGCGCGAAGGCGGCGGCCGCAAGGGTCGTCAGGCGGGTCATGGTCGGGGTCCTCCGGGATGGCGACGCCGGGACGGGCCGCCTCTGCCGGGGCAACGCCGGCCCCTGCCCCCGGTTCCGCCGTGCCGTCCCGGTTGCGCTGCGCGGGCGCGTTCGGATACTCCGTGACCAAGCCAAGGAGTGGACCATGCTGAAGACCCGCATCATCCCCTGCCTCGACGTGGCCGACGGGCGCGTCGTGAAGGGCGTCAACTTCGTCGACCTGCGCGACGCGGGCGACCCGGTCGATGCCGCGCGCGCCTATGACGACGCCGGGGCCGACGAAATCTGCTTTCTCGACATCACCGCCACCCACGAGGACCGCGAGACGATCCTCGACGTGGTGCGGCGCACCGCAGAGCAGTGCTTCATCCCGCTGACCGTGGGCGGCGGCGTCCGCACCGTGGAGGACGTCCGCAAGTTGATGCTCGCGGGCGCCGACAAGGTCAGCTTCAACTCGGCCGCCGTGAAGGACCCGGACGTGGTGACAGCCGCCGCCGACCGCTTCGGCAGCCAGTGCATCGTCGTGGCGATCGATGCCAAGCGGAAGGAGAACGCTCCGGGCTGGGAAATCTACACCCACGGCGGCCGTAACGCGACGGGCATCGACGCGGTGGAGTTCGCGCTCGACATGACCGCCAAGGGCGCGGGCGAGCTGCTTTTGACCTCGATGGACCGTGACGGCACCAAGTCGGGCTTCGATCTCGAGCTGACGCGGACCATCGCCAACGCGGTGCCGATCCCGGTCATCGCGAGCGGCGGGGTCGGCACGCTCGATCACCTCGTCGAGGGCATCACCGAGGGCGGCGCATCGGCGGTGCTGGCCGCGTCGATCTTCCACTTCGGCACCTTCACCATCCAAGAGGCCAAGGCCCACATGAAGGCCGCCGGCATTCCCGTGCGCGAGGCCGCATGACGCTGGAAGAGCTGGAGCGCGTGGTCGCCGCCCGCGCGGAGGCCTCGCCGGACGAAAGCTGGACGGCCAAGCTTCTGACCAAGGGCCCCGAGAAATGTGCCGAGAAGTTCGGCGAAGAGGCGGTCGAGGCGATCATCGAGGCGGTGAAGAACGACCGCGCGCGCCTGACCTCCGAAGCCGCCGACGTGCTTTTTCATCTTCTGGTGATGCTGCGCGCCCGCGACGTGCCGCTGTCGGAGGTGATGGACGAGCTGGCCCGGCGTCAGGGCACGTCGGGCATCGCCGAGAAGGCCGCGCGGCAAGGCTGACATCGGCCCGCCCTGCCCTGTATCTCAAGCCTCGGGCGGCTCTTTCACCGGGCGCGCGTTGCCCTCTTCGTCGAGCGCGACGAAGGTGAACAGGGCCTCGGTCACCATCTGCGTCAGGGTGGAACGGCGTTCCCGCCGCCATGCCTCCACGTGGATGTGCATGGAGGTGCGGCCCACGTGCCGGATCTCGGCATAGAGCGACACCTCGTCGCCGACTTTCACCGGGCTGTGGAACTTCATCCCCTCGACCGCGATCGTCGCGCTGCGGCCGCGCGCGGCGAGCGCCGCGACGGTGCCCGCGGCAAGGTCCATCTGGCTCATCAGCCAACCGCCGAAGATGTCGCCCGCCGGGTTGGTGTCGGCGGGCATGGCGATGGTCCGGATGGTTGGCTGGACCGTAGGCAGGTCGTGCCCGTCATGCATGGCCACGCGATCAGGCAAAGTGGTGTCGGTGGTCTTGTCGGTCATGCGGAATGTCTCTGCTTCGACGGCGGGCGGCGCGGTTCAGGCCGCGAAGGCGTCCGCCCAGTCCGGGTGTCGTCGCCGCATGGCGTCGACAAAGGAGCAGGCCGGCACGATGCGCACGCCCTCGGCGCGGGCATCGTCGACCAGCCGGGCGACCAGCGCCTTGCCGGCGCCCGTGCCCCCCATCTCGCGCGGGACGCCGGTATGCTCGGCGACGATCCGGTCGTCGCCCAGCGCGCGGTAGGTCAGTTCGGCCTCGTGGCCGTCACGGACGAGGACGTAGCGCCCCCGCCCGTCGCGGTGTTCGCGCGCGATGCCATTGGCGTCGGGCGCATCAGCCAACGATCGTGGCCTCGGTCTTTTCGCGGATCTCGTCCTCGGTCACATCGGGCGCGGTCTCGACGATCTTCAGACCGCCCTCGACCACGTCCATCACACCGAGATTGGTGATGATCCGGTTCACGACGCCCGTGCCGGTCAGCGGCAGCGTGCACTCCTTGAGCAGCTTCGGCTCGCCGGCCTTGTTGGTGTGGTCCATGACCACGATCACGCGCTTCACGCCGGCCACGAGGTCCATCGCACCGCCCATGCCCTTCACGAGCTTGCCGGGAATCATCCAGTTCGCGAGGTCGCCGTTCTCGGCCACTTCCATCGCGCCGAGAATCGCCATGGCGATCTTGCCGCCGCGGATCATCCCGAAGCTGGTGGCGCTGTCGAAATAGGAAGTGTGCGGCAGCTCGGTGATGGTCTGCTTGCCGGCGTTGATGAGGTCCGGATCCTCTTCCCCCTCGACGGGGAACGGCCCCATGCCCAGCATGCCGTTCTCGGACTGGAGCGTCACCTCGACCCCCTCGGGGATGTAGTTCGGCACCAGCGTCGGGATGCCGATCCCGAGGTTCACGTAGGTGCCGTCTTCCAGTTCCTGCGCCGCCCGTGCGGCCATCTCATTGCGATCCCACGGCATATTCGGTCAGGCTCCCTTGTTTTCCAAATCATGCAGGTCGACCGGAACGTCGATCATCACGACGGTTCCGGCAGCGCCCCGCGCCACGTTGATGGTCACGTCCAGCCCGTCGAGCAGGGACGCGATGAGCCGGCCACCGCGCGTGGCGGCAGACGGCCAGTCGATTTTTGCCGGGATGCCGACCCCGTCGTCCGAGATCGTCATCCGAAGTCCACCGGCGGCCAGCCGGGCAATGCGCAGCTCCACGTAGCCCCGATCCAGGCCATCGAAGGCGTGCGTGAACGCGTTCGACACGGTTTCCGAGAGGATCAGGGCAACGCGCACAGCGGTCTCGAGCGAAACCTGCATCTGATCGACCTGCTGGACGAACCTCACCCCGGGTCGCCCCTCGTGATGGGCGACATTGCTCGCGATCCGGCTCATGAGGGCGCCAAGCTCGATCCCCGCGCGGCCGGTGGCGGTGTCCTCGTCGTTCAGCCGCAGTTCCTCGTAGACAAGCTGAAGACATTCGAGACGCCGCGGCAGGGCGTCGATCTCGGTCAGCGGATCGTCGATACTAAGCCGCCGCTCCGGCTCCCCGATGCTGGACAGGATCATCGCCAGGTCCTCACGGACCCGGGACCGGATCGCATGCAGCCGCATGTCGGACAGACTGGTCTCACCGCTGGTGTCCCGAAGCTCTTTCTGAAGGCCGAGAAAGTAGATCGGGCGCCCGGTTTCGTCCGCGATTGGGGCAATGATGAGCCGATTGGTGAACGGCTCGCCGCTGGCACGGTAGTTGAGGATATCCACCGCCACGTCGTCGCCCGTCGCGATGGCCGCACGCAGCTTGTCCACGTCGCGCTTGTCGGTCCGCTCGCCTTGGAGGAACCGGCAGTTGCGCCCGATGACGGCCGTGCGCGAATACCCGGTCGTCCGCTCGAACGCGTCGTTGACGTAGACGATCGGATTGTCCGGCGCCAACGGGTTCGTGATGATCATCGAGATCGCCAGACGCGAGAACCCGTCCAGCGCATCCCGGTCATCGAGGATCGCCGACAGGGCGCGTCTCTGTTGCTCTGCCACCGTCACCGGTCCGGGACTCCGATCAGGCCGCCGGGCGCGTGGTGCGCTGCTCGATCCGCTTCTCGTGCTCACCTTCGATGAGACGATGGACGTAGATGCCCGGCAGGTGGATGTGATCGGGATCGAGTTCGCCCGGCTCGACGATCTCTTCGACCTCCATCACGCAGACCTTGCCGCACATGGCGGCCGGCGGATTGAAGTTGCGCGCGGTCTTGCGGAAGATGCAGTTGCCGGTGGTGTCGGCCTTCCACGCCTTCACGATCGAAAGGTCGGCGAAGATTCCACGTTCGAGGATGTAGTTCTCTCCGTCGAACTCCTTGACCTCCTTGCCCTCTCCGATCTGCGTGCCGTAGCCGGTCTTGGTGTAGAAGCCCGCGATGCCCGCACCCCCGGCACGCATGCGCTCGGCCAGGGTGCCCTGCGGGTTGAATTCCAGCTCGAGTTCGCCGCCGAGGTACTGGCGCATGAACTCCTTGTTCTCGCCCACGTAGGAAGACATCATCTTCTTGACCTGCTTGCTTTCAAGCAGCAGCCCGAGGCCGAAGCCATCGACGCCCGCGTTGTTCGACGCCACGGTCAGGTCCTTGGGCCCCGCGTCGCGGATCGCCTGGATCAGAAGCTCGGGAATGCCGCACAGGCCGAAGCCCCCCGACGCGATGGTCATGCCGTCGAACAGCAGTCCGTCGAGCGCCTCTGCGGCAGAGCCGTAGACTTTCTTCATGGTTCACTCCCTCGTGCGCTGGTTGCTGGATATGTGACCCGGCACAAGGGTGAAGTCAAACTTGATCGCCCCGCGAGGGAGCGTGCCACGCTCACTCGGCGGCATCGCTTCCTTTTGCCGCCGACCCCTTGGCCGCGGTGGACTTTTTCGCGGCGGGCTTCTTGGCCGCGGTAGTCTTCTTCGCGGTCGAGGCCTTGGCCGGAGCCTTCTTTGCGGCGGCCTTCTTGGCCGGGGCCTTCTTCTTGCCCTTGCCGGTCTTGGCCGCCTTTTCGTCCACCAGAGCGACCGCTTCCTCGAGCGTCACGTCCGCGGGCTCGGTCCCCTTCGGAAGGGTAGCGTTGACCTTTTCCCACTTCACGTAAGGCCCGTAGCGCCCGTCGAGGATAATAACCGGCCCACCGTGTTCGGGATGCTCGCCCAGTTCCTTGAGCGGTTTCGCCGCCGCGCCGCGCCCGCCACCGCGCTTGGCGGCCTTCTCGGCGAGCAGATCGACCGCGCGGTTAATGCCGATCTCGAAAACCTCGTCCACTTCCTTGAGGTTCGCGTAAAGGCGATTGTGCTTCACGAACGGGCCGTAACGCCCGATGCCCGCCTCGATCGGCTCCCCGTCCTCGGGGTGGATGCCCACCTGGCGCGGCAGGGACAGCAGCGTCAGCGCCTTCTCGAGGTCCATCGCGTCCGCGGACCAGCCCTTGGGCAGGCTCGCGCGTGGCGGTTTCGGTTGCTCTTCTGTCGGTTCGCCGCGCTGGACGTAGGGGCCGAACCGACCCGATCGCAGCGAAATCTCGTCGCCATTGTCGTAGCCGAGCACGCGGTCGCCCTGACCCTCGTCCCCGCCGAGGGGGCGGGTGTAACGGCATTCGGGATAGCGCGAGCAGCCCACGAAGCCGCCCGAACGCGAGGTCTTGAGGTGCAGGCTGCCCTCGCCGCAAAGCGGACAGGTGCGCGGGTCAGACCCGTCGTCGCGCGGCGGGTAGAGCTGCGGCGCCAGCGCCTCGTCCAGCACGTCGAGCACCTGCGCGATGCGCAGCTCGGAGGTCTCCGAGATCGCGGCGTGGAAGTCGCGCCAGAACTTGGCGAGCAGCTCCTTGTAGTCCATCTCGCCGGCCGAGACATCGTCGAGTTCGTCCTCCAGCGCGGCGGTGAAGTCGTATTCCACGTAGCGCTTGAAGAAGTTGAGCAGGAAGATCGTGACGATCCTGCCCTTGTCCTCGGGGATCAGGCGGTTCTTGTCCTTCCGGACGTATTCGCGGTCCTGGATCGTGGTGATGACCGAGGCATAGGTCGACGGCCGGCCGATGCCGAGCTCTTCCATCTTCTTGACAAGCGTGGCCTCGGTGTAGCGCGGCGGCGGCTGGGTGTGGTGCTGAAGCGCCAGAACCGCGTCGCCGCCCCCGATCACGGCCTTGCCGTTGCGGTCGGGCCCCGGACCGGTATCGGCCTCGAGGACAGCGCCCTCCTTTTCGCCGACCTTGTCGAACTCGGACCGCAGCCCGGCCTTCGCAAACGCGGCGGCCTCCCCCTCCATGATCTGGGGGAGGCGCTTGTCGTCCTCGTCCTGCGGCTCGTCGCGGCCTTCTTCGTAGACGCGGAGGAAACCGTCGAACAGCACCACCTGCCCGGTGGCGCGCAGGCCCACCTGCTTGTCGTCAGACGCGATTTCGACCGTGGTGCGCTCGAGCCGCGCGGCCTCCATCTGGCAGGCCAGAGTGCGCTTCCAGATCAGGTCGTAGAGCTTCTTCTGATCGGCCTCGCGCAGACCCAGCGACTCGGCGTCCTTGGTCATGTCCGTGGGGCGGATGCACTCGTGCGCTTCCTGCGCGTTCTTGGCCTTGTTCTTGTAGATGCGCGGGCTGCCGGGGACATAGTCCGCACCGTAGCGGTCCTTGATCGCATCGCGGGCAGCCTGCACGGCCTCGGGCGCCATGTCGATGCCGTCAGTCCGCATGTAGGTGATGTGCCCGGCCTCGTAGAGCCGCTGCGCCGTGGACATGCAGATCTTGGCGCCCATGCCGAACTTGCGGCTGGCCTCCTGCTGCAGTGTTGATGTCATGAACGGCGCCGAGGGATTGCGGCTGGCCGGCTTCGCCTCGACCGAAGCGATGTGCAGCTTGCGGCTGGACACCGCCTGGACGGCCATCTCGGCCTGGGTCTCATTCGACAGGTCGTAGCGCTCGAGCTTCTTGCCGGCGAGCGTGGTCAGCCGCGCCTCGAAGTCCTGCCCGCGGGGGGTGGAGAGCAGCGCCTTCACCGACCAGTATTCGCGGGCGTCGAACGCCTCGATCTCCATCTCGCGTTCGACGATGAGGCGCAGGCACACCGACTGCACGCGGCCCGCCGACTTGGCGCCGGGCAGCTTGCGCCAGAGCACCGGGCTAAGGTTGAAGCCGACGAGATAGTCGAGCGCGCGGCGGGCGAGGTAGGCCTCGACCAGCGGCGCGTCGATGTCTCGCGGGTTGGCCATGGCCTCGGTCACGGCCTGCTTGGTGATCGCGTTGAAGGTGACCCGGCGGACGTCGGTATCCTTCTTGATCGACTTGCGCTTGGTCAGCGCCTCCTTGAGGTGCCAGCTGATCGCCTCGCCTTCCCGGTCGGGGTCCGTCGCGAGGATCAGCGCGTTGTCGTCCTTGAGCGCGTCGGCGATGGCCTTCACGTGCTTCTTGGAGTCGTTGCCCACCTCCCAGGTCATGTCGAACCCCTCGTCAGGGTTCACCGACCCGTCCTTGGGCGGCAGATCGCGGACGTGTCCGTACGAGGCCAGGACAGTGTAGTCGGAGCCCAGATACTTGTTGATGGTCTTGGCCTTGGCCGGGGACTCGACGACGACGACGGGCATGTCTCGGGGCACCTCTCTGGGGGAACGGGCCTGTCTTTGGCCGCGCAGCATGTGGGGTGCAAGCCCGAATTGTCAATCGAGCCGGGGGTCGCCGGTCACGGGGCGAGCGCCAGCAGACCGCCCGGTTGGCGACGGATCCGGCCGTCGAGTTCAAGGTCGGTGAGCGCAGGCGCGACGGTCCCGCTGGGCTGGCCGAGATCGCGGATCAGCTGATCCTCGGCCAGTGGGGAGGGCCCGAGCCGGTCGAGAATCCGCGCATGAAGCGCCGCCGTCTCCGAGAGGGTGCGCGCCTCCTCTCCCCGTGCGGATTGGTCGCGCCGTGCGTCCGCCGAGGTTCCGGTGGGCGCCGTGGGCCGGCGGGCGACGCTGCGGGAGCGGCGCGGGGCTTGTCCGGACGGACCGCCTGCAGCCTCACGCCGGTCAGCACCGCGTGCGCCATCCTCCGTGAGGTTTTCAGCCTTCCCGCAGGTAGCGCCGCCGCCTTGTGTCGCAGCGTCCCCTGCGGCAGTTCCCTGAACCGTGTCCGGTCGCGTTGCGAGCGCATGGGACTTCCCTCCACCGTCGCGCTGGTGAGTAGTCTGAGCCCCATCCGGCGCGGCACCCGCCTGCATCCTGGACGTCGAGACCTGGCTGGCGACGCTATCCCCCGGCTTCGCCTGAGACGTCTCCGGCCCGGTGTGCGCGCCCCGAGCCTCGTGAGCGGCGCATGGCACGGCGTCCAGCGGCAGGTCCCCCCGCGCGACCGGACCCGGCCCCGGACCGATCGCCTCGATAACGTCGGCGGCGCCGCGCACGAGGCGCGCGCCGTCGCGGATCAGCATGTTGCAGCCCCCGGCGCGGGCGTCGAAGGGATGGCCCGGCACCGCGAACACCTCGCGCCCCTGGTCGAGCGCCGCGCGTGCGGTGATAAGCGAGCCGGACTTGGCCGCCGCCTCCACCACGACCACGGCCTCGGCTAGGCCGGAAACGATGCGGTTCCGCGCGGGAAAGTGCCGCGCCTGCGGCTGGAGGCCCGGCGGATGTTCCGACAGGCGCACCCCGCCCGCCGCGGGGATATCTTCCGCCAGCCTGGCGTTTTCCTGCGGATAGAGCACGTCCACCCCGCCCGCGAGCACTGCGACCGTGCCTGTGGCGATGCTGCCGGCATGGGCGGCCGCATCGACCCCGCGCGCCAGTCCCGACACCACGACATACCCCGCCGCGCCGAGGTCCTGCGCGAGGGCACGGGCCATGCGGGTGCCGAGCGACGAGGCATTGCGCGCGCCGACGAGCGCCACCATCGGACGGGCGAGAGCGGCGATGTCGCCGACGGCCCAGAGGAATGGCGGCGCGTCGGACAGGTCGGCGAGACGCGCAGGGTAAGCGGCCTCCCCCTGGAAGATCAGGCGTGCGCGGGCATGGGCGCCGGCGCGCATCTCGGCCAGCGCGGCGCGCTCGGTCGCGGCCTCGTAGCGGTCGAGCCCGGCGGCGCGGGCGATTTCGGGGAGGGCGTTCAGCGCCGCGGCGGCCGAGCCAAGCTCGGCAATCAGCCGGTGATATGTAGCGATCCCCACACGGCGGGAGCGCAAGAGCCGAAGCCGCGCGATGCGGTCGTCTTCCGTGGTGGGTGGGAGTAGGGGGTGAGTGGAAGAGTGGTGATGTTCGACCCTCATGCGCCCTCGGCTCCGAACTCTTGCAGAGCCTGTCTACGCACCCACCCTTAACGAAACCTGAAGGCGCACGAACATTGTGGCGGCCGGATGGCGAAAAGCCGACCGACCGGGGTCAGGACCCCGCGCCGCCCACCGTCAGTCCGCCGATCAGCACAGAGGGCTGGCCCACGCCGACCGGCACCCACTGGCCCTGCTTGCCGCAATTGCCCATGCCCGGATCGAGCGCCATGTCGTTGGCGAGCCCCCGGATGTGCTGAAGCGCCGTGGCGCCATCGCCGATCAGAGTGGCGCCCTTCACAGGCGCGCCGACCTTGCCGTCCTTTACACGGTAGGCCTCGGTGCAGGAGAATACGAACTTGCCGTTGGTGATGTCCACCTGCCCGCCGCCGAAACCCACGGCATAGATACCGTCCTTCAGCTCCGACACGAGATCCTCGCGCGTGGCGTCCCCGCCCAGCATGTAGGTGTTGGTCATCCGCGGCATCGGCGCGTGGGCGTAGCTTTCGCGCCGGCCGTTGCCGGTGGGCGCGGCCCCCATGAGGCGGGCGTTCTGGCGGTCCTGCATGTAGCCCACCAGAATGCCGTCCTCGATCAGGACGTTCTTTCCCGAGGGCGTGCCCTCGTCGTCCACGGTGATCGAGCCGCGCCGGTCGGGGATCGTGCCGTCGTCCAGCACGGTGACGCCGGGCGCCGCGACGCGCTGGCCCATCAGTCCGGCAAAGGCCGAGGTGCCCTTGCGGTTGAAGTCGCCCTCCAGCCCGTGCCCGACCGCCTCGTGCAGCAGGATTCCGGGCCAGCCGGGTCCGAGTACGATGTCGAAGACGCCTGCGGGCGCCGGTTCGGCGCGCAGGTTCACCAGCGCGATGCGCAGCGCCTCGCGAGCCTTGGCCTTCCAGTCCTCGGGATCGAGCAGCCCGTCGAGGCCCACGCGCCCGCCGCCGCCGGCCGAACCGCTTTCCCGACGGCCGTCCTCCTCGACGATCACCGATACGTTGAGCCGCGTCATCGGACGCACGTCCGTCACCAGCGAATCGTCGGCCCGCAGGATCGCGACCTCCTGGATCGAGGCGGCGACCGAGGCGGTCACCTGCACCACCCTCGGATCGAGGTCGCGCAGGAAGGCGTCGATTTCCGACAGGGTCTCGACCTTGGCCGCGAAGGGACGCCCGGCGATCGGATCGACGTCGGTATAGAGCGTCCGGTTGGTACGCGAGGGCGCGGGCGCCATGGTGCCGCCGCCGTCTCCCACGGCGAGGCGCGCGGTTTCCACCGCGCGGGTCAGGGCGCTTTCGCTGATCTCGGTCGCGTGGGCATAGCCCGCCACCTCTCCCTTTACCGCGCGCAGGCCGAATCCCTCGGCGGCATCGTAGCTTGCCTGCTTCACCCGGCCATCGTCGAAGAGCAGACCTTCGGAGCGCTTGCGCTCGAGGAACAGCTCGCCATCCTCGGCACCCGACAGCGCGTCGCGCAGGCGTCCGAGCGCAGCCTCCCGCTCGAGATGGGTGTCGAACGGACGAAAGGGCGCATCGGTCATGGAAGCTCCGGTCGGGCTGGTATTATGATCTGCATCGACAGCGAGCGGCCATCTGCCGCAAGCGAGGTTCTTTATCTGGCCCGAAGGATATGGTTAGAGACGGGGCCAAGACAACGGGGGTCCGTCCGGCGGACCGGCGAGACACGACCTCGCGACCCGCTTTTCGGAATGACGTAGAACCGCTCAGGGTGAGACATGAAACTTAAGACCATGCTGACGGGCGCCCTTGCCGCCGTCGCCGCGGCCCCGGCCTTCGCGCAAGAAGTGGCACAGGACCTGCCCGTGATCGGTGCGCCCGAGAACGGCGGGATCGGCTTCCAGCCCGCTGCGACGGAGCTCGCGCGCGATATCCACTGGCTCGACGGCATGATCACCGTCATCATCACCGCAATCGTGATCCTGGTGACGGCGCTGCTGGCGTTCTGCATCGTCCGCTACAACCGCAAGACCAACCCGAACCCCGGCACGTTCACCCACAACTCCCCGCTCGAGATCGCGTGGACCGTGGGTCCGATCCTCGTGCTGGTCTTCATCGGGGCGTTCTCGCTGCCCGTGCTGTTCAAGCAGCAGGAGATCCCCGAGGGCGACATCTACATCAAGGCCACCGGCTACCAGTGGTACTGGAACCACGAGTACATCGACGAAGGCTTCGCATTCGACAGCTACATGATCGGTTCGCCGGCAACCGGCGGCGACAACTCCTACTCGGAAGAGGTCGAGCAGCAGCTTCTCGACGCCGGCTACGAGCCCGAGCACTTCCGCCTGGCCACCGACACCGCGGTCGTGGTGCCCGTCAACAAGACCGTGGTCATCCAGGTGACCGGCGGCGACGTGATCCACTCGTGGACCATCCCGGCCTTCGGCGTGAAGCAGGACGCGGTTCCCGGCCGTCTTGCCGAGCTGTGGTTCCAGCCCGAGCAGGAAGGCGTCTACTTCGGTCAGTGCTCCGAGCTGTGCGGCATCGCCCACGCCTACATGCCGATCACGGTAAAGGTCGTCAGCGAGGAAGAGTACGAGGCCTGGAAAGCCAACATGGTCGAGGAATACGCCTCCGCCCCGGCCGCCGACGCACCGATCCAGGTCGCTTCGGCCGAGTGACCGAACACCATCTCGCGGACGACGCCCGTCGCGTCCGCGCCAACCCGGATAACGCGGCCCCCGAAGCGGGGCCGCGGCTTACGCACCCAGACCAAGACACCGGACACGCAGCATGAGCGACGCATCCCTCAATCCCACGGACCTCGAGAGCGACGCGCAGTTCGGGGACTACTTCGCTCTGCTGAAGCCGAGGGTGATGACGCTGGTGGTGTTCACGGCGCTGGTCGGCCTTCTGGCCGCGCCCGCTGAGATCCACCCCTTCGTCGCCTTCTGCGCGATCCTGTTCATCGCCGTGGGCGGCGGCGCGTCCGGCGCGCTCAACATGTGGTGGGACGCCGATATCGACGCGGTGATGCGCCGCACCGCCAAGCGCCCCGTGCCATCGGGCCGCGTCACCGGGCAGGAGGCGCTGTCGATCGGGCTTGCGCTTTCGGGCTTTTCGGTTGTCTTCCTCGGCCTCGCGACCAACTGGGTCGCGGCGGGCCTGCTGGCCTTCACCATCTTCTTCTACGTCGTGATCTACACCATGTGGCTCAAGCGCTGGACGCCGCAGAACATCGTCATCGGCGGCGCCGCGGGCGCCTTCCCCCCGATGATCGGCTGGGCTGCGGCCACGGGCGGCATCTCGGTCGAATCGCTCCTGATGTTCTCGCTGACCTTCCTGTGGACACCACCGCACTTCTGGGCGCTCGCGCTGTTCATGCGCAAGGACTACGACAATGCCGGCGTGCCGATGCTGACCGTGACCCACGGCCGTCCCGCCACCCGCCGCCACGTGCTTATCTACACCGTGCTGCTGGCGGCCCTGGCGCTCGCGACCGGTTTCACCTCGGCGGGCGGACCGCTGTACCTGTCGGTGGCGATCGTGCTGAACGTCATGTTCCTCAAGGGCGCCTGGGAAATCTGGCAGCGCGACGAGCACATGGCCGAGACCGACAACTACGCGGTCGAGAAGTCGTTCTTCAAACTGTCGCTTCTCTACCTCTTCCTGCATTTCGGCGCGCTTCTGGCCGAGGCCGCGGTCGACCGCGCCGGCATCCTGTGGGCAGGCTTCTGATGGCCCTCAAACCCACGCATGACCTGCATGACCGGCGCTATGGCCGGAACCTGGGCGTCGGCCTGACGCTGGCCGCGTTCATCGCCGTGATCTTCGGCCTGACCGTGGTGAAGGTGACCCGCGGGGACTTCGAATCGCCCCGCGCCGCCACCTCCGCGTCCGGCACGGCCGCTGAAACGGAGGACACTCAATGATGAGGAAACTCGATAGCAAGACCCGCACGGTGGCGGCGCTGGGCGGCGTGATCGTGTTCATGGGCGCGATGGCCTGGGCGTCGATCCCGCTCTACAACTGGTTCTGCGCGGTCACCGGCTACGGCGGCACCACCAATACCGCCGAGGCGGGCAGCGACACCGTGCTCGATCAGACCATCACCGTGCGCTTCGACGCCAATGTCGAGGCCGGGATGCCGTGGGAGTTCGAGGCGGTCGAGCGCGAGATGACGCTCAAGATCGGCGAGGACGGGCTGGCCTATTTCGAGGCCTACAACCCCACCGACCACCCGATCGCGGGACAGGCCGGCTACAACGTCGCGCCCTTCACCGCAGGATCGTACTTCAACAAGGTGCAGTGCTTCTGCTTCACCGAGCAGGTGCTGCAGCCCGGCGAGCGGGTCGAGATGCCGGTCTACTTCTACGTGGACCCGGCGATCACCGAGGACCGTGACGCCAAGTTCACCAAGACGATCACCCTGTCGTACACTTTCTACGAGATCGACCTGCCGCAGGACGCGCAGCAGGCCGCGCTCGACGAAGCCGAAGAAACCTCCGTCAACTGACGCCATCCGAAGAGGGACAGAACCAATGGCGCACGCCAAGAACCACGACTACCACATCCTGAGCCCGTCGATCTGGCCGTTCCTGGCCGCGGTCTTCGCCTTCATCATGCTCTTCGGCGCCGTGCCCTTCATGAAATCCGGCAGCCCCTGGATGTTCCTGATCGGCCTCGTGGGCGTGCTCTACGTCATGTTCGGCTGGTGGTCGGACGTAATCTCGGAAAGCTCAGTGGGCGACCACACGCCGGTGGTGCAGATCGGCCTGCGCTACGGCTTCATCCTGTTCATCATGTCCGAGGTGATGTTCTTCTTCGCGTGGTTCTGGTCGTTCTTCAAACACGCGATCTACCCGATGGGCCCCGAGAGCCCCGGCGTGGACGGCGTCTGGCCGCCCGCCGGAATCGAGACCTTCGACCCCTGGCACCTGCCGCTGATCAACACCCTGATCCTGCTGTGCTCGGGCGCGGCGGCAACCTGGGCGCACCACGCGCTGGTGCACGAGAACAACCGCAAGGACATGAAGTGGGGCCTGATCATCGCGATCCTGCTGGGCCTGCTGTTCAGCTTCTTCCAGGCGTACGAGTACAGCCACGCCGCCTTCGGCTTCTCGGGCAACATCTACGGCGCCAACTTCTTCATGGCGACCGGCTTCCACGGTGCGCACGTGATCATCGGTACGGTCTTCCTGTTCGTCTGCCTGATCCGGCTGATGAACGGCGCCTTCACCCCGAACAAGCACGTGGGCTTCGAGGCCGCCGCCTGGTACTGGCACTTCGTGGACGTGGTCTGGCTGTTCCTCTTCGCGGCCGTCTACGTCTGGGGCGGCTGACCCGGCCCACCCGCTCGGAATTTCCGGAACGCCCGCGCAGCCGCGCGGGCGTTTCCCGTTCCGGAGCCTGGGGCGCGCAGAATTTTACCTAAAATTCTGCGCGCGATCCGCACCGGCCTCAGGATTTTAGTTAAAATCCTGAGGCCCCGCGGGAGGCCGCCCGCACATGCCTTTGCGGTTGAACCCGCCCCCATCGACCCGCTAAAGCCGTGCAGGGCCGGAGCGCATCCGGCCCCCACCGTTCCCTTGCCACCGGCCGGACCCGCGCCCGTTGTGAAACGTCTCATCGCCCCGCTTCTGATCGGCCTCGTCGGCGCCGCCATTCTGTGTGCGCTGGGGATCTGGCAGGTCCAGCGCCTCGCGTGGAAGGAAGCGATCCTCGACGATATCACCTCGACGATCTCGGGCCCCGCGGACACCACCCTGCCCTCCGATCCGGCTCCCGAGGCAGACCGGTACCGTCCCGTGCAGCTGGCCGGCACCGTCGACGAGGGCGAACTCCACGTCCTCGTCAGCCAGAAGCGCGTCGGCGCCGGCTACCGGATCATCGCGCCGTTCACCACCGATGCCGGCCGCCGCGTTCTGATCGACCGCGGCTTCGTCCCGACCGAGGACAAGGACCTCGAGCGCCCCGCTGGTGAGGCTACGATCACCGCCAACCTCCACTGGCCGCAGGAAACCGGCAGCTTCACGCCGGAGACCGATCGCGACCGGAACATCTGGTTCGCGCGCGACGTTGCCGCGATGGCCGATGCGTTGGGAACCGAGCCGATCCTCGCCGTGGTGCGCTCGGAGAAGCCCCCGGTCCCCGGCGTCACGCCGCTTCCGGTCTCGACCGAAGGCATTCCGAACGACCACCTGCAATACGCCATCACCTGGTTCTCCCTCGCCGCCGTGTGGATCGCCATGACCGGCATCTGGCTGCGGCGCGGCCACTTCTCCAAGGACGTGCAGCCATGAAATACGTCTCGACACGCGGCCAAGCCCCGGCCCTCTCGTTCGAGGAGGCGATGCTGTCCGGTCTCGCCCGTGACGGCGGCCTCTACGTGCCCGAGGAGATTCCGCAGCTTTCGGCCGACGATCTGCGCGCCATGAACGGCCTGTCCTACGAGGAAGTCGCGTTCCGCGTCATGCGCCCTTTCGTGGGTGACAGCTTCGACGACGAGACCTTCGGCGATCTGATCGCGCGAGCCTACGCGCAATTCGACCACACGGCACGTGCGCCGCTGGTGCAACTGGCGCCCGGTCACTTCCTGCTCGAGCTGTTCCACGGGCCGACGCTGGCGTTCAAGGACTTCGCCATGCAGTTGATCGGGCAGCTCTTCGAGGAGGCGCTGACCCGACGCGGCGAGCGCGTGACCATCGTCGGCGCCACCTCGGGCGATACCGGGTCTGCGGCGATCGAGGCATTCCGTGGGCTCGACGCTGTGGACGTCTTCATCCTCTACCCCGAGGGCCGGGTGTCCGAGGTGCAGCGCCGCCAGATGACCACCCCGACGGAAGAGAACGTCCACGCGCTGGCCATCGACGGTCATTTCGACGACGCGCAGGCGCGGCTCAAGGACATGTTCAACCACTTCGAGTTCCGCGACCGCGTGCGCCTCGCCGGGGTGAACTCGATCAACTGGGCGCGGGTTTTGGCGCAGGTCGTCTACTACGTGACCTCGGCGGTGGCGCTCGGCGCGCCGGACCGCAAGGTGAACTTCACCGTGCCCACCGGCAATTTCGGCGACGTGTTCGCGGGCTACATCGCCAAGCGCATGGGCGTGCCCATCGACCGGCTCGTGGTCGCGACCAACCAGAACGACATCCTGCACCGGACCCTGGCCACCGGCACCCACACGCTCGACCGGGTGCAGCCGTCGATCTCGCCCAGCATGGACATCCAGGTCAGCTCGAATTTCGAGCGGGCGCTGTTCGACGCCTACGGCCGTGACGGCAACGCCGTGGCGCAGCTGATGGATGAGCTGAAGACCAACGGCACCTACCACGTGAGCCAGGGCGCGCTCGAAGCGCTGCGCGATCACTTCGCTTCGGGGCGCGCGTCTGAGGATGAGACTTCGGCCACCATAGCCCGGCTCTGGCGCGAAACCGGCGAATTGCTCTGCCCGCACTCGGCGGTGGGCGTGCATGTCGCCTGCGAAACCCGCGACAGGTCCGAGCCCATGGTCACGCTGGCCACCGCCCACCCCGCCAAGTTCCCCGACGCCGTCGAGGCGGCGACCGGCATCCGTCCGCCCCTGCCCGAGCGCATGGCCGATCTCTTCGAGAGGGACGAGCGGATCACCCGCGTGCCCAACGAGCTGGACGCGCTGGAGACACTGATAGAGGAGCGCATCCGAACGTGACCCCCGAGATCACCACGCTGTCGAACGGCTTTCGCGTCGTGACCGAAACCATGCCCGGCCTGCAATCGGCGGCATTGGGCATCTGGGTCTCGGCCGGCGGCCGGCACGAACGGCCCGAGCAGAACGGCGTCGCGCACTTCCTCGAGCACATGGCGTTCAAGGGCACGGCCACGCGCTCGGCCCTGCGGATCGCCGAAGAGATCGAGGACGTGGGCGGCTTCATCAATGCCTATACCTCGCGCGAGGTCACGGCCTATTACGCGCGGGTGCTGGCGGCGGATACCGGGCTCGCGCTCGACGTGATCGCCGACATCCTGCGAAATCCGGCCTTCGACCCGAAAGAGATCGAGACCGAACGCCACGTGATCCTGCAGGAGATCGGCCAGGCGCTCGACACGCCCGACGACATCATCTTCGACTGGCTGCAGGAGACCTGCTATCCCGACCAGCCCATCGGTCGCGCCATCCTCGGCGAGGCCGGCCGGGTCAACGGCTACGGCAAGGCCGACCTCGCCACCTTCGTCGAGGAGCATTACGGCCCCGACCAGATGATCCTGTCGGCGGCGGGGTCCGTCGATCACGCCACCATCGTGAAACAGGCCGAGGCGCTCTTCGGCGACATGACGCCGCGCGGTGCGGCCGTGGCGCAGCCCGCGCGCTTTTCGGGCGGCGAGGTCCGGCGGGTGAAACCGCTCGAGCAGGCGCACATGGCGATGTCCTTCGAGGGACCGGGCTACCGCGATCCCGACTTCTACGCGGCGCAGGTCTACTCGACCGCGCTTGGCGGCGGCATGTCCTCGCGCCTGTTCCAGGAGATCCGCGAGAACCGCGGCCTGTGCTACACGATCTTCGCGCAGTCCGGCGCCTATGCCGATACCGGCACCACGACAATCTACGCCGGCACCAGCGGGGAGGAGATCGCAGAGCTGACGAGCCTCACCGTGGACGAGATGCGCCGCGCCGCCGACGACCTGCGCGCCGACGAGATCGCCCGCGCCCGGGCGCAGATGAAGGCCGGGCTGCTCATGGGGCTGGAAAGCCCCTCGGCCCGCGCCGAGAGGGCCGCGCGGATGCTGCAGATCTGGGGCGGCGTGCCGCCGGTAGAGGATACCGCCGCGCGCATCGACGCGGTCACGGACGCGGACGTGCGCCGCTTTGCCGGACGCACTGCTTCCGAAGAAGCCCTGGCGGTGGCGCTTTACGGCCCGGTCGAGGACGCCCCCGACCTTGCCACCCTCGACGCGCGCCGCGCCGCCTGATGCGGATGCTGCGCCGGCGGCTTCGCATAGAGACCGAGCGTCTCAGCCTGCGCCCGCCGGTGCACGCGGACTTCACGCCGTGGACGGCCCTGCGCGCCGAAAGCGAGACCTTCCTGCGCCCGTGGGAGCCGACCTGGGCCACGGACCACCTCAGCCGCAAGGCGTTCACCAACCGGGTCTACTGGGCCAACCGCTCGATCGCCTCGGGCACGGCGGTGCCGCTGTTCCTGTTCCGCCGGGAGGACGACCGTCTGCTGGGCGCGATCACGCTGGACAACGTGCGCCGCGGACCGGCGCAGTCGGGCACGCTGGGCTACTGGATCGGCCAGCCCTTCGCGCGGCAGGGTTACATGGCCGAGGCCATCGGCGCGGTCGTCCACCACGCCTTCGAGCGCATGGACCTGAGCCGGGTGGAGGCCGCCTGCCTGCCCGAGAACGTCGCCTCGCGCGGGCTTCTGGAACGCTCGGGCTTCAAGTACGAGGGCGTCGCGCAAAGCTACCTGCAGATCAACGGGCGCTGGCGCACGCATGTCCTCTACGCCGCGCTGCGGCTCGACAGGCGCGGGCGCACGCAGGTCGGCTGAGCCCGCTGCCCGCCTCCCGGGCATCCCTGCGCGACCGCGCGCGTCCTTTCGTCCCCCCACGAGGATGTGATGGTCCGGTGCGGCCGTCCCGTTGCTAGCCTTGGGGGCGAAGGAGGACGCCCATGATCCGAACTCTCGTCGCCGCCTGCCTCGGCCTCGTCGCCCTCGCGCCCCTCGCCGGCCCCGCCGCCGCGCAGTCCGACGCACAACCGAGCCACTGCATCGCCATCGCCGACGCGGCGCCCGGCATCGAGTACCTGCACAAGGCCAGCTGGCAGGCACCGGTGCCGCGATACTCGGTCCGGCTGCACTACATTACCCACGCCTCGTTCCTGATCCGGACCGAGGAAGGCCTGAACGCGGTCACCGATTTCACCGGCTACATCGGCAACACCACGATGATCCCCGATGTGGTCACCATGAACCACGCCCATTCCTCGCACTGGACCGCGCATCCCGACCCGGCCATTCCGCACGTCCTGCAGGGCTGGGGCGAAGATTTCGGAACGGGCATAGACCACCACGTCCGCATCGGCGACATGACCGTCCGGAATGTCTCGACCGACATCCGGTCCGGCTTCGGCAACCGCGAGGAAAGCGGCAACTCGATCTTCGTGTTCGAGACGGCGGGCCTTTGCATCGTGCATCTGGGCCACCTCCACCACGAGCCGAACGAGCAGCAATATGCCGCGCTCGGCCGCGCGGACGTGCTGATGGTGCCGGTGGACGGCGGCTACACCATGCCGCGCGGCAACATGATCGAGGTGGTCGAGCGGCTGAAGGCCCCCATCGTCATCCCGATGCACTGGTTCTCGACCTATGCGCTGGAGGACTTCCTCGACGGCGTGTCCGAAATCTGGGCGGTGGAGCGCGTGGGCGGTCCGACACTGGAAGTGTCGCTCGCCGACCTGCCCGACCGGCGCACCGTCATGGTGCTGGAGCCCGGCTGGTTGACGGACGCGGCGGCCGACGAGGCCCCGGCGACACCGTCGGACTAGGCCCGGCGGCTGGACCTTCCCGCGTTGGTCGCTAGGGTTCCGCCCTGCACCACAGCGGACCGGACCATGCCCCTATCCCCAGCCGACGACGCGTTTCTCTCGGACCTGCGCGCACGCCTGCCAGACGACACGATCCGCCGGGCCGAGGCGCGCCATCTCGAAGAGCCGCGCGGACGTTGGCGGGGCGCTGACGCCCCGCTGGCCCTGCCCCGCAGCGCAGAGGACGTGTCCGAGATCGTCCGGCTCGCCGCCGAACGGCGCGTGGCGCTGGTGCCGCAGGGTGGCGGAACGGGGCTTGTCGGCGGGCAGATCATGCAGGGCGGCGCCCCCCTGATCGTCTCCTTCGACCGGATGACCGCGATCCGCGCCGTCCACCCCGAGGAATACGTCCTGACCGCCGAGGCCGGCGCCGTGCTGGCCGACGTGCAGGCCGCGGCGCAGGAGGCCGACCGGCTGTTCCCGCTGTCACTCGCCTCGGAAGGCTCGGCCCGGATCGGCGGACTGCTATCGACCAATGCGGGCGGCGTGAACGTCCTGCGCTACGGCAACGCGCGCGACCTGTGCCTCGGCCTCGAGGCGGTGCTGCCTTCGGGAGAGATCTGGCACGGGCTGCGACGGCTGCGGAAGGACAACACCGGCTACGACCTCAAGAACCTCCTGATCGGGGCGGAAGGCACGCTCGGCTTCATCACCGCCGCGACGCTGCGGCTTTTCCCCCGGCCCGCGGTCACCGGCACCGCCTTGATGGCCGTGCCCGACCCGCGCGCGGCGCTCGACCTCTACGCCCGCGCCCGCGCACGTCTCGGCGAGGGCGTCAGCGCGTTCGAGCTGATCGGGCGCACCGGGTTCGACTTCCTTGCCGAGACCCTGCCGGAGGTGCGCCGCCCCTTCGACCCGGCGCCGGAGTGGACCGTTCTGATCGATGTCGGGATGGCGCAGGGCCTCGACGCGCAGGCCGCCTTGGAGGCTCTCTTCGCCGAGGCGTTCGACGGGCGCTGCGTGACCGACGGGCTCGTGGCGCAATCCGAGGCGCAGACCCACGACTTCTGGGAGGTCCGAGAACGTATCCCCGAGGCGAACCGCTTGATCGGCGCGGTCAGCTCGCACGACATCTCGGTCCCGCTGGGTGCGATCGCCGACTTCATTCCCGAAGGCATCGCGCGGCTGAAGAAGATCGGCGACTTCCGGGTGAACTGCTTCGGCCACGTGGGTGACGGCAATCTGCACTACAACGTGTTCCCGGTCCCGGGCCGGAGCCGCGCCGACCACGAAGGCGACCGCGACGCCATCAAACGCTGCGTCCACGACCTCGTGCACGAGATGGGCGGGTCCGTCAGCGCCGAGCACGGCGTGGGCCGGCTGAAGGTGGACGACCTCGAACGCTACCAGGACCCGGCCAAGCTGGGCGCCATGCGCGCGATCAAGTCCGCGCTCGACCCTAGAGGCATCATGAACCCCGGCGCGGTCCTGCGGGCGCGTGACTAGGCCGACCGCGACTTACATGCCTGCGAAGACGCAGCCGTCCGACAGGAACATGGGCGGCGTCAGGCAGAGGCCCCGCGCCGTCTCGAACGCGGCCAGAACCTTCGGCACGTAGTCCCGCGTTTCGGCATAGGGCGGGACGCCGCCGTGCGGCTCGATCGAGTTCTCGCCGGCATTGTAGCCCGCCAGCACGAAGATCGGGTCGCCGTCGAACTTGGTCATCAGGAAGTCGAGAAAGGCCACGCCGCCCTGGATGTTGTCCTTGGGATCGAAGCTGTTGGAGACGCCGAATCGTTTGGCCGTGGCGGGCATGAGCTGCATGAGGCCCTTGGCGCCTGCACCGCTCACCGCCTCGGCCCGGCCACCCGATTCCACCGCCATGACGGCGAGCGCCAGCGCGGGCGAGACCTGCGTGCCGACGCTGGCGGCGAGGATGTCGCGGCCGTGGCGCCGCGCGATGTCCTGGAGCGTCTGGAGACGGGGTGCGGACACCGCCCCCCCGCCGCGCGGCTTCTTCAGTTCCAGCAGGGCGGGCTCCAGCCGACCGGGCCCGGCCCCGTCGAGGCCCGCGCCGACCGCGTCCCAGAACCAGCCGTAGCGTCCGGCACCCCCGGCGCGGCCCGGCGCACGTGGCGCCGCGGCGCCGGCCGCCGCTGTGGCGATGGCGCCGTCCGGCTCGGCCGTGGGTGCACGACGCTCGGGCGGTGGCAGCACGGCGGGATTGGCCCGCGGTGCGATTTGTACGGTGATGCGCTTGCCCACGCCGGATTCGGGCGGCTTCACGCGCTTGAAGGTAAACTCGGCGCTCGCGGGGGCGGCACACATCTGGATCGTCAGCCAGATCGCGGCCATGGCCCGCCATCGGGGGATCGGTCGCATGGGTTTTTCCTGCCTCGACAGGCCTCGGAGCGGGCCCTTTGTCCACAGGATGCCAGAGTGACGCCGCATCACCAAGCGTGGGCTTCGCATCCCGGTCATATGGGCGGCAAGGCTGCCACAAACGTCACGTCCCACAGGGGTGCGCACCTCATTTCGGAAATACTTTTTTAATACATTCAAACGGTTGCAGGCGCGGCCGCGTGAAACAAGGCGGTTTGCAAAAACGAACCGATCGCGTCCAACTCGTGCCGCAATCCAACGGCTAATTATACCCATACCGCGACGGGACAGGGACCTGAGAGACCCCGCCAACGGACCGGCCGGTTGGGAAAAAGAGAGCAAACTTTACATCTACGGAGAGCTTCCATGTTCAAGTTCATCAACACCTTCCGCAAAGACGAAGACGGCGCAGTCACCGTGGACTGGGTCGTGCTGACCGCGGCCGTCGTCGGCCTGGCGATCGCAGCATACGGCACCATCTCGGAAAACGCGCTGGGCCTCATCAATGCCGCCGGCGAAGAAGTGGCCGCGCAGGACACCTTCGACGAGTGATGCCTTTCGGCGGGAGGGCCCCGGCTCTCCCGCTTCGTCTGAACCGCTGCCTCCCGGGTTCCCCCGAACCGGACCAGGGCAGCCCGGGCGGCACGTCGGGTTCCCCGACGCCGCGTGATCATCAGAACGGGCCTCTACGATGAAACAGCTTTTCGGCCGGATCATTGAAGACGAAGACGGCGCTGTGACGGTCGACTGGGTCGTTCTGACGGCCGCCGTGGTCGGCTTGGCAACGGCCGCTTACGTGCAGATCAACCAGAACTCGGTGTCGCTCATCCAGAGCGCCAGCAACCAGGTCGGCGCAGAGCAGGCCAAGCTGGCGGCGATGACAGGCGGTTCCTGACGGACGGACGATCCCGAACGTGTCGCGGCCCCGCGCCGCGACCGCTCGACCCAGAGGCCCTTCGGGGCCTCTTCTCGTTCATGTGCGCCACGATCCGGGGCCGAATGCCCGCCCCTTGCCACGATCCGCGAAATCGGCGCGGTCGCGCCATGTTTTCACCCCAACGGCGGGCTAGACCCGTTCCGATAACATCCCCGCCCGCGGGGCAGAGAGAACGCCGAAAGGAACGAGCATGAGACTGATCTTCGGACTTGTCCTGATCGCCGGGCTGGGTCTGGCCGGCTTCGCGGTCTACATGGCCCAGAACTACATCGGGGCCTACGAGCAGGCACTCAAGGAGGAACGCGCGAAGGCCGCCGAGGCCGCCAGCGTCCCGACCGAACGCATCTGGGTGGCCAAGCGCTCCATCCTCTACGGTGAGCCGCTCAGCCCGGACGACGTGCGACTGGCCCACTGGCCCAAGGACGCGCTTCCGCAGGACTTCTTCCCCGAGGCCGAGCCGCCGGTGGTCGAAGGAGACCTCCCCCGCGTCGCGACCCGCCAGATCGAGAAGAACGAGGCCCTGATGAAGGTGAAGGTCAGCGAACCCGGCGGCGATGCCGGCCTGACCTCGCGCCTCGAGCGCGGCCAGCGCGCCTTCGCCATCGAGGTCAACGTGGCCACCGGCGTGTCGGGCTTCCTGCGTCCCGGCGACCGTGTGGACATCTACTGGACCGGCAACGTCCGCGCCGAGGGCGTCGACGTGCCCAAGGGCGAGGTCACCAAGCTGATCCAGACCGGCGTCGAGCTGATCGCCATCGACCAGACCGCCAACACCGATAGCACCGCAGCGGCCATCGCCCGCACCGTGACCGTCGCGGCGACGCCGCAGGTGGTCGCCTCGCTCGCACAGGCGCAATCCACCGGCCGCCTGTCGCTGTCGCTCATGGCCGCGCACGACGACACCATCGCCGAGGCGATCGAGGTCGACCAGCGCAAGCTCCTGGGTATCGAGGGCCGCGATCGCAAGGCCGAGAACAAGACGCTCGAGGTCTGCACGATTCGCACCCGGCGCGGCTCGGACGTGGTGGAAATCCCGATCCCCTGCACGAACTGATGCTAAATCAAAGCCTTATCAGAAACGGCGCGGGTCTCTCCCGCGCCGTTTTCGATTCGCGTGTTGCCGCTTGTCCACATCAGGGGTCGCGGCGAAGTCATTGATTCTTGCATGGATTCGGAAACTCACGCAGTGTGACCGCAAATGCAGGCAACAAGACCTGCACCCGAGGCGTGATCGAAAGGCAGGTCACATGAACATCGACAGGTTTCTCCGGGCGGCCCTCGCGGGGGTGGTCCTTGCCGCTGCACCCATGGCGGCGGACATCGCGAGCGCTCAGAACCTTCGCGTGGTGCAGGGCAGCATCGGGCGGGCGCTCAGCGTCCCCATGAACCGTGCCGTCGTGGTCGAGAGCGAGACTCCCTTCGCGGAGCTCTCCATCGCCAACCCCGCCATCGCCGACATCTCATCGCTGTCGGATCGCACCATTTACGTGCTCGGCAAGGCGCCCGGCACCACGACGCTGACGATTCTCGACGAGAACGGGCGACTGATCTCCAACGTCGACGTGCGCGTCGCCGCGGACGTCACCGAGTTCAAGGAACGGCTGGGGCAGATCCTGCCCGGCGAGGACATCGAGGTGCGCACCGCCAACGACGGCATCGTTCTGTCGGGCACCGTGTCCTCGATCCAGAAGCTCGACCGCGCGCTTGAACTCGCGCAACGCTATGCCCCCGAACGGGTCTCGAACCTGATGACGGTGGGCGGCGTGCAGCAGGTCATGCTCAAGGTCCGCTTTGCCGAGATGCAACGCTCGGTTTCGAAGGCGCTGCGCTCGTCGCTCTCGATCCTCGGCGACGGCTTCGGCGGTGATCTTGGCGTGCGCGCCGGCACTGGCAACTCGGTGGGCAACACGGCCGTCGGACAGGCCACGCCTAGCGGCGACTCCACCGGCGCGGCGCTTCTAGGCTTCGACGCGGGCGGCCTCGAGGTCGGCATCCTGCTCGAGGCGCTCGAGACCAAGGGCATGGTCCGCACCTTGGCCGAGCCGAACCTCACCGCGCTGTCGGGCCAGGAAGCCCAGTTCCTCGCCGGCGGCGAATACCCCGTGCCGGTCAGCCAGCAGGACGGCGCCGTCTCGGTCGAATACAAGCCCTTCGGCATCGAGCTGGACTTCGTTCCGCGCGTGGTCGACGGCGATCTCATCAACCTCGAGCTAAAGACCGCCGTGTCGGCGATCGACAGTGCCAACGGCGTACAGATCGAGGGCTTTTCGATCGACGCGTTTTCGCGCCGCGAGGCCTCCACCACAGTGGAGCTGCGTGACGGCGAGAGCTTTGCCATCGCGGGTCTGCTGCAGGACGACTTCACCGACCTGAACGGTCAGGTGCCGTGGCTCGGCGATATCCCGGTCCTCGGCGCGCTGTTCCGTTCGGCGGAATACCAACGCAGCCAGACCGAGCTGGTGATCATCATCACCCCGCACCTCGTGACGCCGACGCGTGGCGAGGCTCTGGCCCTGCCCACGGACCGGGTGCGCCCGCCGTCCGAGAAGGACCTGTTCCTGTACGGCCGCACCACCGGCGGCACCCGCCGCCCGCAAAGCGGCGCCGCGGGCGAGGTCGCGCGCCAGGACTTCAACGGGTCCTACGGCTACGTGATGGATTGAGACGGACAATGAGGAGGCCGCCGATGCGCCGCAGCACCATCCTGATCGCC
This sequence comes from Roseivivax marinus, assembly GCF_900109705.1. Classification (GTDB taxonomy): domain Bacteria; phylum Pseudomonadota; class Alphaproteobacteria; order Rhodobacterales; family Rhodobacteraceae; genus Roseivivax; species Roseivivax marinus. The sequence continues at coordinate 85,540 of NZ_FOAI01000004.1, read as the reverse complement.
GGATGCCTCCTTGGCGCCGCGGCCTGCGAGAACGCGGGACACGATCCCGTCTACACCCAGTTCCACCGCGAGAGCGGCGCGCTGATCGATACCACCGGTTTCGGCGAGGCGACCAAGCGCAACACCGCCCTGATGAAGGGTCAGGCGCGCTATACCTATGACCTCGCCCAGCGTTTCGCGGCCGAGGTCGAGACCACGGTCAACTTCGCCTTCAACTCCGCCGAGTTGAGCCCCGCCGCACGCGAGACCCTGCGCCGGCAGGCGAACTGGATCCGGCAATTCCCCGAAATCAACTTCCGCGTCTATGGTCACACCGACCTCGTGGGCGGGGACGCCTACAACAAGGCGCTCGGCCTCGCCCGCGCGCAGGCTGCCGTGGCTTATCTCGGCACGCAGGGTGTGAGCCTGTCGCGGCTCGAGGCGGTCGTCTCCTACGGTGAAACCCAGCCGCTGATCGTGACGCAGGGCCGCGAGCGTCGGAACCGCCGCACGGTGACCGAAGTGTCGGGCTTCGTGCAGGGCCACCAGAACGTGCTCGACGGCAAGTACGCGCAGATCATCTACCGCGACTACGTGGCAAGCGCGCAGGCGCCGACCACGCTGGCCTCGGGCGAGGTCTCGACCGTCGGCGACTGAGACCGGCGTCCGGCCCCGGGCGCCCCTCCCCTGCTATCGCGGCACGCTTGAAATAGGCGGCCGCCGGAGCCCACGCACAGACGCGTGAGTGTCCGACCATCGTGGACCGATACCGTACAATTACGATTTTTTGGTCCAAATGTCGCCGCCATTCGACGGCACCTTCCCCAATGACGGCCTCCGTCCCGTCCCGATCGCGGGACGTCACCCGGAGCCGCCGGGCCCCGACACGCGCGCGATTCCGCGTCCGGTCGGCCGTGCCCGGTCTGATGGAGAAGGATGAAGGGCACATGACCAGTTCCACGCCGAGTTCCGCAGAAAGCAGCCCGGTGCGCGCGTGCACGATCAGTCGTGACGTCCAGCTGTTCGACCTGCTGATCGAGGACATGGAATCGCTTCTGGGCGAGAACTGGGGCGATCTCGGCTTTGCCGAGGCGCGGATGTTCCTCGGTCAGGACGAGGCAAAGTCGCTGGAATTCGTGGCGCTGGCCATCGACGACACCGACGAGGACAATATCGACCAGATCGCGGGACTGATCACGCTGGCCAAGAGCCGCGGCGTGAAGGTCGTGCTGATCGCCGAGGACGTGACCCCCGGCGCGCTGCACACGCTCCTGCGGACGGGTGCGGACGAGTTCGTCCCCTACCCGCTGCCCGAGGGCGAGCTGGCCGAGGCGGTCGAGCGGCTGCGCCGTCCCGCGCCGACGACCGCGCTTGCGCTCGCCGCCGAAGAGGGCGGTGCCGCAGGAGAGGCCAACGGATCGGTCAAGCTGACCCGCGGCGGCGATGGCGTGACCATCGCGGTTCACGGCATGGCCGGCGGCGTCGGCGCCACGACCTTCGCGGTGAACCTCGCCTGGGAACTGGCCACTGTCGAGAAGGACAAGGAGAAGGCGCCACGCGTGCTTCTCCTCGACCTCGGATTGCAGTTCGGGTCGGTGGCGACCTATCTCGACCTGCCGCGCCGCGAGACCGTGCTCGAGATCATGACCGACATCGACACGCTCGACAGCGACAGCTTCGCGCAGGCGCTGGTGCGCTTCGACGACCGGCTCTCGGTGTTCACCGCGCCGCCCGACCTTCTGCCGCTGGACATGATCGGCCCGACCGAGGTGGGCAAGATCCTCGACATCGCGCGCGATCACTTCGACTTCGTCGTGGTCGACCTGCCGCAGGCGATCACCCAGTGGTCCGAGACCGTCCTCAACGCCGCGCAGGTCTTCTTCGCCCTCGTCGAACTCGACATGCGCTCTGCCCAGAACACCGTCCGCCTCAAGCGCGCGCTGCAATCCGAGGACCTGCCCTTCGACAAGCTGCGCTTCGTGCTCAACCGGGCGCCGAAGTTCACCGACCTGCAGGCCAAGAGCCGCGCCAAGCGCATGGCCGAGAGCCTCGGCGTCGCGTTCGACCTGCAAATGCCCGACGGCGGACGGCAGGTTCTCCAAGCCTGCGACCACGGCCTGCCGCTGGCGAGCCAGGCCGCCAAGAATCCGCTCCGCCGCGAACTCCAGAAGCTCGCGCAGTCCCTCTATGCCGTCGGCCAGACCGACGCAGACGCAGCCTGAGGAGCCGCTGAATGTTTTCCCGCTACAAGAAGTCCGGCGCGGACGCGACGCCCGTCGCCGCAGCCGCGGCTGCCGCTCCCGCTGCCGTCAAGGACACTCCCGCCCCCGAACGCGTGGCCGCCGCCCAGCGCAAGCCCTCGCCCGCCCGCGAGGCGCGCGCGGCCCCGGCGGACAAGGAAAAGAAACGCCGCGAGCGCCTGCAGGAGGTGAAGCTCGAGTTGCACCGCGCGCTTCTGGACAACCTCAACCTCGCCGCGCTCGACCAGGCGACCGAGGCAGACCTGCGCGCCGAGATCCAGTCGATCGCGCAGGAGACGCTGACCGAGAAGGCCATCGTCCTCAACCGCGAGGAACGCCAGACCCTCAACCAGGAGCTCTACGACGAGGTGAAGGGCCTCGGGCCCCTGGAGCCGCTTCTGAAGGACGACACGGTCTCGGATATCCTGGTGAACGGGCCGCACAACGTCTTCATCGAACAGGGCGGCAAGCTGCGGCTGTCCGATGTCCAGTTCAAGGACGAGCGGCACCTGATGCGGATCATCGACAAGATCGTGTCGGCCGTGGGCCGGCGCGTCGATGAATCGAACCCCTACGTGGACGCCCGCCTGGCCGACGGCTCGCGCTTCAACGCGATGGTTCCGCCGATTGCGGTGGACGGCAGCCTCGTGTCGATCCGGAAATTCAAGAAGGACAAGCTGGGCATCGACGACCTGGTCAAGTTCGGCGCCTTCTCCGAGGAAATGGCCGTCTACCTGCAGGCCGCCGTGGCCTGCCGGCTGAACGTCATCGTCTCGGGCGGTACCGGCTCGGGCAAGACGACCACGCTCAACGCGCTGTCTTCGTTCATCGACGACAGCGAGCGCATCCTGACCATCGAGGACACCGCGGAACTTCAGCTTCAGCAGTCGCACGTGGGACGGATGGAAAGCCGCCCGCCCAACGTCGAGGGCAAGGGCGCCGTCACCCCGCGCGACTGTCTCAAGAACGCGCTGCGGATGCGCCCGGACCGGATCATCGTGGGCGAGACCCGCGGCGAGGAGGTCATCGACATGCTGCAGGCCATGAACACCGGCCACGACGGCTCAATGACCACGATCCACGCCAACTCCGCCCGCGACGGCGTGAGCCGCCTCGAGAACATGATCGCGATGGCCGGGATCGAGATGCCGCTCAAGGCGATGCGCTCGCAGATCTCGTCGGCCGTAAACCTCATCGTGCAGGCCTCGCGCCTTCAGGACGGCTCGCGCCGCATGACCTCGATCACCGAAATTACCGGCATGGAGGGCGAGGTGATCTCGATGCAGGAGCTGTTTCGCTTCCAGCGCGTGGGTCTGACGCCCGAGAACAAGATCATCGGCCACTTCACCGCCACGGGCGTGCGGAGCCACTACTCCGAGCGCTTCAAGATGTGGGGCTACGACCTGCCCCCGTCGATCTACGAACCTTTCCGGGGGGACTGACGCCATGAGCGCCGAACTCATCATCTACGGCGTGATCTTCGTCGCCGTTCTCGGCCTGGTGGAGGGCATCTACCTGGTCGCGTTCGGCAAGTCGATCAGCCTGAACTCGAAGGTCAACCGCCGGCTCGAGATGCTCGACAAGGGCACCCGGCGCGACGAAGTCCTCGCCAAGCTCCGCAAGGAGATGGACCAGCACCTCGAAAGCCGGTCGATCCCGATCTACTCGCTGCTGGCCGACCGCGCGCAGAAGGCGGCGCTCGCCTTCACACCGAAGCAGCTCATCATGATGATGGTGGGTCTGTCGATCGTCGCCTTCGTCGGCCTGTCCGTCGGCACCGAGGCATCGCTGCCGGTGCGCATCGTGATCGGCATCGGCATGGGGGTCGGCGGCGTCTTCACCTGGCTCAACATGAAAGCCAAGAAGCGCATCGGCATGATCGAGGAACAGCTGCCGGACGCGGTCGAGCTGATGGTCCGCAGCCTGCGCGTCGGTCACCCGTTCTCGTCCGCGATCTCGATCGTGTCGAAGGAGATCAAGGACCCGCTGGCGACCGAGTTTGGCATCATCGCCGACGAAAGCGCCTACGGCCGCGACATCGGCGAGGCGCTCAAGCACATGGCCGAGCGGCTCGACCTTCAGGACCTCCGCTTCCTCGCCGTGGCCGTGACTATCCAGCAGCAGTCGGGCGGCAACCTTGCCGAGATCCTCGAGGGCCTCGCCAAGGTGATCCGCGCCCGCTTCCGCCTGTTCCGGAAGGTCAAGGCGATCACCGCCGAGGCGCAGTGGTCGGGCAAGTTCCTGTCAGGCTTCCCGGTGGGCGCGCTGATCGTGATCCAGCTGACCGACCCGCACTACTACGACGACGTGCTGGACCACCCGTGGTTCATCCCCGCCTGCTTCATCGTCGGCATCTTCCTGGTCCTGAACCTCTTCGTCATGAAGATGCTCACCAACATCAAGGTCTGAGGTCCCACGCATGCTCGACCAGTTCAACGCGCTCCTCGTCGATACGCTCGGCCCCGCAGGCCCGCTGATCGCGGTGGGGGGCCTCGCGCTCCTGCTGCTGCTGGCCTGCATTCCGCTGCTGCTGTCGCAGAAGCCCGATCCCTACGACAAGCTCAAGCAGACCAACCGCGACCGCATGGAGGCCGAGACCCGCGCCGTTCTGCGCGACAAGCGGCGGGGCGAGAAGCTCAACAAGTACGCCCACTTCCTCGAGCCCCAGGACGCGACCGAGCTGTCCGAGATCCGCATGAAGCTGATGCAGGCGGGATACCGGTCGAAGGAGGCGGTGCGCTACTACTACCTCGCGCAGTTCGTTTTCGGCATCGGCCTGCTGTGCTGCGGTCTCGTCTATTACCTGCTGTTCATGGGCCCCGATGCGACGCCCAAGCAGATGGCGATGTACGTCCTTGGGCCGGGCCTCGTCGGATATTACGGACCGAAATACTGGATCAACAAGCGCCAGCAGGAACGGCAGCAGGAAATCCAGGACGGCTTCCCGGACGCGCTCGACATGATGCTGGTCTGCGTGGAGGCGGGTCAGTCGATGGACCAGGCGATCGTGCGCATCGCCAAGGAACTGCGCCCGTCCTATCCGCACCTTGCCGCCGAATTCCAGCTGGTGAGCTACGAGATGAAAGCGGGCAAGGACAAGTCGAGCGTGCTGGACGACATGTCCGAGCGCTGCGGCGTGCAGGACGTCTCCTCCTTCGTCACCGTGCTCAACCAGTCGGCGACGTTCGGCACCTCGGTGGCCGACGCGCTGCGGGTCTACGCCGCCGAAATGCGTGACAAGCGCGTGATGCGCGCAGAGGAGAAGGCAAACAAGTTGCCGACCAAGATGACATTGACCACAATGATGTTCACGGTCCCTCCGCTCCTGATCATTCTCGTCGGTCCGTCCGCGGTGGGCATCACGCAACTCGGCAAGTGAGGCCATGCGCACAGCGCCCATCGCGCTCCTGATCGTGATCCTCGGACTGGCCGCCTGTTCATCGGGCGGCTTTTCCGAATCCGGCGACCGCCTATTCGCCCCCACCGCCGACCCGCGCGGCGACGCGGTGGACGGCCTGCTTGTGGGCCATCGCCTCATGGACGCGCGCGAACCCGAACTGGCGCTGCAAGCCTATATCCGTGCCGCGGGGGTCTACGGACTGACCGGAGAGGTGCTGTCGGCCATCGGCTCGGCGAACCTCGCGCTGGGCCGCCTGAACCAGGCGGAGGACCAGCTGCGTCGCGCCGTGGACAGCGACACCGCCAACCCCGAGGTCTGGAACAACCTTGGCGTCGTGCTCATGGAACGGGGCAAGACCTCCGAGGCGGCGCAGATTTTCCGAAAGGCCTACGCGCTCGACAGCGGCCAAAGTGACGCAATCCGCGACAATCTGCGCTTGGCTCTCGCAAAACAGGACGAGTCCTTCTATGCTGACGCCGAGGCAAATGAACTGAGGCTCGTGCGACGCGGCACAGGGGAATACCTGATCCGCAACAACAGATAAGCGGGCCCGAGAGCAGTGAAGGACGCACCACGATGCGCCACTCCATTCTTGCCGTCCTCGTTCTGGCGGGGGCGACGGGCCTTGCGGGATGCGAAAAGCTCCCCTTCGGCAAATCCTCCGCGCAGGAGACGGTCGACCGTGCGTTCCAGGGCGTGAATGCCGTGGACGGCACCGGGCTCAACGACGTCATGCTGCAATCGGCCGATCCCGACGAAGCGGTGCGCTACTTCCAGCGCTCGGCCGGGCAGGAGCCCGACCGCATCGAGTTCCAGCGCGGGCTCGCGACCTCCCTGGTCCGCGCCGACCGCACCACCGAGGCGATTGCCGCGTGGGACAAGGTCGTGGCGCATCCAGACGCCGCTCCGGATGACGGGGTGGCGCTGGCCGACGCGCTGATCCGCGCCGGCGAGTGGGAACGCGCGCAGGCGACGCTCAATGCCGTCCCGCCCACCCACGAGACCTTCCGCCGCTACCGGCTCGAGGCGATGATCGCCGACGTGAACGAGGACTGGTCGAAGGCCGACAGCTTCTACGAGACCGCCGTGGGGCTCACCACGACGCCGGCCAACGTGCTCAACAACTGGGGCTTCTCGAAGCTGACCCGGGGCGAGCACCGCGAGGCCGAGCGCCTGTTCACCGATGCGATCCGGCAGGATTCCTCGCTCTTCACCGCCAAGAACAACCTGATGCTGGCGCGCTCGGCGCAGGGCAACTACGCCCTGCCCCCGATCCCGATGACACAGGAGGAGCGGGCCGAGCTTCTGCACACTCTGGGCCTCGCCGCGATCAAGCGCGGTGACGTGGCGCTGGGCAAGGGGCTTCTGGAAGACGCGCTCGAGACGCATCCGCAGCACTTCGAGGCCGCCGCGCGCGCGCTCGACGCGCTGGGCCAGGTCGCTTCGGCGCGCTGAGCGCCGTAGGTGGAGGGGCCTCGTCATGGACATCGCGTCGGCCACCGCGCTGTGGTTTTTGCCCGTCGTGGGGCCGATCTGCCTGTGGGTGATGTACACCGACATGAGCCGGATGAAGATCACCAACAACGCGGTGGTCTGTCTCGTGGCGGTCTACGCGGTGCTGGGTCTTCTCGCGCTGCCTTTTGACATCTGGGCCTGGCGCTGGACGCACCTTCTGGTCGTGCTGGTCGCGGGGATCGCGCTGAACGCGGGCGGGGCGATGGGCGCGGGTGACGCCAAGTTCGCCGCGGCGGCGGCGCCGTTCATTCATCTCGGCGACCTGCGCTTCCTGATGGTGCTGTTCGCCGCGACGCTGCTGGCGGCCTTCGCCGCCCACCGCCTGGCCCGGGCGACGCCGCTGCGGCGGCTCGCTCCGAACTGGGTGAGCTGGTCGTCCGGAGAGCGGTTTCCCATGGGGCTTGCCCTCGGCGGGACGCTGGCACTCTACCTCGCGCTCGGGGTCGCCTACGGCAGTTGAGCCTCGCGGCAGAATTTTATCTAAAATTCTGCGCCCTGCCCCGACCGTCCACGCAGCCTCCAGCCGACGCCAAACTGCCCGCCTACGCAATTTTATCTAAAATTGCGTAGGCCCGCGTTCACAGACCGATCCGCTCCAGCAGCCCGGCCAGCGTCGCGCGCTGCCGTTCATCCTGCACGGCGCTGCGCGAACGGAAAAGCGTCGCCTGGCTCCGCAGTATGGGCTCCTCGTCCAGCACCTTCAGGTGGTTCGCACGCAGCGTCTCGCCCGTGGAGGTGATGTCGGCAATCGCCTCGGCGGTCAGGTTCTTCACCGTGCCCTCGGTCGCCCCCTGGCTGTCCACCAGCCGATAATCCGCCACGCCCCCGTCGCGGAGGTAGTCGCGGACGAGCCGGTGATACTTAGTCGCGATCCGCAACCGCATGCCGTGGGCCGCCCGGAACGCCGCCGCCGCCGCGTCGAGATCGTCGAGCGTGTCCACGTCGACCCAGGCCGCCGGCACCGCCAGCACCAGATCGGCATGGCCAAAGCCCAACTCCGCCAGCGGCTCGACCTTCTGGTCCCACTGTACCAGCGTCTCGCGCACGAGGTCGGTGCCGGTCACGCCAAGGTGGATACGTCCCCGTGCCAGCTCCCGCGGGATCTCCGATGCCGACAAGAGCACCAACTCGACGCCCTCCACGCCCTCGACCGCGCCGGCGTATTCGCGCTCGGACCCCGTGCGCGTCAGCGTCACGCCACGCTCGGCGAACCAGTCGAAGGTCTTCTCCATCAGCCGGCCCTTGGAGGGCACACCAAGCTTCACGGTCATCCCCGGTCCTCCGTGAGCGCGAGCAGCAGGTCGGGCCGGATCACGCCGCCCACGGCGGGCAGCGTCCGCCCCTGCCCCAAGCGCTCGGTCAGCGCGTCGTAGCGTCCGCCGGTGGCCACCGGCGGCAGGTCGGGACGGCGGACCGCGGAGAAACCGAAGACGAAGCCGTCGTAATACTCCATTGAGGTGCGGCCGTAGGAGGCCTCGAAGTCGAGGGTGTCGACGTTCACGCCCTGGGCCGCCAGCCGGTCGCAGCGACGGGCAAACCGGTCCACGGCGGGGCGCAGCGCCGGCAGGTCGACCTCCATGTCGCGCAGATGCTGCAGCGCGTAGGGGCAGGTCTCGGACACCTTCAGGAGCGTCTCGATCAGATCCACCTGCCCGTCGGACAGCGGCGGCTCGGCCGCGTCCTCGCGCAGCGCGACGAGCCGGTCGCTAATCTCGGCCTCGGTGCGGCGCCCGATCATCGGCCCCGCGGCGGCCATCGGGTTCGCAGCCTCGAGCAGCGCCGTCCGGGTCGCGGGCACCGGCGTGCGGCCGGCATAGCGGTCGAGGAGCGCGCGGAACCGCCGCGGCCGCCAGATGTGGCGCAGGAGGGCGGAGCGGCGGCGCTCGGACGTCTCGAGCCCGCGGATCGCCGCGCTGAGAATGCCGATGTCGCCGGTGGCGGGCGTCAGCTCCCACTCCGCCAGAAGCTCGGCGAAGCGCGCGAAGACGGCCGCGTCGGCGTCCTCGGCATCGCGGCCGTCGAAGATCTCGTAGCCCGCCTGGATGTATTCCGGCGCGCGCTCGGGGTCGTCCTCCTGCCGGCGGAAGACCTCGCCGGCATAGGTATAGCGCGCGGGCTCGGCGCCGTCGCGCATGTGCGCCTCGACCACCGGCACCGTAAAGTCCGGGCGCAGCATCCGCTCGCCCAGCGCCGGGTCCTGCGTGACGTAGGCGCGGCTGCGGATGTCCTCTCCGTAAAGATCGAGCAGCGTCTCCGCCGATTGCAGGATGTCGCAATCCACCGGCACGGCGCCGGCCGTCTCGAACGCCGCGCAGAACCGCGCGGCCAGATCGCGGGCCTCGGCGCGGCTCATGCCTCGCCGTCCACGATGGCGCGCACGCGCTCGACCATGTCGTCCAGCGTGCACTCGAACTGCGAGGGCCGCTCCTTCCACTCATCGAGCGTCGCGGTCTCGGCGATCTGCGCGCCCAGCACGAGGTCCTTGATCTGCACCACGCCGCGCTCGAACTCGTCCGAGCCCGCGATGACCGCGGCGGGCGATCCGCGCCGGTCGGCGTACTTGAGCTGGTTTCCGAAGTTCTTGGGGTTGCCGAGATAGACCTCGGCCCGGATCCCCGCCTGCCGCAGCCGGGCCACCATCGCCTGGTAGTCGGCCATGCGCGCGCGGTCCATCACGGTGACCACGACCGGCCCCTCGGCCTGCCCGCCGACGCGGCCCGTCGCGCGCAGCGCCGCCAGAAGACGGTCGACACCGATCGACACCCCCGTCGCGGGCACCGCCTGCCCGGTGAAGCGCTTCACCAGGTCGTCATAGCGCCCGCCGCCCGCGACCGAGCCGAACTGGCGCGGCCGGCCCTTCTCGTCGGTGATCTCGAAGGTCAGCTCGGCCTCAAATACCGGGCCAGTGTAATAGCCTAGACCGCGCACGACGGAAGGGTCGATACGGATGCGGTCCGCGGCGTAGCCCTGCGCCGCCAGAAGGTCCGCAATTTCTGTCAATTCCTCGACGCCTGCGAACCCAACTCCGGAGTCACCGATAATGGTACGCAGATGATCTAAAACGCGGGTATTCCAGATGCGCGCTGCTTCGGCATTTGCTGCAATTTCTGGATGATTCTTGAATTCTGGAGCGACGCAGTGACGAGCACTTTCGAGCTTTCTTCCTCTCGCTTCATCGCCTTCTTGAAACGCTCGAGAAGCCTCTTGGGCAAGTTTGTCCTGAACAACAGCGAATGAATTCAAGAAACCCATCACAGGTTCGATCTGCGTTTTGCCGAGTCCCACGCCGTCGATGAACGCGCCCGACTGATCCTTGCGCCCCGCACCGAGCAGTTCGCGCACGCCCGCCTCTCCGACCTTGTCGAACTTGTCGATGGTCCGCAGCACGGCGTCCTTCTGGGTGTCGTCCTCGAGCCCCATGGCCTCCAGAACCCCGTTCAGAACCTTCCGGTTGTTCACGCGGATCAGGTAGTCGCCGCGCGGAATGCCGACCTCTTCCAGCGTATCCGCCAGCATCGCGCAGATCTCGGCGTCGGCGGCCACCGACGGCGCCCCCACGGTGTCCGCATCGCACTGGTAGAACTGGCGGAAGCGCCCCGGTCCCGGCTTCTCGTTGCGCCACACGGGACCCATCGCGAACCGGCGATAGGGCGTCGGCAGGTCGTTGCGGTGCTGGGCGTAAACGCGGGCGAGCGGCGCGGTCAGATCGTAACGCAGAGCCAGCCAGTCGCCGCGGCCGTCGTCATCGGCCTCCTGCCAGGCGAAGACCCCCTCGTTCGGGCGGTCCACGTCGGGCAGGAACTTGCCCAGCGCCTCCACGGTCTCGACCGCCGAGCTTTCCAGCGCCTCGAACCCGTAGCGATGGTAGACCGCCGCGATCTTGGCGAGCATGTCGCCGCGCTCGGTGACCTCCGCGCCGAAATAGTCGCGGAAGCCCTTGGGCGTCTCGGCCTTGGGACGGGGCTGTTTCTTCGGCTTGGCCATGTGCCTGACCTGTCTGAGAGGGAAGTGCGCGGCCCCTTTAGCCGCTCGGTCCCGCCGGGGCAAGCAAGCCGCCATTGCGCGGCCGCGCGCGGGGCGCTATCGCGGATCCATGTCAGACACCGATCGCCTCGAGTCCCACATCGCCGAACTGACCCGGCAGGTCGACGACCTGTCCGAGGTGGTGGCGCGGCAGGACACCGAGATCGCCCGCCTCGCCGCCCGCGTGGACATGCTCCTGCGGCGCGAGGCCGAGCGCGAGGCCGACGGCTCGGGCAGCCAAGTCTACACCAACGAGCGCCCGCCGCATTACTGACGGCCGGTCCGCCGCCGCCCGGTACAGGGCCGCGCGATCCGCCTCACATCCCGGATTTGCCGTTTCCGTCGCAGGGCGCGGATCGACGGGCGTGGCCGGCAGCGCACGGTTAATCTTTCCGCCCCTAACACCTGACGCCCCGCGACCGGGATGACGGCCGCACATTCGCCGTTCGCTCGGATCTGGCCCGCTCCGCGTCACGCGACGTCCGGCGCGCCAGCGGCGGACAGGGGGTCCGGGGGCCTGCCCCCGGGGCGACGTGCGCGCGGCCCGCGCAGGGCCGCGCCCCGGCGGATCAGACCTCCTCGACCGCGAGAACGCCCGAGAGGGATTTCACGGCCCCCTTGATCTCGGGGGTGACCGGAAACTCCTCGCCCAGATCGATCTCCACCTCGCCCGGCAGTGCCGCGTCGCTCAGCAGCACACTGACCGGGCCGCGGCCCGCGCGCGGCAACTGGTCGGAGGCGCGGCTCAGGACCGAGGCGATGTGGCTGACCGCCAGTGCGTCCTCGATGTAGATCCGCATGCCGGCCGTCCCCGCATCGGCCACCGCCACGTCCACCGGCGCGACCGAACGGCCCAGCAGTTTCAGCTGGTCGCTCTCCATCGTCGCCTCGACGGTGACCATGACCTTCGATCCGGTCTCGAGGAAATCACGGCTCTTTTCCAGGGTCTCCGAGAACAGCGTCACCTCGTAGGCGCCGGTCGGGTCCGAGAGCTGCGCGAAGGCGAAGCGGTTGCCGCGGGCGGACTTGCGCTCCTGCCGGCCGGCCACGACACCCGCCATCTTGGCCACCAGGGGCGCGCCCTCGGCCTTCTTCATCACCTCGTCGAGGGTCATCACCTGCTTGCGCTTGAGCGGGCCCATGTAGTCGTCGAGCGGATGGCCCGAGAGGTAGAAGCCCACCGCCTTGAACTCTTCGGCCAGCCGCTCGGCGGGCAGCCAGTCGTTCGCCGGGGGCATCCGGGGTTCGGGCAGATCGTCGCCCGCCTCGCCGAAAAGAGACACCTGGTTCGAGTTCTTCTGCTCGTGCACCGCGGCCGAGTAGGCGACCAGCGCGTCGAGCCCGTCGAACACCCGGCGCCGGTTGCGGTCGAGCTGGTCGAAGGCTCCGGCCCGCGCCATCATCTCGAGCGGACGCTTGCCCACGCGCTTCAGGTCGACGCGCCGGGCGAAGTCGTAGATCGTCGCGAAGGGCTTGCCGGCGCGGCCCTCGACCACCAGCCGCATCGCGTCGAGGCCCACGTTCTTGAGAGCGCCCAGCGCATAGACCAGCTCTCCGTCCACCACGTCGAAGGTCTCGATCGAGCGGTTCACGCAGGGCGCGACCCACGGCAGCTTGAGGCCCTTGCGGACCTCCTCGAAATAGATCGCCAGCTTGTCGGTCAGGTGGATATCGCAGTTCATCACGCCGGCCATGAACTCGACCGGGTGGTTCGCCTTGAGCCACGCCGTCTGGTAGCTGACCACCGCGTAGGCCGCCGCGTGCGACTTGTTGAAGCCGTAGTTGGCGAACTTGTCGAGCAGGTTCCAGACCTCGAGCGCCTTGTCGTCGTCGACGCCGTTGGCCTTGGCGCCGTCGATGAACTTGGGCCGCTCGGCGTCCATCGCCTCCTGGATCTTCTTGCCCATGGCGCGGCGCAGCAGGTCGGCGCCGCCAAGGCTGTAGCCCGCCATCTCCTGCGCGATCTGCATCACCTGTTCCTGGTAGACGATGATGCCCTGCGTCTCGTCGAGAACGTGGTCGATGGAGGAATGGATGCCCGCCCGCTCGCGCTTTCCGTTCTTGACGTCGCAGTAGACCGGGATGTTCTCCATCGGACCCGGACGGTAGAGCGCCACGAGCGCCACGATGTCCTCGATGCAGGTGGGCTTCATGCGCTTGAGCGCGTCCATCATGCCCGAGCTTTCCACCTGGAACACCGCGACGGTCTTGGCGCGAGCGTAGAGCTCGTAGGTGATCGGATCATCCAGGGGGATCTGCCCGATGTCGTTCTCGGCCCCCTCGAACGGCTCGTAGATCGTCGCGCCGTCCTGCGACACGTGCAGGTCGCGGCCGGACTTGTGAATCAGGTCGATGGCGTTCTGGATCACCGTGAGGGTCTTGAGGCCGAGGAAGTCGAACTTCACGAGGCCCGCCTGCTCTACCCACTTCATGTTGAACTGGGTCGCCGGCATGTCCGAGCGCGGATCCTGGTAGAGCGGCACCAGCTCGTCGGTGGGCCGGTCGGCGATGACCACGCCCGCCGCGTGGGTCGAGGCGTTCCGCAACAGGCCCTCGACCTGCTGGCCGTAGGTCAGCAGACGGTCGACGACCTCCTCGTTGCGGGCCTCTTCCTTCAGGCGCGGCTCGTCGCGAAGCGCCTGCTCGATCGAGACGGGTTTCACCCCCTCCACCGGGATCATCTTGGACAGGCGGTCCACCTGGCCGTAGGGCATCTGCAGCACGCGCCCCACGTCACGCACAGCGGCCTTGGACAGCAGCGCGCCGAAGGTGATGATCTGCGCCACGCGGTCGCGACCGTACTTGCCCTGCACGTACTGGATGACTTCCTCGCGCCGGTCCATGCAGAAGTCGATGTCGAAGTCCGGCATCGAGACACGTTCGGGGTTGAGGAACCGCTCGAACAGCAGCGAGTAGCGCAGCGGATCGAGGTCGGTGATCGTCAGCGCGTAGGCGACAAGGCTGCCCGCGCCCGAACCACGCCCCGGCCCCACCGGAATATCGTGCTCCTTGGCCCACTTGATGAAGTCGGCCACGATCAGGAAGTAGCCCGGAAAGCCCATCCCCTCGATGATGCCAAGTTCGAAGTCGAGCCGCTTCTGGTAGTCCTCGACAGGCACCGCATGGGGGATCACGGCAAGTCGCTTCTGCAGGCCCTCGTTGGCCTGGCGGCGCAGTTCCTCGACCTCGTCGTCGGCGAAGCGCGGCAGGATCGGCGCCCGTTTCTCGGCCTTGTAGGCGCAGCGCTTCGCGATCTCGACCGTGTTCTCGATCGCCTCGGGAAGGTCCGCGAACAGGGTGACCATCTCCTGCGGCGACTTGAAATAATGCTGCGGCGTCAGGCGCCGACGTTCGTCCTGCTGGTCGACATAGGCACCGTCGGCGATGCAGATCAGCGCGTCGTGGGCCTCGTACATGTCCGACTTGGGGAAGTAGACGTCGTTCGTGGCCACCAGCGGCAGGCCCATCTCGTAGGCCATCTCGACGAAGCCGCGTTCGGTCAGACGTTCCGATTGCGGCTGGCCCTCCTCGCCGGGGTGGCGCTGTAGCTCGACGTAGAGCCGGTCGCCGAAGGCCGCGTGCAGGCGCACGAGCATCGCCTCGGCCGCGCCCCGGCTGCCCTGTCGCAGAAGCATCCCCGCGGGCCCGTCCGGACCGCCGCTGAGGCAGATCAGCCCCTCCGCGTGGGCCTCGAACTCTTCGAGCGTCACGTGCGCGAGTTCGCCGTCACCGCGCAGGTAGAGACACGAGTTGAGCTTCATCAGGTTGAGATACCCGGCCTCGTTCTGCGCCAGCAGCACCACCGGCGCCGGATCGCGCGGCCGCTCGCCCGGCTGCGGGTCGACGTAGCGCACGTCGACCTGGCAGCCGATGATGGGCTGAACGCCCGCGCCCGACGCGGTCACCGAGAATTCGAGCGCCGAGAACAGGTTGTTGGTGTCGGTCACCGCGACCGCCGGCATCCCCATCGCCTCGCAGAGGCCGGGCAGCTTCTTGAGCCGCACGGCGCCCTCCAGCAGGGAATATTCGGTGTGAACGCGCAGGTGGATGAATCGGGGATCGGCTGTCATGGCGCCACATTATGTTGTGGCTCCGGCGGGCGAAAGCCTCGGATGCGGGGAGGGGAACACGGATCGCCCAATCGGCGTTTGATCCGCGTCCCTGCCCCTCACGGAGTATTCCCGATGCGCACCCTTCTCGGCCTTGTCATCCTCATCGTCGCCGTGATCGCCGTGCTGATCTTCTTCGGGTTCCTGCAACTCAGCCCGGAGGGCGAACAGGCCATCGACGGCGCGCAGGACAGCGTCGGCGAGGCGCTCGAGAACACGGGCGAGGCGATCCAGGACGGTTCCGAGCCGGCCACCGAGTGACGCGAGCGGGCGCCCGCACGCCCGCCTGACCCTCCCGACGACCGCCCGTTTCTCGGGCATCGACGCGCCGTCGGCCGGCGCGGCCTCCGGTTTTTTCTTGCCAAGCCCGGCCCCCGCCCCCTAGCGTCGATCCCCGGAACACATCACGACCGGCCCGCCGCCTTCTACGCCGCATCGAGGGCGCGCACGACCAACGGGCGATCGGTAACGCGGCAGGCTTTCATCATGGACATCGACTTTCTTCTGAACGGAGAGAGGATCACGCTGCGCGACGCCGCGGCGACACAGACCCTGCTGGACTGGCTGCGGCTGGACCGCGGCCTGTGCGGCACCAAGGAGGGCTGCAACGAGGGCGATTGCGGCGCCTGTACCGTCATGGTCACCGACGAGGACGGTCCCCGCGCCCTCAACGCCTGCATCCTGTTCCTGCCCCAGTTGCACGGCAAGGCGGTGCGCACGGTCGAGGGTATTTCGGGCCCGGATGGTGCGCTGCACCCGGTGCAGCAGGCGATGATCGATCGGCACGGCAGCCAGTGCGGCTTCTGCACACCGGGCTTCGTGGTCGCCATGGCCACCGCCCATGCCCGCGGAGACCGCGGCCACGACGACGCGCTCGCGGGCAACCTTTGCCGCTGCACCGGCTACGCGCCCATCGTGCGCGCCGCCGAGGACGCCGCCGACGCGCCGGTGCCTGCCTGGATGCGCGACGCGGCGCTGCCCTCGGTCGAGGCCGCGCGCTACGCGCCCGCGACGCTCGAGGCCCTGCTGGAAGAGACCGCCGCCCGGCCCGAGGCGACGCTGATCGCCGGAGCCACCGACGTGGGCCTCTGGGTGACCAAGGACCTGCGTGACCTCGACGACGTGATCTTCCTCAACCGCTGCGCCGATCTTCAGCGGATCGAGGACGACGGCGAGCGGCTTCGCATCGGCGCGGGCGTCACGATGGACCGCGTGCATCGCCTGATGGTCGAGCACCACCCGGACTACGCCGAGATGATCCGCCGCTACGGCTCGGCGCAGGTGCGTGCGGCGGCGACCATCGGCGGCAACATCGCCAACGGCTCGCCCATCGGGGACAACCCGCCCGCGCTCATCGCACTCGGCGCGATCCTGCACCTGGCGCACCGCGACGGACGCCGCGAGATGCCCATCGAGGACTTCTTCATCGACTACGGCAAGCAGGACCTGCGCCCCGGCGAGGTCGTCGAGGCGATCAGCCTGCCCGCCCGCGCGCCGCGCCTGAAGGTCTGGAAGCTGTCCAAGCGTTTCGATCAGGACATCTCGGCTGTCTGCGGCGCCTTCGACATCGGCGTGGACGACGAGGGCCGCGTCGGCTGGGCGCGCATCGCCTTCGGCGGCATGGCCGCGATCCCCAAACGCGCGCGCCACGTGGAAGAGGCGCTTCTGGGCGTGCGCTGGGGCGAAGAGGCTATCGCCGCTGCGTGGGAGGCCTGGGAGAGGGACTTCCAGCCGCTATCGGACATGCGCGCCTCGGCCGGCTACCGGCTGAACGCCGCCCGCAACCTGCTGTCGCGCTACCTGCTCGAGGATCTGGGCGCGGCGGTCGACGTTCTGGAGGTGGCACCATGAGCATCGCCAAGCCCCTGCCCCACGACGCCGCGCGCCTGCACGTCACCGGCGCCGCGCGCTATGTCGACGACATCCCGGCGCCGCGCGACTGCCTGCACCTCGCCTTCGGCCTGTCGCCCATCGCGGCGGGGCGCATCGCCTCGCTCGACCTCGCGCCCGTGCGCGCCGCGCCCGGCGTGATTGCGGTGCTGGAGGCCGCCGACCTGCCACACGCCAACGACGTCTCCCCCTCGGTCCACGACGAGCCGCTGCTGTCGGGCGGCACCGTGCATTACCTCGGCCAGCCGGTGTTCCTCGTGGTCGCGACCTCGCACCTCGCCGCGCGCAAAGCCGCGCGGCTCGCCGGGTTCGAGACCCGCTCGCGCGATGCCATTTTCGACGTGGACGATGCGCTGGACGCCGAATCGCGCTTCGAAGAAGGCCCCCGCATCTGGGAGAAGGGCGACGCCGGAGAGGCCATCGACGGCGCGCCGCACGTGGTGTCGGGCCAGATCACCATGGGCGGGCAGGAGCATTTCTACCTCGAGGGTCAGGCCTCGCTCGCGCTGCCGCAGGAAGGCGGGGACATGATCGTCCACGCCTCCACCCAGCATCCGACCGAGATCCAGCACAAGGTGGCCGAGGCCCTGGGCATCCCGATGCACGGCGTCCGGGTCGAGACCCGGCGGATGGGCGGCGGCTTCGGCGGCAAGGAAAGCCAGGGAAACGCGCTGGCGGTCGCCTGCGCCGTGGCCGCGCGGATCACGGGACGCCCCTGCCGGATGCGGTACGACCGCGACGACGATTTCGTCATCACCGGCAAGCGCCACGATGCGCGCATCGAGTATCGCGCGGGCTTCGATGACGAGGGCCGCATGCTCGGGGTGGAGTTCGAGCATTACATCCGCTGCGGCTGGGCGCAGGACCTCTCGCTGCCGGTGGCCGACCGCGCGATGCTGCATGCCGACAACGCCTACAACCTGCCCGCCGCGCGGATCGAGAGCCACCGGCTCAAGACCAACACCCAGAGCGCCACCGCCTTCCGCGGTTTCGGCGGCCCGCAGGGGATGCTGGGGATCGAGCGGGTGATGGACCACGCCGCCCACGTGCTCGGGCTCGATCCTCTCGAGCTGCGCCGGCGGAACTACTACGCGGAGGCCGACGGAGGGGGGCTGTCCGCCCCCCGCGCCTCCGGCGCCCCCCCGGAGAGTATTTCCGACGAGAAGAAGCCGGGGGACGGCGCGGACGCCACCGCCGGGCTGCCCGGAGACGACGCGCTGGACGTGGCCTCGCGCGGGGCGGTGGGCTCGGTGCCCGAGGGCGGCGCGCCCGCTGCGCCCGCGGGCGTGCAAACCACCCCTTACGGCATGGCGGTGGAGGATTTCATCCTGCACGGCATCACCGAACGCCTCGCGGAGAGCTGCGACTATGCCGGGCGGCGCGCCCGCGTCGCCGAGTGGAACGCGGCGAACCCTATCCTCAGGAAAGGGCTCGCGCTGACGCCGGTGAAGTTCGGCATCTCGTTCACGCTGTCGCATCTCAACCAGGCGGGCGCGCTGGTGCACGTCTACCAGGACGGCTCGATCCACCTGAACCATGGCGGCACCGAGATGGGACAGGGCCTGTTCCAGAAGGTTGCGCAGGTGGCGGCGGCGCGCTTCGGCGTGGGGCTGGAGCGGGTGAAGATTACCGCGACCGACACCGGCAAGGTGCCCAACACCTCGGCCACCGCGGCCTCGTCGGGCTCGGACCTGAACGGCATGGCGGTGAAGGCCGCCTGCGACACCATCCGCGACCGCATCGCCGCGCATCTCGCCGAGCGCCACCAGACCGACCGGTCGGTGGTGCGCTTCGAGGGCGGGCGCGTTCACGTGGGCGGCGAGAGCTACGCCTTCGACGCGGCGGCGAAACTTGCCTACGAGGGGCGCGTGTCGCTGTCGGCCACGGGCTACTACCGCACGCCCAAGCTGCAGTGGGACCGCATCCGGGGCCAGGGCCGGCCGTTCTACTACTTCGCCTACGGCGCGGCCTGCACCGAGGTGGTGATCGACACGCTGAGCGGCGAGTACAAGCTCTTGCGCACGGACATCCTCCATGATGCGGGCGCCTCGCTGAACCCGGCCATCGACATCGGGCAGATCGAGGGCGGTTTCGTGCAGGGCGCGGGCTGGCTGACGACCGAGGAGCTGGTCTGGGACGGCGACGGCCGCCTTCGGACCCATGCGCCGTCGACCTACAAGATCCCCGCCTGTTCGGACCGGCCACGGGTGTTCAACGTCGCGCTCTGGGAGGGGTCCAACCGGGAAGAGACGATCTATCGCTCGAAGGCGGTTGGCGAGCCGCCCTTCATGCTGGGCATGTCGGCCTTCCTCGCGCTGTCGGACGCGGTGGCGTCCTGCGGCCCGGGTTACCCGGCGCTCGACGCGCCGGCGACGCCCGAACGCGTGCTGGAGGCGGTGAGCCGGGTGCGCGATGGCGTTTGACCGCGAGGAAATCGCCGCGGCGGTGGCCGCCCACGGCCACGTGGCCCGGGTCGTCGTCGCCGAGGTCGCGGGCTCGGCCCCGCGCGAGGTCGGCGCGTCGATGCTGGTGTGGCCGGGCGGTCAGTCCGGCACCATCGGCGGCGGCGCGCTGGAACTGGAGGCCGCGCGCCTCGCCTTCGACCGCGACGGGCTGACCCGGCATCCGCTGGGGCCTTCGCTTGGCCAGTGCTGCGGCGGGGCGGTGACGCTTCTGACCGAGCGCTGGGACGCCGCGCGCCTCGTCGCGCTCGATGGGCCCGTGGTGGCGCGGGGGGCCGGAGAGATGCCGCTGGCGGTCGCGCGGATCGTGGACGCGGCGCGGTCGACCGGGGCCGCGCTGGCGCCGCAGCTCGTGCAGGGCTGGTTCGTGGAGCCCTTGGCGCACGACAGTGTTCCGCTCTGGCTCTGGGGGGCGGGCCACGTCGGACGCGCCATTGCCGGCGCGCTGGCTCCCCTGCCCGACTTCGCGCTGACCTGGATCGACACCGCACCCGAGCGTTTCCCGGACACGGCCCCCGACGGCGTGCGCTGCCTGCCCGCTGCCGATCCGGCGCGCGCGGTCGCGCTGGCGCCGAGGAACGCCTGGCACCTCGTGCTGACCTACAGCCACGAGATCGACCTCTCGCTCTGCCATACGCTGCTAGCCCACGGGTTCGGGCACGCGGGGCTGATCGGGTCGGACACGAAGCGGGCGCGCTTCGCGTCGCGGCTCCGGGCGCTCGGCCACGCGGATGCCGCGATCGCGCGCATTCAGTGTCCGATCGGTCGCAAATCTCTCGGCAAGCACCCGCAGGCCATTGCACTCGGCGTGGCCGCCGACCTACTCGACCGGAAAAACGACAGGGACAGATCACAGTGGCCGATGCGCTCCTCCGCCTGACGGGCCTGACCAAGGCCTATCCCGGCGTCGTCGCGAACGACGACGTCTCGTTCGACATCGGCGAGGGCGAGATCCACGCGCTCTTGGGCGAGAACGGCGCGGGCAAGTCGACGCTGGTCAAGATGATCTACGGCCTCGTCACGCCCGATTCCGGCGCCATGCAGCTGCGCGGCAAAACCTTCGCGCCGTCCGAGCCATCGGAAGCCCGGCGCGCCGGCGTGGCGATGGTGTTCCAGCACTTCTCGCTTTTCGACGCGCTGTCGGTGGCCGAGAACGTCGCGCTCGGGATGGAGGCGCCGCCGCCGACCCGCGACCTTGCGCGCCGCATCCGCGAGGTTTCCGAGGAATACGGCCTGCCGCTCGACCCGTTCCGCACCGTGGGCACGCTGTCGGCGGGCGAGCGTCAGCGGGTCGAGATCGTGCGCTGCCTGCTGCAGGAGCCGCAGCTTCTGATCATGGACGAGCCGACCTCTGTGCTGACGCCGCAGGAGGTGGAAATCCTCTTTGCCACGCTGCGCCAGCTCAAGGACGAGGGGCGCTCGATCCTCTACATCTCGCACAAGCTCGACGAGATCCGGGCGCTCTGCGACACCGCCACGATCCTGCGGCAGGGTCAGAAGGTCGACACCTGCACCCCGTCGGAGCAGACCGCGCGGGCGCTGGCCGAGATGATGGTCGGCTCCTCCTTCGAGATGCCCGAGGGCCGCGCCCACAGCACCGGTGACGTGCTGCTCGAGGTCACCGGCCTGTCGCTGGCCGCGCCGGGCGCCTTCGGCACGCCGCTGCGCGACGTATCGCTATCGGTGCGCCGGGGCGAGGTGCTGGGCGTCGGCGGGGTCGCCGGCAACGGGCAGGACGAGCTTCTGGCCGCGCTTTCGGGCGAGCGGCTGGCCCCGGCGGGCACCATCGCCTTCGCCGGCCGCGACATCAGCCGCGCGGGACCGATGGCGCGGCGCGACGCGGGTCTTCTCTGCGCGCCCGAGGAACGGCTGGGCCACGCCGCCGCGCCGGACATGAGCCTGACCGAGAACGCTGTCCTGACCGGCGCGCGGCGCGAGGGGCTGGTGTCGCGCGGGCTGATCGACTGGTCCGCCGCGCGGGGCTTTGCACAAAAGGTCATCGACGCCTTCGACGTCCGCACGCCGGGCACCGGCACCGCCGCGCGGGCGCTGTCGGGCGGCAACCTGCAGAAATTCGTCATCGGGCGCGAGATCCTCCAGCGGCCTGACCTTCTGGTGGTGAACCAGCCGACCTGGGGCGTCGACGCTGCAGCCGCCGCCGCGATCCGGCAGGCGCTTCTGGACCTGGCCGCGGAGGGCGCCGCGATCCTCGTCATCAGCCAGGATCTCGACGAGCTGATGCAGGTCGCGGACCGCTTCGCCGCGCTGAACGAGGGGCGGCTGTCGCCTGCCCGCCCGGTCTCCGAGCTGAGCCTCGAGAAGATCGGCCTGATGATGGGCGGCGCCCACGACATGGAGGCGGCCCACCATGCCTGATCCGACGCCCCCCGCCATCCGGAGAGCCCGCCCATGATCCGGCTCGAGAAACGCCGCCAGCCCTCCACCTTCTGGTCCGCGATGGCTCCGCTGATGGCGGTGCTGCTGACCATGATCGTGGGTGGTGCGATGTTCGCCGCGCTCGGTGTCGACCCGGTGGCCGCGATCCGCACGATCTTCTGGGACCCGCTCTTCAATCCGCAGTTCGCGTCCTATTCGCGGCCGCAGCTGCTGGTGAAGGCCGGGCCGCTTATCCTGATCGCCATCGGCCTGTCGCTGGGCTTCCGTGCCGGCGTGTGGAACATCGGCGCCGAGGGCCAGTACATCATGGGCGCGATCTGCGGCGCGGGCGCCGGTCTGATCTTCTACCCCTCCGAGTCGGTCCTGATCTTTCCGCTGATGGTGATCGCAGGCGGACTTGGCGGCTGGGTCTGGGCGATGATCCCCGCACTCTTCAAGACGCGCTTCGGCACGAACGAGATCCTCGTGTCGCTGATGCTGGTCTACGTGGCCGAGTCGATCCTCGCTTCGGTCTCGTCGGGTCTGTTGCGGAACCCCGAGGGCATGGGCTTTCCCGGCTCGCGCAACCTCGCGCAGTGGGACGCATCCGCGAACCGCGAGCTGATTTCGGGCACGGGGATGCACTGGGGCGTGGTCGCGGCCTTCATAGCGGTGATCCTGGCTTACGTTCTGCTGTCGCGTCACATCCTCGGCTTCCAGGTCCGGCTGTCGGGCGCGGCACCGAAGGCGGCCCGACTCGCAGGCGTCAGCCCCGCGCGCATCGTGATCTTCTGCCTCGGCACCGCCGGGGCGCTCGCGGGCGCGGCGGGGCTCTTCGAGGTCGCGGGCCCGGCGGGCCAGATCTCGATCGACTTCAACTCGGGCTACGGGTTCACGGCGATCATCGTGGCGTTCCTCGGGCGGCTGCACCCAGTGGGCATCCTGTTCGCGGGCCTGCTGATGGCGCTTACCTATATCGGCGGCGAGCTCGCACAGCTCATGCTGGGCGTGCCCGGCGCGTCGATCCAGCTGTTCCAGGGGATGCTGCTGTTCTTTCTGCTGGGCGTCGACGTGTTCACTCATTACCGGCTGAGGCCGACTGCGCGGGAGGCGGCGTGATGGATTTCGGCTCGATCAACCCGGTCCTGCTTCTGGCGTCGGTCATGGTCTCGGCGACACCGATCCTGTTCGCCGCCATCGGCGAGCTGGTGGTGGAACGCTCGGGCGTGCTGAACCTCGGGGTCGAGGGGATGATGGTCACGGGCGCCGTGGTGGGCTTTGCCGTTGCGGTGAACACCGGCGCGCCGCTGCCGGGCTTCGCCGCGGCGGCGCTCGCCTCGGCGGTGCTGTCGCTGACCTTCGGCGTGCTCACGCAGGTCTTCCTGTCGAACCAGGTGGCCACCGGGCTTGGCCTGACGCTGGTGGGGCTCGGCCTCTCGGCGCTGATCGGCAAACCCTACGAGGGCATGAAGTCCCCCACCCTGCCGCGCATCGACCTCGGACCGCTGACGGACCTGCCGGTGGTCGGCCGGCTGGTCTTCGGCCACGACATTATGGTCTACGTCGCGCTGGCGCTGGTGGCGGGCGTCTGGGCCTTCCTGCGTTACACCCGCGCTGGCCTGATCCTGCGCGCGGCGGGCGAAAACCACGACGCGGCCCACGCCCTCGGCTACAAGGTGATCCGCATCCGGCTGGCGGCGATCTTCTTCGGCGGCGCCTGCGCGGGTCTCGGCGGGGCGTATCTCAGCCTCGTCCGGGTGCCGCAATGGACCGAGGGCATGACCGCCGGCGCGGGCTGGATCGCGCTGGCCATCGTCGTCTTCGCCTCGTGGCGGCCGTGGTGGGTGCTGGTCGGCGCCTACCTCTTCGGCGGCGTCACGGTGCTGCAGCTGAACCTTCAGGCCGCGGGGGCGCAGGTGCCCGTCGCGCTGCTGTCGGCCTCGCCCTACCTGGTGACGATCCTCGTGCTGGTCGTGATCTCGGCCCGCGGCCACCACGGCGCGCCCGGCTCGCTCGGCCGGCCGTTCCACGCCAGCCAGTGACCCGCGACGCCTGCCCAATCCGCGCGCACATGCCTACGCAAACGGCAGTGTGACGTCGCGCAGAGCTTGCCCTCGGCCCGGTTCCATGTCGATGATCCGGGCCGACGCAAAGCCGACACCGATAACCAAGCAGACCACCAGGGGAGACTTTCCATGAACCGCAGAACCCTTCTGGCCAGCGCCGCGATCCTCGCCGCGACCGCCGCAGCCCCCGCCTTCGCCCAGGACGACCCCGTCAAGGCCGGCTTCATCTACGTCGGCCCGATCGGCGACGGCGGCTGGACCTACGAGCACGACCAGGCCCGCCTCGCCGTCGAAGAGGAATACGGCGATCAGGTCGAGACCGTCT
Source organism: Roseivivax marinus (assembly GCF_900109705.1). Lineage (GTDB taxonomy): Bacteria > Pseudomonadota > Alphaproteobacteria > Rhodobacterales > Rhodobacteraceae > Roseivivax > Roseivivax marinus. The sequence goes on along the minus strand of NZ_FOAI01000004.1, from coordinate 61,155 downwards.
ACCAGGAGAGCGTGCCCGAGGGCGCCGACGCCACCCGCGCAATCACCCAGATGGCGCTTTCGGGCGCGGACATCATCTTCACCACCTCGTTCGGCTTCATGGACCCCACGGTCGAGGTCGCCGCGCAGTTTCCGGACGTGAAGTTCGAGCACGCCACCGGCTACAAGACCGCCGACAACGTCTCGACCTATTCGGCGCGCTTCTACGAGGGCCGCGCGATCCAGGGCCATATCGCGGGCTCGATGACCGAGACCAACAAGGTCGGCTACATCGCGTCGTTCCCGATCCCCGAGGTCATCCGCGGCATCAACGCGGCCTACATCCACGCCAAGAAGGTGAACCCGGACGTCGAGTTCAACGTCGTCTGGGCCTACACCTGGTTCGACCCCGCCAAGGAAGCCGATGCCGCGCGTGCCCTGATCGAGAACGGCAACGACGTGATCCTTCAGCACACCGACTCCACCGCGCCCCAGGCCGCCGCACAGGAGGCCGGCGACGTGATCACCTTCGGCCAGGCCTCGGACATGTCGGAATACGGTCCCGAACCGCGCGTGTCGTCGATCATCGACAACTGGGCGCCCTACTACATCGACCGCGTCGGCGCGGTGATCGATGGCACCTGGGAAAGCCAGCAAGTCTGGCACGGCATCGACGAGGGCATGGTCGAGATCGGCGAGATTTCCAGCGCCGTGCCGGAAGAACTGAAGGCCGAGGCGCTCGACCTCAAAGAGCGCATCGCGTCGGGCGAGTACCACCCCTTCACCGGCCCCATCAATCGCCAGGACGGCTCCGAGTGGCTCGCCGAGGGCGAGACCGCGACCGACGAGACCCTCCTCGGTATGGATTTCTACGTCGAGGGTCTGACGGGCGAGATCCCCAACTGATCCGCTTTCCAAGGACATGACGGCGCAGGCCCGGACCTCGAAGGAGGCCCGGGCCTTTTTTCGTTCGAATGCAGCGCATTGCTTGAACGCTCACGAACCTGTCAGGTCGGTGCCGGAACTCTTTTGTGTCGCGCGCGATATGATAACACGCGTCCAAGGAGTGAATGATGCCCGATCCGAAAACACGTCTGCGCGCCGGCCGCTTCGCGATGGCCGGAGCATTCGTCGCCGGCCCCGGTCCGGCGCCGATGCGCGCGGAGCCTGCCCTCGGTCGCGACGCAGCCGAGCCGGACGCTGACCAGACGCGGGACGGCACGACGACCGGACCGACCTGACCCCTGCAGATCCTTTCATCGCGAGGTTTGCGTCGCCCGCACCCCAATCGGAGCGGCGCAGGCCCGGCGGTCCCCCACGGGCCGCCGGGGAGCGGGCGGTGCCGCTTGGCCGGTGCCGCCCGTTTCGCGTAAGTACATTAGGACGGGAGCCCGTGGGGAGGCTTGACGCTTTGGGCACGCGCAATCTCACTGGTGACGTTTGGCGCGTCCCGATCTCCCTTGCCGTAGTCTCACAGCCAAGCAAGATCGGCCCGCCGGAACCGTGCATCACCGCCCCCGATAGAACCAGAATCTACGTGCGTTGCCGCGATATCGGGAACACCACGTGATCCGCTCCCTTTCGCGGCGCGTGGGCTTGCCCGAAACTTCATCCCACCGGGCGGGTCAGGACTCCGCCGCGCGGTCGGTTTCGCCGGCACCGCGCGCCGGCGCATCGGCCCGGGCACGGCTCCGGGCGGTCATCGCCTCGGCGTGACCGTTCAGAAGGTTCGGCACCAGCCGCTCGGAGAAACCCGCCAGCACGCACACGAAGCTCAGCCAGTAGGGATCGAAGCGGCCCGGTCCGACCGTGAGTCCGTCGCCCGGCGGCTGGAACAGCCCGGTCAGAACGCCGGACCGGAACCCGAAATAGATGATGAGCGCCCCCATCGCCCCCACCAGCACGCGCTGCGCGCCGTAGATCCAGTGCATGGTCTGGGTGACCGTCGGATCGACCTCCATGCTCTGCAGGCTGACCGTGGTCGAGAACAGCGCACCGACCGCGCCCATCATCACCGCGAGCGAGAACTCCTTGACGTCGAAGGCGAACGCCGACGTGTAGCCCGAGCGCGCGAAGATCAGCGCGCCCGCGATGGCAATGGCCACGAGGATCACGTTGATGAGCAGGTGGACCACCCGGGCATGGTTGCGGATCCGCGCGCTCAGCCGGTTGCTGAGATTGGCGAGCGAGGCGCGCGCCTGCTCCGGCTGGCCAAGCAGCGCCTGCGCGATGCACCGCGCCAGTTCTCGCTCGTAATGGATGATGTTCGCGCAGCGCTTGGTCCGGCCGGGCAGGCTCAGGCGCGGCCTCAGGATGTGGATGAGGTGGTTGAACTCGGCGATGTCGGCGCCGAGGCCAAGGTAGATGTGTTTCTGCTGCGCGGCGGTCTTGTCGTCGTCGGAGAAGAATGGCGAGATCCCCGCCTCCGTGCGGTAGATCTTGAACTCGTCAACGGCCCAGAGAATGTCCTGCACCTCCCGCCCCCGCGGATCGAGCCCGCCTGCATGAAGGTCGGCCAGCCGGAAGGTGCCGCGCTCGGAGCGGGCGGCGCCTTTCGTGGTCGCCGGTGCGGAAGCCGCGGACGCGGGAACGACGTCGCCGTCGGGCATGGCTGAATTCCTTGCGTGGCTATCGAGTTCAATACAATGCATCGAACTATACCATGGAGTGCATGCCCCCGGAAGCGTTGCACGCGTCGGGTGTTCCTGACTTGCCGGGGCCTGCGTCGCCGTCTACACGCGGATCGCGATTGTGCACACCAATACGCACTATCCTCATTACCGTGCATTCATGCACCACGTCTCCGCGCGCGTGCGGCCTCGCAAGCCACGCGCCTGCCGCTATCTAAAAGGGCATCATCGCGACGTGGCCAGACATCGACACAGGAGAAGATCGATCATGCGGAAATTGCAGGTGCAGGGCGTGCACCACATCACCCTGACCGGCGCCGACCGGCAGACCTCGATCGACTTCTGGGAGGGCGTCCTCGGCATGCCCTTCGTGTTCGACCAGCCCAATCTCGACGATCCCGACGAGGGCCACCTTTACTTCGACCCCGGCGACGGGCGGCTGATCACGATCTTCACCAACGAGAGCCGCAAGCCGATGCACTCCCGCACGCCCACCGATCCGGGCTGCGTGCATCACCTCGCCTTCAACGTCAGCCGCGCCACGTGGCTGCAGGTGACCGAGCGGCTCGAGGCCCGGGGGATCGGCCATTCCGGACCCAAGGACCGGGGCTTCATGGATTCGATCTACTTCAAGGACCCGCTCGGCCTGCTGATCGAGCTCGCGACCTACAAGTTCGAGCCGCCGATGGGGGCGAGCCATGCCGACGTGATGATCGAGGCGCACCGCATCCGCGTGGAAGCCGGCGACCACCACATCGCCGAGGTGCATCTTGCCGACGCCATCGAGCGGCTGGTGGAGCGGCGGCAGTCGACGCTCTCCGACGACCGGGCGCCGAAGGATCCCTACCGGAAGGGGTGAGGTCTCGTGTCTGCACGGAAGGGCCGCGCAGGCGGTTGCCTCCGCCAAGCACGGCAACGAGAAAAAGCGCGGCGGCGCCGGGTCGGCGCCCTCAGGCGCGGCCGCCCTCCGAGGACAGCGACACGGCGTTGACGCCGAGGGTCGCAAGCGCAGCGCCCCACTTCTCGTCGTCGGGTGTCGAGAAAACCAGGTCGCGCGTGGCCTCGCAGACCAGCCAGCCGTTCTCCGCGAACTCGGCTTCGAGCTGGCCCGGCCCCCAACCGGCGTAGCCCAGGCACATGATGCGGTCGGCCGGGCCGGTGCCGCGGCCGATTTCCTCGAGGATGTCGAGCGTCGCGGTCATGTGGAACGCATCGGTGACCTCCAGCGTGGTCACGACCGAGGTGTAGTCCGGCGAGTGAAGCACGAAGCCGCGGCCGGTCTCCACCGGGCCGCCGAAATGCACCGGCTCGCCCTCGACCGGCTCGTCGGTGTCGATCGACAACTGCTCGAGCAGCATTCCGAGGTCGATCTCGGGCGTGGCCTTGTTGATGATCAGGCCCATCGCGCCTTCGTCGGAATGGGCGCACACGAACACGACGCTGTTTGCGAAGCGCTGGTCGCCCATGCTCGGCATGGCGATGAGGAGTTTCCCGGCAAGATCCGTGGACGGCACGGCTGTATTCATATGGTGCGGCTTTCCGGTGCGGTCCCCGTGAACATGGCCGCTTGCCGGGAAGCGTGCAAGGGCGGGCCGGGTTGTCCGAACGGCACCGGGCGGACGGCGGTCTTGCGTGAGCGCTACGGCGGCCCGCTTGCCACGGCAATGTCCGGCAAGACGTCGGGTCGCCCGCCTGGCCACGGAACGGGCGTGCAGCGGACCCGCTGAGCCGGGCGGGCCGCGGGACGCTTCGCCTTCTGCCCTTCACTTGGCAGGCACGGCACGTGGGCCCTGCATTGCGGCTTCGACGCAGACGGCCGCGCCGACGCCGACTTCCCTGCAACGTGACTTTTCATTTCACGGAACCCGCGCGATGAGTCGTGCCATGATGCATCGACTTCTCGCAGCTCTCGCCCTCGTCGCCGCGCCCGCCATTGTCGCGGCGGAGGTGCCCTCCGATGTCGTATCGGGCACCCTGCGTCCGGGCTGGCGCACCGCCGACGGCACCCACGTCGCCGCGCTGGAGCTGCGGCTCGCACCGGGGTGGAAAACCTACTGGCGGGCTCCGGGCGACGCCGGGATTCCCCCGCTGTTCGACTGGTCAGGATCGAGCGGACTGCGCGGCGTAAACGTGACCTGGCCGGTGCCCCACGTCTTCCGGCAATCGGGAATGCGCTCGATCGGCTACTCGGACCGCGTTGTGCTGCCGCTGACGGTGGCGACCGATGGTGGTGATGCGCGGCTCGACGGTGAGGTCGAGATCGGCGTCTGCCACGACGTCTGCCTGCCGGCGACACTGAAGGTGTCCGGCACGCTCGACGCCACCACGACGACACCGGACCCGGTGATCGCAGCCGCGCTTGCCACCCGTCCCTTCACCGCGGCCGAGGCCGGCGTGTCGTCGGTGCGCTGCACCGTGGCACCGGAAGACGACGGGCTGGCGCTGACCGCCGAGATCGCGATGCCGCGGCTGGGCGCCGACGAGGAAACGATGATCGAGACCGCGAACCCGGCGGTCTGGGTGTCGGAGCCCGAGACCCGCCGCTCTGGCGACCGCCTGGTCACCGAGACCCGCCTCGTGCACGTGGACGGCAGGGCCTTCGCACTCGACCGCTCTGGCGTCCGGATCACGGTCATGGCGAACGGACAGGCAGTGGACATCAAGGGCTGCAACGGCTGAGATCGGCGCGGGACGCGTGGAGCCTGACGGCCGGAGCGGCGCCGGGCTCATGGGTCCGAGCGCCTAGAGCGAAGCCTTCGGCGCCTTGCCTACGGGACCTCGTGTCGCCTCCGGGCCCGTCGAGGCGCACCGTAGAGCGGCTTCGACCAGCAGCGGCCACCGGTCGTGACCCGCGATGGGCACCGCTCCGAACCGGGCACGGTGTCACGGCACTGCGCTCCGTTTCCGCATCACCCGGTGCCGTTACGTCACCCAGCTCAGGAACTTTGGCGGCAGGCGCTCAAATTCCTTGCCGCATGGCCTCTTGGACCGCATGATCGGAGCCGGGGCGTCAGAACGCGCCCCACCTTGAGACCCCGGACAACGGGGCCGAGCAGTGATGAGGCAATCGATGACCACACCCCCCGTTTCCGCGGGCCGTTTCGGCCGGCGCCGCTTTCTCTGTACTCTCGGCGCAGGCCTGACCGCGCCCCTCGTTTCCGGCTGCGGCTTCCGCCGCGAAGAGCCGCTCCCCTCCCCGGCCCGTTCGGGGACGCGCCTCGATTCGGTGTTCCCGCGGGTGGACAGCCACCTCAACATCCGCAACGCCCATACCGGCGAGCATGTGGCCGTGCGCTTCATGGCCGACGGGCGCGAACGGCGCCGGGCGCTGCGCAAGCTCGACTGGATCTTCCGCGACTGGCGGGACGAGGAAGCCCCGGACATCGACCGGCGCATCTACTGGACCCTCGCGGCCCTGAGCAACGAGGCGAAGCGCAACGGCCATTCCGGCGAGATCACCCTGCTGTCGGGCTACCGCACGATGCACACCACCCAGCTGCTGCAAAGCAAGAGCACGGGCGCCTCGTCGACGAGCTACCACATGCGGCGGCGCGCGGCGGACATCCGGTTCGAGGGTATTCCGCCGGAGCAGATCGCGCGGCTGGCCGAGTGGCTCGAGGTCGGCGGCGTCGGACGCTATGGCTCGCGCTTCACGCATATCGACTCCGGGCCGATCCGGACCTGGGGCACCTGACCCGGCGGGACCGGCCGCGGCGGTCTGCGTGGCGGGACCGGCGGAGGCTTCAGCGAGGGCCGAGCGAGGGCGCTGCCCTCGCGCTCCCGGAGTATTTGTAACGAGAAGAAGGGCCCGGAGCGATCCGGGCTTCTTGCCTGTGCAATATCGTGCGGACGCGGGCGCGACAGCCGCTATTCGGCCGGCAGCGCGGTCCGACGGCGGCGGCGGGCCAGGGCAAGCCAGAGGCCGGCGGCGGCATAGGCCCCTATCACGAGCAGGGTCGTGCCTGCGACGAAGAGGGCCGCGGCCAGCGGCTCGGGGTCGAGGCCGGGCGCGAGGGCGGCCAGCGGAGCCGGCAGCGCACCGGTAACGCCCACCCAGCCGAGCGTCGCGCCGAGCCACGCGATCACCACCGCCACGCCCGCCGCATGGGCCAGCCGTGCCCCGCGCAAGCGGTGACGCAGCCCACGCCCGAGAGCGGCCCGGGCGCGGGCGAAGTCCTCTCCGATCGACAGGAGCGCCGGGACCACGAGCAGGACGAGGACCATGCCGAAGCCCAGCCCGTAGCAGAGCGTGATGACCGTGGGCTTGAGAAACTCGGCCTGGCTCGAGCCCTCGTAGAGCAGCGGCGCGAGACCCAGCACGGTGGTCAGCGTGGTCAGCAGGACCGGGCGCAGGCGGTCGGCCGCGCCATCGATGATGGCCGGACGGATGCCGCGCTCGGACGCGTATTCGTCGATGGTCGTCACCAGCACGATCGAGTCATTGATGATGATGCCGGTCATGCCCAGAAGGCCCACCACCGTGAACATCGAAAGCGGCACGTCCCACACGTTGTGCCCCCAGATCGTACCCACCAGACCGAAGGGAATGATGGCCATGACCACCAGTGGCCGGGTCCAGCTGGCGAAGACCCAGGCCAGCACGAGGTAGATGCCCAGAAGCACCAGCACGAGGCCGGTCAGCGCGTCGGACATGAACTCGTCCTCGTCCTCCGAGAGCCCCGACAGCACGTAGTCGACCTGCCGCTCGCTGGCGATCCGCGGGAGGATCTCGTCCTCCAGCGCCTGCATCACGTCGGCTGCCGCCTGCGGGTCATCCTCGTTCAGATCGCCGGTGACCGAGATCAGCCGCACGCCGTTCTCGCGGCGGACGGTGGAGAAGCCGGCGCGGCGGTCGACCTGCACGATGTCCGACAGCGCCACGTAGCTGCCCGCCGGCGTGCGGAGTTGGGTGCGGTCGAGGAAGTCGGCGGTCAACTCGTCTTCGGGCAGTTCCACGCGCACCTCGGCCGACCGCGGCCCGAGCGGGTAGGTCGCGGCCTCGATGCCACCCAGGCGTGCGCGCAGGGTCTGGCCGAGGCTGTCGATGTCGAAGCCCAGCGCCTGCCCTTGCGGCGTCAGGTCGAGGATCAGCTCCTCCTGGTCGTAGGGCAGATCGTCCTCGACAGCGGAGACTTCGGGGAAGCGCGCAAGCGCGGTCTTGAGGTCCTCCGACGCGGCCTTGAGGGTCTCGGCATCGGCGCCGGAGAACTGGATGTCGAGCGCGTCGCCCCCCGGCCCGGAGCGCCAGCCGCGGAAGCTGATCGTCTCGGCGAGGGGTAAGTCCTGCACCTCGTCCTGCAGCTCGGCCACGAAGGCGAAGCTCGAATAGGGGCGCAGGTCGGCCTCGATCAGCTCGATGGAGATCGCGCCGAGCTGATCGGGGTCCTTGCTTTCGGTGCCCGACAGGCCGCGGCCGGTGTTGCCGCCGATCTCGGTCATCACGAACGAGACGGGGTTGAGGCCGTATTGCTCCTCGTAGCGGGCGCCCACGGCTTCGGTCGCGCGCTGCATCTCGCGCATCATCTCGAGGCTGTCGTCGCGCGTGGCGCCGGGGGCCATGGCGAAGTTGCCCGAGATCGATGGCTGCTCGGGCGCATTGAAGAAGCGCCACGGCACGTCGCCCCGGATCAGCAGCGCGGCCTGCGCGGCCAGCAGCACCACGGCGCCGGCGAGCACCACGTAGCGGGCGGCGACCACACCGGCCATCAGCGGACGGAACAGGCGTTCCCGCACCCAGACGAAGCCACGGTTCACCACGCGCGACGGTGCGTCGTACCAGTGCGACTTGCCGGTGTGGCGCAGGGCGTGGCTCATGTGGTTGGGCAGGATCAGGAAGCATTCGACCAGCGACGCGATCAGGACCGCGATCACCGTCAGCGGGATATCGCGGATCATCTCGCCGAACCGGCCGCCGATTACGGTAAGGCCGAAGAAGGCGATGACCGTCGTGAGCGTCGCGCAGAACACCGGCAGCGCCATGCGGCTCGCCGCGCGTTCGGCGGCTTCGACAGGTGACAGGCCGTTGCGCGCGAGATGGTCGGCGTGTTCGCCCACCACGATGGCGTCATCGACCACGATGCCCAGCGTGATGATCAGCGCGAAGAGCGAGATCATGTTGAAGGTGATGCCGCCCGCGTACATCAGCGCCACCGCGGCGAACATGGCGGTGGGGATACCCGCCGCCACCCAGAACGCCACGCGGGCGTTGAGGAAAAGGAACAGCAGCACCACCACCAGTCCAAGGCCCATCAGGCCGTTGTCGATGAGGATGTCGAGACGTGCGCTGATCGCGTCGGCGCGGGTGCGGATGAGGTCGATGGTGGTGCCCGCGGGCATCTCGACCTCCATCTCGGCGGCGATCTCCTCGACCGAGCGCTGGATGGCGATGGCATCGCCGCGGGCCGAACGGTCGACGCGGATCGAGATCGCGGGATTGTCGCCCACGAAGTAGCTGCGTTCGCGGTCCACGCCCTCCACGCGGATACGGGCCACGTCGCCCACCCGCAGGTTCGAGCCGTCGCTGTTCGAGCGCAGGACGATGTCCTCGATCTGATCCGCGGCGCGCTTCTCGGTTCCGGTGCGGACGCGCGCATTCGCGCCCTGCACCTCGCCCGCGGGGTCGGCGTCGATCTCGGCGGCGATGGCAGAGGAGATCTCGCGCAGCGTGACGTCGTAAGCGAGGAGGTTGGCCGAGGGCACCTCGATCACCGTGCGGGGCGCGGCGATCCCCCGGATGGTGGTGCCGGTGATCCCGGCCTCGAAAAGGCGCTGCACGAAGGCGTCGGCGTAGCCCGCGAGTTGCTGCACCTCGATCGGGCCGGTCACCACCACGTCGGTGACCCGGTCGAACCAGTTGTTGCGCGTGACCTCCGGGTCCTCGGCATCGTCGGGCAGGCCCGAGACCTGGTCTACGGCCTGCTGCACGTCATTCGCGGCGCGCGCCATGTCCCAGTTGGGTTCGAACTCCACCTCGAGCGAGGCCCTGCCCTCCTGCGAGCGGGCCTCGGTGGCGGTTACCCCCTCGACCGCGACGAGCGCGGGTTCGAGCAGTTGCACGATGCCGGTGTCGATGTCCTCGGCGCCCGCGCCCTCCCACACCACGTCGACGTCGATCTCGTCGATCACGATGTCCGGGAAGAACTGCGCGCGCATGTTCGGGATGGCGAGCACGCCCGCCGCGAGCATCATGATCAGCAGCAGGTTCGCGAGCGTCCGGTGACGGACGAAATAGCTGAAAAGCCCGCGTGCGGATCCCGGTGTGCCGCGCGCCATCTCAGCCGCCGATCCGGGCTTCGAGGCGTTCGATCACCGAGGCAGGGACCTGCGGCGCCGACAGCTGGGCGAGGATGCGCTCCTTGGCCGAGGCGGGCATGGCCTCGCTGTCCTCGACGAAGGCGACGAGGCGGCGGCGGCGCTCCTCGGTCAGTTCCACCAGGTCCTCGACCTCGGCCGGTTCGGGCGCGGCGGTCTCGGGTCGCGCGACGGTGCGGACCTTGATGCCCGCGCCCAGAAGCGGCGTGCGCTGCGCGACCACCTCGCGACTCTCGACCGGCGCCGCATCCACGAGGATGTCGTCGTCCTGCCGGCGCACGAGCGTCACGGGAACGGCTTCAAGTCGGTCGTCCCCTGTCACAGCAAGCACGGTGCCCGACGCATCGAGCGCGGTGGCCGGCAGCCGCGCGAGGCCGTCGATCGGCGCCTCCTCCACCGCCACGGTCACGAAGTCGCCGGGGCGGAAGCCGGGTGCGCGCTCCATCCGGGCATAGATCACCCGGCCGGTCTCGCCCTCGGCGACCGACGCCGCGGCACGGTCGATGGTGCCCTGCGCCACGAGGTCGGTGCCCGCCACGTCCAGCCGCACCGTCACCGGGGCGCGCTGAAGCTCGCCGTCGCCATCGAGCAGACGGGCATAGCCCTGGGTCGAGACGCGGAACGCCACCTCGAGCGCCTCGGGGTCGATCAGCCGCGCGATCTGCTCGCTCTCCGACACGCGCCGGCCCTCGACAACGCTGACCTCGCTGAGCGTCCCCGCAAAGCCCGCGCGAACCTCGGTGTCGGCCAGCGTGCGTTCGGCCTCGGCCACGGCGAGCCGGGCGCGGCGGATCGCGGTTTCCGAACTGGCGATGCGGGCCTCGGCCTCCGCGATGGCCTGCCGGCGCTGGATCACCGCGCTGCGGGCGTTCGCGGTCTGCAATTCGGCTTCCTCGACCGCGGTGGTGCTGCCGACGCCGCGATCCGCGAGGTCGCGCTGCCGCGAGAGCGCCCGGTCGTAGAGCGCTACCTGGTCCTCGGCGGCCGCGAGATTGTCCTCGGCCAGCGTCAGGGCGCGCGTGGCATCGTCGCGTTCGGCAAGAGCGTCCTCGAGATCGGCCTCGGCGCGGTCGCGGGCGGCCTCGGCGTCGGCGGGATCGATACGCGCGAGAAGCTGGTTCGCCTCGACGCGGCCGCCCTCGTCCATCTCGTCGGCCAGTGCCACGATCCGGCCCGAGGCTCCGGCGCGGATTTCCAGCTCGCGCCTGCTCCGGATCTCTCCGTAGGCGGTCAGCACCGGGCGCAGGGTTTCGGCCTCGGCGGTCACGACGTTGACCGAGTAGACCCGTTCCTCGCGCTCGGGCATCCGCGGCTCGTCCGACAGGCGGGCCTGCACGGCGTCGCGCACCAGAAGGCCCGCGTAGGCCAGAAGGCCCAGCGTCATCGCGAAAAGGAACAGCCCCGTGAGGCTCCGGCGGAGAAATCTCATGCGCACTCCGTCTTGCAGCGGCAGGCGGGCCGCGCGTGGCTCGGGTTCATCTTCTTCGGGAGGTGGCCGCGGCACCAGCCGCGCCCAGGCCCCTTCACGAGCCTTTTACGGAACCGCGGGTCACTTCCGTCGCCGATGTTCCGACAATCTCGGAAAGATTTCCACGAAATTGCAGGGACGGTGCCGGTAGTCGAGCTGCAACGCGAGGATCTCGTCCCAGGCGTCTCGGCAGGCCGAAGGGCTGCCCGGCAACGCGAACAGGTAGGTGCCGTCCGCCACGCCGCCGGTGGCACGCGACTGCACCGCCGAGGTGCCGATCTTGTCCATCGAGATCATGGTGAAGACCGTACCGAAGGCGTCGATCTCCTTCTCGTAGACATCGCGGTGCGCCTCCACGGTGACGTCCCGCCCGGTAAGGCCGGTGCCCCCGGTCGAGATCACCACGTCCACGCCCTTCTCGGCGCACCACGCGCGCAGCCGGTCTGCGATGGCGGCGCGTTCGTCGGGCAGGATCGCCCGGTGAGCCAGTTCGTGGCCCGCCGCGCGGATACGGTCGGCCAGGAGGTCGCCCGAGCGGTCGTCGTCCTCGGTGCGGGTGTCGCTCACCGTCAGGAGCGCGATGCGGACCGGGATGAAGTCGCGGCTTTCGTCGATGCGGCTCATGCGCTGCGCTCCGGTCGCGGGGTCAGGGGAAGCGACACGAGGGACAGCAGCCCCCAGCCCGTCGCCGTCCAGTATTGCTCGGGCAGCACACCGCCCAGCCGGTCGAGTCCGCCGGCAATCAGCGTGCCGGCCGGTTCCACCCAGGCCGCGGCGAGCACAGCGCCGGACAGCATCATCCAAAGGCCGAGGCCCATCACCAGCGCCAGCGCGATCCGCGCAGCACGATTCGGCAGCGGCGCGGACCGGCAGCTCAGCGCGGCGGCGACCAGCAGCAGGCCGGCGAGGATATCCTCGGGCGGGCGCCCCTCCCCGCCCCGGCCGAGCGCCAGGAACGCGACGAGCGACAGGACGGCGACGGCCACCGGGGCGCCGAAGGCGTCAGCGGTCTGGCGGGCGGGGCGGCGGTGATTCAGGTTCATGTGCCCATGTCCCGCAAACGGGCGCGGAGCGCCAGCAGGTCCGCCCAGGCGTCGCGCTTGGCCTCGGGGTTCCGCAACAGGTAGGCCGGGTGTAGCATCGGCAGTGCCGGGCGGCCCAGGGCCTCGGTCCACTTGCCGCGCAGCCGCAGGATGCCGCGCTTGCCCAGAAGCGCCTGCGCCGAGGTATTGCCCACGATCACCACGATCTCGGGCCGCGCGAGGTCGAGGTGCCGGCGCAGGAACGGCAGCATCATCGCGATCTCCTCGGGACGTGGGTCGCGGTTCTGCGGCGGGCGCCACGGCATCACGTTGGTGATGTAGACGGCATCCGCGCCGTCCCGATCGCGCCCCATGTCGATCGCGTCGAGCATCTTGTCCAGAAGCCGCCCGGCGCGGCCGACGAAGGGCCGGCCCTCGAGGTCCTCGTCGCGGCCCGGCGCCTCGCCCACGATGGCCACGCGAGCCGCCGGGTCGCCGTCCGCGAAGACCAGCGACCGTGCGCCCCGGCGCAGCTCGCAATGCTCGAACGTCTCCATCGCGGCGCGCAGACCGGCGAGGTCCTGCGCCGCGCCCGCCGCGCGCTCGGCTTCGGCCACGGGATCGACCTCCGGTTTCGGCGGGGCGGCCGCACCGGGGACGTGGGGCGCCTCGGGAGTGGTCGCGGCCGTGGCGGCCGCCGCGGCGCGATCGGCCACGCGCGCGGCATCCGCCGCGAAGCGGTCCACGGGCGCCTCCGCGATCGCCTCGGTCACGCCCGCCTCGATCTGCCAGTCGAGAAGCGCGCGTGCGGCGTGCCAGTCCAGTGCCGAATCCATGACGCGACCCTAGACCCGCCCGCGATGCGGGAAAAGCGCGCACACGCGGCAGGCGGTCGATCACCTGCCATGTCGCCCGGGATGACGCCCGCCGGACGGGATCGAACGGCTCTTCGACGATCCGGAACAGTCTAATCGGCCGTTCGCGTCAAGATCGGTCGCAGGCCCGGCAGGGCGCTGCCGCCAAGAGCTTCCGGCATCATGCTGAACGATCTGCCCACGGCGTCTGCCCCGCCTTGCGTCACCCCAACCCGCCCTGCTCTGGAGCGGTCCGCGACCCGTTTTGACGCGACAAGACGGCGGCCTCGGCTGGACAGGCGCCGCCGCCGAAACTCATCTCATCTCACCAGACGCCTGCAACGAGCGGGGCGAGAGCCCGGCCGGGACCCTGTCCGATCGGACGCTCGCCGGAACCCGGACAGCCCGCCGCGTCACCCCATTTCGCGCCGTCACATGCGGCGGCCCCTCGCGTCGCCGCCCCGCCACCCGCCGGCGCAATCCCGCAGCCTCCCTTGCCCGTCTCCGGCACGCTGCCTATACCTGCGCCACCACGTCGCAGACCGCCGGAGCCCACGATGCGTTTCGACCACCGCCACCTCCTCGGAATTGCGGCCCTGCGGCCCGACGAGATCGTGACGCTTCTCGACCTCGCCGACCGCTATGTCAGCCAGTCGCGCGACACCCGCGGACACGCGCAGACGCTGTCGGGGCTCACCCAGATCAACATGTTCTTCGAGAATTCGACCCGCACGCAGGCAAGCTTCGAACTGGCCGGCAAGCGGATGGGCGCGGACGTGATGTCGATGGCGATGCAGGCCTCGTCGATCAAGAAGGGCGAGACCCTGATCGACACGGCGCTGACGCTGAACGCCATGCACCCCGACCTTCTGGTGGTGCGCCATCCCCATTCCGGCGCCGCGGACCTGCTTGCGCAGAAGGTGAACTGCGCCGTCATCAACGCCGGCGACGGACGGCACGAACATCCCACACAGGCGTTGCTCGACGCGCTGACGATCCGCCGTCGCAAGGGCCGGTTGCACCGCCTGACCGTCGCGATCTGCGGCGACATCGCCCACAGCCGCGTGGCGCGCTCGAACATCCTGCTCTTGCACAAGATGGAGAACCGCGTCCGCCTCGTCGCGCCGCCGACGCTGCTGCCGTCCGGGATCGAGGACTTCGGCGTCGAGGTCTGCCACGACATGACCGAGGGCCTGAAGGACGCCGACGTGGTGATGATGCTCCGCCTCCAGCGCGAGCGCATGGACGGCGGCTTCATCCCGTCCGAGCGCGAGTACTACCACCGCTACGGGCTCGACGCCGAGAAACTGGCCCACGCCAAGGACGACGCAATCGTCATGCACCCGGGCCCGATGAACCGCGGCGTGGAGATCGACGGCACGCTCGCCGACGACATCAACCGATCGGTGATCCAGGAACAGGTCGAGATGGGCGTCGCCGTCCGGATGGCGGCAATGGACCTGCTCGCTCGCAACTTGCGCGCCCGCCCCTCCGAGATCATGGCATGAGCGGGGACGCCAAAATTTTAGTTAAAATTTTTGCGTCTGTGCCGCACCGCAGCCACGCCCCCACGATCTTAGTTAAGATCGTGGGGGCCCAGCCCAAGCTCCGCACGGAGACCGCATGAGCGACCTCGATATTCGCGCCGCCGAGACCGGGACCACCCGCGTCTTCGACCTTGACCTGCCGCCCGAGGCGGTTGAACGCTTCACCACCCAGGCCGGCACCGGTGAATGGCCGTTGCAATACGCTCTGGGCGCCGACCGCCTGCGCCAAAGCTTCGTCGAGATCATCAAGATCCGCGATCTCGGGACCATGCCGCTCTCGGCCTACCTCGCCGAGGCGCACAACCTGTCGGGCTCCGACTTCGAAGCCGCGCGCCCGAGGCTCGATGCCCTGCGCGGCCATGTCGTCGTGCTGCCGGCGCAGGCCTTCGACCGCACCGCGCAGACCCTCAATCCGCAGGCGCCGCTGCGCCACGTGGGCACCTTCCGCGAGGCCGGCGCCTCGGCGCAGGCCGCGCCGCTGCGCAGTGCCTCCGCGCGCGGCTCCGCGGCCGATGCCGATCCCGTGGCGGCAACGCCTGCCAAGACCTCGCCGCTGCTGCGCGCGCTCGCCATCGTCGTGCTGGCCCTGATCGCCGGCGTCGCCCTTTACCTTCTGGCCACCGCATGACCGACACCCACCGACCGCTGCTGATCCACAATGCCCGCCTCGTCGACCCCGAGGCCGGTCGCGTCACCGAAGGCGCCGTCCTGGTCGAGGACGGCCGCATCGCGCAGGTCTTCGACCATCCCGCCCCCGAGATCGACGAGGGCCGTGTGCCCGCCGACGCGCGCCGCGACGCTGGCGGCAAGGTTCTGGCGCCCGGCATCGTGGATATCGGCGTGAAGATCTGCGAGCCCGGCGAGCGGCACAAGGAAAGCTACGGCAGCGCGGGCGCGGCGGCCGCCGCTGGCGGCGTCACCACCATCATCACCCGCCCCGACACCGATCCGCCCATCGATACGCCCGAGACGCTGGAGTTCATCCGCCGCCGCGGTTCCGAGGCCGCGCCGGTCCGTGTTCTGCCCATGGCCGCGCTGACAAAGGGCCGAGCCGGGCGTGAAATGACCGAGATCGGATTCCTGATGGACGCCGGCGCGGTGGCCTTCTCGGACTGCGACCACGTGATCGCGGACACCCGCGTGCTGTCCCGCGCTATGAGCTACGCCGCGGGGCTTGGCGCGCTGATCGTCGCCCACCCGCAGGAGCCGGGACTGAGCCGCGGCGGCGCGGCCACCTCGGGCAAGTTCGCAAGCCTTCGTGGCTTGCCATCGGTGTCGCCCATGGCCGAACGCATGGGCCTCGATCGGGACGTCGCGCTGGTGGAGATGACCGGAGCGCGCGTGCATTTCGACCAGGTGACCGCCGCACGCGCCCTGCCGCCCTTGGAACGCGCCAAACGCAACGGGTTCGACGTCACGGCCGGCACCTCCATGCACCACCTGACGCTCAACGAGATGGACGTCGCGGACTACCGGACCTTCTTCAAGGTGAAGCCGCCGCTCCGCTCCGAGGACGACCGGCAGGCGGTGATCGAGGCGGTCCGCACGGGCCTGATCGACGTGATCTCGTCCATGCACACGCCGCAGGACGAGGAATCCAAGCGCCTGCCCTTCGAGGAGGCCGCGAGCGGTGCCGTCGGTCTGGAAACCATGCTGCCGGTCCTGCTGCGCCTCTACCATTCGGGCGATCTGGACCTGCCGACGCTGTTCCGCGCGCTGTCGCTGGCGCCCTCGCGGCGGCTGGGGCTCGACAGCGGCCGGATGGCGGCGGGCGCCCCTGCCGACCTCGTGCTCTTCGACGCCGAGAAGCCCTTCATCCTCGACCGCTTCAAGCTGCGGTCGAAGTCCAAGAACACGCCATTTGACGGCGCACGGCTGCAGGGTAAGGTCCTTGCGACGTTCGTCGGAGGCCTCTCCGTCTTCGAGGCTGCCTGATGCCCGTGCTGGACTCCGCCACCTTCGTTCTGCTGCTCTGGGCCGTGCTGGGCTATCTCTGCGGCTCCGTGCCGTTCGGGCTCATCATCACTCGCGCGATGAGGCTGGTGGACCCGCGCACCATCGGCTCGGGCAATATCGGCGCCACCAACGTGCTGCGCACGGGATCGAAGGCCGCGGGCGCGGCGACGCTGATCCTCGACGCCGTGAAGGGAGCCGTCGCGGTGGTTGCCGCCCGTCTCGCAGCCGGTGAGGACGCGGCCCAGGTCGCCGCGCTCTTTGCCTTCATCGGTCACTGCTACCCGGTCTGGCTGCGCTTTCGCGGCGGCAAGGGAGTGGCGACGTTCCTGGGCGTTCTGCTGGGCCTCGTGTGGCCCGTGGGCCTCCTGACCTGCGCCACGTGGATCGCGGCCGTGGTGATGACGCGGGTGTCGAGCGTGGGCGCGCTGACCGCGGCGGCGGTCTCGACCATCTGGATGTTCCTGATCGCGCAGTTCGACACGGTGCTGGTCGGGATCGTGATGACACTGCTGCTCTACTGGCGGCACCGTCAGAACCTCGCGCGACTGCGGGCCGGGACGGAGCCGAAAATCGGCCAGAAACCCTGATCGAGGGACAGGCGCGCGAGATGCCCCGAGCATTCAGCACCTGAGCGAAGACCTTTGTGGAGACAAGATCAAGCCGCGGCGTCCGTCCCGGCGGGTCTCGCAAGTGATCGCTCTCGAGAGACGCGCCGAGATGCCCTGCCAGCGCAACGCGCCAACGCGCGCCGAAGCTTCGCCCCTCAGCCGGCCTCGGCCCGGAGGTCGCCGGCCCGGTCCAGATGGGACCGGATCGCGCCCGCGACCGCGTCGGGGTGGCTGATCGGAACCATGTGCCCCGCGCCGGGAACCACCACGTCCTCGACCACCGGCAGACGCGCCGCGAGGCCGCGGTGGATCGCGCCGAGGATCGGCGGGCTGTCCCCGCCGCGCACCAGCATCACCGGCGCGCGCACCGCTGCGGTCGCATCCGGCGCCAGAAGCCCCTTGGAGTCCTCGTTCAGCACATCGCCCGTGACCATGACCTGCGGCATCTGCGCGGCCATGCGGGCGCGCGCGGCGTCGGGAAGGCTGGTCCAGTCCGGGCCGCCCCCCCAACGCCCGGTGAAGGCGCGCGCGGCCGCATCCCAGTCGCCGTCCGCGGCATGGCGGGCCGCCGGGGCCCCGGCGTCGAGGTTGGCTTCGAAAAGGTCCGGCGCCTCGTCCCGCGCGGCGGCGAAGAGCACCGGCTCGATCAGGGTCAACGTCGCGACGCGCTCAGGGTAGGTCTCGGTCAGCCGCAGGGCCACGGTGGCGCCGAAGGAATGGCCCACCAGGTGCACGCGGGGACCGAGAAAGCTTTCGGCGATATCGGTCACGAGGTCATGGACATCGCGCACGCCGTCCCAGTCGCCGCTGCGGCCGTGGCCGGGCATGTCGGGGGCGATGGCGGTCAGCCGGTCGGACAGGGCCTCGGCCATGCCGGTCCACGCCCCGGAATGGGCGAGCGCGCAATGCAGCAGAAGGGCGGGTTCGGGCCCGGTCCCGAAGCTCCGCCAGTGGACGGGATGGCCCGCCCGCGTGCCCTCGGGCATCAGATCTCTCCCGTGAGGTGCCTGTCGAGGTCATCGAGCCGGTCCTGTCCCCAGAACCGCTGCTCGTCTCCGGTGATGTAGAAGGGCGAGCCGAAGGCGCCGCGCGCGATCGCCTCCTCGAGATTCGAGGCATAGATCTCCGCCCCGGCGAGCAGCCCGCTCGAGGCCAGCGTCGGGTCGAAGCCCGCCTCTTCCAGCGCGCCGCGGATCACGCCGTCTTCGGCGATGTCACGGTTCTCGGCCCAGCACGCGCGCAGGATCGCGTGGACCAGCGCACCCACGTTGCCGCCGCCCGCGCGCTGCGCCGCGATGATCGCGTAGGACGAGGGCGCGGGGTTCGTGGGCCAAAACGACGGAGCCAGCGACATCGGCAGGCCGGTCTTCTTCGACTGCCGCAGGATCTCCTGCGCGCGGTATTCCTGCCGCGACGGGTGCCGCTGGGCCGGGGGTGTGCCACCGGTGCGCGCGAAGAGCGCGATGATGTCCATCGGCTTGTAGGTGATGGTGGCGCCGCGCTCGGCGGCGATCTCTTCCAGCCGGAGCCCCGCGAGGTAGCTGAAAGGCGACAGCGTGGAGAAGAAGTAGTCGATGTGCGGCATGCCTGTTCCGTTCTTCCCTGCGCGTCTTTGCCGGACCGTAGGGGCGTGCTAAGCGCAGCGCAACCAACGATTCCCCCTCCCCGGAGCCCGCGCCTCATGCCCACCGTCGTAGAACCCAAGCTCATTTCCGGAAACGCGAACCTGCCGCTGGCGCAAGCGATCGCGCGCCGCATGTCGCTCTACCGCGGCATGAGCGTGGGGCTGGTCGATGCCCGGGTCGAGCGGTTCAACGACGGCGAGATCTTCGTCGAGGTGTTCGAGAACGTCCGCGGCGAGGACATGTTCGTGATCCAGCCGACCTCGAACCCGGCCAACGACAACCTGATGGAGCTTCTGGTGATGACCGACGCGCTGCGCCGGTCGTCGGCAGCGCGCATCACCGCCGTGATCCCCTACTTCGGCTATGCCCGTCAGGATCGCCGCACCAAGGCGCGCACGCCGATCACCTCCAAGCTGGTCGCGAACATGATGGCCAGCGCGGGCATCGAGCGGGTGCTGACGATGGACCTGCACGCGGCGCAGATCCAGGGCTTCTTCGACATCCCGGTGGACAACCTCTACGCCTCGCCGATCTTCGCGCTGGACATCAAGAGCCAGTTCAAGGGCGAGCTTGACGACGCGATGATCGTGTCCCCGGACGTGGGCGGCGTCGCCCGCGCGCGCGAGCTGGCCAAGCGCCTCGACGCGCCGCTGTCCATCGTGGACAAGCGCCGCGAGAAGGCGGGCGAGGTCGCGGAGATGACCGTGATCGGCGACGTCACGGGGAAGAAGTGCTTTATCGTCGACGACATCTGCGACACCGCCGGAACGCTCTGCAAGGCGGCCGAGGTGCTGAAGGACCACGGCGCCACCGAGGTTCACGCCTACATCACCCACGGCGTGCTTTCCGGCCCGGCGGTCGAGCGCATCTCGAACTCGGTGATGAAGTCGCTGGTCATCACCGACTCCATCCAGCGCAGCGAGAGCGCCAAGGCCGCGCCCAACATCCGCGTGGTGCCGACCGCGCCGATGTTCGCGCAGGCGATCCTGAACATCTGGAACGGCACCAGCGTGTCGTCGCTGTTCGAGACCGACACGCTCGGTCCGATCTACGAAGGCATCCTCTGAACCCGCGATTCCGATGAAAGCGGGCCGCCCGGGCGGCGGCCCCGAGAGGTTGGAGAGGGCGAGCGGATCGCCGGCCCCCTGCCCTTTCAGAGCACGTCCCAGTCGTCTTCGTCACTGATCTCGCCGATCGCCATCCAGCTCATGCGGACGCGGGCGACGCGGGTGTCGCCCCAGGTCCGGAACACCATTTCGAAGCTGTCCGGCTTCACGGTGTCGGCCAGCAGGTCCGCGCGCACGTTGGCACCCGAGTCGATGTCCCAGAGCGACAGCGTCAGATGCACAGACGGGGCGTCGCTGAACGGCTCGGAGAAGGCGATGCGGCGGCGGCGCTCGCGCGCACCCGATCCGGTCCACATCTCTCCGCCGTTGGCGAAGTCCGAGAACAGCTCGACGGTGCCCTGATCCACCCCGATGCGGTGGCTGCGTAGTTTCTTCATGTTGTCGTCACGTGATCTTTCGCGCCATCCTGTCGGGCGGACGGGCCAATTCCAACGTCAAATGCACGTCCCGCGTGCACCGGTCACGAAAAAACCCCGCCGGTCGGGCGGGGTCTTCTCGGATCGTCTCGGATCGCGCGCCGATCAGAGGTTCGGCTGCTTCTCCGACAGGCCGATGTGGCCGCCCACGGCAACCATGTCGGCCAGAAGCTTGGCGGCATCGTCCACCGGGCCCGGCTCGTTCTCGAAGGTGGATTCCTTCGCCTTGCGATACCGCTCCTCGGCCTCGGCCACGAGCTGTTCGTAGGTCTCCTGGTCCACGTCCTCGCCCGGCAGAGCGCGCTCGGCCAGGACCGACAGGCCCTCGCCCAGCTCCGCGAAGCCGCCGGTGACGACGAACTTGCGGGTCTGGCCGTTCGCGGTCTCCACGACCATCACGCCGGGGCGCAGCGTGGTGATCAGAGGCGCGTGGTTCGGCATCGCGGTCAGGTCGCCATCGGCGCCCGGCAGCTGCACCGACACGACCTCCTCCTGCATGAGCCGGCGTTCCGGGCTCACCAGGTCGAATTGCATGGTCTCAGCCATATCGTGCCTCCTGAAAGGACGGGGCGCGCGCGTCCGCCGCGCCGCCCCGCCGGAAAGGTGTCAGTCTCAGGCGGCGTCGGACGCCATCTTCTCGGCCTTGGCCTTCACGTCCTCGATGCCGCCGACCATGTAGAAGGCGCCTTCGGGCAGGTGATCGTATTCACCCGCGACAACGGCCTTGAACGACGAGATCGTGTCCTCGAGCGGCACCTGGACGCCGTCCGAACCGGTGAAGACCTTCGCCACGTCGAACGGCTGCGACAGGAAGCGCTGGATCTTCCGGGCACGGGCCACGGTCAGCTTGTCCTCTTCCGACAGCTCGTCCATGCCGAGGATCGCGATGATGTCCTGCAGCGACTTGTAGCGCTGAAGGATACCCTGCACGTCCCGCGCGGTCTGGTAGTGCTCTTCGCCAAGGATGCCCGGATCCATCAGGCGCGAGGTCGAGTCGAGCGGGTCCACCGCGGGGTAGATGCCGAGCTCGGAGATCGCGCGGTTGAGAACCGTGGTCGCGTCGAGGTGGGCGAAGGTGGTCGCCGGCGCCGGGTCGGTCAAATCGTCCGCGGGCACGTAGACGGCCTGGATCGAGGTGATCGAGCCGGCCTTCGTCGAGGTGATCCGCTCCTGCATGGCGCCCATGTCGGTCGCCAGCGTCGGCTGGTAGCCCACGGCCGAGGGGATGCGGCCCAGAAGCGCCGACACCTCGGAGCCCGCCTGCGTGAAGCGGAAGATGTTGTCGACGAAGAACAGAACGTCGGTGCCGGACTGGTCGCGGAACTGCTCGGCCAGCGTCAGGCCGGTCAGCGCGACGCGGGCACGGGCCCCCGGCGGTTCGTTCATCTGGCCGTAGACCAGGGCCACCTGGCTGTCGGGCAGGTTGTCGGGCTTGATCACGTTCGACTCGACCATCTCGTGGTAGAGGTCGTTGCCCTCACGGGTGCGCTCACCCACGCCGGCGAACACGGAGAAGCCCGAGTGCACCTTCGCAATGTTGTTGATGAGCTCCATGATGAGAACGGTCTTGCCGACGCCCGCGCCGCCGAAGAGGCCGATCTTGCCGCCCTTCGCGTAGGGGGCCAGCAGGTCGATGACCTTGATGCCGGTAACCAGCACCTCGGACGAGGTCGACTGTTCCTTGAACTCGGGCGCCTCGGCGTGGATCGGGCGATATTCGTCCGCCTCGACCGGTGCGCCTTCGTCCACGGGCTCGCCCACGACGTTGAGGATGCGCCCCAGCGTCGCGTTGCCCACGGGCACGGTGATCGGGCCGCCGGTGTCCTCGACCGGCTGGCCGCGGACGAGGCCTTCGGTGCCGTCCATCGCGATGGTGCGCACGGTCGACTCGCCCAGGTGCTGGGCGACCTCGAGCACGAGGCGGCGGCCGTTGTTGTCGGTGGTCAGCGCGTTCAGGATCTCGGGAAGGTGGTCGTCGAACTGAACGTCGACCACGGCGCCGATGACCTGCGTCACTTTGCCTTTCGCGTTTGCCATCTATTCGTCTCCGGTCTTAGAGCGCCTCGGCGCCCGAGATAATTTCGATCAGCTCGTTGGTGATGACCGCCTGGCGGGTCCGGTTGTATTCCCGGTTGAGGTTCTCGACCATGTCCTCCGCGTTGCGTGTCGCGTTGTCCATGGCGGTCATGCGCGCACCCTGTTCGGATGCCGCGTTCTCGAGCAGGGCCGAGAAGATCTGCGTCGCCACGCCGCGCGGCAGCAGGTCCTCGAGGATCGCCTCCTCCGACGGCTCGTAGTCGTAGAGCGCCGCCGAGCCGTCGTCCTGGGCCTCGTCCTCGTCCACCTCGAAGGTGGCGGGGATGATCTGCTTGGCCGTCGGTTTCTGGCTGATGACGTTCTCGAACACCGAGTAGAAGATCGTCGCCTTGTCGAACTCGCCGCCGTCGAAACGGTCGAGGACGTCCTGCGCGATCCGCTGCGCGTCCGGGTAGCTCAGCCGCTTCACGTCCGACAGATCCACGTGGCCGACGAAGTGATCGCCCCAGTCGCGGCGAAGGGCATCGCGGCCCTTCTTGCCGACGGTCAGGATCTTCACTTCCTTGCCGTTCGCCTTCAGCTCCGCGGCATGGGACCGCGCGAGCTTGGCGATGTTGGCGTTGAAGCCGCCGCAGAGGCCCCGCTCGGCCGTCATCACGACGAGCAGGTGCACGCGATCGTCGCCCGTCCCGCGCAGAAGGCGCGGGGCGGTTTCACTGTCGCCCACCGAAGCGGCGAGCGAGGCCATCACCGCGTTGAACCGCTCCGCGTAGGGGCGGGCCATCTCGGCGGCATCCTGGGCGCGGCGCAGTTTCGCGGCCGCGACCATCTGCATGGCCTTGGTGATCTTCTTGGTCGATTTGACCGAAGAGATCCGTGTTTTCAGGTCCTTGAGGGACGGCATACGCTGTCCTCCTTAGGCGAAGTCTTTGGCGTACTCGTCCAGCACGGCCTTGATGCGGTCGGAAGCCTCGCCCTTGATCTTCGGATCCTCGTTGGTGATCCAGTCGAGCAGGTCCTTGTGCTTGCCGCGCAGGTGCTGGAGGAGCCCCTGCTCGAAGCGGCCGACATCCGACGTCTTGATGTCGTCGAGGTAGCCGTTGGTTCCGGCGAAGATCACGCAGACGATTTCCGCGTTGGTCAGCGGCGCGTATTGCGGCTGCTTCATAAGCTCGGTCAGGCGCTCACCGCGGTTCAGCTGACGCTGGGTCGCAGCGTCGAGGTCGGAACCGAACTGTGCGAACGCCGCCATCTCGCGGTACTGCGCGAGCTCGAGCTTCACCGGGCCTGCGACCGACTTCATCGCCGAGGTTTGCGCCGACGAACCCACGCGGCTCACCGACAGGCCGGTGTTCACGGCCGGGCGGATGCCCTGGTAGAACAGGTCGGTCTCGAGGAAGATCTGGCCGTCGGTGATCGAGATCACGTTGGTCGGGATGAACGCCGAGACGTCGCCGCCCTGGGTTTCGATGATCGGCAGCGCGGTCAGCGAGCCGGCACCGTTTTCCTCGTTCAGCTTCGCCGAACGCTCGAGCAGGCGCGAGTGCAGGTAGAAGACGTCGCCCGGGTAGGCTTCGCGGCCCGGCGGGCGGCGCAGCAGGAGCGACATCTGGCGGTAGGCCACGGCCTGCTTGGAGAGGTCGTCGTAGACCATCAGCGCATGGCGGCCGTTGTCGCGGAAGAATTCGCCCATCGCGGTTGCCGAGTAGGGCGCGAGGTACTGCAGCGGTGCCGGCTCGGAGGCGGTCGCGGTCACGACGATGGAGTATTCCATCGCGCCGGTTTCCTCGAGCTTCTTGACCAGCTGCGCCACGGTCGAGCGCTTCTGGCCGACGGCGACGTAGACGCAGTAGAGCTTCTGGCTCTCGTCGTCGCCGGCGGCTTCGTTGTAGCTTTTCTGGTTGAGCATGGCGTCGAGCGCCACGGCGGTCTTGCCGGTCTGGCGGTCGCCGATGATCAGCTCGCGCTGGCCACGGCCGATCGGAATCATCGCGTCCACGGCCTTGAGGCCGGTCGCCATCGGCTCGTGCACCGACTTCCGCGGCATGATGCCCGGCGCCTTCACGTCGGCGACGCTGCGCTGGGTGGTCTCGATCGGGCCCTTGCCGTCGACCGGGTTGCCGAGCGCGTCGACCACGCGGCCGAGAAGCGCATCACCCACCGGGACTTCCACGATGGTGTTGGTGCGCTTGACGGTGTCGCCTTCCTTGATGTCCTTGTCGGTGCCGAAGATCACGACGCCGACGTTGTCGGCTTCGAGGTTCAGCGCCATCCCCTGGATGCCACCGGGGAATTCGACCATCTCGCCGGCCTGAACGTTGTCGAGGCCGTGCACGCGGGCGATGCCGTCACCCACGGACAGCACGCGACCCACTTCCGCGACCTCGGCCTCCTGACCGAAGTTCTTGATCTGCTCCTTCAGGATCGCAGAAATTTCGGCTGCTTGGATACCCATTTATCCGACCTCTTTCATGGCATTCTGGAGGGAGGCGAGCTTGGAGCGGATCGACGTGTCGATCATCTTCGAGCCTACCTTTACAATAAGTCCGCCGATCAGGGCGTCGTCGACTTTGGTGTTGAGCTTGACGTCTTTACCGACCTTGGCCTTCAGGGTGTCGGCGAGCTGCGTGCGCTGCGCGTCGGTCAGCTCCACCGCCGACGTGACATCCGCGGTCACTTCGCCCTTCTGCTCGGCGATCATCTCGCGCAGCTGCGTCAGGAAGGCCGGCACCACGAACAGGCGGCGCTTGGACGCCATCAGCGCCAGCGTGTTCCGCATCTGCGTGGAGGTGCCCATCTTCTCGGCCACGGCGGTGATCGCCTTGCCCTGCGCGTCGCGCGAATAGACGGGGTTGCGGATGAGGTCGCGCAGATCCGCGCTGTCCTTCAGCGCCGCGTCCAGCGCGTCCACGTCGCCCTCGAGAGTGTCGAGCGATCCGTCCTCGCGCGAGATCTCGAACAGGGCTGCGGCGTAACGCTCGGCGATGCCGGAGGAAATCGAAGCAGGTTCAGACACGTCCACCCTTCCCAAAAGTCTAGCCCCCGTGGCCGCGATCAGGAGGCCAGGAGGCGTGAGCCGGTTGGCCCCAGACCTTGCCGGGGCTGCAAAATCAGCGCGGATGTAGCAGAGCCTCCCGCACCCCGCAACATGCTAAGGAACTTTTAAGCCGCGCGGGAAATCCCATGATTTCAGCCGTTTCGCGCTAACATCCCGCGTGACGTCGGGCCATGTGGTTCGCAACGCTCGCTTTTCCGTGACGCCCCGTGGTGATTCAGTCCGTCCCGCACGCGGCGCCGCGCCGCAGCTTAGACCGGCTTGGCGACGGGTTTGGGCGCCAGAACCTCGAGCGGGTCGCGCACCCGGTCCGTCAGCGGCCGTCGCGTGGGCGGGTAGCGCTTGGAGGCGAGCACGATCATCACGCCCCCGGCCATCGCCGCCGGGATCGCCCGGCCGACCTTTTCCCAGAATGGGCCCGTCCGCATCCAGAACCGCCGCGTAGAGGGCGGCTGGTAGAGGACCGACACGTGCGCTTCGGGAATGAAATCGTGCGCCTTGAGCTGCGACTCCAGCTGGCTCAGCGAATAGGGACGGCCGTAACCGAACGGCGTCCGGTCCGACCGCGCCCAGAGGCCCGAGCGGTTGGGGACCACGAAAGCAGCCTGCCCGCCCGGGCCCAGCACCCGGTAGCATTCGTCCAGCAGCGCGGTCGCGTTGTCGCAGGTTTCGAGCCCATGCATCAGCACCAGCCGGTCCACATGCCCGGTCTCGAGCGGCCACTCGGTCTCGTCACAGAGAACCGACACGTTCGGCAGACCGTTCGGCCAGTGCATCACCCCCTGCGGCGCGGGCATCAGCCCCACCACCCGGCGCGACTGCGCGAGGAACGGTCGCAGCAGCGGCACCGCGAACCCGTAGCCCGCCACCGTGCGGCCGTGGGTGTCGGGCCACAATGTCTGAAGATGTCCGCGCACGATCTTCTGCGCCACGCGCCCCAGCGCGTTGCGATAGTAGAAGTCTCGCAGGGTACGGACATCCAGATGCATTGCGACGGGTCGCCTCTCCGTCCTAGCTTCCCGGTGAGACTGTGCACGATACCCAAAGGGAGCGAAATGGAAATGGCCCTGGAACTTGTTACGATCCCGGCGCTGTCGGACAACTACACCTACCTGCTCCACGACGCCCGGAGCGGCGCGACCGCGGTGATCGACGTGCCCGAGGCCGATCCGATCGACGCCGCCCTGACCGAGCGCGGCTGGACGCTGTCCGAGATCTGGCTGACCCACCACCACGACGACCACATCCAGGGCGTCGAGAAGCTGAAGGCCAAGCACCCCGCGGCCGTCATCGGCGCGCGCGCGGATTCGCACCGTCTGCCGCCGCTCGACCGGGCGCTGTCGGACGGCGACACGTTCGAGTTCGGCGGCGAGGAAGTCCACGTGATGGACGTGTCGGGACACACGGTAGGGCACATCGCCTTCCACCTGCCCACATCGCGCATCGCGTTCACCGCCGACAGCCTGATGGCACTGGGTTGCGGGCGTGTCTTCGAGGGCACGATGGAGCAGATGTGGAACAGCCTTCAGAAGTTCCTGACGCTGGACCCCGAGACCACGATCTGTTCGGGTCACGAGTACACCCAGAAGAACGCGGAGTTCGCCCTGACCATTGAACCGGACAGTTCAGCGCTTAAATCACGTGTAGACGCGGTTGCGGCAGCGCGGGCGAAGGGCGAGCCCACGGTGCCGTCGAAACTTTCCGAAGAATTCGCCACCAATCCCTTCCTGCGCGCCGGCGATGAACCCGTGCGCGAGAACCTCGGGATGATGGACGCCCCCGCGCACGAGGTCTTCGCCGAGATCAGACGCCGCAAGGATTCCTTCTGACGCCCGATTCCCGAACAGCCAGGCCACTCACACCGAATGTGACCGGGGCTGTTACAGAAAATACTTGAAGCAGTGGGTCGATCGACCGAACTTTAACTTCAAGAGGCAATGCTGGGGAGGCCTTCCCCGGCGCAGACAAGAGGAGCACTCCCGCCGTGCCTTCATTCTCGAACACTCTTGAGCAGGCCATCCACGCAGCGCTCGCCCTGGCAAACTCGCGCAGCCACGAATTCGCGACGCTCGAGCATCTCCTCCTCGCGCTCGTCGACGAACCGGACGCCGCACGCGTGATGAAGGCGTGCGACGTCGACACCGAAGAGCTTCGCACCTCGCTGGTGGAGTTCATCGACGGCGACCTGTCGAACCTCGTCACCGACATCGAGGGGTCGGAGGCGGTGCCGACCGCCGCGTTCCAGCGCGTGATCCAGCGCGCGGCGATCCACGTGCAATCCTCGGGCCGCACCGAGGTGACCGGCGCGAACGTCCTCGTGGCGATCTTCGCCGAGCGTGAATCGAACGCGGCCTTCTTCCTGCAGGAGCAGGAGATGACCCGTTACGACGCGGTGAACTTCATCGCCCACGGCGTGGCCAAGAACCCGGCCTTCGGCGAAAGCCGCCCCGTGCAGGGCGCCGCCGAGGAGGAAGAGGCCCAGCAGGCCGAGACCGCATCGTCCGGCGATCAGAAGGAATCCGCGCTGGCCAAGTACTGCGTGGACCTCAATGCCAAGTCCAAGAAGGGCGACGTGGACCCGCTGATCGGCCGCGACAGCGAAGTCGAGCGTTGCATCCAGGTGCTCTGCCGCCGCCGGAAGAACAACCCGCTGCTGGTGGGTGACCCGGGCGTCGGCAAGACCGCCATCGCCGAGGGCCTCGCCCGCAAGATCGTCAACGGTCAGACCCCCGAAGTCCTGTCCGAAACCACGATCTACTCGCTGGACATGGGCGCGCTGCTGGCGGGCACGCGCTATCGCGGCGACTTCGAAGAGCGGCTGAAGGCCGTGGTGACCGAGCTCGAGGAACACCCCGACGCGGTTCTGTTCATCGACGAGATCCACACCGTCATCGGCGCCGGTGCCACCTCGGGCGGCGCGATGGACGCGTCGAACCTCCTGAAGCCCGCGCTTCAGGGCGGCAAGCTGCGCACCATGGGCTCCACCACCTACAAGGAGTTCCGCCAGCACTTCGAGAAGGACCGCGCGCTCAGCCGCCGTTTCCAGAAGATCGACGTCAACGAGCCGACGGTCGAGGACAGCGTGAAGATCCTCAAGGGCCTCAAGCCCTATTTCGAGGAGCACCACTCGATCAAGTACACCAACGACGCGATCAAGACCGCCGTCGAGCTGTCGGCGCGCTACATCAACGACCGCAAGCTGCCCGACAAGGCCATCGACGTGATCGACGAGGCCGGCGCGGCGCAGCACCTGGTCGCTGAATCCAAGCGCCGGAAGTCCATCGGCACCAAGGAGATCGAAGCCGTGGTGGCCAAGATCGCCCGCATCCCGCCCAAGAACGTCTCCAAGGACGACGCGGAGGTGCTGCGCGATCTCGAGGGCTCGCTCAAGCGTGTCGTGTTCGGGCAAGACCCGGCGATCGAGGCGCTGTCCTCCGCGATCAAGCTGGCCCGCGCCGGTCTGCGCGAACCCGAGAAGCCGATCGGCAACTACCTCTTCGCCGGCCCCACCGGCGTCGGCAAGACCGAGGTGGCCAAGCAGCTCGCCGACACGCTCGGCGTCGAGATGCTGCGCTTCGACATGTCGGAGTACATGGAGAAGCACGCCGTTTCGCGCCTGATCGGTGCGCCTCCGGGCTACGTGGGCTTCGATCAGGGTGGTCAGCTGACCGACGGCGTCGACCAGCACCCGCACTGCGTGCTGCTGCTCGACGAGATCGAGAAGGCCCACCCGGACGTCTACAACATCCTGCTGCAGGTCATGGACCACGGCACGCTGACGGACCACAACGGCCGCACGGTCGACTTCCGGAACGTGATCCTGATCATGACCTCGAACGCGGGGGCGTCCGACATGGCCAAGGCAGCCATCGGCTTCGGCCGGGATCGGCGCGAAGGCGAGGACACCGCCGCGATCGAGCGGACGTTCACGCCGGAGTTCCGCAACCGCCTCGACGCGGTCATCTCGTTCCAGCCGCTGCCGCGGACGGTCATCCTGCAGGTCGTCGAGAAGTTCGTCCTGCAACTCGAGGCACAGCTGCTTGATCGCGGCGTGTCCATCGAGCTGACCAAACCCGCCGCCGAGTGGCTGGCCGAACGGGGCTACGACGACAAGATGGGCGCGCGTCCTCTGGGCCGTGTCATCCAGGAGCACATCAAGAAGCCGCTGGCCGAGGAACTGCTCTTCGGGAAGCTGCAGAAGGGTGGCGTGGTCCGTGTCTCGGTGAACGAAGACGGCGACACGCTCAAGCTGGACCTCGACGGCCCCGAGAAGCGCCGCCTGTCGTCCAAGCGTCCTCCGCTTCTGACCGCGGAATGATGCTCCGGGCCTCGGCCCTGATCCTTGTCGCCTCCGCCGCGCCCGCCGCGGCGGAGGCTTTTCTGTCGCTGCCCCTCGACTGCACGCTCGGGCAGGACTGCTACATCGAGGACTACCACGACGCGGAGCCGGGTGAGGGCCAGCGCGACTACACCTGCGGGATCAAGTCGCGCGACGGTCATCGCGGCACCGATTTCGCCCTGCCGAGCACCGAGGCGATGGACGCCGGCGTCACGGTCCGTGCGGCCGCCCCCGGCACCGTCGAGGCTATCCGCGACGGTGAGGCCGACCGCCCCCTCACCGCAGACCGCCGCTCCGAAATCGAAGGCCGGGAATGCGGCAACGCCGTTCGGATCGGCCACGAAAACGGCTACCAGACGCTCTACTGTCACATGAAGAACGGCTCCGTCGCGGTCGCCCCCGGCGACACTGTCGCGACCGGTGACGCGCTGGGACAGGTCGGCCTGTCGGGCGAGACCAATTATCCCCACCTGCACCTCAGCGTGCTGCGCGACGGCGCGCGGGTCGATCCGTTCGCGCCCGACAGCACCGAGGCCTGCGGCGAGGCGACCGAAACGCTCTGGACCGATCCCCCGGGCTACGAGCGCTCCGGCCTCTTCACCGCCGGCTTCTCGATCGTGGTGCCCTCCCTCGACGCCGTGCAGAGCGGTAGCGCGCGCATGGCGACGGCCGCTCCGTCCGAGGCGCTGGTGCTCTACGGGCATGCCTTCTACCCGGAAACCGGCGACGTCCTGCGGATGGAGGCCACGGGCCCGGACGGCAGCACGCTGTTCCGTGAGGACATCACCATCGAGAAGGAGCAGGCGCAGCTCTTCCGCGCCTATGGCCGCCGCGCGCCCGACACGGGCTGGCCCACCGGCACCTATACCGGGTCGGTCACGCAAATGCGCGGTGACACCCTGATCGCGGTCCGGCACGCCACCATCACGGTGCGCTAGCTCCGCTCACTTCTCGGTCAGCTTCAGCTCGATCCGGCGGTTCTGCGCCCGCGCGGTCTCGGTATCGGCCGGGTTCACCGGCTGGTACTGCCCGAAGCCGTTCGCGGCGAGACGCTCCGGGGACAGGCCCAGCGCGTCGATCATGTAGCGCACCACGGACAGGGCCCGGGCCTGGCTGAGCTCCCAGTTGTCGGCGAAGCGGCCACCGCGGATCGGCGTGTCGTCGGTGTGCCCGTCCACGCGGATCACCCAGTC
Organism: Roseivivax marinus; assembly: GCF_900109705.1. Classification (GTDB taxonomy): domain Bacteria; phylum Pseudomonadota; class Alphaproteobacteria; order Rhodobacterales; family Rhodobacteraceae; genus Roseivivax; species Roseivivax marinus. Next base: position 29,989 of record NZ_FOAI01000004.1, on the reverse strand, counting down.
GATCTCATCGGGGATGTCGCTGGCCACCCGTTCGAGGATCGAGGCGACCTTGGCGATCTCTTCGCGGCCCTGCGTGGACAGCTGATCGCTGCCCACCGGAAACAGGACCTCGGACGAGAACACGAAGCGATCGCCCTCGATCCGCACGCCGGGCGTATCGCCCAGGATCTCGCGCATCCGGCCGAAGAATTCCGAGCGGTACCGCTCGAGGTCCTGTTTCTCGGCCTCGAGGCGCTGCCGCTCGGCCTCTTCCAGTTCGCGCCGGCGGCGTTCCTCGGCGGCGGCACGGGCGAGCGCCTGGTTCAGGTCCTGCCCGAGGTTCTGCAACTGCACCTGCGCCGCCTCGTCACGGTCCTGCGCGTCGTCGAGCAATGCCTGAAGCGAGGTCAACTGCCGGCGCAGCTGCGCCACCTGCTGGTTCAGAAGCTCGGTCTGCCGGGTGGCCTGATCGGCGCGCTCGGTCTCGCTGTTCAGTTCCGATTGCGCCGTCTGCAAGAGAGCCGCGCGGGTTTCGGCCTGGGTCATGGCGTTCTCGGCCTGCGCCTGGGCAGCCTCGCGCGCGGCGAGCGCGGCGACGAGACGCTCGCGCACCTCCTCGGCGGAAAGCTCCGATGCTTCCTGCGCAGCGACCACTTCCGACAGTCGCTGCTCCAGTTCCTCGGCGCGCGCGGCGCGATCCTCGGCCTCGGCCCGGGCGGCGGCCAGCTGGGTTTCCAGCGCGGCAACCGCCGCCGCCTGCTCGTCGGTGGCAACGCTGCTGTCGTCGAGCGCCGCGCGCAACCGGGCTGTTTCGCCCTCGAGCCGGGTTACATCCTCGCGCAGACCGTCCGCGCTCGCGGCGCGCGCCTCCGCCGCGTCCAGCTGGTCGCGCAGGGCGGCGACCTCCGCGCTTTCGGCGTCGCGGTCGGCAAGCGCGTCGGACAGCGATTGCTGCGCCTCGTACTCGGACAGAAGCGCGGCGGCAAGGCGGGCGTTCAGATCCTCCTCGGCCGACCGCGCGGCGGCGAGCAGGGTCAGCGTCTCCTCGGCTTCGGCGCGCTCGGCTTCCAGCGCCAGCTGCATGGCGGTCAGTTCGGCATCGGCACTTTCGAGCCGCTGGCGCAGGGCAGCGGCGGCCTCGGCCTCGGCCAGTCGCTGCGCCTCCTCGTCAGACAGCTCGGCGGTCAGCGCGTCCACGTTCGAACTCAACGCTGTCACCTGGTCGGACGCCTCGGCGTTGCGCGCGCGCAGATCGGCAACGAGGGCCTCGATCGCCTCGCGGCGGGACGCAGCCAGGCGCGCGGCCTCGGCCTCGGCATCGACCTCGTCCCGCGCCTGCGCCAACGCCAGTTCCAGCGCGTCACGCTCTTCGGTCAGTGAGGTCCGCGCCGCCTCAAGCTCGTCGCGCGACGCGGTGAGCGCGGCGATGCGCCCGGCATCGGCCTCGGCGCCCTCTTCCAGCGTCGCGACCCGGTCCCGCGCGGCGTCACGCTCGGACAGCAGCGCGGCGACGCGGTCCTCGTAGGATGCGATCCGGGTTTCGGCTTCGGTCAGCGCGGCCTCCTGCCGGTCGCGTGCTTCCGTCAGCGTGCGGATCATGGCGTCACGCTCTGCGGCGCGGGTCTCGGCATCGTCGAGCGTGGCCGACAACTCGCCCAGCTGGTTGGTCAGCGAGGTATTCTCGCGCTCGGCGAGGCCCAGCGCCGAGGACAACGCTTCGATCTCGGAGGTCAGCTGCGACAGGCGCGACTGCTGGGTGGCGAGTTCGCTTTCCTGCCCGGTGATGGTCTCGCGCAGGACGAACTGGATGACCATGAAGATGGTCAGCACGAACATCAGCACCAACAGAAGGCCCGTCATCGCGTCGACGAAGCCCGGCCAGATCGAGGCCTGGAACCGCTGTCCGCTGCGCCGCGCGAGCGCCATGGATCAGCCCTCCCGGCTCTGCTTGGTGGTGAAACGCTGTGGACGCACGGCCTGGCCGCCTTCGCGGGGGGTGCCGGCGGACGGTGCCGCAGGGCGCCCCGCGCCGGCCTGCCGGCTGATCTGGCCCAGCGTCCGCGACAGCCCGGCAAGGTCGGTGCGCAGCTCGGCCATGCTTTCCTGCCGCCCCGCCGAGATCTCTTCAAGAAGCCGCAGCATCTGCACGTCGATGGAGCGCAGCCGCATCCGGCTTTCGGCGTCCAGGCCACCGTCGCTTTCGCGCGAGGACAGAACCTCTATCAGCCGCTCCTGCCCGTCAGCGATCCGCGCAAGCGCGGCGCCCGACGGCGCGGTCGCCTCCATCCGTTCGGTCATCCGCTCGATCGAGTCGGCCAGCTGGCCGAGCCGGCCTTCGATCTCGGTGCGCGAATCCTCGGACCGGGCGTAAAGCTCCTGCATCGCCTCCATCTGGTCGGCGACCTGTTCGAGCGCCACGGCCGCGCCCGACATCTCGTCGCTGCCCTCCGACGCCGAGATCCCGATGCGGGTGATCGACGACAGCCATTCCTCGAGTTCGCGGTAAAAACGGTTCTGGCCGTGACCCGCGAACAGCTCCAGAAGGCCGACGATCAACGAACCGGCGAGGCCCAGCAGCGACGAGGCGAAGGCCACGCCCATGCCGCCGAGCTGTCCTTCGAGGCCGCTCATCAGGCGGGAAAAGACCTCCGTCCCGCTCTCGCCCTCTTGCGGAACGAGAGACCGGATCGTGTCCACCAGCGCCGGCACCGTCGTCGCAAGGCCGTAGAACGTGCCGAGAAGGCCGAGAAAGATCAGCAGCGAGACGATGTAGCGGGTGATCTCGCGCGCCTCGTCGATGCGCTGCGCCACCGAATCGAGGATCGACCGGGTGGAGGTCGTGGTGATCTGCATCCGTCGTCCGCGCGCCCGCAACAGCGTGGCGAGCGGCGCCAGAAGACGGGGCGCGCGCGCTTCACGGGCCTCGCGGCCGCCGCGGACGAACCCCTCGATCCACCGGACCGAGGTGATGATCTGCCCGACCTGCCAGAAGCAGGCAAGCACGCCGAGGACGAAGACGAACAGGATGAAGCCGTTGAGGTACGGGTTCGCCTGGAACACCGGCAGTACACTCGGCAGCGCCATGACGCCGCCCATCGCGGACAGCACCAGAACGGCCACCATCGCCAGCGTCTGCCGGAGCGGCTGGGAGAACTGAGGCTCGGTCTCGTGGCTCGGCTGATCCATGCGCGGGACCGCTCCTTCCCCGTCTAACGGGTTGACAACTCGTCCGGACCCTAGGCCCTCGCGCGCCTCAAGCCAAGCGGTCGGCCCGCAGCGCGCGGACACGATCGCTCAACCATTGCAGTTCTGCATCCGGGATGCCCAGATCGGCCAGCTGCTGCGTGGTGTTCCACAGGTATTCCGGATTCGGCCCCCTGCCCCCGACGGCGCCCGCAATGATCTCGGCCTGCTGCTCGAGAGTGAGATGCGCGGCATATTGGTCGTGGTCCGAGTCGATCACGTAGGCCAGCGCGGTAAGCGGGCCCTCGTCGGTTTCGAGCTCCACCAGCCGTTCGAGGTAGGCCGAAGAGACCAGTTCGCGCTCGCGCAGGTAGGCCAGCACCTCTTCGGTCTGGTCCTCGCGCGCGGCCAGCGCCAGCCCGTCGCAGGACGCTCCCTCCATCGCGTCGAGCGCCAGAACCAGTCCGGGGTCCTCCGGCGTGCCGCGGTGGTGAATCGACTTCATGCAAAAGCTGCGGTGATAGCCGTTCAGCCGCGCCGGGCGGCTTTCCGCAACCTCGAAGCCGGGGTTCCAGAGAAGTGATGCGTATCCGAAGACCCAGAGTGTCATCGCCATGGTCCTTGTCGTTCCGCGTCTGTAAACACCATCGCACCACGAGGTTGAAGGGGCCGCCCATGAGATTGCTTGCCGCGCTGATCGTCGTCGCCGCTCTCGCCTGGTCGGGGCTGTGGGCCGTGCAGGCCTGGATCGCCCGGGGCGCGATCGAGGACTGGGCCGAGGCGCAGCGCGCCGCCGGCTGGGAGGTGTCCTACTCGGACCTCGACGTGGGCGGCTTTCCCAATCGCGTCGACGTTCGCATGAGCGATCTCGCGGTGGCGAACCCCGAGGCCGGATGGGCATGGGAGGCGCCGTTCCTGCAGGCCTTCCGGCTGGTCTACAAGCTCGACCACTTCATCTTCGCCTTCCCCGAGCGGCAGGTCGTCTCGACGCCCGAGGGCACGTGGCAGGTGGGCTCCGAGGGCCTGCGCGCGAGCCTCGTCCTGGGTTCGGGCACCGAGCTTGGCCGTTTGCACTTCGAGGCCGACAGCCTCGTCGCCGAGGACGAAGAAGGCGGCCGCACCGAAATCGACGATCTGCGCGGCGCGTTCGACCGCGTCGAGGACACGGCGCCGGTCTACCGGCTCTCGGTCGCCGCCGAGACCGGCCTCGGCGACGCGCCCGAGGACGGCGGCACGCGCGATCCCGACATCGCGCTGCGCGCGGACGTGACCTTCGATGCGACCCCGGCGCTGGACAGCGGGCCGGTGCGCCCGGTGCGGATCGAGATCGACCGCGCCGAGTATGCCTTTGAGGCCGCGCGTCTTAGGCTCGACGGCGACGTGGACGTGGACGGCGACGGCAGGCTTTCGGGCGACGTGAGCCTTCTCGCCGAGAACTGGCAGGCGTTGCTGGACGAGGCGGTGGACGACGGACGGCTGGAGCCCGACGCGGCCGAGACGCTGGAGGGCGTCCTCGGCCTCGTGGCGCGCATCCGGGGCAGTTCCGATACGCTCGACGTGGGCCTCAGGCTCGAGGACGGCGCGGCCTACCTCGGGCCGGTGCCTCTCGGACAGGCACCGCGCCTGCGGTTCTGACGCCGTTGCGGGTCCGGGCCTTGCGACCCCTGCAGGGCCGCGCGACAGTCCGCGCGACTCCAACAGCCAAGGCCCGCCCGACATGACAGATGCCCTCTTCGCACGAATCGTGGATCGCCGCGACGACCTCGTGGCCCTTCTGCAGGACCTGATCCGCATTCCGACGCGGAACCCGCCTGGCGAGAACTACCGCGACATCTGCGAATTGCTGGAGCGGCGCCTGAGCGCGTCGGGCTTCACCTGCACGCTGGTGCGCGCCGAAGGCGCCAAGGGCGATAGCGACGCATATCCCCGCTGGAACATCGTCGCCCGGATCGAGGGGCCGCGCCCGGGGCCGTGCGTGCACTTCAACTCTCACACCGACGTGGTGACCGTGGGCGAGGGCTGGACCCGCGATCCGTTCGGCGCGGAGCTTGACGGCGACCGGGTCTACGGCCGCGGCGCGTGCGACATGAAGGGCGGACTGGCGGCGTCGATCATCGCCGCCGAAGCCTTCATCGCCGAACATCCGGACTTTGCCGGTTCGATCGAGATCAGCGGCACCGCGGACGAGGAATCGGGCGGCTACGGCGGCGTCGCCTACCTGGCCGAAAAGGGCTGGTTCGACCCCGAGCGCGTGCAGCACGTCATCATTCCCGAACCGCTGGGCACCGATCAGATCTGCCTCGGCCACCGCGGCGCCTGGTGGGCCGAGATCGAGACGCACGGCCGCATCGCGCACGGCTCGATGCCGTTCTTTGGCGACTGCGCCGTGCGCCACATGGGCGCGGTGCTCAACGCGTTCGAGGCCGATCTCTTCCCGGCCATGGCCGCGCGCCACACGCAGATGCCGGTGATCCCCGACGGTGCCCGTGCCGCGACAATGAACCTCAACGCCATCCACGGCGGCGAGCGGGCCCGCGAGCCGGGCGACACCTCGCTGCCCGCCTGCAACGTGCCCGACCGTTGCGTGCTTCAGGTCGACCGCCGCGTGCTGGTCGAGGAAGGCGTCGACGCCGCCGCGGACGAGATCGTGAAGCTGCTTGACGGGTTGAAGGAAAGCCGCCCGGGCTTCGATTACGAGGTGCGCGAGATCAACCGCGTGATCCCGTCGATGACCGCCGAGGACGCCCCCGTGGTGACCGCCGTGCGCGCCGCGATGACCGATGCTCTGGGGCGCGACGCGACCTTCGTGGCCTCACCCGGCAGCTACGACCAGAAGCATATCGACCGGATCGGGCGCCTGAAGAACTGCATCGCCTACGGGCCCGGAATCCTCGAACTGGCGCACCAGCCCGATGAGTACATCGAGGTCAGCGACATGCTGGACGCGACCCGCGTCATGGGGCGCACGCTGGAGCGGCTGCTGCTGGACTGACGCCCGGCGCGGCGCTCAGGTGACGGGAAGGTTGTCGATCAGCCGCACCCCGTCGATCCACGCCGCCGCGAAGAGCCGCGCGGGCACGTTCGCGCGGTCGAGCGCGCGCAGGTCCTCCACCGCGCGCAACTCGAGGTAGTCCACCTCGTCGTAGCCTGCCGCGCGTATCGCCTGCGCCGCCGTATCGATCACCGGCCCGGCCGCGGCGCCGTCCCGCAGCGCGGCGACGGCTTCGGTCATCGCCGCGTGAAGAGCGGGCGCCGCCCGACGCGCCTCGGCCCCGAGCCGCACATTGCGCGAGGACAGCGCGAGGCCGTCCGCTTCGCGCACCGTCTCGCAGCCGACCACCTCGACGCCGAGGTCGAGATCGGCCGACAGCCGCCGCACCAGCTGCAATTGCTGGAAGTCCTTCTCGCCGAACCAGGCGCGGTCCGCGCCGGTCTGGCGGAAAAGCTTCGTGCAGACGGTCGCAACCCCGTCGAAATGCCCGGGCCGGTGCGCGCCGCAGAGAACGCCGGTCAGGCCGGACACCGACACCGTGGTCGCGAAGCCCGGCGGATACACGTCCTCGGGGCCCGGCACATAGAGCGCGTCCACGTCGTGGGGCGCGAGCTTGGCCGCGTCCTCCTCCTCGGTGCGGGGATACTTCTCGTAGTCCTCGCGGCTGTTGAACTGGCGCGGATTGACGAAAAGCGTCACCACCACGCGGTCCGCCCCGGCTTTCGCCCCTTCGACGAGGCTCAGGTGCCCTTCGTGAAGCGCGCCCATGGTCGGCACGACGCCGATCGTCTCTCCGGCGCGGCGCCATCCGGCGACCAGTTCTGCGAGGGCGGCGCGGCTGCGGACGATGGGGGCACTCATGTCGTCTCTCCCGGTGGGGTGTCGGCGAAGGTATGTTCCTCGGCGGGGAAGGTGCGCGCCCGCACCTCCCCGGCGTAGGCAGCGATGGCGGCCTCGGCGCGTTCGCCCAGAGTGGCGAAGCGCTTGACGAACTTGGGACGGAACTCGGTGAAGAGGCCGAGCATGTCGTCGACCACCAGCACCTGCCCGTCGCAGCCCGCCGACGCCCCGATGCCGATGGTCGGGATCGGCACCTCGGAGGTCACACGGTCGGCCAGTGCCGCAGGCACCTTTTCGAGCACCACGGCGAAGGCGCCAGCCTCGGCCACCGCTTGCGCATCGGCGATCAGCGCCTCGCCCGCCGCGCCGCGCCCCTGCACCTTGTATCCGCCGAGGGCGTGGACCGATTGCGGTGTCAGGCCCACATGCGCCATCACCGGCACGCCGCGGGCGACGAGGAAGCGGATGGTGTCGGCCATGTGGCGCCCGCCCTCGAGCTTCACCGCCTCGCAACCGGTCTCGGACATCAGGCGCGCGGCGTTGGCGAAGGCTGTCTCGGGGCCGGCCTCGTAGCTGCCGAAGGGCATGTCCACCACCATCAGCGAGGCGCCGAGGCCCCGGCGCACCGCCTGCCCGTGCAGGATCATCATCTCCATCGTGACGCCCAGCGTCGAGGGCAGCCCGTGCAGCACCATGCCGACACTGTCGCCCACCAGCACGATGTCGACGACGCCATCCATCATCCGTGCGGTGGGGGTGGTGTAGGCCGTGAGGGCGACCAGTGGCGTCCCGCCCTTTGCGGCCCGGATGGCCGCGGGGGTGGGGGCGGTCTGGCGGGGCGTGGCGCTCATGGGGTCCTCCGGGCGCAGGGCCGATCCTTTGCGCGGGCACCTAGCAGCTTTCGTGCGGCCTGTCACAGGCGACGCTGCGATGACCGCACACGCGGCGCGGGGTTGACCCGGTGCGACGGTCGGGCTTGCCTTCGGACAAACCGGGTGTCGGCACCAGCCTGCCACCCTGCCCCTGATGACCGGAGCCCCGCCGATGCACCTCAAAGCAGGACCGCGCAACTCCCTGACCGATGTCGCGGGCCTGCGCGTGGGCCACGCGGACGATCCGGTGCTCAAGTCCGGGTGCACGGTGGTCACCGCCGACGCGCCCTTCGTGGCCGCCGTGTCGGTGATGGGCGGCGCCCCCGGCACGCGCGAGACCGATCTGCTGGCCGCCGACAAGACCGCGCCGGGCGTGGACGCTCTCGTGCTCTCGGGCGGAAGTGCCTTCGGACTGGGCGCGGCGGAAGGCGTGATGGCCGGCCTGCGCGCCGCCGGGCGCGGCTTCGCCGTGGGTCCGGCGCGGGTGCCGATCGTGCCGGCGGCGATCCTCTTCGACCTGTTGAACGGCGGCGCCAAGGACTGGACGGACAGCCCCTACCCCGCCCTCGGCCGGCGCGCCTTCGAGGGCGCAGGGGCGGAGGTTGCGCTCGGCTCGGTCGGTGCGGGGGCCGGCGCGTTGACGGGCCAGGTCAAGGGCGGCCTCGGGTCGGCCTCCTGCGTGACGGAGACCGGGATCACGGTTGCGGCCCTCGTGGCGGTGAATGCCATGGGCAGCGCGACGACGCCCTCGGGCCGGCACTTCTGGGCGGCACCCTTCGAGATCGGTGCCGAGTTCGGTGGCCTCGGGCCCGATCCCGCGTCCGGGCTGCAGCCGCTGCCGCCCAGCCGGAAGGCCGGCGCCATGGCCGCGCAGGGCAACACGACCATCGCCGTGGTCGCCACGGACGCGCGGCTCGACAAGGCGCAGACGCAGAGGCTGGCGGTCGCCGCGCAGGATGGACTCGGCCGGGCCATCGTTCCGGCACACACCCCGCTCGACGGGGATCTCGTGTTCGGCGCGGCAAGCGGCGCGATGGAGCTGTCCGACCCGGTTTCTGACCTCGCGACGCTATGCCACGCCGGCTCCGTCGCCCTGGCGCGCGTCGTCGCCCGGGCCGTGTGGGAGGCAAGTCCCGCAGATGGAGACCTTCTGCCGACCTTCCGCGAGACGCTCAGCCGCTGATCCGGACGTGCGTCCGGCTGCGGCGAAAAAGGGCCGGACCGGGTCACTCGCGGTGACTGTATTGAAGGTGTCGGAACTGCTTGCCCGATTTCCAGGCCGTTTTGTTGGTGCGAGAAGACGTCCGGGCGGCGCCTGAGACCCGCATCGGCCGGCCCCTGCGATCATCCGGCGGCACAAGTCGGAACCGTCACTCCCTCATCCCCGCGTGCCGATTGCAGCACCCAGTCGGCCGCGTTCAGTAGATATACCTGATCTGGTCGGTCCAGAACCGCTCCACCCGCCGCAGAGAATGGGTGATCCGGTCGAAACCGTCGCGGTCGATGGCACCGCTCGCCTCAAGCCCCTCGGCATGGCGCAGGAACAACGTCTCGACGATTTCGCGGATCTCGCGGCCGCGCGGGGTCAGGCGCACCCTCACCGAGCGGCGGTCGATCTCGCAGCGCTGGTGGTGCATGTAGCCCGCCTCCACCAGCTTCTTCAGATTGTAGCTGACGTTCGAGCCCTGGTAGTAGCCGCGCGTCTTCAGCTCGCCCGCGGTGACTTCGTTGTCGCCGATATTGAACAGCAGAAGCGCCTGCACGGCGTTGATCTCGAGGATGCCGACACGCTCGAACTCGTCCTTGATCACGTCGAGCAACAGGCGGTGCAGACGCTCCACCAGCGCCAGTGCATCGAGGTAGCTCGTCATGAAGCTGGAATGCTCCGCCGAACCGACAGAAGAGTGCAGGCTCATCTCAGTCTCCGAACGTCATATGCCCGGAAATTGCTGCAAAATTCCTGATAACTGATTAAGCGCGCACCCTTGCGGGCGATTTTTCACCGTTCGAGGCGAAACTCGTCCGAGATCTGCCGGATCAGGGCGGCGTGACGCTCGGGTGGCTCGGTCTGGCCGCTGACCCAGGCGTAAAGGTCCTGGTCGTTCTCCTCGAGCAGCGCCTCGTAGCCATCCAGTTCGGCATCGCTCATCGCGCTCAGACGATTGTCGGCGAACCGGATCAGGATCAGGTCCATCTCCTTGATGCCGCGGCGCATGGAGCGCATCCGAAGCCGCCGCAAACGCGTGGCGCGATCGTCCTCGGCAATGGTCATCCCTGCGTCTCCTGCATCAGCGCCTTCAGCCGTTTCTCGAGTCGTCCGACCCGCTCTGCCGTGGCCTTCATCTCAGCCTGCACGGCGCGCAGGTCGGTCAGCACGGCGCGCATGTCGGCCTGCGCCATGGAACCCTCGGGAGGCACATCGACGCCCGCTCCCTCTCCCGACAGGAGCCAGACCACGGACACGTCGAGAAGACCCGCGATCAGTTGCAGGCGATGCGCCCGCGGCTCGGCGCGGTCGGCCTCCCACGATTCCAGCGTGGTCAGCTTCACCCCCAGCCTCCGGGCCAGTTCCTCGGCGCCCATCCCGGCCGCGTCGCGCGCGGCGGCGAGCCTGTCACCGAAGGTCGCCGCCTCCGGGCCGTACCAGTCGGTCTCGTCCTGCATGTCGTTCTCCCCCGCGGCAATGGCTTCGCTTGAACGCTGCCGGGTCGAACCGTAAGACAGATGCCAGACTTTTCAAACCGGGGCGATCGAATGGCCTTTCTGTCAGAGGCGCTGGCGCGCGTGAACCCCTCGCCCACTGTGGCGATCACGCAGCGGGCGCGAGAGCTGCGCGCCGAGGGCCGCGACGTCATCGCGCTGTCCGCCGGGGAGCCCGACTTCGATACGCCCGAGAACGTCAAGCGCGCCGCCGTGGCCGCGATCGGCCGGGGCGAGACGAAGTACACCGCCCCCGATGGCATGACCGAGCTCAAGCAGGCGATCTGCGACAAGTTCGCCCGCGAGAACGGGCTGAGCTACGCGCCCGCGCAGATCTCGGTCTCGAGCGGTGGCAAGCAGGTGCTGTGGAACGCGCTGTTGGCAACGCTGAACCCCGGCGACGAAGTGATCGTGCCCGCGCCCTACTGGGTCAGTTACCCCGACATGGTCCGCATGGCCGGCGGCACCCCGGTGATCGTGACCGGCGAGGAGCGCGACGGCTTCCGCCTGACCGCCGGAGCGCTGGAGGCGGCGATCACGCCGCGCACCAAGTGGCTGATCTTCAACTCGCCGTCGAACCCCACGGGCGCCGGCTACGACCGGGCGACGCTGTCCGCACTGACAGACGTGCTGATGCGGTACCCGCAGGTGCACGTCATGAGCGACGACATGTACGAGCACCTGGCCTATGACGGGTTCAACTTCTGCACCCCGGCCGAGGTCGAGCCGGGACTGGCGGAGCGTACGCTCACGGTGAACGGCGTCTCCAAGGCCTACGCCATGACCGGCTGGCGCATCGGCTACGCCGGCGGGCCCGAGCCGCTGATCGCCGCCATGCGCAAGGTGCAGTCGCAGACCACCACCAATCCCTGCTCGATCAGCCAGTGGGCGGCGGTGGAGGCTCTGACCGGGCCGCAGGACGTTCTTGCCACGCGCGCCGAGGCTTTCAGGCGCCGCCGCAATGCCGTGGTCGCGGCCTTGAACGACTGCGCCGGCATGACCTGCCAGACGCCCGAGGGCGCGTTCTACGTCTACCCGTCGGTGGCGGGCTGCCTTGGCCGCACCAGCGCGGGAGGCGCCCGCATCGAGACCGACGAGGACTTCGCCACCGCGCTTCTCGAAGAGGCCGGAGTCGCCCTGGTTTTCGGCGCGGCCTTCGGGCTGTCGCCGCATGTCCGCCTGAGCTATGCCGCGGCCGACGATGTTCTGGCCGATGCCTGCGACCGCATCCGCGCGTTCTGCGCGGGCCTGACCTGATCCGGAGAGGCACGACGATGTCCACCGCCCTGCCCGAATACTACTTCCGCGTCCGCGAGAACGGCGCCGTGGTCTTCCGCGTCGATGCCGAGAACCGTCACCGCCGGATCGACATGGACCAGATCGCGGTGCTCAACATCCGCAACGGTGAGATCAAGCCGCATGGCGGCCGCACGCTGAGCGATCGGGACATGCAGGAGATCGAGGGCTGGATGCAGGCCCGCCGCGCCCTTCAGGAGATGCGCGACATCGACGACATCCACCGCGCGGTGGACTACCTCAACGTCACCGCGCAATGGGCGCAGTCCAAGGCCTCGGACGAGCAGCTCGAAGAGGTCACCGACGCGCTCCTGATGGCGATGCACGACCTGCGCACGGTGCTGGTGCGCAAGAAGGCCGATCGGCTGAGCGGCGACTGACGGCGCGCCCCGGCCGGCCCCGCCTCCGGCTGTCCGACCCGCCGCCGCCCTGCGCATGGACAGATGCGCCCCCCCCTTTCCGGGGTCGCGCGGAACCGAATTCTTCTCGTTACAAATACTCCCGCCGGAGGCATCCGCCCGCCCCACGCGGGGCGCAGGCGCGGCCGATCCCGCCCCGGAGTTGCACTGTCCCGCACTGGCCGGATGCACGGGCTCCACCGCGTCCCGGCTCCCGGCATCTTCTTGGCAAGATATTCTCACCGAAGGCACCCCGTCACATCCGCGAGGCGCTCCGCCCGAAAGGCCCGTCACGGCCGCCAAGCGCAAAGAAAAAGGCCCCGGTCTCCCGGGGCCTTTCTTGTCTCTCGCCGGTCAGCCTGCGATCACTCGCGGCTTTCCGGGGTGTCCACGATCAGCGTGTCGAAGTCGTCGCCACCGACGACATCCGAGCTGCCCGAGGCGCTTTCTTCCGGTGCGGCGAGGCGTGCGGCCTCCTCCGCCTCGGTGCGACGGGCGTCGATGACGACATTGTCGCGGTCGGTGGCAATCTTGCGGACCTTCTGGGTCGCGCCGCCGGTGCCCGCCGGGATCAGGCGGCCCACGATGACGTTCTCCTTGAGGCCCACCAGCTTGTCGACCTTGCCCTGCACCGAAGCCTCGGTGAGCACGCGGGTCGTCTCCTGGAACGAGGCGGCCGAGATGAAGGACCGGGTCTGCAGCGACGCCTTGGTGATGCCCAGCAGGATCGGCTCGCCCTGTGCGGGGCGCAGACCCTTGGCCTCGGCCTTGGCGTTCGCGGTGTCGAACTCGATCTTGTCGACGTGCTCGCCCTTGAGCAGCGTGGTCTCCCCGCTGTCGAGGATCTCCCACTTCTGCAGCATCTGCCGGACGATGACCTCGACGTGCTTGTCGTTGATCTTCACGCCCTGCAGCCGGTAGACGTCCTGCACCTCGTCGATCATGTAGTTCGCCAGCGCTTCGACACCCATGATCGACAGGATGTCATGCGGCGCCGGGTTGCCGTCCATGATGTAGTCGCCCTTCTGGATGTAGTCCCCTTCGACAACCGGGATGTGCTTGCCCTTGGGGATCATGTACTCCTTGGGCTCGAGGCTGTCGTCGGCGGGCTCGATCGAGACGCGGCGCTTGTTCTTGTAGTCCTTCCCGAAGCGCACGTAGCCGTCGATCTCGGCGATGATGGCGTGGTCCTTGGGACGACGCGCCTCGAAGAGTTCCGCCACCCGCGGCAGACCGCCGGTGATGTCTTTCGTCTTGGCGCCCTCGCGCGGGATCCGCGCGACCACGTCACCGGCCTTGATCTGCTGGCCGTCCTCGCACGACAGGACCGCATCGACCGACATCGGGTAGGTGACCGGGTTGCCCTGGTCGTTTCGCACCGGCTCGCCGTTCTCGTCCTGCAGGATGATCTCGGGCTTGAGCTCGTTGCCCTTGGGCGCGGCGCGCCAGTCGGTCACGATCTTCTGGCTCATGCCCGTGGCGTCGTCGGTCTCTTCGCGCACGGCAACGCCGTTCACGAGGTCGACGTGACGGGCCACACCGTCCTTCTCGGCGATGATGGGCAGGGTGTAAGGGTCCCACTCGAACAGCTTGTCGCCACGCTCGATCGACTGGCCTTCCTCGACGAAGAGCTTGGTGCCGTAGCCGACCTTGTGGCTCGCGCGTTCGGCGCCGTGCTCGTCGGTGATGAGAACCTTCATGTTCCGGCCCATCACCAGCGTCTCGCCGGCCGCGTTCACCAGCGTGTTCGGGTTCTCGAACACGATCTTGCCCGACTGCGACGCTTCGAGGAACGACTGCTGGGCACCCTGTGCCACGCCGCCGATGTGGAAGGTCCGCATGGTCAGCTGCGTGCCCGGCTCGCCGATCGACTGCGCCGCGATGATGCCGACGGCCTCGCCGACGTTCACCATCGTGCCGCGCGCGAGGTCACGCCCGTAGCACATGGCGCAGACGCCCTCTTCGGCCTCGCAGGTCAGCGGCGAGCGGATGCGCGCGGTCTGCACCGCGTGCTCTTCCACCGCATCCGACATGCGCTCGTCGATGAGCTGGCCTTCCTTGATGATCACCTCGTCGGTGCCCGGCTTCACGATGTCCTCGGCCGCGACGCGGCCCAGCAGACGCTCGCCGAGCGACGCGATGATCTCGCCGTCGTTGATCGCCGCCTCGGCGGTGATCGACCGCTCGGTGCCACAATCCTGCATGCGGATGATGCAGTCCTGCGCCACGTCCACGAGACGACGGGTCAGGTAGCCCGAGTTCGCCGTCTTGAGCGCGGTGTCCGACAGGCCCTTCCGGGCGCCGTGGGTCGAGTTGAAGTACTCGAGAACGGTCAGACCTTCCTTGAAGTTCGAGATGATCGGCGTCTCGATGATGTCGCCGTTCGGCTTCGCCATCAGGCCGCGCATCCCGCCCAGCTGCTTCATCTGGGTGACCGAGCCACGCGCACCGGAGTGCGCCATCATGTACACCGAGTTCGGTTCTTCCTCGGACCCGTCCTCCGCATGCTTGGAGGTCGAGATCGTGGTCATCATGGCCTCGGTGACCTTGTCGTTGCACTTCGACCAGGCGTCCACGACCTTGTTGTACTTTTCGCCCTGGGTGATCAGGCCGTCCATGTACTGCTGCTCGAAGTCCTTCACCTGCTCGCGGGTCTCTTCCACGATCGGCCACTTGGACTCGGGGATGACCATGTCGTCCTTGCCGAAGGAGATGCCCGCCTTGAACGCCTCCTTGAAGCCCATGGACATGATCTGGTCGCAGAAGATGACCGACTCCTTCTGACCGCAGTAGCGGTAGACGGTGTCGATGACGCGCTGGACGTCCTTCTTCCGCAGCAGCGTGTTGACCAGTTCGAACGGCGCCTTGGCGTTCATCGGCAGCAGCGCGCCCAGACGCACCCGGCCCGGCGTGGTGTCGTAGCGCTTCACCACCTCCTGGCCCTCGTCGTCGATCTGCTTCACGCGGCACTGGATGTTGGCGTGCATGTGCACTTCGCCGGCGTTGAGCGCGTGCTCGACCTCTTCGACCGAACCGAAGACCATGCCTTCGCCCTTCATGCCCTCACGCGCGATGGTGAGGTAGTAGAGGCCGAGGATCATGTCCTGCGACGGCACGATGATCGGCGCGCCGTTCGCGGGCGACAGCACGTTGTTCGTGGACATCATCAGGACGCGCGCTTCGAGCTGCGCTTCGAGCGACAGCGGAACGTGCACGGCCATCTGGTCACCGTCGAAGTCGGCGTTAAACGCCGAGCAGACGAGCGGGTGCAGCTGGATCGCCTTGCCCTCGATCAGGGTGGGTTCGAACGCCTGGATACCCAGACGGTGCAGCGTCGGCGCACGGTTCAGCAGAACCGGGTGCTCGCGGATCACCTCGTCGAGGATGTCCCAGACCTCGGGACGCTCCTTCTCGACCAGCTTCTTCGCCTGCTTCACCGTGGACGACAAGCCCTTGGCCTCGAGTCGCGAATAGATGAACGGCTTGAACAGCTCGAGCGCCATCTTCTTCGGCAGGCCGCACTGGTGCAGCTTCAGTTCCGGGCCGGTCACGATGACCGAACGGCCCGAGAAGTCCACGCGCTTGCCGAGCAGGTTCTGACGGAACCGGCCCTGCTTGCCCTTCAGCATGTCGGACAGCGACTTCAGCGGGCGCTTGTTGGCACCGGTGATGACGCGGCCGCGGCGGCCGTTGTCGAACAGCGCGTCCACGGATTCCTGAAGCATCCGCTTCTCGTTCCGGACGATGATGTCCGGCGCGCGCAGCTCGATCAGCCGCTTGAGGCGGTTGTTCCGGTTGATGACGCGGCGATACAGGTCGTTGAGGTCCGACGTTGCGAACCGGCCGCCGTCCAGAGGAACGAGCGGGCGCAGTTCCGGCGGGATGACCGGGATCACAGTCATCACCATCCACTCGGGACGGTTGCCCGACTCGAGGAAGCTCTCGACGACCTTGAGACGCTTGATGATCTTCTTCGGCTTGAGCTCGCCGGTGGCTTCCTTGAGCTCTTCGCGCAGGTGCTCGGCCTCGGACTCGAGGTCGATCTTCGCCAGCATCTCGCGGATCGCCTCGGCGCCGATGTTCGCCGTGAACGCGTCCATGCCGTACTGGTCCTGGGCGTCCATGAACTCTTCTTCGGTCAGCATCTGACCTTCGGTGAGGTCGGTCAGACCCGGGTCGATGACCACGTAGTTCTCGAAGTAGAGCACGCGCTCGAGGTCGCGCAGCGTCATGTCCAGCATCAGGCCGATGCGCGAGGGCAGCGACTTGAGGAACCAGATGTGGGCGCAGGGCGCGGCGAGCTCGATATGGCCCATGCGCTCGCGCCGGACCTTCTGCAGCGTCACCTCGACGCCGCACTTCTCGCAGACGACGCCGCGATACTTCATGCGCTTGTACTTGCCGCACAGGCATTCGTAGTCCTTGATCGGACCGAAGATGCGCGCGCAGAACAGGCCGTCACGCTCGGGCTTGAACGTGCGGTAGTTGATCGTCTCGGGCTTCTTGATCTCGCCGAAGGACCAGCTGAGGATCCGCTCGGGCGACGCCAGCGACACCTTGATCTCGTCGAAGACCTTGGGCGGGGTCAGCGGGTTGAACGGGTTGTTCGTGATTTCCTGGTTCATGATGTCCTCATCGCTTGAGAGAGGGTGCGGGGGAGGCACCGGTGCGCGAAGGCGCGCACCGGCGGAGAGTGGAAGCGGCGCGGGTCAGGCGCCTGCCCTCACTCCTCGTCCTCCTCCGCATCCAGGAGTTCCATGTTGAGGCCCAGACCCCGGACCTCCTTGACCAGGACGTTGAACGATTCCGGCACGCCGGCCTCGAAGTTGTCCTCGCCCTTGACGATCGACTCGTAGACCTTGGTGCGGCCAGCCACGTCGTCCGACTTCACCGTCAGCATCTCCTGCAGCGTGTAGGCGGCGCCGTACGCTTCCAGCGCCCAGACCTCCATCTCGCCGAAGCGCTGACCGCCGAACTGCGCCTTGCCGCCCAGCGGCTGCTGGGTCACGAGGCTGTAGGGGCCGGTCGAACGCGCGTGGATCTTGTCGTCCACCAGGTGATGCAGCTTCAGCAGGTACTTCACGCCCACAGTCACCTTGCGCGAGAACTTCTCGCCGGTGCGGCCGTCGAACAGGACCGACTGACCGCTTTCCGAGAAGCCGGCACGCTTCAGCGCGTCGTTGACGTCGCCTTCCTTCGCACCGTCGAAAACCGGCGTCGCGATCGGAACACCGCGGGTCACGTTGCCCGCCGCGTCCAGAAGACGGTCCTCTTCCATGTCGGCGAGGCCCTCTTCGTAGACCTCGTCGCCATAGGCGATGCGCAGCGCCTCGCGCACCGGGGTCAGGTCGCCCGTGCGCTTGTAGTCCTGCAGAGCCTCGTCGATCTTCAGACCCAGGCCGCGCGCGGCCCAGCCCATGTGCGTTTCGAGGATCTGACCCACGTTCATGCGCGAGGGCACGCCCAGCGGGTTGAGGCAGAAGTCGACCGGCGTGCCGTCCTCGAGGAACGGCATGTCCTCCATCGGAACCACGCGGCTGATGACGCCCTTGTTGCCGTGACGGCCGGCCATCTTGTCGCCCGGCTGCAGCTTGCGCTTCACCGCCACGAACACCTTGACCATCTTCATCACGCCCGGCGGCAGGTCGTCGCCCCGGCGCACCTTCTCGACCTTGTCGTCGAACCGTGCATCGAGCTGGCGCTTCTGAGCCTCGTACTGCTCGTTCAGCGCCTCGACGTGCTTGGCGTCCTCTTCTTCCGAGAGCGCCAGCTGCCACCACTGACCGCGGCTCAGACTATCGAGAAGCTCTTCGGTGATCTCGGCGTTCGCCTTGACGCCCCGCGGGCCCTTCACCGCGGTCTTGCCGAGGATCAGGGTCTTGAGACGCTGGTAGATGTTGCGGTCGAGGATCGCGAGCTCGTCGTCCCGGTCACGGGCCAGGCTCTCGATCTCTTCCCGCTCGATCTGCAACGCACGCTCGTCCTTCTCGACGCCGTGACGGTTGAAGACGCGGACCTCGACCACGGTACCGTAGTCGCCCGGCTTCACCCGCAGCGAGGTGTCACGGACGTCCGAGGCCTTCTCGCCGAAGATTGCGCGGAGAAGTTTCTCCTCCGGCGTCATCGGGCTTTCGCCCTTCGGAGTGATCTTGCCCACGAGAATGTCACCCGGCTCCACGTCGGCGCCGATGTAGACGATGCCCGCCTCGTCGAGGTTGCGCAGGGCTTCCTCGCCGACGTTGGGGATGTCGCGCGTGATTTCCTCGGGCCCGAGCTTCGTGTCGCGCGCCGCCACTTCGAATTCCTCGATGTGGACGGAGGTGAACACGTCGTCGCGCGCGATGCGCTCCGAGATCAGGATCGAGTCCTCGTAGTTGTAGCCGTTCCACGGCATGAACGCGGCGATGATGTTCTTGCCAAGCGCCAGTTCACCCATGTCGGTGGACGGACCGTCGGCGATCACCTCGTTCTTCTCGACCGTGTCGCCCACCTTCACCAGCGGACGCTGGTTGATGCAGGTGTTCTGGTTCGAGCGCTGGAACTTGCGCAGGCGGTAGATGTCAACGCCGGGGTCACCCGGCTCGAGGTCCGAGGTGGCACGGATCACGATACGCTGCGCGTCGACCTGGTCGATCACGCCCCCGCGGCGGGCGGTGATTGCCGCGCCGGAATCGCGGGCCACGACCTCTTCGATGCCGGTGCCGACGAGCGGCGCCTCCGACCGAAGCGTCGGGACCGCCTGACGCTGCATGTTCGAGCCCATCAGTGCGCGGTTCGCGTCGTCGTTCTCGAGGAACGGGATCAGCGACGCCGCGACCGACACCAGCTGCTTGGGCGAGACGTCGATCAGGTCGACGGTCTCGTTCGGCGCCAGCGTGTAGTCGCCCGCCTGGCGGGTCGACACGAGGTCGTTGATGAAGCGGCCGTTCTCGTCGAGCGACGCGTTCGCCTGGGCGACGGTGTGGCGCATCTCCTCGGTGGCGGACATGTAGTGAACCTCGTCGGTCACCTGCCCTTCCTTCACCACCCGGTAGGGGGTCTCGATGAAGCCGTACTTGTTCACCCGCGCGAAGGTGGCGAGCGAGTTGATCAGGCCGATGTTCGGACCTTCCGGCGTCTCGATCGGGCACATCCGGCCGTAGTGGGTCGGGTGAACGTCGCGCACCTCGAAGCCGGCACGCTCACGGGTCAGACCGCCGGGCCCGAGCGCCGACAGGCGACGCTTGTGCGTCACTTCCGACAGCGGGTTGGTCTGGTCCATGAACTGCGACAGCTGCGAGGAGCCGAAGAACTCGCGCACCGCGGCAGCCGCGGGCTTCGCGTTGATCAGGTCCTGCGGCATGACAGTGTCGATCTCGACCGAGGACATGCGCTCCTTGATGGCGCGCTCCATCCGCAGCAGGCCGACGCGGTACTGGTTCTCCATCAGCTCGCCGACCGAACGCACACGGCGGTTGCCGAGGTGGTCGATGTCGTCGATGTCGCCGCGGCCGTCACGCAGGTCCACCAGGGCCTTGATGCACTGCACGATGTCGTCGCGGTCCAGCGTGCGCTGGGTGTCCGGCTTGTCGAGGTTCAGGCGCATGTTCATCTTCACGCGGCCCACGGCCGAGAGGTCGTAGCGCTCGGCGTCGAAGAACAGCGTGTCGAACAGGGCAGAGGCGGCCTCGACCGTGGGCGGCTCGCCCGGGCGCATGACACGGTAGATGTCCATGAGCGCGGTCTCGCGGCTCATGTTCTTGTCCTGCGCCATGGTGTTGCGCATGTACGGGCCGACATTGATGTTGTCGATGTCGAGCACCGGGATGTCGGTCACGCCGGCATCCATCAGTTCCTTGAGGGTGCCGCCGGTCACCTCGCCGTCCTTGTCGACGGTCCAGGTGAGTTCGTCCCCGGCCTCGACGTAGATCGCGCCGGTTTCCTCGTTGATGATGTCCTTCGCGACGAACTTGCCGACGATGTTGTCGAAGGGCACCAGCAGATTCTTGACGTTGCCGTCGTCGATCAGCTGCTTGACCGCGCGCGGGGTCACCTTCTTGCCGGCCTCGGCGATGACCTCGCCCGAATCCGCGTCGATCAGGTCGTAGGTCGGACGGGTGCCGCGGACGCGCTCGGGGAAGAACTTCGTCTTCCAGCCGCGGCCCTTAACCACCTCGTAATCGACGGTGTTGTAGTACGCGTCCATGATCGCTTCCTGGTCCAGGCCCAGGGCGTACAGAAGCGTGGTCACCGGCAGCTTCCGGCGACGGTCGATGCGTGCGTAGACAAGGTCCTTGGCGTCGAACTCGAAGTCGAGCCAGGAGCCGCGGTAGGGAATGATGCGGCAGGCGAAGAGCAGCTTGCCCGAGCTGTGGGTCTTGCCCTTGTCGTGGTCGAAGAACACGCCCGGCGAACGGTGCATCTGGGAGACGATGACGCGCTCGGTGCCGTTGACGATGAACGTGCCGTTGCCGGTCATGAGCGGCATGTCGCCCATGAACACGTCCTGCTCCTTGATGTCCTTCACCGACTTCGCGCCGGTGTCCTCGTCGACATCGAACACGATCAGCCGCAGCGTGACCTTCAGCGGTGCCGAGTAGGTCATGTCGCGCTGCATGCACTCTTCGACGTCGTACTTGGGCTTCTCCAGTTCGTAGGACACGAACTCGAGCACGGCCGTCTCGTTGAAGTCCTTGATCGGGAAGACCGACTGGAAGACGCCCTTGATCCCCTCGCCGTCCGACGGCTCGGGCTGGTCGCCCGAATTCAGGAACAGGTCGTAAGAGGATTTCTGAACCTCGATGAGGTTCGGCATCTCGAGGACTTCGCGAATCTTGCCGTAATAGCGGCGAAGGCGCTTTTGACCGAGGTAGGAAGTCGCCATGGGTGTCGTCACCTTTCAGTGTTCTCACCTGAACGCGCAGACCGTCGGGCCCCGGCCGCGCATCCATCCGAGAGGGCGTGTTCCGATCCATTCATGGCCTTCGTCCCACCGAAGGCCTCCCGATCGAGGGAACCTCGCCTGAGAGAGGGTCGGCCCGCATGACGCGAAACGGCCCTCTCTGAGACAGGTTCGGCTGGACCCGGAACACCCGGATCCAGCCTCTTCACGTTGCGCTCCGGACGCGGCCCGACGCGGGGCCCCATCCGGCGCAGATCACTTGAGCTCGACTTCCGCGCCTGCGTCTTCGAGCTTCTTCTTAATCTCTTCGGCTTCTTCCTTCGAAGCGCCTTCCTTGACCGGCTTGCCGCCTGCTTCGACCAGCTCCTTGGCTTCTTTCAGGCCAAGACCGGTGATGCCGCGGACTTCCTTGATCACGTTGATCTTGGATGCGCCGGCCGACTTCAGGATGACGTCGAATTCGGTCTGCTCTTCGGCAGCCTCGCCACCGGCGTCGCCGCCTGCGGGGCCGGCCATCATGACGGCGCCGCCAGCTGCGGGCTCGATGCCGTACTCGTCCTTGAGGATGGTCTTGAGTTCTTGTGCCTCGAGCAGGGTGAGACCCACGATCTGCTCTGCGAGTGCTTTAAGATCAGCCATTGTGACTTCTTTCCATATCTAGATGTGATCCAACGCCGCGACTACAAGGTCGCGACCGTCACGGATTGCCTTAGGCCGCCTCGGCCTTTTCCTCGATGGTGGAGAGGATGGAGGCGATGTTGGAAGCAGGCGCGCCGATCGCACCGGCGATGTTGGAGGCGGGTGCGCCGAGCATGCCGGCGATCTGAGCGAGAAGCTCTTCGCGCGACGGCATCTTCGACACGGCCTCGACACCGGCCCGGTCCAGGGCCTCCCCACCCATTGCGCCACCAAGGATCTCAAGCTTCTTGTTATCCTTGGCGAAACCCTCGACCACCTTGGCGGCTGCCACGGGGTCTTCGGAATAGGTGAGGACGGTCATGCCCTCGAGGTACTTCGACATGCTCTCGCACGCCTTGCCCTCGAGCGCGATCTTGGCAAGCCTGTTCTTGGCGACACGCACCGACGCACCGCCCTCTCGGGCGCGGCCACGCAGGTCCTGCATCTCGGCAACCGTGAGGCCTTGGTAGTGTGCAACCACCACGACGCCAGAGCTTTCGAAGATCTGGCCGAGTTCCTCGACCACTTTCTCTTTCTGGGCTCTATCCACAGTTTCACTCCAAGTTCTGGAGGGGCGACCCCTCCGGCTCTTTCTAAGCCGGGCTGTATTGCCCGGCCCCAAGGTCCGATCGGGTCGTCACAATCGCTGTTCCGGAGGGACGAAGCGCCCCAACGGACCGAATGTTCTGTTCCCGTCTCGGGCAGGACTTAGCGGCGTCGGGTTTTGCCCTTGGCCAGCCCACCGTCTCGGACGATACGGACACGGCCGCACGAATCGCGCAGCTGGCCCGTAACGGGTCGGATAGACGGTCTGGACGGAAAAGCCAAGAGGCGCGCGGACAAATTCCACGCGCTTTCGTCGACTTCGTAAGAGATTAGCACGGCGTTCCCGATTGTCCAAGCATCACCGCCTCTCAGCCTTTTTCGTCTTCGCGGAAGGCCAGCGACGCAAGACCTGCACGCAGCTCCGCCCCCTGCCCGTGCGCCATCTCGGCATCGAGTGCGTCATGGGTGGCGCGCCAGGTGGGCACCGCCGCCTTCAGCACCGCCTGCCCCTCGGCACCGAGGTAGAGACGCCGCGCCCGCCGGTCGTCCGGATCGGGCGTCGCGATCACCCAGCCCCGTCGTTCAAGTGGCTTCAGCGCGGCAGTCAGCGTGGTGCGATCCATGCCCAGCACCGTCACCAGCTGCGAGATCCGCGGCGCGCCGGGGCGATTGAGCGCCATCATCAGCGAGAATTGCCCGTTGGTGAGGCCGTGCGGCTTCAACGCCTCGTCGAAGCGCCGCGCCACCAGTCGCGCCGCGCGTTGCAGATGAAGACAGAGACACCGGTCGCGTACTTCCAGCGTGACCAAGAGCGGCATCTCGGGGTCCATTGGGGGCGGGGTTTCGCCTGTCCTGCTCATTTGTGTTGATATCAACGCAGATTCGCCACAACCTCAAGGGGCATTCCGTTGATGGAGATCACAATGCCTTACTATTCAGGATTTCTCTGCGCCGTCCCCACCGAGAACAAGGACGCCTACATCGCCAGCGCCCGGAAGGCCTGGCCGATTTTCGAGGAATACGGCTGCATCGGCACCGTCGAAACCTGGGGCGTCGACGTGCCCGATGGCAAACTCACCTCGTTTCCCCTCGCCACCAAGAAGACCGAGGACGAGACGGTCGTGTTCTCGTGGATGGTGTGGCCCGACAAGGCGACCTGCGATGACGCGTGGGGCCGGATGATGGAGGACCCGCGCATGGCCGAGATGATGGACATGCCCTTCGACGGCAAGCGCATGATGTGGGGTGGCTTCGAACCCATCTTCACCGCCGGGTCGGCGTCATGACCCGCGCGCGGCGGGAGCTCTGGACCTTCAGCTGGGTGCCGCCTTTCGCCCAGGGCAACGTGAAGGACCTGCGGGTGCGGTGGGCGCTGAACGAGGCCGGCGCGGACTACACCGTGCGGACGCTGCCCCATAACGCCGCGCGCGAGGATGCCTACCGCGCGCTCCAGCCCTTCGGGCAGGTTCCGGCCTACCGCGACGGCACGGTGACCCTGTTCGAGACAGGCGCGATCCTGCTTCACCTCGCCCGGGTGGAACCGGGTCTCGCGGCTGCCTCGCCCCAGGAAGAGGCGTCGGTCGCGGCATGGACCCTCGCGGCGCTGAACTCCATAGAGCCGCGGATCGACAACGTGGTCATGCCGCGGCTGTTCGAACCAGAGGCGTCGTGGCTGGACGATTTCGACACCCTCGCCCAGCGGCTGGCCGGGCAACGCCTCGACGACCTCTCGACATACCTCGGAGGACGCGAGTGGCTGACGGACACGTTCTCGGTCGCCGATATCGTCATGGCCACGGTGCTGCGCAGCATCGACGACCGCCCACTGCTGGCCGAGCGGCCGGTGCTGACCGGATACCTCGGGCGTTGCCTCGCCCGCCCGACCTTCCAAACGGCGCTCGACGCGCAGCTTTCCACCTTCGCGGAAAACGAACCGGCCTGAGCGCGCAATGCCCGCTCCGCCGAAAAACGAAAAAGGCCCCGGATCGCTCCGGGGCCCTTCTCTGTCTGTTCGTCGGTCGAGCCGACGCGCGGCGCGTCCGCGATCAGCCCTGCGTGGCGTTGGTGACGTCGATCGTCACGCCCGGGCCCATC
The DNA here is from genome assembly GCF_900109705.1 of Roseivivax marinus. GTDB lineage: Bacteria > Pseudomonadota > Alphaproteobacteria > Rhodobacterales > Rhodobacteraceae > Roseivivax > Roseivivax marinus. Next base: position 5,530 of record NZ_FOAI01000004.1, on the reverse strand, counting down.
GAAGAGGACAGCGCGATCTTCTTCATGTAGGTGCCCTTGGCGCCGGCCGGCTTGGCCTTGGAGACCGCGTCCACGAAGGCGCGGACGTTCTCGGCCAGCTTCGCCTCGTCGAACGAGATCTTGCCGATGCCCGCGTGCACGACGCCGGCCTTCTCGGCCTTGAACTGGACCTGGCCACCCTTCGCGTCCTTGACCGCCTGCGCGACGTCCATGGTCACGGTGCCGACCTTGGGGTTCGGCATCAGGTTGCGCGGGCCGAGGATTTTGCCGAGACGGCCGACGATCGGCATCATGTCCGGGGTCGCGATGCAGCGATCGAACTCGATCGTGCCGCCCTGGATGGTCTCCATCAGGTCCTCTGCGCCGACGATGTCCGCACCGGCTTCCTTGGCCTCGTCGGCCTTGGCCCCACGGGCGAACACGGCCACGCGGACGGTCTTGCCCGTGCCGTTCGGCAGGCCGACAACGCCGCGGACCATCTGGTCGGCGTGGCGCGGGTCGACACCGAGGTTCATCGCGATCTCGAGGGTCTGGTCGAACTTGGTGTTGGCGTTCGACTTGATGAGGCTGACCGCCTCCTCGACCGTGATCTCTTCCTTGCCGGCGAAGGCTTCGCGGGCGGCGCGGGTACGTTTACCGAGCTTTGCCATTACTTCACCTCGATGCCCATGGACTTGGCCGAGCCAAGAATGATCTTCATCGCCTGATCCACGTCAGTCGCCGAGAGGTCCTTCATCTTGGCCTCGGCGATCTCGCGCACCTGCTTGCGGGTGACGGTCGCGACGGTCTCGCGGCCCGGCTTCTCGGCACCGCGGGGACGGTTGCGCTTGCCCACGGGCTTCAGACCGGCCGCCTGCTTCAGGTAGTACGACGCCGGCGGCGTCTTGATGTCCATCGTGAAGGACTTGTCCTGATAGTAGGTGATCACGGTCGGACACGGGGCGCCCGGCTCCATTTCCTGCGTCTTGGCGTTGAACGCCTTGCAGAATTCCATGATGTTGATGCCGCGCTGACCCAGAGCGGGGCCAACCGGCGGCGAGGGGTTCGCCTTGCCTGCAGGGATCTGCAGCTTCATCTTGCCAGCAAGCTTCTTGGCCATCTGGCGTCTCCTTTCGTCCAACGGGGCCGCGACGCGTCGCGGCCCGTGTGCGTTGTGTGGTCAGGTCCGGACGGCGCGCCGCCCTCGCCTCCCACAGCGGAAGCGTCCCGAGACGCGAGTCGCGGGACAGGCCGCGCGGATACACCCGGTTGGGTGCGATTGCAACGGCGTTCGGATACAAGCTGAACGCCCGCACCCGCGCCGTCGCCCCTCGTGCGCGTGGCGAAACGAAAACGGCGCACCGGACCAAAGCCCCGGCACGCCGCTGGAATACATGGCAATGGGCGCGAATGCCCGGACCGATCAGCCCTGCTTGGTCACCTGGGTGAACTCCAGCTCGACCGGAGTCTCGCGACCGAAGATCGACACCGACACGCGCAGGCGCTGGTTGTCCTCGTCCACGCCCTCGACCATGCCGTCGAAGTCTTCGAACGGACCGTCGTTGACCTTGACCTTCTCGCCCACCTCGAAGTGGATGAGCGTGCGCGGCGCCTCTTCGCCCTCCTGCACGCGACCCAGGATCTGCTGCACCTCGGCATCGCGCATGGGCATCGGGCGACCCTGGGGCCCGAGGAAGCCGGTGACGCGGTTGATCGAATTGATCAGGTGGTAGCCGGTGTCCGACATCTCCATCCGCACCAGCACGTAGCCGGGCATGAAGCGACGCTCGGCGGTCACCTTCTTGCCCCGACGAATCTCGATGACCTCTTCGGTCGGAACGAGCACTTCCTCGATCTGGTCCTCGAGACCCTGCTCGGCCACCGAAGTCCGGATCTGCTCGGCCACCTTCTTCTCGAAGTTCGAGAGCACGCTCACCGAATACCACCGCTTCGCCATCTGGCCTCGACCTTTCCGTTCGTTCCGCGCGGAGGGGCATCCGATGTGCCGCGCGCCCCGCGCCGTCCTGATTCCCGTGTGCCCGACAAGAAAAAATCGGCGCGCAACGACTCATTGCACGCCCGCCGGGAAAGTGACGTGTGCCCTACCGAAACGGGTCGTGCAGTTCAAGGGCCTCCGCGCGCGCTCGGGCGCGGGATGGCCATCGTCAGCCGAAGAAGCCCAGAAGCGCCTGGAGGCCCCCGCGGATGGCGAGATCGACCAGCGCGAAGAAGATCGCGGTGAGGGTCGCCATGATAAAGACCATCAGCGTGGTCAGCAGGACCTCGCGACGGGTCGGCCAGACGACCTTGTTAACTTCGGCCCGGACCTGCTGGACGAATTGTAGCGGATTGGTGCGCGCCATCTCGGTTCCCGCTCGGCTGTGCGTGTCCGGGGGCTGATACGTGGAACCGCCGCCCGGTTCAAGCGGAAGCCGAGTTCGGAGCCATCGAGGCTATCCCGCCCACCCCCGGCAGCCACAGGAATTTCAGTCGCGCACGATGCGATAGCGCGGTCCCCGCCCGCGTCCAGCGATCGTCAAATGAATGTGAGAGACGGAAATCCCGGAAACTTTCGCGGTCCGACGCGGTTGGGAGGCCATAGCGAAGCCGAATTGGCATTCGCACCACGACGACACGAGACACAACTCTCAAAAGGAGTGACAGACATGAAACGCATTATTCTCGCATCCGCCCTCGCGATCACCACGGCCACCGCAGGCTATGCCGCGACCGAAGGCCAGATCACCGAGGTGCAGCAGTACCTGCCGAACTACGACGTCTCGACCTGGTCGGACCCGCAGATCGACCAGGCGCTCAACATCATCACCAGCACCGATTCGCGTTCGGAAACCACCGCGAAGCTCGAGTCCCTCGCCGAAGGTACCGAGTATGTGGCTGCCGCGCCCGAGCTGACCGAAGCCGAGGTTGCGACGCTGAATGAGTACGTGGACGGCGTTGACTACAGCACCATCCCGCAGCCGACGCTCGACGCGGCCCTGTCCGTCGCCAACAGCGAAAGCTCGGCCACCGACCGCGCAGAAACCATCCGCGAACTGCTGATGGATGACGGCATGGCAGTTGGCGACGCCAACACCGCCACCTCGGGCGAAATCGCCCTCATCCGCATCCACGCGCCGAACGTCGATGTCTCGACGCTGACCGAGCCGCAGGTGAACACGATCCTGTCGATGATCCGTTCGAACGACCCGAACGGCCTCGAGAGCGAGATTGAAGCCGTCGTCGCCCAGTAAGCGCACGCGACAGCACTGATAAGAGAACGGCGGGCCCTCGGGTCCGCCGTTTTCGTTTGCGTGGCATCCCGGAATGAGGTGCGGGTGGCATCGGACACGGCCACAGGGACAGCCCGGAGCTGACGCCAGGCGCACCGCCGATCGGACGTCGCACCCCGATACGAAGCTCGCGCGCCTTGAGCGCGCAGCTGCACGCGGACCGACTTCATCCCGCGTGTCACGAGCAACAGGCGATCCTTAGCTCAGATGGTGAACGAGCACCGGCGCCATGCGCGTTGTGCGCAACCCGCGGCACAGCTTTCGAGGCCTGTGCTCTATCTCGAGATTTCAGGAAAATGGCAGGGGCAGCAGGGCTCGAACCCGCGACCTACGGTTTTGGAGACCGTCGCTCTACCAACTGAGCTATACCCCTACGGCGACGCCTCGGATACCGCCCTGCGCCCTCGACTTCAAGGGCGGAATCGCGGTCTGAGCGCCTCGTCTCAAGAAAGCCGCTGACGGACAGCTCTTCCCGAGGCAAGGCCCCCACTCCACGCCGGATGATAGACGACCGAACATCGGAATAAAACGCTCTGTGCACTGATGCACAGACTATGTGGCAGCCATGATCGAGGCCGATCAATCGTGCCAATTGCGAGTTTTTCGTGAGGATTGAAACGCGAAACTTCATACCAACTAATTGTTTATATTTATTTTTAATGGTCGCTAAGAAATTTCGCGACGTGGTCCCTCGCACCCGGACACCAGCGCGTGATCGAGCGCGATCAAACCCGTGACTTGCAAGAAATGCGAACCGAACCAAAGTTCTGGTCATCGACGCACACAGCGCCGACCTCATGAACCGCATCGCAAGATGCACCGACCGAACGGCATCAATCGATGCACACATACCAAGGAGTAACACCATGAAAGCTCTCATCGCAGCCGCCGCCCTCGCCGCAACCGCAGTCGCCGCCGTGCCCGCTTCGGCTCAGATCTCGGACGAGGCCGCACAGATCAAGATCGAGAAGTTCGCCCCCGAAGTCGACGTGACCCGCCTGACCGACGCACAAATCCAGTCGCTGCTGAACGTGATCCACTCCGGCGGTGGCCGCGGCGACCGCGAAGCGACCGCACAGTCGCTGGTCCGCGCCTACCAGTAAGCGCACCTTCACGATTTCCCGCGCGGCCCTGACCAGGGGCCGCGCGGCACTATCTTGCTGGTCACACGCCGGAAAGGCTCGCCATGACCCGCAACGCCCCCCTCTCCCTTGCACTCGTCGCCACGGCCGCCCTCGCCCAATGCGCGCCCGTCGCAACGCAACCTACCGGACTCGACCGGCAGGAGCGCGCGATCCTCGAATACGCGCCCGACGCCGACCTGTCGCGGCTCGAGACCACCGAGCGGCTGATGCTGATGACGATCATCAAGTCCGGCGACAGCTACTTCGACAAGCGCAGCAAGGTCCGGTCTCTGGTGCGGCTCTACACCGACTGAACACACTGCGGACTGCCCCGCGGGCCCGCCTCGGTCTATTCTCCGCCTTGCACGCAGCAGCGGGAACGCCCCATGACTCACGATACCTACATCCTGACCGCGCCCGAGATCGACGCGATGGACGGGCTTGCCAAGACGCACTTCCTCTGTCCGGACGCGCGACGGGTCAATCGCAGCCTGGGCGACAGAACCGGCCTCACCGGCCTCGGCATCCACCTGATCGAGGTGGCGCCCGGCGACCTGACAACCGAACTGCACCTGCATCACCACGAGGACGAGGCGGTTTACATCCTGTCCGGGACCGCCACCGCCACCATCGGGGAAACCTCGCACGAGGTCGGACCCGGCGATTTCATCGGGTACCGCAAGAGCGGCGCGGCTCACACCATCCGCAATACCGGGGACGACCCCCTGCGCTGCCTCGTGATCGGCGAGCGGCGGGCGCATGATGTCGTGGACTACCCGCGACGGGGCAAGCGCCTTTACCGCAACGAAGGGCTGCCGTGGGGCCTCGTGGACCACGAGGAAATCGAGACGCCGTCCGCGGGACGCAAGGCCTGAGCAAGACCACGCATTCCAACCAGGCAAAGAGAAAGGGCCGCCCCGTGGGACGGCCCTTTCCGATTTCCGGCGATCGGTTACCCGATCACTCGATGATCTTGGAGACCACGCCCGAGCCGACGGTGCGGCCGCCTTCGCGGATGGCGAAGCGGAGGCCGTCTTCCATGGCGATCGGCGCGATCAGCTCGACGCCGAACTTCAGGTTGTCGCCCGGCATGACCATCTCGGTGCCCTCGGGCAGCGTCACGGTGCCGGTCACGTC
>NZ_FOAI01000002.1 GCF_900109705.1 Roseivivax marinus | reverse complement strand
GATATAAGGTTTCGTGCCAAGCTGGTCTCCATCGCAGATGCCAGCTTGAATCATGCCCTACGCCCGAGGGGAATCCCTTTTGTCAACACGACCTACGATGTGTACCAGCACCTGATGGACTACTGGGCCGAGGCGCTGCAGGACGATTCCTATGTCATCGCCGCGACCGGCTGGGTCACAGGCTCGCAGCCCCGCGAGATCGTCAAGCGCAAGGGCAAGAGCGGCAAGCTGGAGTGGCCGGAGCCGGGTGACTACATGCTCGGGCGTCGCAGGTTCACATCGGACCTGATCCCGTCACGCCTGATCGTCGCGCGGTACTTCGCGGCCGAGCAGGCCGAGATCGATGCCTTCGACGTGCAGATCGCGGAACTGGAGCAGGACCTTGCCGAGAAGCTCGAAGAGGGCGCGGGCGAGGACGGTCTGCTGGCCGAGGTGATCGAGGGCGAAGGCGACAAGCAGAAGATCACCGCGAAGGCGCTGAAGGCCCGGCTGAAGGAAATCGGCCGCGACCCGGACATGGCCGACGAACGGAAGGCACTCGAAGCCTACCAAAAGGGGATGACCGCGCTCGACGCCACGAAGAAGAAGCGCAAGCCGGCGGACGACGCCCTGTGGAAGAAGGTGCACGACCGCTATGGCAAGCTGACCGAGGACGAGGCCAAGACGCTGGTGGTCGCGGACAAGTGGCTCGACACAATCGAGGCCCGCGTGACCGACGAGGTGGCGCATGTGGCGCAAGCCCTGTCCACCCGGGTCAAGGGGCTGGCCGAGCGGTATGCCATGCCGCTGCCCAAGTTGGAGGAAGAGGTCGATGTGCTTGCCGCCCGTGTCGCAACCCATCTGAAGGCGATGGGGGCCGCATGGACCTGAGGCCCGGCTACAAGCAGACCGAGATTGGCCCGATACCGGAGGACTGGGACGCGGTGCCGTTGGGAGACCTGTTCACGTTCAAGAACGGGCTGAACAAGGCGAAGAAGTATTTCGGCTATGGCACGCCCATCGTGAACTACATGGATGTGTTTCGGCATCCGGGCTTGCGCCTGGACCGGATCGAGGGGCGGGTCGACGTTTCCAAGTCCGAGCTGGAAGCCTTCGAGGTGCGGAAGGGCGACGTGTTCTTTACCCGCACGTCCGAAACCGTTGAGGAGATCGGCGTTGCTGCGGCGATGCTCGATCCGGCGAAGGACACCGTCTTCAGCGGGTTTGTTCTGCGCGCGCGTCCTACGGGCGACAGGCTAGACGACCTGTTCAAAGCCTACTGCTTCTCGCCACGGTACTTTCGCCGACAAGTCGTTGCGCGGGCGACCTACACGACGCGGGCCTTGACCAACGGCCGTTCGCTGTCCGCTGCCATCCTGGCGGTTCCGCCAGTGGCCGAGCAGCAAGCGATAGCGGAAGCGCTCTCGGAAATCGATGCTACGATCACAAAAATCGCTGCACTAGTTAGTAAGAAGCGCGCTGTACAGATTGGAGCCATGCAGCGCTTGCTTTCGGGCGCAACCCGTCTGCCGGGTTTCTCTGAGCCGTGGCAAGAGATGAAGTTAGGCGATTTTGGAGTCTTTCTGAAAGGCAGCGGCGTACGCAGGGACCAAGCTCTTTCCGGCGAACTCCCCTGTGTGAGGTATGGTGAAATCTACACAACTCACCATGACGTCATAAGGCGTTTTAGCTCTCGCATTTCACGGCCTGTCGCGCAGAATGCAACCCGGATCTATTTCCGAGACCTTCTTTTCGCTGCCTCAGGAGAAACGAAAGCCGATATCGGCAAATGTGTTGCTTTCAATTTCGAAACTGAGGCTTACGCTGGCGGCGATATCGTCATTTTGCGCCCTACAAGCGGTAACCCGATCTTCTTGGGCTACCTGATGAACATGCCCGAAATTGCACGGCAAAAGGCCAGCAAAGGCCAAGGTGATGCCGTCGTTCACATCAGCGCCAAAGCACTCGCCTCGATCAATGTGCGCGTTCCGTCGGAGCCTGAACAGGACGCGATAGCGGATGTGCTTACTGATATGGATGCTGAAATCACAGTGCTCGAGTCTCGTCTCGAAAAGACCCGGGCGCTCAAGCAGGGAATGATGCAGGCCTTGCTGACCGGCCGCGTCCGCCTTCCGGTTCAGGGCGAGGCATTGGACGCGTTGGAGGTGGCGCATGCCTGAACGTCCACGCAGCGAACGCGTCACACAGGACCGCCTAGCGACCCACATCACCACACCGGAGGACAAAGGCGGCCTCGGCTACCGGAACCTCGGCGACTGGTCGGGCCGCCCGAACAACCGTTGTGTCGAGCCCGATCTGCTGCGCGCCAATCTCTCCGCTCGCGGCTATTCTGATGACGAGATCAACGCCGCCCTGACGCGCCTGATGCAGGCGATCGAGGTGACCGGCACCACGCTCTATCAGGCCAACCTGCGTACCTACACGCTGCTGCGCTACGGCGTCGATGTGCAGACTTCGGTCGCCGCCCCGCACAAGACGGTGCACCTGATCGACTGGGACAACCCCGCCGCCAACGACTTCGCCCTCGCAGAGGAAGTGACCCTGAAGGGCGGCCACGAACGGCGTCCCGATCTGGTCGTCTACCTCAACGGCCTCGCCGTCGCGGTGATCGAGCTGAAACGCTCGTCAGTCGAGATCGGCGACGGCATCCGGCAGCTGATTTCCAATCAGGACGAGATTTTCAACGCCCCGTTCTTCGCCACCGCGCAGCTTCTGCTGGCGGGCAGCGATGCGCAGGGCCTGCGCTATGGCACGGTCGGAACGCCAGAAACGCTGTTCGTCGACTGGCGGGATGAAGACCCGCCCGCCGGAGACCTGCCCGCTGGCGCGCTGCTGGACCGTCCGGTCGGTCAGATGTTGCGCAAGGACCGGCTGCTCGACCTGATCCGGAATTTCGTGATCTTCGACGCGGGCATCAAGAAGGTCCCCCGGCAACACCAGTTCGTCGGCGTGAAGCTGGCGCAGGAGCGGCTCGCCAAGCGCGAGGGCGGCGTCATCTGGCACACCCAGGGGTCCGGCAAGAGCATTCTGATGGTGCTCTTGGCCAAATGGATCCTCGAACGCGAACCCAATGCCCGCGTGTTGGTCATCACCGACCGCGACGAGCTCGACAAGCAGATCGAGGGTGTGATGCGCAACGCGGGCGTGGTCGCGGCCGATGCGCCATCGCCACGGGTGACGCGCCGCGATGAGTTCGTGAGCTGGCTGGGTGCGAAGTCACCCCGGTTGATCTGCGCGCTGATCCACAAGTTCGACACGACCGATCTGTCCGGGCCGCCCCCGAACGTCAACGGCCGCTTCTACGTGTTCGTCGACGAGTGCCACCGCACCCAGGGCGGCGACATGAACAAGCAGATGAAGCGCTGGCTCGAGGGCGCCATCTTCGTCGGCTTCACCGGAACCCCGTTGCTGCGGAAGGACCGGCAGACCACGCGCGAGGTCTTCGGCACCTACATCCACACCTACAAGTTCCAGGAAGCCGTCCGGGACAAAGTCGTGCTCGACCTGAAATATGCGGCGCGTGACGTGCCACAGCGGATGACCAACCCCGACGAAGTCAACGCATGGTTTGAGCGGTCGACCAAGAACCTCAACAACTTTCAGAAGGCCGTGCTGCGGAAACGCTGGGCCAACATGGAGGAGTTGCTGAGTTCGACGGAGCGCAAGCGCCGGATTGTGGCCGAGGTCGTGAAGGATTTCGATCTGAAGCCGCGACTGAGCGACGACAGAGGGACCGCGATCCTGGTAGCGGCCTCGATCCGCGACGCCTGCGAGTTCTACCGCGAGTTCCAGAGCACCAGGCTCGGGCCGCATGTGGGTATCGTCACGTCATTCGAGCCGAACCACAATGCGATCTCGCGGGAGCCCGCCAACAGCGATGAGCGGTACAAGTACGACACGTACACGAATTTCGTGCTGAAGGGCGGCCAGAGCACGACAGCCTATGAGACCGAGGTCAAGCGGCGCTTCATCGAAGAGCCGGCGAACATGAAGCTCCTGATCGTGGTGTCCAAGCTGCTCACCGGCTTCGACGCACCGAGCTGCAGCTACATCTACCTCGACGACAAGCTGCGGGACCACACGCTGTTCCAGGCGATCTGCCGGACCAACCGGATCGACGGCGATGACAAGGATTACGGACATATCGTCGACTTCAAGGAGCTGTTTGGCGACGTCCAGCACGCAATCGCAGTCTACAGCTCGGATGAACTCGATCTGGATGCGGGCAGCGGCGGCGACAACAACGTCGAGATCAAGAACTGGATCGAAGAGGGGAAGGCGCGCCTCGACGCGGCGCGTGAAGCGCTTCACTATCTCTGCGCTCCGGTGCCCCCGCCGAGAGAAGTAGAGCAGTTCCTGCGGTACTTCTGCGGTGATGCCGCTGATGCGAATGCCCTGACCGAGACCGAGGCGCTGAGGATCTCGTTCTACAAATCCGTGGCGTCGTTCGTTCGGGCCTACGCCGCCATCGCGCAGAACTTGGACGACGCAGGGTATTCCCCCTCCGAACAGAAAGACATCCAGCGCGATGTCGATTTCTACAGTGATCTCAGGGCCGCCATCAAAAAGCATTCGGGCGAAGAACTCGATATCAAGCCTTATGAAGCCGACATGCGGCATCTGCTGAACACCTACATCCAAGCCGATCCCGCCCAAGCGCTGGGTGCGTTGTCCAACGTGTCGCTTACCCAAGCAATCATCGAAACCGGAATCCATCATGCGATCGCCAAGCAGCTGAACGAAAAAGGGAAGCTGTCGAAGAACGCGGTGGCCGAAGGCATCATCAATAATATCCGGAAAACCATCATACGCGATCAGCTGACAGACCCTCGCTTCTATGACGAGATGTCCAAGCTCCTTGAGGATCTGATCCAGCAAAGCCGCGACAGCGCGAAGGCCTATGAGGACTTCCTGAAGAAGGCCGAGGACCTGGTCCGCAAGATGGCGGCACGGGATGCGGGTCCTGACCTGCCTGCAAGCCTTTCGGGCAATCGCGAAGCCGTCGTGATCTACAACAACCTCCCAGACCTACCTGCGACAGGGTTCGTTGTCCCCGCGGACGACGACCAAAGAGCGCATCTGGCGCTGGAAATCGACCGCACCGTACGAGAACACGCCCCTGCGGGCTGGAAGGGTGACCCAGTCCGCGAACGGGAGGTCAAGAACGTCCTTTTCCCGCTTTTCAATCGAGATCGCGACGCGACGCTTGCTATGTTCGAAATCATCAAGAACCAATCGGGGTATTGATGGGTGAAGTGATCGAAATCGGCGATCTGGCCATCGACGTGACCCGGAAGGACGTCAAGAACGTCCATCTGTCGGTCCATCCCCCCGATGGGCGCGTTACGCTCGTTGCACCGACGTCCACCAGGATCGACGTCGCCCGCGCCTATGCGATCACCAAGATCGGCTGGATTCGTCAGCAGCAAGGAAAGCTCGCACAGCAGGCTCGCGAGGCACCACGTCAATTTGTCGGGCGCGAAACTCACTATCTATGGGGCCGCCGACATCTTCTTCGGTTGACGGAATGTGAGGGCAAGCCTGCAGTGCGTCTGGATCATCGAACGATTCATCTTCAAGTGCGCCCTGGAAGCACTTTGGAGACCCGTGCGAAGGTGATACACAATTGGCACCTCAAGCTTCTTCACGCCGCGGTCCCCCCCTTGATCAAGAAGTGGGAAAGCCGGATTGGTGTCGAAGTCCAAGGCTATTTCCTGCAGCGCATGAAGACCAAATGGGGAAGCTGCAACGCGGAACAGCAGACCATTCGTCTGAATACGGAGTTGGTCAAGAAACCCCGGGATTTGCTGGAGTACGTCGTGGTTCACGAGATGATCCACATTCTCGCACCGACCCATAGCCCAAGGTTCTTCGATCTCCTGTCAACGCACTATCCGAGCTGGTCCGAGGCGCGCACTGAATTGAACGAGTTGCCTATCCCGGCACTTTGAGCGGTCCGTTAAGACACCCGCCACACCTCCCCATCATCCAGCCGCTTCACGTAATCGACTGCCGTTCCGTTCCAGTGATACGAGAAATGCGCCCCTTGGGTCGGGATCGGGATCACGTCGGGCCAGAAGACGGCGATGCACTGGCCCTCGGGAAATCGCACGCTGGGCCAGGTGATGCCGTTCGACCCGGCCGCACGGCGTTCGGCCCCGAAAACCTGGGACGCACGGTAGTCCTCCGGCTCCAGAAGATCGGTGCGGGCCGTGGCATCGTCGAGATCGGCGTCGATCGACCCGATCAGCTCGCGGAATTGCGAGGTCCAGCCCTGCGCCTCGTCCGTGGCGCGCATGAAGCGGGCGTGGTGATGGACGGTCTCGGCAATCGCCACCTCGGTGCGGTCGCCCGCATAGTATAGGCCGAAGCTGCCATCCGAGAACCGTCCGGGCCTGAGCGGTGAGCAATGCACGAAGGGCGCCATGACCCAGCTCGCACCGGGGCCGGTCACGCGGCGGGCGACAGGCACCTTGGAGAGATCGCCGATGCTCTCGCGGATGCGCGGGTTGAACTTGGCCTCGGCCGAGGCCAGCGCCTCCCAATCAGCCGGATCGGCGATGTCCTCGAACAGGTCGATGGGCGGGTGGATCGAGCGGATGATGCGGACCGTGCGCGGCCATGTCACGCGGCGGACAGGCACATTCACCAGGCACCCCGTTCGGCATCGAGATAGGCGCGCAGATCGATCAGGTCGGTGATCTCGCCCCGGAGCATGACGTCGAGCGCGCTTCGGCCCGCGAAGGCGGCGTTCGGCCTGCGAATCCAGGCATAGCCCCGGGCAGGGTCGGTGAAGAGATAGCGCAGCGCCTTGTGGATCCCCATCAGGATCGCCATGCGCGCGCGCAGGTCGCGGTCGATCCGGCCGATATTGCCGGTCTTCCACCGCGCCCAGGTGCGCTGCGCCATGTCGCCCAGCAAGGTGCGGGCTTCGGCATCCGTCAGCTCCCAGGCCCGGAACAGGTTGACCGTTGTGCGCGCCAGCGCCGCGGCCTCCTCGTCGGTGATGACGGGAAGATCGCTGCGGGCGGTGACGGGCTGGACCGTGGCGAACTGCATGGCTTTCTCCTTTGGCATCAATATAGATAATATGTGCCAAAAGGCAATATAGGTCGTGCGGTGCCGCCTTGATCGTCTCTAACTCTATTCCCTGTCTTTGCACGCTATGGCGCTACGCCCCTTGAAGACCTGTTGAGCGCAGCCGGTTTCCGGTTTTCTTGATGGACCCGATCCAGGGCCGCCCGTCGGTGGCCACTCACGGAACGGGGACAGCATGGCAGAGGCAGCTCGGAAACCGGAAGCGATGGCCCGCGGCGCGCGGATGCTGCGCACGGCGCTCGGGCCCGCCATCGCCGGGTTTCTGGAAGACCCGATGACCGTCGAGGTCATGCTCAATCCCGACGGGCGGCTCTGGATCGACCGGCTCTCCGAAGGACTCTCCGATACCGGCGCCACCCTGTCCCCAGCCGATGGCGAGCGGATCGTGCGGCTCGTCGCCCATCACGTCGGGGCCGAGGTGCATGCCGCGCACCCGCGCGTCTCGGCCGAATTGCCCGAGACCGGGGAACGCTTCGAAGGGCTATTGCCACCCGTGGTCGCCGCGCCCTGTTTCGCGATCCGCAAACCCGCCGTCGCGGTCTTCACGCTCGCCGACTACATCGCCTCCGGGATCATGACCGAGACCCAGGCGGCGCTGTTGCGCGAGGGCGTCGCCACGCGGGCCAATATCCTCGTGGCGGGCGGGACCTCCACCGGCAAGACGACGCTGACCAATGCGCTGCTGGCCGAGGTGGCCGGATCGTCGGACCGCGTCGTCATCATCGAGGACACGCGCGAGCTGCAATGCACAGCACCCAACCTCGTCGCGCTGCGCACCAAGGACGGCGTCGCCTCGCTCTCCGATCTCGTCCGCTCCTCGCTGCGCCTGCGCCCGGACCGCATTCCCATCGGCGAGGTGCGCGGGGCCGAGGCGCTGGACCTCTTGAAGGCCTGGGGCACGGGTCATCCGGGCGGCATCGGCACCATCCATGCGGGCTCCGCTCTCGGCGCCCTGCGCCGGATGGAGCAGCTCATCCAGGAGGCGGTGGTCACCGTGCCGCGCGCCCTCATCGCCGAGACCATCGATCTGATCGCCGTCCTATCCGGGCGCGGGGCCAACCGGCATCTCGCCGAGCTCGCCCGCGTCGACGGGCTGGGACCGGACGGCGACTATCGCATCTCCCCGGCGGCGCGGCCGACCGGGATGGAAACCGACACAGGAGACCCTTCATGACCCGACCCCTTCACCGGCTGCGCGCGCAGGCCGCGCATGCCGTCACCTATGCCAGCGTCACCCTGATGCTGGCCGGACCCGCCCGGGCGGCAGGCTCCTCCATGCCCTGGGAGGCGCCGCTGCAATCGATCCTCGAGTCGATCGAGGGGCCGGTCGCCAAGATCATCGCGGTGATCATCATCATCGTGACCGGCCTGACGCTGGCCTTCGGCGACAGCTCCGGGGGCTTCCGTCGCCTCATCCAGATCGTCTTCGGCATCTCCATCGCCTTCGCGGCCAGTTCCTTTTTCCTGAGCTTCTTCAGCTTCGGCGGCGGGGCGCTGATCTGATGGATAGCACCTTCGAGCAGCTGGCGGACGTGCCGGGCTTCACTGTCCCGGTCCACCGGGCGTTGACCGAGCCGATCCTGCTGGCCGGTGCGCCGCGGGCCTTCGCGATCCTGAACGGGACGCTGGCCGGGGCCATCGGGCTCGGGCTGCAGCTCTGGGTTGCCGGGATCGTCATCGGCCTTCTGGGCCACCTGGTCGCGGTCTGGGCCGCCCGGCGCGATCCGCTCTTCGTCGAGGTCGGGCGTCGGCATATGCGGCTTCCCGGTCATCTCGAGGTCTGAGGGCACGCTCATGATGAGCCTCGCGGAGTATCGCCGGAAAGGGACGCGGCTCGCGGATTACCTGCCCTGGGCGGCGCTGGTGGCCCCCGGCGTGGTGCTGAACAAGGATGGCAGCCTGCAGCGCTCGTCCCGGTTCCGCGGCCCCGATCTCGACAGCGCGGTCGCGGCGGAACTCGTGGCCGTGGCGGGACGCATCAACAACGCCTTCCGTCGCCTCGGGTCCGGATGGGCGATCTTCGTCGAGGCGCAACGGGTGGCGGCGGCCGACTATCCCGACAGCCGTTTTCCCGATCCGGCCTCGGCGCTCCTCGATGCCGAGCGCCGCGCGGGCTTCGCCGAGCAGGGGGCGCATTTCCAGTCCGAGTATTTTCTGACCTTCCTCTACCTGCCGCCCGCCGAGGAGGCCGCGCGCGCCGAGACCTGGCTCTACGAAGGCCGCGACAAGACCGGCATCGATGCGGGCGAGGTGCTGCGCGGGTTCATCGACCGCACCGACCGGGTGCTGGCACTTTTGGACGGCATCATGCCCGAGTGCCGCTGGATGGGTGACGGCGAGACGCTGACCTACCTGCATTCGACCATCTCGACGCAGACCCACCGGGTCCGCGTGCCGGAAACCCCGGCCTATCTCGACGCGCTTCTCGCCGACCAGCCGCTGACCGGCGGGCTCGAGCCCCGGCTGGGGGACGCCCATCTGCGCGTCCTGACCCTCTCGGGCTTCCCGACCGCCACCACGCCCGGGATCCTCGATGATCTCAACCGGCTGGCCTTTCCCTATCGCTGGGCGACCCGGGCGATCCTGATGGACAAGACAGAGGCCGCGCGGATGGTCGCCCGCATCCGCCGCCAATGGTTCGCCAAGCGCAAATCCATCGCCGCGATCCTGAAGGAGGTGATGACCAACGAGCAATCGGCGCTGGTCGACACGGACGCTGCCAACAAGGCCGCCGATGCCGACATGGCCCTGCAGGAGCTCGGTGCTGATATCGCAGGCGAGGCCTATGTCACGGCGACGCTCATCGTCTGGGACGAGGACCCGCGCCGCGCCGACGAGAATCTCCGCCTCGTCGAGAAGGTCATTCAGGGCCGGGATTTCACTGCCATGGTCGAGACGGTCAACGCCGTCGATGCCTGGCTCGGCTCGCTGCCGGGGCAGGCCTACGCCAATGTCCGCCAGCCTCCCGTTTCCACCCTGAACCTCGCCCACATGATCCCCCTCTCCGCCGTCTGGGCGGGGGAGGAGCGGGACACGCATTTCGACGGCCCGCCGCTGCTTTATGGCAAGACCGAAGGCGCGACACCGTTCCGGCTTTCGCTCCATGTGGGCGATGTCGGTCATACGCTGGTCGTCGGTCCAACCGGGGCGGGCAAATCCGTGCTCCTCGCGCTCATGGCGCTGCAGTTCCGCCGCTACCCGGGCGCACAGGTCTTCGCCTTCGATTTCGGGGGTTCGATCCGCGCCGCCACCCTCGCCATGGGCGGCGACTGGCATGATCTCGGCGGTGAACTGACCGAGGCGGCGGAAGCCACGGTCTCCCTCCAGCCGCTCGCCCGGATCGACGATCCCACCGAGCGCTCTTGGGCTGCGGGCTG
Source organism: Roseivivax marinus (assembly GCF_900109705.1). GTDB lineage: Bacteria > Pseudomonadota > Alphaproteobacteria > Rhodobacterales > Rhodobacteraceae > Roseivivax > Roseivivax marinus. The sequence continues at coordinate 401,886 of NZ_FOAI01000002.1, read as the reverse complement.
GATCGGCGCGATCCTCGCCCGCGAGGGCATCACGATCACCCCGGAGGTGAAAGAGCATCTCTGGTCCGCGCTGAGCTCGCTGGCCTCGGCCCCTGTCGGCGAACGGACGATCACCGGTCTCGCGGTCCTGCTGCAATCCACCGATCTGAAACAGGCCCTGCGGCCCTATTGCCTCGGCGGAGCACATGGGCGGCTGCTCGATGCCGAGACCGAAGAGCTCGGCGCGGCCTCTGTCCTGGCCTTCGAGATCGAGGGGCTGGTCGGAACCGCCGCGGCGCCCGCAGTGCTCTCCTATCTCTTCCACCGGATCGGCGACCGGCTCGACGGGCGACCGACGCTCCTGATCATCGACGAGGGCTGGCTTGCGCTCGATGACGAGGGCTTCGCGGGCCAGCTCCGCGAATGGCTGAAGACGCTGCGCAAGAAGAACGCCTCGGTCATCTTCGCGACCCAGTCGCTCAGCGACATCGACGCTTCCCCCATCGCGCCCGCCATCATCGAAAGCTGCCCGACGCGGCTGCTTCTCCCCAACGAACGCGCCATCGAGCCGCAGATCACCGCGATCTACCGCCGCTTCGGCCTCAATGACCGCCAGATCGAGATCCTCGCCCGCGCCACGCCCAAGCGCGACTACTACTGCCAGTCGCGGCGCGGCAACCGGCTCTTCGAGCTCGGTCTCTCGGAGGTGGGCCTCGCGCTCTGCGGCGCCTCCGCCAAGTCCGATCAGACACTGATCTCGGAGATCCTCGCAGAGCATGGCCGCGAGGGCTTCCTGGCCGCCTGGCTCGAGGCCCGCGGGGTCGGCTGGGCCGCCGAGCTGATCCCCGACCTCACCAATCTCGCACCGGGACCTGAAGTTCCGGATGCACCGATCCCCCAAGCCCCCGAACCCGCAAAGGAGACCACCCCATGACCCATGCCGCCCATCGCCTGACCAAGCTCGCCAGCGCCTCCGCGGTCGCCCTTGCGCTCGCCGCCCCCATCGGCCTGTCGCCGATCGTCGCGACGCCCGCCCAGGCCTTCCTCTTCGGTGGGGGCGGACGCATCGTCTACGACCCGCGCAATCACGCCGAGAACATCCTCTCGGCCGCCCGAGCGCTCGAGCAGATCAACAACCAGATCACCCAGCTGCAGAACGAGGCGCAGATGCTGATGAACCAGGCGCGCAACCTCGCGAGCCTGCCCTATTCCTCGCTGCAGGCGCTGCAGCAGAACGTGGACCGGACCCGGCAACTCCTGAGCCAGGCGCAGAACATCGCCTTCGATGTCGCCCAGATCGACCAGGTCTTCCAGCAGGACTATGCCGATATCCCCATGGCCGCGCCCGAAGCGCAGCTTCTGGCTGATGCCCGGTCCCGCTGGGAAAACACCGTCGGCGGTCTGCAGGATGCGCTCCGCGTGCAGGCAGGCGTCGTCGGCAATCTCGACGGCCAGCGCGCCGAGCTCTCCGCCCTTGTCGGCGAAAGCCAATCCGCCATCGGCGCCTTGCAGGCGACCCAGGCCGGCAACCAGCTCCTGGCGCTCCAATCCCAGCAGATCGCTGACCTGATCGCGGTCGTCGCCGCCAATGGCCGCGCAACCGCGCTGGTCGAGGCGGAGCGGTCCGCGGCCGCCGAACAAGGCCGGGTCCAGCGCGAGCGCTTCCTCACTCCGGGCACGGGCTACCAGCCCGGCAATGCCCGGATGTTCAACAACTGAAGGGAGCTGGCCCATGGAGGGATCGGTCCTCGCGCGCATCGCCGCCATCGTCTTCGTCGCCATCGCGATCACCGCGGCACTGGTGGAGATGGGCCGGGACGAGGCGGGGCAGGCGGCGCGTCCGGCAGTTCCCCTGATGCCGGAGGCCGATCCCCTGCGCGCCGAACAGAGGCGCTGCCAGGAACTGGGCGAAGCCGGGGCCTCTGATCCCGATTGCCTCGCCGTCTGGGCCGAAACCCGCGACCGCTTTCTCGGGCGCGACCGAACCGGGGGCGAATGAGCCATGGGCGGCACCGGCGTCATCGACACCTTCCTCGGGGTCTTCACCTCTTACATCGACAGCGGTTTCGGGCTGCTCGGTGGCGAGGTCGCCTTCATCGCGAGCACGCTCATCGTGATCGACGTGACGCTGGGGGCACTCTTCTGGGCCTGGGGTGCCGATGACGACATCATCGCCCGTCTCGTGAAAAAGACCCTCTTCGTCGGCGTCTTCGCCTGGCTCATCTCCAACTGGAACAGCCTCGCCGCCATCGTCTTCGACAGTTTCGCGGGGCTGGGGCTCTTGGCCTCCGGGACCGGCTTCTCGCCTGCCGATCTCCTGCGACCGGGCCGGGTGGCGCAGACCGGGCTCGATGCCGGGCGGCCGCTTCTGGAATCCACCGCCGATCTCATGGGCTTCGTCGCCTTCTTCGAGAACTTCATCCAGATCGCCTGCCTGCTCTTCGCCTGGGCGCTGGTGCTGCTCGCGTTCTTCCTGCTCGCCGTGCAACTTTTCGTGACGCTCATCGAGTTCAAGCTGACGACCCTCGCGGGCTTCGTGCTCATCCCCTTTGGCCTCTTCGGCAAGACCGCCTTCATGGCCGAGCGGGTGCTCGGCAATGTCGTCTCCTCCGGCATCAAGGTGCTGGTGCTGGCGGTGATCATCGGCATCGGCTCGACGCTTTTCGGCCAGTTCACCGCCGGGTTCGGGGGCGTGACCCCCACGATCGACGAGGCCATGGCGATCGTGCTGGCCGCGCTCTCGCTCCTCGGTCTCGGCATCTTCGGCCCCGGCATTGCCACCGGCCTCGTCTCGGGCGGGCCGCAACTGGGCGCGGGGGCCGCCGTTGGCACCGGGCTGGCGGTCGGTGGGGCTGCCGTCGCGGCGGGTGGCGGGGCCATGCTCGCGGCCCGAGGTACAGGCGCACTCGCCTCGGCCGGGGCCGCTGTCACGCGCGGCGCTGCGGCGGCCACCGGGGCTGCCTCCACAGCCTACAGCCTCGGATCCATGGGTCAGACCGGGGCCGTCAGGGTCGCCTCCGGTCTCGGTGGTGTGGCCCGGGCTGCGGGATCCGCGGCTGCATCGCCCCTGCGCCGGGCCGCCGCCTCGGCTTCCGACGCCGTCAAGTCAAGCCACGCCGGAGGCGCGCGCCCGGGGTTCGCTGCCACCGGCGGCACCTCCTCGCTCGGCAGCGGGGCAGGCGCCTCCACCGCTGCGTCCGGCCAAACAGGCAGTCCACCGGCCTGGGCGCGTTCGATGCGCCGCAGCCAGGCCATGAGCCATGGCGTCTCCGCCGCCACCCATGCGCTGCGCGCCGGGGACAGCCCCGGCTCAGGCACCTCCGTTCCCATCTCTGAAAGTGATCGCCCATGAGCCTCTTCAAACGCGCCGCCGCGCATTACGGCAAGACACCCGAACCCGAGACCCCTTACCAGAAGGCCGCCCAGGTCTGGGACGAGCGCATCGGCTCCGCCCGGGTGCAGGCGAAGAACTGGCGGCTCATGGCCTTCGGATGCCTGATCCTCGCGGGTGGCTTCGCCACGGCGTTGGTCTGGCAATCGGCGCGCGGCACCGTGGTGCCCTATGTCGTCGAGATCGACCGGCATGGCGAGGCGCGCGCCGTCGAGGCCGCCAGCGCCGGGTATCGCCCGAGCGATCCGCAGATCGCCTGGCATCTCGCCCGATTCATAGAAGAGGTCCGGGGCCTGCCCGCCGATCCCATCGTCGTCAGGCAGAACTGGCTGCGGGCATATGAGTTCACCACCGATGGCGGCGCGCTGGCGCTGAACGACCATGCCCGCGCCAACGATCCCTTCACGCGGGTCGGCGAGGACCAGGTCTCGGTGGAGGTCTCGAGCGTGATCCGCGCCTCGCCCGACAGTTTCCGGGTGGCCTGGTCCGAGCGGCACTACGAGAACGGCCAGCTCGCCCGCACCGAACGCTGGACCGCGATCCTGACCATCGTGATCGACCCGCCGCGCACGGCGGACCGTCTGCGCGCCAACCCCCTCGGCATTTACGTGAACGCGATCAACTGGTCGCGGGAGATGAGCCAATGACCCGACCGATCCTGCCCACCATTCTCCTCGCCACCACGCTTCTGGCCGGTTGCGCCAACGACCGCCCGCCCACATTCGCCTATGACGACGCGGTGCCGCCCTTGCCATCGCCGCCTGCCACGGCGCCCGATGACCGGCCGCGCCCGCTCCATGTCCCGCCCGCTTGGACCCCGAGCCGGGGCGGGGAGGCGGCTGCCACACCTGTCGCGCAGGTCGGCAATGCCAATGCCGCCGCCCGCGTCGAACCGCGGCAAGCGGGGTATTTCAACGCGATCCAGATCTATCCCTGGTCCGAGGGTGCGCTCTATCAGGTGTACGCCGCCCCGGGCCAGATCACGACCATCGCGCTCGAACCCGGCGAACGTCTCGCCGGCACCGGCCCGATCGCGGCGGGCGATACCGCGCGCTGGATCATCGGCGACACCGAAAGCGGCGCCGGCCGTGACACCCGCGTCCTCGTCCTCGTGAAACCCACCCGGCCCGATATCAGCACGAACCTCGTGATCTCGACCGACCGGCGCACCTACCTGATCGAACTCAACGCCAGCGAAGAGACCTGGATGCCCGCCATCTCCTGGGCCTATCCGCGTGCGCCCGACGCCCCACGCGTCGTGCCGGCCATGCCGCGCATCCCGCCCGCGCATGCCCGCAATCACCGGTATGGGCTGCAGGGCGACAGCCCGCCCTGGCGGCCGGTTTCTGTCTTCGATGACGGGCGCCGTACTTACGTCGTCTTCCCGCGCGGCATCGCCCAGGGCGAGATGCCGCCGCTTTTCGTCCTCGGCACCGATGGCGAGCTGGAAATTGTGAACTCCCGGATCCACGGCAATGTGCTGATCGTCGATAGGCTTTTCGGTGCGGCCGAGTTGCGCCTTGGCCGCGGTCCCCGGCAGGAGGTGGTCCGCATCCTGCGGATCGAACCCCGGACCGAGGCGACGGTGGTGCGGCACGATGCGGAGCAGGGGACATGACCGAGACATCGACCGACACCGCTGCCGCCATGCGCCTGCGCGCCGATCCGCCGCGCGTCACGCGGATTTCCCGCAAGGTGATCATCGGGCTCGGCGTTGTCGCGGGCCTCGGGATCGGTGCGGCACTGATCTACGGCCTGCAACGTCCGGACAGGACGGCCGCCCCGGAGGAGTTAATCACGACGGACCGTCGCCAGCCCGCCGATGGTCTCCGCGATCTGCCCGGCAGCTATGACGCGATCCCGCGGCTCGGACCGCCCCTGCCGGGCGACCTCGGTGGTGGCATCCTTGACGCGCAGCAACGGGGCCAGCCCATCGCGGCTCCAAGTCTCGCGCCCCCGACAATGGACCCGGCGGAGCAGCAACGCCTCGCGGAACTGGAAGCGGCGCGCGTGAGTGACCTCTTCTTCCAGACGCGGCCCGGAGCGCCCGTATCCACCGGGTTCCAGATGCCCGCAGCGGCTCCGGGGAGCGGTTTGGCCGCCACTCCGGAGACCGATCCACGCCAAGCCTTCCTGACCGCTCCGACCGACCGCCGAACGGTCGCCCCCGACCGCGTGCAACCACCGGTCTCGCCCTGGCTTCTGCAGGCCGGCTCCGTCATCCCGGCCGCGCTGATCACCGGCATTCGCTCCGACCTTCCCGGTCAGATCACCGCGCAGGTCACCCAGAACGTCTATGACAGCCCCACGGGAAGCCTGCTTCTTATCCCGCAGGGCACCCGGTTGATCGGCGCCTATGACGACAGCGTCACCGTCGGCCAGCGCCGCGTGCTCTTGGTCTGGACCCGGCTGATTTTCCCAGATGGACGATCCCTCGTCCTCGAACGCCTGCCCGGGGCGGATGCCGCGGGGTATGCCGGTCTCGAGGACCGCGTCGACAATCACTGGGCCAGCATCTTGCGCGCGGCGGGGCTTTCGACCCTGCTCGCGGTCGGCGCGGAGCTTTCCCTCGATGAGGACGACCGGCTCGCCCGCGCGCTCCGCGACGGAGCCCTGGACACGATCAACGAGGCCGGACAACGGATCGTTCAACGCCAGCTGGAGATCCCGCCGACCCTCACCATCCGCCCGGGCTTCCCGGTCCGCGTGATCGTCACGCGCGACCTCGTTGTCGCGCCGTCCAGAGGCTGACATGACCAAGCTGAAACTCGGACCGATCCCGGACGACAAGCCGGTGAAGCTGACTGTTGAGCTGCCTGCGCAATTGCACCGTGATTTGATCGCCTATGGTGAAATCCTCGGCCGGGAGGCGGGTCAGGGACCAATCGAACCGAAGAAGCTGGTGGTACCCATGCTGGAGCGGTTCATCGCGACGGATCGCGGCTTTGCGAAGGCGCGTCGAAACCCCTAGTCGACCACTGGGTAGAACGGCCGTCCCCAGTCTTCTTGTGAATTGTCCATCATCAGGTCCACGAAAACCGGGACCAAAAAGGCGAGTATCTCTGCGCCATCGCGGACTTGTGCACGGTTCACTCCGCTGTTCCAGGTCGATCCGCCGTGCACCAACTGATTCCGCAGCACGTAGAGCCGGTCGAAGACAAAACTCAGAACACGAACGCTGTCGCCGGCTTGAAACGACTGTGCGAAGCTGCGAGAGGATGATCGGAACCTCTCCTCCCAATCCTCGAATCCGTCGATGCCGTTTTGATGCTGCCAAAACGGGTTGAAGACGAAATGGTTCTCCATGAGGGTTCGAACAGGACCGGAGAACCGCTGCCATAGCGCCTTGTAGATGCGCCGCTTTTCGTCCCGCGCCACCAGCTTGCCGAAGAAATCGACGAATGCAGCTCTTTCGCCGGGGGCCACCGACTGGAATTCGCGCTCGTCGGCATAGGCTGCGTTGAAGGCGATCCAGAGGAAGATGAAGCGTGCATCTTGATCGTCACCGCACGCCTCGGCGCGTCCGATCCAGCTGATGGAGCGGTGCACACGCAGGCCCATCGTCTGGGGAAAGCCTGCACGAATCGCGCGTTGCTTCTCCTTCAAGGTGCTGAACGACAGGCTGTCTTGCATCGAATTCCTCCGTCTTAAATTCTCTTTCACGGCATCGCGCCGAAATCGGATCGGCGGTATCCTTCGACCATCGCCCGGAGCGCCTTCGGGGCAATCACCTCGACCTTGTCCCCCCACTGGTAGAGGTGCCACGTCATCTCCACCCAGCCAGCCGCCTCGAAACGTACGACAAGGCTGCCGTCTTCTTGCGCCTCGAGCACTTGCCGGGGATGAAAGCGGAAGCCCGCAGCGCGTTCGGCCGCCTCTGGCGCGAAACGCCAGATCACCTCGCCGTATTGTTCGGGATCCTGCCAGACCCCGAAGGACCGCGCGGCGTAATCCACGATGCTGAAACCCTCCTGAAGCCGAAAGCTCTCGTCCAGAACCTCCGCCGCGCGGATCAGGTCAATGCGGAAATTGCGTACCTCGTCTGCTTTGGCAGGGTCGCGTGCCGCCAGGTAAGTCCGGTGACCCAGCAAGACCCCGTGCGGTTCGAGGATGCGGCTTGAGTCGTCCCGGTTGTAGCGCACGCGCAGCCGAAAGGGGCCGCGCAGCGCCTCGATGATGGCGTCGAGCACGTATGGCTGGACACTGACCCGCGGGCCGGGGCGCGTGACCTGTCCCATTGCGGCTAGGACCGCCTCTGCGTCGGTCTCGATACGAGACCGGGAGGGCGCCTGAGCAAGCAGCCCTTCGCGAAGATCGACCAGGGCCCGGGCATGACGCAGCCGACCCTCTTCCTTTGCACCGCGGGCGGCGATCTCCAATGCCTCTACACCTGTTTCGTGGCGGAGTTGCAGGCGGTCGAGGCCGGGATCTACAAGGCGCCAGCGTCGTTTGCGGTCCTCGCCATCCTCTACTAGGACGTTTCCAAAGGTTGCCTCCAGCGCGTCGGTCATCCGCTGCGCTGTCCGGTGCGATACCTCAAACTCCAGGGCGATCTCTTCAAGGCTGATCCCACTGCGTCTTGCCGCAGCCAACTGTGCGAGCCGGATCAGATCCTGAGCCTTGGAAAAGGACATGCGCGCCTCGCAGCCTGCCAGCTTTTGTCACCCCCAGAGGCTAGGAAGGTCGTTGCGTCCTGTCGAGCCGATTCTCTGAAATGTTCGGAAGTAAGAGGTACTGGGGCCTGACAGGCGCACCGATGCGAGGGAGACGAGCGGAGACATGCGTGGAGGTGCTCAATATGGGAGCCCAGACTCTCAAATCTCCATTGCTTCTCTGACAGTTATTGACACCCACAGGGGTGATTTAAGAAGCTGCAATCAGGAGACGTTTTCCGCGGTTTGGGTTGCGCTCATTGACGATTGAAGGAGCCCATGCGGGAAATCGGCGGCAACATCCTCTTCTCGGCGAGCGATCTGATGCGGTTCATGGGCTGCGCCCATGCCACGACGCTCGATCTCATGCGCCTGCGCGGCGAAGGGCCGGAGCCGGGCGCGGACAGCGAGGATGCCGCGCTTCTGCAGAAGCAGGGCGACGCGCATGAGGCCGCGCATCTGGAGCGTTTGAAGGTTTCCGGCAGGTCCGTGGTCGAGATCCCGCGTGGCGATCTGGCGCGCGATGCGGAGGCCACGCGCGTGGCGCTGACCGAAGGTTCGGAAGTGGTCTTTCAAGGGGCGTTCCTGGCGGGCAACTGGGGCGGCTGGTCTGACTTCCTGGAGCGCGTGGAGCGCCCCTCGGCGCTCGGGCCCTTCAGCTACGAAGTCGCCGACACAAAGCTGAAGCGCCGACCCCATCCGAAACACGTCCTTCAGCTCGTGCTCTATTCCGACCTTCTCGCCGAGGTTCAGGGCGCGGCGCCGGAGTTCGCCCATGTCGAGCTGGGGACAGGCGAGCGCGCGACGCTGCGGCTCGCAGACTACGCCCATTACGCACGCGGCGCGCGGGCGCGGCTCGAGGCCTTCGTTGCTGACCCGTCACCCACGCGCCCCGTCCCCTGCGCCGACTGTTCGCTGTGCCGCTGGGCCGATCATTGCGAAAGCGTCTGGGCCGCCGAGGACAGCCTCTTCAACGTGGCGGGTACCAGCCGCGGACAGGTGAAGAAGCTCGAGGCGGCGGGGATCACCACGATGGAGGTGTTGGCCCGCCTCGATCACCCCATTCGCGGCATGGCGGAGACCACACGGGCAAAGCTCGTCACGCAGGCCCGGCTTCAACATGCCCGCAAGACGGGAGAACCTGCTTTCGAACTGCGCACGGCCGAGCCCGGCAAGGGCTTCGACCTGCTGCCCGCGCCGGCACCCGGCGACATTTTCTACGACATCGAAGGCGATCCGCATTACGAAGGCGGCCTCGAATACCTGCACGGCGTGTGGTGCGACGGGCGATTCCACGCCTTCTGGGCCCATGACCATGAGGCCGAGGCGCAGGCTCTGTCGGATCTGCTGGCGTTCTTCCGGGCGCGGCTCGACGCCTATCCGGATGCGCGGATCTACCACTATGCGCCTTACGAGATCACCGCACTGCGTCGGCTGACCACGAAATACGGGATCGGCGAGGCGTTCCTAGACCGGCTCCTGCGAGAGCGCCGGTTCGTCGATCTCTACGCCGTCGTGCGCGGCGGGCTGATCTGCTCGGAGGCGAGCTATTCGATCAAGTCGATGGAAGCCTTCTACGGCCGAACGCGCGATGGCGAAGTCACGACGGCGGGCGGGTCGGTGGTCGCCTACGAACGCTGGCGCGAGACGGGCGAGCAACAGATCCTCAACGAGATCGAGGAGTACAACCGCATCGACTGCATCTCCACAGAGGAACTTCGGGATTGGCTGGTACGGGTCCGACCCGAAGGCCCCTGGCCCCGCCTGGCCGAGGACGCGGGCGACAAGGAAGAGGCAGAAGACGCCGACGCAGCAGACCTGCGTGCCATGCTCGCCGCATCCGGCCTGCCCGAGGAACGACAGCAGATGCTCTTCAATCTAGGCCTCTTTCACAAGCGCGAGGCAAAACCCGCACAATGGGCCGTCTTCGACAGCGCAGGTAAAGACGAGGATGAACTGATCGACGACCTCGACGCGCTCGCCGGCCTCAAGGCCGTTGGCCCGGCGGAACCGGTGAAACGATCCATGGCGCGCACCTATCGTTTCCCACCCCAGGAGACGAAGCTGAGGGGCGGCAAGAAGGCGACCGTCCCAGTCGCTAACGGACCGCCAACCACCATCGACATCGCAGCTCTCGACCGGACGCGGAGAGAGATCACTCTCAAGGCGGGACCGAAAAAGGCCGATCTGCTGACGGATCGCCTTACGCTCCACCCGGATTGGCCGCTCAACACCGGCGTCATCGCGGCGGCTCTGCGCGACGTGATCGCGGATCAATGCGGGCCGCGTCGGTTCACCGCCATTGACGACCTGCTGTCGCGTGCCGCCCCGCGCCTAACGACCGGCATGAAGCCCGACCTTCTAAATGGCGCAGATCCGGTCGCTGGTACGATCGCGGCCGTGGGCGCGATGGACGGCACTGTGCTGCCGATCCAGGGGCCGCCGGGCACGGGCAAGACCTATGTCACGGCGCGCGCGATCCTTTCGCTGGTACGCCAAGGCCACCGCGTCGGCGTCGCCTCGAACAGCCACGAGGCCATTCGCAATGTGCTGATGGGCTGTCTTCTTGCGCTGGAGGACGACGATCCGGACATCACGCTGGAGAACGCCGAGCTCGCTCACAAGGTGAGCGGTGAAGACGACGGCTATCCCGAGGGATTCACCGGCATCACCCGTGCCACGTCCAACGACGATCCCGCGCTTACAGAAGCCCATGTCGTCGGCGGCACCGCCTTCTTCTTCTCGCGCCCAGAGTTCGAGCAGTCGCTGGACTGGCTGTTTGTCGACGAGGCGGGACAAGTCGGCCTCGCCAACATGGTCGCCATGGGGCGGGCCGCGCGCAACATCGTGCTGGTCGGCGACCCGCGTCAGCTGCCGCAGGTCATACAGGGCGCGCACCCCGAACCTGCGAACCTCTCATGCCTTGACTGGATGCTGGGCGATCACGCGACGATCCCACCGGACCGAGGCATCTTCCTCCCCGTCTCGCGGCGGATGCACCCCGAGGTCTGCCGCTTCATCTCGGAGCAGGTCTACGAGGAGCGGCTGACCAGCCATCCCGATACCGCGCGCCAGGCCGTAACCGGCACGCATTTCCCCGAAGCGGGGGCCTTCTGGGTCCCGGTCGCGCATGAGGGCAATGCGCAGGTCTCGACCGAGGAGGTCGCCGCGATCCGGGCCGCGGTCGCCGAACTTCTGCAGGGCGAATGGACGGAGGGGGACGGCACGCGCCGCCCAATGCGCGAGACCGACATCATCGTCGTCGCCCCCTACAACGCGCAGGTGAACGCCCTTCACGATGCGCTACCGCTTGGCGTCCGCGTGGGCACGGTCGACAAGTTCCAGGGACAGGAGGCGCCGGTCTGCCTCGTCTCCATGACGGCTTCATCGGCCGAGGAAACCCCGCGCGGCATGGACTTCCTGTTCTCCCTCAACCGGATCAACGTGGCTGTCTCGCGCGCCAAGGGATTGGCGCTGGTCTTCGGCGCGCCGCGTCTGCGCGAGGCGAAATGCGAGACGGTCGGCCAGATGCGGCTGATTAACACGCTCTGTGCCGTGACGGCACTCGCTGAAATCAAAGGGGCGCCATGAGATTCGACCCAAAGGACATCGTCGAGCATCTGCGCCACAACCTTGAGCGTTATCCCTATGCTGACGGGTTTCCTGTTCTTCGCGAGCTTCTGCAGAATGCCGATGACGCACGCGCCGGGGCTGTGGCGGTGCATCTGCTCGAGGGCTGGCCCGATGCGGAGAACCCGCTCTTCCAGGGGCCGGGCCTGCTCATCGTCAACGATGGCGAGTTCGATGAACGCTCGGCGCAGGGCATGCAGACCTTCGGCGGCAGCGTCAAGGCGCTGGACGAAGCCGCTGTTGGGCGCTTCGGTCTGGGGCAGAAGTCGGTCTTTCACCTCTGCGATGCCTTCGTCGTGGTGCCCGAGGGCTACGGCGCGCATGCGCCCTTCGTCGTCAACCCGTTCGAGACGCTCGGGCGGCTGGGCGATTCCTGCCTGCTCTGGAACTCCGTGGCGGATGCCGATGCCGCGCGCCTCAGGGCGGCGGGTGCGGCCAGCCTGCCCGGCAATTGGCGCCTGAACCTGTGGTTCCCGCTACGCCGTCCGGACCTTCGCCCGAAGCCGATGAGCAACGGCATCGTCGCCAGCGACATCGCGCCGGCAAGCCTCTCTCCGCTTGCCGACCGGCAAAAGCTGGCCGAACTCTTGGCCGCCTTGCGTCATGTTCAGCGCGTTTCCGTTGTCATCGGCGCGGCGAAGGTCGACCTAGACCGTCGAGATGCCCCGGGTATGGTCGGCTACAACCTGGAACCGGGCGATCGCCGCTTCGGCGGGCCTCTGGGCGTGGGCCTTGCCAGCCTCGGGCGCGAGCGGCGCGCGACCGACGACTTATGCCTCGATCTGAGGCAATCGGCCTCTTGGCCGCGGACACGCAACCGCGCCACCGACGAGGAGGAGCCGCAGAAGGCCACCCCTCATGGCGCCGTGATTCTTGTAAACGACGCCGAGGCCGAGGGCGAACTTGCCGGGGACTGGGCGGTGCTTCTGCCAGTCGCAGCAGCCTTTCGCCGCATCCCGCAAGAGGGCAAGGGGCGCCTCCGGCTGATCTTCCACGGCTGCTTCTTCGTGGACAGCGGACGCAAGGCCGTGATCGGTCTCGATGAGACCAGCGTGCGCCCCGGGGATGCGCACCCGAGCGACGAGGCGGGCATCCGCGCCGCCTGGAACCGAAGCCTGCGCGACGGGTTGGTGCTGCCGCTGATCCCCGCCGTCCTGCACGACACCCTGACAGAGCAGATGCTTTCCAGCGAAGCGCTTGCCGCTGCCATCACGGCGCTTGCAGGCAGCGACTTCGGTCGCGCGCACCGCGCGGCCATCTGCCGCGAGCATACGCTAGCGCGCGTCGTTGAGCGGACGGGCAGCGCACTAGTGGCCCGCTGGCGCCTCTTACCTGCGGATGCGCGGCTGCGTCCGCTGCCGGCGCCGGACGAACGCGGCCGGATCGGCATTGCCGCCATCCTGCCGAGGCTCGCCGATTGGGCCGAGGCACGGGGGCTCACCCTCGTCTGCGGAACCGAGGCCGTGCTGGCCCCCGAGCCCCCGGCCTGGGAGGGCGAAGAGCTCGCAGCGCTCCTTCGGGATCTGGACGCTTCGGTCTTCCAGGCCGAGGCCCGGGCGCGCGCTCTGGCCGGCTTGCTTGCCGTCGCCTGCACCGATCCCGGCCTGCGCGCGGCCGCGGCTGGTCCGGTGCTGAGCTGTCTCCGGCAGGCGCTGTCCTCGGAGCGGACACTTGCCCTGCACGAGGCGATCGCGGACGTGTTGGCGAAAGTGGATGGCGCAGGCGTGGTGCCGCTGCCCAAAACCGCTTCAGAGCGCTTCGTCCTGCGCGCGCTCGCGCAGGCATCCGAGGCCGTGATCTGCCTGCCGCGGGACTGGCTGCCCCTGGGCACCGGTGCTGACATCGCCCTTGATCCGCACGAGGCGCGCCCGCTTCTGGCCGCGCTGGAGCCGCTGCTCCAGTCCGACCGGCAGGCCGATGCCGCGGCGGCTGCCGCCCTGGCAATCGTCAGACGGCTTGAGCGGATGGACCGTGCGCTCGCTGATCCCGAGCTGAGCTCCCTCAAGGTGTTGCGCGCATCAAGCGGTGCGGTGCCGACGCTGCTCAGCCTCGGAGAACTCTATGTCGCCGCGCGCGAGGGGCGCCTGTTCAAGGACACGCCCGCCGCGAGAAAGCGCCTCAATCTCCTGGCTGCCGCCCTGCCTCAGGTGCAAGCGTTCATCTTGCCGGATGTCGTGTTTAAATCACTTGAGGATCCTGGTGCGGGCCGGTCGGCGCCGTTCCAGGCCGTCGATCTCAATCTAGCGGCAACCAGCGCGCTCGTACGCGAAGCCACCGTTTTCGGCCCGGTTGCGGCTCGGGCCGACCTACTGGCAGAGATCTTCACGACCGACGCGGAGAGGCGCGGTGCCCTCCGGGCCCTTGCGGCCGGCGATCGGCGCGCGTTCGAGGATGGCATCCGTCTCGTGGCGCTTGCAGAGATCGCGCCGGCGCTCGACCACTTCCTTGCCCGGCTGCTGGCGCAGTCCGCTCAGGAGATTCCCGTGCCGGGCGCCATCGTCGACAAACTCGACCGCGCCCGGCAGCGGCATCTCGGAATTGCCGAGATCGCGGGGCAGGAGCTCGGTGAGCTGCTCCTCCGTCATGCCCATGAGCTTTCGGGCCATGGCCTCGACCGGGAGGTGGCCGAGTCGATCCTGTGCGCCGGCATCCCACTGGAGGCGCTGCGCAGGCTGTCGGTCCTGCCCCGTGTCGACGGCGGCTGGGCCAGCGCCGATACCCTCTATCGACGCACACCCGACTGGCCGGTGCCGCACGCTCTACAGAAACTCGTGCCGATGCTGAGCGCTCTCGAAGATCCGAAGGCACAGCAGCAGGCGGAGGCGCTGGTCCCGCCCTGGTCGCCCGAGGCGCAGATCGCGCTCTGCCTCGGTCAACCGGAACCCTCGCGCTTCGCCGCCGAGATTATCGAGGCACTCGCACGGGTCGACCGGCCTGACCTGGACCAGATCGGCCGGGTCCCGTGGCTCCTTGATCTTCGCGGCAGCGCCTGGAAGCCCGAGGATGTGCTCGACCTGTCCGACGAAATCCTCACGTCCGCGCGGCAGGCGCTTGGTGACGATCTGCCTTTCCTGCCGGTGAGCGCCATCGCCCCGACGCTTCGCGATCACCCAGGCTTCGCCGCTTTGCGAGACCGGGGCGTGCTTTCCGACGAGGCAGGTTCTCTCGACGGGCTTCTGCTCATAGCCGAGGCCTCGAGACCCGTCGCCTACATGGGAGAGGTAAACGAGGAGTTGGGAGGTGCGCTTACCGACCTCGCTGCTGCCGGCGCCGTCCTCCCGCTCACTGGCTGGCCCCTTCTCGCCACCCTGCTGCGAGCGCTTGCCAAGGACAACGAGAAGAACGCAAGGCGGGCGTGCGAGGTCCTCATGCGATTTGGGACCGCTGACAGCCACTCGTCCTCGGACGTTGGCGGCTGGCTCAACGCCTTGGCGAGGATGGCGCAGGAGGGGAAAGGTTCGTCCCGCGCTGCCAAGAGTTCTGCGCGCATCGCCTACGAGGCGAGCTTCCGGGCGATGACTGCATGGCCCACTTCGAGTTTCCAAGCGATCATGGGCAGAGTCTTGGTGCCCACCGCGGCAGGCACCTGGAAGCCGGGTTGCGAGGTCACTGTCCGATGCACGGGAGTTGCGCCGGATGTCCTGCTTTGCTCGGAACTCGCTAAGCTCTTGCCGGCACATGAAGATCCGACCGCTGCCGAGGATGGTGCCGCATATGAAACCTCGGATGTCGAGCAGTCAGTTTTGTCAGAGGAAGACTGTTCTCAAAGCTTGGCCGCGGTTCTGACACGACTTCGGGCGCAGGTGCCGGAGCAGGCACTCGCATTATTCGCTGCGCTAGTTGCTGATCGCGATCTCTTCGAGAGGCTGGCGCGCGATCATCTGGCGCTGCCGCAGGCACGAATTCTGGCGATTCAGAACAGGCTGAGCGAAGTCGTTGGCGACCTCACCCCCAATCAGACCGGAAGAACGTACGATCTATCGTCGATCCGCAAAGACGTTCGCCTGTACTTCAAACTGACTACCGGCGGACCGGTCCCGATACTTGCTCTTGACGGAAGTTTTAGAAACGCGCCCAGCGCAATATTCACACCATTCCAAGTTCTTGGTGCGGGACATCATCAGCAACGCAGGCTGAAAGCGGAAGGTGCCACTGCCGGACTTGGCAAGATGGCCCATGAGGTTACGCTCGCTGACAGTGATGGCTCGATTGCGCGGGCCACCCTGGAGGAGTTGATCGCAACCGTTGGACGGCTCGCTCTATGGCATTTCCGTCATTGCGAGGAAGCTGTCCTTGAGGAATTCCGGCAAGCATTCCTGGCGGAACAAGCGACGGTCGAGGATACGCGCGCTCGCCTCGAAGATCGCCTGCCGCAGATCCTGGCAGAATTGAAGCCGGTCCGGGGGTCAAAGCTACGGGAGGTTCTGAACCGGTATGAGACGAAGGAGCAGTCCATCCCGCCGAACCGGCGTGCAGACCAATTGCCCGCGGCCAAGCGTTCGCTCTGGGAGGAGGTTGCATCGCCAGAGACGGCTGCCGAACTGCTTACGCTAATCCGCCAAGGCATCAGAAGCTACGGCTATGGCCCTGCGCGTGTGGTTTTTGAACTCTTCCAGAATGCTGACGACGCGACGCTTCAACACCCGCCCGAGGGGGCATCGTTGTGCCGTGTTGTGTTCCAGACCGAGCGTTTGCGTCTGCAGCACTGGGGACGTCTCATCAATCGTCCCGGGCGTCCGGCCGACGGCGAACGCGAGGGCTGGCAGCGAGACCTCTTCAACATGCTTCTCATGAACCTTTCTGAGAAACGCGAGGATGTGACGGGGCGGTTCGGACTGGGGTTCAAGAGCGTGCATCTCATTGCCCGCGAAGTGGGGATCGCCTCCGGTTTCGAGGCATCTTGCCGAGTTAAGGGCGGCATGTTGCCTGAGGTTTGGGAGGGCGGAAGGACACTCTCCCTGGACGAAAGCCGAAATGGCAGGCGTGCAACGCTCATCGAGCTTGAGATCGACCCTGAACTCCATGCCAAGGCTGAAGAGGCGCGAGAGGCCTTCGCAAGTTGCGTTCGGTGGCTGCCAGCAACGGCGCGGGCGATCCGGGAGATCGAGTTTAATAGCCGCCGGTTTAAAGCCCGCTTCGGCGAGACGGGCGCTACGGGTATCAAGCATGTCGTCTTCGAAGGCGCAGAACCAGGCCAGGCGCTTGCGCTTATCCTGGACAGCAATACGACGTTGTTCTTGCTCCTCGGGTCCGACGGCCCTCAAGCGCTGCCCGAGACCCTAGCTAGGCTGTGGTTGCTTGCGCCACTTGAGGAGGAGTGCCGGGCCGGCTGGCTTCTCAACTCCTATGGCTTTCGCGTCGATCCGGGGCGCGGGCGGCTTGCGGGCAGCGTCGATGAGCGCGCCGCGCTCTTCGGTCGACTGGGTCGGGCGCTAGGGGAGAGATTGGTCGAACTCCACGACCTCATCGAACGCGACTGGGCGGGCTTTGCGGAAGGTTCTGGGCTTGCCGACCGGAACGCCGCCTCGGGGCGCGCAGTGTTTCTTGAACGCCTCATACGTCTCTTAACAGCGGATGTGTCCCGGGACGCCGAAGACGAACGGCTCGAGACGCACCTCCACCGCGAAGGTGGCCTAACGCACCTGTTCCGCGAGCGTGAGGCACTACCGACCGGGCTGCCGGCACCCTTCGCACCTTTCTTGCGCCTGGATCAGGTTCGCTGGCAGATCGCCGGGCCGCTTGCTGAGCAGAGCCGGCTCAGGCGGCTCACGGGCTGGCGGGGGATCGCGGATATCGCGCACTCGGCGGTGAGTCTAAAGGCAGCGGACCTGCTCCAGCGGCTCGGGTTCGACGCCCCGCAAACCTTCGATGCGGCAAAGCTTGTCAAGGCAGAACTGGGTGAGAACAAGCATGTTGATCCCGAAACCGCCGCAAAGCTGGGTGCAGTTCTCGATGAGGAGTTTGTAAATGCCCTAGCTTGGACGGATCAGCAGGAACTGCTCAAGGCTGCCGCCGGTGCGAGGTTCCGAAAGGCCGATGGCAGTTGGCGCGAGGCTCGTATGGCGCCGCGCGATGCCGTAGATGCGGATGAGGAGGAACGCCGCATTCTCGCCTTCGCACCCGATTCGGACGTTGCCGACGGCTCCTACACTAACGCCGCGCTTTCATTCTACCGTCTGGCCGCACGGCAGAGCGGCTTTCAGAGGACCGCCGAGACCTTTGAGCGCTGGGCGCAAGAGACGGTCGACCAAGCTGCCCGATGTGCGCTTCTATCCTACGTTGCAGAGGGCGGCCAAGGCGAGCGCCTGGGTGCACTCCTGGCGCGCGCGCGACCGCACTGGCTACCCGGCAATCCGGACGAGCTCCGTCAAAGCGCACTGGTGGAGGGCCTTGATGACGACACGCGCGGTCGGCTAATGACCATTCTCTATCCATCGCTCGCTCGTAGCATCGGTTCGGGCCGGTGGTCGCCGTTCGACCCGGGCATCGCAGAGCCTTGGGACGCGCCGCCCGATCCGGCCGAAGAACTCGCCCGGATCCGCGATTGGTGGCGACGGGAGCACACCGCTCAGCGGCGCAACTACGATACCCGCGTCTGGCCCGAAGGGTTCATTCCGGGACGCCTTCGCGACTGCGAGGCCACAGATGACCGGCTCGGCTGGTTTACTTTCTTCGCTCTTGGCATCTTCCGCACGTTGGGCTGGAACAATCAGGGTGCCCACAAAAGCTTCGTCGAGGCCGCGGTCCGAGAGGGCTGGTGGCAAGAAATGGCAGAGGCAAGGTTTCCGAACAACTCGGTCACTGTCGGAGAGTTGAGCGAGGCTGCCATTCCTTGGCTGAAACGCCTGGAAGACTTCGCCCGCCCCGACGTTTGGCAGATCGAATTCCCGCAATGGCGACGAACGATCTCCGACCTTTACGCACTCGCGCGCTGGTTGCCGGACTACGCCGACGCCTTCCGTCTACTGCCTATGGCGGTCGACCGAGAGGGTCGGGTGTCGTTGAGCAAGCTCTGGCGAATCTCCTACGAGCCGATTTGGCAGAAGCGCGGGCTCGAAGGCGCACCGCTTTCGCAAAGTCTCGGGCTCGGGGCCAACTGGATGATACGCGAGGCGATCCGGCACGGCCTCTGGCTCGGCGATGAGGCGATCTGCATGCAACCGTACGCTTGGGCTGCCACCGGTCGTCTGCGCCGACTATTTGCGGAACGGCTCGCATATCCCCTTGGCGAGCGTGGTCACATGGATCTTTCACCGGAAATCCACGGCTTCGTCACCGACCATCTTGGCCCGGACGCCGCTTTCCTCGGCGATTTGGACCTTCCGCTTCAGCTCTGGAATGGCGACAGTCAAGAACAGGCCGATGTAACGGAATACGACGACGAGATCGAAGAATGACCGCACTCGCACCAGACTGTCCAGTTCGACATCCGCGACACGGCCATGGCCGTGTTGTCCACGATCTGGGCGATACGATTGTCGTCCGTTTCGGCGCGGCACTCGAACAGGTCGAGCGCGGCGATATCGAGGTGGTCCGGTCGCTCGCCGATGCTCTGACCGAGGGCAAGCTCGATGATCCCCTCGCCGTGCTCGCCCGCGCGCAGGCGCTGCTGATCCATTCGATCAACGACCAATGGGGGGTGTTTTCACGTTCGCGAGTACAGCTTCTGCCGCATCAGCTTTGGGTGTGTCGCCAAGTCACGCAGCATTGGCCCGCCCGTTGGCTGGTGGCGGATGATGTGGGCCTTGGAAAGACGATCGAGGCTGGGCTGATCCTGACGCCTCTACTAGCGGGGGGGCGTATCCAGCGGCTCCTGATCCTCGCCCCTGCGCGCCTCGTTCCGCAATGGCGCGCAAGGCTCAAGTCGATGTTCGACATCCGGCTCAGCGAATACACGCGCGAGCAAGACCGCGGGAAGATCAGCTTTTGGGACACGGCCTCGCAAGTCGTTGCCTCGTTCCACACGCTGCGTCAGCCTGCGGCTCGGGACCGTCTTCTTGCCGCCGAGCCTTGGGACATGGTGATGGTTGATGAAGCCCACCACTTCCAATCGCAGGAACGTATTTCGACACAGACTTACGATCTGCTCCGCGAGCTCCAGGACAGGGGCCGGATAGAGTCACTCGTCTTGTTTACGGGAACGCCTCACCGCGGAAAGGATTTCGGCTTCCTCGCGCTCATGAGGCTCATCCGGCCCGATCTCTTCGACCCGCGGCAACCTGTGGGAGATCAGCTTCCGAAGCTCCGCGAGGCAATGATCCGCAACAACAAGGCGCTGGTAACTGATCTGGAGGGCAACCGGCTCTTTCAACCCGTGAGCACCGAAACCGTAGACTATGAATATACTCCAGCCGAGGCTGCGTTCTACCAGACCATGAGTGCCTTCATCCTCGATGGCCGCGCCTATGCGTTGAGTCTGACGGGCCGCGAGCAGTCGGCCCGAATGTTGTTGCTAATTGCATTGCAGAAGCTGGCGGCGAGCTCGATCGCGGCGATCCGCAGCGCACTTGAACGCCGACGCGCCATGCTGACGGAGGCGGTGCAGCGGGCGACAGCAGATTTGCCCGAAGAAGCTGAGACACTCGACGAAGCGGCAGAGCAAGATGAGGCACTGCCCGACCAAGTAGCCCTATTCCTCATGCAGGACGAAATCGAGCGGCTCGACGACCTCATCGCGTTGGCCCGTGGGATTACGGCGGAGGCGAAGATCGCCCGTCTGATCGCGCTGATCGACGCACAGCTGCCCGCGGACGAGCCGCTTCTCCTCTTCACCGAATACAAAGCCACTCAGGCACTCGTCATTGCCGCGCTTGAGGCGCGCTTCGGCAAGGGCTGCGCAGGTTTCATCAACGGAGACGAACGGCTGGCAGTGCAGGAGCCGGATGGGGCAATCAGGGTGCGAAGCCTTTCTCGCGACGCCGCCGCGGATGATTTCAATGCCGGCCGCACCCGCTTTCTTGTTTCGACTGAGGCGGGAGGCGAGGGGATCGACCTGCAAGATCGCTGCGCGACCCTCGTACATGTAGACCTTCCTTGGAACCCGATGCGCCTGCACCAGCGAGTTGGCAGGCTCAATCGCTACGGACAGAAGCGGGCAGTGCGAGTCTTCCTGCTCCGTAACCCTGCCACCGTCGAGGCTCGCATCTGGGCGTTGCTCGAGGCGAAACTCGCGCGCATTCAGGCCGCGCTCTCAGCATCCATGGAAGAGGCCGAAGATATCGCCCAGCTCGTGATAGGCATGCAGGGCGGGCGGTTCTTCGACGAACTCTTCGCTGAAGGAGCTACCGCCGCCCTTGATAGCAAGCGTGAGCGGCTGGCCGACTGGTTCGATGCGCGTACAGCCACATTCGGTGGACGTGATGCTCTCGAGACAGTTCGCGCGATGCTAGGTCAGGTCGCCCGGTTCGACTTCGGCGCAATCGGAGGCAGCATTCCCCGGATCGATCTTCCGGCACTCGAGCCGTTCTTCCGCAATGGCATGGTGCTAATGGGCCGACGTGTCACGCGGGGCGAAGAGGGGCTCTCCGTCAAGACCCCGGAGGAATGGAAGCGTAGCCTCGACCTGCAGCCGCGATACGAAGGGCTTGTATTTGATCGGAATCTGCCGGGAAACGAGCGGATGAACCGCCTTATAGGCGTCGGACACCCGCTTCTGGACCATGCGCTCGCCGAGGCGGCAGGTCGCCCCGTGCTGATCGCCCGAGTTCGCAACCTTGCCCAATCCATGCTTCTTGCCGCTGTCGAAGACGAAGTTACCGGAACAGGTGGTACCGTGCACCGAATAGTCATTGCTGTGGAGCAATCTGGAGCCGACGGGCAGCCGGCGCTCGCCGATTGGCAAGCGCTTGACCGACTCAACAAGTGTATCGCCGGAGAAGAAGAGGCCGCGCCGCTGACGCAAGCAGAACGCGCCGAAACGCAGGAGCTGCTCGATTTGCTGCGCGAAGCTCTGCCTTCGGTCACCATGCCATTTCGCCGGCCTCGCGCGGTGCCCCTCCTTTGCTTGCTCCCCGAAAGAACAGAATGAAGTGAGGGGTTATAGGTGGTTGGACGACGCGCATGCGCAGATCTTTTACATATCGCGTATTGTCGCGCTCCTTCGCCGGCGCCAAAACTGAAATCGTGTGATCCGCATCTTTTCACGCATCGCTAGCCAATTCTAAGCTACAACCCGCGGGACCACGCTCTCGACCAACCGCAGAAATCGTGAGTTGCGAGCCCCCGCAACCAACGATACTTGCGATGCCTCCGCCGGTCCTGCCGCGGAGGTTTTTGCTTTTGGGCCACCCGCCCGCCGGGATCGTCTGCTGCGCCCTCCCGCAACCAACTTCCGCGAAAACGCCGCGCCTGAAAAGGTCGCGGCGTTTTGCATTTGTAAACTGCGTTTTGGCTTTGGGTTCGCTGGGACAGTCGCTCTCTGAAGCGGTAGGCAAGACAGAACCGCGAGTCCGCGCATGCACTCCATGCCGAGACACTAAATTCGCGGCCCTTTCGAAAAAGCCCGGCCCCCGTCTTCGCGACGGCCGGGTCCTTGTTCACTTCCTCAGGCTGATCGCCGGGTTCATGGCAAAGAAGTTGTGCGGCATGATGTGCACCTGCTTCCATTCCGTCGACATGACGGGCCAGTCCTCCATCCGCGGGATGTGGTGGAAACCGGCGGTGAACCACGTCACCACGTCCTGGCCCGGCAGGGGCTCATCGTCTTCCACGTAGGTCGCCAGCGTTTCGCTGCCGTCCGACTGCATCGCGTAGCTGCCACCGGCGTAGCGCTCGTTGTCCTTTTGCACGGTGTTCCAGACCGAGTTCTCGATCCAGGGATTGCGCGCGAACGGCGGATCGTTGGCGAAATCGAAGGGACCGTAGGCGATCGAGCCATGGTGAATCATCCAGCCGGGCGTGTGGTCGAGGTAGCCCTTCCGGTCCTGGTTCATCATCATGAAGTAGCGCGGCTTCATCGCCGAGATCTGGTAGCTCGCTTCGGCCTCGCTCTGCGGCACGTTTTCCTGAACCTCCCACATGGACCGGCGCGGGCTGTCGTCGGACACCTCGGCCGGGACGATGTTCATGGTCATGAAGGTGTTCTTCGGCTGGTCGATGTCGAAGTCGATGCGGAAGTTGAAGTAGTGGTCGTGGTTCGCCGCCACGAGGTTCGGTGCGATCAGCGTGCCGTGGTCGGTGTCGGCCTCGGCGCCTTCGTCGGACATGGAGGTGCTGTTCACGCCCTTCACCGCATCGAGGCCGGTTGCACCCACCATGATCTGCATCTGCCCGTCCTGATGGAAGCGGTAGTCGATCAGGTAGTCATAGTTGCCGACCTCGGACGCGGTGCGGACCACGAGCTCGGTGTGCGGGCGGCCCTCGGCGGGCACGAACTGGTCCTCGGACTGCGCGAAGACCTCGAAGTGGCGCCAGGCCGGGTCGCCCTTGGAGCGCTCGAAGATGCAGATCGCGTCGGGGATCTCCATCGCCGCGCCACTGTCGTCGTTCACGACGGCCGGCAGGAAGGTCGCGTAGTCGGGGCAGTCCACGCCGGCGGTCAGGGGGGTCAGAAACAGGCCGAAGCCGTATTCGCCGCTGTCCATGTAGGTGCGCCAGTACCAGTTCTCGTCGGGGTCCATGTAGGGCACGAAGACCTCGGACAGGTGCGCCTGGTAGATAATGTCGCGCCAGGTGCCCTGATCGTCGGCGCGGATGTCCGACACAACGAGTCCCGGGCGCTTGTCCACGCGCAGGCGCATCTTCCAGATGTCCCAGGTCAGTTCGCTGCCGTCGAAGGTGACGTTGGTTTCGCCCTCGCGGCTCAGGCGCGCGCGATTGCTTTCGGGGCGCAGGCCGACGCGGGCGTCGATCTCTTCCTCGGTGTAGCCCCACGGGTCCTCGGGAACGTCCACCACGCCGGTGTCCGTGACCTCGGTGATGGTGTTGGTGCTCAGGTCGTAGGTGGCGCTCAGACCCTCGATGGGCTTCGCGTAGAAGTTCGAGCCCTCGGGCACGACGTAGCAGGGGATCTTCATCAGCCGGTTTCCCTCGTATTCCGGCGTCAGGAAATTCCCGGCAGTGAGCGGCAGGCAGAAGGTCTGGTCGGGCGTGAGGTCACGCTTGGCGAGCGCCTCGATCATTCGCTCGTCGCTGAGCGCCGCCTGAAGCGCGCCCATGAACTCGGTCAGCATGATCATCGGCTGACCCTGCTCGTCGATCAGGCCGCTCTCCTCGACCTCGCCCGAGGTGATGTTGACGATCGCTTCGCCGAAGCCGGCGGTCGAGGTGTAGTGCACCAGCGCCTTGCGGGCGATCTGGCTTTCGCCGTCCCAGGCGAGGACCTCGGCCTTGGGCGGCTCTTGCAGTTCGATCAGCGGAAAGAGGGTTGCTTCGGACACGACGTCGGCATCGCGCAGGATCGACACGACCGAGTCGTATTCGTCAGAGGTCAGACCGTCGAGCGGATGGGTCTGGGCGTAAAGCGGTGTCCCCAGCACGAGGCCGGCGGCCACGGTGGATAGAAGGCGTTTCATGAGGTGCTCCCTGGTGGTGTCCGGTCAGGCGACTCGTTTGGCGGTCGCCCCGATCCGGGCAGCTTACGCAGGACACGCCGGGGCCGTTTGACATTTCCGGCGAGGCGGGGGCCTCAATGCGGGCGCAGCCTCTCCGGCGCGCAACCGAACCACCGGCGCGCGGCGCGCGAGAACGCCGACTGCTCGGAATAGCCGAGCCGGTCCGAAATCTCGGCGAGGCCGAGTGGCGTTTCGGTCAGAAGAACCCGCGCGGTTTCGAGCCGGCAGGCCTCGAGCAGCTGGCGGTAGCTGGTCCCGGCGGCGTTCAACTGGTCGCGCAGGCTGCGGTCAGAGCACCCGAGGACACGTGCCATGTCGGCCTGGTCGACACTCGCCCGCCCGAGATGACGCAGGATCTGGTTGCGGACGCGCGTCGTCACCGGCAGCGCGCCGAGCTTCTGCTGCACCCGGTCCTCGAGGAGGCCGCGCGCCGCAACATGGGCGGCGGCATCGGCTCCGACCTGGCTCCGCGCGTGTAGCGCGCCAGCGGGCAGGGAGAGGACGTTCGCCTCGGCCATCATGTCGAAGGGACGGCGTATCGCCCGTTCGAGGCGCCCGCTCGCGGCATCGGGCGCGTGCTCGAACCTCACATCCACCACCCGTGCCGCGTCCGGCACGAACCTTGAGACGACGCCGAAGACGAGGCCCATGGTCAGTTCGGCATCCGCCTGCCGCGGCCAGACCCCGGGGTTGAGCACGCGGTACTGGAATTCAGCCCGGTCGCCCGAGCTGTCGAAGGCGACGAGCGCGCCCGACTGGATCAGGGGGAAGCCCGTGCGGAGCGCCGACAGCGCATCGCCGAGGCTCGGTGCTGTGCGGATCGCAGTGCCCGTGGGGCCCAGCTCGTCCAGATCGTACCCCGCCCCAAGGCTCCAGATCGGGGTTCCATCGCCCATCTCGGCCCGCAGATCCTGGAAGGCGCGCACGAACTCGGACAGGGATACGGTATGCGGGTCCGGTCCGGGCTGCGCGGACACGGCGCCTGACGCCAGCGACGCGAGCGGGGCGTCGATGATCCAGTCCGGATCGGGGCGCGGGGCGGAAGGGGCTGACATGAGAAACAGCCAAGCACGCCGCGTCGGCGCTGTTAAGGCCCTGCGTGTCGACGCAAGCGCGGCAGAAGCCTCACATCATCCGCTCCGAGAGATCGCCCATCACCCACAACGTGCCGAAGGCCATGATCGCCAGCAGAAGGATCGTGAAGAGCAGAAGCTGCAAGTCCTCTCGTTTCTGCCGTGTGAGGTCGATGTGGAGGAAATAGCGGAACTGCACCACGATCTGCACGAGCGCCAGAACCACCAGCGTCGGCACGATCCACCCGGCTGGCAGAAGCCCGGTCATCACGCTGCCAAAAGAGGCGGCCGACAAGAGGACCGACAGTCCGAGGCCGAGCGAGTAGAACCGGCGTTCGCGGCGTTCTTCGGGGCTGGAGCGTTTCATGCGACCCCCGCGAGAAAGACGAATGAGAAGATGCCGATCCAGACGATGTCCAGGAAATGCCAGTAAAGGCCGAGGCGGGTGATCCGGCTTTTCACCCGGTCCGTGAGCCCGAACTTGAGAATCTGAAGCGTCAGGACCCAGATCCACAGAAGGCCTGCTGCGACATGCAGGCCGTGAAGCCCCACAAGCGCCCAGAACGCGCTGAGATAGCCGGACCGCTGGGGGACGGCACCGATCTCGATCAGGTGGTGGAAGTCGAGGACTTCGAAGACGAGGAAGAACAATCCCGACGTCGCCGCGACGGAGAACCATATCAGGAAGCGCCATCGGCTGGCGTCGTATTTCATCGCGAGACTGGCCCAGCTGAACGCGAAGGAGGACAGCAGCAGCAGGCCGGTCTGGATGGCGATGGAGTGAAGGTTCGTCACCTCCTCGGGCCCCGGTCCCCCGGCGGTGGCGCCGACCATCGTGCCGAATACCGCAAAGACAAGCCCGAAGGTCACCAGATCGCTCATCAGGAAGACCCAGAAGCCGAAGACCTTGCTTTCCTCGGCCTCGCCGCTGCCCACATAGCCCAGGTCCAGCCCGGGGTGCCGGTTCACCTGCGTATCGCTCATGATGCCACCACCATGTCCGTCGCGGCCCGGCCGCGGTTTCGGGTGTCGTTCTCATGGTCGCGGGTCACGCCGGGATTGAGCGACGCCGCCTCCACCCATGCCTTGTGATGCCGGGCGACGGTGCTGGCCGGGATGGTGACCTCCGGATGTTCGCGGAAGCTGTGCACCACGTACCACAACACCATGCCCGCGAACGATGCGACCGCCAGCCACCAGATCCACCACGTCATCGCGAAGCCGAACGCGGTGGTCGCGATCATCACGACCATGCCCGCCGCGGTATTGGGCGGCAGGTGCACGTCCTCGTAGCGCTCGGGCGTGACGTAGGGCTGGCCATCGGCCTTCTCGCGTGCGAAGGCGTCACGCTCGTTCACGTGCGGGATCATGGCGAAGTTCCACGGCGGCGGCGGTGCGGACGTCGCCCACTCCAGGGTCCGGCCGTCCCACGGGTCGCCCAACGGGACCGCCAGCGCGTCCCGGTTGCGGATCGAGATCCAGAGCGTGACGAAGAGTCCGGCAAACGCCGCCATCAGCAGGCAGGCCCCGATCATGCAGACGATCATGATCGGCACGAAATCCGGGTTGTCGAAGGCCGCCGAGCGCCGCGGATAGCCCATGAGGCCCACGAGGTAGAGCGGCAGGAACGTCAGGCAGAAGCCCACGATCCACAGCAGTGCGGTGATCTTGCCGGCGCGCTCGTCGAGGCGGAAACCGAATGCCTTCGGAAACCAGATGTGCACGCCCGCGAAGATTCCGAAGATCAGCCCCGGCAGCAGCACGTTGTGGAAATGCGCCACGATGAACTGCGTGTTGTGGACCTGCCAGTTGATCGCAGGGTTGGCGAGGATGATGCCCGACAGGCCGCCGATCACGAATAGGATGAAGAAGCCGGTCATGTAGACCATGGGCGTCGTCATGCGGATGCGACCGCCCCACAACGTGGCCATCCAGACGTAGACCTTCACTCCGGTCGGGATCGCGATGATGCCGGTCGCGATACCGAAGGCCGCGTTGATCGTCGCGCTGTTGCCCATCGTGAAGAAGTGGTGCAGCCAGACGCAGAAGCTGATGACCGCGATGCTCATCGTCGCGATCACGAGGCTCGTGTAGCCGTAGAGCCGCTTGGCCGCGAACATCGACGTCAGTTCCGAGAAGATGCCGTAGGCCGGCAACACGAGGATGTAGACCTCGGGGTGGCCGAACATCCAGAACAGGTTCGCGTAGTTCATCATGTTGCCGCCGAGGTCGTTGGTGAAGAAGTGGAACCCGGCGAGGCGGTCGAGGGCCTGCATCAGGCAGGCGACGGTCAGCGGCGGCAGTGCGAAGATCAGCAGGATCGAGGTGCAGAGCGCGGTCCAGGTAAAGACCGGCATCTTCATGAAGCTCATCCCCGGCGCGCGCATCTTGTAGATCGTGACGGCGAAGTTCATGCCGGAGAACATCGATCCGAAGCCGGACAGCGCGATCGCCCACACCCAGTAATCGGGCCCGGGGCCGGGATCGAAGTCGGCCCCGGTGAAGGGCGGGTAGGCCGTCCAGCCGCCGGTCTCGAAGGCGCCGACGACGAGCGAGATCATCACCAGCGCGGCGCCCGTGGTGGTCAGGCCGAGGCTGATCTGGTTCAGCACCGGGAATGCCATGTCCCGCGCGCCGATCTGCAGCGGGATCAGGTAGTTCATGAAGCCGGTGATGAACGGCATCGCCACGAAGAAGATCATCACCGTGCCGTGGGTCGAGAACAGTTCGGCCCAGTGGGTGTTGGACAGAACGCCGCCGTCGAGCGCCGTGGTCTGGTGGGCGCGCATGACGATGCCCTCGAACACGCCGCGGGCCATCATCACGAAGCCGATCACCATGTACATGATGCCGATCTTCTTGTGATCGACGCTGGTCAGCCATTCCGACCAGAGCCAGCCCCAGCGCCGTGCCACGGTGAGCCAGGCCATGACGGCGAGAACGCCGAGCACCGCCATCCACGCCGCGCCCGAGGCCACGGCGGTGTCGATGCTGGGGGCGTGGAAGAATTCGAACAGCTTGAGCTCGCCCCAGGCGAGGCGGCCGAACAGGTCGATCATTGCGGCACCTCGGGCAGGCTTGCGGACTCGGGGTCGTAGACAGGGCTGCCGGGCTGTGCCTCGGGCGGCACCGGCTCCCCGCTGCGGTAGCGGGCGACGACGCGGTCGAAGAGGCGCGGCGCGGCGAGAGAGAACACCAGGGGCCCGTCACCCTCGCGGCCAAGGTCCGTGCGCGCCTTGGCGATATCGCCGGATTGCGCCAGCACGCCGTAGGTCTCGGCGTCGAGTGCCGGCGCACCGCGCGCGGTTTCGACCCAGTCGGCGTAATCCTCGGTGGATAGCGCCCGGACCGGGGCGCGCTGCGCCGGAAAGCCTGTGCCGTTGTATTGCGTGTTCTGGCCGACCGTGGTGCCCGGGCTGTCGGCGATCATGCTCAACTGCGTGACCATGCCCGCCATCGTATAGATCTGACCCGCAAGGCCAGGGGCCATGAAGCTCTGCATCACGGTGTCGGTGGTCAGGCGCATGTCGGCGGGGCGACCAACGGGCAGGACAAGCTCACCGACGCTGGCGATGTTCTCTTCGGGGTAGATGAACAGCCATTTCCAGTCGAGCCCGACGACATCCACCGGAACCGGGGGGCCGGTGATCTCGAAATCCATGCCCTCGGCCATCTCGGCGTCGATGTCGCGGTAGGGGTCGATGCGGAAAACAGCCTGCGTCAGCCAAACCGACAGCGCAACGATGATGATCGTCGGCACGCCCCACATGAGGATCTCGAGCTTGGTGTTGAAATGCCATTGCGGGCGGTATGTGGCGCGCGTGTTGTCGCGCCGGTACCACCACAGGATCAGCGGGGTGCCGACAAGCACCGGCAGGATCGCGATCATGGTGATCGCCGTGGCCCAGATCAGCTCGGTCCGCTGGACACGGGCGATGGCACCGAAAGGGGTCAGAAAGCCCTGCACCTCCGCCACCGCGAGAGACGGGGCGAAGAGGAGGGCGAAAAGAAGTGCACAGCGATAGGCTGCGCCAAGGTGGCGCGCGGAACTCATGTCGGCATCGGGCGACATACCTTTCGTCGTATATAACGACAAAAGGAATGGGACCCGGGCCGGGTTCCGGGTTCCCTAGGGGAAGCTGTGGTTCCGGCCATCCGGCTCGGGCACGATCTTAGTTAAGATCGTGCACCCGAAAGGCGCGGCGGCAGCCGCACAATTTTAGGTAAAATTGTGCGGACCCGTCCGTTGGCAGGCTCAGCGGCGGCTTTCGCGCAGCCACGCGGCGAGGATCAGGCCGGAGGCGAGCAGCAGGACCAGCCAGGCGGGCAGCGCTGGCACCTGGGTCACGTTCAGGGTCTCGTAGGCCTCGCGCGGGGTGATGCCGATCCATCCGCGCCCGGCGGCGGGTCGGCCCGGGCTGACCTCCCGGATGTCCGGCAGCCCGTTCTCGAGCCTCGCCGTTCCGCCCCGCACGGTGTCGAGCACAGGTTCCAGCAGCGAGGCGGTGGCGATCGTCTGCTCGAATTCCCGCGGCGCGGCGGGGCCGAGGCCGACCACAGCCTCCTGCTCGCCCTCCTCGAGGCGGTAGAGGCCGATCTCGGGGCCCTCGTAAACCGCTTCGAACCGCCCTGGCGACGTCTCCTCCAGCGTCACAGTCTCGGTTTCGCCGTCGGGACGCGTCACGGTCACTGGCCCGACCTCCTCGCCAAGCGTCCGGCGCACGATCCGCATCCGCTGGCCGGTGGGCTCGGCGAAGAGGGTCTCCTCCTCGAGTTCCGGCTCCTTCATCATCCAGTGGGCCAGCCGCCGCAGCAGTTCGAGCTGAGGTCCGCCGCCCTCGTAGCCACGCGACCACAGCCACGCCTGGTCCGAGGCCATGAGCGCCACGCGACCCTCGCCGATCCGGTCCAGCACGAGAAGCGGACGGCCCTCGGTTCCGGACATCACGACCTCGGCGCTATCGGTGGGTGTGACGTCGATCTGGCGCAGCCAGCGGCCCCAGTCCTCGGCAGTGCCGAGGCCCGACGTCACCGGGTGGCGCTCACCCAGCTCGGTGATTTCCGGGCGGAACGCCTCTTCTATCACGCGGGCGGTAGGCGTCGCGGGCAGCACCTCGCCCAGCGGTGTGCGCGCGAGGCTGTCCGCCGAGGCAAAGTCCGGGCCCGCGGCGATCATCACCGCGCCGCCCTCCTCGACATAGTTGCGCACGTTGTCGAGGTAGATCGACGGCAGGATGCCGCGCCGCTTGTAGCGGTCAAAGATGATGAGGTCGAAATCCTCGATCTTCTCAAGGAACAGCTCGCGCGTGGGGAAGGCGATCAGCGACAACTCGTTCACCGGCACGCCGTCCTGCTTCTCGGGGGGGCGCAGGATGGTGAAGTGCACCAGATCGACGGAGCTGTCGGATTTCAGCAGGTTGCGCCAGGTGCGGCCGCCGGCATGGGGCTCGCCCGAGACCAGCAGCACGCGCAGCCGGTCGCGCACGCCGTTGATCTGAACAAGCGCGGTGTTGTTGCGGTCCGTGATCTCGCCCTCGGCCTCGGGCACGGTGAACTGGATCACGTTGAGGCCGCCGTGGGGCAGGGTAATCGGCAAGTCGAAGCTTTGGCCGATGGGGATATCGAAGGTTTGCGGCTCGGCCCCGTCCACTGAAATGTCGATGGTGGTCTGTGCGACGTCAGGTGCGGCGCCCTCGTCCTCGACCCGCACGGTCAGCGTCACCGGTTCGTCGAGAATGGCGAAGGCGGGCGCGTTCTCGACGATCAGGCGGCGGTCCCAGTCGTCCTCCTGCCCGGTCATCAGAAGGTGCATGGGCGCGGGCAGGTCGGGCGCGCGCTCGAGATCGTGCAGGCGGCCGTCGGACAGAAGAAGGATGCCCGCGACCTGCGCCGGGGGCTCCTCGGCGAGCGCCTCGGAGACGGCCGTCATGAGTTGCGTGCCCGAATTTTCTTCGCCGTCGCCGACTTCGATCCGCCGGATCTGGGTGTTCGGACGGCCGGCGAGTTCCTCTTCGAGCGTGGTGGCGGCGTTCTCGGTCAGGCCGGCGCGGTCGGCAAGGGTCTGCGAGGCGCTCTTGTCCTCGACGATCAGCACGATGTCGTCGAGCGGGGCGCGTTCCTCGCGCTGCCACGACGGCTGCGCCAGCGCGGCCACGATCACCAGGGCGGCGAGCGCGCGCAGTCCCCAGCCGGCGAGGCCGTGCCAGAGCGCCAGTGCCACGCCGAGGACCGCGAGGCCCCCCAGCGCGCCGATGGCGATCCATGGCAGCAGCGGGTCGAAGACGAGCGTTCCGGTCATTGGCCAAGCCTGTCGAGTAGGGCGGGGACGTGCACCTGGTCGGATTTGTAGTTCCCGGTGAGCACATGCATCACGAGGTTCACCCCGAAGCGGTACGCGATCTCGCGCTGGCGCTCGCCCGAGAAGCCACGGCCGAGCGGCAGCATCGGCTGGCCGTTGTCATCCACGGCCCACGCGGCGGCCCAGCTGTTGCCGCCGATCACCACCGGGGTGACGTTGTCGTTGAGGTCGCGAAAGGGCATTCCCTCGACGATCTGCGCGTCGGCCGGCGCGGCCTCGACCCAGACGTCGCGACCGACGTAGCGGCCGGGAAAATCCTGCAACAGGTAGAAGGTTCGGGTGAGGACGTGGTCCTCGGGCACCGGCTCCAGCGGCGGGATGTCGAGCGGGTCCGCCAACTCCTGCAGCTTGCGACCGTTGGGGGAGGACGCGCCAAAGCCCGCGATGTCGGCGTCGCGCGTGTCGAACAGGATCAGCCCGCCCGACCGGAGGTATTCGTTGAGCTTGGCGTAGGCCTCGGCCGAGGGTGTCGGCTGGTCCGGGGTCACCGGCCAGTACAGCATCGGGAAGAATGCCAGTTCGTCCTCTTCGAGGTTCACGCCGATGGGCGGGCCGGGCTCGACCGAGGTGCGGAAATAGAGCGTGTCCGAGAGGCCGCGCATTCCGGCATGAGCGATCTCGTCCACGTCGTCATTGCCTGTCAGAACGTGAGCCAGCGTCACCTCGGCGGTGGCGGCGAGCGCGAAGTCGCCCGCCGGGCCGGCGTCGGGTTCGGCCTGTTCGGACGGTGGGCCGTTGTCCTCGGATGGGGCCAGCTGGCCGGGCGCAGTGCCCTGGGCGGCCGCGCGGTCGGGCAGGGCCGTCACGCTCAGCGCCAGCAGCACGGCCGCTGCGGTGGTCGCCACCGGGCGGGCGCCGCGCAGGCGGCCGGTCAGGGCGAGCGAGGCAAGGATGTCGGCGAACAGCATCACCGTCGCCAACGCCAGCAGCCAGCCGGCGAGCGGCTGCTCCTCGGGGCCGGACAGTCCCTCCACCGGGATACGGTCGGGCCATGCTGTCGGGCGCAACTCGGTGTCGGCATCCACCACGTTGCGGGCGAGCGAGCGGTCCTGACCGGTATAGAGGCCCGGTCGCAGCTCGGGACCGAGCGGCGCCGATACCAGCGCTTCGCCGTCCACGCCCGGCAGGGTGCCGGCGTCGCGCAGGTCTCCGAAGGCGTCGAGCACGACCTCGGGCTGCCATGTGGTGCCTTCCATGTCCTCGATCTCGGGCTGGGCGGGCATCGAAGACACCGCGAGCCGTTCGAGCATCTGCACGAAGAGGCCGGACAGCGACAGGCTCGACCATTCGGCGTTCGCTGTGACGTGGAACAGCACGACCTGTCCCTGGCCCACCTGCTTGCGGGTCACGAGGGGCGTGCCGTCCGACAATTGCGCGATCACGCGCGACGCCAGCGTCGGGTCGGGCTGGGCCATGACCTGCGCCTCCACGGTCACGTCCTCGCGCACGTCGAGGCCGAAGAACGGGCTTTCGGCGTCGAACGGCGCCAGCGTCTTGGGTTCGCCCCAGCTCATGGCGCCGCCGACGCTGCGGCCCCCGGCGCGCAGACGTACGGGCATCAGCGGGTCTTCCTCGCCCCGGCTGAGGTCGCTTGCCGCGACGCGCGGCCCGGCGAAGCGCAGCAGCAGGCCACCGCCTTCGACCCATTCGGTTACCGCGTCGGCCTCGGGGCCGAGCGTGGCGACGTCGGCCAGCACGATCACGTCGGGATTGGCGGGCAGCACATCCGAGAGCGCGCCATCGATCAGGTCGGCGGTCGGCTCCAGCGCGCGTTGAAGATAGTGAAGCGGCGACAGAAGCTCGAGCCCCTCGCGGTTCTCGGTCCCGGCGATCAGGGCAACTTCGCGCGTGCGCAACGAATCGTCCGACAGCGTGAGCGCGCCGGCGCTGTCGCTGGCCTGGACCTGGAAGCGGTCGACCCGTGCCCGCAGTTCGGACGGCAGGGACAACTCGCCCTCGGCCAGGACCGCGCCGTCCTCGAACTGCATGGGCAACTGAGCGAGCGTTGCGGGATTGCCGGCGGGATCGCGCCCCTCGGCCAGAACCGTCACCTCGCGGGCTGGTCCGGCACGCAGGCGCTTGAGCGTCAGGGCGACGTTGCCGTCCACGAAGCGGGCAGGGGCGAGCGCGTAAAGTGGCTCCGGGCTTTCGAAGACGGTGACTGACCCGTGATCCTCGAGCGCATCCAGCAAGGTCTCGCGCCCGTCGCGTGCCAGTCCGTCGGACATCCACCACGTATCGAACGCGCCCTCGGGCAGAAGGTCGGCCACGGCCTCCATGTTCTCGGCATCCGGCGCCCATGGCTCGGGCGAGAGGCCGGCGAGGTGCTGCGCCAGGGCATCGGCGGCCTGGAAGGTCGGTGCCTCCGGGGCGGTCAGACGCATCACCGCAACGGTGCGGTCGTCGCGCTCGGCCCGGTTCAACAGAGCCTCGGCCGCGCCGAGGCGGGCCGGCCAGGACTCCGCGCTGGCCCAGCTCGCGTCCATGACCACCAGCAGCGGCCGGTCCCCGGCCACGGTGCCGTCGTCCTCGGGGTTCAGGATCGGTCCGGCGAGGCCGATGATGATCGCGGCGACCGCAAGCATCCGCAGGAGGAGCAGCCACCACGGCGTGCGATCGCTGACCTGTTCCTCGTCCCTGAGGCCCAGAAGCAGCACGACGCCCGGAAACAGCCGCCGCACGGGGGCGGGCGGCACGGCGCGCAGTAGGATCCACAGCACGGGCAGTGCCAGCAGCCCGAGCAGGAGCCATGGCGTCGTGAAACCGAGCGCGCCGAACAGCGTCATGCCTTGCCTCCGTCCATCGCGCGCCAGACCCACAGAAGGGCAGCCTGCGCGCTGTCATCGGTGTGGTGGCAGTCGTATTGCCAACCCGTCAGGCGGCACAGCCGGTCGAGCCGGTCCTTCCGCTTTGCGAGCCTGTCGAGGTAGCGCGCGCGCAGTTCGGACGCCTTGAGTGTCTCGTGCGCCATGCCGCCGCCCATGGACCGGAATATTGTCCGCCCCTCGTAGGGAAATGCCTCCTCCGCCGGGTCGAGCACCTGCAACAGCACGCCGCGCACACCGCGATCTGCGGCCTTGGTCAGCGCCGCCTCGATCGGGTCGATGTCGCCGAGGAAATCCGACACGAAAAGCGCGCGGGCATGAGGCAGCATCCCGCGTGCTTCGGGGGCGGAATACTCGTCGGGAGTGTCGGTCGAGAACGCTTCGGCGAGCCGCAGGATTTGCGGGTTGCCGCCACGCGGCGGCAGTGTCCAGCCGGTCAGGCCCACGCGCTCGCCGCCGCGGATCAGCAGGATCGTCGCGGCCAGCGCCACGACCCGCGCGCGGTCCGCCTTGCGGGGAAGCCGGCGGTCGTCGGAGGTGAACCGCATGGAGGCCGCCTGGTCGACCCACATCAGGACGCTCTGGGCGATCTTCCACTCGCGGTCCTTGACGAAATTGGCGTCGCCCCTCGCGGAACGGCGCCAGTCGATCGAGCGGTAGCTGTCGCCCGGACCCATCGCCCGGTACTGCCAGAAGTCGTCGCCGATCCCCGCCCGGCGCCGGCCGTGGTCGCCGAGCAGCACCGTGCCGGCAAGCTTGTCGGCACGGGCCAGGAGGTCGGGAAGCGGGCTGGCTTCTTCCTCGGCGCGGTGTCGAAGGGCGAGGGGTGCGCTCACGCAGCCGCCTCGGTGCGCAGCATCCCCTGCGCCACCTGGTCGATCAGGGCGCCGAGGTCCTCGCCGCGGGCGCGCGCCGAGAAGGTCAGCGCCATCCGGTGCACCAGCACCGGCCGCGCCATGTCGATCACGTCCTCGGGCGACGGTGCCAGCCGTCCCTGAAGCAGGGCGCGGGCGCGCACGGTCAGCATGAGCGCCTGCGCGGCGCGCGGGCCCGGGCCCCAGGCCACGAGGTCGCGCACCCGCTCGGAGGCCGACGCGTCGTCGGGCCGGAAGGCGCGCACGAGGTCGAGGATCATCTCGACCACCGACTCGCCCACCGGCATCCGCCGCAGGAGGTGCTGAGCGGCCATCAGCGACGGCCCGTCGAACACCTGGTGCGCCTCGGCGTCCTCGGTGCCGGTTGTCGCCAGCAGGATGTCACGCTCCGTGTCGCGGTCGGGATAGGCCACGTCGATCTGCACGAGGAAGCGGTCGAGCTGCGCTTCGGGCAGCGGATAGGTGCCCTCCTGCTCGATCGGGTTCTGGGTGGCGAGGACGTGGAACGGCAGGTCAAGCTTGCGGGTCTCGCCCGCCACTGTCACCGCCTTTTCCTGCATCGCCTGCAGCAGCGCCGACTGGGTCCGCGGCGAGGCGCGGTTGATCTCGTCGGCCATCAGGAGCTGGCAGAAGATCGGGCCCCCGATGAACTTGAACGCCCGGCTGCCGTCGGCACCGGTTTCCAGAACCTCCGAGCCGAGGATGTCGGCGGGCATCAAGTCGGGCGTGAACTGAACGCGATTGCCGTTGAGGCCCATCACGGTGGACAGCGTCTCGACCAGCCGTGTCTTGCCGAGGCCCGGCAGGCCGATCAGCAGACCATGGCCGCCGCAGAGCAGCGCGGCCAGCGTCAGGTCCACGACACGCTCCTGCCCGATGAACCGGCGGGTGATCGCGGTCTTCGCTTCGGCGAGTTTCGCCTCCAGCGCTTCGATCTCGGCGACCAGATCCTCGGTCTCGGCCATGACAACGCTCCCTGTGCGATTAGATCAATGCGATGGTATCGTTCTGCTCCGGGATGGCAAAAGCAATGAGTTCACAAAATTCCGTGACGCCCTCGCCCGACGGCATCGCCGCCTCGGTGCGCGCGCATGCCGGCAAGGGGCTGCCGCCGGTCGACAAGTGGACCCCCGACCTGTCGGGCACGATGGACATCCGCATCGCGCGTGATGGCACATGGTACCACGAAGGCGGCCCGATCCGGCGCGCGGGATTGGTCAAACTGTTCTCGTCGATCCTCAAGCGCGAGGGGGACGCCTATTTTCTCGTCACTCCGGTCGAGAAATGGCGGATCCAGGTCGAGGATGCGCCCTTCGTCGCCACCGACGTGGAGATAGAGGGCGCGGGCGACGGACAGGCCCTGACCTTCACCACCCACGTCGGCGACCGTGTCGTTGCGGGGCCGGATCATGCCATCCGGGTGACGCGCGACCCCGAAACCGGCGAGCCGTCGCCTTACGTCCACGTGCGCGGCGGTCTCGAGGCGCTGATCGACCGCAAGACGTTCTACCGTCTTGCCGAGGTGGGCGAGGTCGCGGAGCGCGAAGGCTCCGACTGGTTCGGCGTATGGTCGGACGGCGCGTTCTTCGCGATGATCCCGGCCGACGAGATGCCCGACTGACACGACCGTCAGAGGGGCCGGCCGGGGCGTGGAGCCTCTGCCCGGACAGGCAGCGCTTGCAACTGCGGGTGACCGCCGGACGGCCCGGACCGACCGGGCGCCTCCGCCATCAGCAGGAGTCGCACGCTCGTCTGGGCGCCCGAGAAGACGATGCCGTTGAAGAACCAAAGAAGGAACACCGCAAGCGGCCCGTCGGGCGAGCCGGTCACCAACCGCCCCAGCCCCACGACATCGAGCCAGACGAGCGCAGCCACGAAGACCGCCGCAAGCGCGAAGCCGACAAGGCAATTGCGGATGTAGAAGGACACGAGGGGCGGGCGGGCGGTGCGGCGCATGGCAAACCTCCGGGGCGCGATAGCTCGAAGATAACGCAACGGCAGCCCGAGGCCAGTGCGCGCGGCGTCGCGGCCCTCAGTCGCCGAGCTTGGCGTGCACCTCGTCCAGGTCGATCTCGCCCACCGGCATCTTGTTCGAGGGATCGTCGAAGTCGTATTTGAAGAGCTCGAAATCGCGCCAGTAGATTTCTTTCACGAGGTGCATCGAAAGGTCGTCGAAATAGTCCTCGACCGGGTGCGCGCGCTTGGGGCCGTGCCCTTCGCTTTCGTTGAAGCGGGGGATCGCGGCAAGATCGACCGTGTGCTGCGTCGGCGCGGCGTCGAGCACCTTCTGCATCCCGTCGTTGAACGCCTCGGTCCAGAAGATGTGGTCGTAGCGCCCGCCATTGACGATGAAGGTCGAGACGTGACCAGACATGGCCGACCAGTGGATGTCGGGCTCCATCGGGCGGCGCCAGCGGATGGTGTCGCGGGCGAACAGCAGGAACCGGCGGAACGACTTGATTTGGTCGAACTCGTCCTTGCCGTCGTCACCGCCCACCTCGATCCCGTATTTCTGGATCAGCAGCGGCACGAGATTTCCGCGGTAGCGCTTGCCGTTGCGCTGGATGCCGCAGATCTTGTCGAAGAAAGACGACAGGATTCGCGTGTAGGGATTCCGCACGCAGGTGAAGGTGTGGGACGAACGCGTCTTCACGTTCGCGCGGATGGCCGGCTGGCTGTTCTCCAGCGCCCACTTGTGCAGGCCTTCGGTTGCATCGTGGATGTCGCCGTCGAAGAACCGCCCGTGATCCGAATAGAACATGATCTGTCCGATGGTCGAACAGGCGCATTTCGGCACGACCCGATACACCATGCTCTCGCTCTCGGTCATCCAGGTGCCCGGAAACCCCATGCCTGCCGTCCTCTGCCCTTGCCTGTCCGTCGCGGGCCGGCCTGTGCCGCCGGCCTCGCATGCCTCAAAAAAGAAAATGAAGCGTATTCATTCAACCTGCCTTTATCCTTATCAACGCTAGGAAACACGCGAAAAGAGGGCAGCAGTTACCGCGGGCATGGCAAAGATCGCCTTCATCCTCCTGTGCCACAAGGATCCCGACGCCATCGTCAAGCAGGCCCAAAGCCTGACGGCGGTCGGTGACTATATCGCGATCCATTTCGACGCGCGCGCGCCCGCCCACGCCTACCAGGCCATTCGTGCCGCGCTGGCGGACAATCCCAACGTCGCCTTCGCCCGCAAGCGCATCAAATGCGGCTGGGGAGAATGGAGCCTCGTGCGCGCCACGCTCCTTGCCGTGGAGGCGGCGGTCGACGCCTTCCCCCGCGCCACGCATTTCTACATGCTCTCGGGCGATTGCATGGCGATCAAGTCGGCGGAATACGCCCACGACTTCCTCGACCGGCGCGAGGTCGATTACATCGAGAGCTTCGACTACTTCCATTCCGACTGGATCAAGACCGGCTGGAAGGAAGAGCGGCTGATCTACCGACATTGGTTCAACGAGCGCACCCAGAAACGCGCCTTCTACACCATGTTCGAAGTGCAGAAGCGTCTGGGCCTGACCCGGCCGATCCCCGAGGACCTCGAGATCATGATCGGCAGCCAGTGGTGGTGCCTGCGCCGCCGCACGGTCGAGGCGGTGCTCGAGTTCACCCGCACCCGCCGCGATGTCATGCGGTTTTTCGCGACCACCTGGATCCCCGACGAGACGTTCTTCCAGACGGTGGTGCGTCACCTCGTGCCCGAGACCGAGATCGACAGCCGCACGCTGACATTCTTGATGTTCACCGACTACGGAATGCCGGTCGTGTTCTACAACGACCACTACGACCTGCTGCTCAGCCAGGACGCGCTGTTCGCGCGCAAGATCAGTCCCGAGGCCAGCGACCTCAAGCGACGGCTTGGCGTGCTCTACGCCTCCGAGGGGGCGCGGTTCCAGATTTCGGACGAGGGCCGGTCGCTGTTCAAGTTCCTCACCCAGAAGGGGCGGATCGGACGCCGCTTCGCCCCGCGCTTCTGGGAAACCGAAAGCACGCTCGGCCGCGAGCGGGAACTTCTGATCGTCGTGTGCAAGAAGTGGCACGTGGCCAAGCGCCTGCTGGAGCGGATCCGGCAGGTCACCAACGTGCCCTGCATCGAGTATCTCTTCAACGAGGACACCACCCCGCTGCCGGACCTCGGCGGCATCCAGTCGACCATGGCCAAGCGCCATCGTCACCGCCGCGCGCTGATGCGGATGCTGTTCGACTACTTCGAGAGCGACCGCCTGATCGTGTGCATGGACCCCTCGAACCTCGACCTGCTCGAGGATTTCTGCCGCGACCGCGCCACGACGAGGGTCCTCGAAGTGCAGTGCCAGTTCTCGGACAGCTACCTTGTCGGCCATGCCATGCGCGTGGGCCTTGCCGGCGACCGCACCCCGCAGGAGACACTGAACCGCCTGCTGCCCACGATCCGCAACGACATGCTGCACGAAAGCGACCGCATCCGTGACGCGGAGTTCGACAACCTGCTGACCATGCGAGAGTCGGACAGCCCCGAAGCCAATGCCGACCCGCTTGCGCGCTTTCTCGGGGTGGCCCATGACAAGGCGAAGGAAATCGCGGACACGGACTACCTGTTCGCCGACTGAGCACGCCGCGACGGAGGACCCCATGGCCCACGACTACGATTCCGACAACATCTTCGCCAAGATCCTGCGCGGCGAGATCCCCAACGACACCGTCAAGGAGACCGAGCACAGCCTCGCCTTCCGCGACATCCAGCCCCAGGCGCCGGTCCACGTGCTGGTGATCCCGAAAGGGTCCTACGTCACCTTCGATCACTTCGCGCAGGAAGCCTCCGACGCCGAGATCGTGGACTATGTCCGCCTCGTCGGAGAGATCGCGCGCGCCGAGGGGCTGGAAGAGGACGGCTTCCGCCTGATCTCGAATGCCGGCAAGACCGGTGTGCAGGAAGTGCCGCATCTGCACGTGCACATCCTCGCCGGTCGCCCGCTGGGCCGGATGCTTCAGAAGGCCTGAGCACCGGCGCCGCCCTTTTGCCCGGGCGCGGGCGCTGGTAATCGGACGCATCGCATGCGTCCGGCCGCCGCGCGCCCGGGCCGCATCATGGAAGGAGGCCCGATCATGGACGACGCCGCACGGTCCGCCCCGGCAGAGGCCGTCGCACATGCCCGCCGCGTGCTCGAGACCGAGGCCGCGGGCCTGACCACGCTTGCCGCGCGCCTCCCCGAGGACTTCGCCGCCACCGTCGAGATGACGCTGTCCGCGACCGGCCGCGTGATCGTGTCGGGCATCGGGAAGTCGGGCCACGTGGGCCGCAAGATCTCGGCTACGCTCGCCTCGACCGGCACGCCCTCGTATTTCGTCCACGCCGCCGAGGCGAGCCACGGCGACCTTGGCATGATCGCGCGCGGCGACGTCTGCCTGCTGATCTCGAACTCGGGAGAGACGGCCGAGCTGTCCGACGTCATCGCCTACTGCGCGCGCTTCGGCATCCCGGTGGTGGGGCTGTCGTCCAACCCCGACTCCACGCTCATGCGCGCGGCGACCTTGCGGCTGACCCTGCCGAAAAGCCCTGAGGCCTGCCCGATCGGCATGGCGCCCACCACGTCCACGACCATGATGCTGGGCCTCGGCGACGCGCTGGCCGTCGCCCTTATGGAGGCGCGAGGCTTCGACGCGCGGCATTTCCGCGACTTCCACCCCGGCGGCAAGCTTGGGGCGCAGATGATGCGGGTCTCGGACCTGATGCACGGGCCCGAGGCACTGCCGCTGGTGGACCCCGACACACCGATGACCGAGACCATGCTGGTGATGTCGGCCAAGGGATTCGGCATCGCCGCCGTGGTGGCCGAGGACGGGCGCCTCTTCGGCGTGGTCTCGGATGGTGACCTGCGGCGCCACGTCGAAAACCTGAGCCAGAGGACCGCCGGGCAGATCGCGACGCGCTCGCCGGTGACGATCACGCCCGACACGCTGGCGGCCAGCGCGCTGGCGCTGCTGAACGAACGCAAGATCTCGGTCCTTCTGGTGGTCGACGACAGCGGCCACCCCGAGGGCGTCCTGCACATCCACGATTGCCTGCGCGCCGGAGTCGCCTGAATGCACGTCACCATCCTGATCCCCGCCCGCTACGCCTCGCAGCGCTATCCGGGCAAGCCGCTGGCCGAGCTGACCCTGCCCGACGGCAGCCGCCGCAGCCTGATCCGCATGACCTGGGACGCCGCGATGGCGGTGCCCGGCGCGGCCCGGGTCGCCGTGGCCACCGACGACGACCGCATCGCCGAGCACGCCCGCGACTTCGGCGCGGAGGTCATCATGACCTCGGAAACCTGTCGCAACGGGACCGAGCGCTGCGCCGATGCGCTGGCCCGCGCCGGCATCGAGACCGACCTCGTGGTCAACCTGCAGGGCGACGCGCCGCTGACCCCGCCGTGGTTCCTGTCGGAGCTGATCGAGGCGATGGAGGCCGACTCCGGCGCCGAGGTCGCGACCCCGGTGCTGCGCTGCGATCCCACGACCTACGGCCATTTCGTCGAGGACCGCCGTGCGGGCCGCGTCGGTGGAACCACGGCGGTGTTCGGGGAAGGGAGGCGCGCGCTCTACTTCTCCAAGGAGGTCGTGCCCTACATCGCGCCCGGCGCCGTGCCTGACCCGATCCCCGTTTTTCACCACGTCGGTGTCTACGCCTACCGGCCCGCGGCGCTGGCGCGCTACATCGACTGGGCGCAGGGCACGATCGAGACCGTGGAGGGGCTCGAGCAGCTGCGATTCCTCGAGAACGGCGCCGCCGTCGCCTGCGTCGAGGTGGACGCCCGCGGCCGCCTGTTCTGGGAGTTGAACAATCCCGAGGACATTCCCCGCATCGAAGCCGCCCTGAAGGAGCTCTGAGATGGACCCGATCGCCAGCCGCACCGTCACAGTGGGCGACATCGAGATCGGAGGGCAGGCGCCCTTCGCGCTCATCACCGGACCGTGCCAGCTCGAAAGCCTCGATCACGCCCGGATGATGGCCGAGCGCATTTCCGAGGCCTGCGCCGCGTCGGGGACCGCGTTCATCTTCAAGGCCAGCTACGACAAGGCCAACCGATCCTCGATCGGGACCGCCCGGGGCCTCGGCATGGACGCGGGTCTCGAGATCCTCGGCCGCATCCGCGAGGAGTTCGGCGTGCCGGTCCTGACCGACGTGCACGAGCCCTGGCACTGCGCCAAGGCCGCCGAGGTCTGCGACGTGTTGCAGATCCCGGCTTTCCTCTGCCGCCAGACGGACCTGCTGCTCGCCGCCGGCGAGACCGGCGCGGCGATCAACGTCAAGAAGGGCCAGTTCCTCGCGCCGTGGGACATGGAGAATGTCGCGGGCAAGATCGCCTCCACCGGCAACGAACGCATCATGCTCTGCGAGCGCGGAACGAGCTTCGGCTACAACGCGCTGGTTTCTGATTTCCGCGGACTGCCGGTGATGGAGCGCACGGGCTGGCCGGTGGTGTTCGACGCCACGCATTCCGTGCAGCAGCCGGGCGGG
This sequence comes from Roseivivax marinus, assembly GCF_900109705.1. Taxonomy (GTDB): domain Bacteria; phylum Pseudomonadota; class Alphaproteobacteria; order Rhodobacterales; family Rhodobacteraceae; genus Roseivivax; species Roseivivax marinus. Next base: position 359,072 of record NZ_FOAI01000002.1, on the reverse strand, counting down.
CAGGGCCTGACCTCGGGCGGCCAGCGCGAATTCGCCCCGGTGCTGGCCCGCGCGGCGTGCGCGGTGGGGGTCTCGGCGCTCTTTATCGAGACGCACGAGGACCCGGACAACGCGCCCTCGGACGGCCCCAACATGATCCCGGTGGACCGCTTGGGCGCGCTGGTCGAGGAGCTGCGTGCGTTCGACGCGCTCCGGAAGGGTCTGGCGGAGCAAAGCGCGGGTTAGACGGCGGGCGCCTCGTCGGACCTGGGGTCGGCACCCTCGGGCCGACGCGGCCAGAGTGACCGAGGTTCGGGGCTGAGAGGCCACCCGGCGATGCGCGTCGGTCTTCGACCTTCACCTCCGCGCCGGGCGTGGCTCTTTGGCTCTGCACGCTACAGCGGAGCGCCCGGCGGTCAGCCTTTTTCGGCGTAGAAGGTGCGATACCAGTCCACGAAGGCAGCGACGCCTTCTTCCACCGGCGTGCCGGGACGGAACCCGGTCAGGCGTTCCAGCAACGCCGTGTCGGCCCATGTCGCGGGCACGTCGCCCTGCTGCATCGGCATGAAGTTCTTTTCGGCCGGACGCCCGGTCGCGCGCTCGACCGCTGCGATGAAATCGCCGAGGTCCACCGGGGCGGCGTTTCCGATGTTGACCAGCCGGTAGGGCGCCATCGGCGAGAGGCTGTCGCCCTCGGGCGGGGCTCCGTCCGCGGGGCGCTCGGGCACCGCGTCGAGCAGCCGGAACAGCGCCTCGACGAGGTCGTCGATATAGGTGAAATCCCGGCGCATGTTGCCGTGATTGTAGACGTCGATGGGCTCGCCCGCGAGGATCGCGCGCGTGAACAGGAACAGCGCCATGTCCGGGCGCCCCCACGGACCGTAGACCGTGAAGAAGCGGAACATGGTGATCGGCAGGCCGTAGATGTGGGCATAGGAATGCGCCATCGCCTCGGTCGCCTTCTTGGTGGCGGCGTAGAACGACATCTGGTGATCTGCGCGATCCGTCTCGACATACGGCATCCGGGTGTTGGCGCCGTAGGCCGAAGAGGTCGACGCCATGAGCATGTGCCGCGGAGGATGGGCACGGGCCGCCTCGAGCAATTCGAAGGTGCCGACGACATTGCTTTCGAGATAGGGGCGCGGCGTCTCGATCGAGGCGCGCACGCCGGCCTGCGCGGCGAGGTGCACGACCGCGTCGTATCGGTCGCGCTCGAACAGCGCGGCGAGCCGGCCAGGGTCCTCGACGCGGCCAATCTCGGCACTGAAACCCTCGTCCGGGGCAAGACGCGCGTGCCGCGCCTCTTTCAACGCGACATCGTAATAGTCCGTCATCGCGTCGAGGCCGACCACGCGGTGCCCCGCGTCCAGCAGCCGCCGCGCCACGTGATATCCGATGAACCCGGCCGACCCGGTCACGAGTATCGTCGCCATGCACCTTCCCCGATGACGTCTTTGAGAAGCCTTTGTGACGCACGCTGCCCGATTTGACCATGACCGTCCACGGAATCGCCGCGCCGCGTGTGCCCCGACCGCCCCGGCGGATCAGGCTGCCGGGGAATGCGCCCCGCGGGTCAGCGACAGGAACACGTCCTCGAGGTCGGCCTGCTCGGTCCGGACATCGGCGATGCGGATGCCCGCGGCGCGCACCGCATCGAGAACCTCTTCGGGCGAGGTCTTGTTGGCGTGATAGGTCACCGCCAACGTGCCGTCCCGACGGCGCTCCACCTCGAGGCCGACGCCCTCGGGCACGTGGCCGGTCTCTTCCTCGGGCTGGATGACCATGGTGCGCGCGTCGATCTGGCCGAGAAGGTTGGTCGTGCGGTCCCGCGCCACCAGCGCGCCGTCGGCGATGATGGCGATCTCGTCGCACATCTCCTCGGCTTCCTCGAGGTAGTGCGTGGTGAGGATCACGGTCATGCCGCGCTCTTCGTTCAGGCGGCGTACGTTCTGCCAGAGCATCTGGCGCAGCTCGATGTCCACGCCCGCCGTGGGCTCGTCCAGAACGAGGATGTGCGGATGATGCACCAGCGCCTTGGCCAGCAGCAGGCGCCGCCTCATGCCGCCCGAGAGCGTGCGCGCATAAGCCTCGGCCTTGTCCTGCAGGCCGACCATGCGGAGGATCTCGTCCGAGCGACGCTGCGATTTTGGCACGCCGTAAAGGCCTGCCTGCACCTCGAGCGCGCCGCGCGGGGTAAAGAACGGGTCGAGGTTCAGCTCCTGCGGCATGACGCCGATCGAGGCGCGCGACTGGCGCGGGTTCACGTCCTGGTCCCAGCCCCAGATCTCGACGTTGCCCGCGGTCTTCACGACGAGGCCCGCCAGGATGTTGATGAGCGTCGACTTGCCGGCGCCGTTGGGACCGAGAAGCCCGAATACCGAGCCGCGCGGAACGGTGAGATCGATGCCGCGCAGCGCCTCTTTCGGGGGCTGTCCACCTCCGCCGCCGTAGGTTTTCTTCAGTCCTTCGATGCGGATCGCGTCATCGCCCATGGGTGCCTTGCTCCTGTCCTGCGTCCGGGTCATAACGCAGCTAGTGCCCGAGTTGCGATAGGGGAACCATCCGATGACCACCGACGTGCCCGAGACGAAGATCGTCGACAGCTACCGCGTGGCCTGCGACGGCGGCGAAGGCGCGCTGGGCCATCCGCGCGTCTGGCTGCAGATCCCCGAGGATCTCGGCTGGGTCGAATGCGGATACTGTGACGCGCGCTTCGTCCACCGCGATTTCGAAGGCAAGGCCTGAGGCCACATTCCGTCCGACGCAGCGTCCGCTCCGGCCACAAAGCTTGTGACCGGTCGGCGGAAGGTTATGTTTCATACATGACTGTGTCCGATCCCCAGACAACGGTGCCCGTCGCCATCGACCGCCGGCCCTACACGCGGGCCGAAATGGCGACCGACCTGGTGGTGCACGTCGCTGCACTGGTGCTTGCGCTCGGTGCGGTGCCGGTGCTCATCACCCTGACCGCCGTATGGCGCGGAGACGCTGCCGGCATCGCCGGGGTTTCGGTCTACGGCGGCACCCTGATCCTGATGCTGACGGCCTCGCTGGCCTACAATCATCTCGGCATCCCGAGCTGGGCGGCGGTGCTGCGCCGACTCGACATGTCTGCGATTCACCTCAAGATCGCCGGGACCTACACGCCGTTCGCTCTGCTCTCCGGCGCCGGCTCGGGCCTCTTGGCCGCGGTCTGGGGCGCAGCGGGCTGCGCGACCGCGGTGACGCTATTCCGCAAGAGCGTGCCCGCGGGGCTCGCCGTCGGCATGTGCCTGGTGCTCGGCTGGGCGGTCGTCGTGGGTGGCTGGTCTCTTCTGGCCGCGCTGCCGTGGTCGGTGATCGTGCTGATGGTCGTCGGCGGCGTCATCTACTCGGCCGGAACGCCGTTTCTGCTGGCCTCGGATTTGCGGTTTCACAACACGATATGGCACGGCTTCGTGGTGACCGCCTCGATCGTGTTCTTCGTGGCGATCTTCCTCTGCGCGGCGGTCCCGCTGGAAATCGCTGCTGCGCCCTGACGGGCATCACCCCCTCCACGTTCAAACGCCGCTGGAAGGCCACCGCGCTTCGTGTCAGAACCGGCCCGCACGGCGAGGAAAGGGCTGACGGATGAGCGAGAGCTTCGGCAAGGGCTGCCACCTGCACCTGATCGACGGATCGGCCTTCATCTTCCGGGCCTTCCACGCGCTGCCACCGCTGACGCGCAAGTCCGACGGGCTGCCGGTGGGGGCGGTGCAGGGCTTCTGCGACATGCTGCGCCGCTATATCGGCAAGGACCATGGCGATTTCGCCCCGACCCACATCGCGGTGATCTTCGACAAGGGCTCGCACACGTTCCGCAACGACCTCTACGACCAGTACAAGGCGAACCGGGACGAGATGCCCGAGGACATGCGCCCGCAGATCCCGCTGACCCGGCGTGCCACCGAGGCCTTCAACATCGCCTGCAAGGAGGTCGAGGGCTACGAGGCCGACGACATCATCGCGACCCTCGCCTGCCAGGCGCGCGATGCCGGCGGACAGGTGACCATCGTGTCCTCCGACAAGGATCTGATGCAGCTGGTCGGCAATGGGGTCGAGATGTTCGACGCCATGAAGAACCGCCGCATCGATCGCGAGGCGGTCGAGGAAAAGTTCGGCGTCGCGCCCGAGCGGGTGGTCGACGTGCAGGCGCTCGCCGGGGATTCGGTGGACAACGTGCCCGGCGCGCCCGGCATCGGCGTCAAGACGGCGGCGCTGCTCATCAACGAGTTCGGCACGCTAGAGGAGCTGCTCGACCGCGCCGAGGAGATCAAGCAACCCAAGCGCCGCCAGACCCTGATCGAGAAGCGTGAACAGATCGAGCTGTCGAAGAGGCTCGTGCTGCTGGATGCCCACACGCCGCTCGATTTCACGCTCGACGACCTCGAACTGCGCGACCCCGACCCCGAGACCCTGCTGGGATTTCTCTCGGAGATGGGATTCCGCTCCCTTTCCAAGCGCGTGGCCGAGCAGCTGGGCGCCGAGGCGCCGGTCATCCCCGAGACATCGCCGGACACCGCCGCACCGGCGAACGACGACGCCACGCCCGAACAGCTTCCGTTCAAGCCGGACGATTACATCTGCATCCGCGACGTCGAGACGCTGGAGACGTGGATCGGGCAGGCGCGCAACCGCGGCTGGGTGGCCGTCGACACCGAAACCACCGGCCTCAACGAGATGACCGCCGACCTCGTGGGCGTCTCGCTCTGCGTCGAGGCGGGCTCGGCGGCCTACATCCCGCTCTCGCACCGCGCGCAGGGAGACGGTGACCTTTTCGGCCCCGGCGACCTTCTTCCCGAGCAGGTGAGCATGCAGGCGGCCCTGGCGATGCTGAAGGACCTCTTCGAGGACCCCTCGGTCATCAAGATCGGCCAGAACATGAAGTACGACGCCAAGATCCTCGCGCGGAACGGCATCGAGATCGCACCGATCGACGACACCATGCTGATGTCCTACGCGCTGAACGGCGGCGAGCATGGGCACGGCATGGACGTGCTGTCCGAACGTTACCTCAGCCACCAGCCGATCCCGATCAAGGACGTCATCGGCACCGGCAAGAGCCAGATCACCTTCGACCTCGTGCCGATCGCCGACGCGACGAAATACGCCGCCGAGGATGCCGACATCACCCTGCGCCTGTGGGAGCTGTTCAAGCCGCAGCTGCACCGCGCCCACGTCACCCGCGTCTACGAACGGATGGAGCGTCCACTTGTGCCGGTGCTGGCACAGATGGAGATGTCGGGGATCAAGGTGGACCGCGACACCCTCTCGCGCATGTCGTCGGCCTTCTCGCAGACGATGGCCGGGCTCGAGGCCGAGATCCACGAACTGGCAGGCGAGACCTTCAACGTGGGCAGCCCCGCGCAGGTCGGCGAGATCCTGTTCGAGCGGATGGGCCTCGAGGGCGGCAAGAAGGGCAAGAACGGCAAGTATTCCACCCCCGCCGACGTGCTCGAGGACCTCGCCACGGTGCATGACCTGCCCGCGCGCATCCTCGACTACCGGCAGTTGCAGAAGCTCAAGTCGACCTATACCGACGCCCTGCAGGAGCACATCAACCCCGTCACCGGGCGGGTGCACACGTCGTATTCCATCGCCGGCGCCAACACCGGGCGGCTCGCCTCGACCGAGCCGAACCTGCAGAACATCCCCGTCCGCACCGAGGAGGGCCGCCGCATCCGCGAGGCCTTCGTCGCCGACGAGGGCAAGGTGCTGGTGTCGCTCGACTACAGCCAGATCGAGCTGCGGATCCTCGCCCATATCGCGGGGATCGACGCGCTCAAGGAGGCGTTCCGCGAGGGGCAGGACATCCACGCCGCCACGGCCTCCGAGATGTTCGGCGTGCCGCTGGACGAGATGACGCCAGAGGTGCGGCGGCAGGCCAAGGCCATCAACTTCGGCGTGATCTACGGGATCTCTGGCTTCGGCCTCGCGCGGAACCTGCGGATCCCGCGCGCCGACGCGCAGGGCTTCATCGACCGGTATTTCGAGCGTTTTCCGGGGATCAAGGCCTATATGGACGAGACCACCGGCTTCGCGAAGGAGCATGGCCGGGTCGAGACGCTGTTCGGCCGGGTGATCCACACGCCCGAGATCAACGCGCGGGGCCCTCGTGCCGGATTCGCCCGCCGCGCGGCGATCAACGCGCCGATCCAGGGGACTGCTGCCGACGTGATCCGCCGCGCGATGGTGCGGATGCCGGGCGCGATCGAGCGCTTCGGCACCAAGGCCATGATGCTGTTGCAGGTCCACGACGAACTGTTGTTCGAAGTCGATGCCGACGTGGCCGAGGACCTGATCGGAGTCGCGCGCGAGGTGATGGAGGGCGCGGCCGACCCTGTGGTGCAGCTGTCGGTGCCGCTGGTGGTCGAGGCCGGGCAGGGACCGAACTGGGCCGCCGCGCACTGAGGCGCGGCGACCGTCCGGACAGGGACGGGCCGCCGGGCGCGGCCCAACAGGTCAGCTGTCAGACGAGGCCGGCTTCCGCGAACACGTCCATGAGCTTGCGCTCGGGACGTGGCCCCATATGGGAGATCACCTCGCCCGCAGCCGCGTGGCCCATACGGCCGCAAGTCTCCATGTCGGCCCCGCTCACGAGACCGTAGAGGAAGCCCGCCGCGAACTGGTCGCCCGCGCCGGTCGCGTCCACCGGCACGATCTTGTCGACGGCAACATCCGTCCGGACGCCCTCCTGCATGATCGTCACGCCGTCGCCCGACCGGGTGCAGATCACCAGCGGGCAGATTGACGACACTGCGGCAAGGTCCGACTCCAGGTCGTCGTTCTGGTAAAGCGCGCGGATCTCGGCCTCGTTGCCGATCACGTAGTCCAGTTCGTGCTCGATCAGGCGGAGGAAGTCCTCGCGGTGCCGCTCGACGCAGAACGGGTCCGAGATCGCGATGCCGGCCCGGCCGCCCGCGGCGCGGCAGGCGCGCGCGAGGCTCTGGAACGCCTCCTTCCCCTTGGGCTTGTCGAAGAGGTAGCCCTCGAGGAACACCACCTCGGCATTCGCCGCGACATCCTCGTCGACGTCGTCCGGGCCGAGCTCGGCCGAAATGCCGAGATAGGTGTTCATCGACCGCTCGCCGTCAGGCGAGACGAAGATCATGCAGCGTGAGGTCGGCAGCTCGCCGCCCGCCACGGGCGCGTTCACGAACCGCGTGCCGATCTCTTCCATCGCCTCGGCGTAGAACGTGCCGAGCGCGTCGTCCTTCACGCGCCCGATGAACGCCGTCTGGAGCCCGAGGTTGCCAAGGCCCGCCAGCGTATTCGCCACCGACCCGCCGGGGGCCTGCACGCGGTCTTCCATTGCGCCGTAGAGCGTCTCGGCGCGCGGGCGCTCGATCAACTGCATGATGCCCTTCTCGATCCCCATGTGGTCGAGAAAGCTGTCGTCGGCGCGGGTCAGGACGTCGACCACGGCGTTGCCGATGCCGACCACTTGGTATCGTTTCATTCCGTCTTGTCCTCGAAGGTGCAGAGATCGCGGATCAGGCACGCAGCGCATTTCGGTTTGCGTGCGATGCAGGTGTAGCGGCCGTGCAGGATCAGCCAGTGATGGGCGTGGAGCATGTAGTCGACGGGCACGTTGTCCTCGATCGCGCGCTCGACCGCGACCACGTCCCGACCCGGCGCGATGCCGGTGCGATTGCCGACCCGGAAGATGTGGGTGTCCACCGCCTGGGCGGGGTAGCGCCACCACATGTTCAGGACGACGTTCGCCGTCTTGCGGCCCACCCCGGGCAGCGCCTGCAACGCGGCGCGCGAGCAGGGCACCGTGCCGCCATGCTCTTCCACCAGGATGCGGCTGAGCTTGACAACGTTCTTCGCCTTGTTGCGGTAGAGGCCGATCGTCTTGATGTGCTCGATCACGCCCTCTTCACCGAGCGCGAGCATCTTCTCGGGCGTGTCGGCCACCGCGAAGAGGCCCCGCGTGGCCTTGTTCACACCCGCGTCCGTCGCCTGCGCCGACAGTGCCACCGCCACGACCAGGGTGAACGCGTTGACGTGCTCGAGCTCGCCCTTGGGTTCGGGCTCGGCCGCGTGGAAGCGGGCGAAGATCTCGCGGATCGTGTGGTAGTCGAGCTGCTTGGCCATCGCGGATCTCTATGCCGCCTCGCGCGGCCCGGCACAACGCCGCAGCGGGAACTGGCACGCGGGCCGGACGGTTTTTCAACCAAGATGCCTGATAGCAAGCTACACAGTCAGGGGGCCGACATGACCGATACCCAAGCGCACCGCGATCCCGCACATCCCGACCCCGATCCGAGCCTTGCCGAACAGGCGGCGGCCGCGGGGCCGGACTGGAAATGGATGGCTGCGCTCGGCGCGGTCATGATCCTCGGCGGCTTCTTCGCGTTCCTCAATCCGTTCATCGCATCGCTGACGGCCACTGCAATTGCCGCGGCAACGTTCCTCGTGGCCGGGATCATGCAGGTCTGGATGGCGTTCAAAGGCACCGACGGTAGCGGGAGCCGCGCCTTCTCGATCCTTCTGGGCGTGGTGCTCGTGCTTTTCGCGATCTCGCTTTGGGTGAATCCGATCTCGGGGATCCTGTCGCTGACGCTGCTCGTAGGCGTGTTCTTCCTCGCCATGGGGGCCATGCGCGTCTGGATCGCGCTCAAGATGCCGGGACGCGAGGGCCGCGGCTGGATGATCGCGGCGGGTCTCGTCAGCGCTGCGCTGGGCGTGCTGGTGGTCTTCGCGGTTCCCGCAGGCGCCGTCGGCCTTCTCGGCATCTTTCTCGGGGTCGAGCTTCTGTCGTCGGGGGCAGGGGCCGTGGCGCTGGCCCTCGCGGTGCGGCGCCTGCAGTAAGCGTCAGCGCCCGCGCTGCCGCCAGAGACGCCGCGCCGAGACTATGGCGCTGATCCCGAAGAACGCGCCGGCGATTCCCGCGATCTCCAGCATAGCGCCCCCGCGCGGCCAGCCGCGGACGGCGATGGCGGCAGCAAGCAGCGCGAGGCCGGCGAGGCTGATGCCCAGCCGGAACCACAGCTCGCCGCGCGACGGGCCGGCGGCCACTTCAGAAGGTGACCTCGACCCCCGGCAGCTTGAGCGCCTTGATCAGGTCGCGCAGCTCCTGCCGGGCGGCGATGTTGGAGATGTTGAGCTGCTTGACGCCCACGTCCTTGAGGTCGAGCAGGGTGAGCCCCCGAGGGAACAGCTCGCGGAACACGACCCGCTCGGAAAAGCCCGGCCCGACGCGGAAGCCGATGCGCTTGGCAAGCCGGTCGAGCGCCTTCTGCATCTTCATCTTGTTGACCATGTTCTGCGCGCCAAGGCGGTTGCGCAGCACGATCCAGTCGATGGGCTTCAGGCCCGCCTGCGCCCGCAACTGCCGCGCGCTCCAGACCATCTCGGAATATACGGAGGGGCCGAGGATCTTCTCGCCGTCAGGGCCGATCCGCGCGAGCAGGTCGAAATCGACGAAGCTGTCGTTTAGCGGCGTGACCAGCGTGTCGGCCAGCGAGTGCGCCACCTGGCTCAGGCGGGTGTGCGAGCCGGGGCAGTCGATGACGATGAAGTCGCAATCGGGTTCGAGCCGGGCGACGGCGGCGGACATGCGGTGGTCGAATGCGTTCTCGCCCTGGCCCAGCGTTGCCGGATCGACCTCGGGCAGGTCGGTGTAGACCGGGCTGGCCAGCTCGATCCCCTCGGCCTGGGTGTGTGCGGCCCGGTTGTCGATGTAGCGCCCGGTGCTGCGCTGCCGCAGGTCGAGGTCGATCACGCCCGTCGCATGGCCCATCCGGGCCAGCGCGGTCGCCACGTGCATGGACACGGTGGACTTCCCCGCGCCGCCTTTCTCGTTTCCGACCACGATGATGTGAGCCACGGTCCGACCCCTTGAGACTTCGGCAAGATGTGTGAACGCCCGGCGGGCGCGATATCCATATCTGGTATCCCGCATCGGCGAAAGATCGCAAATGGCGGTTCTCCGCCGACGTTGCCCGGCGGTCGCACGTTGCCCGGCAGTCAAAAGGTGGTCGACAGATATGTTATTTTCGCCAACAATGATGCTGGAAAGCAGTGGCCGCCTTCGCCCGGGAAAGTGCCTCGTCGCGCGGTCGCTGTCCGCCATTTGCGGAAAGTCGGGACGGAGACTCATCATGGGGTCGCGGCGCTATCATCGCGTGGTTTTCGAGAGCAGCACGATTCTGTCCGACTCGTCGATCGAGAACCTCGACATCCTGCGTGAAGCGATGCGCGCCAACGACCGCGACGGGATTGCGTCGGTGATGATCAAGGCAGGCCCGCGCTTCGTCCAGATGATCGAGGGCCCGGCGCAACCAGTGCAGGCGACCTATGCCCGGATACGCGAGGATCGGCGGCACTTTCGCGTCGAGACACTGATCGACATGCCGATCGTCAGCCCGTCGCTGCAGGGAATGCCGATGTTCAGCGTGCAGGTGCCGGCGCGTCCCGAAGCGGACGGGCTCGAGATCCTGTCGGACGTATTGCGCACGAACCCCGAGCTGAGGTCTGCCGTGGTTGGCGAAGCGACCGGGCCCCTGGCCGATGCGCTCAGCCGTCGGCCCGGTGCCACTTTTTCCACGGACTTGATCGGGTGATTTCGGGCCGCGCCCGCGTGGCAAGGCTTTCGGTCACGTAGATCACCGGCTCCTCGTAGGAGTGGGCGTGTTGGATCACGTCCAGCACCCGGTCCAGCAAAGCGGCCTCGGGCGGAATCGAGAAAGACAGCGCCCGCGCGGGCACCGTCTCGGGCGGCAGCGGCCCGCCTGCCGCATCGGGCCCGGTGCGGTAGTGCTGATGCCCGGTCTCGGTTTCGAAGCTCACCTGGTCATAGTCGCCCCACGTCAGCGACGTCACCGACAGGACGGCCTCTCGCATGTCCTCGGCACGGTCGAGCGGGCCCAGTTCTACCCGCAGGCGGAAAACGCGCTCCACGCGGCAGGTCTCGGGCGACAGGGCGGACGGGTCGAGCGGCATGGTCGGGCCTCCGGCAGATTGCGATCCGGCGCGGTTCTCGTTCGGACGAGGTCTCGCGGCAAGCCCCCCATGAAACGCGAAACGCCGCCCCAAGGGGCGGCGTCGCAATGTCGTGCCGTTGTCGGCAGGGCTCTCAGAAGCCCAGGCCCTCGTACTTCTTCTTGAAGCGCGAGACGCGGCCGCCGGTGTCCATCAGGCGCGAGGAGCCGCCGGTCCAGGCCGGGTGCACCGTCGGGTCGATGTCGAGCGTGATCGTGTCACCCTCGGCGCCGAAAACCGAGCGGGTCTCGAACGAGGTGCCGTCGGTCATCTTCACGGTGACCGTGTGGTAATCGGGATGAAGGTTCTTTTTCATGTCGACGATCCTTGCACCGGCTTCTTGCCGTCGCCCTTGAGGACTTTGTAGTTGACGTCTTCCGCGATGCGCGCGGACTTACCGCGGCGCGAGCGCAGGTAGTAGAGCTTCGCGCGGCGCACGCGGCCACGGCGCACGACCTCGATCGACTCGATGTTGGTCGAGTAGAGGGGGAACACGCGCTCGACGCCTTCGCCGAAGGAAATCTTGCGGACGGTGAACGATCCGGCGATGCCCTGGCCGTTCTTGCGGCTGATGCACACGCCTTCGTAGTTCTGCACGCGCGAGCGCGTGCCTTCGGTCACCTTGTAGCCGACGCGAACGGTGTCGCCGGCCTTGAAATCGGGAATGTTCTTCCCGAGCGAGGCGATCTGTTCCGCCTCGAGTTTCGCGATCAGATCCATCTGACCATCTCCTGAGCTGCTTGCGGTTTGTCCCGCAAAGGTGTGTCGCGATCCTCAGAGCTCTTGGTCTTCTTCCGGGTCCCTACCGCGCGTTTCGCAGTAAGCCCGCCAGAGGTCAGGTCGTCTTTGCTTCGTCAGCCGTTCGGCTTGCTCCCGCTGCCAGTCGGTGATCTTCGCGTGATGGCCCGAGAGAAGCACGTCGGGTATCGCACGACCGTTCCAGACGGCGGGCTTCGTATACTGCGGGTGCTCCAAAAGTCCGTGCGAAAAGGATTCCTCTTCGACGGACGCCTGATTCCCGAGCACGCGCGGTATAAGTCGGACAGAGGCGTCGATCAAGGCCTGCGCGGCGATCTCGCCGCCGGTCAGCACGAAGTCCCCGAGCGAGACCTCCTCGATGCCGAACTCCTCGATCACGCGCTCGTCCATGCCTTCGAACCGGCCGCAGATCAGCGTCACGCCCGGTCCGTCGGCCAGCGCGCGGGCGCGGGCCTGGTCGAACGGGCGGCCGCGGGGCGACAGGTAAAGGATCGGGGCGCCGGGGGGCATCCGCGTGCGGGCGTGCGACAGCGCGGCGGCCATCACGTCGGGCCGCAGAACCATCCCGGCGCCGCCGCCGGCGGGCGTGTCGTCGACGTTGCGGTGCCGGCCCATCCCGAAGTCGCGCAGGCCGATGGTGTCGAGTTGCCACAGCCGGTCCTTGAGGGCGCGCCCTGTCAGCGACAGGCCCAGCGTGCCGGGGAACGCTTCGGGAAAGAGGGTGAGCACCTGGGCGGTCCACAGGTCCACGCGCAGGCCGCCGTCTTCCATCAGCGCGCGCGGCTTGAGCGACGGCGCGATCCGCTTGCGGCCCTGGGCGCGGTTCGGGGGATCGGCATCGGACATGGGGCGGGCCTTCGGGACGGGGTTGGAACCGGCGCCGGGTCTAGCCCGCCGCGGCCGGCGCGAAAAGCCCTGTCAGGCGAGGGTGAGGCTCGCCGCGTCGATGTAGTCGGCGGGGTCCGGCGCCAGCCGCATCCGCCCCGTCGCGAGGTCCCATTCGGGACGCGGTCGCGCCGGTGCTTCGGGATAATGGGTGAAGAGCCCCTGCGGCACGGGCAGTCGGGGCCGCCCCAGCAAGTCGGCGGCGCGGTCGAGACCGGCCGCGACCTCCGGGCCGTTCGTGGCGACCGCGTCTGGCGGTGAGAGGCCGATGCATGCGTTGCGCTCGGGCGCCTCCGCCCAACTGTCGAAGATCACGGAAATGCGGCGGAGAGCGGCATCGTCGCCCGCCAGCGAGGCGGTCGCGAGCGGCCCCTCGCGGACAGCGCGGGACACATACAGCGCCACCGTAGCCGGTGCGGCGCGCGGATCGCCCGCCGAACGCGCTGCGGCGCGGGCCTGGGCCGGATCAGACGGATCATGCTCGGCCACGATCCGGTGCCACAGGTGTACGTCGGCCGCGCCGTGCGCCGCCAGCGCGGCGTCGAGGTCCGCGGGCAAGGCGCTGGCCTGCCGCTCGAACGCGCGGCGGGCGGCATCGAAGGCGGCGATCTCGGCGTCGAACACGGCGCGGCGCAGGGTCGCCTGCGTGACCTTCTCGCGCAGTCCAAGCACCGCGTCAGGCTGAGCGAAGAGCGTGGCGAGTCCGCCAGCCTCTGCGGTGGGCGCGGTCAGGAGCCGCTCCAGCAGCGCCAGATCGGAGCTTTCCTCGGCGGTAAGCGTCGCGGGTCCGGAACGGCCCCAGCGCTGGAGGATGCCCGAAAAGATCGCGCCCACGGTCTGGTCCGTCCCGGGCGGCGCCCGCAACCCGGGCGGGCCGTCGCCCGGGCCCGGATCCCCCAGCGACAGAGCGGCGAGGCGGTCGCGCACCATCGTCCGCCGTGCCGCCTCGGGCGGCAGGTGCCGCGCGGCGCTCCGGCGTGCCCGGGCCCGCACCAGCGGACCGGTCCCGAAACCGCCCTGCGTGAGGCGCGCGTCGTTCAGGAGATGTCGCAACATTGAGGGCGGACCCGCAGCGTGTTTCTACCGAAGTCCCGTTAACCTATTCGGAATTTTGGGCGGTAAATCGGCCCGGTGGACACGATTTGGTGGGCATGTTGAGCGTTTGGGCACCAATGGCGCGCAAAGCGATCCGTTGTCGCTGCCAAGGGGTCAGTCGAAAAGCCCCAGCGGCGGGTCCGCCACGATCCGACCCTTGGTCAGATCCACCGTCGGCACCGCGGCCTGCGTGAACGGCAGAAGCACCGTCGCGGACGATCCCGGCACGGTCACCTCGAGCAGGTCGTCGGCGCCGTTGTTCTGCACCGCGCGCACCCGGCCCAGCAGCGCCCCGCCAGTGTCGCGCACCTCGAGGCCGATCAGGTCGGCGTGGTAGAACTCGTCGTCGGGCAGCTGCGGCAGGCGCGCGCGCGGAGCGTAGAGTTGCACGCCCTTCAGCGCGTCGGCGTCTTCCTTCGTCCGGACGCCCGACAGGCGCACGGCGAAGCCTTGCGCGATCTCGCGCACGATCTGGACGTCGAAGCTGCGCGAGCCGTCCTCGGATGTCAGCGGAGCGTAATCGGCAATGGCCTCCGGCTCCGAGGTGAAGCTTTTCAGCCTCACCTCGCCGTGGACCCCGAAGGCGCCGCCGATGGCGCCCACGCATATGCGGCTGTCGTCGTTCATGCGCCTGATCTAGCGCGGGCCGGCACCTGTGCGCAACGGCCTGCGCGCGGCTCAGCCGCCGAACGAGAAGGTGCGCGTGACGCCGAGGCGTGCGCCCCACTGATCTTCGGAGCCCTGCTGCACGATCGGGCTGTCCTCGGCATCGCCGCGGAAGCGGTCGTAGGTCACAGCGCCCGACAGGCCCCAGTTCTCGGACAGCTTGTAGCGCATCCCCAGCTCGACCCCGGTGGAGATCAGTCCGCCGTCGGCATCGTAGGCGTTGAAGGACGAGGCGGCGGCCTCGGCCGCGCTTACGTCGAAGTAGGTCGAGGCGTAGTCGTCCGATCCGAAGAAGGCGCGCGGGCCGAAGGTGACCCGCAGGCGTTCGGACGGGCGGAAGACGGCATCGGCGCCGACCTCGCCGACCCAGGCCTCGTGCCCGCCGAAGCCGCGGCGGACGTCAGCGAAGACGTAGTAGTTCTCGCCGGCATAACCGGCACCGAGGCCCACCTCGTAGGCCGCGTCGATGTCGTCGAGGCCTTCAAGTTCACCGTAATCGTCGTCGTCACGCTCGCCGATGTAGCGGAAGGAGCCGCGGATGCCGAAGCCGCGGGCCTCTGCCCACGGGTCGGGATTGCCGAAGCTGCGGCCACCGAAGGACAGCGAGTTGAGCGAGAAGCCGAGGTCGGGGCCCACGTCGTACTCGTCCGAGCCGAAATATTCCGGCTGCGTGGCGACGCCGCCCCGCAGGGTGAATACCAGCGCGGGCGAGGACTGGGTGGAGACCACCGGGCTGCGGGTCGCGGTCGCGTCGTCCTGCGCGAACGCGGCGGCCGGGGCGAGGGCGAGGAGGGCGATTGTGGCTGTCGCGCGAATGGCCATGGGCAGCGGTCCTTCGTGGAAGATGGTGACGCGATCCTGCGTCGCGGTTCGCAGGTAGGGTGCGGCAGCGACCCTTCCAGTGCAAGCCGGCCCGGCGTCGCGCGCCGCCCGTCATGGCGGCAAGGCCACGGCTTGTGCCACGGCTGGGCGGTAAGTCGCCCACGGGATCGGACTGTCAGCCGCTGCTGGCAACGGCTGCGTGTTATCGGCGCTCGATGCTGAGGACACCGCCGCAATGCTGCGCTCCGCACGTCCGCGCTTCGGTGAGGATGCCGGTCAGACCTGTGGACGACGAAAAAGGGCCGGCGCGGGGTTCGCCCGCACCGGCCCTCTTGGTTCTACGACGGGAGGCATGCCCGAGGCACGTCCCGGCGAACCGTTCACTCGGCCGACGCTTCCTCGGCTGCTTCGTCGGCGGCGGCTGCCTTCTCGGCGCGTGCCTTCGCACGCTCCTGCGCGGCCTTGCCCGGGGTGCCCTTCTTGGGGTTGTTGCGCTCGACCTTCTCGGCGGCGCCGGCGTTCTCGAGGAAGCGCTGCACGCGCTCGGTCGGCTGGGCGCCGTGCTCCATCCATGCCTTCACGCGATCGATGTCGAGGATCACGCGACGCTCGTCGCCCTTGGGCAGCAGCGGATTGTAGGTGCCGAGCTTCTCGAGGAAGCGGCCGTCGCGCGGCATGCGGCTGTCGGCGACGACGATGGAGTAGTGGGGGCGCTTCTTGGAACCGCCGCGGGACAGTCTGATCTTAACAGCCATTTCGGGTCTCCTTTGTCTTATGGCTTGGGCCGGAGGGTCAGGTCCGGTGTTTCTCGTGGTGCTTGATGACTTCCTGGATGATGAAATTCAGGAAGGCCTCGGCGAAGTCGGGGTCGAGATCCGCCCGGCTTGCCAGATCCTTGAGCCGCGCGATCTGGGTTTCCTCGCGCGCGGGGTCCGAGGCCGGCAGCTCGTGCCGCGCCTTGAGTTCGCCGACCGCCTGCGTCCGCTTGAACCGCTCGGCCAGCGTGAAGACGAGGATCGCGTCCAGCCGATCGATCGAGGCGCGGTGCTCGGCCAGGATCTCGGCCGCGCGGGCGATGGTAGTCGTGTCTTCAGTCAAGGGCCCAGCCTTTCGGTGTGAACAGGGGGTCGATGTAGTTCTGGATCTCCATCTCGATCCCGTGCGCCAGCTGGCTGTCACGCAGCCGGGCCGGGGCAGGATGGCGATAGGAGACCTCGTTGCCGTCCACGGTCGCGGCCTCGCGGTCGCGCTCGGCGCCGAGCCGCTCGGCCAGCCGGATCGACTGCAGGTCCTTGGGGTCGAGGTAGGACACCGCAGTGTCCCAGCCGCAGGACTCGTAGAAGTACCGCCGCACCCGCTGCGTCGCCTCGAGGGCGAAGCCCCGGCCGGCGCGATCGGGCCAGATGATCCAGGCGACCTCGCGTTCGGGCCACTTGGCAGGCTGCCAGCCGCCGGCCATCCCCACCGTCTCGTCGCTGTCCTTGAGGTGGACCATCCACATCCCGAAGCCGCGAATCTGCCAGTGGCCGATCTCGGCGGCGTAGAGCATCCACGTCTCGTAGGCGTTGAGCGGGCCCCCCATGAACCGCGCCCGGTAGGACGCGAAGGTCGCCTTGAAATCGGGATAGTCCTGCGCCTCGGGCGCCGAGAGCCGCAGGCGCGCGGTCTCGAGCGTGGGAATGTCCGTCGTGGTCATGCCGCCCCTCCCGTTGTCCCGGGGGTGAAGCGGAAGGCCACCTCGTCGCCGAAGCGGGTGGGCAGCGTCGCGTCCTCGACGCCTCCGAGCGTTTCGGCAACGCGCAACGAGGCGGCGTTGTCGCGGCGCACCAAGGCGGTCAGGACCGGCAGGCCGAGCTGGGTGAAGGCGTAGTCGCGCACCGCGGTCGCGGCCTCGCGGGCATAGCCCTGTCCTTCATCTTCGCCGTGCCAGAGCGTCCAGGTCAGCTCGGGCGGCAGCCCGGTATCGAGTTGCAACAGGCCCGCGTGGCCGAACGCCAGCGTGTCGTCCTCGACGCGGCAGATCGCGAACCGGCCGAAGCCGCGCATCTGCCAGTGGCCGATCATGGCGCAGAACTTGGTGAACGCCTCGGCCCGGCTCACCGGGCCGCCGACGAACGCCGCCCGCGGGCCGGTGTAGTAGGCCGCGTAGGTGTCGAAGTCGGGCGCGCGGAACGGCCGCAGCGTCAGGCGGTCGGTGCGCAGGATCACGCGGTCGGTCATCGCTGCGCCTCCTGCGGGCCGGGGTGCCGCCAGAGTTCGTCCTCGCCCATCGACGGGTTGTGGTAGGTCCGCTCGTGCACCGCGCCGAGCCGCGCGGCGAGCGCCTTGGAGCGCGTGTTCGACGGCACGATGTTCGACGTCAGCGTGGGCAGACCCAGCACGTCGTAGGCCCAGCCGCGCGCCGCCAGCGCCGCCTCGTAAGCGACGCCGCGGCCCTCGAAGCCCTCGTAGACGACCCAGCCGAGTTCCGGCTCGGGCCAGCCGCCGGGGTTCCACACGCCGGTGATGCCGGCGGGCGCGCCGGTCTCGCGGTCCTCGATGGTAAAGTAGCCGTAGCCATGCACGTGCCAGTGCCCGATGTTCATGACCCACCAGCGCCAGCTTTCGTGCCACGGCTGCACGGGGCCGAAGCCGGTGCAGCGCGTCTCGTCGGCGTGGAAGGCCGCGAAGGCGTCGAGATCGGCCATCTCGGGACCGCGCAGGATCAGGCGCGCGGTTTCGATCCGCGGGGCGGCGGTGGGAGCCGCGATCGGGGAGGGGGCCAGTGCGTCGGTCATGCCGGGCCTCCCCGCTTCGCGCCTGCGGAGAGGCCGGATTTCGAGTATTTGCAACGAGAAGAAGCAGGGGCGCGCGCGAGGAGCCGGGCCGCCGGAAGGGCGGTCGGACGGCTTGCGGGATATGCGGAACGCGCGCGCATCGACGTCACTTCTTCTTGCCGAAGCCCGAAAGGCCCTGGGGCAGGCCGGCGCCGCCGCCCATGCCACCCATGCCGCCGGGCATCTTGCCGCCCATGGCCTTGGCCGCGGCCTCGAGCTGTTTGGGGTCCATCTGCGAGGGGTCCATGCCCTCGGGCATCCCGCCCTTGCCGAACATGCCGGACATGGCTTGCTTGAGCATGCCGCCTTTGCCCATCTTGCCCATCTTCTTCATCATGTCGCCCATCTGGCGCTGCATCTTCAGAAGCTTGTTGAGCTCGGAGACCTCGAGGCCGGAGCCCTTGGCGATGCGCTTCTTGCGGCTCGCCTGAAGAAGCTGCGGGTTGGCGCGCTCCTTCTTTGTCATGGAATTGATGAGCGCGATCTGGCGGCGGACCATGGTGTCGTCGATGCCCGCGCCTTCCATCTGCTTGGCCATCTTTCCCATGCCGGGCATCATCGACATCATGCCCTCCATGCCGCCCATCTTCTGCATCTGCTCGAGCTGCATCTTCAGGTCGTTCATGTTGAACTGACCCTTCTGGAAGCGCTTCATCATGCGCTCGGCCTGCTCGGCCTCGAGCGTCTGTTGCGCCTTTTCCACCAGCGCGACGATGTCGCCCATGCCGAGGATGCGGCCGGCGACGCGCTCGGGCTCGAAGGTCTCGAGGGCGTCCATCTTCTCGCCCAGGCCGACGAAGCGGATCGGCTTGCCGGTGACTTCGCGCATCGACAGCGCGGCGCCGCCGCGACCGTCGCCGTCCATCCGGGTCAGAACCACGCCCGAGACGCCGATCTTGTCGTCGAACTCGGTCGCGACGTTCACCGCGTCCTGGCCGGTCAGGCCGTCGACGACCAGCAGTGTTTCGCGCGGGGTCACCACGTCACGAACGGCGGCGGCCTGGGCGATCAGCTCCTGGTCGATGTGGAGCCGGCCGGCGGTGTCGAGCATGTACACGTCGTAGCCGCCGAGAGCGGCCTGCGTCTTGGCGCGCTTGGCGATTGTAACCGGGTCCTCGCCCTTGACGATGGGCAGGGTGTCGACACCGATCTGCTTTCCGAGGATCTCGAGCTGTTCCATCGCCGCGGGGCGGTTCACGTCGAGCGACGCCATCAGCACGCGCTTCTTGTCTCGCTCGGTCAGGCGCTTGGCGAGCTTGGCGGTGGTCGTGGTCTTGCCCGAGCCCTGCAGGCCGACCATCAGGATCGGCGCGGGCGCCTGGTCGATCCGGAGCGCGCCGGGATCGCCGTCGCCGGTCAGCACGCCGATCAGCTCGTCGTGGACAATCTTGACCACCTGCTGGCCCGGCGTGACCGACTTGGTCACCGCGGCGCCGGTGGCCTTCTTCTCGACCGACTTGATGAAGTTGCGTGCCACCGGCAGGGACACGTCCGCCTCGAGCAGCGCCACGCGGACCTCGCGCAGCGCGGTGCGGACGTCATCCTCGCTGAGCGCGCCCTGTTTCGTCAGGCGGTCGAAGACGCCACCCAGGCGGTCTGACAGGCTCTCGAACATCTCGGCTCTCCTTCGCGCGATCTCCCTGCAGGGAAGGTAAGGGCGCACGGGCGTCGTCACAAACGTCGGGACAAAGCGGTAGCGCCCCCGTGGGCGCAACGCGCTGACGGAGGGCGATCCCGGGCAATGGCCCATGGGACCGGAAGCGAGTCGCACTTCCGGGGAATTGCCGCGCGGGGTAGCGAGCGCGGCCCGTACTGTCAAGCTCGGGGTTTGGACCGGCGGGGGCGCGTGCCTATGTCATGGTGGACGACAGGCACCGGATCGGATACCCACGCACGCCATGGCCAGGGACAGCGACAACAAGAACTACAAGGTGATCGCCGAGAACCGGCGCGCCCGCTTCGACTACGCGATCGAGGAGGATGTCGAGTGCGGCATCGTCCTGACCGGGTCGGAGGTCAAGTCGCTGCGCCTGAACTCCGCCAACATCGCCGAGAGCTATGCCGAGGTGAAGGACGGGGAGTTGTGGCTCATCAACTCCTACATCGCGCCGTACGAGCAGGCGATGTTCGGTCACGAGGACCGGCGGCCTCGCAAGCTGCTCGCGTCCAAGCGCGAACTCAGCCGGATGTGGAACGAGACCGCGCGCAAGGGCATGACGCTCGTGCCGCTGGTGCTCTACTTCAATCACCGCGGCATCGCGAAGATCAAGATCGCGCTGGCCAAGGGCAAGCGCACCGTCGACAAGCGCGAGACCGCGGCCAAGCGCGACTGGAACCGCCAGAAGCAACGCCTTCTGAAGGAGCACGGCTGACCGCGTCGTGATCGCGCGCGACTCGTGCCCGCGGTCGGGTTGGACTACCGTTCCGGCCGAATGACCGGAGGATTTGCCATGCATCGCCGTACTCTCATCGCAGCCGCCCTCGCCGTGCCGTTCGCCGGGCTGGCCCGCGCGCAGGGCGCGGACGCGCCCGCGATCACCGTCTTCAAGGATCCCAATTGCGGCTGCTGCTCGGGCTGGGTCGCGCACATGCGCGACGCCGGCTTCGACGTGGAGGCGCGCGATGTGGCGCCCGATGCGCTTCAGGCGGTGAAGGTCGAGGCGGGCGTCGCCCCCGACATGGCCTCGTGCCACACCGCGCTGGTGGGCGACTACGTGGTCGAGGGCCACGTCCCGGCCGAGGATGTGCGCCGCCTGCTGGACGAACGCCCCGAGGCGCTGGGCCTTGCCGTGCCGGGGATGCCGGTGGGCTCTCCCGGCATGGAAATGGGCGGTCGCGTCGACCCTTACGAGGTCAAGCTTCTGACCGCCTCGGGCGCCGAAACCTTCGCGCGCCACGGCTGATGGCCGCGCTACGGGCAGGGGGCGGGCCCATGCACGGTCTTGCCCTCGCACCGGGCGCCCTCTAATCACGCAAAAGACCTGCGCTTGCGCGAAGGAGGGGGCTATGGCCGAGGACGATCCCAAGACGCTCGTGTCGACCGACTGGCTCGGACGGCACCTGAAGGACCCGGACCTGCGGGTTCTCGATGCCAGCTGGTACCTGCCCGATGCCGGGCGGAACGGGCGCGCCGAATATACCGAGGCGCACATTCCGGGGGCACGGTTCGTCGACATCGACGATCTGAGCGACGCGCGCTCCGACCTGCCGCACATGGCGCCCCCGGTCGAGAAGTTCATGAGCCGGATGCGCGCGATGGGCGTGGGCGACGGCCACCAGGTCGTGGTCTACGACGGCGCCGGCATGTTCTCGGCCGCGCGCATCTGGTGGCTGTTCAAGCTGATGGGCCACGACGACATCGCCGTGCTCGACGGCGGCCTGCCCAAGTGGCGCGCCGAGGATCGCCCGCTCGAGGACATGGAGCCGATCGTCCGCGACCGGCACATGACCGTGCGCCGCCGCGCGCAGTTGGTGAAGGACGTCACGCAGGTGTCCTCGGCCTCCAAGCTCGGCGATCACGAGATCCTCGACGCCCGGTCGCCCGGCCGCTTCCGCGGCGAGGAGCCCGAGCCGCGCTCGGGGATGCGCGCCGGTCACATTCCCGGTTCGCGCAATGTCCACTACGCCACGCTTCTGAACGAGGACGGCACCCTGAAGACGCCGGACGAACTGCGCGCGGTGTTCGAGGCGGCGGGCGCTGATCTGTCGAAGCCCGCGATCACCACCTGTGGATCCGGCGTGACAGCCGCTATCCTGAGCCTTGCGCTGGAACGGATCGGCAAGACCGATCATTCGCTCTACGACGGGTCCTGGTCGGAATGGGGCGCGTCCCCCACCGTCCCCGTCGCGACCGGCGACACGTGACCCGACACCCCGGAGACACTCTCATGTTCGAACAGCTCCAAGAGCAGCCCGCCGACAAGATCCTCGCCCTCATGCAGGCGTTCCGCGAGGACCCGCGCGAGGACAAGATCGACCTCGGCGTCGGCGTCTACAAGGACGCCAACGGCAACACGCCGATCATGCGCGCGATCAAGGACGCCGAGAAGCGCCTCTGGGAAGAGGAAACCACCAAGGCCTATACCGGTCTCGCCGGTGATCCGCTCTTCGCCGAGCGGATGTCTCGGCTGGTGCTGGCCGACGCGGTCGAGGCCGACGCCGTGTCGGCCGTCGCCACGCCCGGTGGCACCGGCGCGGTGCGGCAGGCCTTCGACATGGTGCGCCTGGCGAACCCCGAAGTGCGCGTTCACGTCTCGGACCCGACCTGGCCGAACCACCTGTCAATCCTCAAGCACATGGGCATTCCCGCGATTCCCTACCGCTACTTCGACAGCGAGACCGGCGGCGTGGACTACGAGGGCATGATCGCCGATCTCAGCCAGGCGCGGTCGGGCGACGTCATCCTGCTGCACGGATGCTGCCACAACCCGACCGGGGCGAACCTGACGCAGGGCCAGTGGCACCAGCTGATCGAGATCATCAAGTCCACCGGCGCGACTCCGATGATCGACCTCGCCTACCAGGGGTTTGGCGACGGTCTTGACGAAGACGCGGGCCCCACCCGCGAAGTCGCGGCGGCCTGCCCGGAGACGCTGATCGCGGCGTCGTGCTCGAAGAACTTCGGCATCTACCGCGAACGGACCGGCATCCTGATGGCGGTCAGCAACGACACCTCGAAGAAGAAGGTGACGCAGGGCACG
Organism: Roseivivax marinus; assembly: GCF_900109705.1. Lineage (GTDB taxonomy): Bacteria > Pseudomonadota > Alphaproteobacteria > Rhodobacterales > Rhodobacteraceae > Roseivivax > Roseivivax marinus. The sequence continues at coordinate 336,343 of NZ_FOAI01000002.1, read as the reverse complement.
CTGGCCTATCTCAACCGGCAGAACTACTCGTTCCCGCCGGATCACGGCGCCCGGCTGGTGCTGATGGTCCTCGGCGACGAGGGCCTGCGCGCGGACTGGATGTCCGAGCTCGAGGACGTTCGCACCGGAATGCTCGAACTGCGCCGGCTGCTGACCGACGAGCTGCGCGAGCGCTCGGGCTCGGACCGCTTCGGCTTCCTCGCCCAGCACCGCGGCATGTTCTCGCGCCTCGGCGTGGGGCCGGACAAGGTCGAAGCCCTGCGCGAGAAGCACGGCATCTACATGGTCGGCGACAGCCGCATGAACATCGCGGGTCTCAACCGCGACACCGTGCCGAAGCTCGCCGAGGCCATCATCGACGTCGGCATCTGACGTGAAGCTCTACGGTCATCGCGATTCGGGCCACGCGTGCAAGGTTGCGCTGGCCCTGTCGCTGGCCGGCATCGAGCACGAGACCGCCGTCATCGACATCTGGGCCGCGCCCGAGACGCGGCCCGCCGATTTCCTTGCCGTCTCGCCTTTGGCAGAAGTGCCGTGCCTGGTGATCGACGGCGCGGCTTTTACCCAGTCAGGCGCCATCCTCATCGAGATCGCAACGCGCTTCGGCGTGCTCGGCGGCGACAGCGCCGAAGGGCTGAAACGCGGGCGCGAGATCATTCTATGGGAGGCCAACCGCCTTGGCATGTGCCTGCCACAGCTCAAGGAGGCGCGGCGGGTGAACGGCGAGGGCTTCCCCAAGGGCGCGGTCGAGTGGCTGCGCGGTCGATACGCCACCGATGCCGCGAACTTCGACCGTCTGCTCGGAGGCTCGCCGTTCCTGCATGGCGCGGCGCCGGGCATCGGAGACTGCGCCGTGTGGGGCTATGCCCAGTGGATCGAGGCCGCGGGCGAGCGGCCGAGCGCCGCGATGGACGCATGGCGGGACCGGATGCGGACGCTTCCGGGGACGAAAGCGCCCGGGGACTTCTTCGCGTAAAAAACGGAACTTGGCTCCGGGGCGTCCGTGTTAGTCTGATGACAGGGGCGCCCGGCGCCGGTCGCGCGCCCCCGATGTTCGGGCCGGGCGCAGGGCGATCTGAGAGCCCCGACCTCCCGACCGGACTCACCGGAGCCAAGGAGGACGCAGACATGTTCACGCACATCATGGCACCCGTCGACCTGCACCATGTCGATACGCTCGACCGGGCGCTGAAGGTCACCGCGGACGCGGCCAAGCACTACGGCGCCAAGGTCACCTTCGTCTCGGCGACGAACAACGAGCCGAGCGATGTCGCGCATTCGCCCGAAGAGTTCGTGGCCAAGCTGTCGGAGTTCGCGAAGGCCCAGGCGGAGAAGGGCGGCTTCGACGCGGAGGCGCACGCTATGGTGTTGCACGACAGCCGTGCCGATCTCGACAACGCCCTGCTCGACGCGGTGAAGGAACTGGACGCCGACCTCGTCATCATGGCCTCGCACGATCCGAACTTCGCCGATCACTTCTGGTCGTCGAACGGAGGCGCAGTCGCCCGCCACTCCCATGCGTCGGTGATGCTGGTGCGCGGGAGGTGATCCGCGCTCAAGCGCGGTGGTACGGGCTGCCCGCGAGGATCGAGGCCGCGCGGTAAAGCTGCTCGGCCAGCATGACGCGGGCCAGCATGTGTGGCCACACCATCGCGCCGAAGCTCAGCGCCATGTCGGCCTCGGCCCGAAGCCCAGGGTCGAGGCCGTCGGCGCCTCCGATCACGAAATGCGCCTCGGGCGAGCCCTGGTCGCGCCAGCGGGCCACGGCATCGGCAAAGTCGGGAGAGGTCATCGTGCGGCCCCGTTCGTCCAGAACGCAAATCGCGCCGGGGCCGAGCGCCTTGCGAAGCAGGGCCGCTTCGGCTGCCGGGCCGCCGCCCTTTTTGTCCTCGACCTCGGTCACCCGCACGGGGCCCAGGCCGAGTGCTCGGCCAGTCTTGTCGAAACGGCCTAGGTAGTCGCCGATCAGATCGCGCTCGGGGCCGGCGCGCAACCGGCCCACCACGCAGACGTGCAGCTTCATCGATCGATCAGTGTCCGGCGCTCCGCGACGGCGCGACCGGCATCCACATCTTTTCGATCTGGTAGAACTCGCGCACTTCCGGGCGGAAGACGTGCACGATCACGTCCCCGGTATCGATCAGGACCCAGTCGCCGGTTTCCTTGCCCTCGGTCTTGGGCAGGACGCCGTGGCGTGCCTTGAGTTCTTCCACCAGCTTCTCGGCGACGGCGATGACCTGCCGCGAGGACCGGCCCGAGCAGACGACCATGTAGTCGCCGATGGCGGTCTTGCCGCGAAGATCGATCTCCACGACCTCTTCGGCCTTCATGTCGTCGAGAATGGCAAGAACGGATGCGAGCTGCGTCTCGCTCGAAGCATCCACCTGGGCCATGCCGCTCATCGGGCGGCCCTCTTCGGCGGCATGTGCCGCGTCAGCGTAAAGTGACAGGACATCGTCCTCCTTTTCCGATCACCACCGGCCAAGGGGCAAAACGGCCCCGGGCCGTTCCCCAGATATAGCACCGGCGGCGTGACTTCTCAATGACAGGTGTCGCGAAACGGCAACGGGCGGGCGGCGAGGCGCTCAGCGCACCCGGTTGGACAGCCAGCGCATCACCGGGTTCTTCTGCGGGCGGAGCAGCTCCAGGTGCAGGATCCGGGCCCGCGGCTGGTCCGACCACACCAGTTCGGACGCCTCGAAGACGCGCTTGTTGAACTGCGGTGGCAGCGTGTGGAAGGCGAGGTCGTCGGCCTCCCACAGCACTTCCCGGAACGACGGCTGGTCGATCCCGTAAGTGCCTTCGGCAAAGCGCAGCGCCCAGGCATCGAAGAAGTCGAGCGCGGCCTGGCTGCGGCGGTAGAGCAGGACCCCGGTGTTGATCTCGGGGAAGGCGTCGGGCAGCTCGTGCCGGATCGGCTTGTGGTGCCGCGGGCGATGCCACAGCGCCACCTGCGCGCCACAGATGTCGAAGCGGCCGAGAAGGGCGTAGAGCGAGTCGATGTTCTCGCGGACCAGCGTGTCGTTGTCGAGAAACAGCGTCTCGTCGAACGGCGTCTGGCCCAGCAGGTTCACCTTGGGCCGCTTCAGGCCGTCGGGAATGGTGAAGCTCAGGTCGAAGCCCGCGGTATCGTCGCCGGGGTGGCACCACAGCGCGGTGGCGAGCCCGGGGTTGCTGCGGCGCACGCTCTCTGCGGACCGGCGCGCCACGTTCACGTGCTCCGTGCCCCAGGCCACGTACATCACGCCGCGCCGCGGCGGCCTGCTGGTGTCTTGCATCCGGTCTCCGTTCGTTCTCCGGCTGGCCGTGACGCTGGGCCCGGCTGGCTGGGTGGCGGTTTAGCGTGGCGGGGGGCAGGTGCAAACCCCGGTGCGGCCGGGGGCGGGTGACGTTGCGTCCGTCCGGAGCGGAGCCGGGCACACGAGATCGGGACTCAACACGAGAACGAAAGTGGAACATACTGGGCCCTCCCGCCCGCGCGACTCGATCCTCCGGCCGTACCAGATGACCGCAGAACTCAGCATCACCACCAACTTCACCTTCCTCACCGGCGCCTCCCACCCCGAGGAGTTCGCCGAGCGCGCCGCGCTCGAAGGGCTGGACGCGATCGCCGTGGCCGACGAGAACGCGGTCGCGGGGATCGTGCGGGCGCACGTGCAGCTCAAGACCATCGCCCGGCAGGTGCGCGAGCGCACCGAGGCCGAGGCGCGCGACGGCCCCATCGGACCGCCCGCACCAGAGGGCTGCGCGGCGCCCGGCCTTGCCATCCGCAACGTCCCCCGGCTGATTCCCGCGGCACGGCTGGTACTGGCCGAGGGGGTGGAGATCACAGCGCTGGCCGCGACCCGGGCGGGCTGGGCGCGGCTGTGCCGGCTGCTGACCACCGGACGGCGGCGGACCGGCAAGGGCGCCTGCGATCTGCGGCTCGACGATCTTTTCGACGGCGGCGCCGAGGGTTTGGAGATGATCCTCCACGCCCCGCCGGAACCGCCGGCCCGGCCCGCGCTGCCTGCGCCGCGGACGACCGCCCCGACCGAGGGTGCCGGGGCGGGAGGGGACGCCACCGCCCCCGAGGCCGCCTGGCGCGGCCATGCCCGCCGCCTCGCGCAGGCCTTCGGGCGGCAGATGCACCTTGCGCTCGCGCCGCGCTACGACGGGGCCGACACCGCCCGCTTCGACCGTCTCGTGCAGATTGCGGCCGAACTCGGCCTGCCGACGCTCGCCACCGCGCGGCCGCTCATGCATCACGCCCGCCGGCGCCGGCTGGCCGACGTGATGACCGCGATCCGCCTCGGGGTGACCGTGGACCGGCTGGGCCGGGCGGCGCTGGTCAACGCCGAGCAGCGCCTGCGCGCGCCGTGGGAGATGCGCCGCCTGCTGGGGCGTCACGCGGACGCGCTCGATCGTGCTGCGAGGCTCGCGGCGCGCTGCCGGTTCGACATCGCCTCGCTGCGCTACGAGTATCCCTCGGAGATCGCCGAGGGCGAGCGGCCGCGCGACCGGCTGGCGCGGCTGGCGCGGGAGGGTCTGGAATGGCGCTATCCCGGCGGTGCCCCCGACAACGTCGTCCGCCTGCTCGAGCACGAGCTGGAGCTGATCGCCAAGCTGAACTACGAGCCTTACTTCCTGACCGTGCGCGACATCGTCGCCTTCGCCCGCGAGCGCGGCATCCTGTGCCAGGGGCGGGGATCGGCGGCGAACTCGGTGGTCTGCTATTGCATGGGCGTCACCAGCGTCAGCCCCGAGATCGGTACCATGGTCTTCGAGCGCTTCGTCTCCGAGGCCCGGGACGAGCCGCCGGATATCGACGTCGACTTCGAACACGAGCGCCGCGAGGAGGTGATCCAGCACATCTACGAGCGCTACGGCCGCCACCGCGCGGGCCTCTGCGCCACGGTCATCCACTACCGCGGCAAGCGTGCCATCCGCGAGGTCGGCGCCGCCATGGGCCTCAGCCAGGACACCATCGGCGCTCTTTCCTCGCAGCTCTGGGGATTCTTCTCGACCAACGGGCTGGAAGAGCAGCGCATGCGCGAGATCGGCCTCGACCCGACCGACCGCCGCCTGCGCCTGACCATGGATCTGATCCACGAGATCGTCGGTTTTCCGCGGCACCTCAGCCAGCATGTCGGCGGTTTCGTCATCACCGAAGGGCGGCTCGACGAACTGGTCCCGGTCGAGAACGCGGCGATGGAGGACCGGACGGTCATCTGCTGGGACAAGGACGACATCGACGCGCTGGGCATCCTCAAGGTCGACGTGCTGAGCCTTGGAATGCTGACCTGCATCCGCAAGGCCTTCGACCTGCTGAAGATGCACCACCGGCAGGAGCACACGCTGGCCACGCTGCCGCCCGAGGACCCCCGCGTCTACGACATGCTGTGCCGCGCGGATTCCATCGGCGTCTTCCAGGTCGAGAGCCGGGCGCAGATGAACTTCCTGCCCCGGATGCGGCCGCGCAACTTCTACGACCTGGTGATCGAGGTGGCGATCATCCGGCCGGGGCCGATCCAGGGCGACATGGTCCACCCCTACCTGCGCCGTCGCAACGGCGAAGAGGACGTGTCGTTTCCCTCCGACGCGCTGGGGCAGGTGCTGGGCAAGACGCTGGGCGTGCCTCTGTTCCAGGAGCAGGCGATGCAGATCGCCATCATCGGCGCGGGCTTCACCCCCGACGAGGCCGACCGCCTGCGCCGGGCGCTGGCCACGTTCAAGAAGCTCGGCAACGTGAGCGAGTTCCGTACCCGGTTCCTGCGCGGCATGGCTCGCAACGGCTACGACGCCGACTTCGCCGAGCGCTGCTTTTCCCAGATCGAGGGCTTCGGCTCCTACGGCTTTCCCGAAAGCCACGCGGCGTCCTTCGCGCTGCTGGTCTACGCGAGCGCGTGGATCAAGTGCCACCATCCCGGCATCTTCGCCTGCGCGCTGCTGAACGCGCAGCCCATGGGCTTCTACGCGCCGGCGCAGATCGTCCGCGACGCGCGCGAGCACGGGGTCGAGATCCGGCCCGTCGCCATCGACGCCAGCTACTGGGACAACGTGATGGAGCCCGACGGCCGCGGCGGGCTGGCGGTGCGGCTGGGCTTTCGCCAGATCAAAGGCGTGCGCGAGGAGGACGCGGCCTGGCTCTCGGCGGCGCGGGGCAACGGTTACCGCTCGGTGCGCGACGTGTGGCGCCGGGCGGGGCTGGCCGCGGGTGTGCTGGCGCGGCTGGCCGAGGCCGACGTCTTCGCGCCCCTGGGCCTGTCCCGCCGCGAGGCTCTGTGGGAAGCGCGGGCGCTGGCCGCCGAGAAGCCGCTGCCGCTGTTCTCGGGCGACATGGAGGGGGAGGGCATCGTGGAGCCTGCCGCCCACCTGCCCGAAATGACCGAGGGCGAGGAGATCGTCGAGGATTTCGTTGCCATGCGCCTGACCCTGCGCCGCCATCCGGTCGCGCTTCTGCGCCATATCCTGACGCCCGAGCCGGGGCAGGAGGCCGCCGCCCGCCGCGCGATCGCCGCGGCGTCGGGGCGGGGATGAGGCGCGGCGCGCAGGCGTGGCAGAAGAAGGAAGGGCGGACCGGTCGAGCCACCACCGCAGGCCGGAGGGAGTGAACCAGCGCTTTGGCGCGTATGACGTATGGGCACCACGCGCCCGTGTGCGTGCCCTGTTTTTAAGCAGCAGGCCCGGTGATAGATGCAGGATACCGAACCAAGGCCGAGCCCCACCGAATGCCGCAGCCCTTCCTGATCGACGACGAGACACCGCCACCCCAAGGCGCCACACTGCATGGCTGTGCCTTCGCCGAAGCCGATGCGGTTCTGGGCACCGACGGGCTGGCCGCGCTGGAATCCGAAGGGCGCGTGCTCGACTGGCACGCGGACGGCTGTCACCTGCTGGTGCGCCGCGACGGGGACCGGATCGCCCTCGGCGCGGACTTCGCGGGCTATCGTCACCTCTTCCACTGGTCGGACGGCGCGCGCTGGGCGGTCTGCGACAGCTTCATCGACCTCGTGGCGCACCTGCGCGCGCGCGGCATCGCGCTGGAAGAGGATATCGCGCAAACCGGTGCGTTCCTGTCGCGCAAGCAGCTCTTCCAGCAGCTGACCTCGGCGGCGACGCCGGTGAAGGGGATCTCGTGCCTTCGGGTGGACGAGCGCATCGAGATCGACGCGGACGGCCTGCGGATCGTGACCGCACCACCCGCGCCCGAACGGCCCTATGCCGAAGCCCTGCACGCCTTCCTCGAGCTGTGGCTCGCGCGGATGGAGGGGCTGCGCCGGGCCGAGGGGCTGACGTTGTTCATCCATTTGTCCGGCGGCCTCGACAGCCGCGCGGTGGCGGCCTTCCACCTCTGGCTCGAGCGCAACCGCGACCTGCCGGAGAATGCCACGATCCGATCCCTGACCGATGACAGCCACGCCGAGGACCTGCGGATCGCCGAGCGCCTCGCCGAGGCCACCGGCCTCAGGCTCAACCACATCGACCCACGCCCCCGTCGCAACCTCACCGTGGACGAGGCGCTGGCCGCCTGGCGTCATCATTCGGCCGGCGTCTATTCCCCGGTGCGTGTCCCGTCGGCCTTCTCGCACCCCGCGGACATCAATTTCTCGGGCCATGCCACGAACGGCTACAAGTACCGTTTCACCGACGAGGAGGCGGACCGCCGCGTCCGGGTGATGGAGCGCTCGTACGCCTGGTTCGGGCGTGGCGACCGGCCTCGGTGGCGCGCCGCGCTGCGGGCCGAGCTCGACCGGCTGGCCGGGCGCGGGGGCAGCCTCGGACAGGCCTGGGCGGTCTACCAGCGTACGCAGCGCGCGCGTTTCCATGCCGGGCAGGCCGCGACCTACAAGACGCAGGTTGCGCTTTTTCATTCGGCCTCGGCCGCCGCGGCCGCAGAGGCGCGACCCCAGGACGCCCCGGACTACCAGTTCTACCACGACATCCTCGCGGCGCTCGCGCCCGACCTGATGGAGCTGGCCCTCGACGATCCGCGCAAGGCCCCCGGCCCCGAACATCGCGCCGCGCTCACGGCCGTCGCGCCGCTCGCGCCCGAGCCGGGGCGGGTTTACGGTGCCGTGCCGGCTCAAGGCGAAGGGGCCGCCGACGCACCCTCGCGGCTGGAACTCGCGCGCGCTCTTGTGGCCGAGATCGACGCCGCGGGCTGGCCGAAAGGCCGGGTGTCCCTGATATTCCGCTGGCACCTGTTCCGACTGCGGCGCGACCTTGCGCGCGGTCGGGCGCGTCACGCGGTAAGGCTGCGGCACCTGCACGCGGCCTGGCTGCTGGGGCGCCTCCGGGCGCTTGGAGTTCGCATGGAGGGCGAAGCATGATCGCGATCATCTTCGAGGTGTTTCCGGCCGAGGGGCGGCGGGACGAATATCTCGACATCGCCGCCGAGATGCGGCCGATGGTCGAGGAGGTGGAGGGCTTCCTCTCGGTCGAGCGGTTCCAGAGCCTCACCGATCCCGACAAGCTACTCTCGATCAGCTTTTTCGAGGACGAGGCCGCCGTGGAACGCTGGCGGCAGCTGGCCGCCCACCGCCGCGCGCAGGGCAGGGGCCGGGGTGGCGTTTTCGCCGACTACCGCCTGCGGGTATGCCACGTTCTGCGCGACTATGGCATGACCGACAGGGCCGAGGCGCCCTTGGACAGCCGCGCGGCGCACGAGGGCTGAGGGCCGCGCCTCAGGTGTAGGCGTAGACCAGCAGTGCGACGCCCAGCACGACGCGATAGATGACGTAGGGCGTGAAGCTGACCGACCGCAGCAGCCGCATCATCAGCGTCAGCGCGGCCAGAGCCGCGACGAAGGCCAGCGCCGCTGCGATCGCGCCGTCGCGGAGGGCCGCGCCGTCGGCTTCACCGACCAGGTCGAGGCCAAGCAGCACGCCCGAGGCCAGGATCGTCGGAATCGACATCAGCATCGCCAGCTTGGCCGCGCCGTGCCTGTCGTATCCCAGCGCGCGGCCCCCCGTGATCGTGATGCCTGATCGAGACGTGCCGGGGATCAGTGCGACCGCCTGCCACAAGCCCATGATCGCCGCGTGCCTGAGCGTCCAGCGTTCGGCGGGCCGGACGGCGGGGCTGCGGGTGTCGAACCACCACAGCACGATGCCGAAAACCAGCATCGCCCAGCCGATCACCGCGACCGAGCGCAAGGCCTCGTCGAGACCGCTGAGCTTCAGCGCGAGGCCGGCCAGCACCACCGGGACGGTCGCGATCGCGAGGCAGAGCGCGAGGAACGCCCCCGGCGTGTCGACCCGGCCGCGCAACAGGCGTCCGGTCCCGGCCAGCGCCTCTTTCACATCTGCCCAAAAAAACAGCACGACGGCGAAAAGCGTGCCGACATGCACCGCCACGTCGATGGCGAGGCCCTGATCGGCCATTCCGGTAAGGCCGGGAAGAAGAATCAGGTGACCTGAGGACGAAACCGGAAGAAACTCGGTGATGCCCTGTATCAGGGCCAGGAGGACCAGCTGTGTCAGTGGCATGGGCGGCCTTCGGATGATGGGTGCGGCCGGTATATCTGTCTGGCGCGGCGCGGGAAGTGACAAATTAGGTCCGATCCGGACTTTAAAGTTTGGGATCTGCGGCAGAATGACCCCCTGCGGCATCGAATAATGCGCGAATAGGTCAGTGTTGGTGACTTTTCTTCCGCGCATCACTCGTATATAGCCCTGCAACGACATCGAGGTTCGGAGATCGTTTCATGGCGAAACAGCCCATGCTGAAATTCGTGAATGTCGGGCGGGACACGCCCGAAAAACGCGGCGCGGATGATCGCGCACGCGACTTTCACGAAATTTACGCCGAGTACGCGGACCAGAAGGCCAAGGAGCAGGCCGGGCGCTGCTCGCAATGCGGCGTGCCCTACTGCCAGTCGCACTGCCCGCTGCACAACAATATTCCCGACTGGCTGCGACTGACCGCCGAGGGCCGGCTCGAGGAGGCCTACGAGGTCAGCCAGGCCACGAACACCTTCCCCGAGATCTGCGGCCGCATCTGCCCCCAGGACCGTCTGTGCGAGGGCAACTGCGTGATCGAGCAGTCGGGCCACGGCACCGTGACCATCGGCGCCGTCGAGAAGTACATCACCGAGACCGCCTTCGAGGAAGGCTGGGTGAAGCCGATCAAGCCCGCGCAGGAGCGCGAGGAAAGCGTCGGCATCATCGGGGCGGGCCCAGGTGGCCTTGCCGCCGCGGACATTCTGCGCCGGGCCGGCGTGCAGGTGACGGTCTATGATCGCTACGACCGCGCGGGCGGGCTGATGACCTACGGCATTCCGGGCTTCAAGCTCGAGAAGCCGGTGGTCATGCGCCGCAACGAGCAACTCGAAGCCGGAGGCGTGACGTTCCGCCTGAACTGCGACGTCGGCCGCGACATCACCTTCGCCGAAATTCGCGAGGCGCACGACGCCGTCATCATCGCGACCGGCGTCTACAAGAGCCGCGACCTGCCCGGACCGGGCTCCGGCGCGCAAGGCATCGTGCGGGCGATCGACTTCCTGACCGCGTCGAACCGCGCCGTGAACTTCGGTGACGACGTCCCGGAATACGAGAGCGGCGAGCTCAACGCCAAGGACAAGAACGTCGTCGTCATCGGCGGCGGGGATACCGCGATGGACTGCCTGCGGACCTCGATCCGCCAAGGCGCCAAGAGCGTGAAGTGCCTCTACCGTCGCGACCGCCAGAACATGCCCGGCTCGCAGCGCGAGGTCGCCAACGCCGAGGAAGAGGGCGTGCAGTTCGAGTGGCTGACCGCGCCGAAGGGCTTCAAGGGCGATCCGGTCTCTGGCGTGGTGGTGCAGAAGATGCGCCTCGGACAGCCGGACGCGACCGGACGCCAGAGCCCCGAGATCATCGAGGGTTCGGACTACGAGGAACCAGCGGACCTCGTCATCAAGGCGCTGGGCTTCGAGCCCGAGGATCTGCCGAAGCTCTGGGACACCGAGGGGCTGGAAGTGACCCGCTGGGGCACCGTGAAGGCCGAGTTCGGCTCCGGCGCGACGGCGCTTCCGGGCGTCTACGCCGTGGGTGACATCGTGCGCGGGGCGAGCCTCGTGGTCTGGGCGATCCGGGACGGCCGCGATTGCGCCGACGCCGTGCTCGAGCAGATCAACGGCGCCGCGGCGGTGGCGGCCGAGTGATCGGCCAGGCCTTAACGGTCTGTTCCGGAAGCCGCGCTAGGCTGCCGGCCGGCGTGCCTGCCAGAGCGGGCTGCCGGCGCGACACGGCCGGGCGCGGATGACGGCCGAAATCAGGGGCGACGGGCACATGACGGACAGATCGGGACATTGCCTGTGCGGTGCGGTGAGCTTTACCGCGACCGACGTCAACAAGGGCTTCGGGGCCTGTCACTGCAAGATGTGCCAGCGTTGGGCCGGTGCGGCGATGCTGGCGGTGACGGTGCCCGCGACCGAGATGCGGATCGAGGGGCAGGACAGCGTCCGCACCCGCGCCACCTCGGACTGGGCCACGCGGTCGTGGTGCGACGTCTGCGGGTCCAACCTGTGGTACCGCCTGACGACGGACGGCGACGCCGCCGCGTACGAGGTGCCGCTCGGTCTTTTCGACGACGTTTCGGGCTTCACGCTCGAACAGGAGATCTTTGTGGACCAGAAGTCCGACGCGTTCGAGTTGAAGGGCGACCATGCCCGACTGACCGAGGCCGAGGTGCTTCGCAAGTTCGGCCTGCAGACGGCCACCTGATCGGGGCCCGCCGGGCCCCGACGCTGAAGTTTGACGGTGCGACCGCCCGGAACAGGACGGCGCGCCGGGACCGCACGGGCCGAGGCCCGTGAGGGAGGATCGGCCGGCCCCGCGGGGTCGGCAGTTCGGGACGCCTGTGGGCGCCCGCGAGAAGAGGATGAACGCCATGACCAAATACGATTCCGCCTGGGTCCGCGCCGAAGAGGAAAAGCGCGCCAAGCTGGCCGAACACGGCATGTATTCCTTCGAGGACGAACACTCCTCGTGCGGTGTCGGCCTGGTGGTCAGCCTCGACGGCAAGCCCTCGCGCAAGGTCGTGCAGTCCGGGATCACCGCGCTCCAGTCGATCTGGCACCGCGGCGCGGTGGACGCCGACGGCAAGACCGGCGACGGCGCCGGGATCCACGTGCAGATCCCGGTCAACTTCTTCTACGACCAGATCGACCGCACCGGGCACACCCCGAACAAGGATCAGCTGATCGCGGTCGGCCAGGTGTTCCTGCCGCGCACCGACTTCGGTGCTCAGGAAACCTGCCGCACGATCGTCGAGACGGAAGTGCTCCGGATGGGTTACTACATCTACGGCTGGCGCCACGTCCCGGTGAACATCGACTGCCTGGGCGAGAAGGCCAACGCCACCCGCCCCGAGATCGAGCAGATCCTGATCTCGAACTCGCGCGGCGTGGACGAGGAGACGTTCGAGCGGGATCTTTACGTCATCCGTCGCCGGATCGAGAAGGCCGCCGCCGCCGCGGGCGTCGCGCAGCTTTACATCGCGTCGCTGTCCTGCCGGTCGATCATCTACAAGGGTATGATGCTCGCCCAGGACGTGGCCGAGTTCTATCCCGACCTTCAGGACGACCGCTTCGAAAGCGCGTTCGCGATCTACCACCAGCGCTATTCCACCAACACCTTCCCGCAATGGTGGCTGGCGCAGCCCTTCCGGATGCTCGCCCACAACGGCGAGATCAACACGCTGAAGGGCAACACCAACTGGATGAAGAGCCACGAGATCCGCATGGCCTCGAACACGTTCGGGGACCGCGCGGCCGACATCAAGCCGATCATCGCCAGCGGCGCATCCGACTCCGCCGCGCTCGACGCGGTGTTCGAGGTGCTGGTGCGGGCCGGCCGCTCGGCGCCGATGGCCAAGACCATGCTGGTGCCCGAGTCGTGGTCCAAGCAGGCCGAGGAGCTGCCGGCACCGTGGCGCGACATGTACGCCTACTGCAACGCGGTGATGGAGCCGTGGGACGGTCCCGCCGCGCTGGCGATGACCGACGGCCGCTGGGTCTGCGGCGGCCTCGACCGCAACGGCCTGCGCCCGATGCGCTACGTGGTGACCGGCGACGGCCTGCTGATCGCGGGTTCCGAGGCGGGCATGGTGCCGGTGGACGAATCCACCGTGCGCGAGAAAGGCGCCCTCGGCCCCGGCCAGATGATCGCCGTGGACATGCAGGAAGGCCGGCTGTTCCACGACACCGAGATCAAGGACAAGCTCGCCGCGGCGCAGCCCTTCGGCGAATGGTGCGGCAAGATCACCGAACTCGACGACGCACTCGGCAGCGTGACCGAGGCGCCGCTCTTCGAGGCCGGCGACCTGCGCAAGCGGCAGATCGCGGCCGGCTACTCGGTCGAAGAGATCGAGCAAATCCTCGCGCCCATGGCCGAGGACGGCAAGGAGCAGGTCGCGTCCATGGGCGACGACACGCCCTCGGCGGTCCTGTCCAAGCGGTATCGCCCCCTGTCGCATTTCTTCCGGCAGAATTTCAGCCAGGTGACCAACCCGCCGATCGACAGCTTGCGCGAATTCCGCGTGATGTCGCTGAAGACCCGGTTCGGGAACCTGAAGAACGTTCTGGATGAATCTTCGGCCCAGACCGAGATCCTCGTGCTCGACAGCCCGTTTGTCGGCAACAAGCAGTTCGAAGAGCTGACCTCGCACTTCAACGCCGACATGGTCGAGATCGACTGCACGTTCGAGCCGAACGCCGGCCGCGACACGCTGCGCCGCGGGCTGGAGCGGATCCGCGCCGAGGCGGAGGACGCGGTGCGCTCGGGTGCCGGGCACCTGATCCTGACCGACCACAACCAGTCCGAGGACAAGGTCGGCATGCCGATGATCCTCGCGACCTCGGCGGTCCACTCGCACCTGACGCGCAAGGGCCTGCGGACCTTCTGCTCGATCTGCGTGCGGTCGGCAGAGTGCATCGACCCGCACTACTTCGCGGTGCTGATCGGCGCGGGTGCGACGATCGTGAACCCCTACCTCGCCGAGGACACGATCGCCGACCGCATCCGTCGCGATCTGATCGAGGGCACCCTGACCGAGGCGATGGCGCGCTACCGCGAAGCGATCGACTTCGGCCTGCTCAAGATCATGTCCAAGATGGGCATCTCGGTGCTGTCGTCCTATCGCGGCGGTCTGAACTTCGAGGCCGTGGGCCTCAGCCGCGCCATGTGCGCCGAGTTCTTCCCCGGCATGCTGTCCCGCATCTCGGGCATCGGCGTTTCGGGCATCCAGAAGAAAACCGAGGAAATCCACGCTCTGGGCTTCCGCGGTGGGCGCGACGTCCTGCCCATCGGCGGCTTCTACAAGTCCCGCAAGTCCGGCGAGAGCCACGCCTGGGGTGCGCAGACCATGCACCTGATGCAGATGGCCTGTAACAAGGCCTCCTTCGAGATGTGGAAGAACTACTCGAAGGCGATGCAGGCCAACCCGCCGATCCACCTGCGCGACCTTCTGGCGATCAAGCCGCTGGGCGAGGCGATCCCGCTCGAGGAGGTCGAGTCGATCACCTCGATCCGCAAGCGGTTCGTGACCCCTGGCATGTCGCTGGGCGCGCTGTCGCCCGAGGCACACAAGACGCTGAACGTCGCCATGAACCGGATCGGCGCCAAGTCCGACTCCGGTGAGGGCGGCGAGGATCCGGCGCACTTCGTGCCCGAGCCCAACGGCGACAACCCGTCGGCCAAGATCAAGCAGGTGGCGTCGGGCCGGTTCGGCGTGACCGCCGAGTACCTCAACCAGTGCGAGGAACTCGAGATCAAGGTGGCGCAGGGTGCCAAGCCCGGCGAGGGTGGCCAGCTGCCCGGCATGAAGGTCACCAAGCTGATCGCGCGACTGCGGCACTCGACGCCGGGCGTGATGCTGATCTCGCCGCCGCCGCACCACGACATCTATTCGATCGAAGACCTCGCGCAGCTAATCTACGACCTTAAGCAGATCAACCCGCGCGCCAAGGTGACGGTCAAGCTGGTGTCCTCCTCGGGCGTCGGCACGATCGCCGCGGGCGTGGCCAAGGCCAAGGCCGACGTGATCCTGATCTCGGGTCACAACGGCGGCACCGGCGCGAGCCCCGCGACCTCGATCAAGTATGCCGGCCTCCCGTGGGAAATGGGCCTGACCGAGGCGCACCAGGTGCTGTCGCTCAACAACCTGCGCAGCCGTGTGACGCTGCGCACGGACGGTGGCCTGCGCACCGGCCGGGACATCGTCATGGCGGCGATGATGGGTGCCGAGGAATACGGCATCGGCACCGCCGCGCTGATCGCGATGGGCTGCATCATGGTGCGTCAGTGCCAGTCGAACACCTGCCCGGTGGGCGTCTGCACCCAGGACGACACCCTGCGTGCCAAGTTCACCGGCAACGCGGACAAGGTGGTGAACCTCATCACCTTCTACGCCCAGGAGGTCCGCGAGATCCTGGCCTCCATCGGGGCACGCTCGCTCGACGACGTGATCGGCCGCGCCGACCTGCTGAGCCAGGTGAGCCGCGGGTCGGATCATCTCGACGACCTCGACCTCAACCCGCTGCTGATCCGCGTGGACGGCTCGGACGAGGTGAAGCTGGACCGCAACGGCCCGCGCAACGAGGTGGACGACACTCTCGACGCCGAGATCGTGAAGGACGCGCAGCGGTTCCTCGAGGACGGCGAGAAGATGCAGCTGTCCTACGCGGTGCAGAACACGCACCGTACGGTGGGCACGCGGGTCTCGAGCCACATCGTCAAGAAGTTCGGCATGAACAACACGCTCCAGCCGGACCACCTGACGGTGAAGCTGACGGGGTCGGCCGGCCAGTCACTGGGCGCCTTCGCCGCGCCGGGCCTCAAGATCGAGGTTTCGGGAGATGCCAACGACTACGTCGGCAAGGGGCTCTCGGGAGGCACCATCGTGGTGCGCCCGCCGATGGCATCGCCGCTGACCGCCGCCGACAACACGATCATCGGCAACACGGTGCTCTACGGTGCGACCAAGGGCTTCCTCTTCGCCGCCGGCCGCGCGGGCGAGCGCTTCGCCGTCCGCAACTCGGGCGCGCATGTGGTGATCGAAGGCTGCGGCTCCAACGGGTGCGAATACATGACCGGCGGCGTCGCCGTGATCCTCGGGCCGTTCGGGCCGAACTTCGGTGCCGGCATGACCGGGGGCATGGCCTATCTTTACGATCCCGAGGGCATGGCGCCGAAACTGCTCAACATGACGTCGCTCGTGACCTGCAAGGTCACGACGCCGGAATGGGTCGACGAGCTGACCGGCCTCGTGAAGCGCCACGCCGAGGAAACCGGCAGCCGCCGGGCGCAGGAGCTTCTTCAGCATTGGGACGACGCGCTGCCGCACTTCGTGCAGGTCTGCCCGAAGGAAATGCTCGACAAGATCGCCTATCCCCTCGGGATCGAGGCCGAAGCGGTCCCGGCCGAGTGAACGCGGCTCCGGCGGCGCCTTCGGGCGTCGCCGGGGACTCTCTTGCGAGTTGCATATGGAATGTGTCGACTCGCATGGGCGTCAGAAAATCACCTTGATTTCATCGCGCGCGATGCGCTTTCGCCCTGCAGTCTGGGTCTGTTCGCATGCACATGCCTGTCTAGCGAACCTGTTCCGTGACTGTACCTGAGTGAGTACCCCCTCCGGCTGGCTGGCAGCGCCGCCGGAGGGTCTTTTTTCCCCGCGGCCCGGCCTGTATCCCGGTCGGACGGGCAAAGGAGATACGGGCATGGCAGCGAAAAGCGCCAAGGCGCGCGACCGCGGCACCACCAAGGGCAAGACCGACCCACCGGCGCGGCGGCCGATCCAGCCCGGAGCCGTCGTAGCGCGCTGGGTGTTCCGCCTTCTGCTGATCGTCGCCGTCCTCGGGGCCGGCGGCCTGCTGCTCTACCGCACGGTGAACCCGCCGACCACGATCACCATGCTGGCCGAATCGCGGCGCCTGGGCGGGATCGAGCGCGACTGGGTCGATGCCGACGCCATCGCCCCGGTGATGATGCGGGCTGCCGTTGCTGCCGAGGACGCCAACTTCTGCCGTCACTGGGGCTTCGACATGGACGCGATCCGGCTGGCGATCGAGGAGGGCGGCAATCGTGGCGCCTCGACCATCAGCCAGCAGGTGGTCAAGAACGTCTACCTCTGGCAAGGCCGGAGCTGGGTGCGGAAGGCACTCGAGGCGGCGATGACCCCCGGCATGGAAGCGATCTGGCCCAAGCGGCGCATCCTCGAGGTCTATCTCAACGTGGCCGAGTTCGGCGAGGGCGTGTTCGGCGTCGAGGCCGCGGCCGGACACTACTTCGGGACCTCGGCGGCCGATCTCACCTCGCGACAGGCCGCGCTTCTGGCCGCGGTCCTGCCCAACCCGAAAGAGCGGGATCCATCGCGGCCCTCGGCTTTCGTCGAGCGGCGCGCGGCTTCCATCCGCGACGGCGCGGCGACCATCGACCGCGACGGTCGTGCGGCCTGCTTCCAGGGCTGAACGCGCCGGTCGTCGCGGTTGTATTCGTCCGCGCAAGCTGTAGGTAGGTCCGGATAGAACGCAGCCGGTGACTAAATGGCCAAGCTTTACCACGTGCCGCTCTCTCCATTCTGCCGCAAGGTCCGCCTCGTCCTCGCCGAGAAGAAGATCGAGGTCGAACTGGCCGAAGAGCGCTACTGGGAACAGGACCCCGACTTCCTGCGCCGCAACCCCGCGGCCAAGGTTCCGGTCCTCAAGATCGACGGACGCACGATGGCCGAAAGCATGGCCATCTGCGAGTATCTCGAAGAGACGGTCCCCGAACCGCCGCTGATGCCCCGCAAGCCCGAGGCGCGCTACGAGGTGCGCCGTCTCGTCGGCTGGTTCGACGACAAGTTCCACCACGAGGTGACGTCTAAGCTGCTCTACGAGCGGGTGAACAAGAAGATCACCAAGAGCGGCTTTCCGGATTCGAGCAACGTCAAGGCCGGCGCGAAGGCGATCAAGTATCACCTCGACTACCTGGCGTGGCTGCTGGATCACCGCCGCTGGCTGGCAGGCGACTCGATGACCCTCGCCGACTTCGCGGCGGCCGCGCACCTGTCCTCGCTCGACTACATCTCGGACGTGGACTGGAACCGGCAGGAAAGCGTCAAGGACTGGTACGCCAAGATCAAGTCGCGGCCGGCCTTCCGCTCGATCCTCGCCGACCAGGTGCCGGGCTTCACCGTGCCCGCCCACTACGCCGATCTCGATTTCTGAGGGCTCAGGCCGGGTCGTTCAGACCCGGCAGCCCGAGATGCGCGGCAAGCGCGCGCAGGAACGCGCCTGCGGTCCACGGCGGCGTGCGCCGCGCCGGACGCAACAGGTAGAGCCGCCGCTCCAACGCGAGATCCGCGATCCCGACGAAGCGGATCTGCGGGTCGTTGAACAGGCCGACCGCCTTCTCCGGCAACAGCGCCACGCCGACCCCCGCCCGAACGAGGCAGAGCTGCGCGACCGTCGAGTGTGTCCTCAGAGGTCCAGATGTCATTTCGCGTGGCAGGCCGGGCGTCCCGGCAAGCAACAGCGCCGACCCGGTCTGCGCGCCGAGATGGATGATGGTCGTGTGGTCGATCTCGTCCAGCGTCGCCGAGCCGCCGCGCCGGGCGAGGGGGTGATCGGCAGCGCAGGCGAGGCCGAAGCGATCGCCGCCCACCGGCGTCTGGATCAGCTCGGCCGACGTGCGGGCGCGCCCCGCCACCGCGAGGTCGAGCCGCCCGTCCGACACCATGTCGGCCAGGGTCTCGGCCACGTCGTCGTGCAGGGTCACCGGCACGTCCGGATGATCGCGGCGGAAGGCCGTCAGCGCGGGCGCCACCATGTCCCCGATGGCCGAGGGCGAGGCCCCGATCCGCAGCGCGCCGCTCTGGGTGCGGGCGCGGTCGCGGGCATGGTCGAGGGCCGCGTCCAACTGCTCGAGAACGGGCCTGGTCTCGCGCAGGAAATCGAGGCCGATCGCGGTGGGCGAGGGCGGGCGCGTGCGGCGGTCGAACAGTGGCGCCCCGGCAATCTCTTCCACCTGCCGGACGGTTTCCGACAGGGCCGAGGGCACCACGCCCAGCCGCTCCGCCGCGCGGGCAAAGCTGCCCTCGCGCCAGATGGCGTGGATCGCGCGCAGATGGCGCAGGTTCACGTTCGCGAAATCCGAAGATAACGTCATAATGTTCTATTTCCGTGAACGGGCCGGATCGGTCAACATGGTATGCGAAGGAGGCCCCACGTGACCGAGCAGACCCCAGACGCCACCCCCGCGCTCGACCGACTGCCCGCCGCCCTGCGCGAGGCCGGCTTTCGCGGTGAGGTCGAGCGCGACACCGCGCTTCTCGCGGCGATGTCGACCGACAACTCCGTCTATCGCATCCGCCCGGACATCGTCGCAGCGCCATGCGATTCGGAGGATGTGGTGACGTTGATGGCGGTGATGGAGCGGCCCGAATTCGCGACAATTCCGCTGACCCCGCGCGGCGGCGGCACCGGCACCAACGGGCAGAGCCTGAACCGCGGTCTGGTGCTGGACATGCGTCGCCACATGGCGCGGCTTCTGAAGGTCGACGCCACAGAAGGCTGGGCCGAGGTGGAGCCGGGCATCGTTCTCGACGATCTGAACGCGCGGCTGCGCCCGCACGGGCTGTTCTTCGCGCCCGAAACCTCGACTTCCACCCGCTGCGCGGTGGGCGGCATGGTCTCGACCGATGCGTCGGGCAAGGGCTCGCGCGTCTACGGCAAGACCTCGGACAATCTTCTGGGTGTCGAGATCGCGCGCGGCTCGGGCCTGATCTCCAGCCTCGCGCCCGCGCCGGACTGGGCGCGGCCGATGCTCGACGCCGCCGAAGTCGCCGCGCGCGCGGGCCGCGACGCGTTCGTCGCCAATACGCCCCGGCTGACCCGGCGCTACACCGGCTACGACCTCGAACGCGCCTGCCCCGATGCGGAGACGTTCGCGTGGTGGCGCCTCTTTCCGGGTTCCGAGGGCACGCTCGGCCCGATCACGCGGCTGCGGTTGGCCTTGCGCCCGCTGCCGAAGGAAAAGCGGCTGGTCGTCGCCGGATTCGACAGCTTCCGCGCGTCCCTTGCCGCCGCGACACCGCTGCTGGCGGACGATCCCACCGCGATCGAGGTGATGGACGAGCGCGTGCAGCAATTGGCCGAAGAGGCCGGGCTGCTCTCGGGCCTGCCGCAGGGACTGCGCCCGACGGGAACCGGGCCGCTGGCCTATACCTTCCTCGAGTTCAACGGCGACGATCCCGACGACCTCGACGCGCGGATCGCATCGTGCCGTGACCGGTTGCACGGCCTCGACGGAATCCGCGCGGTCCATGTGGCGGCGGACGCGGACGAGATCCGTGCCCTCTGGGCGATTCGCTCCGCCGGGGTGGGGCTTCTGGGCAAGGTCACGGGACGCGCGCGACCCGTCGCCTTCGTGGAGGACTGCGTGGTCCCGCCGGAGGCGCTCGCCGACTTTCTCGACGGGTTCCTCGCCATCCTCGATCGGCACGGGCTGAGCTTCGGCATCTACGGCCACGTGGACGTCGGCTGTCTGCACATCCGCCCCGCGCTGAACATCGACGCCGAGGACGACCGCGAGACACTGGTCGCGGTCTCGGATGCCATCTTCGATCTTGTCGTGGCGCATGGCGGTATCTTCTGGGGCGAGCACGGCAAAGGCGTGCGCGGCGCCTACCTCGAACGCTGGATCGGGCCCGAGGCATTTGCCGCATTGCAGGGCGTGAAGGCCGCCTTCGACCCGTCGGACCGGTTCAACCCGGGCAAGCTGGTCACCGCGGGCCAGCCCGTCATGGGCATCGCCACGACGCCGTTCCGGCCATTCAACGCGGCCGACGGCGATCCTTTGCAGAATGCGTTTCGCTGCAACGGCAACGCGCAATGCCTGAGCTACGCCGCCGCGACGCCGATGTGCCCGTCCTTCAAGGCCACCGAGGACCTGCGCCATTCGCCGAAGGGCAGGGCCGACGCGCTCAGGGCGTGGCACCGGGGGCGGGACGGCGCGGCCGAGATCGAGGAGGCCGACCTTCTGGGCGTGCTCGACACCTGCCTCGGCTGCAAGGCGTGCACGTCGAGCTGCCCGGTGCAGGTGGACATTCCCTGGATGCGCGGGGCGTTCTATGCCGACTACTACGCCCGTCACCGCCGCCCTCTGACCGACCGGCTGACCTTGCTGGCCGAGCGATTCAGCCCCTGGCTGGCAAAGGTCGCGCCGCTCGGGCGGCCGGTCTTTCCGCTCTTGCGCCCGTTGGCCGAGCGCGTGCTGTCCCTGCGCGACTTGCCCGGCGAGCTGGCCCGGCCGGTGCCGCGCCGTGCGCGGATCGAGGCGGCCGAGCTTGGAACAGGAGCGCTGCCGGACAACGCCGTGCTGGTCTGGCAGGACTGGTTCAGCGCGCTCTTCGACGAGGCCGCGCAGACCGACGTGCGGCGGGGGCTGGAGGCGCTGGGCTACCGGCCGCTCTTCGTGCGGATGATGCCGTCGGGCAAGGCGGCGGGCGATATGGGAGACAGGGCCGGGTTCGCGCGGATGGCGGATCGGCTGACCGGCGCTCTGCGCGCGGGCGCGCGGACCGGGGTGCCCATGATCGGGCTCGACCCGGCCTTCGTCATGGCGGTCCGGCAGGACTACCGCAAATCCGGGCGCGACGTGCCCGAGTTGCTCCTGCCGCAGGAATTTCTCGCCCGGGCGCTGCCCGACGGTCCGGACTGGCCGCGGGTATCCGAGCCCGGCACACCGATCCCGCTCTTCTCGCACTGCACCGAGGCGACGGCGGCGCCGGGCACGGGCCGGACATGGGCCGCGGTGTTCGAGGCCGTGGGCCTGCGGGTCGAAACCCCGGCCACAGGTTGCTGCGGCATGGCCGGACTGTTCGGACACAAGGCCCGGCATCAGGAGATGTCGCGGCGGCTGTTCGACCTGTCGTGGGCCGCGCCGCTGTCGGACACGGACGACGCGGCGGCCACCGGGTTTTCCTGCCGCTGCCAGGCGGAGCGGTTCGGTGGGCAGGCTGTCCGGCACCCGCTGGGCATTCTCGCGGACCGGCTGGAGGGCAAGCGGTAACGTTTCGTTCGCGTGGGGCCCGGCCACACGCGCCCGCCCCGGTTTCGTTCGGCGCCGGTTGCAGGTATTGCGCGGGAAGGGCCGCAGGTGCCGCGTTCCGGCCACCAGAAGCCAGCCCACGTCCTCCGGAGGCCAGCGCGACGTGCCGCAGACCGATACCGATCCCGGCGAACTCAGGGCCCGCCTCGTGGCGCAGGCCGAGGCAGAGGGCTTTGCCCTCGCGCGGACGTGCCGGCCGTGGGACGTGCCGCAGGTGCCGCACCGGTTGACCGAGTTCCTCGCGCGCGGCCGGCACGGGCAGATGAACTGGCTCGCCGACCGGGCACACTGGCGCGGCGCCCCGCAGGTTCTCTGGCCCGAGGCGCGCACGGTGCTGATGCTGGGTGAAAGTTATACCCCCGACACCGATCCGCTGGCCGCGCTGGAACGGCGCGAGAGCGGCACCGTCTCGGTCTACGCGCAGAACCGCGACTATCACGACGTCCTGAAGAAGAAGCTCAAGCGGATTGCCCGGTGGCTCATCGCCGAGGCCGGGGGCGAGGTGAAGGTCTTTGTCGATACCGCGCCCGTGCCCGAGAAACCGCTGGGCGAGGCCGCGGGCCTCGGCTGGCAGGGCAAGCACACCAATCTCGTCAGCCGCGACATGGGGTCGTGGTTCTTCATCGGGTCGATCTTCACGACGCTGGAGCTGCCCGTGGACGCGGCCGAGCGCGACCATTGCGGGTCGTGCCGGGCCTGCCTCGACATCTGCCCGACGAACGCGTTTCCCGCGCCCTACCAGCTCGATGCGCGGCGCTGCATCTCGTACCTGACGATCGAGCATCATGGGCCGGTGGACCCGGAACTGCGGCCCGCGCTCGGCAACCGGATCTACGGCTGCGACGACTGCCTCGCGGTCTGTCCTTGGAACAAGTTCGCTGCGGAGGCGCGCGAGGCGAAATATCACGCGCGGCCCGATCTCGTGTCTCCCGACCTGGGCGAGTTGGCGGTGCTCGACGATGCGTGCTTTCGCGCGCGGTTCTCGGGCTCGCCGATCAAGCGGATCGGGCGCAATCGCTTCGTGCGCAACGTCCTTTACGCGATCGGCAATTCCGGGTCCGAGCGGCTGCGCGCCGTGGCGCAGGGGCTTTGCGAGGATCCTGACGAGACGGTGGCTGACGCCGCCCGCTGGGCGGTGGCGCGGCTTTCCTCCGGCCCTGCGGCGCGCTAGGGCGGGGCGCGCGGACCACGCGTGGACAAGGAGGCCCTGCCGATGCGCCTGATCTTCATGGGAACGCCCGACTTCTCGGTGCCGGTGCTCGACGCGCTGGTCGAGGCCGGGCACGACATCGTCGCCGTCTACAGCCAGCCGCCGCGCCCCGCCGGACGGGGCAAGCGCGACCGCCCGTCACCCGTGCAGGCGCGCGCCGAAGCGCTGGGCCTGCCGGTGCGCCACCCCGTCAGCCTGAAGGGTCAGGAGGCGCAGGACGAGCTGCGTACCTTCGGCGCCGAGGCCGCGGTGGTCGTGGCGTACGGCCTGATCCTGCCGCAGGCGGTCCTCGACATTCCGCCGCGCGGCTGCCTCAACATCCATGCCTCGCTCCTGCCGCGCTGGCGCGGCGCCGCGCCGATCCAGCGCGCGATCCTCGCGGGCGACGACCGCACCGGCGTCTGCATCATGCAAATGGAGGCGGGGCTCGACACCGGGCCGGTGCTGCTGCGCCGCAAGACGGCGATCGGCCCCGAGGACACCACGGGCGACCTTCACGACCGGCTGAGCGTCATGGGCGCCGAGGCCGTGGTCGAGGCGCTGGGCCGGCTCGACGCACTGGCGCCCGAGCCGCAGCCAGAGGACGGCGTGACCTACGCCGCCAAGATCGACAAGGCCGAGGCGCGGATAGACTGGACCCGCCCGGCAGTCGAGGTGGATCGCCTGATCCGGGGCATGGCTCCGTTCCCCGGTGCCTGGACCGAGGCCGGGGACGAGCGGATCAAGCTTCTGGGGTCAAGGTTGGCGGAGGGCGCGCCCGAGGCGGCACCGGGTACGCATCTCGGCGGCTTCACGATCGCCTGTGGCCCGGGCGCGGTCGAGGTCACCCGAGCGCAGCGGGCGGGGCGCGGCGCGCAGGACGCCGAGACGATCCTGCGCGGCATGGCGCTGCCGGACGTTCTGGGCGCCTGACTCAAGCTTCGGACTTCGCAGAATTGCCTTAGGCGGACGTGCCGGACCGACAGAACCGGACCGGCATGGTCGGCTTTCAGAGCCGGTTCAGCAGCTCGCGGGTCGGCCACGCGTCCGCCGGCAGACCGAGCTCGCGCTGCACGTCGCGAACCGCCGCGCGGGTGCCCGCACCGAGGATGCCGTCGGCACCGCCGACATCATAGCCCCGCGCTTGGAGAGCCTCCTGCAGCGCGACCATCGCGTCCCCGTCGAGACCCGGCGCCGGGTTGCCGGCGTCGAAAACCGGTGCGCCTTCGAGCCGCGTGCCGAAGTAGGCGGCGGTCAGCACGTAGGTGAAGCTTTTGTTCCACTCGAACAGAACGCTGAAGTTCGGGTAGGCGAGGAAAGCCGGTCCGCCGCGCCCTTGCGGCAGCAGAATGGAGGCGGGCAGGTTCGGCGCGTCGACCGAGCCGTCGCGCGGCTGCACGCCCATGGCGGCCCATTCCGAGGCGGGTTTCGTCGTCTCGAGCCCGGTCTGGTACCAGTCGAACTCCGCGGGCATGTCGACCTCTTCGAGCCATGGCTCGTTCGGCCGCCATCCCAGCGACGACAGCATCGCGGCCCCGGACATCAGCGCGTCGGGGGCAGAGGTCTTGAGCGTGACGTGGCCGTCACCGTCACCGTCGACGCCGTTCTCGATGATGTCCTCGGGCAGCATCTGCACCATGCCGATCTCGCCGGCCCAGGCGCCGGTCGTATCCAGCGTCATGTCCCCGCGGGCGAACAGCTCGGCCGCGGCCAGCAGCTGAGGCTGGAAGAGCTCGGGCCGGCGGCAGTCGTGTGACAGCGTCGCCAGCGCGTTGGCCGTGTTGTAGTCGCCCTGGATCGCACCGTAGTCGGTCTCGAAGGCCCAGAAGGCCAGCAGGATGCCGCGCGAGATACCGTATTCGGTCTCGATCCGGTCGAAGATCGAGGCATAGCGGTCCGCCACTTGCTGGCCCCGCTCGAGGCGGCTGGCGCTGATGAGCCGGCGCGCGAAGTCGGTGAACGGCGCCTGAAAGATGCCTTGGCGCTGGTCGGCGGCGATCACGCTGGAATCACGGGAAAGGCCGCCGAAGAACCGGGCGGCGGCATCCGAGGGCACGCCGCGCGCCTCCGCCTCGGCGCGCATCTCGGACAGGAACGTCGAGAAATCACCGCCACAGGCCACGATCGGTGCCTCCTGGGCGGCGGTGGGCTGGGCCGCTGCCGCGCCAGTCAGCAGTGCCGCGGCGCTCAGGGACAAAAGACGGAAACGGTGCATTCAATCCTCGCGATTTTTCGTAAATCACAGTATCATCACGGCAGGCGACAGCAACGGCCGGACCGGGATCGGGTCCCCGGGGCTCAGCCAGCCAGCCGACCGAACCGTGTCACAGGGACAGGCGGGCGGCCGACAAGCGGAACGTATGCGTGGTTCGTAAGGTTGCATGCCTTACGTCAGGGGAGTCGGTCGAGCGGTGAATGTTCTGATCGTCGAAAGCCGGGCCGAACTGGCAGGGATCTGGCGCAACGCGCTGATCCGAGAGGGGGCCGATGTCTGGGTCGCCACCGGGGGCGCCGAGGCGGTCGCATTGCTTGAGGACGTGACCTTCGACGTCATCGTCCTCGAGGTCGTTCTGGAAGAGGGCAGCGCGCTGGCGATCGCCGATCTCGCGAGCTACCGCCAGCCCGAATGCAAGGTGGTCTTCGTCACCAACACCACGTTCTTTTCGGACGGCACCATCTTCAACTACGTCTCAAACGCTGCCGCGTTCCTGCCGTCGACCACCGCGCCGGACGACCTTGCCAAGCTGGTCGAGCATCACGGAACCCCGCGCCGGCCGCTCTGATGGCCGGGCACGGGGCGCTTCTCTTACGCCGCCTTCAGCCGCTCGCGCCCGTGGGGCGCATCGAGATCGAGGTCGGGCCCGATCGGAATGATCCGGTGCGGATTCACCGACGGATGGCTGTAGTGGTAGTGCCGGACGATGTGATCGAACTCCACCGTGTCGGCCACACCCGGCCACTGGTAGAGCTCGCGCAAGTAGCCCCACGTCGCCGGGTAATCGACGATCCGGTTGCGGTTGCACTTGAAGTGGCCGTGATAAACCTTGTCGAACCGGATCAGCGTGGTGAAGAGCCGCCAGTCGGCCTCGGTGATCCGGTCCCCCATCAGATAGCGATTCTCGGACAGGATGCCCTCGATCCAGTCGAGGCTGTCGAAGAGCGGGTGCACAGCCTCCTCGTAGGCCTCCTGGCTGGTGGCGAAGCCGGATTTGTAGACGCCGTTGTTGACGGTGTCGTAGATGCGCGCGTTCACCGGCTCGATGGCCTCGTGCAGATCCTCCGGCCAGTAGTCATCGGTGTTGCCGGTGATGCCGTCGAAGGCCGAATTGAACATGCGGATGATCTCGGCGCTCTCGTTCGAGACGATTGTCTCGCGCTTTTTGTCCCACAGGACCGGCACGGTCACGCGGCCCGAGACGTTCGGATCGGCCTTGAGATAGACCTCGCGCAGGTAATCGAGCCCGAAGAGCCGGTCGCCGGTGGCGTTCGGGAAGTCCTCGCGGAATTCCCAGCCCTCGGACAGCATGTCGGGATGCACGGCCGACACGCCGATATGGTCCTCAAGCCCCTTGAGCGCCCGGAACACCAGGGCGCGGTGCGCCCAGGGGCAGGCATAGCTGACATAGAGGTGGTAGCGGCCGCTCTCGGCCGGAAAACCGCCCTCGCCCGATGGACCAGCGCTGCCGTCCGGTGTGATCCAGTTGCGGAACTTGGTTTCCGAGCGCACGAATTTCCCACCGTGCTTCTCGGTGTCGTACCCCTTGTCGTGCCATTCTCCGTCGATGAGCAGGCCCATGACGCTCCCCTTTCGATGCGATCTCAGTTGACGGAAGAGTAGCCCCTGGGCTGGTGCGGACAATTCGTGCGCGCGCAGGCATCCCCTGCGCTGGCGCGCACCGGTGCCGGTCAATCTGGAAAAAAGGACCCCGGAAACGACAAGGGCCGCACCGGCGGGATGCGACCCTTGCGCTTCCACGCCCGTCCGGTCCAGGCCGCCAGTGGCCCCTCAGCCTTGCGACCTGTCCCGAACGAGACGCGAAATCAGCAGTCCGAAGCTCTCCGATGTGAAAGGCATCGGGGCGCTCCGGACGTGTTCCGATACGTGCGCGGGCAGAGCCGCGTCCTGTTCCGACATGACGAGGACCCGGAAGCCCCGCGCGAGGGCCAGAAGGGTCAGCGGATGACCGTCCAGCGCACGCCGTGGCTCGACCATTACCACCGCGACCGGCGGCACCGGGTCGCGGGCGTGGTCGAGGGCCTTCGCAAGATCGGCGCAGATCACCACCTCGGACGTCGGCTCGACATCCCTGATGATCGCCGCGGCATCCTCGGCGATCACGCGATCCTCGCTCAGCAATACGAATCGCATAACCGTCGCTTCCTGCCCGATCCTTGAGATTCCCTTTCGGACTCGTCGTCTTGGGGGTGCTTTTGGAACGATCGAGACTGCGCCGCATTAAACTGTGACATACGAGCGGGAAAAATCATGTCCATCAAATGCCGGTTCTGTCCGATCAGGAACTTCCCGCTGTTCCAGCAGCTCAGCGAGGCCGAGGAGGCCTTCATGGAGCGCTTCAAGGTCGGCGAAATGACCGTCCAGCCGGACACGCCGATCCTGTCCGCCGGATCGAGCTCGCCGCAAATCTTCACTGCACTCAAAGGCTTCGGTCTGCGCTACAAGCTGCTGGAGGACGGGCGGCGACAAGTTCTGAGCTTCATCTTTCCCGGTGACCTGATCGGCCTGCAGGCGGGCGTGATGAACCAGATGACCCACAGCGTCGACAGCACCACGTCGATGACGCTCTGCGTCTTCAACAGAAACGAGCTCTGGTCGCTTTTTCGCAATTTCCCCGCTCGCGCCTACGACCTGACGTGGATCGCCGCCTCGGAAGAGCGATTCCTCGGCGAGGCGCTGACCGCCATCGGCCAGAAATCCGCGTTCGAGAGCATGTGCTGGGCGTTGTCGCGAATCTACCGTCGGCTCGAAGCGCTGCAGATGGACGAGCGTCGCTCGGTGCCGCTGCCCTACCGTCAGCAGGACCTGGCGGATGCGCTGGGCCTCTCGCTCGTGCATACCAACAAGACGCTGGCCAAACTGCGCGAACGCCAGATCGCCAATTGGAGCGAGGGCCGGCTGACCGTCAACGATATCCAGGCGCTTGAGGAAATGGGCCTCGTGGAGAGCAAGCTGCCGCGCCCGCGTCCCCTGATCTGACAGCACGATATTCGGCCGTGCACAAACATCGCGAAGATTCGATATTTCCCGTAAAGGCTGAAGGTTAACCGCTTCTGCTCACCTTTTCCGGCCCTGTTGGCAAATCGCAACAAGCCCGGGCGTCTCCGCTGCACCCCGCCGAAAGCCCGTTGGAGAATGTGGCGGCTTTGGGGTAGCGAACTGACATAGAACAGGCGGCATCCGAAAAAATCAGCCGCCACGAGGCAGTAGCGGTGTAATACATGAAAACGATTGATTTCGTTGTCCGTCCCCGTGTGGGCGCGGTCGAGCGGGGAGTCGTGGGCGACGATGCCACGGGCTTCGCGATTTCCGGCCGCCCCGGCGCGGATATGTCCCTAAACCTTCGGCAGGCCGACCTGCGCGGCTTCGATCGCTCCGGAGATGACCTGCTCATCACGCTGGCCGATGGCCGTGTGATCGTGGTCGAGGATTACTTCGGCTCTGACGGGACGCTCTACCTGTCGGCCGACCGGGCTCTTTACGAAGTCAGCTTCGACGAGGCGGCGGGCGGCGTCCTTCTGGCGCAGTACGAGCATGTCACGACCGGCGAAAAGTGGAGCCCGTCCGACGCGCTGGTCTTCTACGGAGCGCCGCAGGTGGAGGTGGTCGAGGCCGCCGCGACCGGCGATGACGATGTCAGCATGATGGCGACGGGTCTTCTCGGCCTCGGCGGACTGGGATCGGGCGTTGGCCTCGGTGCGGCGGGCCTTGGGGGCGCAGCGCTTCTGGGCGCCGGGCTGCAGGGCGGAGACGACGACAAGGACGACGACGAGACCTCGGAGGACGAAGGCGAGGGCGGGCGCACGTCGACCGGCTGGCCCGACACCGACACCGGCGGCGAGGAAACCGCGAGCGACAACGGCAACGACGGCGAGACGCCCGCGACCTCCGACGAGGAGGAGACCGCGGGAGGCACCGCGGGCGGGGGCGGTTCGGCCAAGGACGAGACGTCCGAGACCCCGGAGCCGTCCGGCGACACTCCCGGTGACGCCGGCACGACACGCGTTGTGCCCACCATCGACGACGCCGACGTGCCGATCCGCATCGCACAGGCCGACACCCCGCGCATCGTGATCTCGGGCGATGCCGAGCCGGGCGCGACCGTCACGGTCACCATCGGCGACGAGACGCAGACCACCGTGGCCACCGAAAGTGCCCGCTACGAGGTGGTGTTCGAGGGCGACAGCTTCCCCCCGGACGGCGACCACGTCGCGCGCGTCACCGTGTTCGAGGAGGGCGGACCCGCAACCAACCTCGCGCGGCCCGATATCCTGATCGACGTGACACCGCCGCCGCTCGAGATCAGCGAGGGCACGGATGCCGTGGGTCACGTGGTCAACGCCGAGGACCAATCCGACGGTGTCCGCATCGCGGGCACCTCCGAGGCCGGCGCGACGGTGACCGTCACCGTGGGCGGCGCAAGCCATGAGACCGTGGCGGATGCCGAAGGCGGCTGGAGCGTCGTCATCTCCGAGACCGTGATCGTGGAGGGCACCTATTCCGAGCCGTTGATCGTCACGGCAAGCGACGCCATCGGCAATACCACGCGGATTGCCGATGCGGTGGTCGTTGACACCGAGACCTCGGTCTCGATCCACGACGACGCGGTCGAGGGCGACGGCGTGGTGAACGCCGCCGAACGCTCCGACGGCGTGACGCTGACCGGCGCGGGCGAGCCCGGCGCGACCGTGGCGGTCGAGATGAACGGCGCCAGCCGCACCGTCACGGTGGCGGCGGACGGCAGCTGGGCGGTGGACTTCGACGCGACCGACCTGCCGGAAGGCGAGCAGATCGTGACCATCCGCGCCACTGCGATCGACGCAGCCGGCAACACCGAGACCGCCGAGGGCGAGATCGACGTCGACATGCTCGTGCGGAACTTCGCGATCGACGGCGGCATCGGAGGTGCAGACGGCGTGGTGAACGCCGCCGAGCGCGCGGCGGGCCTGACCGTGACCGGCACCACGGAACCCGGCGCCACCGTCACCCTGTCCCTGAACGGCACCACGGCCGAGGCCGAGGTCGCCGCCGACGGCTCCTGGACCGCGACATTCCCGTCGGGCGCGGTTCCGCGCGGTGAACTGACCGCGACGCTCGACGCCACCTCCACGGACCGCGCCGGCAACACCGAGACGGTGACCCGCGCGGTCGTGATCGACACCGTCGCTGGCACCTTGACCATCGACCCCGACCCGGTCGAGAGCGACGACATCGTCAACGCGGCCGAGGCGTCGGATGGCGTGGTGCTGACCGGCACGTCCGATCCCGGCGCCGTGGTCACCGTAACGCTTGCCGGCATGGCACAGGAGGTGACGACCGGCGCAGACGGCGCTTGGACCGCGACCTTCGCTGCCGACAAGGTGGCCTCCGGCACCTACGATGCCGAGATCACGGCGCGCATCACCGACGCGGCCGGCAACAGCCTGGCACGCACCGACAGCGTGCGCGTCGACACCGAGGTCGAGAACTTCGGCATCACCGCGCAGCCGCTCGAAGGCGACGACGTGGTGAACGCGGCCGAGCGGGCCGACGGCATCGTTCTGACCGGCACGACCGAGGTTGGCGCCACCGTCCTCGTCACCCTGGGCGGCGTGACCAAGCCCGCCATCGTCGAGGCCGACGGAAGCTGGACCGCGAGCTTCGCGCCCGCGGAACTGCCGCGCGGCACCTACGACACCGTGGCCGAGGTCACGACCACCGATCTCGCCGGCAACAGCGCCACGGCCTCCCATGCGTTCCGCGTGGATACCGAGGTCTCTCCGCTGACCCTCGACAGCGAGACGGTGACCGGCGACGGCACCGTGAACGCCGCCGAGGCGCGCGCCGGCATCACTGTCGGCGGCACGGTCGAGGCGGGATCGTCGGTCAGCTTCTCCTTCGCCGGCGGCAGCTACGCCGCCTCGGTGGGCGCGGACGGCACCTGGACCGTGGACATTCCAGCGGCCGGCATACCGCGCGGAGAGCTGTCGGTGCCGATCACCGTCGAGGCGACGGACGCCGCCGGCAACACCCGCTCGGTCACCGAGGGCATCGAGATCGACACCGTCGCGCCCGATGCCCCGAACGTCGAGAGCTACACCCGCGACCACACTGGCTTGCGCGGGATCTCGATCGAGACGACCGACGCCGAGGTTTCCATCGGTCACGTGACCGGCGACACCAGCGTCGACCCGGTGCAGGCTGTCTCGGTGGACATTCCCATCCTGAACGAGACCGCCTTCGCCTTCGGCGAGGTGGTGCCGGACGGCTCCCATCTCGTCATCACTGCGGCCGACGACGCGGGCAACGTCGTGGGGACCTACCTCGTGGTGGACGACACCACGACCTCGGACGTGGCGATGACCGACACGCTGGCCGACACGCTCGCGCGGTTCGAGATCGGGACCATCGACCTCCAGTTCGCCGAGGACAGCGCGCTCAGCATCACCGAGGCGCAGCTCGCCGCCCTGACCGGTGAGGCGCACGACACCCTCACCGTGCGCGGCGGGGTGGACGATGACGTGACCGCGACCGGCGCCGTGGCGACCGGGACCGAGACGGAGGCGGACGGCCAAGGGCTGAACGTTTACGCCCTCGGCGACGGGACGCTTAAGATCGAGGACGACATCACCCACGTCGTCATCTGAACCAAGACCGCCGGTCCGTCCGCGGACCGGCGCCCTCTGGGGAGGACGGGAGACATGGCCATCGCCACCGGCCGCATCGGCATTCGCATCATCGGTACGCTCGGACTGGGCGCACTCGTGTCGGCCTGTTCCGGCGCGACTGCGCCCGGCTGGGTGCCCGAGGGCGTGAGCCGCTTCGCCGCGGGAGGCAGCGAGAGGCCCGCCCGGCAAGTGGCGGAGGAGCGTGACGCAGCCGCCTCCCGATCCGCCCTGATCGCCGGACTGTCGGCGCGCCAGAGCGTGCTCGTGCCCGGCACGCCCTATGCCGAGGTGGCGCGGGCTGTCATGGCCTCGGACGCGCGCGTCGCCGAGGCCGAACTGCGCGTGGCCGAGCTGCGCGAGAGCGCGGCGGCGCGGAACTGGCTGCCGACGCTCGGACCATCGGTGTCGCTGACCTCGCTGGGCGACGTGGTCACCGACCTCGTGCTGAACCAGGTGCTGTTCGACAACGGTCGGCGCAGGGCCGAGCGCGATCTTGCCCGGGCCGAGGCTGAGGCCGCCGCGGTGCGCCTTGCGCAGGACGGCAACGACCGCGTGCGCGACGGCCTGCTGCTTTACCTGCGGGGGCTCGAGGCGCGGCGGGCGGCGGATCACTTCGCCACGGCCCATGTCGACATGGCCGAGTTCGAGCGGGTGATGAGCGCGCGCGCCGCCGGCGGTGTCGCCAACCCGTCGGACCTGACCGTGCTGCGCCAGAAACTGGCCGACATCGCCGCCGACCGCGACCGGGCGCGCTCGGACGCCAACCGCGCCGAGGCGGAGCTGGCCGCGCTGGCTGATGGCGCGCGGCCAATGGTTGCGGGAACCGGCACCCTCGGCCCACTGCCCGAGGGCACGGAACCCTTGTCCGTCGCCGAAGCGGAGGCGCTGCGCGCCCGCGCCATGGCCGAGGCCGACATGGCCCGCGCCGGTCACCTCCCCGGCCTCGGGGTCTCGGCCCGCAGCGATGGGAGCGGTGTGGCGGGCGGCCTGCGGCTCGATACCGCGCAGGCGCTGGGGCTTGGGACCGGCGCGTCGCTCGCCGCAATCGAGGCCACCCGCGAGGCAGCCGAGCGCGTGGTGACCGACGCCCGCGCGACCGCCGCGCGCGACGTCGCAGCGCTTCGGGCAGACCGTGACGCGCTGGTCCGGCAGGCCGGGAACGCACGCGCTCTGGTCGCGCAGGCCCGGTCGAACCTCGACCTGTTCCAGCGCCAGTACGAGGGCGGCGGACGCACGGTCATGGAGCTCGTGGGCGTCTACGAAAGCTATGCCTCCGCCGCCGAGACCGCGATCGCGCTCGACCATCGCGCGCTTCGGGCCGAGATCGAGTTGGCGCACCGGTTGGGCGTTCTCTTCGACGGGCGCAGCCTGTGACCGCGCCCGTCGCCACCGCGCCGACCCTGCACGCGATCGGGGGCGCCGAGACCCGGGCCGCACCTGTCCGCGCGCGCCACAGTTCGCGCGCAGAGGCCCGGGCCGACCTCTTGCGCCTGTTCGCGCGTCTCCGCGGGGTCGAGGGGCCGCGCGCCGATCTGCTCGAGGCGCTGACCCGCGCGGCCGGGGCAGATGACAGCTATGACGGTCCGGTTTTGGCGGCGGGTCTCTCCGCTGCCGGTCTTGCAGCGGAGGTGCGTGCGGTCCAGCAAATCACCGAAGCCCCCGTGCTCGCGCTGATGTCGTCGGGACAGGCGGTTCTGGTGCTGGAGGTAGACGCGGGCGCCATCCACATCCACGACGCCGAGGCCCGCGGGCGCCGCACCACCGTCCCCGAAGACGAGTTTCACGCGCATTTCGCCGGCACGATCGTCACCGCCGAGACAACTCTGCACCGCCTGGCCGAGACCCATGCAGCCCGCGCCGGGACCCGGCATTGGTTCTGGGGCGAGTTTCCCCGCTTCACCCGGATCTTCGGCGAGGTGGCGCTGGGCTCGATGGTGGCGAACCTGCTGGCCGTCGCGGTCGCGCTGTTCTCGCTGCAGGTCTACGACCGAGTGATCCCGCACCAGTCCGAGGCGACGCTCTGGGTGCTGGCGGGCGGGGCGGCGCTCGCGCTGGTGCTGGAAGGGCTGCTCAAGGCAGCGCGGGCGCAACTGCTCGATGGCGCGGGACGGCAGATCGAAGTGATGGTGCAGGCGCGGCTGATGGACCGACTGCTGGCGATGCGCTCGGAGGCCGCCGCGCGCGGACCCGCGCGGCTGTTCTCGGCGATGCGCGATTTCGGCTCGGTACGTGAGTTCTTCACCGCGTCCACCGTGGGTGCGGTTACCGACCTGCCGTTCCTGCTGATCTTTCTCGGGCTGGTGTGGTCCATCGCCGGTGGGCTCGTCTGGGTGCTGGTCGCGGGCGGCGTCCTGATGGTGCTGCCGGGGCTGCTGCTGCAGGGCCGGATGATCCGTCTCACGCAGGACATGCAGGGCGCGGGCGTGCGCCAGTCGCGTCTCCTGCACGAGGCGGTGGGCGAGCTAGACACCATCAAGGGCGCCCGCGGCGAGGCGCGGTTTCGCCGGCTCTGGGAGGAGCTGGTGGCCGTGCAGGCGTGGAAAAGCTCGGATCAGCGTCGTCTGACCGCG
Source organism: Roseivivax marinus (assembly GCF_900109705.1). GTDB lineage: Bacteria > Pseudomonadota > Alphaproteobacteria > Rhodobacterales > Rhodobacteraceae > Roseivivax > Roseivivax marinus. The sequence continues at coordinate 301,646 of NZ_FOAI01000002.1, read as the reverse complement.
GCGCTGACCTTCTGGGCGCAGGGCGTGCAGCAGGCCACCTATGTCTGCGCCGTGGTCGCGGGCACCTACCTCGTCTTCGCCGGGGAGTTCACCGTGGGCGCGATCATTGCCACCGGGATCCTGACCTCGCGGACGCTCGCGCCGCTTACCCAGCTGGCCGGTTTGCTGGCGCGCTGGGGCAACGTGCGCGCGGCGCTCGGCGCGCTGGACGAGATCGCGCACGCGCCGCAGGACCGCGCAGATGGTCGCAGCTACCTGCGGCGGGACCGCATCGAGGGGCGGTTCGATCTGCGGGGCGTGACCTTCCGCTACGACGACGGCCCGCCGGTCCTCGACGTGCAGGCTCTCGCGATCCGGCCCGGGCAGCGCGTGGCGCTGATGGGCACGAACGGATCGGGCAAGTCGACGCTGCTGAAGCTTCTGTCCGGGCTCTACACCCCCGAGGCAGGGCGGCTCCTGATCGATGGCGCCGAGGTCGGGCAGATCGACCCCGCGGACCTGCGACGGGGCATCGGAATGCTGGGGCAGGAGGTGCGGCTGTTCCAGGGCACGCTGCGTGAGAACCTGAACCTGTCGCTGCTCGAGACCGACGACTCGCGGCTGTTGGCGGCGCTCGACTTCGCCGGTCTGGGGCCGTTCGTCAGCGCGCATCCGAAGGGACTCGACCTTGCCATCGGTGACGGCGGGGCCGGGCTGTCGGTCGGCCAGCGGCAAAGCGTCGGCTGGGCGCGGCTCTGGCTGCAGGATCCGGACGTGGTGCTGCTGGACGAGCCCACGGCGGCGCTGGACCAGACGCTGGAGAAAACGCTGATCTCGCGGCTGGAGGGCTGGCTCGAGGGGCGCACTGCGGTCATCGCCACGCACCGCGTGCCGATCCTGTCGCTGGCGTCGCGCACGGTGATCCTGTCGGCGGGCCGCGTCGCTGTGGACGGGCCGCGCGACGAGGTTCTGGCCCATCTCGCCCGCGCCGGGGGGCAGGGATGAGCGCCGCGGCGGACCTTCCGGGCCAGATGGCGGTGCGGCTGGCGCGACCGTCTCGGATGATCCGGCTGGTGGCGCTTGCTGTGGTGGCCTTCGTCGCGTGGGCGGCGGTGGCGGGCCTCGACGAGATCGTGCGCGCGGACGGCGAGGTGGTGTCCTCGTCACGGCCGCAGATCATCCAGAACCTCGAGGGTGGCATCCTCGAAGCGCTGGAGGTGGCCGAGGGGGACCGGGTCGCGCAGGGCGACGTGGTCGCGCGGTTGCACGCCACCCGCTACCGCACCGAGGTCGACGACCTGTCCGAGCAGATCACCGCGCTGGAGATCCGGCGCCTCAGGCTCGAGGCGGAACTGGCCGGGGCGGCCGAGATGGCGGTGCCGGCGGCGCTGGAGGAGGCGAATCCCGACATGGCCGCGTCCGAACGTGCGCTGCTGGCGGCGCGTGCCGAGGACGTGGCGCGCCGCACCGGCGGGGCAGACAAGGTGGCCACCGAGGCCGCGACCGAACTGCGGCTGCTGGAGGACCTGCACGCTCAGAACGCCGCGCCCCTGATCGAGGTGACCCGTGCGCGCAAGGCCCATGCGGATGCCGTCATGCGCCGGGACGAGATCGTGACCCAGGCCGAGCTGGCCCGGGCGGAGGCTCATGCCAAGACGGTGGCCGAACTCGGCACCCTGCGGCAGGCGCTGCGCGCGGCCGAGGACCAGCTGTCGCGCACGGTGCTGCGCGCGCCGATGGATGGCGTGGTCAAGTCGCTGTCGGTGACCACGATCGGTGGAGTCGTGCGCCCCGGCGAGGAGATCCTCCAGATCGTCCCGGCGGAGGACGCCGTCTTCGTCGAGGCGCGGGTAGCGCCCAAGGACATCGCCCATGTCCAGACGGGCCAGCCTGCGACGGTGAAGCTCTCGGCCTACGACTACACGATCTGGGGCACGCTGGAGGGCCGGGTGGAGGTGGTCTCGGCCGACACGTTCGAGGACGAGCGTCGCCCCGAGGCGGGCGCGCATTACCGGGTCACGGTGCGTCTGACCGAACCTCCCGGCGCGATCGACCTCCGGCCGGGGATGCAGGCGCAGGTGGAGCTGCAGGTGGGGCGCAAGACCGTGCTGCACTACCTGACCAAGCCGCTCTACAAGTCGCGCGAGGCGCTGCGCGAGCCCTGACATGGGGCCGCCGGTACGACGCTCGGCCTCCTTGCGGAGGCCATCGCCCCTCCCGCCGTCCCTTGGCATCCGGCGCGATGGAGAGATCAATCGTCAGCAGGGCCTCAGCGGGTGAAGGCAGGGACAGCGGAAGGCAGGTCGCCGGACGCGGGTTCCTGTGCGTTGGTCAGGGACATGGCCGGTCCGAGCAACGCGCGCGGTGCGCCCGCTTTTCCGCTCCGGTGACGCCGCTTATGGATGTCCGAAACGGGCCCCGAATGCTCACCGTCGCGGGACCGCGCGTTGGTCGATCGGGAAACACCCAAGGCCGGTGTGCGCGCGCGAGACGCGACGCCTCACTCCGCCGTATCGAGCCAGATCGTCACCGGGCCGTCGTTGACCAATGCCACCTTCATGTCGGCGCCGAAGCGGCCCATGGCGACCGGGAGCCCCTCGGCCTGCACACGGCCGGCAAAATACTCGTAGAGACGTTTCGCCTCGTCCGGGGGCGCCGCGCTGGAAAAACCGGGCCGATTGCCGCGTTTCGTATCGGCGCCGAGCGTGAACTGGCTGACCACCAGCGCCGAGGCGCGGGCATCCACCGCCGAGAGATTCATCCGTCCCTCGTCGTCCTTGAAGACCCGCATCTTTGCGATCTTGGCGGCGAGCCGGTCGGCCTCGGCCTCGGTATCGCCGTGCATGGCACAGACAAGGATCAGGAGGCCGGGGCCGATTTCGCCCAGCACGGCCCCCTCGACGGTGACCGAGGCATGGCTGACCCGTTGCAGGAGCGCCCTCACAGCTCGGTCCTCCAGGGCGGGTTGGCTCCGGCGCGCGCGACCGTCACCGCGGCGGCCTGCGCCCCGAGCGCGACGGCGGGGACGAGCGCGTCGAGCGGCGCGGCAGCCAGCGCCTCGCGCTGCAGGAGACCGGCCTCCCACAGCCCGGCCAGCAGGCCCGCATTGAAGGTGTCGCCGGCGCCCACCGTGTCGATCACCATGGCGGGCCGCGCCGGCACCCGGGTCGTGCCTGCGGCAGTGATCGCGTCCACGCCTTCCGCCCCACGGGTCACGCAGACCAACGACGTGCCGCGCGCCAGCAGCGTCTCCGGCGCGACGCCGAGCCACTCCATGTCCTCGTCCGACAACTTGACCACGTCCGCGACGCCGAGAAGCGCGTCGAGCCGGGCGCGATACCGCGCGGCGTCGCGCACGAAGCCCGGGCGGATGTTGGGATCGACCATGATCACCCGCCGCCCGGCTTCGCGCGCCGCGAACGCGGCGTAGGTGTCGGCCGCCGGCTCGGAGACCAGCGAGATGCCCCCGAAAAAGAGCGCGGCGACCGTGTCATCGAGTTCGGGCAGGTCGGCCTCGGTCAGCATCCGTCCGGCGGTGTTCTCGTCGTAGAAGGCATAGCGCGCCTGCCCGTCGGTCAGGGTCACGAAGGCCAGCGTGGTGGGCCGGTCGCTGCGTGCCGAGAAGCCCGCATCCACCTGCGACTGCGCCAGGACGCCGGCCAGCTGCTCTCCGAAGAGGTCGGTGGACAGGCCGCCGAAATAGCCCGCCGGTACCCCCAGCCGCCCGAGCGCGATGGCGGTGTTGAACACCGCGCCACCGGCATAAGGCGCGAAGGCCGGCTCTCCCGCGGCGCTTTCGCGCGGCAGCATGTCGATCAGGCTTTCGCCGCAGCACAGGATCATTCCGGTCCCTTCCTCCTCGGCTTCGTTAGCGCAACCATATGCCGGTCGGCCCCCCGTGACGCAAGTCTCAGCCCTGCGAGGCGACGAAACCCACCACCGCGGCGACGATCAGGCCCGCGATCACCGCGAGCGCGATCTTCCACGCCGACCAGGGCCGTTCGCCCTGCACCCGGCCGGTCTGGCCGTTGACCACGAAGCGGTAGCTCTGACCGCGATATTTGTAGGCGGCGACCCAGACGGGCAGCAGGATGTGCTTGAAGGTCACGTCCGAGACGTCGGTATCGATGCGCGTGATGCGCTGGCGGTCGCCGCCGATATCGAAGCGCACCGCCTTGGCGATCTCGCGGTCCATGACCTGCCGCGCCTCGGCGAAGCCGTCCGGCAGATCGACGCCGTATCCCTCGGCGCGGAACCCGGCAAGAAACTCGGGCTTGTAGGGCTCCATCTGGGACAGGTCCCACGGCGGCAGCGCATCGGTGTGGCTCTTCGGCAGGGACCGCGAGGCCAGCACCAGAACGTCGTCGAACCAGCGATGCACCCGTCCCTGCACGGGCGTCCAGCGGATGCGCTGCACGCGTTGGGTCTGCATCTTGCCGTCGCGCATCACGGTGCGCGTCTCGTAGTAGATCGTGCCGCGCTCGCCGACATAGCCCGAGCGCGTATCGGCGTCGAAGGTCCAGTAGGGGACGTAGATGCCCTGCATCCGCCGCCCCTTACGCGCGTAGTCCGAAAGTCCGTTCGGTGCGAACCACAGCGCGCCGAGCCAGCGCGTCATCGCCTCGCGCGCCTGCGTCTCCGAGAGTCCGAAGGGCACCAGGCCCCGGGGCTTGATATGCCGGTGTGCGCCGGTGTCCGTGACCACCGGCGTGGCGCAGAAGGGGCATTCGGCGGCATGGGTGCCGGGGTCGAACTCGACGTCGGCGCCGCAGCTCGGGCAATGCGAGACGCGGGTCGTCTCCATCTCTTGCAGCGGCAGGAGGTTGCGCATCGCCGCGTCGAAGTCGAGCTCGCGCAGGCCGCCCTCCCACGGGCCGGCGCCGGCCATGGGCTCGGTATGGCCGCAATGATCGCAATGCAGCATCTGCTCGCCGGGATCAAAACGCATGTCCGCGCCGCATTGATCGCAGGGAAACCGGTGCTCGGCGGTCGGGGCATCGGCGGGCGCATCGGGAGAGGGGGGCGGCGGGGGCGCTTCGGTCATGGCGCGAGACTAGCCACGGGTCCGCGCTTTGCAAGGCGGTGGGGCACCAGCGCAGGACGGCCGTTCACCTGCCCTTAAGCGACTGCTGCCTAGATCCCCGCAGCAGACTGGAGAGACCGATCATGCAGCAGGCGAGATATCGTCAGCCGCCCGCCGACATATCGCTTCGTGTCGAGGCGGAAGGCGCGTTGCGCGATCACGCAGACCTCGTCGCAAGCCTGAGGGGGGCGGCCATCGATTTCGCGTCTGCCCCGTGGGCTGCCGAGATCTGCCGGATGTCCTGTGCGACCTTCGACATGCGCCTCGCCCGGCTGGCCACGCACGGGGTATCGGCCCCGGAGCTTGCGCGCGCCGCCGATCTGCACACGGCACTTCGCGAGAGGGCTTTCGAGATAGCGGAACTGATCCGGACCGGCAGGGCACGCCGCGCGCTGGAGGCGATGGAGGCCGGAAGCTTTGCCCGCGAGGCAAGGTCGATGGAGGCGCTTCTTCGCGGGTGGCTGGTTGCGGAGCGTTCGCCTTGCCACGCCGCGCCGACGCGGACAGTTGGGGCGTAAGGCACGAACGCGACCGGGCCGGTGATCTGGCAGCCGCTCGCCTCGCATCTTCTGGCCGCCGGGAAATCGAGGCTCGGCAGGTGGTGTTCGACGCGCCAGCCCGCATGGAAATCCCTGACGGCATCAGGTGGGCGCCCGGGCCAGTGCAGGACTGGACGGCCGATATTCCGCCATCAGGCCGTCTGTGACTTCGGAATCTGGTCATCCGGCTCTAGGAGGCTCGGTTGCCCGACATGCCTTATTCGTATCGCCTGTGACGGCTGAGGGACGCGTCGGTCACTCGCGGAAGCAGTCGCTCACACTCGTCGCGGCAGGTCCGGCTGTCCGATATGTCGCGATCAACCTGCTGGCGGCGGCGGGGGAGGCATGACGGTGAAGAGCTGCGCCAGTTCGGTCACGTCCTCGGCGTGTTTCCAACCGTCCTGGCCCTGCGTCCAGACGAGAGAGGCCCGTGTCAGCTGCCCTTCGGAGGCCATGCGGCCGAGCCGCGCCTTCGAATAGGGGCCGTGGGTCTGGCCGTTCTCGGCGATATGCCAGACATGCTCGACCGGAGGCGGAGGCGGCGGGGCCATGCCGGCCGTCGGCGCCGAGGCGCCAGCACCGGCGTATCCGCCCTGGGGCGCCGCGGCCTGCGCCGGACGCGCGCCCCACGGGCCTTGTGCACCCATGGCATGGCCCATCGCCATGCCGATGCCCGCACCCATGCCGGCCCCCATCGCGTCACCCATGGTGCCCGCGCGGCCCATGGCCTCGGCCGCCTTCCACTTCATGTGCTCGTCGAGATTGCCGGCGATGCCACGCGATGTGCGGTCGTCCAGCGCCCTCTCCACCGCCGCGGGCAGCGAGATGTTCTCGATGTAGAGCTCGGGCAGGGTCAGGCCGTAGGCCGCCACCGTCTCCGAGATCGAGCGCGCCACCAGCTCGCCCAGCTCGCCGGTGTTCGCCGCCATGTCCAGCGCGGGAATTCCCGACGCCGCCAGCGCGCGGCTGACCTCCTGCACGATGATGTTGCGGATCTGGAAGCTCACCTCGTCGCGGGTGAACTCGCCGTCGGTGCCGACGATCTCGGTCAGGAAGAGACCGGGATCGGAGACCTTGATCGTGTAGGTGCCGAAAGCGCGCAGCCGCAGCGGCCCGAACTCGGGGTCGCGCAGCATGATCGGGTTCTTGGTGCCCCACTTCAGGTTCGTGAAGCGGGCGGTCGAGACGAAGTAGACCTCGGACTTGAACGGCGACCGGAACCCGTGGTCCCAGTGCTGCAACGTGGTCATGATCGGCATGTTGTTGGTCTCGAGCATGTAGAGACCTGGCGCGAACACGTCGGCCAACTGCCCCTCGTGCACGAAGACGGCGGCCTGCCCCTCGCGCACCGTCAGCTTGGCGCCGTACTTGATTTCGTGGCCCTCGCGCTCGAACCGCCAGACCATCGTGTCGCGGGTGTCGTCGGTCCATTCGATGACATCGATGAATTGGCCCGAGAGAAAGTCGAAGATGCCCATGCCCTAATTTCCCCTGTCTGACGCCCAGCCCGGCCCGGCGGCCACCCGCTCTCCGACCAGCTCGGTCGCGATATCCTGAACGATCGGGCGCGCCTCGTCCGCGGTCATGCCCGCACGCAGGCGCGGATCGTAGAGGATCTGCAGCAGCATCTCGTCGTGCCGGGTGAGCAGCGCGAATTCGTCGTCGTCGTTGAAGATCGACGGCCGCGCCCGCGGACTGTCGTTGGCGAGGCCGAGGCCCTGCGCAACCTCCTCGTGGATGCACGACTTCATCAGAAGCTCGGGATGCTCGGCACGGATCACCGCGACGGCCTTGCCGTAGGAGTAGCCGCCCGGCTCGTCCGAGAACGCCAGAACGAGGCAGTGAATCTCGCGCGGTAGATTGCGCAGCACCGACAGCGACGCCGGGTCGATATCCGGCACCAGCTCGCGCATCCGGTCCGTGACGCCGTCGCGGTCGTCCTCGCTCAGGAACAGGACGTGGAAGTTGGGCGCGCTGCGCGTCATCGAGATCGGGTGGTCGGTCACCTGCGCCAGCCGTGTGACGAAGCGCGACAGGGTTCCGGCATCGCGCTGCTGCTGGTCGCGGTCCACCGAGGCGCCGAACTCGGCACTGACGCGCACCGGCTTGTCCCAGCGCTTTATCCGCCCCAGGGAGCCGTCCGACGGGCGCAGCCCGGCGCCACGGGCGTATTCCTCGGCCAGCGCGATCTGCTCGAAATCGCGGGCAAGCTGTGTGTCGGTAAAGGGCGTGTCCGGCCCGCCGCCATCGGTCCGCAAGAGGCCCTGTCCCACGAGGTCGCGCTCGAGTCGGGCGTAGTAGCTTGCCAACTCTGCCGAGCGCTGCGACGGCGCCGGGGGCGCTTCCGGCGCGGGCTCGGCGGTTCGCGGGCCGTTCTCAGGCCGCGCCTGCGGGGGCGTCGAGGGCGGCGCAGGCGACGTGGGCGTCTCGCACGCGGCGACTGCCGCCAGAAGCAGCGCTGCGGACGTCCCGCGCAGGGACAGGAAGGGGCGGCGGGATCGCATCATGCGGCGCCGGGAACCGAGGTCGCGCTGGTGTCGCCGGTGCCGTCGCGGCGTGCCTTGGCCGCAGCGAGCGTGTCGCGCAGTTCGGCCTCCATCTTCTTGAGATCTTCCTCGGCCGCCGAGCGGCGTTCCTTGCCCTCGTCGGCGATCTGAAGGCTTTCCTGGATCGTGGCGATCAGATCGGCATTCGCCTGTTTGACAGCTTCGATATCGAACACGCCGCGCTCCACTTCCTCGCGGATCTGCGCGTTCGACTCGCGCAGGTTCGCGGCGTTCGAGGTCAGCAGCTCGTTGGTCAGGTCGTTGGCGTCCCGGACGGCGGCGGCGGCCTCCTTCGAGCGCTGGATCGTCACCGCCTGCGCCAGTTGCGTCTCCCACAGCGGCACGGTGTTCACGAGCGTCGAGTTGATCTTGGTCACGAGGCTCTTGTCGTTTTCCTGCACCAGACGGATCGAGGGCAGCGACTGCATGGTGACCTGCCGCGTGAGCTTAAGGTCGTGGACCCTCCGTTCGAGGTCGTCGCGGGCGGCGCGCATGTCGCGCAGCTCCTGCGCCTTCATCACCTGGTCCGACTCGGCGGCGGCCTGAACCTCGGCCTCCTTCGCCGGGATCTCGGTCTCGTCCAGTTCGGCCAGCTTCGCCTCGCCCGCGGCGATGTAGAGCGCCAGCTCGTCATAGAACTGAAGCGTCTTTTCATACAGCAGGTCGAGCGCCTTGATGTCCTTCAAGAGCGCGTGCTCGTGCTTGAGCAGGTCGTCGGTGATCCGGTCGATCTGGCCCTGCACCTCTTCGTAGCGGGCGGTGAACTTGGCGAAGGGCGCGGCACGGCCGATCATCTTCTCCCACCAGGCGCGCTTGCGGCGCACGTCCAGTTCGGACACCGAGAAGCCGCGGATGGTCGCGACGATCCCGCGCAGGGACTCGCCGGCGGGGCCCACGTCCTTGTTGCGCACGCCGGTCAGCATCGACTGGCTGATCTGCTGCAACTCGGTCTGGGCGCTGGCGCCGAAGGACACGATGGAATTGGTGTCGCCGAGGTCGATCTCGTCCATGCGCGAGCGGATCTCGTCGGTCAGCGCCGGGTCGGCCCGGTCGAGGCCATCGACCGCATCGGCGGCTTTCGGCTGCGGCAGGGTCACGCGGTTCACCTCCTCCACGAGGGCTTCTGTTTCCTGGGCCTTGTTCCGAACGGCATCCGACATGAAAAGTCCCTTCAGGTAAATGACTTACGTTTGGGCCTGACGGTCGAGCGTCACGCCTTCGCGCTGCAGGCGGTCACGCAGCACGTCGATCTCGATCTGCAGGTCGCTGTTGGCGTCGACCAGCAGGGTCTTGGTCTTCTTGCCGAAGCTCTCTTCGAGGTCGGACAGAAGCATCAGGAAGTCGCGCTTGGCGGCCTCGTCCCGGCCGCGGGCATAAATGTCGGCAAAGCGGGTCGCCGCGTCGCGGGCGCCCATCAGGTAGACGCCCAGGTACTTGCGCGCGGCGGTTAGGTCGCGCGGGTCGTCCTCCACCGTGCGGATCAGCTCGCGCGCGGTGTCCTGCACACGCTCGGCGCGGGCGGTGACTTCGCGGTCGCCGGCACGGTGGACCGCGGCCATCAGTTGGTCGAGGTAGCTCTCCGCGTCGTCGACCACCCGCGCCACGCGATCGTGCTGGAAGCTGTCCACGTCCTCGAGGCCCTTGGCGCGCAGCGGGTCGATGCCGAAGGCCGCCACGTGCAGGCCACCGGCGACGGCGCCGTAGACCACCGCGGCCGGCACGCCCACGCCGTCGGACAGGGCGGCGCTGGCCATGCCGATGCCCGACAGGCCGGCAGCGAGGATCTTGCGGGGCAGGGCGGGACGATGCGCGATGCGGCGCGCGTCGTAGGCGGCTTCGGCCTTCAACCCCTCACGCAGGAGCCACGCGGCGAGCAGCCAGGCGCCCGCGCCGAGAAGGCCGAAGGCAAGCCCCGCGGCACCGGCGCCAAGCGACAGGAAGGCGAGGATGACCGGCGGCACGAACATCATGTTGGCGCGCGCGCCGACCGGGTTCACCCGCGCACGGGCCTTCGGCGCGGCCGTCTCGGCGTCTTGTGCGCCGGGGCTGAACTTTCCGCCGAACCGTCGGGCCATGACCTACATGCCCCCGAGCCAGCCGAGCGCGGCGCCGGCCTGAAGCAGGAACAGCAGTACGAAGGTCAGCTTTTGCAGGGTCTTGCCGGACATGATGTCCCCGTGGCCTGGGTATGGCCGAAACTTAGGGACTTCTCGGTGGGCTTGCTAGACCGATTGCCGCAGATGCGAAGGGAAATGCCGATTGCGCGGGACCGAGCGACGCTCAGGCGGCCGCGCGTTCGCTCCGCATCCGCTCAACGATCAGGTCGGCTTCCATCGCGTAGGCGTCAGGACAGTCGCGCTGGCGGCGCTGGCGCGCGCCGGCTTCGAAGGCGGCGGTCAGGGCCGAGAGGCGGGTGGCATAGGTGTGCCCCGCGCCGGCGGGATTGCGCGGCCAGTCGGCCTCGAGCCGCGCCGCTTCCGCTTCGGCCATGAGGACGAACTTCTCGATCGGCGCGCGCAGCGCCAGCAGGGCGCGCGGCTCGGTGCCCATGGCGCGCAGGAGGCGCAGGACCGCCCCGTGCATGGCCTCGCTCCGCATGGTCAGCGGATCGTTACGAAGCGCCGCCACCCGGTCGACCACGTCGCGCAGTGCCGCGTCGGTACGTGTCATGAGCGCGTCGGCCTCGCGTGCGGCAAGGTAGTCGGGGTCTGTCAGGCCCTTGTCCTGCATCGGATCGAGCCCGAAGGCCGCGATGGCGAAGCCAGCGGCGGCAAGCCCGAAGCAGAGCGGGGTCACGACCTCGGTGAAGCGCGCGGCGGCCAGCAGGAACACCATCAGGCCCAGAAGACAGGCGCCCAGCAACTTGCGGGGCACCCGAGGGCGGGGCGCGGCAGTGGCCGCGTCGTAGCGGCGGTGCGCCTCGTGGCCTTCGGCGATCAGCCAGGCCGCGGCGCCCATCAGCGCGAAGTGAAACAGCGCCCCGACCATCCGGGCGGGCGAGCCGTCGAACAGCCACAGCAGAAGTGGCAGCGCCGCAAGCATCAGAACGGGCAGGTTTTCGGCGTTTCGCTGAACGGCCGTCATGCGGGTCCGTGGACGCCGGGTGCTCATGCGTAGCTCAATGCGAAGATCATCAGCCAAAGGCAGACGAAAGAGAGGTTCTGCACCAGCCGTCCGCCGCGCGTCATCGCCCGAACGCCGTGGCGCAGCGTGGTGGCGGTGTCAGTCGCGATCATGCGCAGGTTGGCCGCGACCAGAAGCGCTGACAGGCAGAGCACGAGGGTGGAGAGGGCGGTGACGAACATGATGCCAAGCTCGCCGTGAATCCGGGCAAAAACCCGGCCATTCGCGGGAAATCCGCGGGAGATTCAGCGGCGGCGGCGGACTCGTTTCCGAGGGGGTTCGTCCGATTTCGTGCCGCTTTCGAGCCCCAATTGATCGCGCAGCACACGTGGGCGGACCTCTTCGACCGCGCCGCGCTTGAGCTGGCCCAGCTGGAACGGCCCGTAGGAGATGCGGATCAGGCGGTTCACCTTGAGCCCCAGATCGTCCATTGCACGGCGGATTTCGCGGTTTTTGCCCTCGCGCAGGCCCACGGTCACCCAGGCGTTTGCCCCCTGCTGGCGGTCGAGCGTGACCACCATCGGCTGGAACCGGGTGCCGTCCACCTCGAGGCCCTTTCGCAGGGGCTCGAATGTGGCATCTTCGGGCTGCCCGTTGATCCGGACGCGGTACCGGCGCAGCCAGCCGGTCGAGGGCAGTTCGAGCCGGCGCTTGATGCCGCCGTCGTTTGTCAGCAGCAGCAGGCCCTCGGAGTTGAGGTCGAGGCGGCCGACGCTCATCACGCGGGGCATGTCGGCAGGCAGGTCGTCGTAGATCGTCGCGCGGCCCTGCTCGTCGCGTGTGGTCGTCACGAGGCCCGACGGCTTGTGGTAGAGCCAGAGCCGCGGCGGGCCGGCGTCGCCGAGCGGCGTGCCGTTGACGACGACCTTGTCCGAGGGGGTCACGTTCAGCGCGGGGCTGTCGATGGCCTTGCCGTTCACGCTCACGCGGCCGGCCTCGATCAGGCGCTCGGCTTCGCGGCGCGAGGCCCGTCCGGCCCGCGCGATGACCTTGGCGATGCGCTCGCCCGGAGGAGGTGTCTTGCCCGTCATGCCCTGCCTGTATCGCGTCCGCTGCGCGCGGGAAAGCGGCGATTGCCGGGCGGCGCGGCCCTGTCCAAGCCGCCTGCGCCGCGCTATGGGGCGGGAATGACGTTCGCCAGTCACATGGAGGCGGCGCTGGAGGAAGCGCGCGCCGCCGCGGATCGCGGCGAGGTGCCGGTGGGGGCTGTCGTGGTCGACCCCATGGGCCGGGCCGTCGCGGCCGCCGGAAACCGCACGCGCGAGGTGTCCGACCCCACCGCGCACGCCGAGATCCTTGCCCTGCGCGCCGCTTGTGCCGCTGCCGGGTCCGACCGGCTGCCGGGACACGCGCTCTATGTCACGCTGGAACCCTGCGCGATGTGCGCGGCGGCAATCTCGAACGCCCGGATCGCACGGCTGTGCTACGGCGCGGCGGACCCGAAATCCGGCGGCACCGCGCACGGCGCGCGGGTCTTCACGCACCCGCAGTGCCACCATGTCCCCGAGATCGTCGACGGTTTGTCCGCCGAGGCGTCCGAGGCCCTTCTGCGCGGCTTCTTCGCGGAGCGGCGGCGATGACGGTGATCCTGTTCAACAAACCGTTCGGCGTACTGTCGCAGTTCACCGACAAGGGCACCGAGGGCAGCCCGCGCCCGACCCTCTCGGCCTATATCGACATGCCGGGCGTCTACCCGGCCGGCCGCCTCGATCGCGACAGTGAGGGGCTCATGGTGTTGACGGATGACGGCAAGCTTCAGGCGCGCATAGCAAGCCCCAAATTCAAGCGGCCCAAGACCTACCTCGTGCAGGTCGAGGGCGATCCGGGCGAGGATCAGATCGCGGCGCTCAAGAAGGGCGTGACGCTGAAGGACGGGCCGACCCGGCCCGCCAAGGTCCGCCGCATCCCGCCGCCGGAGCTGTGGGAGCGCGATCCGCCGGTGCGCTACCGAAAGACGGTGCCGGACGGATGGCTGGAGATCGCTATCACCGAGGGACGCAACCGGCAGGTGCGCCGGATGTGCGCGCATGTGGGTTTGCCGTGCCTGCGGCTGGTGCGCTGGTCGGTCGGCGACTGGACGCTCGACGGCCTCGGCCTGGGGGAATGGCGCCGCGCCTAGGCGAGCATCCCGCAAAGCAGCGCCGGCAGGTCGGCGTGATTGTCGAACGTGACCGTATGCGGAATGGTGGCGGTCTCGGTCTTGCGATAGCCGCCGCTGAACAGCGCGAAGGGCAGGCCGGCCGCCTGCGCCGTGGCCGCGTCCACCTCGCTGTCTCCGACGTAGAGTACCGCGTCCTCCCCCCCGAGCACCTCGGCCGCCGCGCGCAGCGGCGCGGGATCGGGCTTGCGCTGGGGCAGGCTGTCGCCGCCGATCAGCGCCTCGAAATGCGCAAGAAGGTCGAGGTGTTCGAGGATCGCCCGCGCCGGTCCAGCGGGCTTGTTGGTGCAGATGGCCAGCCGGTGGCCCCGCTCGCGCAGAAGCTCCAGCGCAGCCACCGCGCCGGGATAGGGCGTCGTCAGGTCGTGCGCGTCGGCGTAGCCGTCGAGGAACGCCGCATGCATCGCCTCGTGATCCGCGTCGGTAATGCCCCGCGCCGCGCGCATCCGCTGGACGAAGACGCCCGCACCGTCGCCGATGAACGAGACGGTTTCCTCCAGCGACAGCTTCTCCGCGCCCACGCCGGCGAGCACGCCGTTCGCCACCCGTCGGATGTCGGGCGCGCTGTCGATCAGCGTTCCGTCGAGGTCGAAGACGATGCGGGCCATGCGGGGAAACTCCGGCTGAAAGAGCATGCGGGGAAACTCCGGCTGAAAGAGAAAGCCCCGCCCGTCGCTGCGGGACGGGCGGGGCGATGCGTCGGGTCGGTCAGTCGCCGATCACGCCTTGAGCACCGGCATGATCTGCTTCTTGCGGCTCATGACGCCGGGCAGGACCACGGTGTCGCCGTCCACCGAGACGTCGAAGCTCGCCTCGGCGATCTGCTTCACCCGGTCGTTCGGCACGATCAGCGTCGCCTCTTCCTTGAGGATGTCGACGACGAAGAGCAGCACCTCGTGCGCGCCGTCCTCGGACGCGACCTTGGGCATCGCGGCCTTCAGGTCTTCCTTGCGGTCGAGGATCTGCGACGGCGCCGTGGTCTCGAGGACCGAGACGCGCAGCTGCGTGCCGTCGACCTCGTATTCCTTCGAATCCATCCGCAGCAGTTCGGCGTCCGAGAAGGCCGAGACGTCGGACTTCGCGGCGAACATCTCTTCGGCATAAGCCTTGATGTCCACACCGAGATCCTTGGCGAGGCCGTGCGCGATGGCCTCGTCTTCCTGCGTGGTGGTGGGCGAGCGGAATTCCAGCGTGTCGGACAGGATCGCGGTCAGCATCGCGCCCTTCACCGAGGTCGGCGCCTGCGCGATGTCCTTGCCCATCATCTTGTAGAGGATGGTGGCGGTGCAGGCGAGCGGCTCGACCCGGATCTCGATGGGGCCCTTGGTCTCGAGCCCGCCGGTCAGCTTGTGGTGGTCCACGATGCCGCGGATGTCGGCCTTGTTGATCGAGGCCGGTAGCTCGGCGGGGTTGTTGGTGTCGACGATGTAGACAGCCTGACCCTCGGCCACATCCTCGACGATCTCGGGCATGTCGATGCCCCAGCGCTCGAGCATGAAGGCCGCCTCGGTGTTGGGCTGGCCGAGCAGGACCGGCTTGGCGTCCTCGCCGCGGATCTCGCTCAGGTACCAGGCCCAGGCGACGGGGCTGCCGGTGGAGTCGGTGTCGGGGGATTTGTGGCCGAAGACCTGGATCGTCATGGGGGACCTCTTGCGCTCGGATGATGTGTCGCGGCGGCTTATAGTGATGCCGTTCCGCGATGTCACCCGGTCCGCGAGAGGTGCGGCAAACCCTAGTCGTAGACCCGCGCGCCAAAGATCGCGGAGCCCACGCGGACATGCGTGGCGCCGAGGGCGATGGCTTCCTCGAAGTCCGCCGACATGCCCATCGACAGCCCCTCGAGCCCGTTGCGTTCCGCGATCTTCGCCAGAAGCGCGAAGTGCAGCGACGGGGTCTCGTCCACCGGCGGGATGCACATGAGGCCGCGCACCGGCAGGTCGAGGTCCCGGCAGTCGGCGATGAACGCATCGGCGTCGCGGGGCAGAATGCCGGCCTTCTGCTCCTCCTCGCCGGTGTTGACCTGCACGAAGAGGTCCGGGCAGGTGCCCGTCTCCTGCGCCAGCCGCGCGAGGGTGTTGGCGAGCTTTGGCCGGTCGAGTGAGTGGATCGCGTCGAACAGGTCTATCGCCTTCCGCGCCTTGTTCGATTGCAGCGGCCCGACGAGATGCACCTGCGTGCCCGCGTAGCGCTCGCGGAAGCCGGGCCATTTCGACTCAGCTTCCTGCACCTTGTTCTCGCCGAACAGGCGGTGGCCCTCCTTAAGCACCGCTTCGACCCGCTCGTTCGGCTGCACCTTCGAGATCGCGATGAGATGCACGTCGGCCGGGTCTCGGCCTGCCTCCCGGGCGGCGGTGTCGATGCGGTCGCGGATATCGGTCAGTCCCACGGGTCGTCTCCCCAGGCGTCGAAGAAGGGTGAAAGGTCGGTTTCGTGGCGCCGCCAGGCCTCGCGCCGCCCGGAGTGGATCGGCTGGCGGACCTGCGCCACGCTGAGCGTCTTGACGGTGCCGCCCGTCCCCCGGAAGTCAAGGCAGGCCGGGTCCCAGTCGAGACCCGCCGCCGCGACGAGGCGACGCGCGGTCGGTTCCGGCTCGGCCACGAGGTCCTCGTAGCGCACCTCGGTCACCCGCTCGGGCAGGCGGTCGCGCCAGTGGTCGAGGCTCGCCCGGTGCGCCTTGATCGCGTGCGCGATGTCGGCAAGGTCGTTGGAATAGCGGTGCGTGCCGGTGCGGAAGTGGTTCTTGTAGATCGACAACGCCACATCGCGCGGATCGCGCCGGATCGCCACGAAGCGCGCGTCGGGCAGGGCTTTCGCAAGGTAGCCCATCACGAGATGCGACTGGATTGACTTGTCGGTGGCGACGCCTTCGGCCGCCCCGGTGTCATGGCGCAACCGGGCGCGGTAGGTCCGCCCGAGCGCCTTGAGCGCCTGCGGCGGGACCGATGCGAGGGGCGTGACCCGTCCGTTCTTGACGAATCCGTCCCAGACCAGACGCAAGGCATGGGCCAGCTCACCACCGGCGCGGGCGTGGGGATGGGCGCCGATGATCCGCTCGGCCAGGGTGGTACCCGAGCGCGGCATCCCGATGACGAAGACCGGGCGGGGGGCTTCGGACCCTCCCACGGGCACAAGGTTCGCGCCGTCCTGCGCCGCGCGCCACGCCGCCTGCTCGCGCCTCTGCGCCTCGCGATCGTAGGGTGCGGCGGCGCGTTGAAGACGGTTGGCGGCGTGGAGGTGGGCGAAGATCTCGTCGTGGCGCCCCTGATCCTCCAGCGCCTTGGCCATTGCGTAATGCGCGTGGAGCCGGGCGTTGTCCGACATGCCCTTGTCCGCCAGCAGCCTGGTCAGCCGCGTCATCAACGGATCGTCCGCCGCGACCGGGATCGTCGCGAAGAGGACGCGATAGAGCGTGCCTTCTTTCGGGTGCTTCTCGATCAGCCCGCGCAGCAGCGCCTCGGCTTCATCGAAGCGCCCCGCCTGCTGGAGGTAGAGCGCCTTGTCCGTCCTGGCGTGCAGCGGCTTCGGGGCGATCCGGATACGCGCGTCGTGCAGCGCCAGCACGCGGTCGTGGTCACCAAGCAGCGTGTGCGCCGCGATGGCCGCGTCGATCAGGGCGGGCGTGTCGGGCTTGAGCGCCAGCGCGCGGTCGATCTCCTGCGCGCGCCGGTCGGGGTCTCCGGTGAAGCCGGCGATCCGCGACAGCTGAAACGGTATCTCGGCCGCCTTGGGCCGCTCCATCCGCAGGGCCGTCAGCTCGGTCCGGGCCGCGTCGAAGGCGCCGGCCTCGATCCTCTTGAGGGCGGCGGCGTAGCGTGCATCGGGGCTGGCGGCGGGGGCGGGGCGCATGACGTCTCCTTGGTCCGGCTCAGGGATAGGAGGCGCGCCCACAAAAGAAAAGAGCGGGCGCAAGGCCCGCTCTTCCCTCAAAGTCCGATCCTGGATGGATCAGAAGCTCATGCGGAGACCGATCGAGTAGGTGTCCACGTCGCCGCCGCCGAACACGCCGTCGAACTCCGAGTTGCCGTAGCCGGCACGCATGGAGAGACCGCCGCCGAAGTCGTACAGGGCTGCGATGCCGTAGCCCGACAGCTCGTCGCCGTCGTTCTCGTACACGCCGTAGTTCACGCCGACTTCGAATGCGTTCATCTCGTAGCCGATGCCGAGGCCGTAGTGGGTCACGGTGTCGTCGCCGAGTGCGATGAAGTCATCGTCGATGTCCGACTGCGAGTAGGTCGCGCCGAAGGACAGGCCGTTCGAGAGACCTGCGGTCACGGCGAGGCCGTAGGTGTCAACCGCGTCTTCGATGGTCTGGTAGCCGAGGCCGGCTTCGATTGCGACGCCCGAGAAGTCGCCGGCGTATGCAACGCCGAGGCCGTAGGCGGTGTCGCCGATCCCCGGAACGTCTGCACCGTTTGCCAGCTGCTCAGCCGACAGCGAGAAGGTGAAGGCGTTGAAGGCGTAGTCGAAGCGAGCGATCTGGCCGTCGCCAGCGCCGTCGAGCGAGAGGCCCGAGTCGGTGCCGAGGATCAGGTGACCGTCCTGGTCGTCGAAGCCGGCGTGGCCGGTTTCGTCGTCGTTCAGCGAGCCCGCTGCAAGTGCCATTTCCGGCATCACGGCGTCGTACGCGCCGTCGGTGTCACCCATGGTCAGGGTTGCGCCGCCGTACGACACGAACATGTTCTCGCCGCCCTGAACCGCCGGGTTCTCGAAGTCGGGCTGGTCGGTCGCCTCGTCGAGGTCGATCGTTGCACCGAACGAGATGCCGTTGTCCGACTCACCGGTCATGGTGAAGGTGACGTCCAGGTCGGTGAAGAACTGGCTGTCGTCGTTGCCGTTGTCGAAGATACCCATCTCGGCTTGGCCGGTCAGGGCAACGCCGAGGTCCTGGGCCGATGCGACGCCTGCGGTTGCAACCAGCGCGGTGGATGCAAGAAGAAGCTTTTTCATGTGTTCCCTCATGTGTTCTAAGGCACGTACCAATCCGGAAGCCCGGCCTTGATGGGATCGTCTATGCGCCGCGAGGCCCGAACCTTGCAAGACGATGCGCCGGGCGCCCCGGAACAAGCTTTTCGATGATGCACAATTGCCACAAAGCCCCGGAACGCCTGCGGGACGGTCCTCCCGCACGGGCGGGCGTGGCCGTCGCGCGCCGCCCGCGGGGTCGAGGAACGACCCGACTTGTCGTGTCCGGCGGGGCCTTGTAAGGACGGTTGGAACACGCAGGAACGATCCGGCGCGGGCCGGGGGAACGGGGACGATGCTGACCACGCGCACGCGCACCATTATTGGCCTGGCCGCCGCGGGGGCCGTTCTGGCCTCCTGCGGAACGACCCGCGCCCCATCCGACCAGCAGCCGCTGCCCACCCGCGACCCGCAGGAGATCATCGACCGTGAGGTCTATGGCGAGCAGGGGCCGCCCTCGTCGACGGTGTGGGACCTGTTCCGCCCGCGTCAGGACGGGTCTCAGGTCGGCGCGGTGAACCGCTACATCTGGAACGCCTCGCTCGAGACGCTGAGCTTCCTGCCGATGGAATCGGTCGATCCCTTCACCGGCGTCATCACCACCGGCTACGGCGTGCCCCCGGGCGGCGGCACGGCCTACCGCGCGACGATTTACATCTCGGATCCCGCACTCGATGCGCGGTCGCTGAACGTGGCACTGGCCACGCGCTCGGGCCCGGTCGCGCCGGCCACGGTGCGCGCGGTCGAGGATGCGATCCTTACCCGTGCGCGCCAGCTGCGCGACAGCGCCGACCGGTTCTGAGATCCTGATCCGCGGGGCCATCCCCGCGGATGCCGTCAGTCCCGCGGCGGGCGCGGCGTCAGGTCGGGCAACGATTCCACCCATTCCACGTGACGCGGCAGGCAGACCCGCGTGAGATCATAGGTCTCGCGCACGTGCTCGCGCGCCGCGCGGCCCAGCCGGGTGCGCGCATCCCCGTCGTCGAGCAACTCGCACAGTCGGTCCACCAGCCCCGCCCGGTCGAAGAAGTCGACCATCCGCCCGGTCTCGTCCTCTGTCAGCGCCTCGCGCACCGGTGCCGTGTCCGACGCGAGAATGGCGCATTCCGCGCTCATCGCCTCGAGCAGCGACCATGACAGGACGAACGGGTAGGTCAGGTACACGTGCACCCGGCTGATCTGCATCATCGCGAGGAACCGCTCGTAGGGCACCCGGCCCAGGAAATGCACGCGGGCCCAGTCGGCATCGGAAATCTCGGCGCGCACCTCGTCGATGAAGATCTGCTTCCAGCTTTTGCCGTCGGGGGCCTTGGCGCCGTAGCTCACCTCGTCGCCGCCGATCAGCACGATCTGGGCGTTTGGCCGGCGGCGGAGAATCTCGGGCAGGGCGCGCATGAAGACGTGGTAGCCGCGATAGGGTTCGAGATTGCGGTTGATGAAGGTGATGACTTCGTCGTCGCGGGTCAGCACCTGGCCGGTGTCGAGGTCGAGCCGCGCTTCGGGGTCCGGGCGCACGAGGTCGGTGTCGACGCCGTCATGGGCAACGGTGATCCGGTCCTGCCATGTCTCGGGAAAGGTGGAGGCCTGGAACCGGGTCGGGCTGATGCCGGCGTCCATGACCTCTTCGTGCAGGCGGTTGTTGAGGTTCTTCAGCCGGATGCGAAGTCCGTCGCGCTCGGTGCCCTTGCGGTCGAACTCGGGGTCGAAGCGGGTGAATTCCTCGGTGGTCAGGTGATAGAGCTCGCAGTAGAGGCCCATGCGCGCGCCGGGCCAGACATCCTTGAGAAACAGGCTCTCGCCCCAGCCGTGGTGGGCAAGGATGACGTCCGGGGTGAAGCCGCGCTCACGCAGGACGAGGGCGGCGTCGTAGCAGGACTGGCCGCGGAGGACCTTGGTCTCGAAGTCCTGTAGCCACGGATGGATGCCCTTGGTCGAGCTGCCGGTGATCCGGTAGGGTACGAGGCGCACGCCCTTCCACGTCTGCGGCTTGTCGACCTTGGGCGTGAGCGCCACGACCTGGTGCCCGCGCGCCGCCAGCGCCGGGGCGAGGTGCTTGTATTGTCCCGGAAAATTCTGGTGGATGATTAGGATCTTCACCTGTGCCCCCGCGCGTCGTCCTGCCGGCCTCGTGATGACATATCGCGCCGTGCAGGGGAACGCCCTGCGCGGCGCGGAGCGAGGGTGGTCGAGCCGTCGTGCCGCGGTTGCCTGGACCGGCCGCGGCCCCGTGGTGGGTCTGCGAAAACGGCGGTGGCGATTCCCGAAAGGTCACGGGCGAACGCTGCCGGACCACCCCGTCCGCCCGGAAGTCGACCCGGGCGGACGGGGCGCCACGTTCAAAGGAACATGATGTCGTCGAGGGTGATCTGCGCGGCGCTGAGGCCGGGAATCTCGATTCCGTTGCCCTGGTAGCCCACGCGGACGCCCGCGACGCCGTCCACCACGATGTCGGTGATGTTGAGCGCATCGAGCTTGCCGGCCAGGCCGGTACCCGGTGCGTTCGACACGTCCGCCAGTCGCAGCGTGTCGACGCCGTCCTGGAACCCGTAGATCGTGTCGGTCGCGCCGGCCTCGTACTCGTTCCAGACGAAGACGTCCGCGCCGGTGCCGCCGTAGAGCGCGTCGTTGCCGTCGCCCCCGTTGATCGTGTCCGCGCCCGAGCCGCCGTAGATCACGTCGTCGCGGCCACCGCCTGCGAGAAAGTCGTTGCCGTCGCCGCCGGAGATCGAATCGTTGCCCTCGCCGCCACCGATGGCGTCATTGCCGCCGTGGCCCGCGATCATGTCCTGCCCGGTACCGCCGCCCAGGCTGTCGTGGCCGGAGCCGCCTGCGACCGTGTCGTCACCGAAGCCGGCGCCGGTGGTGTCGTCACCGTCCTCACCGAAGATCATGTCGTCGCCCTGGCCGCCGTTGGCGACGTCGTTGCCCGGACCGGCGTTGACGTAGTCGTTTCCGCGGCCCGCGCCGATGGTGTCGTTGCCTCCGGCGCCCCAGATCTCGTCGTTGCCGAGACCGCCGCCGACGTTGTCGTGGCCCGACCCGGCCGAGATCGTGTCGTTGCCGTCCGACCCCGAGATATTGTCGTTGCCGCCGCCGGCCGACAGCATGTCGTGGCCGCCCTGGCCCGCGATGGTATCGTCTGCGGAGGTGCCGGAGATCTCGTCGCCCGCGTCCGTGCCGATCATTTCCTGACCCTCGCCGCCCGAACCGCCGGCCTCGCCGGTCTCGCCGCGGTCGCTGGAGACCGGGAACAGGTCCACGGCTTCCTGGTCGTGCTCCTGCGGGGCGCCGACACCGCCACCGTCGCTGGCACCGTCGCGGTCGCCACCCGAGGTGCCGCCGTTCAGCTGGCCGAGCGCCCGGGTCGTGCCGTCGGAGAATGCGAAGACCTCGATGCCGCGATAGGTGCTGGTTGTTCCGTTCAGCGTGATCTGCGCCACCGAGCCGTCGACCGTCGCGGTGACTTGCGCGAAGGTGGCCGGAATCACGGCGCGATCCGTGCCGTCGCCGCCGCGGAAGTCATTGGCCCCGCCGCCCACGTAGAACGTATCGTTGCCGGAATAGCCGATCACGGTGTCGTTGCCGCCGCGGTCGCGCACCTCGTCGGCGAAATTGGTCATCTCGATCAGTTCGCCCGCGTTGGTGCCGTCGATCACCGGCGGGCCTGCCGGGTCGGCGACCTTGCCGAACCAGACGTGGAAGTAGTTTCCGTAGGTGAACGAGCCGCCCGAGACCGGAGCGTTGAAGCCCACGCCGACGCCGATCGCGTTCCAGGTATCGTCCGAATAGGAATTGAGGTTCACCAGCAGCTGGTTGTGGCCCGGCGAATCGATCCACATGTCGAGCGTCTGGCGGATGCTCTGCGCGCCGGCGACGCTGATCTCGTAGCCGCCGCCCGGATAGCCGGTGCCGAGCCGGGAAGGCGCATCGCGCATGACCGAGGAATCGCTGCCATCGTAATAGGCGTCCGACCAGCTGTGGATCCACGAGGGCGAGCTGTAGCCCGAGGGCAGGGAGACGCCCGCCGCCTCGATGTTGTGATAGCTGTCCAGCGTGTGCCGACCGGCAACGGTGGTCAGGCTTTGCGACAGCGGGATCGCCGGCAGGCCCGAAGCCGCGCGGTAATCCATGATCATGTGATACAGATCGAGTTCGGTCAGGCTGAGCGAGTCGCTGGATGTCGGCGCGTAGATGTCGACGGTCATTTTTTCTCCGGTCTCGATGGTGCACCGCACAACCGGAGGGTTAGCGCAGGTGCCTGTGCGGCCCCCGCTAGCGAAGCAGCACTGCGTGGGCAATGCTGCATTCGATATCTATAGAAAAGGTTGATCCCTTGGCGCGAAAGCGGCAAAAACCCGCCATTTGCTGAGCATTCGGGTCAATGAATCCTCACAGGAACGTGAGATCCTCGAGCCCGAAGCCGTCCGAAGTCACCCCGACGATCTCGATGAATTGCGCGTGATACGCGATTCTGACTCCTGCCACGCCGTCGATCAGCACGTCCGTCACATCGAGCGCGGCCAGCTTGCCGGCCAGCCCGCTGCCGGGCGCGTTCTGCACGCCGGCGAGGGTCAGGCTGTCGCGACCGTCCTCGAAATCCTCGATGCGGTCCACCGCGCCAGCATCGCCGGAGGTCCAGACGAAAACGTCCGCCCCGACACCGCCGCGCAGAAGATCGCTTCCGGCGCCCGAGTTCAGCGTGTCGTTGCCCGCACCGCCGTCGATCGTGTCATCGCGCCCGCCCCCGGCGAGGAAGTCGTCGCCCGCACCGCCCGAGATGGAGTCGTCGCCCTCGCCTCCGCCGATGGCGTCGTTGCCGTCGTGCGAGAACAGCGTGTCCTGGCCGGTGCCGCCACCAAGGCTGTCATTGCCCGCACCGCCCGAGACGATGTCGTCTCCGAAGCCTGCCCCCGATGTGTCGTCGCCGGCCTCTCCGTAGAGCATATCGTCACCCTGGCCGCCGTTGACGATGTCGTCGCCGCCGTTGCCGGTGGCGGTGTCGTTCCCGCGTCCGCCACCGATGGTGTCGTTGCCGGCGCCGCCGCGCACCGTGTCGCCGCCCAGTCCACCGCCGATGTTGTCGTCGCCCGCGCCGCCGTCGATCGTGTCGTTCCCGTCCGAGCCCGAGATGTTGTCGTCGCCGTCTCCGGCCGAGATCGAATCATTGCCGGCCTGCCCGGCGAGCGTGTCGTCGAACGCGGTGCCCACCAGCACGTCCGGCCCGTCGGTCCCGATCCGCAGAACGCCCTCGGAAGGGGCGGGCGCGGTCTCGCTCACGTCGGTGACGGTGATTGTCGCCGCCTCGGCCGAGATCGCGCTGCCGAGGGTCGGCGTGGTGGCGGGACTCTCGAAGACGACCTCCAGATCATAGACGTTGTCGGCGCCGGCATCGGCCGGCGTCTCGAAGTCCGGCGGGGCGGCAAAGCGCAGCGCGTCCCCCTCCAGGATGAAGAGGCCGGCATCGGCTCCGGCCAACGTCACCGTGTAATCCGCGGGCGCGGTCACCGTCAGCAGCGGGCCGGTGCTGTTCTCGGGCACGCTCACCTCGGTCGCGGAAAGGCCCGTGAGAGCCGCCGGCGCCTCGAGCACCGCGTCGAGCTTGAAGTTGCGGTCGGGCATGGTGACGCCGGTCTCCAGCACCACCTCGCCCAGCGGCCCGCCCGAGAAGGTGACGTCGTAGGTGCCGGGGGCGAGCGCCATCTGGTAGCCGCCCGCGTTCCATGTCGTGGTGGTGAAGGTGCCGCCCGCGCCCTCGGCGGTGACCGTCACGCCGCCCAGGCCCTCGCCCATGTCGTAGAAATCGTCGCCGTCGCCGTCCGAGATCACCACGCCCAGAAGCTGCGGCATGTAGCTGCCCCGGTTGCCGAAGACCTGCACCATCATGAAAGGGCCGACGTCCTTGGCCGGGTCGGTGACCTCGACCACGCTGATGCCGGTCTCGACCCGGTTGGGGTTCACGATGCTGTTGCGGTGGCCCGGGGGCTCCTGGATGCCGCTTTCGGTCACCAGCGACCAGTCGATGAACATGCCCGCGTGCGAGTGCACGTCGTTCTTGGAGAAGGCGTAGATGTTCTCGCTGATGCCACCGCCCTGCGAGAGGTCGTAGCCCGCGTCCTGCGCCCGGTCGATGGAGCGGGTGTTGTTCGGGCCCGCGTGGACCTGCTGGTCCGTCTCGATGAGATAGGCGGCATGGATATCCGCGGCCTCCGCCAGGTCGTCGTTCCAGGCGAGCGGGGCGACGGCCGGGATCGCATCGAGTTGTGTGCGCAGGAGGTCGAGGTCTATGCCCTCGCGCTCTCCGTCGTCACCGACCGGCCCGCGCACCCGCAGCGAGTTGGTCACGTCGGCGTCGTAGGCCGTGTGCGTCGCGGCGTCGGCGATCAGCACGTCGAACTCTCCCGCGGGGTTGGCGCGGGCACGGTTGACCTGCTCCAGCAGAGACTGCTCGAAGGGGGACGGGTTTGGCATGGCGACGCTCTCCTGTTGTGGCCTTGGCCGCACGACTGGGGAGGGGCGCCCGCGATCGACCTTTACCGAGACGCTACAAACGCTTCTGACGTTGGGGAAGTATGCAATTCCCTACATGGGACACGAACCGGCGCGGCACTGGACGCGCCGCGCCCCGCGGCCTATCACGCGACAAACCCGTAAGGCGGCGTGCCGCGATGGCGCGCCGGTGCATCTGACAGGACCGCCAATGTCGCGTTACAGCCCCGCCGAGATCGAGCCGAAATGGCAACAGGCCTGGGACGAGGCCCTGACCTTCCGTGCCGAACGGAAGGAGGGGAAACCGAAATACTACGTGCTCGAAATGTTCCCCTACCCGTCGGGGCGCATCCATATCGGCCACGTCCGCAACTACACGATGGGCGACGTGGTGGCCCGCTACAAGCGTGCGACCGGCCATAACGTGCTGCACCCGATGGGCTTCGACGCCTTCGGGATGCCCGCCGAGAACGCCGCGATGGCGAGCGGCGGCCATCCCAAGACGTGGACCTACGACAACATCGACACGATGGTCGACCAGATGAAGCCGCTCGGCCTCTCGATCGACTGGAGCCGGATGTTCGCCACCTGCGACCCGGAATATTACGGCCAGCAGCAGGCGCTGTTCCTGGACTTCCTCGAGCAGGGGCTGGTCTACCGCAAGAACGCGGTGGTGAACTGGGACCCGGTGGACATGACCGTGCTCGCCAACGAGCAGGTCGAGGACGGGCGCGGCTGGCGCTCGGGCGCTCTGGTCGAACGGCGCGAGTTGACGCAGTGGTTCTTCCGCATCTCGGATTTCGCCGAGGACCTGCTCGAGGCGCTCGACGGGCTCGACGACTGGCCGGCCAAGGTCAAGACGATGCAGGCCAACTGGATCGGCCGCTCGCGCGGGCTTCAGTTCGCCTTCTCGACCACCGACGCGCCCGAGGGGCACGACCGGATCGAGGTCTACACCACCCGGCCCGACACCCTGTTGGGGGCTTCCTTTGTCGGCATCTCGCCAGACCATCCGCTTGCCAAGCATCTGGAGCGCGACAATCCCGAGGTCGCCGAGTTCTGTGCCGAGTGTCGCCGCGTCGGCACCTCGGAGGAAGAGCTCGAGACCGCCGAGAAGAAGGGCCTGAACACCGGCATCACCGTGCGGCATCCCTTCGACACCTCGTGGGAGCTTCCGGTCTACATCGCCAACTTCATCCTGATGGACTACGGCACCGGCGCGATTTTCGGCTGCCCGGCGCACGACCCGCGCGACCTCGAATTCGCACGCAAGTACGAGCTGCCGGTGCAGACCGTCTTTGCCCCAGCCATGGGCGAGGAGGGAACCTTCATCCTGCCCGAGGACGGCGGTCCGGCCTACGTGCCGCCGAAGGTCGAGACGGTGCGCTACCTCAAGCCCTTCGCCGGCGCCGAGGCGATGACCGGCGACGAGGCCGTCGATGCCGCCATCGCCTTCTGCGAGGAGAACGGCGTCGGGCAGGGCGTGACCAAGTTCCGCCTGCGCGACTGGGGCCTTTCGCGGCAGCGCTACTGGGGCTGCCCGATCCCCGTGGTGCACTGCGAGGCCTGCGGCGTGGTGCCCGAGAAGAAGGAAAACCTGCCGGTCGTGCTGCCGGACGACGTGTCCTTCGACCAGCCGGGCAATCCTCTCGACCGGCACCCGACATGGCGCGACGTGCCCTGCCCGTCCTGCGGCGCCCCGGCCCGGCGCGAGACCGACACGATGGACACCTTCGTGGACTCGTCTTGGTACTTCGCCCGGTTCACCGCGCCCCGCGCCGAAACGCCGACCGACATGGCGGACGCCGAATACTGGATGAACGTCGATCAGTATATCGGCGGCATCGAGCACGCGATCCTGCACCTGCTCTATTCGCGCTTCTTCACCCGCGCGATGCACCTGACGGGCCACCTGCCGGAAAAGAGCCGCGAGCCGTTCGATGCGCTCTTCACCCAGGGCATGGTGACGCACGCGATCTTCCAGACCAAGGACAAGGCTGGCCGCCCGGTCTACCACTTCCCCGAGGACGTTGAGCTGCGCGACAGCTCGGCCTTCCTCAAGGACGGCACCGAGGTCGAGATCGTGCCTTCGGCCAAGATGTCCAAGTCGAAGAAGAACGTGGTCGATCCGGTCAGCATCGTCTCGGACTACGGCGCCGACACCGCGCGCTGGTTCGTGCTGTCGGACAGCCCGCCCGAGCGGGACGTGGAGTGGACCGCCGCCGGTGCCGAGGCCGCGCACCGTCACCTGAGCCGGGTCTACCGGCTGGCGATGGAGGCAGCCGGGGCCGGCGACGATGCCGGGTCCGGCGACGAGGCGCTGCTGCGCGAGATGCACAAGACCGTGCACGACGTCACGCAGGGCATCGAGAGCTTCGGATTCAACGCGGCGATCGCGCGGCTCTACGCCTTCACCTCGACGCTGGCCAAGGCCGACGCGGGCGGTCCGGCCAAGCGGCAGGCGGCGCTCACGCTGGCGCAGCTGATGTCTCCGATGACCCCGCACCTGGCCGAGGAAATGTGGTCGCTGCTGGGCGGTGAGGGCCTTCTGGCCGACGCGCCGTGGCCCACCGCCGACGAGACCATGATGGTCGAATCGACGGTCACGCTGCCGATCCAGATCAATGGCAAGCGCCGGGCCGAGATCGAGGTGCCCAAGGACATGGGCAAGGACGAGGTCGAGGCGATGGCGATGGCGCACGAATCCGTGCAGCGGGCGCTCGATGGCGGGCAGCCGAAGAAGGTGATCGTGGTGCCTGGGCGGATCATCAATGTCGTGGTGTGATCGCCGCGCATTTCTCGGCGCGCTGGGTGCCGCAGGGCTGGCGCTGGCCGGTTGTGGCTTCACGCCGGCCTACGGACCCGGCGGCGCGGCGGGCGCGCTTACCGGCGCGGTGGCGCTGTCCGAGCCCGAAGACCGGGCGGGCTACCTTCTGAACCGCCGGATCGAGGAACGGATCGGCCGCGCGCCTGCGGGCCGTTACCGGCTGGAAACCGCGATCGAGACCGACACTGGCGATTTCGGAACCACTTCCACCGGCTCGACCACCCGCTACCGGATCGCGTCGGTCGTGGCGTTCACCCTGACCGACACTACCTCCGGCGCCGAGGTCCTGCGCGACAGTGTCGAGAGCTTCACCGACTACTCGGCAACCGGCTCGGCCGTGGCGACGCTGGCCTCGGAACGCGACGCGCGCGAGCGGCTGATGGTCATCCTTGCCGACCGCATCGTGGACCGGCTGATCCTGTCGGCCACCGACCTGCCGGGCTGAGGCGCGGCCATGAAGCTATCCGCGCGTGAGGCCCCGGCCTATTTCGCCAAGCCCGATCCGTCGAAGGCGGGCCTGCTGATCTACGGCGAGGACGCCATGCGCGTTGCGCTCCGCCGGCAGGAGGTCATCGCCGCGCTGATCGGCCCGGAGGGCGAGACCGAGATGCGCCTGTCGCGCATTCCCGGAAATGATCTGCGAAAAGACCCCGCGCAGCTGGTCGACGCGGTGAAGGCGCAGGGCTTCTTTCCAGGTCCCCGCGTGGCCTTCGTCGAGGACGCGACCGATGCCTGCGCACCCTCGGTGATCGCCGCGCTTGAGGACTGGCGGCCGGGCGATGCGCAGATCGTGGTGACGGCCGGATCGCTCAAGGCGTCGTCGAAGCTGCGCAAGGCCTTCGAGGGCGCCAAGGAAGCCTATGCCGTCGGCATCTACAACGACCCGCCGGGGCGCGCCGAAATAGAGGCGACGCTCGAGAAGGCCGGGCTGACCGCCGTCGATCGCGCGGCCTCGGACGCGCTCTTCTCGCTGGCGCGCGAACTGGATCCGGGCGATTTCCGCCAGACGGTCGAGAAGGTCGCGCTCTACAAGCATGGCGACGACGCGCCTTTGACCGCCGACGAGGTGGCGCTGATGGCACCGGCGACCACCGACGCGGACCTCGACGACGTGCTGCACGTGGTGGCCGAGGGCCGCACCGGCGAAATCGGCCCGGTGATGCAGAAGCTCGAAGGGCAGGGTATCGCCGCGGTGACGCTGGTCATCATGGCGCTGCGCCACTTCCGCGCGCTGCACGCGGCCGCGGCCGATCCCGGCGGGCCGGGGCAGGGCATCGCGCGGCTGCGCCCGCCGGTCTTCGGCCCGCGACGCGACCGGATGCTGCGGCAGGCACAGGGCTGGGGGATGCACCGGCTGGAGCAGGCGCTTCGCGTTCTTACAGAGACGGACCTTGCCCTGAGATCGGCCGGTCAGCGCGCGCCGCAGATGGCGCTGGTGGAGCGTGCCCTGATCCGGCTGGCGATGCTGGCGCGGCGCTGAGGGCGCGGGTCGGGCAACTTGTTGCCGGGCAGAGCGCGCGGTCCCGATCAGGCGAACCGGACCCCTCCTGCGTGGCTCAGGCGTCCGTCTGCGCCGCCGCCCGCCCGGCCCAGAGGCCGGTGGCGAGGCAGGCGGTCAGCAGGTAGCCCCCGGTAGGCGCCTCCCAGTCCAGCATCTCGCCGGCGACGAAGGTGTCCGGCCGCGAGAAGAGCGCCAGTCGATCGTCCACGGCGTCCCACGACACGCCGCCCGCGGTCGAGATGGCCTCGTCCAGCGGGCGCAGCCCGGCATAGGGCAGTGGCAGCGCCTTGAGCAGGTCGGCAAGGGCCGCCGGGTCCTTGGGCAGCGGGCGCCCTGTCTCCATGACAAGCGCGATCGCCGCCGGGTCGAGCCGCGCCGCCTTGCGCAGCCGGTTGGACGCACTGTCCTTTGTCGACGCCCGCCAGAGCCGGGCACGCAGGATGTCGGGGCCGATATCGGGACAGAGGTCGACCGAGAGCGCCGCGCCCCGCCGAAGCTCGGGTGTCAGCGGGTAGAGTCCGCCGCCCTCCAATCCGCGCCGGGACAGAACGGCCTCTCCGCGGCTTTCCGAGCCGTTCGCGCGGAACACCACGTTCTTGAGCGGGGCGCCGAGATGCGCGGTCATGTGATCCGACCACGCGACCTCGAGCCCGGCATTGGCAGGCGCGAAGGATGTCACCGGTACGCCCCCCGCTTCGAAGACGCTGCGCCACGACCCGTCCGATCCGAGCCGCCTCCAGCTGGCGCCGCCAAGGGCGAACACGGTGACTGCCGGTCGGACCCGGCGCGGGCCGTCCGGCGTCGCGAAGTCGAGCGCGCCGCCGGCGCCCCAGCCGGTCCAGCGCCACCGGGTCCTGATCGCGACGCCGCCCGCGTCGAGCCGCGCGAGCCACGCGCGCAGGAGCGGCGACGCTTTCATCGCCTGCGGAAAGACCCGCCCCGAGGAGCCGGTGAACACGGCCTCGCCCAGCCCGCGGGCCCAGGCGGTGATGGCCTCGGGCGGCAGCGCCTCGATCATCGGCCGCAGACGGTCGGCGGCGTCACCGTAAGTGCCGATGCACTCTTCTACAGACACGGCGCTGGTCAGGTTCAGGCCGGACTTGCCGGCCATCAGGAACTTGCGCGCCACGCTCGGCTTGTGGTCGGCCACGACCACGCGGCGCCCCGCCGCGGCCAGCGCCTCGGCGGCCATCAGCCCCGCCGGTCCTCCGCCCACCACGAGGGCGTCGAGCGGCTCGGGGCCGGTCGTGTGGGAACTCTCGGTCACGTTGGAATTGATCCCGTTCGTCAGCGTCCCAGTTTCTTGCGGCATGTCGTGCGATCAGACAACTGGCACCAAGGATCCGGTCTGTCCGCTCTGCGGGCGGCCGATCCCGCCCGAGGCCAGGCAGAGCCTGCATCACCTCGTGCCCAAGCTGCGCGGCGGCAAGGGCGGACCGGTCGTGCGGCTGCACCAGATCTGCCACAACGAGATCCACGCGACGTTCACCGAGACCGAGCTCGCGCGCGAGTTCAACACCATCGAGCAACTGCGCGCGCATCCCCGCATGGCGGGCTTCCTGCGCTGGGTGTCGAAGCGGCCGCCGACCTTTCACAAGCGCAGCGCCGGCGGACGACGAAAGCGCTAGGCCGGGCGGGTCAGCTTGCGTTCATGCGCTCCACGTAGGCGCGCATTTCCTCGGCCTCGTGGCGGGCTTCGCGCAGGCCTTCCATCGCGGCGGACAGCTCGGCCTCGGTCTGCGCCAGCTGATTGGTCAACTCGGCCTCGCGCTGCTGCAGATAGGTGATCGCCTGATCGCGCGTCTCTTCTGCCTCGTGCAGTTCCTGGCTCATGCGTTCGAGCTGGTTCACGTCGGCCTGGCTGACCCGCGTGAAGCGATGCACCAGCCAGTTCGCGAACCAGCCGAGGCAGAACGCCACGAACAGGATGATCGCCGTCGCGACGATGAACTCAATCCGGTTCATTTCCCGGCCCCTCTTCGGCGGTTTCGGCATCTTCGGCGGTCTCCGCCGCCTCAGACGCTTCTTCGCCCGTGGGCGCGGGATATTCAACGCCTTCCGTCTCCAGCGCCGCGGCATCCGTCTCGGGCTCCTCCTCGATCAGGCGGAATTCGATGCGGCGGTTGGCCTCGCGGCCGGCTTCGGTGTCGTTGTCGGCGATCGGTTCTTCCTCGCCGTAGCCGGTGGCCCGGTAGGATGCGGTGAGCACCCGGCGCTGACGCAGTTGGTCGAGAACGGCCTGGGCGCGGTCCTGGCTGAGCTGCTGGTTCATCACCTCGCGGCCCTGGCTGTCGGTGTGGCCCTGGATCTCCAGCGGGATTTCCCCGCAGACCTTCAGCAGTTCGGCGATTTCGTCGAGGATGTCCTTCGCCGACGCGTCGAGCGTGGCCGATCCCGGCTCGAACGTGATCTTCCGGGCACCGACGATGGCGCGGATCTGGTCGACGCATTCTGCGGGGGTCGGGATGCCGAGCGTTGGGTCGAGCCGCTCGAGATAGGTCACGTCGATGTCGTAGCTGCTTTCGCCAAGCTTGTCGGTCAGCAGGGTCGCCAGTTCCGCGTCGGCATCGGAATTGCCGGTGTTGCCGCGAACCTCGATGGTCTCGGGCGTGACACGAACCGAGCCGTTGGCGAGCACGGACAGCGCCTCGAGCCCGGCGAGCACCCGCGCCGACCAGCTTTCCGGTAGGTCGTCGTCGATCCGGGTGCCGACCGACACGGCGTCGGAACCGAATCGCGCGCGGGCATAGCTGTCCGCCGTGATCCGGGCCATTTCGGAGTTCAGGCGTCCGCGCAGTTGCACTTCACCCTCGGGGCTGCGGGTGGCGGTGAACTCGGTCGGGCCCTCGTCCGAGTCGGGGTCCGGCGGTTCGGGCAGCACGGCGTCGAGGATGAAGGCATCGGGCAGGTCGCGCTCGAGCTGGCCGGTAACCTCGTCGAAAAGCTCGGGCGCGGTGCCCTCGGCGGCGATCAGCGACACGTCGGCGTTGGAAAAGGTGACGCTGCCTCCGCCAAGCGCATCGACGGCGGCGATCGAGCGGCTGACCGCCGCGCCCCAGTCGCGGGAGGGCACACCAAGACCTATGACGCAGCCCGGCGTTCCTTCGGCGCCCGCCTCCTGCGCCGCGTCGATGATGCTCTCGCGGGCCGCTTCGGTGTCGGCGGCGCAGGCGTCGAAGCGCGCCGCGCCGTCCTCCTTCACGAAGCGCAGCGCGAAGGGCGAGATCACCGGGCGCGGCGCGTTGAGGTCGAGCGCCAGTTCCGTTTCCTCCGACGCGGCTCCCTCGAGCCGGGCCGTCACGCGGCGCACTTCCGCGGCGTCCGCGGCCATGGCCTGCACGGCGACCGATCCCGCCTCGACCGACACCTTGGACCGCGGCAGCATCTCGAGCGCGCGGGTCGCCACGCCGATCGCGTCGCCCCACCCCTCGGGTTCGGGAAAGTCGGCGGTCTCGAGCAGGTCCGACACCCCCTCCGCGTCGCCGACGATGCGCCCGGCCGTGTCGATCAGCGCGGCCCGGTCGAACCCGGTGGGCACGAGGCCGATCAGCGACACGGCGTCGCCGTTGCGCAGGATCTCGATGGCGAAGTCGGGGGCGCGGATGTCCTCTGGCTCGGCAACCAGGGTTTCGTCGATAACGCGGGCTGCATCCACGACCTTGCCCGCGGCGGTGATCGCACGGAACCGTGCTGCCTCGTCGGGCGCCGTGCCGTGAACGAAGACCTGAAGTCCGTTCGCGTCGACTTCGGCCCACTCGATTCCCTCACGGGTGAATTCGGTCTCGACCCCGTCGATGGCGTTGTCCTCGACGATTCCGGCCGAGAAGGTCGCGGCGACGACGCAGACCGCGGCGGCAGCGGTGAAGGTTCCGGCGAGAATGGCAACAGCGGACAGGCGCATGGACGTCTCAAGTGTGGCTTCGGAGTCGCACGGTGATACGACCCCGCGGCCCCTGCCGCAATCAGACGAGGCAGGCAGCGGCGAAAATCAGCACGGGCAGGAGGCCCGCATCGCGGTTCGACCGGAAGAGCCGCAGCAGCAGCGGGTGATCGTTCAGATCCACTTGGCGCAGCTGCCAGAACATGTGCCAGCCCATCGCCCAGGGACCCGCCAGCGCGACCACCATCGTGGCGATCTCGCCGCGCGGGATGGCAGCGATCACGGCCAGCCCCATCAGCGTGACCGCGGCGCAGAGGAACACGGCCAGTGCCTTGGGCGTCGCGTCGCCGAAGAGCCGCGCGGTGGACTTCACCCCGATCAGCGCGTCGTCCTCGCGGTCCTGGTGGGCATAAATGGTGTCGTAGAACAGCGTCCACGCCATGCCGGCAACGTAGAGCAGCACGGCCGGCCAGCCGAGCGACCCTGTATGCGCCGTCCACACCAGCAGCGCGCCCCAGTTGAAGGCGAGGCCGAGGAAGATCTGCGGCCACCATGTGAATCGTTTGGCGAACGGGTAGACCGCCACCGGCAGGAGCGCGAGGATCCCGAGGCCGATGGCCGCCCAATTGAAAGTCAGCAGGATCAGGAACGCCGTCAGCGACTGCGCCACGGCCCAGGCCAGGGCCTGCTTCGCACTGACCGCACCCGACGGGATCGGCCGAGAGGCCGTGCGTGCCACCGACCCGTCGATGCCGCGGTCGGTGATGTCGTTCCAAGTGCAGCCTGCACCCCGCATCAGGATCGCGCCCAGCCCGCAGCCGATGAAGATCCACGCGTCGAACAGCCGGGGCTCGCCGGTGGCCGCGATTGCCAGGAACAGGCCCCACCAGCACGGCAGCAGCAGAAGCCACGTCCCGATCGGGCGGTCGAGCCGCGAAAGGCGGAAATAGGGCTTGGCGAACTCCGGCGCGTACCGGTCCACCCAGTTTCCGCGATAGGCGTCGGCGACCGATCCGGTGGTCTCTGGCGCCTGTGCTCCTTCGGGCATAGTGTCCGCTCCATGTCAGGTGTCAGGCTGTTTGTAGATCACCCGCTCGGTGCGGGACAACCGGTGCCGCTGGACCGCGACGCGGCGCATTACCTGTTCGGCGTCATGCGGCTGAAGCAGGGGGCCGAGGTCCTGCTGTTCAACGGCGCGGACGGGGAATGGCGCGCGACCGTGGTCGAGGCCGGCAAGCGCGGCGGAACCCTGGAGCCGCAGAGGCGGACCCGGCCGCAGACGATGCCGCCCGACCTGTGGCTCATGTTCGCGCCGGTGAAGAAGGCGCGCACCGACTTCATCGTCGAGAAGGCCGTCGAGATGGGCGTCCGCCGCCTGCTGCCGGTCGCCACCGAGTTCACCAATTCCGAGCGTATCCGGCAGGACCGTCTGCAGGCCCACGCCCGCGAGGCCGCCGAGCAATGCGGTGCGACCTTCGTGCCCGAGGTCGCCGATCTCGCCAAGCTCCCGGACGTCCTGTCGGCGTGGCCGGAAGACCGCCGGCTTATGTTCTGCGACGAGGCACAGGCCAGCGGGGACGGCCCTGCGGCGCGGCCCTTCGCCGAGGCGGGGGGACCAGGGCCGTGGGCGGTGCTGATCGGTCCCGAGGGTGGCTTTTCCGACCGCGAGCGTGCGCGCCTGCACGCGATGGAGGCGGCACATGTCGCGTCCCTCGGGCCACGCATCCTGCGGGCCGACACCGCGGCGGTGGCCGCGATCACGCTCTGGCAATTGCGGTTCGGGGACTGGACGTGATCCGCCCCGAGGTGCGCGCCCTGCTCGGCCGCTGGGCCGAGGCGCTGGTCGGCGCGGGCGTCGTGGCGCTGGGCGTGCTCTGGGCCAGCGGATCGGGCGGCTGGCTCGGCTGGGCGGTGGTTCTGGCCGGGCTCGCCCTGACCTTCGCCGGCGTGCAGCGCGGACGCTTCCGCACCGGCGGCGGCGGGCCGGGAATCGTCGACGTGACCGAGGGCCGTATCGCCTATTTCGGTCCGCTTTCGGGCGGAGTGACCGACCTCGACTCGATCCGGGCGCTGTCTCTCGATGCGACGGGGCGGCCCGCGCACTGGCACCTCGATCGCGAGGGTGACGCCGCTCTCTTCATTCCGGTGACGGCGCAGGGGGCCGACGCGCTCTTCGACGCCTTCGCCGCGCTCCCCGGGCTGGATACCGAACGGATGCTGCGCGCGCTTCGTCGCCCCGGCACGGGCGTGACGGTGATCTGGCGCAGGTCGCCTGCGCATCACCCCGCCATTGGGTTGCATTGACACCACCGGCGCATCGCTACATGCCTCGGAACCACGCGACAGATCAGCGGAGCCTCCGGCCCATGTCCATACCACAATCCGGCGGCGGGCCGATCGAGCATCGAGACCAGCTGGCGCAATATCTCGAGAGCGGCATCAAGGCGAAGTCCGACTGGCGCATCGGCACCGAGCACGAGAAATTCGGCTACGTCAAAGAGACGCTGGAGCCGCTGCCATACGAAGGCCGCGCGTCGGTCCGGTCCGTTCTGGAGGGTCTGCGCGACCGCCACGGCTGGAGCCCGGTCGAGGAATCCGGCCACCTGATCGGCCTCGAGAAGGACGGTGCCAACGTCTCTCTGGAACCGGGCGGGCAACTCGAGCTTTCGGGCGCCCCGCTCGAGACCATCCACCAGACCTGTGACGAGGTGAACCAGCACCTGGCCGAGGTGCGCGACGTGGCCGATGCCGTGGGCGCGGGATATATCGGCCTTGGCGCCGCGCCGACCTGGTCCTTCGAGGACATGCCGATGATGCCCAAGGGGCGTTACCGGATCATGACCGACTACATGGATCGCGTCGGCACCATGGGAAAGACCATGATGTACCGGACCTGCACCGTGCAGGTGAACCTCGACTTCGGGTCCGAGGCCGACATGGTCAAGAAGATGCGCGTGGGCCTCGCGCTGCAGCCCGTGGCCACCGCCCTGTTCGCCAATTCGCCCTTCCTCGACGGCCGCGAAAACGGCCACAAGTCGTGGCGCTCGCGGGTCTGGCGCGACCTCGACGCGGACCGCACGGGTATGCTGCCCTTCGTCTTCGAGGACGGCTTCGGGTTCGAGCGCTGGGTGGACTACGCGCTCGATGTGCCGATGTACTTCGTCTACCGCGATGGCACCTACATCGACGCCACCGGCCAGTCGTTCCGCGATTTCCTCGATGGCCGCCTGCCCGCCTTGCCGGGCGAGGTGCCGACCCTGTCTGACTGGGCCGACCACCTGACCACGATCTTCCCCGAGGCGCGCGTCAAGAAGTTCATCGAGATGCGCGGCGCCGATGGCGGCCCGTGGCGCCGGCTCTGTGCGTTGCCCGCGTTCTGGGTGGGGCTGATGTACGACGACGCCGCGCTCGACGCCGCCTGGGATCTCGTGAAGGGCTGGGACGCCGCCACGCGCGAAGCGATGCGGATCGCCGCATCGGTCGACGGGCTTCAGGCGAAGGTCGCGGATATCGACATGCTGACCCTCGCGCGCGAGGCGGTGGCGCTGTCCGAGGCCGGACTCAAGCGTCGGGCCCGTGAAGGGGCGGGGGGCTTGCTCCCGGACGAGACGCACTTCCTCAACGCGCTGAAGGACAGCGTCGAGACAGGCGAAGTGCCGGCGGACGAACTCCTCGCCAAGTATCGCGGCGATTGGGACGGCGATCTGTCGCGGATCTTCGCGGAATACAGCTACTGAAGACGGGGCGGGGCTGGAAACGCCCTGCGCCCGCCCTGGTCTCCCGGGGCGCAGCCGTCCGTGCGCGGGTCCGTCGCGCCATCGATGCCGCCGCCTTATGCATCCGGATCGCCCTGAGCGCCTCTTGTCGTCTTCTCGGGAAAAAAAGACCTGACAAGCGAGACCCGGCTATTGGTGTATACGCCGGCTGATGAAGGCCGCCCATCCCCCGCAGGGCATCCGCGCGTCGTGCGACGTCTCCTGATGGCCGGTTCGCAGATGCCCGGAAGGACCGGACCCGCGGCGCCCGCATTTTCGCCGTTCCTGACGCGGAAAAACACCTGAGTGGCGAACGCGTCGGAAGTGGCCACCTGGCCGTTGTCGGCACTGACCGACGGGCGGCCCGGCATCCTGCAAGTCGGGCATCGTGGTGGCCTGACCACGGACTGCGGAGAGGCAAGACTGCCGTCGAGCGGCGTCAACGCGATGCGGATACGGTCTGATGGGGGAGTGGTAAGTCCTCGACGCCGCGCACTGGGTGGGGGCTGTTGCAACGCGACGCCGAGGGAAGCCATATGCAGCTACGAGACTGAAGATGACGGTCGTTTCGGGCGTCGCCGGGCAGTATTTGCGACCATTTTTCGGCAATGGGTGGCGTGGGTTACCCCTGAGTTGCGGGGGTGGTATGGTAGGTCTCCCTGAGGGAGAGTTCGCCGGGCGACGGCCGTTTCGTCGGCCCGGGGGGATTCGTTTTCGTGGCGCTTGAAGTTGCGGCGTCGGGACCGCGCTGTCTCCACCGGGGCGACCGCG
The DNA here is from genome assembly GCF_900109705.1 of Roseivivax marinus. Lineage (GTDB taxonomy): Bacteria > Pseudomonadota > Alphaproteobacteria > Rhodobacterales > Rhodobacteraceae > Roseivivax > Roseivivax marinus. The sequence goes on along the minus strand of NZ_FOAI01000002.1, from coordinate 264,036 downwards.
AAGCCGATTAACGAAAGGTCGCTACGCGCGCCGCGGCTTCTTTCACCCGGCTCGGTGGCCCGGCACGCCGGATACTCCTTTGCCGGTCTTCAAGTCGCCCCTGTGGCCTTCGTTCGCATCGCTGGTCGTCCGCGCGGGCTCGATAGCAGGGAACGGTCATATGGGGCGATGCTCTCCGGCGACCATCCAGGACGCGGCGTGTCCCAGCCAAGATGCAAGCACGACGCTCGCGAAACACGTCGTGCGCCGGCCCGGCTGGCGCAAAGGACCGATCCGAGCGCCCTCCGCCCGGTCGCAGGCGAACAGCACAAGGTGGGCGATCCTACGCGACCGGGGCCGCATGGGCGGCGGCGTCGAGGTCGATCTCGAAGCGGAGACGATTCTCGGTGCCGCGGCGACGGTAGTCGAGCCGGCTGGTTAGCGCTCGGATCAGGAACCAGCCGAAGCCGCCCTCGGGAAGGTCCGCGTGGGGCACGCGCAGATCGAGGGGGCGCCCGGCCGGTGGCAGCAAGCCCGGCATCGGCGCCCCGTGGTCGAGGATCACCACCCGCATCCGCGCCTTGCGCACCAGCGCCTCGACCCTGATCGGGCCTTGGGCGGGGTGCCGGCGCAGCGCGTGTTCCACGATGTTGTTGAGCGCCTCCGCGACGGTCAGTGCGCTCATCCCCGCGGCCTCCGTCGCCACGCCGTAGGCCACGAGCCGGTCCTCCAACTCGATCACGCTGTCTCGGACCGCGGTCAGGTCCGGCGCGACCTCGAGCGCCAGCTTCAGCGGCGTGCGACGCTTTTCCGGCGGGGCGGCGGCGTTCGGGTCGAGCGGCGGCATCGGATCGTCAGTCGTCCTGCCCGGCGAGTGCCGCGTCGAGGTCGTCGTGGATGGCGAAGATCGTGTCCATGCGCGTCAGGCGGAACACCTTGTCCACATTCGGAGTGAGCGCCACGAGATCCAGCCGCCGTTCCGGGCCGAGCTGCTTCATGGCCGCGACGATCGCGCCAAGGCCGCTGGAATCCACGAAATCCACGCGGTGCAGGTCGAGAAAGACCCGGCCCGGCGCCCCCTCCGTCACGGCGCGCATGGCATCCTTGAACTGGATCGCCACGGCGGCGTCGATCCGCGCCTCGGGCACGCGCACGATCAGCGCGCCAGGATGCGCCTCGGTGGTCAGGTTCATAACGCTCCCTCCTTGTCGGAACGACCTTGGGGGACGCTAGGGCGTAAACCTTTCCATTCGGTATGCGGCGGGGCGGTTTTCGGACCGGCGGCTCAGCCTTCGGAGCCCATCGTCTCGAGCCAGACGAGCGCCGAGGTCACTTGCATGTCGAGCCAGCCGCGCAGGTCGTTCACCGCGGCGACGTAGCCCTCCAACGGCTCTGCCGCGGCCGGAAGCGCATCCGAGATGGCGGGCGCGAAGACATAGGCTGCGATCAGTGCCGCGCCGACGAGCAGCACCGTCAGGAACCCGCGGCTGAATCCACCGCGCTGGGCGGTGGCTTCTTCCTCGGCGGCCATCCGGCCCTGCGGCGTCTCGACCGGGCCGCGCTCTTCGCTCGAACGCAGGGTCTGGTTGATCTCGTCGATGTCGGGCAGCAGGTCGCGGCGCGACCCGGGCTGGCTTTCCTGCGGCGGCGTGTCCTCGGGGTCGTCGAGCACCGCTGTGCCGCCGACGGCGCCGGTGCTTGCGGCGGCCGTGCGGGCGCGATCGCGAGCCTCGACCGGCTCTCCGCGCATCCGGGCCATTCGCTCACGCGCCTGCCGTGCGCGGTGGGCCGCCTCGTCCTCGGAGGGGCTCTCGAGCCCCAGATCGGGCTGGCTTTCGAGCGATCCGGCCTCGGCGGCGCGGTGGCGGGCCTCGTACTCGGCCTCCTGCCGCAGGACCTCGGCGACATCTGGGTCAATGCGCCGGTTGTCGCGACGTGGGCGGGGCCCGGTTTCGGCCACCGGAGCGGGCGCGTCGGGTTCTTCGGGCGCCGGGTTTTCCGTGACGGGCGCCGGGGCGTCGCCGGTGCCGGCCACCGGCGCCTCCCGTTCGGGACCTTCGGCCGCGTCGGGCGCGGGCGTGGCGGCGACGGCGGCCTCGGGCGCGTCGGCATCGCTGGCCTGTTCGACGTCGTGAAGCGCGTCCTCGCTCGCGGGAGGCGCATCGGGATGTGCCTGGAACCAGACCTTGCCGCAGCTCGAACATTGCACGTCGCGCCCGTCGGCCGGAATTACCTCCACCGGCACTTCGTACTGCGCGTCGCAATTGGGGCAGATCAGCCGCATCCGAATTCGTCCCGCGTTCCTTCGCCGGTCTCCTCCGGCCCGTCGATGGACCATAAGATGCCGCCCCCATGGCGGAAAGTCCAATTGCGGCGGCCCGGGCCGATTGAATCGCGCGCGCGGCTCGGGCACAACAGGCCCGGTCGCCGAGTGGCTCGCCTCGGACCCGACCACCCCGCCAGCACCGATGGATGCCGCCCCCGTGATCAGCTTCGACAATGTGGCCTATTCCTACGGTGGCGGCGCGCTACTGACCGACATCACGCTGGACCTCGCGCCGGGCTCGTTCCACTTCCTGACCGGGCCGTCCGGGGCGGGTAAGACCACCTTCCTCAAGCTTTGCTACGCCGCGCTGACCCCCACCGCGGGCGACCTGCGCCTGTTCGAGCAGCCGGTGACCGGGCTCGATCGCGACGGGGTGGCGCACCTCAGACGACGGATCGGAGTGGTGCACCAGGATTGCCAGTTTCTCGACCACCTGAGCGTGGCCGAGAACGTCGCGCTGCCGCTGACGGTCGCCGGCATGGACGGCGCCGCCGCGCGCCGCGACCTCGACGAGCTTCTGGGCTGGGTCGGGCTTGGCCACCGCAGGGACGCGCGCCCGCCCGAGCTGTCCGGCGGCGAGCGGCAGCGCGCGGCGCTGGCCCGCGCGGTCATCGTGTCGCCAGACGCCATCCTCGCCGACGAGCCCACCGGAAACGTCGACTGGGATATGTCTCAGCGTCTGCTGACGCTGCTGCTGGAGCTGAACCGCATGGGGCGCGCGGTGATGATCGCGACCCACGACCTGAGCCTCATCCGCGCGGCGAAGTCGCAGGTGCAGGCACGGGTGCTGCGGATCGCCAACCGGCAGGTGCAGGTGGCGGGGGCGGAGCTGTGACCGGCGGCGTGGCACGTATCCTGCGGGCAGTCAGGGGCGACGCGGCCTCGGACCGGGTGGTGCCGCCGACCGGGTTCACCGTGCGCCTGACGCTTTTCACCGCGGCTGCCATGGCGTTCCTCGCGGTCTTCGCGCTGGCCCTGTCGCTTGCTGCCGGACGGTTGGCGGACCGCTGGGGCGACGAACTGGCCCGCGGCGCGACGCTGCGGATCTCGGCGCCGGCGGACCAGATGGACCGGCAGGTCGGCGCGGCGCTGCGGGTGCTCGAGACCACGCCGGGGGTGACGGACGTGCGCGCGCTCAGCGAGGCCGAGCAGCGCGAACTGCTGGCGCCGTGGTTCGGGCCCGACCTGCCGCTCGACCGTCTTCCGATCCCGCAGCTGATTGCGTTCTCGGAAACCGCCGAGGGCTACGATCCCGACGGGCTGCGCCTGCGGCTGCAGGCCGAGGTACCGGGAGCGGTTCTGGATGACCACCGCCGGTGGCGCCGGCCGCTGGTGGCCGCCGCCACGGGTCTGCGGATCCTCGGGTGGAGCGCGCTGGCGCTGATCTTCGGGGCACTCGCCGCCATGGTGACGCTGGCGGCCAACGCGGCGCTGGCGGCGAACGCGCAGGTCATCGCGGTGCTCCGGCTCGTGGGCGCGACGGATGACTACATCGCGGGCGCCTTCGTGCGGCGCTTCACCCTGCGCGCGTTATGTGGCGCGGCGGCGGGTGCGGCGATCGGGCTTGCCGCCGTCGCGCTGATGCCCGACACCGGGGACGCCGCCGGCGTGCTGACCGGGATCGGGTTCCGGGGCTGGCACTGGCTCTGGCCGCTCGCGGTTCCGGCGCTCGCCGCGCTGACCGCCCTTCTTGCCACCCGCGCCGCCGCCCGGCGCGTCCTCGGGAGCCTCGCATGATCTCACGCGCCTGGATGTGGACCCGGAGCTTCGTCTTCACCGTGCAGCTCTACGCGGTGATGGCCGTGATGGGGATCGTCTTCCTGCCCTGGGCGCTGGCCTCGCCGAAAGGCGCGCGCACCGCCTGTACGCTCTTCTGCCACTGGGCGCGGTTCAGCGTGAAGTGGATGTGCGGGATCACCACGGAAGTGCGCGGCGAGGTGCCCACCGACGAGGTGATGATCGCGGCCAAGCACCAGTCCTTTCTCGACATCCTGATGATCTTCGAGGCGGTGCCGGCCGCCAAGTTCATCATGAAGCGCGAATTGCTCTACACCCCCGTGATCGGCCAGTACGCCTATCGCATCGGCTGCGTGCCCGTGGACCGGGGCAAGCGGGGGCAGGCCATCGCCAAGATGGTGGCCGACGTTGAGAAGGGCCGTGCCGAGCCCGGTCAGCTCATCATCTATCCCCAGGGCAGCCGTATCGCCCCCGGCATCCCCGCGCCCTACAAGGTCGGCTCGATGATCCTGTTCCGCCAGCTGAAGCAGGACTGCGTGCCGGTGGCGACGAACGTCGGGCTGGTCTGGCCCCGCAGCGGCATCCTGAAGCGTCCCGGTCACGGCGTTGTCGAGTTCCTGCCGCGCATTCCGGCCGAGACGCCGCCCGAAACCTTCCTCGCGCGGCTCGAGCAGGAGGTCGAGACCGCCTCCGACGCTCTGCTCGAAGAGGGCGGGTTCAAGCGGATCGAGATCGACGCCTGAGGGGCGCGGTGCATTGCCGACAGCGAAGGGAGAGCCGATGGACGTCCGCATCCGCCCGCTCGTTCGGGACGACTCCGCCGCCGTGGGCCGGCGAGACGATCGATCTTGCGTCATGGGAGACGCGCGTCGCGCAGCTAGGGGGTTGGGTAGCCGAGCTGAACGGCGAACCCGTGGGCGTGATGACCATCGATGCGAGGGGCTATATCGACCTTGCCTTCGTGTTGCCGTCCTGCGCGGGGCGGGGGATCGGCGCGCGGCTCCTGAGCGCCTGCGCCGCGCGCGCCGCCGACCTGGGCGCCACGACGCTTTCGGCCCATGCGAGCCTTGTCGCGCGGCCGTTCTTCGAGGCGCAGGGCTGGCACGTCGAGGCCGAGGAGATCGTCGAGCGGCGCGGTGTTCCGCTGCAGCGCTTCCGGATGACGGGACCGCTGCGCACGGACCGCTGACACGCCCGCACGGTGGCGCATCGCAAGAGAAAGGGCCGGACGTCGCGCGCCCGGCCCTTCCCGAATAACTGGATCGCCGCGGCGATCACATGTGGATCGGACCGTCGCCGCAGGCCAGCGCCGCCTCGCGCACCGCCTCCGAATAAGTCGGGTGGGCATGGCAGGTCAGCGCCACGTCCTCGGCCGCAGCACCGAATTCCATCGCCACGCAAATCTCGTGGATCAGGTCGCCGGCCATCGGGCCGATGATGTGCGCGCCGAGAATGCGGTCGGTCTCCTTGTCGGCGAGGATCTTCACGAAGCCGTCCGCCGCGAAGTTCGCCTTGGCCCGGCCGTTGCCCATGAACGAGAACTTGCCGACCTTGTAGGCATGGCCGGCGTCCTTGAGCTCCTGCTCGGTCTTGCCGACCGCCGCGACCTCGGGGTGGGTGTAGATGACACTCGGGATCACGTTGTAGTTCACGTGGCCCGACTTGCCGGCGATGACCTCGGCGGCGGCCATGCCCTCGTCCTCTGCCTTGTGCGCGAGCATCGGGCCCTCGGTCGCGTCACCGATGGCATAGATGCCGTCCACGGAGGTCTTCCAGTGGCCGTCGGTCTTCACGAAGCCGCGCTCGGTGATATCGACGCCAAGCTCCTTGAGGCCCAGTCCCTCGGTGACCGGCTTGCGGCCGGTGGAGACCAGCACGACATCGGCGTCGAGCGTTTCCTCGCTGTCATCCTTCTTGAGCTTGTAGGTCACCTTGGCCTTGCCGTTCTTGACCTCGGCGCCCTGAACGGCGGCCCCCAGCACGAACTTCAGACCCTGCTTGCCGAGGATCTTCTGGAACTGCTTCTGGACTTCGGTGTCCATCGTGGGCGTGATCGTGTCGAGGTATTCCAGAACGGTGACCTCCGCGCCGAGGCGGGAATAGACCGAGCCCATCTCGAGCCCGATGACCCCCGCGCCGATCACGATCATCTTCTTCGGAATCTTCGACAGTTCGAGCGCGCCGGTGGAGGAGACGATCACCGTCTCGTCGATCTCCACGCCCTTGAGTTGCGCGACCTCCGAGCCGGTGGCGACGATGATGTTCTCGGCCTCGTGGACCTCTTCGCCGACCTTGACCTTGCCCTTTTCCGGGATCGAGCCCCAGCCCTTCAGCCAGTCGATCTTGTTCTTCTTGAAGAGGAACTCGATGCCCTTGGTGTTGGTCTCGATGGTCTCGGACTTGTAGGTGAGCATCTGGTCCCAGTCGACCGAGGGCGCTTTGCCCTTGAGGCCCATCTTGGCGAAGTTGTGCTCGGCCTCGTGCAACTGGTGGGTGGCATGCAGCAGCGCCTTGGAGGGGATGCAGCCCACGTTGAGGCAGGTGCCGCCGAGCGTCTCGCGGCCCTCGACGCAGGCGGTCTTGAGCCCGAGCTGGGCCGCGCGGATCGCGGCAACATAACCGCCGGGGCCGGAGCCGATCACGATGACGTCGTAGCTTGCCATTGGGTTGGGTCCTTTCGGTTGTGGGGCCGGGGGAGGGGCGCTGCCCCTCTTGGCCTGTCGGCCAATTCACCCCGGAGTACTTGGAACGAGAAGAAGGGTCAGAACAACGCTGCGAGCAGCAGGATCACGGTGGCGAGGAAGCCCACCGCCCAGATCAGCGAGCGACCGGGCCGCCAGCCGAAGAAGTAGGCGGGAATGTAGACGATGCGGGCGAGCAGGTAGAGCCACGCCGCGCCGGCGGTGATCGCGTTGCCCTTGTCGGCGAGGGTGACCGTGAACACCGCGATGGAGAACAGGATCAGCCCCTCGAAATGGTTTCCGAGGGCGCGTTGCAGCCGCGCGGTGCCCTTCGAGAGCCCACGCGAGGGGTCCCGGTCGCGGGCGGACATGGTGTAGCCGGGTCCGAGCTCGAGGTTCGCGGGGATCGCGAAGAGCAGGTACTGCACGACCTGCAGGAGCGCGGCGAGGACGAGGGCGGTGAGTTCCGGGGTCATTGGTCCGGTCCCTTTCGGTTCTGCGGGGCGGAGGCGGCCGTCACGGGCACGTCAGGCCGCCTCGAGCGCGTCGGCGATGAGGCGCGCCCGGGCGGCGTAGTCGAGACCGCGGCGCGAGGGGTGTATGGTGGCGACGTGGGGCACGTCGAAGTGGCGCAGGACCCGCGCGGCGTCGTCGCCGGCGGCGACCGGGCGACGGCCCATGATCTCGTGGCGGGTGACGGCCTCGAACGAGGCGCGGGCGTCGGCGGCGGGCAGCGGGTGCGAGCGCACCGGGGGCAGCAGGCAGAAGACCGGAGCCACGTAGATCGCCCCGCGGTCGAGGCCGAGGAGGTCGAGCGCGGCGTCGAGCACCCTGTTGAACGGAATCTCGGGCAGGTAGCCGCGGGTCGCAAGCCGGTCGCGGTGGCGCGCGGCGGAGGGCGCGTCGAGCCAGTCCTTGGTCATCAGCATCGGGCCGTCGAGCGCCCCGGACGTGATCTGGATCGGCGAGACCCATTCGCCGTCGAAGCCGGCCTCGGCCAGCGTCACGTAGCCCGGAAGGCGGAAGGCGCGGCGCCGCGCGACCGCGTCGCGGTAGGCGCGCGCCCGCGCACCTCCCGTATCGGTCGCATCGCGCCGCGCCGGCCTCATGCGGCGTCTCCGTAATCGTACTCGACGTCCGAGAAGCTGTCGCAGGCGAAGGTGAAAAGCATCGTGAGCGTGCCTTCGGCCTCGAACCCGTGCAGGTGCCCGGCGGGAATGAAGACGGTGTCGCCGACCGCAAGCGCGATCTCGCGGTCCTCGATGGTCACCTTGCCCGAACCGTCCAGCACGTGCACCGTCTCGGCCAGTTGGTGGCGGTGGCGGCTCTCGGTGTGGCTGTCGTAGAGGTAGAAGATGCCCTGCGCGATGCCGGTGGTCGGGCCGTAGCCGGCGTCGATCAGCAGGCGATACTTGAGGCCGCCGCGCTGGGCCTCGCCCATCACCTTCACTTCGGGGCTCTCGTTCGGGACGTGGACGGGCTGGGTCATCTCGGGATCTCCTGGTCTGGGGCGGAGCGGTCCGCTCCGGCATTGCCCGGAGAGCTAGGCGGGGGCACGGCGTTGGAAACCGCGCCCCCACGCGAGGATGGGCGGATCAGAGATCCATGAGCAGGCGGCGCGGATCCTCGAGCGCTTCCTTGACGCGCACGAGGAAGGTCACCGCGCCCTTGCCGTCGACGATGCGGTGATCGTAGCTCAGCGCGAGATACATCATCGGACGGATCTTGATCTCGCCGCCGACGACCATCGGACGTTCCTGGATCTTGTGCATCCCGAGGATACCCGATTGCGGCGGGTTCAGGATCGGCGAGGACATGAGCGAGCCGTAGACGCCGCCGTTCGAGATGGTGAACGTGCCGCCCTGCATCTCGGCCATCGAAAGCTTGCCGTCGCGGGCGCGCTTGCCCTTCTCGCCGATGGCCTTCTCGATCTCGGCGAAGGACATCGAGTCCGCGTCACGGATCACCGGAACCACGAGGCCCGTGGGCGTGCCGGTGGCGATGCCCATGTGCACGAACTTCTTGTAGACGATGTCGGTGCCGTCGATCTCGGCGTTGACCTCGGGGACCTCCTTGAGCGCGTGGCAGCAGGCCTTGGTGAAGAAGGACATGAAGCCGAGACGCACGCCGTGCTTCTTCTCGAACAGGTCCTTGTATTCCTTCCGCAGCGCCATCGTCTCGGTCATGTCCACCTCGTTGTAGGTGGTCAGCATGGCCGCGGTGTTCTGCGCGTCCTTGAGGCGCCGGGCGATGGTCTGGCGCAGGCGGGTCATCTTCACCCGTTCCTCGCGGCTCTCGTCCTCGGCGGCGACGGGCGCGCGCGGCGCCTGCTTGGGCTGCGCGTCGGACTGGGGCTGGCTCTTGGCGGCGGCCACCGCACGGTCCACGTCTTCCTTCATGGCGCGGCCGTCACGGCCGGAGCCCTGCACCTGGTCGCGCGAGACGCCCTTCTCGGCCATCGCCTTCTTGGCCGAGGGGGCATCCTCGACGTCCGAACGGCCGGGGCCGCCGTTGCCGGCGGGGGGCATGGAGTACTGCGTCTCGCCCTGCGGCGTGGCAGGCGCGTCGCCGCCGTCCTTCGGCTTGGAGGCGGCTTCGCCGGACCCGGCCTTGCCGGCGGCCGACTTGGCGATCACGGCGATCTTGGCGTCGGCCTCGACCGTGGTGCCCTCCTCGGCAACGATCTCGGCCAGCGTGCCGGCGGACGGGGCGGGCACCTCGACCGAGACCTTGTCGGTCTCGAGCTCGCAGAGCGTCTCGTCGGCCGCGACTTCGTCTCCGACCTTCTTGAACCAGGTCGAGACGGTCGCTTCGGACACGCTCTCGCCCAGGGTGGGCACCATCACGTCGACCTTCTCGCCGGTGGCGTCGCCCTGATCGCCGCCCGCATCGGCGACCTCTTCCTTGGGCGCTTCCTTGGTCTCGCCGCTGTCGGCTTCGGCCTTGGCCGCGCCGCCGCCCGAGCCGGCATCGCCGCTGCCCGAGCCGCCTTCCTCGATATTGGCGAGGAGCGCGTCGACGCCCACGGTCTCGCCTTCGCCGGCGACGATGTCGGATAGGGTGCCGGCGGCCGGGGCGGGCACCTCGACGGTGACCTTGTCGGTCTCGAGCTCGCACAGCATCTCGTCGGCCTCGACGCGGTCGCCCGGCTTCTTGAACCAGGTGGCGACCGTGGCTTCGGTCACGGATTCGCCCAGGGTGGGCACGCGCACTTCGGTCATGGGGTCACTTTCCTTCGATCGTCAGCGCTTCGTCGACAAGCGACTCTTGCTGGGCTTTGTGGGTCGAGGCCAGGCCCGTCGCGGGCGAGGCCGAGGTGGCGCGGCCGACATAGCGCGGCCGGGAGAAGGTCGCTTCGATGCGGCCGAGCACCCACTCGATATCCGACGAGATGGTCAGCCATGCGCCCTGGTTCTTGGGCTCTTCCTGACACCAGATGACCTCGGCCTCCTTGAAGCGGCCAAGTTCCTTCGCGGTCGAGATCGCCGGGAACGGATAGAACTGTTCGATCCGCATCAGGTAGACGTCGTCCAGCCCGCGCGCGTTACGCTCTTCGAGAAGGTCGTAGTAGACCTTGCCCGAGCACATCACCACGCGCCGGATCTGGTCGTCCGGCTTGAGCTTGAATTCCGAGTCCTTGTGCTCGGCATCGTCCCACAGAACACGGTGGAAGGACGATCCGTCGAGGAACATCTCGGCCTCGGAAACGCAGAGCTTATGCCGCAGCAGCGACTTCGGCGTCATCATGATGAGCGGCTTGCGGAACGAGCGATGCAGCTGCCGGCGCAGGATGTGGAAGTAGTTCGCGGGTGTCGAGCAGTTCGCCACGATCCAGTTGTCCTGACCGCACATCTGAAGGAAGCGCTCGAGCCGGGCCGAGCTGTGCTCGGGGCCCTGACCCTCGTAGCCGTGGGGCAGGAGGCACACGAGGCCCGACATCCGCAGCCACTTCGATTCACCCGACGAGATGAACTGGTCGAACATGATCTGCGCGCCGTTGGCGAAGTCGCCGAACTGCGCTTCCCACAGGGTCAGCGCGTTGGGCTCCGCCAGGCTGTAGCCGTATTCGAAGCCCAGCACCGCGTATTCGGACAACGCCGAGTCGATGGGCTCGAACCGGGCCTGACCTTCGCGAATATGGTTGAGCGGCAGGTAACGCTCCTCGGTGTCCTGATCGACAAGCGCCGAGTGCCGCTGCGAGAACGTGCCGCGCACCGAATCCTGCCCCGAGAGGCGCACCGGGTAGCCTTCGGTCAGCAGGGAGCCGAACGCCATCGCCTCGGCGGTGGCCCAGTCGAAGCCCTTGCCCGACTCGAACATCTGTTTCCGGTTGTCGAGCAGGCGGCCGACGGTCCGGTGCAGAGGCAGCTCTTCCGGCGGTGAGGTCAGCGCCTTGCCGAGATCGTCCATCGTCTGCTTGCTGATGGACGTCTTGCCGCGCTGGTATTTGCCCTTGTTCTGCTTGTCGAGGTGGGACCAGCGGCCGTCCAGCCAGTCGGCCTTGTTCGGCTTGTAGTTCTTGCCGGCCTCGAACTCCTCGTTGAGGTGCGACTGGAACGACGCCTTGAGATCCTCGACCTCGCCTTCGGGGATCAGGCCGTCCTTGACCAGCCGCTCGGTGTAGAGCGTCAGGGTCGTCTTGTGGCCCTTGATCTGCTTGTACATGAGCGGGTTCGTGAACATGGGCTCGTCGCCCTCGTTGTGGCCGAACCGGCGGTAGCAGAAGATGTCGATGACGACGTCCTTGCCGAACTTCTGGCGGAACTCGGTGGCGACCTTCGCGGCGTGGACCACGGCTTCGGGGTCGTCGCCGTTGACGTGGAAGATCGGCGCCTCGACCACCAGTGCGTTGTCGGTGGGGTAGGGCGACGAGCGCGAGAAGTGCGGCGCGGTGGTGAAGCCGATCTGGTTGTTCACCACCAGGTGGATGGTGCCGCCGGTGCGGTGGCCGCGCAGACCCGACAGCGCGAAGCACTCGGCCACGACGCCCTGGCCCGCGAAGGCCGCGTCGCCGTGCAGCAGGATCGGCAGAACCTGCGTGCGCGTCTGGTCCTTGAGCTGGTCCTGCTTGGCGCGGACCTTGCCGAGAACCACGGGGTTCACCGCCTCGAGGTGCGAGGGGTTCGCGGTCAGCGACAGGTGGATGGTGTTGCCGTCGAATTCGCGGTCGTGGCTGGCGCCGAGGTGATACTTCACGTCGCCCGAGCCGTCGACGTCGTCGGGCTTGAAGCTGCCGCCCTGGAATTCGTTGAAGATCGCGCGGTAGGGCTTGCCCATCACGTTGGCGAGCACGTTCAGGCGGCCGCGGTGCGGCATGCCGATGACGATCTCCTTCAGGCCGAGGTTGCCACCGCGCTTGATGATCTGCTCCATCGCCGGCACGAGGCTCTCACCGCCGTCGAGACCGAAACGCTTGGTGCCCGTGTACTTGACGTGCAGGAACTTCTCGAAGCCCTCGGCCTCGACCATCTTGTTGAGGATCGCCTTGCGGCCCTCGCGGGTGAACTTCACCTCCTTGCCGTAACCCTCGATCCGCTCCTTCAGCCAGGCGGACTGCTCGGGGTCGGAGATATGCATGTACTGAAGCGCGAAGGTGCCGCAGTAGGTGCGCTTGAGGACGCCGACGATCTCGCGCAGCGACGCGATCTCGAGACCGAGCACGTTGTCGATGAAGATCGGCCGGTCGAGATCCTGCTCGGTGAAACCATACGACTTCGGATCGAGCTCGGGATGCTCCTTGTCGATGTTGCGCATCCCCAGCGGGTCGAGCTGCGCGGCGAGGTGGCCGCGGATGCGGTAGGCGCGGATGATCATCAGCGCACGGATCGAATCGAGCACGGCGCGCTGGACCTGGTCGTCGGTCAGCGTGACGCCCTTGGCCTCGGCCTTGCCCTCGATCTTCTGCGCGGCGCCCTTCGCCTCGGCGGGCATCATCGGCATGGGCCATTCGCCGGTGAGCGCGGCGGTCAGGTCGTCCTCCGGCTGCGGCGGCCAGTCGGCGCGCGCCCAGGAGGGACCGCTGGCCTCCTTCTTGACCGAGACCTCGTCGTCGCCGAGGGCCTCGAAGAACGCCTGCCACGCCTCGTCGACCGCGCCCGGGTCGTTGGCGTATCGCGCGTACATCTGTTCGAGGTAGTCGGCGTTCACGCCCTGCATGAAGGATGATGCGCGAAACTGGTCGTTCGGAGATTGCTCGGTCATGGTCTCTGGTCTCCTGGTTCGCCCGGGTCCGGGCATGGACGCGCCCCGGCGGTGCGCCGGGGCCCTCCGAATGTGCATGTGCCGGACACCCGGTCAGGGTCGTCCGGCGGGGCCGGTCAGCCGTTGTCGATCGCCTTCAGGACCGCTTCGCCGAGCGAGGCGGGGCTGTCCGCCACCACGATTCCGGCGCGGTTCATGGCTTCGATCTTGTCCTCGGCGCCGCCCTTGCCGCCGGCGACGATCGCGCCCGCGTGGCCCATGCGGCGTCCCGGAGGCGCGGTGCGGCCGGCGATGAAGCCCGCGGTCGGCTTCCAGCGGCCTTTCTTCTTCTCGTCTGCGAGGAACTGGGCGGCGTCTTCCTCGGCCGAACCACCGATCTCGCCGATCATGATGATCGCCTCGGTCTCGTCATCCGCCAGGAACCATTCCAGCACGTCCAGATGCTCCGTCCCCTTGATCGGGTCGCCGCCGATGCCGACGCAGGTCGACTGGCCGAGGCCCACGTCGGTCGTCTGTTTCACGGCCTCGTAGGTAAGCGTGCCCGAGCGGGAAACAACGCCCACCTTGCCGCGCTTGTGGATGTGGCCCGGCATGATGCCGATCTTGCAGGCATCGGGCGTGATGACACCCGGGCAGTTGGGGCCGATCAGCTTGGACTTGGAGCCCTCGAGCGCGCGCTTGACCTTCATCATGTCGAGGACCGGGATGCCCTCGGTGATGCAGACGATCAGCTCCATCTCGGCATCGATCGCTTCGCAGATCGAATCGGCCGCGAAGGGCGGGGGCACGTAGATCACCGACGCGTTCGCCTCGGTCTTGGCCTTGGCCTCGTGCACGGAGTTGAACACCGGCAGGTCGAGATGCGTCTGGCCGCCTTTGCCGGGCGTGACGCCGCCGACCATGTTGGTGCCGTAGGCGATGGCCTGCTCGGTGTGGAAGGTCCCCTGCGAGCCGGTGAGGCCCTGGCAGATCACCTTGGTGTTTTCGTCGACAAGAATTGCCATTTTCGTCGTCCTTTGTCCCTCGGTCGGCGGGCCTCTGCGGGCCCGCCTGCAGGTGTCGTCAGTAGCGGGCGGAGTCGTCGTCCACGAGTTCGTCGAGCATCCGCACCGCGATGGTGGCGGCGCCCATGAGCACGAGCGAGCGCCCCAGCGTCTTGGTCAGGTTGTGCGGCGTGAACCGCGCGATGCCGTCGCGCGTTGCCCGGACCGCGTCGCGCCCGGACCGGACGTCGCGCAGCGACTTCGGCCGGCGGGACGGTTCGGGCAGGCGCAGGGTCTCGGGCTCGATGCGGCGCATCAGAAGCCCCGCGCCGATCATCGCCGCCCCCGCGAAGAGCGGGGCATAGGCGCCGAGGCCCTCGGGCAACTCGGGAAGCTCGGGCATGTCCGGCAGGTGGTCGGACACGCTGGGCAGGTTCTGAGTGGAGGAGCGGGAGAAGAGGGACATGTGAGCCTCGTTCAAAGAGATGGACGGATGACCGGGCCGGACGGCCCGGAACGCGAGCAGGTGGACAAAGCCGCGCCCTTGCGGGCACGGGGCGACGAGGGGCAAACCCCCGACACCGCCGCTTTGTTCACCGCGTTCCGCATGTCCCGGATCCCGAACCTCAGCCCTTCACTTCCTTCACGATCTTCTGTGCCCCGTCCGACAGGCTGTCGGCGGCGATCACGTTCAGACCGGAGTTGTTGATGAGCTCCTTGCCCTTCTCGACGTTGGTGCCCTCGAGGCGGACGACCAGCGGAACCTGAAGGCCGACTTCCTTGACCGCGGCGATCACGCCCTCGGCGATGACGTCGCAGCGCATGATGCCGCCGAAGATGTTCACGAGGATGCCCTTCACGTTCTTGTCGGACGTGATGATCTTGAACGCCTCTGTCACCTTCTCCTTCGTGGCGCCGCCGCCGACGTCGAGGAAGTTCGCGGGCTCGGCGCCGTAGAGCTTGATGATGTCCATCGTCGCCATGGCGAGGCCCGCGCCGTTGACCATGCAGCCGATCTCGCCGTCGAGCGCGATGTAGTTGAGGTCGTACTTGGACGCTTCGAGCTCCTTGGAGTCTTCCTCGGTCTCGTCGCGCAGTTCGGCCACGTCGGACTGGCGATAGAGCGCGTTGCCGTCGAAGCCGAGCTTGGCGTCGAGCACCTTGAGGTCACCCTTGTCGGTGACGATCAGCGGGTTGATCTCGAGCATCTCCATGTCGCGCTCGATGAACGCGTTGTAGAGGATGCCCATCAGCTTGACGCACTGCTTGACCTGCGCGCCCTCGAGGCCGAGCGAGAACGCGATGCGGCGGCCGTGGAACGCCTGGTAGCCGGTGGCCGGGTCGACGCTGAACGACAGGATCTTCTCGGGGGTCGACGCGGCGACTTCCTCGATGTCCATGCCGCCCTCGGTCGAGCAGACGAAGGACACCCGGCTGGTGACGCGATCGACCAGCAGCGCGAGGTAGAGCTCGCGCTCGATGTCCGAGCCGTCCTCGATGTAGATCCGGTTGACCTGCTTGCCGGCCGGACCGGTCTGGTGGGTCACCAGCGTCTTGCCGAGCATCTTCTTGGCTTCCTCGGCCGCTTCCTCGACCGACTTGGCGAGGCGCACGCCGCCTTTCTCACCCGCGTCCGACTCCTTGAAGGAGCCCTTGCCGCGGCCGCCGGCGTGGATCTGGGCCTTCACGACCCACATCGGTCCGTCAAGCGCGCCTGCGGCCGTCTTGGCCTCCTCGGCGCGGAGGACCACGCGGCCGTCCGACACCGGCGCGCCGTAGCTGCGCAGGAGCGCCTTTGCCTGATACTCGTGGATGTTCATGGAAATCCTGTCCCCGTATTGCTGCGGTTGGCCCGTTCTAGGCACGACTACCGGACCGACATAAAGGGTTTCTTGCCGGTGACACGGCCCGACGGGCATTTTTCGCCCTTTGTGGTCACGCGTGTGGACCTTGTGATCACAAGCCGGGCAAAGGTGGAACCGATGCGGAATCGGCCGCGGCGGGCGCTGCCGGGGGCCTTGATCGAGGCGCACGGGGCGGGCAAAGCGGGCGCAGACCTGTCCGTACACGAGGCGCCGCGCATGAAGAAACTGGATCGCACCGGGCCAGACCGCCGCCCCGAGGACGGGGTCCCGATCATCGCGCTGGCGCACAACGAGGCGAACATCCTCGGCGCGTTTCTCGACCATTACCGCGCGATCACCAGGCCCGCCTTCCTTATCGTCGATGACCGCTCGACCGACGGCACGGCCGAGATCCTGGCCGCCGCGCCGGACGTCACCGTGTTCACGCCGCGCGCGGGCTCGAACTATCGCGACGACAAGGCGCAGTGGCGGTCGGACCTGCTCGACACCTACTGTGACGGGCGCTGGTGCTTGGCCCCGGACCTGGACGAGCATTTCGTCTTCCCGGGCATGGAGGCGCGGTCTCTCGACGCCTACTGCGCCGCGCTCGAGGCCGAGGGGGCCGAGGCCGTCGCCACCTTGATGATAGACATGTATGCCGACCGGCCGCTGGCGGAACACGTCTTCGACCCTGCCGACGATCGCACCCTCACCGAGACCTTCCCGCTGTTCGATGGCCCCGCCGCGGTGCCCGCGGGCTATTTCATGCGACCCACCTCGGGGCGGGAGCGAAAGCGCTGGCCGACCCCGCCGGTGGCGTTCTCGGGCGGGCTGCGGCACCGGCTCTTCACCGACCACATGGAGGGATTGCCGGGCTGGAAGGCTGCCGCGATCGAGCGGCTGAACAGGCTGGACCGGCCGATCAACCCCGGCCCGGCCGAGCGGGCGCGCAACCTCGCGGCACGGGCGCTGACCTACCGCACGGTGCGGGCCAACGCCAACCAGACCAAGCTCGGGCTGATCCGCTGGCAGGCAGGGATGGCGTTCAACGGCGGGGCGCACAAGGTCGACCGCGCTCTGCCCGTGTCCGAGAGCATCGCGGCCTTCCTGCACTACAAGTTCACGCGCGGGCAGGCGGGTCTGGAATACACGGCGGCGCGCGGCCAGCACAACAAGGGCGCCCGGGGCATCCGCAAGATGCTGGAGCGTGGCGACGTGCTGGCCCGGTCGCCGGTCTGGCAGGGCACGCGGCGCTACGAGGGGCCGCGCTCGCTTGACGGGCTGATCCGCGACATTCCGGGCTGAACCACGCCGCACACGAAAACGCCCCGGCCTTGGCGGGCCGGGGCGTATGTCGTCCGGGAGACGAATTCGCGATCAGGCGAGGCTGTCGTCGATGCCTTTGCAGGCGTCCACGAGGCCGCGGACCGCGTCGACCGAGCTGTTGAACATGGACTGCTCGTCCTTGGTCATCTTGATGTCGACAATACGCTCGATGCCGCCGGCGCCGATCACGGTGGGCACGCCCACGTAGAGACCCTTGAGCCCGAGGACGCCGTCGCACCATGCCGCGCAGGGCAGGACCCGCTTCTGGTCCTTGAGGTAGGCTTCGGCCATCTCGATCGCCGAGGTGGCGGGCGCATAGAACGCCGAGCCGGTCTTGAGCAGGCCGACGATCTCGGCGCCGCCGTCACGGGTGCGCTGTACGATGGCGTCGATCTTGTCCTTCGTGGTCCAGCCCATGTCGATCAGGTCGGGCAGCGGGATGCCGGCGACGGTCGAGTAGCGGGTCAGCGGAACCATGGTGTCGCCATGACCGCCGAGCACGAAGGCCGACACGTCCTTCATGGACACGCCGAATTCGAGCGACAGGAAGTGACGGAACCGCGCCGAGTCGAGCACGCCGGCCATGCCGCAGACCTTCTCGTGCGGCAGGCCCGAGAACTCGCGCAGGGCCCAGACCATCGCGTCGAGCGGGTTGGTGATGCAGATGACGAAGGCGTTCGGCGCGTTGGCGGCAATGCCCTCGCCCACGGCCTTCATGACCTTGAGGTTGATGCCCAGCAGGTCGTCGCGGCTCATGCCCGGCTTGCGCGGCACGCCGGCGGTCACGATGCAGACGTCAGCGCCGGCGATATCGGCGTAATCCGAGGTGCCCTTGAGGTGCGCGTCGAAGCCCTCAGCGGGGCCGGATTCCGCGATGTCGAGCGCCTTGCCCTCGGGGGTGCCCTCGGCGATGTCGAAGAGGACGACGTCGCCCAGTTCCTTCATCGCCGCGAGATGCGCGAGCGTGCCGCCGATCTGTCCGGCGCCGATGAGCGCGATCTTGGGTCTGGCCATTGGGTCTGTCTCCGGTTCCGTTGGTCCGTTGTCAGTGTTTCGCGCATGGCTACGGCGAACCGCCGCGCCGCGCAAGGGCGCCGCAACGCGGCATCGCGGCCGGGATGCCCGCGTGACCTCTGGGCGCCGCGCCATAACTGGCTGTGAAATCGCCGTTTTGCCGATCGGAACAAGGGCCGAAGATCATGGACGTACTAAGCTGGAGCGTGTTTGCCCTTGGTGTGCCGGCGGTGATCTTCGCCGGTATCTCCAAGGCCGGATTCGGCTCGGGCGCGGCCTTCGCCAGCGCGACGATTCTCGCCCTCGTGCTCGAGCCCGGTGCCGCGCTCGGGGTGATGCTGCCGCTGCTGATGCTGATCGACGCGACCAGTCTGCGCGCCTACTGGCGGCGCTGGAACTGGCGCGACGCGCGGCTGCTGATCCTCGCTGCCTTGCCGGGCGTGGCGCTCGGCGCGGCGTTCTACGACTGGGCGTCCCCCGATGCGGTGCGTCTGCTGATCGGTGCGGTGGCCCTTGGATTCGTGGGATGGCGACTGGCGCTTTCGCGCGGGTGGGTGACACTGGGTCAACGCCCGCTAGGCCGCGCGGCCGGCGCAATCTGCGGCTTTGCCGTCGGGTTCACCAGCTTCGTCAGCCACGCGGGCGGGCCTGCGGCTGCGGTCTACCTGCTGGGGCGGAAACTCGACAAGACGACATTCCAGGCGACGACGGTGCTGACATTCTGGGCAGTGAACCTGTCGAAGGCCGGGTTCTATGCCGGCATGGGCATCTTCACGCGCGAGACGCTGCTGCTCGGAATTGCGCTGTCGCCCTTCGCGTTCCTCGGCACCTGGCTGGGCGTGGTCGGCCACGAGCGCGTGTCCGAGCGCACCTTCTTCGCGATCACCTACGTGCTGCTCACCGTAACGGGGCTCAAGCTCGTCTGGGATGCGCTCGGCTAGGGGGGAGGGCGCGCGGAAATCTCGCGCAGCGCTGCCGTCCGTGCACCATCGCATACGATTCCGCTGCGTTGCGGCATTTTGCGCTTGAATTTTTCGGCACGAAATGTCGTTTATCGCGCAACTTTGTTTCGCACTTGATCCGACCCGTCCCAGAGGTGTGCCGATGACCGTCCAGCCGTTCCGCTCCGTCCTCTATATTCCCGGCTCCAAGGTGCGCGCCATCGAGAAGGCCAAGAGCCTGCCGGTGGACGCAATCATCTTCGATCTCGAGGATGCGGTGTCGCCCGAAGAAAAAGAGAGCGCGCGCGAGACGCTGGCCTCGGCGCTGGCCGAGGGCGGCTTCGGTCACCGCTTCACCATCGTGCGGATCAACGGACTCGATACGATCTGGGGCACCGCGGACGCCCGCGCCGTGGCGGACATGGCTTGCGACGCAGTCCTGCTGCCCAAGGTCGAAGGGCCAGAGCAGATCGACCGGCTTGCCGGGCTGATCGGCACCGACCGCGCAGTCTGGGCGATGATGGAGACCCCGCTAGGGATGCTCGAGGCCCGGGCCATCGCCGCGCACCGCCAGCTCGGCGGCATGGTCATGGGCACCAACGACCTCGTGAAAGAACTCAACGGGCGCGCCACGCCCGACCGCGTGGCGGTCATGACCGGCCTCGGCCATTGCGTCATCGCGGCCAAGGCCCACGGCAAGGTCATCGTCGATGGCGTCTACAACGCCTTCAAGGACGAGGCGGGCCTCGCGGCCGAGTGCCGGCAGGGGCGGGACATGGGCTTCGACGGCAAGACGCTGATCCATCCCGCGCAGATCGACACCGCGAACGCCGAGTTCGGCCCCTCGGAGGACGAGATCGACCTCGCCCGCCGCCAGATCGCCGCCTACGAGGCCGCGCAGGCCGACGGGCAGGGGGTGGCGGTCGTCGACGGCAAGATCGTCGAGAACCTTCACGTGGACACCGCACGGCGGATTCTGGCACAAGCCGAGGCGATAGGGCAGATCGCAGCGGAGTAAGCCATGATCCTTCTCATTCTCGGCCTCGCCCTCTGGGTGGGCGCGCACCTGTTTCCACGCCTCGCGCCCGACGCCCGCGCCCGCATGGGCAATGCCGGAAAGGGCGCCGTCGCCGCGGGGGTGCTGTTGGGCCTCGTGCTCATCATCATAGGCTATCGCGGGGCAGCCTTCGTGCCGGTCTGGACGCCGCCCGCGTTCCTGACCCACCTCAACAACCTGCTGATGATCCTGGCGGTCTTCGTCTATGGCATGAGCGCCACCACCGGCCGCCTGCGCGGCAAGATGCGCCACCCGCAGCTGACGGCGGTCAAGATATGGGCCGTGGCGCACCTGCTGGTGAACGGCGATCTTGCCTCGATCATCCTGTTTGGCGGCATGCTGGCCTGGGCCGTGGCCGAGGTCATCGTCATCAACAAGACCACGACCTGGGACCGCCCCGAGCCGGGCCCCGCCAAGAAAGACGTGGTTCTCGTCATCATCACGCTGGTGATGTTCGCGATCATTACCGGCATCCACGCCTGGCTCGGCGTCTGGCCATTCCCGGGGTAAGTCGATGAAACTCTTCCGTTTCCTGTCCGCCGACGACACATCGGCCTTCTGCCACAAGGTGTCCGAGGCGCTGTCGAAGGGGTGGGACCTCTACGGCGATCCCACCTATGCCTATGACGAGGCCAATGGCGTCATGCGCTGCGGGCAGGCCGTCACCAAGGAGGTCGACGGCACCTATTCCCCCGATCTCAAGCTGGGAGAGCAGTGATGACCGACGCGCCGCGCGCCACGTCGAAAACCAATCCGGGCCGGTTCTTCGAGGACTACACAGTCGGGGAAGTGATCCTGCACGGCGTGCCGCGCACCGTGGGCTCGGGCGAGCGGGCGCTCTACCACGCGCTCTACCCGGCCCGGCACGCGCTGCACTCTTCGGATCTCTTCGCGCAGGCCTGCGGGCTGGGCGCGGCGCCGCTGGACGACCTGCTGGCGTTCCACGTGGTCTTCGGCAAGACCGTGCCCGATGTGTCGCTGAACGCCCGCGCGAATCTCGGCTATGCCGAGGGCCTGTGGCGTCGGCCGGCGCGCCCGGGCGATACGCTGCGCTCGGAATCCGAAGTGATTGGCCTCAAGCAGAACTCCAACGGCAAGACCGGCGTGGTCTGGGTCCGCACCCGCGGGCTCGACCAGAACGACGCGGTGGTGATCGAGTACGTGCGATGGGTGATGGTCAAGAAGCGCGACGAGGGATCGCCGGCGCCCGAGACCGTGGTCCCCGAACTGAAGGGCGCGCTGGCCCCCTCCGACCTCGCGGTGCCGCCGGAGCTGACCTTTGCCGACTATGATTTCAGCCTTGCCGGAGAGCCGCATCGCCTCGGCGACTACCAGGTGGGCGAGATCATCGACCATGTGGACGGCGTGACGCTCGAGGAAGCCGAGCACATGATGGCGACGCGGCTCTGGCAGAACACCTCCAAGACCCATTTCGACGGCACCATGCGCGAGGATGGCAAGCGGCTGATCTACGGCGGTCACGTCATTTCGATGGCCCGCGCGCTGTCGTTCAACGGGCTCGCCAACGCACAGATGATCGTCGGTCTGAACGGCGGCGCGCACGCCAACCCCGCCTTCTCGGGCGACACCGTGCGCGCGTGGTCCGAGGTGCTGGACACCGCCGAGACGGCCCGCCCCGGGGTCGGCGCAATCCGCCTGCGGCTGGTGGCCACCAAGGACGGCGGCGTCGGGGACCTGAAGGGCGACGACGGAAAGTACCTGCCCGGCGTCCTGCTCGACCTCGATTACTGGGCCCTGATGCCGGTCTGAGCGGATGTCCCTGGTTGCCACCGCGCTTTTGCTCCTGTCCGCCGCGTGGCTGCTGCGGCTGGCGGCGATCTACGTGACCGGACCGGTGCCGGTGGGCTACCACGCGCAACTGCTCGAGGCGCTGGATGCCCCGCAAAGCGACGGGCTGCGCACGCTGATGCGGGCGATCTACACGGTTCTGGCGGGCGCGCTGGCGGCTTCGGCCGTGGGCATCGCGGTTCTGGCGCTGCTGGCGCACGGGCAGGGCGCGTCGCTCGCGCTGTTCGGCGTGGCCCTGGTGACGGGGCTGAGCTGCGGCACGGCAACCCTTGTCCTGCACGGGATGGAGAGGCGCGTGGGGCCGCGCACACCGTGGCGCACGGTCGCCGGAATCTGCGGTCTCGCGATTCTCGGCCCCGTGCTGTCGCTGGTCTGATGGTAGCGCGAACAGCGTGATCACAGGTGGCTGCCGTGTGATCACGCAAGGCCGGGATCGACCCGAATGCGCCAAAAAACCGCGCCCTTGCAAGCGGTCGGTCCGTGACACCGCGTCAAAAACGATTAGAACGCAGCCAAGGGAAGCGAAAGGACGTCCACAATGGCAGACGTGAACCGCGGCAATCGCCCGCTCTCACCCCACCTCCAGGTCTATCGCCCGCAACTGACCTCGATCACCTCGATCCTGACCCGTATCACCGGCAATGCGCTGATCGTGGCGATGCTGATGATCGTGTGGTGGTTCGTGGCGGCCTCGGTCGGCCCCGAGGCGTTCGAGACGGCGAACGGCTTCATCACCAGCTGGTTCGGCGACATCGTAATGTTCCTGTCGCTTCTGGGCCTCTGGTACCATTTCCTCGCGGGCGTGCGTCACCTCGTCTGGGACACCGCCTGGGGCATGGAAATCGAGTTCGCCGAGAAGCTCGGCTGGGCCTGCCTGATCGGCGCCGCCGTCCTCACCGTCCTTACTGCCCTCATCGTCTGAAGGAGCGCGCACATGGCCTTTCTTACCGACCGCAAGCGCGCCACCGGCCTCGGCAGCGCGAAGTCCGGCACCCAGCACTTCTGGCGCACCCGCGTGCAGTCCGTCGCGCTGTTCTTCCTCATCCCGCTGTTCATCTTCACGTTCGGGCCGATCCTGGGTTCGAGCTACGAGGAGGTCACAGCCTTCTACGCCCGTCCGTTCCCGGCCGTGGTGGCCGCACTGACGATCCTTGTCAGCTGGTTCCACTTCGCCGACGGCGTCCAGGTGCTGATCGAGGACTACGTTCACGGGCTGGCCGAGAAGATCCTCATCCTCCTGATGACCTGCATTTCCTACGCCGCCGCGGCGTTCGGCATCTATGCCGTCGTGCGGCTGGCGCTCTGAACAAGGCAAGACGACATGGCAGCATACGACTACGAGACGCATGACTACGACGTCGTGGTGGTGGGCGCCGGGGGTTCCGGCCTTCGCGCGACGCTCGGCATGGCCGAGCAGGGGCTCAAGACCGCCTGCGTGACCAAGGTCTTCCCGACCCGCTCGCACACGGTGGCGGCGCAGGGCGGCATCGCCGCTTCGCTGTCGAACATGGGCCCGGACCACTGGCAGTGGCACATGTACGACACCGTGAAGGGGTCGGACTGGCTGGGCGACACCGACGCGATGGAATACCTCGCGCGGCACGCCCCCGAGGCGGTCTACGAGCTCGAGCATTACGGCGTGCCGTTCTCGCGCACCGAGGAAGGCAAGATCTACCAGCGCCCGTTCGGCGGCCACACCACCGAGTTCGGTGAGGGTCCCCCGGTGCAGCGCACCTGCGCCGCCGCGGACCGGACCGGCCACGCGATCCTGCACACGCTCTACGGTCAGTCGCTGAAGAACAACGCCGAGTTCTACATCGAGTACTTCGCCATCGACCTGATGATGAGCGAGGACGGCGCCTGCACCGGTGTCGTGTGCTGGAAGCTCGACGACGGCACCATCCACGTCTTCAACGCCAAGACGGTGGTGCTGGCCACCGGCGGCTACGGCCGGGCCTATTTCTCGGCCACCTCCGCACACACCTGCACGGGTGACGGCGGCGGCATGGTGGCGCGTGCGGGCCTGCCGCTTCAGGACATGGAATTCGTGCAGTTCCACCCGACCGGCATCTACGGCGCGGGCTGCCTCATCACGGAAGGCGCGCGGGGCGAAGGCGGCTACCTCACCAACTCCGAGGGCGAGCGGTTCATGGAGCGCTATGCGCCCACCTACAAGGACCTCGCGCCGCGCGACTACGTCTCGCGTTCCATGACCATGGAGATCCGCGAAGGCCGGGGCGTCGGCGAGCACGGTGATCACATCCACCTGAACCTGTCGCACCTCCCCAAGGAGGCGCTGCAGCTGCGCCTGCCGGGTATCTCGGAATCGGCGCGCATCTTCGCCGGCGTCGATGTCACGAAGGAGCCGATTCCGGTCCTTCCGACAGTGCACTACAACATGGGCGGTATCCCGACGAACTACTGGGGCGAGGTTCTGAACCCGACCCAGGACGAGCCCAACCGCATCGTGCCGGGCCTGATGGCCGTGGGCGAGGCCGGGTGCGCGTCGGTGCACGGGGCGAACCGTCTCGGCTCCAACTCGCTGATCGACCTCGTGGTGTTCGGCCGGGCCGCGGCAATCCGGGCCTCCGAGGCCATCGACCGGGCCGCACGTCCGCGCACGGTGGACATCGCCCAGGTGGACAAGGCGCTCGATCGCTTCGACAGCCTGCGCCATGCCTCGGGCAATGTGCCCACCGCGGAACTGCGCCTCGAGATGCAGAAGACCATGCAGGAGGATGCGGCCGTGTTCCGCACCGCCAAGACCATGGCCGAAGGTGTCGAGAAGATGGGCGCTGTCGCGGCGAAGCTCGACGACATCAAGGTGACCGACCGCAGCCTCGTGTGGAACTCCGACCTGATGGAGACCCTCGAACTGACGAACCTCATGCCGAACGCGCTGGCGACCATCGTGGGGGCCGAGGCCCGCAAGGAAAGCCGCGGCGCCCACGCGCACGAGGATCATCCCGACCGGGACGACGACGCGTGGCGTGTGCACACGATCGCGCACGTGCACGACACCAAGGTCGATCTCACCTACCGCCCCGTCATCACCGACCCGCTGACCGAGCAGCAGCAGGGCGGGATCGAGCTCGAGCGGATCGCCCCCAAGGCGCGGACGTTCTGATGCGGCTCGAAGCGGCGTGCCTTACCCTGCTCCTCGTCGGCGCCTGCACGGCGCAGACGCAGGACCAGATCGCGCGGAACGCCGCGCGCTCGACGGTGAACCGGATCGTGCTCGAGCGTTATCCCGGCGTCCCCGTCGAGCCGGCCATCGGCTGCGTCATCGACAACGCGAGCGCGCAGCAGATCTACGCGCTCGCCGCCGACTCGGTCACCGGGCCCACGGCCTCCTCCGCGCAAATCGTTGCAGAGATTGTCCAACGCCCGGAAACGCTTACCTGTCTGGCAGCCGAAGGGCTGCCGGCCCTTCTCCGAACGGGAGGCTGATATGGTCCAACTGACCCTGCCCAAGAATTCGCAAATGCGCACCGGCAAGACGTGGCCCAAGCCGGAGGGCGCGAAGAACCTGCGCAAGTTCCAGGTCTACCGCTGGTCGCCGGACGACGGCGAGAACCCCCGCGTCGACACCTACTTCGTCGACATGGACACATGCGGGCCGATGGTTCTGGATGCGCTTATCAAGATCAAGAACGAGATCGACCCGACGCTGACCTTCCGCCGGTCGTGCCGCGAGGGCATCTGCGGCTCGTGTGCCATGAACATCGACGGCATCAACACGCTCGCCTGCATCTACGGCATGGACGAGATCAAGGGCGACGTGAAGATCTACCCGCTGCCGCACATGCCGGTGGTCAAGGACCTCATCCCCGACCTCACGCACTTCTACGCGCAGCACGCCTCGATCCACCCCTGGCTGGAAACCGAGACGCCGCGGCCGGCGAAGGAGTGGAAGCAGTCCATCGAGGACCGCGAGAAGCTCGATGGCCTCTACGAATGCGTGATGTGCGCTTGCTGCTCGACCGCGTGCCCGTCCTACTGGTGGAACGGTGACCGTTATCTCGGGCCCGCCGCGCTGCTTCATGCCTATCGCTGGATCATCGACAGCCGCGACGAGGCAACGGGCGAGCGGCTGGACGACCTCGAGGATCCGTTCAAGCTGTATCGCTGCCACACGATCATGAACTGCGCCAAGACCTGTCCGAAGGGTCTGAACCCGGCCAAGGCCATCGCAGAGATCAAAAAGACCATGGTCGAGCGCACCGTCTGAGCGACGCGACCTGAACCACGAGAAAAAGGGGCGGCATCCGCGAGGGTGCCGCCTTTTTCATTGTGACCCTGCGTCGCTTTGCGCCTGCTTCATGGCACGGTTGCACTGTTCCGGGGGTGACAATGCTGCATTGCGGCATCATCTAACGCGTCAGGGAGGGGCCACAGCAAACCGCAGCTAGAGGCACCCGAAATGACCGAGACTTCCGCGAAAGCTCCCGCCACGCGCCCCGAACAGGCGCTCGCCATTCTCGCAGACCAGCTCTCCTACTACACGCCGGCTCCGCGCGTCGTGACGTCCGACAAGGACGCGGACGCAAATGCTCCGCAAGGCGCGCCGGCCTACTTCGACGCGGCCTGAGCGCCGCCGTTCGCCCCGCCTGCCGATCTGGGATCGGGCGGGGCGCCTTATGCGTTGAGGTTCCATGATCGTCGTCATCGGATTCATCATCGCCTTCGCGCTCATGTTCTTCTTCGGCAACCGCGCGACGCGCGCCTGCCGGTGGCGCGAATACCGGACCAGTGACACGGAAAGCACGTGGACCTGTGTCCAGTGCGGGGCCAAGACCACCGGACTGCCCCGGAAATCGCCCGAGATGTGTCTGCGCGACAACGCCTGACGGCGACGGGGAAAAATCGAAAATCCGATGCAGATACCGTCTTGATGCGACTCGCATCCGGGCGCATATGCGTCTTACCAGACGCCAACGCACGCGCCTCTGTCCCATGGGTCCGCCCCACGGTTACGTAGCGACGGTAACGTCTCTGACAGCACTGGTCGGTTCTTGCGAGGACCGGGTCCTATTGGAGATGAACCATGAACGCATACGTCACCGAGCTTTCGGCAACCGAAGTCGTGCGCGCGCCCCGCGGCGTGTCCTCGCGCGTCGAGGAATTCATCCGCACCACGGCCTTCGACCGTCCGACGCTCGTCATCGACACGCAAGCCGTGGCCGAGCAGTACCGCGCCCTGAAGGCCGGTCTGGGTCGCGCCACGATCCACTACGCAGTGAAGGCCAACCCCGACCGTGCCGTGATCGAGACCCTCGTGGGCCTCGGCTCGCACTTCGACGCGGCCTCCCGCGGTGAGATCGAGCTTTGCCTGTCGCAGGGCGCGCGCCCGCAGGACATCTCGTTCGGCAACACGATCAAACGCGCCTCCGACATCGCCTTCGCGCACCAGGCGGGCATCCGCATGTTCGCCGTGGACGCCGAGGAGGAGATGCACAAGATCGCCGACAACGCGCCCGGCGCGCAGGTCTACGTCCGCATGATCGTCGACGCCTCCGAGGCCGACTGGCCGCTGTCGCGCAAGTTCGGCTGCGCGCAGGACAAGGCGATCTCGCTGCTCGACCTCGCCGTGTCCCTCGG
Organism: Roseivivax marinus; assembly: GCF_900109705.1. Taxonomy (GTDB): domain Bacteria; phylum Pseudomonadota; class Alphaproteobacteria; order Rhodobacterales; family Rhodobacteraceae; genus Roseivivax; species Roseivivax marinus. Next base: position 236,537 of record NZ_FOAI01000002.1, on the reverse strand, counting down.
ACTCGAGCCGATCGGCCTGTCGTTCCACGTCGGTTCGCAGACCAAGCGGGCGCTCGGCTGGTCGGGCACGCTGGATCAGGTTGCGGCCGTCTGGCGCGCCGCGCACGAGGCAGGCCACGCGCTGCACACGCTCAACATCGGCGGCGGCTTCCCCGCCTTCTACACCGAGAGCATCGACGCCCCGACGGCCTATGCCGCCCGCGTCATGGAACTGGTGCAGGAGCGGTTTGGCGACGTGCCGCACGTGATGGCCGAGCCGGGTCGCGGGCTCGTGGCCGAGGCCGGCGCCATCGCCGCCGAAGTGCTGCTTGTCTCCCGCAAGTCGGAGCAGGACCTCCACCGCTGGGTCTACCTCGACATCGGCCGCTTCTCGGGTCTCGCCGAGACCGAGGGCGAGGCGATCCGCTACCAGCTCGTAACCGAGCGTGACGGCGAGGCCAAAGGCCCCTGCGTTCTGGCCGGCCCGTCCTGCGACTCGGCCGACGTCATGTACGAAAAGCGCCCGGTCGAGCTGCCGCTCGGTCTGAAAGCCGGGGATAAGATCATCATCCGCAGCTGCGGCGCCTACACGTCGACCTATTCGTCGGTCGGCTTCAACGGCTTCCCGCCGCTCGACGTCGTGGCCATCTGAGGCGCGACACCTGTTTCTGGAGTGAAGGCCGGGAATCGTCCCGGCCTTTTCTTTTGCGGCCCCTTCGGATTTGGATATTCGAACCAGGACGAAGCCGGAAAGCGGGGGAACGGGATGGGACGCGAGCCAAGCGATGCAGAGGCGCGGCGCACGGCGCCTCCGGTGATCTGCTACCCGCCGGAGACACTGCCGGCGCCGGACCTCTCGGTCTATGCAAAGGCCCTCGAGGACGCGCGGGTCGTGGACCGTGTGCGCGTTCCGCCGCGCGATGCGGCGACGTTCCGGGTGCCCGCGGGGCATTTCTTCCGCATCGTGTCGGTAGAGGGGCCCCAGGTCGGCGACCTGAACCTATGGGCGGCAAACGACCTTTCGGAGCGGTTCTATTCCGGCAAGACCCGCGCGCTGCACGGCACGCATGTGAGCACCGGAGACCGGTTGTGGTCGTGCTTTCCGCACCTGCGGCCCATGGCGACCATCGTTGCGGACAGCCTTGACTGGTACGGGATCGACGGGGATGGCGGGTCGGTGCACGACGTGATCGGCACGCGCTGCGATCCTTACACGGCGCAGCTTCTGTCGGGCGCGCAGTATCACCACTGCTGCCACTCCAACCTGACGCGCGCGCTGGCCGCGGAGATGGAGGTGAGCGTCGCGGAGGCGGAGCCGCATGTGCACGACGTGCTGAACGTCTTCATGTGCACGGGCTTCACGCGGGACACGGGACAGTACTTCATGAAGGCAAGCCCGGTGCGCCCGGGCGATGCCCTGACTCTCTGGGCCGAGATCGACGTGCTGGGTGCACTGAGCGCCTGTCCCGGCGGGGATTGCGGCCAGGCGCATTCGAGCGACGTGGCACACTGTCATCCGCTGGACGTGGAGATCCTCGCGCCCTCGAAGGAGGTGCCGGGATGGGCGCCGCCGGCGCGGAATGGCTACGACGGCAGCCACGGCGCCTGAGGCGCCGTGGCCGGTCGAGGTCCTACGCCGGTTGCACCGCCGCGGTGAGGGCGATCTCCACCATCTCGGCGAAGCTGGTCTCACGCTCGGACGAGGGCAGGGCGGCGCCGGTCATCAGGTGGTCGCTGACCGTCAGCACCGCGAGGGCCCGGACACCGTGGCGCGCCGCCACGGTGTAAAGCTCGGCCGCTTCCATCTCGACGCCGAGGATGCCGTGGCGGGTCATCTGCTCGGTCAGGTCGGGGCGCTCGTCATAGAAGACGTCGGACGAATAGATGCCGCCGACATGCAGGGTGGTGCCCTTGGCGCGGGCCGCGGCGACGGCGGCCTCGAGCAGGGACCAGTCGGCACAGGGGGCGTAGTTCACTTCCCGGAATATGCTGCGCGACGGTGTGGAGACCGAGGTTGCCGTCATCGCGAGGATGACGTCGCGCAGGGCGATCCGTTCCTGCATTGCGCCGCAGGACCCGATCCGCACCATCGTCTTTGCGCCGTAATCGCGAATGAGTTCATTGGCGTAAATCGAAAGCGACGGCATTCCCATGCCGGAGCCCTGAAAAGTGACGGGGGTTCCGTTCCATGTCCCGGTGAAGCCCAACATTCCGCGGACGGCGTTCACCTGACGCACGTCCGACAGGAATGTCTCGGCCGCCCATTTCGCGCGATAGGGGTCGCCGGGCATGAGCACGGTTTCCGCGATCTCGCCCGGTTCGGCACCGATATGAATTGTCATCGGCTCAGATCTTGAGGTCGTCGAGCGTCTTGCCGTCGTCGAGTGCGGAAATCACCCAGTTCGGCTTGCGGCCGCGACCGGTCCAGGTCTGGGACGGATCTTCGGGATTCTTGTAGCGCGGAATTCCCTTGGACGCCTTGCCGCCGCCTTCGACGATGAGGTCGTCGAGAGAGAACCCGTATTCCTTTGCGGCGTGTTCCGCCGCGCGTTTCGCTTCGGCTTTGCGCCGGGCGTCGATGGTCTTCAAGGCGCGTTCCACGTCCGCTTTCAGCTTTCGCAGGTCTTCTTTCGAGTACTGTTCTAGATCGATATCCATGAGATGTCCCCATTAGGATGTCCGGGAAAGCCCGGAAAGGTAAAAGTCCCCTAACTGCAATTAATGTAAAGTCACAAGGGTAAAAGCAATCTAAAACGAATAAGGCCCCGGATTGGTGTCCGGGGCCTCCTTTTCTTTACCAATTTGACGCTAACTGGAGTCGGGTGAATTGGTGCTATTCGGCTGCAACCGGCTCGGGATCCACAAGCGTCACGATGTCCCGCATGATGGTATTCAATTCGAAATCCTTGGGTGTATAAACCCGCGCTACACCCATATTTTTAAGGGCTTTTGCGTCCTCTTCGGGAATGATGCCGCCGACGATCACGGGCAGGTGTCCAAGTCCGGCCTCCCGTAGTCGGGCGAGCGTTTCCTCGACCAGGGGCAGGTGACTTCCCGACAGGATCGAAAGGCCGATGACGTGCACGTCACCCTCCCGGGCGGCCGCGACGATCTGCGCTGGCGTGAGTCGGATGCCCTCGTAGTCGATCTCCATTCCGCAGTCGCGTGCCCGGAAGGCGATCTGTTCCGCGCCGTTGGAATGGCCGTCGAGACCGGGTTTTCCGACGAGGAACTTGAGCCGGCGACCCAGACGGTCCGACACGGCGGCCACGGACTCGCGGATGTCGTCGAGACCCTCAGTCTTGTTCGACACCGATTTCGAGACGCCTGTGGGGCCGCGATATTCGCCGTGGGCCGCGCGCATCTCGCCGGCCCATTCGCCGGTGGTGACGCCGGCCTTCGCTGCGGCGATGGAGGCTTCCATCACGTTGCGGCCCTCGCGCGCGGCGGCGCGCAGATCGGCCAATGCGGCCGCCACGGCGTCGGCGTCGCGCTCGGCGCGCCATGTATCGAGTCGCGTGACCTGGTCCTGTTCCACGGCGGGGTCGACCGTCATGATGCCGCCGTCCTCGCCCAGAAGCGGTGAACGTTCGCTCTCGGTCCAGCGGTTCACGCCGACCACCACCGTCTCGCCGCGTTCGACCCGGTTCACGCGGTCGGCGTTCGACTCCACGAGCCGGCCCTTCATGTATTCGATGGCCTCGATGGCGCCGCCCATGCTGTCGAGGTTCGCGAGTTCCGCCCGAGCGCCCTCTTTCAGCGCAGCGACCTTGCGGTCGACGGCGGGGTTCTCGTCGAAGAGGTCGTCGTATTCCAGAAGGTCGGTTTCGTAGGCCATGATCTGCTGCATCCGCATGGACCATTGCTGGTCCCACGGGCGGGGCAGGCCGAGGGCCTCGTTCCACGCCGGCAGCTGCACCGCGCGGGCGCGGGCCTTCTTGGACAGCGTGACAGCCAGCATCTCGATGAGGATCCGGTAGACGTTGTTCTCGGGCTGCTGTTCGGTCAGGCCCAGCGAGTTCACCTGCACGCCATAGCGGAAGCGGCGGTAGCGCGGGTCCTCGATGCCGTAGCGTTCGGCGAGGATTTCGTCCCAGAGGTCCACGAAGGCGCGCATCTTGCACATCTCGGTGACGAAGCGGATGCCCGCGTTCACGAAGAACGAGATGCGGCCGCAGAGGGTGGGGAAGTCTTCGTCCGGGACACGCGGCTTTAGCTCGTCGAGGACGGCGATGCCGGTGGCCAGCGCGAAAGCCAGCTCCTGCTCGGGCGTCGCGCCGGCCTCCTGCAAATGGTAGGAACAGACGTTCATCGGGTTCCATTTGGGCACGTGCTTGTAGCAGTACTCGGCCACGTCCCCGATCATCCGCAGCGACGGCTTGGGCGGGCAGATATAGGTGCCGCGTGACAGGTATTCCTTGATCAGGTCATTCTGGACCGTGCCCTGAAGCTTGGAGATGTCGGCGCCCTGTTCCTCGGCCACCGCGATGTAGAGCGCGAGCAGCCATGGCGCGGTCGCGTTGATCGTCATCGAGGTGTTCATCTGTTCCAGCGGGATCTGGTCGAACAGCGTGCGCATGTCGCCCAGATGGCAGACGGGCACGCCCACCTTGCCGACCTCGCCGCGCGCCAGGACGTGGTCGCTGTCGTAGCCTGTCTGCGTCGGCAGGTCGAACGCCACCGAAAGTCCGGTCTGGCCCTTCGCGAGGTTGCCTCGGTAAAGCGCGTTGGACGCGGCGGCCGTGGAATGGCCGGCATAGGTGCGGATGAGCCACGGCTTGTCGCGGGGCGGCAGGGCGGGGATCTCGGTCATGGCAAGCGTCACCTGAGGCTGGAAAACTGGCTGAGCAAGATTATTGCGCTGCTAGTGGATTAGTGGAAACATTGTGCCAATGTCAATTCGCTGCGTTGCGGCAGGCCCGGTGCCGTCGCCGTTTCGCAGCGTCCGCGCGCTTGTCAGGCACGGCCCGTCCTGCAATCTGTCGCCGATGACCGGCTCCGTCACGCTTCCCGTCTGGCTCTTCGTGCTGATCCTCGCCTTCGCGGCGGTGACCTTCGCGTCGCATTTCCTGTTTCCGTCGGTGCGGTGGTTCTTCCGCCGGCGGCTGGAGCGGGCCGTGGCGCAGCTCAATACCCGCCTGGAGCGCCCGATCCAGCCGTTCAAGTTGTTGCGCCGCTACGACCTGATTCAGCGGCTCTGCTACGACCCCGAGGTCACGCGCGCCATCGTCGACCACGCCCATCGCACCGGCGTGCGCGAGGACGTGGCCTTCGAGGAGGCGCGCCGCTACGCACGCGAGATCGTGCCGTCGTTCTCTGCATCGCTCTATTTCGGGGTGGCGATCCGGCTGGCACGGGCGCTGTCGAACGCGCTCTACCGGGTCCGGCTGGTGCGCCACGACCACGAGGCACTGAGCGCCATCGACCCGGACGCGACCGTGGTCTTCGTGATGAACCACCGCTCGAACATGGACTACGTGCTGGTGACGCATCTCGCCGCGGACAGCTCGGCGCTATCCTATGCCGTGGGCGAATGGGCGCAGGTCTGGCCGCTGTCGCGCCTGATCCGTGCGATGGGGGCATATTTCATCCACCGCCGGACACGCAACGACCTCTACCGCCGGGTGCTGGAGCGCTACGTGCATCTTGCCACCGTGAACGGCGTAACGCAGGCGATCTTCCCGGAGGGCGGTCTCAGTCTCGACGGTGGCATGGCGCCGCCGCGGCTGGGACTACTGAAATACCTCGTGGACGGGGCAGAGGAGGGTGAGCGCGACGTGGTCTTCGTGCCGGTGGCGTTGAACTACGACCGGGTGCTGGAGGACCGGATCCTGACGCGGGCGCTCAAACGCGGGGGGCGGCGCTTCGACGCGCGGATCGGCGTGGTCGCTGGCTTTGCCCTGCGCCACCTCTGGCGGCGGGTGACCGGGCGTTACCACAAGTTCGGCTATGCCTCCGTCAGCTTCGGATCACCGCTGTCGTGGAAAAACTGGACCGGTGCGCGCACGCCCGAGGCGCTGGGAGACGAGATCATGTCCCGCATCGGCGACGTGGTGCCGGTGCTGCCGGTGCCACTGGTCGCGCATCTCCTGCTGGCGAAGGGGCCGATGACGCGTGGAGAGATCGAACTCGGTTTCACCGCCGTCTTGCGCGCTCTCGAGCGGCCCGTGGCACATGTGCCGCGCGGTCACCGCGACTACGCGGTGGAGGTCGGCCTGCGCACCCTGACGACCCGCGGCCTCGTGATCGAGGAGGACGGCGTCTACCGGATCGCCGAGGACGAGACCGATCTCCTGAAGTTCTATGCAAAGTCGATCGCTCACCTTGTCGCGGAAGACCCGGTGCCGCCGGATTTTTCTGCGCCCGCTCGGTCATAAAATTACAAACCTGACGTCACACGTGTTGAATTGTTGCGCGCCGGACGATATTCCACCGGAAACGGGCGGATGATTCTGCGCCGCGGCACGCGGTGCGCCGTCCCGACAGGTCGCATTGAAGGAGGCCCGGATGGCTTTGGACACGCAAACCGACGTCGCGCAGTATGACGCGCCCGAAAAGGACCTCTACGAGATCGGCGAGATGCCCCCGATGGGCTACGTGCCGAAGCAGATGTATTGCTGGGCCATCCGGCGCGAGCGCCACGGCGACCCCGACAAGAGCTTCCAACAGGAAGTGGTGGACGTGCCGAAGCTCGACAGCCACGAGGTGCTGGTTCTCGTGATGGCCGCCGGCGTGAACTACAACGGCGTCTGGGCGGGCAAGGGCGTGCCGATCTCGCCCTTCGACGTTCACGGGGCCGAGTTCCACATCGCCGGCTCCGACGCCTCGGGGATCGTCTGGGCGGTGGGCGACAAGGTGAAGCGCTGGAAGGTCGGCGACGAGGTCGTGATCCACTGCAACCAGGACGACGGCGACGACGAGGAATGCAACGGCGGCGACCCGATGCTGTCGCCGAGCCAGCGGATCTGGGGCTACGAGACGCCGGACGGCTCCTTCGCGCAGTTCACCAACGTGCAGGCGCAGCAGCTGATGCCGCGGCCCCGGCACCTGACCTGGGAAGAGAGCGCCTGCTACACGCTGACGCTGGCCACCGCCTACCGGATGCTGTTCGGCCACCATCCGCACGAGCTCAAGCCCGGCCAGAACGTGCTGGTCTGGGGCGCGTCCGGCGGCCTCGGCTCCTACGCGATCCAGCTGGCGAACACCGCGGGCGCCAACGCGATCGGCGTCATCTCGGACGAGAGCAAGCGCGACTTCGTCATGTCGATGGGCGCCAAGGGCGTCATCAACCGCAAGGACTTCAACTGCTGGGGGCAGCTGCCCACGGTCAACACGCCGGAATACAACGAGTGGCTCAAGGAAGCGCGTAAGTTCGGCAAGGCGATCTGGGAGATCACCGGCAAGGGCGTGAACGTCGACATGGTGTTCGAGCATCCCGGAGAGGCGACCTTCCCGGTCTCGACGTTGGTGGTGAAGAAGGGGGGCATGGTCGTGATCTGCGCCGGCACCTCGGGCTACAACACGACGTTCGACGTGCGCTACATGTGGATGCACCAGAAGCGCCTGCAGGGCTCCCACTTCGCGCACCTCAAGCAAGCGGCAGCCGCGAACCAGCTCATGGTCGAGCGGCGTCTCGATCCCTGCATGTCTGAGGTCTTCCCTTGGGCCGAGATCCCCGACGCGCACATGAAGATGATGCGCAACGAGCACAAGCCGGGCAACATGTCGGTTCTCGTGCAGGCGCCGACCACCGGCCTGCGGACGCTCGAAGACGCGCTGGACGCCAAGAAGTAACGGATCCTTTTCCGAACCATGTCAGGACTGGCCCGCGCCGTATCGGCGCGGGCCTTTGTTCTTTCGGGCCGGCGCTGAAGATCAATGATCTGCACGGGCCGCCCTCGCCGGAATCGGGGAGGGAGTTTTCGTGAATGGTGCGGAACCACAACCGTGGATAGTCTAGAAGTTAACCCGCGGTTAACCTTTTGAGGGCGACAAGGATGCAACACGACTGGATCATCGACGTTCTCTCGGACCTACGTGATTTCGCGCAGCAGAACGACCTGTCCGCGCTCGCCGCGCAAATCAACGACGCGACGATCGTCGCGCACACCGAGATCGCGTCCAAGACGGCGAAAGAACTCACTGGTGGGCTTCCTCTCGTCCATACCGTGGATCGAAAAGGTGTTGGCCGATTTGGAGTCGGCTGAGGGTCTTGGCGATCTTCAGGCGCTGGCCGAGCGCATTCGCGCCGAATACGGTGTCGGACATGTCGTCTATCACTGGGTGAACAGCGCCGGACAGCAATACGGCTGCGGCACCTACGAGCCGGCCTGGGTCCAGCGCTATCTCGACCGCAACTACTTGCGCATCGATCCGGTCATACAGGGCTGCTACCAGCGCTTTCACCCGGTCGACTGGAAACGGCTGGACTGGTCGGGAAAGGTGGCGCGGGACTTCCTCCGAGACGCCGTCGCTTTCGGTCTGGGAAACCAGGGCTATTCGATCCCCATTCGCGGCCCGAACGGTCAATTCGCGCTGTTCACGGTGAACCACGATTGCGATGACGACGTTTGGGCCGCCTTTACCGAAGAAAACCGCCGCGACCTGATCCTGCTGGCTCACTACTTCAATCATCAGGTGCTCGAACTCGAGCCCGGGCGCGCGCCGCCCGAGGCCACACCTCTGTCGCCGCGCGAAATCGATGCGCTGACCCTGCTGGCTATGGGCTACAGCCGGGCTCAGGTGGCCGATACGCTCACGATCTCGGAGCATACGCTGCGGGTCTATATTGAAAGCGCGCGACACAAGCTCGGCGCGCTCAATACGACCCATGCCGTGGCCCGCGCGCTCCAGCGCGGGGTCATCGTGGTCTGAGGCGGAAAACGCCTTTTTCGTTGCGGCTGCGCCTGCCGCGCGGTGGGGCCAAGGTTTCGTTCACCCACTTTGCGGCGACGGTAAACGCCGCGCGCTCCGCGCGGGGAGGCGGTTAACCGGCCCCGACGCAGCTTTCCCCCGTCACTGCACGGAGGAAAACCCGCCATGATCCGCTTCATCCAAGCATCCGAACTGCATCGCGTGCCGCGCCTCGCGCGCAGCATGTTCGAGGACCGCGCCGACCAGTTCCACACTCGCCTCGGGTGGGAGGTCAGCGTCGACGCCACCGGCGCCGAGCGCGACCGCTACGACGATCTGAACCCGCTCTACGTCATCTGGGAGAGGTCCGACGGGCGGCACGGCGGCTCAATGCGCCTGTTGCCAACGACCGGCGAGACGATGGTCAACGACCACTTCCACCACCTCACTGGCGGTGTCAGGATCGAAAGCCCGCTGATCTGGGAATGCACCCGCTTCTGCCTCGCCCGCGACACCGATCCGGGCACGGCGGCGGCGCTGATGCTGGCCGGCGGCGAGGTCATGCGAGGCTTCGGTGTCGAGCACTACGTCGGCGTGTTCGACGCCCGCATGGTCCGCATCTACCGCCGCATCGGCGCCTCGCCCGAGGTGCTGGGCGCCGAGGGCCAGGGCCGCGCGCGTATTGCGGTGGGGCTATGGGCATTCTCTGCCGAGGCGCAGGCGCGGGTGGCCGAAAGCGCCGGCATCGCGCCCGAGACCTCGCGCCGCTGGTTCGAGGCGGCCTTCGGCGGGCGCCCTCGCACGGTCGTCGCGGCGGCCTGAGCGGCTGCCTCAGGCGGTCACGAAGCTCACGTCGTTCGGGCGCACGACCGCTGCTGTCAGCTGCCCCGTCGCATAGGCGCCGGTGTCGATGGACACGACGCCGTCCCGCGCCGTCGCAGCGTCGACGATGGTGTGGCCGTGTACCACCCACAGCGCGTCCGTGCGGGCGCGGCGGCCGAAATCCGGATGACCCCAGATCAGCGTGTCAGGCGACTGATCGTCCAGCGCCACGTTGGGCGCCGCGCCCGCGTGGACCACCGCGACGTTGCCGTTCTGCCACGACAGGGGGCGGGCGCGCAGCCACGTCAGCAGATCGTCGCCCATCGCGCCGCGCAGGCGGTCGGCGAAGGCGGCGAGGCCCGCGGTGTCGCTTCGGTCGGGCACGTCGCCCACGCCGAAGCTCGCCACGGTCTGAAGGCCGCCATGCTGAAGCCAGCGCGGCATCGCCGTCTCCGGCATGTCCAGCGCGTCGAGCAGCATCTGCTCGTGGTTCCCCATGAGGCACGTCACACGCGGCTCGCCGTCGAGCCGGCGCAGCCGGCGCAGGACGCCCGCGCTGTCGTCACCCCGGTCCACGTAGTCGCCGACGAAAACCAGGCTCAGGTCCCCGTCGAGCCGGTCGAGGAGCCGCGCCACGAGGTCGTCGCAGCCGTGGATGTCGCCGATCGCGGCGAAGGGCCGGTCAGGGGCGAGGGGCGCATCGAAGGCCGGCGCGCGGAACCGGCGGAGGAGGTCGGGCAATCGCATGACGCCCGAGGTAATGGCTGCCGTGGCTCCCGCCAAGCCGGTGCGCGCGGGAAGCCGCTGGCGCCGCCCGCGCGTGGCAATTAGGGTCCGCGCCATGACCGCGCCCGCCCTCACGCTTTCCGACGACCAGGCCGATGCCTGGGACCGTGTCGCCGACCTTCTGTCCGAGGCCGGCGTCGATCTCGCGGACGGACACACCGCCGCCGCCCGCGAAAACGGCGCCTCGCGCATGCTGGCGATCCTCGGCAAGGCCGGGTCGGGCAAGACCCTGCTACTGGCCGAGCTTTGCCGCGCGATGAAGGAGGCGGGGGTCGAGATCGTCTCGGGCGACTACGAGGGCCGCCGTCGGCGCGAACGACGCACGCTGGCGGTGCTCGCCCCCACAAACAAGGCGGCGAGCGTTCTGCGCACGCGTGGCGTTCCCGCGACCACGATCCACCGCATTCTCTACACGCCGGTCTACGACCCCGAGTTCGAGAAGGTCGCCGAGTGGCTGACCGGACAGGCCGAACGCCCCGAGACCGAGGCCCTGTCGGACGAGGCGCTCGATCGCGCTTTCGCGGCCTACCAGGTTCACGGGTCGGTGCCGGCGGCGCTGGCCGCGGCAGGCCTGCGCGGATCGGACTTCATCTCCGGCTGGAAACGCCGGGAAGAGCCGCTGGACGTGGGCTTCGTTGACGAAGCCTCGATGCTCGACGAACGGCAATACGACGACCTGCGCGAGATTTTCCCGACGCTGCTGCTGTTCGGCGATCCCGCGCAGCTCGCGCCGGTGAACCAGTCCGGCAAGATGGTGTTCGACGACATCCCCGCCCCGAAGAAGATCGAGCTGGCGCGCATCCACCGGCAGGCCGCGGACAACCCGATCCTCGATCTCGCTCACGCGCTGGCCGACCCGCAACTCGGCTTCGAGGAGTTCGAGCGCATGGTCGAGGACCGTGCACGGCAGGACGAGCGGGTGATCTGGGGGCAGAGGGTCGAGGTCGACCTGATGGCCCGCTCGCCGGTTCTGGTCTGGCGCAACGCCACGCGCATCCGGCTTATCAACGCGTTCCGCGCGGTGCACGGCGCCCCCGAGACCGCGCTGCTGGAGGGCGAGCCGCTGATCTGCGACGGCATCGAGCTGCCGATCAAGCACCGCAAGAAGCGTATCGACCTCGAGGCGCGCGGCCTCGTGAAGGGCGCGCAGGTGATCTACCTCGGCCCCGGCAAGAAGTCCGGATTCTCGCGGCTGCACGTGGTGGGCGCGGAGGACCCGCGGCTGTCGGCGGCGTCCATCGTCAAGATCGAGAAGCCGGACGAGGAAGAGCCGTTCATTCCCTTCGCTGCGCGCATGGGGGCGACGTTCCTGCACGGGGCGGCGGTGACGATCCACAAGGCGCAGGGGTCGCAATGGCCTGACGTGCAAGTCTTTGCGCCCGACCTTTACGCCGCCGCGCGCATGGGGCGGGTCGAGGCCGGCCAGCCGCTGTGGAAGAGACTCGCCTACGTGGCGATCACCCGCTCGTCCGAGCGGCTGCACTGGGTGGTGCGGAACCGGTTGTCGAAGCCGACCGCGCCGCTGACGATCGACGACCTGCCGAGCAAGGCCGCGCCGCTCGCTCTCGAGGTCGAGGTGGACGGGGATCCGCAGGCCTCCTGAGAGGCGCACGGTCGACTCTCAGTCGAAGGTCCCGGCGACCCGGCCCAGCAGCATGAAGGCGCGCGATGAGCGGGTGTCGGCGAAATCCGAGATCTCGGCGTCGCTGGCCTCGGGCTCGAACCGGGCGAAGCCCTTGTCGTAGAGCCGCAGGAAATGGTGCGCCGCGTCCCGGAAGATCGGGTCCTCGCGCATGCGCGCTGCCGCAAGCGCCAGCGAGGAACGGTCGCGGATGCCGCCGAGCGCGGCGATTTCCCGGCCGCGAGAGCCTTGCGCGAACCGCCGCCAGGTTTCGGGCCGCGCCATGTCCGGACGCAGGTCGTCCATGTAGATCCCGTCCTCGCTCAGCAGCGTCAGCACGTCCTGCGCGGCCTGGATCAGCTGCGCCGACGGCCGGTCCTTCAGCGCGCGGCGCAGGGCGGCGAAACCGTCGGCGTCGTCGGGCGTGTCCGGGAAATTCAATGCCCGGATCAGGTCGGCGGTGCCGATCGCCGGACCCATCGCGTCGGGCGGGGTGCTGAGTGCCAGTGACGCCTGATCGCCGGACTGCGCGGGGGGCGTGGACGCGGCCGGGGCAGGCTCGGCGGGACGGGGACTGCCGCCCGCGTTGCGCGCAGCCGCCCGGGTCGAGGAGAACACCGCAAGGGCCGTCTCGGTCTTGCGCTGGGCCGCCGCGATCTCGTCGAGCTTGCGCGAGATGCTGTCGGGGCCGGGCTCGTTGCGGCCCCCCTGCGCCTGCGAGACATAGGCGTGGCGCAGCGCGTCCACGGCGGATTCGAGGCGCGCGGCCTCGGCGCGCAGCACGCGGGTCGAGCGCATGACCATGACCGCCACCCAGATCAGGGCGACAGGCAGGAACACCGCGAGCAGGATCAGCACGCCCCGCAGGCCATCCGTCCCATCCGGACCGAACAGGGCGAAATAGCCGCCGGTCAGCAGCACCCACGCGCCGGCGAGCGCCGCGGCCGCAACCTCTCCGGGGCCGATGGCCTCCGGGCCCTCGTGCCCGTAGAGCCCGATGGGCGTGCCCCGCGCGCTGGTCTCTTCGGCCATGTCCCGGCCCTCCGGCTCAGACGTAGTCGATCTTGATGATCTCGTAGGACTTCTCGCCGCCCGGCGTGCGGACCTCGACGCTGTCGCCCTCGTCCTTGCCGATCAGGGCGCGTGCGATGGGAGATTTCACGTTGAGCAGGCCCTTCTCGATGTTGGCCTCGTGCTCGCCGACGATCTGCCAGGTCTTCTCCTCGTCAGTGTCCTCGTCGACGACTGTGACCGTGGCGCCGAACTTGATCGAGCCCGACAGGGTCTTGGGGTCGATCACGTCGGCGCGCGACAGGATGCCCTCGATCTCCTTGATCCGGCCCTCGATGAAGCTCTGCTTCTCGCGCGCGGAATGATACTCGGCGTTCTCGGACAGGTCGCCGTGCTCGCGCGCCTCGGAAATGGCGGCGATGATGGCCGGACGCTCTTCGGACTTGAGCGTCTTCAGTTCCTTTTCGAGCGCGGTGTTGCCCGCGCGGGTCATCGGTATCTTTTCCATGGGTCGTCCAAACGTTTTGGGGCGGCCCGTGGGCCGCCCGCTCTGTTACTGTGCATGTGAGACCAATCCCCGGTCGATTTCAAGGGTCGGGGCCCGACAGTGCCGGGTTTCCGAAACGCAACGCCGCACCGCGGCGCCGGGACGCCGTGTCGCGATTGACCCCCGCCCGTGCCGCGCTTTACTTCTTTGCAAATTCTTCAAGGATGCTTGCGCCCCTCCGGGCGCCGAAAGGGAGAGAGATGACCGACACCCAGCGCGAGACGATGGAGTACGACGTGGTGATCGTGGGGGCGGGGCCGGCGGGCCTCTCGGCCGCGATCCGGCTCAAGCAACTCGACGCGGACCTCGAGGTGGTCGTGCTCGAGAAGGGCTCCGAGGTCGGCGCACACATCCTGTCGGGCGCGGTGCTGGACCCCTGCGGGCTCGACGCGTTGATCCCGGACTGGAAGGAGAAGGGCGCGCCGCTGAACGTGCCGGTCAAGGACGACAACTTCTACCTGCTCGGCGAAGAGGGCAAGGTGCGCGTGCCGAACTGGCCGATGCCGCCGCTCATGAACAACCACGGCAACTACATCGTCTCGATGGGCAATGTCTGCCGATGGATGGCCGAGCAGGCCGAGGAACTGGGCGTCGAGATCTTCCCCGGCATGGCCTGCTCCGAGATCGTGTGGGGAGAGAACGGCGAAGTGAAGGGCGTCGTCGCCGGCGAGTTCGGCATCGCGCCCGACGGCACGAAGGGTGACGGCTACGAGCCGGGCATGGAACTGCACGGCAAGTATGTCTTCCTGGGCGAAGGCGTGCGCGGCTCGCTCTCCAAGCAGGTCATCGCCAAGTACGAGCTCGACAAGGAGTCCGAGCCGCAGAAGTACGGTCTCGGCATGAAGGAAATCTGGGAGATCGACCCCGAGAAGCACCGCGAGGGTTCGGTGACCCACACGATGGGCTGGCCGCTGAACAAGAATGCCGGCGGCGGGTCGTTCATCTACCACCTCGAGAACAACCAGGTCTACGTGGGCTTCGTGGTGCACCTGAACTACGAGAACCCGTATCTCTACCCTTACATGGAGTTTCAGCGCTTCAAGCATCACCCGCTGGTGGCCGAGCTTCTCGAGGGCGGCAAGCGCTTGGCCTACGGTGCGCGCGCGATCAGCGAGGGCGGCTACCAGTCGATGCCGAAGATGGTCGCGCCGGGCGTGGCGCTGCTGGGCTGCTCGGTCGGCATGGTCAACGTGCCGCGCATCAAGGGCAACCACAACGCCATGCTCTCGGGCAAGGCGGCGGCCGAGGCCGCACATGCCGCGCTCAGGGACGGGCGTTCGGCCGACGAGTTGTCGGACTATGAGACCGAGGTGCGCGGCGGCGCCATCGGCGACGACCTCAAGAAGGTGCGTAACGTCAAGCCGCTGTGGTCCAAGTACGGACTCAACGCCTCGCTGGCGCTGGGCGGCTTCGACATGTGGACCAACTCGCTTTTCGGGGCGTCGGTGCTGGGTACGATCAAGCACGGCAAGTCCGACGCCGAGGCCACCGGAAAGGCCGAGAAGTTCAAGCCGATCGACTACCCCAAACCCGACGGCAAGCTGAGCTTCGACCGGCTGACCAACGTGTCCTTCGCGATGACCAACCACGAGGAAAGCCAGCCCGCGCATCTCAAGCTGAAGGATCCCAAGGTGCAGGTCGACGTGGACTACCGCGAATTCGCCGGGCCGTCGCAGCGTTACTGCCCGGCCGGGGTCTACGAGTTCGTGGACACCGACAGCGATCCGAAGTTCGTCATCAACTTCCAGAACTGCGTCCACTGCAAGACCTGCGACATCAAGGACCCGGCGCAGAACATCGTCTGGACCACGCCGCAGGGCGGTGACGGGCCGAACTACCCCAACATGTAAGAGATCGGGATGTGGGCGGTGACGGAGACGTGACGCCCGCATCCGCCCGCCCCGACGGGGCGTTTGTTGCGCCTTCCGCGTGCGCCCGATAGGCTTCGACAACCCGTTTGCAGCCCGAGGAGAGAGCAGCATGGCCGCACCCGCACGCGACTGGATCAGGGGCGCCGCGCTCGCCCTCGTGCTCGCCGCCCCCGGCGGCGCCATGGCGCAGGGATTTGCCGGCGATTACCTCGCCGCCCGTCAGGCCAGCATCTTCGGCGACTTCGAGGCCGCCGCCCGCTACTACGACCGCACCATCGCCCGCGACAATTCCCGGCCCGAACTACTGGAGCGGTCGATCTTCGCCCATATGGCGCTGGGCGAGTTCGATCGCGCCGGCAGCCTTGGCGACCGCCTGACCGAGTTGGGGCAGTCCAGCCGCATCGCGCAGATGGCGATGATCGCGGACCGGCTGTCGGGCGGCGATTATGCCGGCACGGTCGCCATGATCGAGGACGGCAAGGGCGTCGGAACCGTGGTCGACGGCCTGATCGGGGCGTGGGCGCTTCTGGGCGAGGGCGACATGTCCGCCGCGCTCGTGGCCTTCGACGAGGTTGCCCAGATGCAGGGCCTCGCGCCGCTTGCGAGCTATCACAAGGCGTTGGCGCTGGCGTCGGTCGGCGACTACGAGGGCGCCCAGGCGATCTTCGCCTCTGGCGCGATGGGGTCGGTGCAAGGCACCCGCCGCGCCATCATGGCCCACGCCGAGGTGCTGTCGCAGCTCGATCGCACCGACGAGGCGCTGGCGCTGCTGAACGACAGCTTCGGCCCCGGCATCGATCCCGGCCTGCGCGCCCTGCGGGACTCGCTCGAATCGGGTGAGGCGCTGCCCTTCACCCACGCGCAGAGCGCCCGCGACGGACTGGCCGAGGTGTTCTACACTCTTGCAGGCGCCTTCTCGTCCGAAATGTCGAGCGACTTCCTGCTGATCTATTCCCGCATCGCGACCGAACTGCGCCCCGATCACATCGACGCGCAGCTGCTGACCGCCGAGCTTTATGACGAGGTCGGCCAGTTCGACCTCGCGGTCGAGGCCTACCGACAGGTGCCGCGCGACGATCCGTCCTTCCACGCCGCGGAGCTCGGTCGCGCCGAAAGCCTGCGCCGCAGTGGCCGTGATGACGCCGCGGTGGAAGTGCTGGAAAGCCTCGCCGACAGCCATGGCGATCTGCCGGTGGTGATGTCGGCGCTGGGCGACACCTATCGCACGATGGAGCGCTTCGAGGCCGCGGTCGACGCCTACACGGCCGCGCTCGACCTCTTCGCAGAGCCGGATACCGCGCAGTGGTTCCTCTACTACGCCCGCGGAATCAGCCAGGAGCGGCAAGGCAACTGGGACGAGGCCGAATCCGACTTCCGCGCCGCGCTCGAGCTGAATCCCGAGCAGCCGCAGGTTCTGAACTACCTCGGCTACAGCCTCGTGGAGCAGCAGGAGAACCTCGACGAGGCGCTCGCCATGATCGAGCGGGCCGTCGAGATCGAGCCGAACTCCGGCTACATCGTCGACAGCCTCGGCTGGGTCCTCTACCGGCTTGGCCGCTACGACGAAGCGGTCGGCCATATGGAGCGTGCTGCCGAGCTGATGCCCATCGACCCGGTGGTGAACGACCACCTCGGTGACGTCTACTGGGCCGTGGGCCGCGAGCTCGAGGCCGAGTTCATGTGGAACCGCGCCCTGTCCTTCGTGGATGCCGAGGATGTCAGCCAGGACGCCGATCCCGACCGCATCCGCCGCAAGCTGGAGGTCGGCCTCGACACGGTTCTGGCCGAGGAAGGTTCGCCGCCGCTCGACGTGGCCGCCGATGAGCAGCGCTGAGCCGTCACGGCTCCGCGCCTTCGCCCCGGCGAAGATAAACCTGACGCTGCACGTCACCGGCCGCCGGGCCGACGGCTACCATGAACTCGACTCGCTGGTGGTATTCGCCGATTGCGGCGACACGCTGGAGGCCCGGGTGGCCGACACCCTGTCGCTGTCCGTCCTCGGGCCGATGGCGGCGGGCGTGCCCGAGGGGCCCGAGAACCTCGTCCTGCGTGCGGCGCGGCTCATGGACGCCGAGGCAGGCGCGCATCTCACTCTGGTCAAGGACCTGCCGAGCATGGCCGGGGTCGGCGGCGGGTCCTCCGACGCCGCGGCAACCCTGCGGCTGCTGTCGCGGCTCTGGGGGCGGGAGGTGCCCGTGGACGTCGTGAGCCTCGGCGCGGACACCCCCATGTGCCTGTCGCCACGGGCGCAGCGCGTGCAGGGCATCGGAGAGCACTGCGCCCCGTTCGACGGCTTGCCGGAGCTGCCGGCGGTCTTGGTGAATCCGCGCGTCCCCGTCGCGACACCGGCTGTCTTTTCGCGGCTCGAGACAAAGGAGAATCCGCCGATGCCGGATACCCTGCCGACACTCGCCACGCCGCGCGACGCTGCGCACTGGCTCGCCACCCAACGCAATGACCTCGAGGCGCCCGCCCTAGCGGTCGCGCCCGTGGTGTCCGAGGTTCTGGAAGCGCTGTCGGATGCCGACCTGGCGCGGATGTCGGGATCGGGGGCGACCTGTTTCGGTCTCTACCCGGACGCCGAAGCCGCGGCCGGCGCTGCTGCGCGCATCTCCGCCGCACGTCCCGACTGGTGGGTGCGCGCCACGACCCTGAACGGGCCCATGCCGTCAGAATAGGGAAGGGCGCGCTTCAGCGCACCCGTTCGACCACGTAGTCCGCCAGCGCCAGCATCAGCGCGTGCAGTTCCGCATCGGCGGGCTCCACCTCGGACAGGGCGGCCTTGGCCTGTTCCACCCACCCCATGGCATCCGCGCGCGTGGCGGTCAGGGCGTCGTGACGGTCGAGCAGCACGAGCGCGTGTTCGAGGTCGCCGTCCTCCTGCTTGCCCTTCTCGATGGTGCGCGACCAGAACGCGCGCTCTTCGGCGTCTGCGGCAGCCACCGCCTTGATGACCGGCAGCGTCAGCTTGCGCTCGCGGAAGTCGTCGCCGACGTTCTTGCCCGTGGCCTTGGCATCGCCCTGGTAGTCCAACAGGTCGTCGACGATCTGGAAGGCGATCCCGAGTGCGTCGCCATAGGTCCGCAGCGCGTCGACCTGCGCCTCGGGCGCGCCGCAGATCACACCGCCAACCTCGGTCGCGGCCGAGAACAGGGCCGCCGTCTTGCCGCGCACCACCTTCAGATAGATGCCCTCGTCGGTGGCCAGATTCTGCGCCGCAGACAGCTGCAGCACTTCGCCTTCCGCGATGGTCGCCGCCGCGTTCGACAGGATGTCCAGGACCCGCAGGTTGCCGGTCTCGACCATGAGCTGGAACGACCGCGCGAAGAGGTAGTCGCCGACCAGGACGCTGGATTTGTTGTCCCACAGCAGGTTGGCGGTCGGGCGGCCGCGGCGCTGGCTGCTCTCGTCCACCACGTCGTCGTGCAGCAATGTCGCGGTGTGGATGAACTCAACCGTCGCGGCGAGTTTCACGTGGTCGTCACCGGGGTAACCCATCATCCGCGCCGCGGCGAGCGTCATCATCGGCCGCAGGCGCTTGCCCCCGGCTTCGACGAGGTGCGCGGTGACTTCGGGGATCCGCGGCGCGTTCTCGGATGCCATGCGTGCGCGGATCAGGGTGTTGACCGCGTCCATGTCCGCCGACAGGCGCTTCGCAAGCTGGTCGTGGGGCTTCTCGCCGGGATGGTCCAGAGGCATGTCCGTCCTTTGCCGGGCAGGCTCGACAGGGCGAGCCCCCAAGGGTTAGATCGCTGGCATGGAAGAGCTTTTGCGCACGACCGACATCACCGTCATCCCGCTTGCACGGACCCTTCTCGCCGACGAGGGTATAGAGTGCTTCGAATTGGACGTAAACATGAGCGTCCTGGAGGGCTCCATCGGCATTTTGCCGCGGCGGCTGATGGTGCGACGCGACGATCTGCCCGCGGCGCGCAGGGTCCTGTGGGAAAACGGGGTGCGGATTGACGGCTGAGGCCCGGGCGGGCTTCGCGCCCGAGGCGCTGAGCCGCGATGCGTTTCTCGGCGGCGCGCTGCATCTCCTGCAACCGCGCGGCGGCTACCGCGCGGGGATCGACCCTGTGCTGCTCGCGGCCTCGGTTCGGGCCCGGGCCGGGCAGTCGGTGCTGGAGCTGGGCTGCGGCGCGGGGCCTGCACTTCTATGCCTCGGGACGCGGGTGCCGGGGCTCGCGCTGACGGGGATCGAGCGGCAGGACGACTACGCGGCGCTCGCGCGGCGGAACGCCGACGAGAACGGCATCGCCGCCGCCATCGTCACCGCCGACCTCACTGCGTTGCCAGCCGACGTGAGGCAGGTGCGATTTGACCGCGTGATCGCGAATCCCCCCTATTTCGAGAGCACCGGCCGGACCCGCGCCGCCGATGCAGGCCGCGAGGCCGGCTTGGCCGAGGAAACGCCGCTCGCCACCTGGATCGAGGTCGCGGCGCGCCGCTGTTCGCCGGGCGGTGAAGTCACCTTCATCCACCGGGCCGAACGGGTGCCCGAACTGCTGGCTGGCTTCTGCGCGCATATCGGGGCCGTTGAATTGCAGCCACTTGCGCCGCGCGCGGGACGGCCACCGCGCCTCGTTCTGGTGCGTGGTCGTAAGGGCGGACGCACACCCTTCCGGCTGCACGCCCCGCTCGTTCTGCACCGTGGCACATCGCACGAGAAGGACGGCGACGACTATGCCCCGGCGATCGAGGCCGTGCTGCGCCGGGCCGCCGATCTGCACTTTTCGGCATAGCTTTGCAATTTTGTTAACTGCCTTTCGGCAAAACGTTACGCATTCGTGCGTCGCGGCGTGACTTGAGGGCCGTTTCGTGCTTCGATCATAGTCTCATCCATCGCAAGGAGGTCTCCATGAGCTTGAGTTCGCATCTGCAGGAACTGAAGAGGAAACACGCATCCCTGTCGCAGGCGGTGGAGGCGGCGCAACGCGCGCCGAGTACGGATGGCCTGCAGGTGGCCGAGATGAAGAAGCAGAAGCTCCGCCTGAAAGAGGAGATCGCGCGCCTGTCGTCGGGCGCCACGCTCCACTAAGGGCTGGCCTGTTTGGCCGTGGAATGGGGCTCCGGCGGCATCGCCGGAGCCTTTGTGTTTTTCGTGGGGCCGCGTCAGTCCACGATCGGCGCGAGGATGCGGCCTTCGAGCCGGTCGCGCAGATGTTCATGCTGAGTCGGCAGCTTGAGCGCGGTGCCGAGCGTCTCCGGCGTCTCGTCGCGGTCGAAGCCGGGCTCGGCGGTGGCGATCTCGAACAGGACGCCGCCGGGGCTGCGGAAATAGACAGCCCAGAAGTAGTCGCGGTCGATCGGCGGTGTCAGGTCGAAGCCCGCGCGCGTCAGCGCGTCCCGCACCTCGGCCTGCGCCGCGCGATCCTCCACGGCAAAGGCCACGTGGTGCACCGATCCGGCGCCCTGCACGGCCGGCGCCGCGCTGCTGCGGGTCAGGTCGATCCGGTGGGCGCCGTTGCCGTCCGGGATCGCCAGTCGCCGCGTCTCGCCCTCTGCGCCCGCGTCTTCGTAGCCCATCACTCCCAACAACCGCGCCGTGCCGTTGATTTCTCGCAGGACCAGTTCGACCGAGTGGAATCCCCGGATCGCCACGTCTGAGGGGATATCCGCGCCCTCCCAAGGGGTTCGGTCGTCGTCCTCGACCTCGACAAGCGCAAAGCCGTCGCCGTCCGGGCCCGCGAAGCCGAGCCGCGCCTCGCCGAAGCGGATACCGGGTTCGAGGCTGTCGCCGAGGCCCGCGCGGGTCAGGCGTTCGTGCCAGTAGGGCAGGGCGCCCACGGGCACGGCGAAGGCGGTGGTCCCGGCCTCGCCCGTGCCGCGCCGGCCGGGCGCAGCGTGGGGGAAGGGGAAATGGGTCATCACGCTGCCGGGCGTGCCCGCACCGTCTCCGAAGTAGAGGTGGTAAACGTCGGGCGCGTCGAAATTGACCGTCTTTTTCACCCGCCGCAGGCCGAGCGTCCCGGTGAAGAAGTCGTTCACGCCCTGCGCGTCCGAGGCCAGGGAGGTGACGTGGTGCAATCCGGTGATATGGCGGGTCATGGGGCCTCCTTTTCTTTGGTCCCCATATAGGTTCGCGCCTCGCTGCGCGGAACAGCCACCGTCACAGCCCATTCGTGCGCTACCGAACAGAAAGGGGGGCGCGCCACGCGGGCACGCCCCTCCGGTTTCACGTCATGCGCGGCAGCCCGCGTCAGACGAAGAACTGGCCGCCGTTCGCCGAGATGGTCGAGCCGTTGATGAACTGCGAGTCGTCCGAGGCCAGGAACGTGACGCAGCGCGCAATCTCCTCGGGCTCTCCAAGGCGGCCGGTCGGGATTTGACCGATGATGGCTTCGCGCACCTTCTCGGGCACGGCCATGACCATCTCGGTCGCGATGTAGCCGGGGCAGATCGCGTTGGCGGTGATGCCCTTGGACGCGCCCTCCTGCGCGAGGCTTTTCACGATCCCGAGGTCGCCGGCCTTGGTCGCCGCGTAGTTCACCTGGGCGAACTGACCTTTCTGGCCATTGATCGACGAGATTACGATGATCCGGCCGAAGCCGCGTTCGCGCATTCCGGGCCAGACCGGATGCACGGTGTTGAAGACGCCGGTCAGGTTGGTGTCGACCACCTCTTTCCACTGCTCGGGCTTCATCTTGTGGAAGGGTGCGTCGCGGGTAATCCCGGCATTGGCAACCACGATGTCGATCGGTCCGAGGTCGGACTCGACCTGTTCGATCCCGGCCTTGGACTCGTCGTAGTCGGCGACGTTCCACTTGTAGGTCTTGATGCCGGTCTCATCCGTGAAGGCCTTGGCCTTCTCGTCGTTGCCCGCGTAGGTCGCGGCAACCTGGTAGCCGGCCTCCTTCAATGCTTTCGAGATCGCCGCGCCAATGCCGCGGCTGCCGCCAGTGACAAGTGCTGTCCGTGCCATAGGTCCTCCTCCACTCCCGCGGTAATTACGTTGCGCTGTTATGCATTATTTGCGCAACAATATGTCTCACCTCAGACCAGCTTTAGAGACGCCCGTCAAGCCAGCGTCTTCCGTCGGCTTCTCCCTGCCGCCAAGTCAGTCCGAGTTTCTCCGGATCCGTGAAATCTATCTTGTCCGCCGGTGTCTCCTTGGACGGCTCGATATACGTGCGTCGCGGGTCGTTTGGCAGATTCCGATACTCGCGCGTCAGCAGGATCATCGTTTCGCCTTCGTCCGGATCCGGCATCGGCGCCTGGTCGGCCATCCCCCCGTCGATCACCGGCTTGTCGTCCCAGTTCGGCGGCTTGAATACCGGTGGGATCGTCGCGGCCGAGCAGATCAGGTGCACGAGCTTGCCGTCCCGCGCGGCCTGGTTGGCATCGACCAGCGTCGAGGTCAGGCCCATCTTCTCGGCCCAGCCGAAGTGCGGACTGGACTTGATGTAGAGCTCGGACTGGTAGGCCAGCGCCATCGCGGCGCCGGTGGTGGCCGGCGCTTTCGAGGCGGGCGGGTGCGCGATCAGGATTTGCAGCTGCGGTCCATCGGCGATGATGCGCTCGGCCTCGGCATCAATGACCTTCTCGACGACGCTACAGTAGATTTCCTGGTGCGGCGTCAGGCCGCCGTCCTTCTCGTCGAACAGGGAGTGGGCGTTGTGGTTGGTTTCCTGGGACCGGAAGGCGGCGCACATCTCCTCGTAGAGAGCGCTCTCGCGGCCGGACAGGAAGCCCACCGCGGAGAGCGCGCCGCCAGAGACCCCGGTGACCCGTTTCGGCGCGAACTTGTGCTCCTTCGCGACGACTTCGAGGAATCCGCCTTGCCAGAAGCAGCGCAGGCCGCCACCGGAAAAGACCATCTGGTCGGGGGATCTGAACGCCTGTGCCATGAGATGGGAACGGCGGAATGGAGCCCGCCGTTCCGTATGTCCCCCCTTTTAGGGGCGTTCGACGCACATGGCGACGCCCATGCCGCCACCGATGCAGAGCGTGGCCAGGCCTTTCTTGGCGCCGCGGCGCTTCATTTCGAACAGCAGCGTGTTGAAGATGCGCGCGCCCGACGCGCCGATCGGGTGGCCGATGGCGATGGCCCCGCCGTTCACGTTCACGATCGACGGATCCCAGCCCATGTCCTTGTTCACCGCGCAGGCCTGCGCCGCGAAGGCTTCGTTCGCCTCCACGAGGTCGAGGTCTTCGGGCTTCCAGCCGGCCTTTTCCAGGGCTTTGCGGCTGGCGTGGATCGGGCCCACGCCCATGATCTGCGGGTCGAGACCGGCGGTTGCGTAGGACACGATGCGCGCGAGCGGCTCGATGCCGCGCTTCTCGGCCTCGTCCGCGGTCATCAGCAGGACGCCCGCGGCGCCGTCGTTGATGCCCGAGGCGTTGCCAGCGGTGACCGAACCGTCCTTGGCGAAGGCCGGGCGCAGCTTGGCCATGCCCTCGACCGTGGCGCCGTGGCGGGGGTGCTCATCGGTGTCCACGACCGTTTCGCCCTTGCGGGTCTTGACGGTGAACGGAACGATCTCGTCCTTGAACTTGCCCTCTTTCTGGGCGGCCTCGGCCTTCTGCTGCGAGGCGGCGGCGAACTCGTCCTGCTGCTCGCGGCTGATCTGCCACTTCTCTGCGACGTTCTCGGCGGTCTGGCCCATGTGGTAGCCGTTGAAGGCATCCCAAAGACCATCGCGGATCATCGTGTCGATGTAGGTCACGTCGCCCATCTTGTGGCCCGCGCGAAGGTGCTGGGCGTGGGGCGCGAGGCTCATGTTTTCCTGGCCGCCGGCGCAGATGATGTCGGCATCGCCGAGCATGATGTGCTGAGCACCCAGCGCGACGGCGCGGAGGCCCGAGCCGCAGACCTGGTTGATGCCCCAGGCGGCGCTTTCCTGCGGGAGGCCGGCATTGATGTGGGCCTGGCGCGCGGGGTTCTGTCCCTGCGCGGCGGTCAGGACCTGGCCGAGGATCGTCTCGGAGACGTCGGACTTCTCGATGCCCGCCCGCTCCACCAGCGCTTCGAGCACCGCGGCGCCCAGATCGTGGGCCGGGGTTGTGGCGAAGCCGCCGTTGAAACCGCCGACGGCCGTCCGGGCCGCGGATGCGATCACGATATTGGTCATGCCTACGTCTCCTCTGTCACGGGCGCGCGGCCGCGCGGCGGGCGGCCGGACCTTTCCCAA
Source organism: Roseivivax marinus (assembly GCF_900109705.1). Lineage (GTDB taxonomy): Bacteria > Pseudomonadota > Alphaproteobacteria > Rhodobacterales > Rhodobacteraceae > Roseivivax > Roseivivax marinus. Next base: position 211,913 of record NZ_FOAI01000002.1, on the reverse strand, counting down.
CGGTCAATATCGGATCGCGGGGAACGGCACAATGACGTGGCGGCGCGGGGGGCTTGCGCCCTATCCGGCGGCACGGGTCGCGTCGTCGGCCCACGGCGGCGACAGGGTGGGGGCGGCGAAAAAATACCCCTGCAGGCAATCGATTCCGATGTCGGTCAACAGCGCCGCGTCGCCGGCCGTCTCGACCTTCTCGGCCACGGTGAAAAGGTCCAGTTCCCGCGCCAGAGCCGCCACGGCGCGCACCACCGCCTGCGCGTCGGCGCGGGTGTCGAGGTCGCGGGTGAAGCGGCCGTCGATCTTGAGGATGTCGACCGGCAGCTCGGCCAGATGGCGCAGCGATGTCCGGCCCGCGCCCACGTCGTCGAGTGCGAAGGCGATGCCCTCGGCCTGCATTTCGGTCATGAAGGCGCCGGCGATCTCGGGCACCTGCATGGCCGATTCCTCGTTGATCTCGAGGATCAGGCGCTCGCCCAGCGTCGCGTCGCGCTTCAGCCCGCGTTCGAGGGCGCGCCGCCACGGCCGGTAGCCGATCGAGCGCGCCGAGAGGTTTACCGCCAGCCGCAACGCCGGCACCCGGATCAGAGCGGCGATCCCCCGGTCAAGCGCCATGCAATCGAGCCGCCGGGCATCCTCGTCCTCGGCTATAGCGGGCAGGAAGTCGGCCGCCGGCAGCACGCGCCCGGTTTCGTCGAGGACGCGGGCGAACCCCTCCCAGAAAGCGGTGCGCTCGGTGCTGGCGGCCTGCACCACCGGCTGGTAGGCGAGCCGCACCTGCCCGTGGCGGATCGCGGTGCGGGCCGCGCCCTCGGCCTCGCGGTCGCGGGCGAGCACGGCCTCGACCAGCGGATTGCGGGGGCGGCGGTCCCTTGGGGAATCGTCTGTCACGGCACGCGGTCCCAGGTCATGGCGGCCCCATCTAGACCCGCGTCCGTTGCCATGCGCTTAACGCCCGCGCGGGCCGGCTTGACTCGCCCCTGTCCCTGCGATACGCGGCGCGCTCATTGGTGTTGGTGGCCCCCGCAAGGGGATGCCTGTCACGGGCCAGAAGACCCGAGAGGACAACGCCCTTCATCCGCCGCCCGAGCGACCACCGCAAGGGCCGGCACATCATTGAAGGAGATCAGACGGTGACCAAACGCACCTCTGCCAAGTACAAGATCGACCGCCGCATGGGCGAAAACATCTGGGGCCGCCCGAAGTCCCCGGTGAACCGCCGCGAATACGGCCCCGGCCAGCACGGCCAGCGCCGCAAGGGCAAGATGTCCGACTTCGGTCTGCAGCTCCGCGCCAAGCAGAAGCTCAAGGGCTACTACGGCGACATCACCGAGAAGCAGTTCCGCCGCATCTTTGCAGACGCCGAGCGTCTGCGCGGCGACACCGGTGAGCTGCTCATCGGCCTGCTCGAGCGCCGCCTCGACGCCGTCGTCTACCGCGCGAAGTTCGTCGCGACCGTCTTCGCCGCGCGCCAGTTCGTGAACCACGGCCACGTCCTCGTGAACGGCCGCAAGGTGAACATCCCCTCCTACCGCGTGAAGGAAGGCGACGTCATCGAGGTCCGCGAGAAGTCCAAGCAGCTGACTTCGGTGCTCGAGGCCGTCCAACTGCCCGAGCGTGACGTTCCGGACTACCTCGAGGTGGACCACTCCAAGATGACCGCGACCTTCGTGCGCCAGCCCGGCCTCGGCGACGTGCCGTACCCGGTACAGATGGAGCCGAACCTGGTCATCGAATACTACGCACAGAACTGATCCGGCTGGCGGCCCCGCGCGGGCCGCGCCGCGATACGCTTCGGAAATGGCCGCGACCGGGATCCCCGGCGCGGCCATTTTTCGTGCCAGGGGACGGGGACCCGACCCCCGGACAAGCAAAAGGCCGCGTCCGGTTCCCCGGCGCGGCCCTGCAATCGTCGGGCGGACAGGTCCGCCCCTCGTGCCCGGTTCAGACGTAGAACACGTCGCTGAACACGTGTCGTGCGATGTCGTCGCGCTTCAGGCCGCGGGCCTCGAGCTCAGCGTCGGAGAGCCGGCTGAGATACTGCACGCGACGGACGCGGTGGTTGTTCTCTGCGATGGCCACGAGGCCGTCGAAGATGCGGGTGAAGATACCGCGGCGCTCGCCTGCGTGGGATGCGGATGCGGTGTTGATGTCTGCTGCGTATGCCATGTCGATCGGAGCCTCTGTGAGTTGTGACAACGTCTGTGCTCCCTCCCTTGCGCTGATAGTTAGATGCTGCGTCGCAGCGTGGGAAGCCCGCCAGACCGCAAGCCGGCGTCCCGTCTGGTGCATGACGGACCCTTAAGGCCGTGGGATGTCCGGAAAAAAGGGGCGGCCGTGGCCACCCCTTGTCTCAAATCGTCTGTCTGAAAGGCGTCGGCAACAAGGGATGGCCCGCGGGCCGGGTGCGGTCACAGTCGCAGGGGAAGGGTAGCGCCGGGCCATGACGATACGACAACGTTCGGGCCACCGTTTTCTGAAAATCGGGTTGCGCGAAGCGCTTCACTCCGCCGCCAGCGCCACCTCGGCCCGGCTCAGGATGAAGCGCTCGGCCGCGGCGCCCGAGAGGTATGCCACCCGGCCCGCAACGATCGTGCCCTCGACCTCGCGGGTGTCGGCGTTGACCAGCGCGAGGTCGGCGCGCCGGCCGTAGTCGATCACTCCGCGGTCGGGCAGCCGCAGGATCGACGCCGGCGCCGCCGAGATCAGGGACCAGGCCTCCGGCAGCGGCAGGATGTCCGCCCGGGTCAGCGCGAAGGCCGCCCGGGCCAGCCCGCCGTAAGAGGTGTCGGACACGAGGGCATTCACCATCCCGTGCCGCACGAGGTCGAGGGCGGTGCGGTCGGCGCCAGCCCCGCCCGCGCCCAGGATCGCGGTCGAGCTCACAAGCACCGGGTCTCCGACCGCGCGGGCCAGCGCCGCCGCGCTGCGCCGCTCGGGTCGCGTGCAGAGCTTCGCGCCGATCATCGAGTACGTCTCGCGGGTTTCGCCGTCCCGGTCGTCGAGGCTGCCATAGGTGACGCCCAGCGTGTCGAACCCCTCGGCCAGCCGGCAGAGGTGGCGGGGCACGTCTCGGGCCGCGCTTGCGACCTCGCACAGACCTTCCTTTGACGGTCGGTCGGCGGGTCCGCGCGCGCCGAGCTGCGACAGGCGGTCGGCGAAGAGAACCAGGTCCACCCGGAAGCGGCGCACGGCTGCCAGAAGCGCGTCGCGCGACGCGACGGTATGGGTATCGCAGACCAGTGCGAGGCGCAGGTCCACAAGCGCGCGGGATGAGGCGTAGTCGCCATGCGCCTCCAGCATGGCCAGCGCCGTGCCCGGATCGGCGGCGCCGCCCTCGCGGCTCCAGCCCTGCGACAGCCACGCGGTCGTGATGCCGTGGGCGGCGGCCTCGCGCTCGGCCGCGGCGAGGCGTGCGACCGGATCGGCGTCTGGCGCCTGATCGAGCCCTGTGCCGTAAAGGTCCACGATCCCCGGCAGGATGTAATAACCCGACATGTCGACCTCGGGCAGCGGTCCCCTCGAGATCCGGCCATCCGCGATCGCGACCGATCTCTGCCACAGACGCCCTTCGCGCAGCACACGCCCGCCGGTGAGGCGCAGGCGGACCGACTTCGGGGCGGCACTCTGGAATCCGGCAGGTGACATGCCGCGAACCTAGAGCGCGCGTATGTCGGGGAAGTGACATGGAAATCGCCGGATAAAACGTGCGTCTCTCTGGGCGCCGTGTCTGAGGTGTTCGGCGGATCGCAGTCATCCAGCGAGGTGAGGCATTCCGGGCTGTGCAGCGCTCGCATCCGGTTTGCTACGCGCCGGCGGGGACCCGGTTTCCCGGCCGCCCGAGGGTTCTGCATGGCAATCGCCGCGACAATTCAATGGACAGGCCGCTCGTGTCGCGCTTAGAATGAGAATACGGGGGCACGCGGGGACGATATGACGGGTGATAAAGGCCAATCTCTGGCATTGCTGATCGACGGCGATAACGTGTCGCCGAAGATCGTGACCGATTTGTTGGCCGAGGCAGGGGCGTACGGCACCCTCGGCGTGAAACGCATTTACGCGGACTGGACGCGACCGGATAACGATAGCTGGAAAGCCTGCCTGCTCGAGCATTCGATTCAGCCGATCCAGCAGTTTGCCTATACCTTCGGCAAGAACGCCACCGACAGCGCGATGATCATCGACGCGATGGACCTGCTCTACACACGTCGCTTTTCCGGATTTTGCCTCGTTTCGAGCGACAGCGACTTCGTGCGCCTCGCCGCGCGTATCCGTGAGGACGGGCTGAGCGTCCACGGTTTCGGCGCACCGAAGACGCCCCGGCCGTTCGTCACGGCCTGCGATACGTTCCACTATATCGACGCTCCGTCCGCCAAACCCGTCGCGCCGGCAGAGCCGTGCGCGCAAAAAAGCAAAGTATCGGCAAATGCCGTGAAAGCGCCGCCCGCGCAGAAACCCGCGATAAAAAGCAAGGCCATCGAGACGCTGGCCAAGGCGATTCACGCGTCCACGAAGAATGGGCAGGCGACCCTATCGGCGGTTGGATCGCACCTTTCGCAAAACGCACCGCATTTCGACTCCAGGAAACTTGGATATTCGAACCTGACAACTCTGGTAAAGGCATCCGGTATCGCGGACGTCACCTATGGCGGGAAAAATTCGACCGTGGTCAGCGTCAGCCTGAAAAGCGATTACGCGGTGCGCAAGCTGGCCTGACCGCGGGCTTCGCAAGGCTGGTCCCGGCTGACAGCCTTTTCCCGAGGCGAGCCGCCGACGGACCAGCCCCTTCCGGACGCGATAGGCCCGTGCCCCGTGCGATACGCCGAGCCGCGTACCATCTGCACGGAATACCGGCCCCCGTCGGGACCTGCGGGTCAGCTTCGCTCCAGCGTGTCGCCGAAATCGATCGTGGGGGTCAGTTCCACCACCGGTTCCACCGGCGTGTCCGGATCGGCCACGCGCGAGGCGATGATACGCGCGGCGCGCCGGCCGATCTCGGTGCGGCAGGCGTCCATCGTGGCGAGGCGTCGGGGCAGGCCGTCGAGCAATTCGACCCCGTTGAACCCGGCGAGGCCGATCCGGCCCGGCACGTCGATCCCTTGATCCAGCACGTGCAAAAGGCCGCCCGCGCCGATCATGTCGTTCGAATAGTAGAGGAAATCGAGCTCCGGCGTGCGCTCGAGCATGGCCGCGGTCATTTCGCGGCCCTTGGCCAGCGCCGAGCCGCCCGAGTAGAACTCGCGGTCCATGATCTCGACGCCCTCCTTGGCCAGCACCTCGGTGAAGCCCTCGAACCGCTTCCGCGCGCGGTGGTCGAGCGGCATCTTGGTGCCCATGAAGCCGATCTGGTGGTAGCCCGCCTTGAGGATTGCGCGGCCCATCATGCGGCCCGCCCGGCGGTGCGAGATGCCCACGGCGCAGTCGACCGGGGTGCCGTCGGTGTCCATGATCTCGACCACCGGGATTCCGCTGGCCTTGAGCATGGCGCGGCTGGCGTCGGAGTGTTCGAGGCCGGCAATGATAACGCCCGAGGGCCGCCACGAGAGCATCTCGTAGAGGACCTTTTCTTCCTTCTCGGGCATGTAGTCCGTCACACCGACCACCGGCTGGAGATCCGTCTCTTCCAGCTCGCGGCTGATCCCCGACATGACCTCGGGAAAGACCATGTTTCGCAGCGAAGGGATGATGACCGCGACGAGGTTCACCCGCTGGCTCGCCAGTGCGCCGGCGATCTTGTTGGGGACGTAGCCCAGCGCCTTCGCGGCTTCGAGCACCTTGGTGCGGGTGGCTTCGCTCACGTCGCCGCGGTTGCGCAGGACGCGGCTCACGGTCATTTCCGAGACGCCCGACGCCTCGGAGACGTCGCGCAGGGTCAGCGGTCGGGGTTCGGTCGCCAAGGTGGGTGTCCCTCCGGGAATGCGTTTGCGCGAAGGTAGCGCGACCGCGGGCAGAGGCACAAGCGCGTGAGAAACGGCGCTATTCGTGCGTGTCGCGAGGGACTTGGGGCGGGCGGCGCCGATAATTCGGTCTCGAAACGACATCGCGGCGAGGGCGTCGGAAGGGCTGGCCTCCGAGCTGGTCCCGGCCGGGGTCCGTTTCCGAATGCCGGGTGGGGAACGGTTTCGGGCAAAGGCGCATCTTCACCCAAGGAAAGGCGAGCGAAGGTCCGGAACGAAAGCGGCGCGAACAATCTGGTCCGCGCCGCCTTGCGTGATCGTCAATCGAGGGCCGCGTCACAGCGGCCGCAGACGCCCGGATGCGAATGCGTGCCCACGTCGGGCAGGATCTTCCAGCAGCGTTCGCACTTCGCGCCGTCGGCCTCGGCGAACACCACCGCGATGCCCGGAACCTCGGGGAGGCGGTAGGCGTCATCGGGCGCCGGATCGGTGGTCAGGCGCACGTCCGACGTGATGCACAGTGTCGCGAAGGTGTCGGGGTCGGTGACGACCTCGGCGGCTTCGGGCGACAGGTGCACGATCGGCGCGGCCTCGAGCGAGGAGCCGATCACCTTGTCGCGGCGCTTCTGCTCGAGCGCGCCTGTGACCACGCGGCGCACTGCACGCACCGTCTCGGCCCGCGTCGCCAGCGCATCGTCGCGCCATGCGGCAGGCGTTTCCGGGATGTCTTGCAGATGCACCGAGCTGTCGTCGCCCGGGAAGCGTTCAAGCCAGACTTCCTCGCTGGTGAACACCAGGATCGGCGCGAGCCAGGTGGTCAGGCGGTGGAACAGCAGGTCCAGCACGGTCAGCGCCGAACGACGCACGAGGCTGTCCTCGGGGTCGCAGTAGAGCGCGTCCTTGCGGATGTCGAAGTAGAACGACGACAGGTCCACCGTGGCGAAGTTGAACACCGACTGGAACACGTGCTGGAAGTCGAAGGCGCGGTAGCCTTCGCGCACGGTCTCGTCGAGCACGGCCAGCTTGTGCAGGATCAGGCGTTCGAGTTCGGGCATGTCCTCGGCCGCGACCTTATCCTCGGGGCGGTAATGCGCCACGTTGCCGAGGATGAAGCGCAGCGTGTTCCTCAGGCGGCGGTAGCTGTCGGCGGTGCCCTTGAGGATCTCGGGGCCGATGCGCTGATCGGCGGTGTAGTCCGCCTGTGCCACCCAGAGCCGGAGGATGTCGGCGCCGTACTGCTTCACCACCTCGTCGGGCACGGTCACGTTGCCCAGCGACTTGGACATCTTGTTGCCCTTGGCGTCGAGGGTGAAGCCGTGGGTCACCACGTTGCGGTAGGGCGCGCGGCCGATGGTGCCGCACGCCTGCAGCATGGACGAGTGGAACCAGCCGCGGTGCTGGTCGGTGCCCTCCATGTAGACGTCGGCGATGCCGTCCTCGGTGCCGTCCTCGCGGTCGCGCAGCACGAAGGCGTGGGTCGAGCCGGAGTCGAACCACACGTCGAGGATGTCGAAGACCTGCTCCCACTCGGCGGGGTCGTAGTCGTCGCCCAAGAACCGCTCCTTGGCGCCGGGCTTGTACCACGCGTCGGCACCCTCGGCCTCGAACGCCTCGAGGACCCGCGCGTTGACCTTGGGGTCGCGCAGCAGGAAGTCGGGATCGGTGGGTTTGGCGCCGGCCCTGGTGAAACAGGTGAGCGGCACGCCCCACGCGCGCTGGCGCGACAACACCCAGTCCGGGCGGCTCTCGATCATCGAATAGAGCCGGTTGCGCCCGGTCCTGGGCGTCCATTTCACCAGCTGGTCGATGGAGGTCAGCGCACGCTCGCGGATCGTCTTGCCGTAGGTGTCCTGACCGTCGCCCACGGCGCGGTCGATGGCGGCGAACCATTGCGGCGTGTTGCGGAAGATCACCGGCGCCTTGGAGCGCCACGAATGCGGGTAGGAGTGCTTGATCTTGCCGCGCGCCAGAAGGCCGCCGACCTCGGTCAGCTTGGCGATGACGGCCTTGTTGGCGTCACCTTCCCAATCGCCCTTCTTGGCCTTGGCCGCGAGGATACGTTTCCCGCCGAAGAACGGCAGATCCTCCCGGAAGGAGCCATCGTCCATGACGTTGTAGGTGATGACCTGCGACAGCATCCCAAGCTCGCGGTAGAGCTCGTATTCTTCCATGCCGTGCGAGGGGGCGCAGTGCACGAAGCCCGTGCCTTCTTCGTCGGTGACGAAGTCGGCGGCACGGAAATCGCGCGGGTCGTCCCATTCGCCCTGCGCGCCCTCGGCCCCGGCCAGCGGGTGTTCCAGCGTCATGCCGCGCAGCTGTTCCTGCGTGACGTTGCCGACGCGGGTCCACTGGTCGTCGTTCAGCCGCGCCTTGGCAAAGGTCGCCTCGGCCAGCTTGTCGGCGAGGATGAACCGCTCGCCCACGCTGGCCCAGCATTCATCCGGCGTGCCGGTGACCTCGTAGAGGCCGTATGAGATGTGCTCGCCCCAGACCACGGCCTTGTTCGAGGGGATGGTCCACGGCGTGGTGGTCCAGATCACGACGTTGGCGCCGATCAGACGGTCGGCCGCGGCGGCCTTGGCGGCGGCGACGCCCTCGCGCTCGTCGTCGGACATCTCCTCGTCCGAAACGTCGGCCTCGGGCATCGAGAACTGGGTGACCGGGAACTTCACCCAGATCGTGAAGCTCTCCTTGTCGTGGTACTCGACCTCGGCCTCGGCCAGCGCGGTCTTCTCGACCGGCGACCACATGACCGGCTTCGAGCCCTGGTAGAGCACGCCCGACATCAGGAAGGTCTGGAATTCCTCCGCGATGATCCGCTCGGCGCGGTAGTCCATCGTCAGGTAGGGACGGTCCCACGCGCCGGTCACGCCGAGGCGCTTGAACTCCGAGCGCTGGATGTCGATCCAGCTCTCCGCGAACTTGCGGCATTCCTGCCGGAAGTCGACGGTGTCGACGGCGTCCTTGTCCATGCCCTTGGAGCGGTATTGCTCCTCGATCTTCCACTCGATCGGCAGGCCGTGGCAGTCCCAGCCGGGGATGTAGCGCGCGTCGTGGCCCATCATCTGGTGCGAGCGCACGATGATGTCCTTGATCGTCTTGTTCAGCGCGTGACCGATGTGCAGGTGGCCGTTGGCGTAGGGCGGGCCGTCATGCAGCGTGAACGGCGGGCGGTCGCCGGCGCGCTCGCGCAGGCGGTCGTAGATGCCGATCTCCTCCCAGCGCTCGAGCCAGCCGGGCTCGCGCTTGGGCAGGCCCGCACGCATCGGAAAGTCCGTCTGCGGCAGGTTCAGCGTGTCCTTGTAGTCGGGAGTCGCGGTCGGGGTGTCGGTCGTGTCGGCGCACATGAGGGGCGTCCTCGGAAACTCGTCGGTGATATCAGCGGATGCGGCGGCGCGGTCGTCCAGACGCCATTGTCCCGGCGCAGAGGTGTCCGCGTGGGATCACCGCGCCGGGCCGGTAATTCGCAGGATGCAGGTGCGGATCGCGAAAGTGTCCGTCATGGCGCGCGTTATAGGCGCAGGCCCCGGCGCCGTAAAGCCGGGGAAACGGCGATGCGCGAAGGGATCGGAGGCAGGGCGTCGGAGCAGGCGCGGCGGGCTGCGTCGTAGAGACGACCGTGGTGCGCGACCGTCCGAGCGGGAAGGGACCACGCCGCGGTGAGACGATCGGGCAGGTCCCGCTGCTCGATGAACGTGCCGGATCGGTGGCGCGTCTCGGGGGAGACCCGGCCGCATGATATTCGAGGAACGGCGCGTTCGTTGCGCGAGCCGGATGGCGGTCGTCGATCGCGGCGTCCGGATGCTCCTTGCTCCGTCCTGAAGATGAGGCGACTTCCGAGGACACAACGCTCTTCGGGACGTCGCGCAAACGCGCTGTCATTCTGAAATGCGGGCCAAGTATCGGCCTTAAGGCATGCTGCCCTCGCGACCACGCGCCGGGGCTTCGCAGGACCAATCGGCCCGGTTCCGCCCACGGGTGCTCTGCATCGGCACAGCTTGGCCGGTTCCCGCGATACTGCGCTGCGGCGCGGCCGGTTTTGGCCTGCGGGAACGGGCCCGATGCGCGCGTCGCCGCCCGTCCGGCGCCGGGCGGGGTGACGCCCCTCGCAATGTCCTGACGGGGTGCCAACCTTTCCATCAGCACCGGCACGGAGCCGGGGCGCGTCGCCAGCAAAGGAGATCCTCATGGCTTACAGCGACCGCACGCACCCGACCCACGACCCCTATGCTCAGCCCATGGGCATGGAGCCCTTGAACCGCACCCCCCGCACCGGCGGCGGCGTGGCTGGCCTCGGCGCCGCCCTCGGCCTCGTCCTCCTGGTGATCGTGGGCGTGTCCTTCTTGGGCGGCGACGGCGGCGACACCGCGCCGCAGACCGCCCCCGCCGCCACGGAGCAGGGCGCGCCGGCAAGCGACGGCGTCTCGGCCCCGGTGGCGCCGACCGGCACCGCCGACGGCACGCAACAACGGCCCGCGCCCGCCGCGGGCGAGTGACATCGCGGCGCGGGCGGCTCCCCTGGTCGTCAGCTATGCGATGGGCCGGTCCCCTCCGCCGGGGGGCCGGCCATTTCTCTTTTTCAGGGCCTTAGTGGATCGCCCCAATTCAGTGCGCGTGCAGCGCCAACCTAGCGACCCGACCCGAATAGCCCGGTCATGCTCTGCGCCACCAGATTGCGGACCGACGGCCGTGTCTCGGGGGTGAAGGGCACGGGCCGGCAGACCTCCATCGCGGCCACTCCGACACGGGCGGTCAGGCTTCCGTTCACAACCCCCTCGCCGAAGCGACGTGACAGCCGGGCAAGCACGGACCCCCCGAGAAGCGGCTCCAGCATGTCCTCGCCCGCCGATATCGCGCCGGTCGCCAGCAGGTGGGAGAACACCGCGCGCGTCAGCCGCCATGTCCCCAACGTGCCGGACCGGCCGCCATAGACCTCGGCGATGCGCCGGATCATCCGCAGGTTCGAGGCCAGCGCCGCGGCCACGTCGGCGAAGGCCAGCGGCACCAGCGCGGTCACGCCGGCCACCTGTCTCGCCGCTGCCTGCACCTCGCGCGCGGCGGCCTTGTCGAGAGGGGCCAGAAGCTCGTGCTCGGCAAGGCTCAACAGAGCCTCGCCGTCGAACACGTCGCCGCGCCGCTCGGCCAGCCGCTCGCGTCCCCAGCGGGTGTCGTCCCGCCCCGCGTAGAGTGCGACCAGCCGGTCGGTCACGTCCATTGCCGCGTCAAGCGCGCCGGATGCGCGCGCCACGCCTGCGTCGCGCGACAGGCTATCGATCCGCGCCAGCCGGGCGAAGGCGCGCGCCTCGCGCAGGGCCAGCAGCAGGACCACCACAACGAACGCGGCGAACAGCGCAGTGATCGCCCAGCCGAGAATGACGTTCTGCGCCAGCATCGCCTCGACGAAGGCCCAAACCCCGGCGGTCACGAAGACGCCGACCAGCGCGGCGAGCAGCCGCCAGAACCAGCGGCCGAGCGCGGTCCTGCGACGGCCGGCGACCCGGATCGCTGCCTGCATCGCGGCACCCTCGGGCGGCGCGTCGGGAAGGTCCGGTTCCGGCACCGGGGGCGCGTCGGCGGGGCTCGGGCCTTTCCTGGCGCCCGTGTCGGCATCCGCGTCGAGGTCGAAGAGAACGGGACCCCGGCGGGCCTTGGTATCGCGTTCGTCGCTCATGCCGCCGCCTCCTGTCGCCGGGTCCAGACGCAGCGCACGTCAGGCAGGCCCTCGTCGTTGGCGCCGCGGGTGGCGGCCACCTCGCGGAAGCCCCGGCGCGCGTAGAAGCGGCGCGCGGGCCCGTTGGCGGCAAAGGTCCAGAGCGCCAGCGTCTCGCGGACTGCCTTGGCCCGGTCCAGAAGTGCGGTGCCGAGGCCCGCGCGCCGTGCCGCGTCGCGCAGGTAAAGCGCGTGGATCTCGTCGCCTTCGCGCGCGAGGAAGCCAATCACACGGCCGGCCTCGTCCTCGGCCAGCGTGACCCAGCCGCGGTCGATCATCAGGCCCGCATGGGCGATGTCCTCCGCCCCGGTGTGCACGCGCGGCAGCCACGGTGTCGCATCGGTGAAGGCACCGAGGATGCCGGCCACCGCGCCCGCGTCCGTGGTCCGTGCCGCCCGCAGGGTCACCGGGCGCTCGAGCGTGATCGTGTCCGACCCGCTCACAGCTTGTCCCCGATCAGGAACTGCGCCGCGCGGTCCAGACGAATGTGCGGCGGGCCGTCACCCGGGCGCAGGCTCAGGTTCGCGGGGGCGAAGCTCATGATGCCGTAATCGCCGTCGAGCCAGCCCTCGGCGCCCTCCTGCGCGGGCCCAAGCAGCTTCTGCGGGTCTTGCGGCAGATCGCCGGGGTAAAACGCGGCGCTCTTTCCGGTCTCGAGCAGCGTGCCGCGCACGCAGTCCAGAGACTGGCCGTGATGCTCGCGGGTTTCCTCCGTGGTGGCGCGCAGGGCTGCGATGGCCATCGACTGCGTCTCGGCCCCGGCAAAGCGCGCCCGGTCGGCGGCCTCGCGGGTCAGCGCCTGCATCAGCGCGGCGAGGCTCGGGTGCTGGGTGTGGTGCAGGTGGTCGGCCTTGGTGGCGGCGAACAGGATCTTCTCGACCCGCTTGCCCATGAGGATCTGGCTCAGGAAGGCGTTCCGCCCCGGGCGGAAGGCGCCGAGGATATCGGCCATCGTCCGTCGAAGGTCCTCGACCGCAGCCGGGCCCTTGTGGATCGCGCCGAGCGCGTCGACCAGCACCACCTGCCGGTCGATCCGGGCGAAGTGGTCGCGGAAGAACGGCTTTACCACCCGCGCCTTGTAGGCCTCGTAGCGCCGCTCGAACTCGCGCCAGAGCGACTTGCGCGGTGCGTCGTCCTGCGGTGGCAGAGGTGCGAAGGTCAGGACCGGGCTGCCGGCGAGGTCGCCGGGCAGGAGGAAACGGCCGGGGGTCAGGTCGGAGTATCCCTCGGCCCGTGCGGCCTCCAGGTAACCGGTAAAGGCACGGGTCAGCACCTGCGCGCGGGTCTCGTCGAGCTTGGCGGTTGCGTCCTCGCCCTTGAGCGCTTCGAGCGCGTCGGCGGCGACGGGGCGTCCGGCGAGCCGTTCGATGGTGTCGCGCGACCATTCGGCATAGCTTTTGTCGAGCAGCGCGAGGTCCAGCAGCCATTCGCCGGGATAGTCCACGATGTCGAGGTGCACGGTCCGCGTGCCCTGAAAGCCCGACAGAAGGCCCGTGGGCCGGACCCGCAGGGAGAGGCGCAGCTCGCTGATCGCGCGCGTGCTTTCCGGCCAGTGCGGTCGGTCGCCCAGGAGCGCGGCGCGGTGCGCCTCGTAGTCGAAGCGGGGCAGGGTGTCGTCGGGCTGGGGCTGCAGGTAGGCGGCCTCGATCCGGCCTTCGCCGACGGCGCGGAGCTGGCTCATCCGCCCGCGGTCGGTCAGGTTCGCCACGAGCGACGTGATGAACACCGTCTTGCCCGCACGCGCGAGCCCGGTCACGCCGAGGCGGATCACCGTCGGGCGGAACGGGTCCGTGACCGCGCCGGTCAGGCCCTCGACACGACGCGAGAGGTGGTGGGCGAAGTCTCCGATGTTCAAGGGCGCGCTCCGTTGGCTGTCGCCCCTAGATAGAACCCGCACGGCCCCGGTAAAAGGGCGCGCGCACGCTTGCCCGGGCGCGACGCAGGCTCTAAGGCCCCACCATGCCTCGATACGCGCTCATGGTGGAATACGACGGCGGCCCCTTTTCGGGCTGGCAATGGCAGGACGATCAGCCCTCGGTCCAGGGCACGATCGAGGCTGCGCTCGCCCGGCTGGAGCCCGACCTGCCACGCATCGCCGCCGCCGGCCGGACCGATGCCGGCGTGCACGGCCGCGGGCAGGTCTGCCATTGCGACATGGCGCGTGAGTGGAAAGCCGAGACGCTGATGAACGCGCTCAACCACCACATGCGGCCCGCCCCGGTGGCCATCGTCGCCGCGGCGCCTGTGGCCGACGACTGGCACGCGCGGTTTTCGGCCTCCGAGCGGCGCTACCTCTTTCGCATTCTAAACCGCCGTGCCCGCGCCACGCTCGAGGCGGGGCATGTCTGGCAGGTGCAGCGCGCGCTGGATGCGGACCGCATGGCCGAGGGGGCCGCGCGGCTCGTGGGCAGGCACGACTTCACCACGTTCCGCTCGACCATGTGCCAGGCGGCGAGCCCGGTGAAGACGCTGGACGCCGCCGAGGTCGAGGTGGTCGAGACCGGCGCCGGCCGCGAGCTGCACCTGCGGTTCCGAGCGCGATCGTTCCTGCACAACCAGGTCCGCAGCTTCGTCGGCACCCTCGAACGCGTGGGCTCCGGCGCCTGGACGCCCGAGGACGTGACCCGCGCGCTAGAGGCCCGGGACCGCGCAGCGTGCGGCCCGGTGGCCCCGCCGCAAGGGCTCTACCTGACCGGGGTGGGCTACGACGAAGATCCGTTCTCGGGCTGATGCTCGGGGGCACTTCGTCGCGCTTGAAGCGGACCCGCCCGCCGCTAGCTCGCGGGCAATGGAAAACGCACTGATCATCGGCGCCTCTGGCGGGATCGGCTCTGCCGTGGCAGCAGAACTGAAGGACCGCGGCGTCAATGTCACCGGGTTGTCGCGCTCGGGCGATGGGCTGGACGTGACCGAGGAGTCCTCGGTCGAGCGGCATCTCGGCGCGCTCGACGGCCCGTTCGACCTGGTCTTCTGCGCCACCGGAGCCCTGGAGATCGACGGCGCCGCGCCGGAGAAGACGATCAAGAGGCTCGAGCCGGAGGCGATGCGCGACCAGTTCATGCTGAACGCGGTCGGTCCGGCGCTGGTGCTCAAGCACGCGATCCGGCTGGTGCCGCGCAAGGAGGCCGCGGTGATGGCGGTGCTGTCGGCGCGCGTGGGCTCGATCGGGGACAACGGCATCGGCGGGTGGTATTCCTACCGCACGGCCAAGGCCGCCGTGAACCAGGTGGTGCACACCGCCGCCGTGGAATTCGCGCGCTCGCACCGCCACCTGTCCTGCGTCGCGCTGCACCCCGGCACCGTCGAGACCCGCTTCACCGCCGACTACCAGGACACCCATCCGACCGTGACGCCCGAGCGCGCCGCCGCCCGGCTTTGCGACGTGTTCGAACGGCTGGGCCCCGAGCATACCGGCGGCTTCTACGACTACGCCTTCGAGGAGATCCCGTGGTGAGCCGTCTGATCCTCGTTCTGGGCGACCAGCTGTCGGAAAACCTCTCGGCCCTGCGCGAGGCGGACAAGGGGTCGGACGTGGTTGTCATGGCCGAGGTGCGCGAAGAGGCGACCTACGTTCAGCACCACCCCAAGAAGATCGCGCTGGTCTTCGCTGCCATGCGCAAGTTCGCCGCCAGCCTGCGCGAGGACGGCTGGGACGTGCGCTATACCGAGCTCGACGATACCGACAACGCGGGCTCCATCCCCGGCGAGCTTCTGCGCCGCGCCGACGAGACCGGCGCGAAGGAGGTTATCGCCACCGAGCCGGGCGAGTGGCGCCTGATCGAGGCGCTGTCGGACATGCCGCTCAAGATTCACCAGCTTGCCGACGACCGCTTCATCGCATCGCGCTCCGAATTCGAGGACTGGGCGAAGGGCCGCAAGTCGCTGCGGATGGAGTATTTCTACCGCGAGCAGCGCAAGAAGACTGGCTACATGATGGACGGCGACGAGCCTGCCGGCGGCCAGTGGAACTACGACCACGACAACCGCCAGCCCGCGCCCGAGGACATCGACTTCGGCGGCCCGATGCACTTCACCCCCGACGAGACCGTCGAGGCGGTGCTGGAGCTGGTCGAGGCCCGTTTCGGCAACTGGTTTGGCGAGCTGCGCCCGTTCTGGTTCGCCACCGACCGGGGCCAGGCGCGGCGCGCGCTCACGCATTTCGTCAAACACGCCCTGCCGAAGTTCGGCGATTACCAGGACGCGATGATGGGGGACGAGCGGTTCCTCTATCACTCGGTGATCTCGGCCTACATGAACCTCGGCCTTCTCGACCCGCGCGAGGTCTGCGACGCGGTCGAGCAGTCGTGGCGCGACGGCGACACGCCGATAAACGCGGCCGAGGGGTATATCCGGCAGGTGATCGGCTGGCGCGAATACATGCGCCAGATCTATTTCCACGAAGGCCCCGACTATCCCCGGCGCAACGCGCTCAATCACCAGCGGGCACTGCCGCCGCTCTACTGGGGCGCGGAGACGAAGATGCACTGCCTGTCGAAGGCCGTGGAGCAGACCCGGGACGAGGCTTACGCCCACCACATCCAGCGGCTGATGGTTACCGGCAACTTCGCCCTGCTGTGCGGGATCGATCCGGCCGAGGTCGAGGACTGGTACATGCGTGTCTACTTCGACGCGTTCGAGTGGGTGACCGCCCCCAACACCGTCGGCATGAGCCAGTTCGCCGACGGCGGCGTGATCGCGTCGAAGCCCTACGTCTCGAGCGGGACCTACATCGACAAGATGTCGGACTATTGCGGCGACTGCCATTACTCGGTGAAGCAGAAAACGGGCGAGGGCGCATGCCCGTTCAACGTTCTCTACTGGCACTTCATGGACCGCCACCGCGACCGCTTCGAGAAGAACCCCCGCATGGCGCAGATTTATGGCACCTGGGACCGCATGAAGCCCGACAAGCGCGAGACCATCGTCGCCGAGGCCGAAGATTTCCTCAAGCGGCTGTCGAGCGGCGACACGGTCTGACCTCGCCCGCGCGATTTTCTGGCGGGCGTATTGAAAGACCAGGGCCCGACGCCGATTTGCGGCAAGCGGTCGTCGAAGACCGTGCCGCCCATGCGTCGGTCCCGAGGGACGACACAGGGCACGAAGGGACATTCTCATGACGGACATCTGGCTGCCGCTTCTGGCGGGCCTCGCGCTGCTGATCCTCGGCGGCGATCTTCTGGTACGCGGATCGGTCCGTGTGGCCGAGCGGCTGGGCGTCTCGCCGCTGGTCATCGGCCTGACCCTCGTGGGCTTCGGCACGTCCATGCCCGAACTCGTGACGTCGGTGCAGGCGGCACTAGCCGGGTCGCCGGGGATCGCCTACGGCAACATCGTCGGCTCGAACATCGCGAACATTCTGCTGATCGTCGGCGCCTCGGCGATCCTGTTTCCCATCGCCATCGCCTCCCAGGCCCTGCGCCGCGACGCGGTGGTCATGCTGGCCGTGGCCGTGGCGTTCGCGGGGCTTGCCCTGCTCGTCCCGATGAGCCGCCTCGTGGGGGTCGCGTTCCTCGCCGTGCTCTGCGGCTACATCTATCTCGCCTTCCGCCAGGAGAGCGCGGGCGCGGTCGCTACAAAGGCCGCCGCACTCGAGGGCGTGGACCCGGCCGTCACGCCGGCGGCCGCCCCCCGCGGTGGCCTCGCGGTGCCGCTGGGCCTGGCCGTCGGCGGCTTGCTGATGGTCGTGTTCGGCGGCTCGCTCCTGGTTTCGGGGGCCGTGGCGCTCGCGGAGTCCTTCGGCATTCCCGAGACCGTCATCGGCCTGACCATCGTTGCGATCGGCACCTCGATGCCCGAGCTGGTGACCTCGATCGTCGCGGCGGTGAAACGTCAGAGCGACGTGGCCTTCGGCAACATCGTCGGGTCGAACATCTACAATATCCTCGGAATCGGCGGTGCAACGGCGCTGATCGCGCCGGGACCGGTGCCGGAGGGAATTGCCGCGTTCGACGCGCTGCTGATGGTGGGGGTCTCTGTGGCGCTCGTCGCCTTCGCGGCCACGGGCCTGCGGATCGTGCGCTGGGAGGGCGCTGTCCTGCTCGCGGGCTACGGCGCGTATGTCTGGGCGATCTGGCCCTGACGCCTGGCGGCCGGGGGCGCGGAACCTGAACGAAGCGCGTCGCGCGGGCCGTTCAACCGTCCCGCAGAGCGGACACATATGCCTGACGGCGGCGCGATCCGGGGTTCGGATCGCGCCGCGTCTCAGTTCGCTTTCCGGACTTCGGTGCTCTTCTTCAGCACCGGGGTGCCGTCCTCCTGGCGGATGAGGAAGGCCGGTTCGTTGACGCTGGCGTCGCGGGTCACTTCGTTGCCCTTGATCGTCTTGGTCACCTTCTGCGTATAGCGCTCCTCGATCTCGCCCGAGGCGGTGCCGTTGCCCCAGTCCCATTCCACGCGGTCTCCGGTCGAATAGCCCATGTCGGCCTCCTGTCTGTGATCGCGGGTCAACCCGGATCAGAGGCGTGCGGTTCCCCGCGGCCGCCGCGGGCGAGGGCGCCGAACGCGCGCTCGAGCAGGGGGGCGGGGTCGCGGTCGACCGGGGTGCCGTGGGCGACGACCAGCCGTTCCGCGGGCCACGACAGGATCCGCGCGGCGGCCGGGCGTGCGGCGGCGCGATCGACGAAGCCAACGCGGAACTTGGCCGGCATCGCGGGTTCGGGTTCGGTCATGCGGTCGAGCCGCGCGATCACCTTGCGCCAGCCGCGATAGAAGTCGCGGGGGATGTTCTGCATCAGGTCGCAGACGAGGACCGTGCGGCTGGGCCGGTGGAGGAACACCGCCTCGGTGGTCAGCCGGTTGCCACGCACGAGCGCCATGTCGAAGACAGCTCGCCAGGCTCCCGGCACGTCGTCCGACAGGGGCCGGACCGGCCCGAGGTCGGGATGCTTCCCGGCCACGTCCGGCGCGGCGTAGACCCGTGCCTCCGGGTATGCCGAGGCCCACTCGCCCACGAAGAGGTGATGCAGGCCGTTCGGCGCGACCACGTGGCGGACGGGCCCGAGCGCGTCGACGGCGGCGCGCAACTCTGGCGTCAACGCCACGGGCGACCAGACCCAGAGACCGCAATCGGGCATCCGGGCCACGGCCATGCGGGTGGGGAAGCGGAAGCCGCCAGCGCCCCGGACGACCGGCCCCTCCGAGAGGAAAAGGTCGGGTCCGAAGGCCGCGAGCGATTGTGTCATGCGGTCAGCCGTCGTCCGAGGCGGCGTCGGCCCCGGAGGTCTCCGCGGTGTCGGGCGTCTCGGGTGCGGGATCGGCATCGGGAGCGTCCGGGGTGTCGGGCGTCTCCGCGTCCGGGGCGGCGTCATCCTCGCCGGCCGGGTCCTGCGTCAGCGCGCCGTTGATCCACTCGCCCGAGCGGGTCTCGCCGCTGGCATAGGTCATCGTGCCCTCACCCTGACGCTTGCCGTCGGCGAAGGTGCCCTCGTACACGTCGCCGTTGGCGTAGGTGGCGGTGCCCTGGCCCGAAATCTCGCCGTCTTCCCACTGGCCGGTGTAGCGGAAGCCGTCGGCCATGACGATCTCGCCCTCGCCGTGGCGCTGGCCGTCCTCGAACGTGCCGGTGTAGACCGTGCCGTCGGGATAGGTGGCGGTGCCCTGGCCCTCGCGCTCGCCGTCGACCCATTCGCCGTCGTAGCGGTAGCCGTCGGGATAGGTCATCACGCCCTGGCCGTGGTTGCGCGCGTTGCGGAAGCCGCCCTCGTAGACCAGCCCGCCCTCGTATTCCGCGCGGCCCTCGCCCTCGATCACGCCATCGACCCAGTCGCCCTCGTAGGTGGCGCCGTCCGGGTACGTGATGCGGCCGGTTCCGTGCGCCAGCCCGTCCGCGACCTCGCCCACGTAGACCGAGCCGTCGGGATAGGTGATCTGGCCCTGGCCTTCGATCTCTCCCTCGACCCAGGTGCCGGTGTAGGAATAGCCGTCGGTCCCGGTGAAGGTGCCCTGGCCGTCGCGCTGGTCGTCCGAGAAGCCACCCTCGTAGACGTCGCCCGAGGCGTAGGTCACCCGGCCTTCGCCCCGGCGGCGGCCGTCGGCGAGTTCGCCCTCGTAGACGTCGCCGTTGGGCTGCGTGAGTGTGCCCTGTCCGTCGATCTGGCCGTCGTCCCAGGTGCCTTCGTAGACCAGCCCGTCGGGCATGGTCAGCGTGCCCTGTCCCTCGCGTGCGCCGCCGGCGACGCGGCCCTCGTACACCGAGCCGTCGGGATAGGTGATGGTGCCGTTGCCTTCCTTGACGCCGTTCACCCAGTCGCCCTCGTAGACGTAGCCCGAGGGGGCGGTCATCGTGCCGCGCCCGTGGTGCAGCGCGTTGCGGAAGCTGCCCTCGTAGCGCACGCCGTTGGCGTAGACCGCGACGCCCTGTCCGGCGATCTTGCCGTCCTTCCAGGTGCCCTCGTAGGAGCCACCGTCGGAGAAGGTGATCTTGCCGACGCCCTCGGGCTTGCCCTTGGCGAACTGGCCTTCGTAGGTCGAGCCGTTGGGGAAGGTCGCGGTGCCCTCGCCGCGGATCTCGCCCTCCACCCACTCACCGGTGTATTCGTAGCCGTTGGGCAGCCGGTAGGTGCCGGTGCCGTGCTGCAGCCCGTTGCGGAACGTGCCCTCGTAGACACCGCCGTCATCGTACTGCTTGGTTTGAATATCGCCGTCCTGCGACTGCGCGGAGACAAGCGCGGGGAGCGCAAGCGCCGCCACGGCCGTCACGAGATATCGGCGAAACTGTCCGCGCATGCGTCTCAAAGAACCCCCACGTCCTGTGCCACCCGGTCGGAAAGTGTTGGAAAACTAACGGCGCGCCGTCTGCCATACAACGCCTTTCGCGCCGCCCTCACGGTGAGGTGCGGGCCGCCGCCGGGGCCGGGACCGTGGTCGCGACACGCCAATCGCGGTCCACCGCTTCCCCTCGCGGCCCCATCTGCTATGTCGGCACCCGACCGAAGACGTGACGCGAAGGGGCGGGCGATGGCCGACAGGTTCCGGCTGACACTGGCACAGCTCAATCCCACGGTGGGCGATCTCGCCGGGAATGCGAGCCTCGCGCGCGACGCGTGGGAGGCCGGACGCGCGGCGGATGCCGATCTCGTGGCGCTGCCCGAAATGTTCGTGACCGGCTACAATACGCAGGATCTCGTGATGAAGCCCGCCTTCCACATGGCGGCGATCGAGGAGATCCGCGCGCTGGCCCGCGACTGCGCCGACGGCCCCGCGCTGGCCATCGGCGGGCCGTGGATCGAGGGCACCGAGCTTTTCAACGCCTACTTCATCCTCAAGGGCGGCAAGATCGCGTCGACGCAGCTCAAGCATCACCTGCCCAACGACGCGGTGTTCGACGAGGTGCGGATCTTCGACGCCGGCCCGATCGGTGGACCCTACAGTGTCGGCAATACGCGCATCGGCTCGCCCATCTGCGAGGACGCCTGGTACGACGACGTGGCCGAGACGCAGGCCGAGACCGGGGCCGAGCTGCTGCTGGTGCCGAACGGCTCGCCCTATCACCGCGGCAAGTACGAGGTCCGGCTGAACCACATGATCGCCCGCACCGTCGAGACCGGGCTGCCGCTGGTCTACCTCAACATGGTGGGCGGACAAGACGATCAGGTGTTCGACGGCGGGTCTTTCGTGCTGAACCCCGGCGGCAAGATGGCGGTGCAGCTTCCGGTGCTGGAACAGTGCATCGAGCATGTCGACTTCGAGCGCACCGACGACGGCTGGCGTGCCGTCGAGGGCCGCTTCGACCGCCACCCCGACACGCTGGAGCAGGACTACCGCGTGATGGTCACCGCTTTGCGGGACTACCTTGCCAAGTCGGGCTTCTCGAAGGTTCTTCTGGGGCTCTCGGGCGGGGTGGACAGCGCCATCGTGGCGGTGATCGCGGCCGACGCCATCGGCCCCGAGAACGTCCGCTGCGTCATGCTGCCGTCGGAGTACACCTCGGAGCACTCGCTCGAGGATGCCAAGGCGGTGGCCGAGCGGCTTGGGTGCCGCTACGACTTCGTGCCGATCCAGCAGGGCCGGGACGCGATCGCCGAAACGCTCGCCCCGCATTTCGAGGGACGCGACGCCGACCTGACCGAGGAAAACATCCAGTCGCGCCTGCGCGGGCTGCTGCTCATGGCGATGTCCAACAAGTTCGGAGAGATGCTGCTGACCACCGGCAACAAGTCCGAGGTCGCGGTGGGCTACGCCACGATCTACGGCGACATGGCGGGCGGCTACAATCCGATCAAGGACCTCTACAAGACACGCGTCTTCGACATCTGCCGCTGGCGCAACGCCAATCACCGGGACTGGATGAAGGCGCCCGGGGGCGAGGTCATGCCGCCACGGGTGATCTCCAAGCCGCCGTCGGCCGAACTGCGCGCGGACCAGAAGGACAGCGACTCGCTGCCCGATTACCCCGTGCTCGACGGCATTCTCGAGATACTCGTCGACCGCGACGGCTCCATCGCCGACTGCGTGGCCGAGGGGTATTCCGCCGAGGACGCGGCCAAGGTCGAGCACCTTGTCTATGTCAGCGAATACAAACGCTTCCAGTCCGCGCCCGGCGCGCGCCTGTCCGAGCGTGCGTTCTGGCTGGACCGCCGCTATCCCATCGTGAACCGCTGGCGCGAGGGGCGGCGCTGAGGCGCGACCGGAGCACGGTCTTGGGGGTGACGTCACGACAACGCCGTCCGGCGCCCTAGGTCATCTGCCATGCAGAAGACCGTGGACGTTCTCTACACCTTGTTCTCGCGCCTCGTTGCCGTGGCGCTTCTGCTGGGCACGGCGGCGGTGGTGATCCTCGCCACCGCGAGTTTCCTGCGGTTGACCGTCGAGGTGGCGCAGACCGACGGGATGCAGATCCCCTACACCACGCTTCAGACGCTGTTCGATCTGCTTCTGGGCGCCGTCATCGCGATGGAGCTTGCGCACTCGGTCCACCTGATGCTGTCGGGGGGCAGTATCTACGCACAGGTCCGAATCGTGCTGGTGATCGGGATGCTGGCCGTGGTCCGCAAGCTCATCGTGATCGAGCTCGAGACCGTGTCCGGGATGCTTCTGCTCGGTCTCGCTTCGGCCGTGTTCGCGCTGGGCTGCGCCTTCGCGCTGGTCATCTGGATCGACCGGCAGCACGGCGCCCCGCGGCGCGAGGGCGACAGCGAATAGGGCTGCTCCGGCCTATTCCCACCATCGGTCGATTTCTGCGATCTCCTCGTCGGACCAGCCGAAATGGTGGGCGATCTCGTGCACCACGACGTGCGCCACCAGGTCCTCGAGTTCCACGTCGCCGCGGTCACGCCACTCCGCGATGATGGGCTCGCGGAAGAGCCAGACCTGGTCGGGGAAAGGCGCGGGATCGGCCACGGATTTCTCGGTCAGGGGGATGCCCTCGTAGAGCCCGGTGAGATCGAGCGGGTCGTCGATCTGCAGATCCTCGAGCATGTCGCGGTCGGGCCAGTCGGCGACGTGCAGCAGCACTGCGCGGGCATGGGCGTCGAAGGGCGCCGGCAGCGCCTCGAGCGCGGACCGGGCCATGGATTCGAAGTCTTCGGGCGACGGGGTGGAACGCGTGGTCATCCGGCTCATATGGCGCGGGGAGCGGCGGTCGTGAAGCTCTGCGTTCCTGCACAGAACCCGCGCATCGCACCGCGGAACGTTCTGCGATACGCCAAGTTTCGACACCGAACGGACCCAACCATCCATTCCTCAGAAGGAGCTTCCGATGGCACAGCCGAAAATTACGATCATCTTCTACTCCACCTACGGCACCAACCACGCCATGGCGAAGGAGGTCGAGCGTGCGGCCACCGAAGCCGGCGCCGAGGTCCGCCTGCGCCGCGTCCCCGAGACCGCGCCGAAAGAGGTGGTCGAGGGGCAGGACGCCTGGAAGGCGCAGCTCGAAAAGATGTCGGACATCGCCGAGATCAGCCACGACGACATGACCTGGGCGGACGGCTACTTCTTCCTGTCGCCCACCCGTTACGGCAACCCCGCGAGCCAGCTGCGCGTCTTCATCGACACGCTCGGCCCTCTCTGGATGGACGGCAAGCTGGCCGACAAGACCGTGACCGCGGCCACCTCGGCCAACACCGTGCACGGCGGTCAGGAAACCACGCTTCTGACGATGATGGTCACCTTCTCGCACTGGGGCTGCATCATGGTCCCGCCGGGCTACACCGACCAGTCGATCTTCGAGGCAGGCGGCAACCCCTACGGCTTCTCCAAGGCCGCGGGCGAGTTGACCGACACCGACAAGGCGGCGCTGGCGCACCAGGCCAAGCGCCTCGTCGAGAAGACCGCGAAGCTCATCGCCTGATCGGGCGGTTTCGCGCCACCGGGCGCTGAGCATGTCGCTTTTCGCCGCGCGCGTCGGTTTCCGGCGCGCGCGGTTTCTCGTTCCGTGGCATCGGGCCCGACCTTCCCACTTCGCCGACTGCCATGATCGCCACGCACACCATCCCCGACGCCTTTTCCCCCGCCGAGTGCGACCGCATCCTCGCGCTGGCCGACGCAGCGCCCCTGCGGGACGCCGGCCTTGTCCGCGGCCAGCACGACCACGGCCAGCGCCGGGCCGAGCTGGCCTGGCTCGATGAGGCCGAGGGCGGCGAGTGGGTGATGGACCGGCTGGTGGACGTGGTGCGCCGCGCCAACCGCAGCGTTTTCGACTTCGAGTTGACCGACTTCGCCGAAAGCCCGCAGGTCGCCCGCTACGGCGCCGAGCGCGCGGGCCATTTCGACTGGCACGCCGATATCGGCGAGGGGGCCGTCGCTGCACGGCGCAAGCTGACGATGGTTGTGCAACTGTCCGAGCCTGCCGACTACGCCGGCGGTGGGCTCGAGATCATGCCGAGCGCGGCGATCATCACGGCGCCGACGCAGCGTGGCGCTGCCACGCTGTTTCCCTCGTTCATGCTGCACCGAGTGACGCCGGTGACCGAGGGCGTGCGGCGGTCCCTGACCGTCTGGGTCCACGGGCCCGCGTTCCGCTAGGGCTCAGGCAAGCGGGAACTCCGCAAGCGGTTCGTAGACCGGCCCGTCCTTTGTCAGGATCGATTCGTAGAGCACCACTTCGCGCGCCGGGATGTCGTCCACGTGCATGGCGCCCTCGTGGCGCAGGAACGCGGCGAGCTTGTTGTCCTCTTCCGTGGTCAGCCGGGCTGGCAGGCGCGCGAAGGTCACGTGCGGCCGAAAGCGGCGGCGCTCCAGAACCAGCCCGGCGCCGTGGCAGCGCGAGCGCACGCGGTCGTGCAGGTCCTTCAGCGCCCCCGGCACAGGATCGACCGCCAGCGCCAGCGACGGACCGGTCTCGTTCGGCCCGAAGCTCTGGACGCCCGACAGCCGGAACGAGAAGGCCGGGGGCGCCAGCGTTTCCAGCGCCTCCGCGACCTCGCGCAGCTCCGCCTCGGGCACATCGCCGAGGAAGGCCAGCGTCAGGTGCATGTTCTCGGACGGCACGGCGCGGCCCACGTCGAGCCGGTCGGCCATCGCCTCGAGCACCTCGGCGTCCGAGGACGGCAGGGGCAGGGCGATGAAGGCGCGCATGGCGGGTCCTCTCGGCGGAGTGCTTGGCGCGGCGATCATGTCAGGCGGGAGCGCACCTGCAAGGGGCCGTCAGGTCAATCTCTTCTCGTAGAAGACCCGGTCGAAGCCATCGTCCTCGCGCCGGTCGACCTCGACATAGCCGAGCCGTGGATAGATCCGCTGATTCTCGGTCATCGCCGCGTTGGTGTAGAGCGCGACGGTGCCGAAGCCGTCGGCGAGGGCACGCTCCTCGCAGAACCGGATCAGCGCCTTGCCGAGCCCGCGCCCGGCCGCCTCGGGGCGCACCGCCACGCTGTCGAGGTAGACGTGATCGCCCTCGGGCCAAAACGTCACGAAGCCAAGGAGGCCGTGCTCGGCATCCGTCGCGACCCACACCACGCCGCGCGCCACGAGGGCGGCGAAGTCCGCGGCCATGGGCGCGGGCGCCCGGCCGATGCGGGGGATGTAGGGGGCGTAGGCCTGCTCGGCGCAGGCGCGGATCGCGTCCACGTCCGTCGCGCGGGCCTGCCGTATCGGAATGGGGGCGCTGTCGTCCGTCATGGCAGCACCGTGGCCCGTCCGGCGCGCGACCGCAATCGGGGGCCGCGTGGGCCTCGTGATATGGACAACCGGCGTCCGTGGTGGCAAGGCGTGAGCCGCATTCGAGGAGCCCCGAGATGACCACGACCCGCTTCGCGCCGTCGCCCACCGGCCACATCCACGTGGGCAACCTGCGCACCGCGCTGTTCAACTTCCTGATCGCACGCAAGGCTGGCGGCCAGTTCATCCTGCGCATCGACGACACCGATCCCGAGCGGTCGAAGGAAGAGTACGTCGACGGCATCAAGCGCGACCTGGAGTGGCTGGGCCTGCACTGGGACAAGGTCGAGCGCCAGTCGCTGCGGCTGGATCGCTACGAGGCCGCCGCCGATCGCCTGCGCGAGATGGGCCGTTTCTACGAGGCGTTCGAGACGCCGACCGAGCTGGACCTCAAGCGCAAGAAGCAGCTGAACATGGGCCGCCCGCCGGTCTACGACCGCGCCGCGCTGGCGCTGTCCGACGACGACAAGGCGAAGCTGCGCGCCGAGCGGGGCGACGGTCACTGGCGCTTCAAGCTCGACCACGAGCGGATCGCGTGGGAGGACGGCATCCTCGGCGAGATCTCCATCGATGCGGCCTCGGTGTCCGACCCGGTGCTCATCCGCGGCGACGGGCAGGTGCTCTACACGCTGGCCTCGGTGGTGGATGACGTCGAGATGGGCGTGACCCACGTGGTGCGCGGCTCGGACCACGTGACCAACACCGCGACGCAGATCC
This sequence comes from Roseivivax marinus, assembly GCF_900109705.1. Lineage (GTDB taxonomy): Bacteria > Pseudomonadota > Alphaproteobacteria > Rhodobacterales > Rhodobacteraceae > Roseivivax > Roseivivax marinus. The sequence goes on along the minus strand of NZ_FOAI01000002.1, from coordinate 185,501 downwards.
AGATCATGGCGGCGCTGGGCCACGGCCATCCGGCCTTTGCCCACCACTCGCTGCTGACCGGCCCGCAGGGCGAGGGGCTGTCCAAGCGCCTCGGCTCTCTCGCGCTCAAGGACCTGCGCGAAAGCGGCGTGGAGCCGGAGGCGCTGCTGTCGCTGATGGCGCGGCTGGGGTCCAGCCAGCCGGTCGAGCTGCGCGCGTCGCTCGACGAGATCGCCGAGGGCTTCGATCCGTCGCAGTTCGGCTCGGCCCCGACCAAGTTCGACGTCAACGACCTCTACCCCCTGAGCGCGCGCAAGCTGCACGCGCTGCCCTACGACGACATGGCCGACGAACTGCGGGCGCTGGGCGTGCCGGATAACAAGGCGCCGCTGTTCTGGAGCGTGGCGCGCGAGAACATCACCACCCGCAACGACCTGCCCGCGTGGTGGGCGATGTTCAGCGAGGGTGCGGACCCCAAGATCGACGACGAGGACCGCGAGTTCGTCGCCCAGGCCATGGCGATGCTGGGCGAGCCGCCCTACGATGCCGACACCTGGAAAACGTGGACCGACGCCGTGAAGGCCGAGACTGGGCGCAAGGGCAAGGGGCTCTACATGCCGCTGCGCCGCGCCGTGACCGGCATGGACCGCGGCCCCGAGATGGCCGACGTGATGCCGCTGATGCAGGTGGTGCGCGCGCGCAACCTCGCGAAGGGCTGACGCTCCGCGGCGACCAACATCGTGATGACAGGAAAAGCCGACGTGCCCCCGCGCGTCGGCTTTTTCGCGTCTTCCCGGTGTGACGGACGGGTCGGGTCAGCCGCCCTCGATCCGGGCTTCCAGCCGGTCGCGGTCCGCGGGGTGATCTATCCCCGCGCGGGCGTGGTCGGCGGCATAGGCGCGCTTGTCCGCCGCGGCGCGGGCGATTGCCGGGTCCTCGGCCTCGGTCAGCCGCGTCAGTTCGCGCAGGATCACGTCCATCACCTCGATCCGGTCGGCGCCGTCGCGGATCACCACGTCGAATGCGGCGTTCATCATCGTGTCCGGCGTCAGCGATTCGAGTCGCAGGCGCGGAGCCCAGACTTCGGGGGTCGAGCTGCGCACGTCGCGGGCGTGGTCCCATAGCAGGCGCGACTGGCGCAGGGTCACGTCGATCGCGGTGCCGGGATCGTTGACGCCGGGCGACAGTGCCCGGGCGCCGATCTCCGCCATGACCATGAGCCCGAACAGCGGGTCCTGGTCCTGGTCGCGTTCGGCGCCGATCAGTACGGCCTCGCACACCGTGGGTTCCAGCGCGTCCGCATCACCGTCCGTGTGGGCCAGAACCGCGCCGGCCACCACGAAATCGCCCGGTCGCACCGCTAGCCAGATCGTCGCGTCGGCTTCCTCGGCGGCGGTGTTCAGCGTCTCGAGGCTGAGGCCGGTGACGTACCCTCCGCGATCCGAACGCATCGGCGCGGCGGTGCTCGGGGGCGGCGCGGAACTGATCACGGCACCGAGGCCCGGCGCCCGTGCGACCTCGGCCAGCGCGCCACGCGCGGCCTCCTCGACCATCGACAACGTGTGATCCATGCTGCCGAGCCGGCCGAGATGTCCGATCCAGCGCAGGATGGCGAGGATGATCGTCGCGATGGTCACACCGGTCAGCGCCGCGATCACAACGGCCGACTCGGGGCTGTAGAACGAGGCCCGGAACATCACGATCGCGGTCAGCGAAAACAGGAAGGCGCCGACGAAAGTGCCCAGCACGTTCTGGGTGGTCGGGTCCTGCACGAGGATGCGGAATGCGCGCGGCGTCGCCTGACCCGAGGCTGCATGGAGCGCCGAGACCATCACGCCGAGCGAGAAGGTCGTCACCGCCAGCATCGACGAGGCGAGGATGTCCAGCACCGGCAGAACCGCATCGCGGTCGAAGCGGTCGGTGAGGAACTCGGGAATCAGGCCCGCCAGAAGGGGGGCGACGGCCGAGCCGATCAGGGCCAGGGTCGCCATCGCCAGCACGCGGACGTCGAGGCGGCGCCACGCCCGCACCGCCAGCCGGCCCACGCGGCGGATCATGCGCGTACGGGCACGACGCCGAGGCCGGCGAGCGTGGTGTCCACCAGCGCGGTTTCCTCGGCTGTCAGAAGCTGCGCGCGCGGGTAGCGAGGCGCGGCGCGGTCGTCGATGAACACGGCGTCGTCCCACCCGTCGGTGGTCTCGGCGAAACGGCGCACACCCTCGGGGCCGAAGACCGCGAGATAGCCCTGGATCACCACGTCGACGTAGCTGAGCAGCACCGGCGCAGCTGAATGCGGCATGGTCGAGCCGTCGAGCGGGACTGCGTAGACGGCCACCCGTGCCGACGGTGCGGGGTCGGTGGCGATGGTCTCGGTCACGTCGTGGCGGTCGTAGAACGCCTCGCGCGTGTTGAGGATCTGCCATTCCTCGGGGGCGACTCCGGCCACCAGACCCTCGATCTCGTCGTCCGGTGCGGGCACGGCGGTAAGGAAGCCGGTGTCGTGCGCCGACACCGCCCGCCAGGCCCGGCGCCACCCTCGCAATCTGGCCGACCGAGTCGGACGATTGGAATGTGTCGCGGTATTGACGAGGCTCCCATATCCGAAAAAGAATTCGAAATTAGCCAATGGTATTTTATTACCTTTATACGCTATACTGATTGCAGGGCGTCACGGTTGCGTCCTGTGGTGGGGGACGTGGGATGCGTATCACGAAGAGATCGAACATAGCCATGCGCGTGCTGATGTACTGCGCGGCGCGCCCGGGGCAACGCATCACCAAGTCGGCGATCGCCGAATCCTGCAACGCGTCCGAGCATCACCTCGGACAGATCGTGAACCAGTTGGCGCAACTGGGCTACCTCAAGACCTGGCGTGGGCGGTACGGCGGTATCGCATTGGCGCAGGCCCCGCACGAAGTCAGGCTCGGGCCGGTCTTCCGTGCCTTCGAGTCCGACTCGCCCATCGCGGAGTGCTTCGATCCCACCACGACCACCTGTCCGCTTGTCGGGGCCTGCCGGTTGCGGCCCGCGCTCGCCATGGCCGGCAACGCGTTCTACTCCATGCTCGACGCGATCACGCTGGCCTCGCTGATCGACGACAATTCGGACCTTCTGGATATCTTCGAGGGCAAGGCGCCGCTTTCGGGGCTTGCGCAGAACGACGACGACACCCCGTCACAAGCCGTCGACCGCAAGCTTGCCTCCCGCTGAACACTCGTCTAGCTTCGCTTCAACCGCGATGGGAGAACCGGCCACTGCGCCGGTGCCGAAGGAGCAACCGCCCCGGAAACTCTCAGGCAGACGGACCGTCGCGGGGTAACGACTCTGGAGAGAGGCGCGGCAGCGACCGCGTCCGCCGAAGGGATAACGATCTCAGGCGAAGGGACAGAGGGGGCGTTCTGGGGGTCGCGGCGCGTGCGCCGGGCCTCGTGACAGGAACGGCCCGGCACCCGGCAACAGCCGCATCGGGCGCAAGCGAACGGGGACCGCATGGCCGGACGCGACGACGACGACGCGAACGCGCGCTACGCGCATCTTGAGACCCGCGACATCTGTGGCTGCGGCGTGCCACACGGTCCGGGCGAACATCATCATCACCACCACCACGCCAATCCGGCGCAGTCGGCCCAGTCCAACGCGGGCGGCGCGTCCGACGAGGAGGACGGTCCGAAGCGTACGCCGCTGCACGCCCTCCACGTTGAGCTGGGCGCCAAGATGGTCGACTTTGCGGGCTGGGACATGCCCGTGCAGTTCCCGATGGGCGTGATGAAGGAACATCAGCACACGCGCGAGAAGGCGGGCCTGTTCGACGTCAGTCACATGGGCCAGGTCGTGCTCCGCAGTCGCCAGGCCGACGTGGCAGAGGCGCTGGAGCGGCTCGTGCCCGCGGACGTATCGGGGCTGAAGGAAGGCCGGCAGCGCTATGCCCTTCTGACCAACGAGGCCGGTGGGATCGAGGATGACCTGATGGTCGCCAACCGCGGCGATCACCTGTTCCTCGTGGTCAACGCCGCCCGTGCGGAGGCCGACATCGCGCTCCTGCGCGCGGGGCTCGAGCCTGAAGTGACGGTCAAGGTGCTGGAGAACCGCGCACTTCTCGCGTTGCAGGGCCCCGCTGCCGAAGCGGTGCTGGCCGAACTCGCGCCGGAAGTGCGGGACATGAAGTTCATGGACGTGGCGACCGTCGAGCTTGACGGCGCAGAGGCGTGGGTCTCGCGCTCGGGCTATACCGGCGAGGACGGCTACGAGATTTCCGTGCCCGCGCAGGCGGCGGAGGGACTGGCGCGCAAGCTGCTCGACCACCCCGACGTGGCACCCATCGGCCTTGGCGCGCGGGACTCGCTGCGGCTCGAGGCGGGGCTGTGCCTCTACGGCCACGACATCGACACCGAAAGTTCGCCGGTCGAGGCCGGGCTCGCCTGGGCCATCGGCAAGGCGCGGCGTCCGGGCGGCGCGCGCGCGGGCGGTTACCCCGGCGCGGATCGCACGTCGCGGGAACTCGACGGCGGCGGCGCGCGTAAGCGAGTCGGTTTGAAACCGACGGGACGGGCGCCGATGCGCGAGGGCGTGGTCATTTACGACGACGAGACCGGGGATAGCCCGGTCGGCCGCGTGACCTCGGGCGGGTTCGGCCCCACCGTGGGCGGCCCGGTCGCCATGGGCTACGTGCCGGCCGCCTCCGCCACGCCGGGCACCACCCTTTGGGGCGAGGTGCGCGGCAAGCGGATGCCGGTCGAGGTCGTCGCCTTGCCCTTCGTCTCCCCCGGCTTCAAACGCTGACCCTTCCAGCAGGAGAGAGATACCCGATGAAATATACCGAAGAGCACGAGTGGCTACGTCCCGAAGAGGACAACATCGTCACCGTGGGCATCACCGCGCATGCCGCCGAACAGCTGGGCGACGTGGTGTTCGTCGAACTGCCCGACGTGGGCAAGACCGTCTCCAAGGACGATGAGGTCGTGGTGATCGAGTCGGTTAAGGCCGCCTCGGACATCCTCGCGCCGGTCGACGGCGAGATCGTCGAGGTCAACGAGGCCATCGTCGAGGAGCCGGGCAAGGTCAACGACGACCCCGAGGGCGACGCGTGGTTCTTCAAAATCCAGGTCGAGGACCTTTCGGCGCTGGACGAGTTGATGGACGACGCCGCCTACAAGGACTTCATCGGCTGATCCCGGTTCCCCGGACCCCTCGTGCCGAGGGGGCGGGCGCCACCGGATCGCCGACAGCACCACCTCTGGACGCCTCGCGGCCCGGCCCGCGACGTCCTTCGCATTTCCGATCGACAGATTGACGGGCCCCGCGCGGGCCGGCCCCTGACAGGAGACACCGGATGAGTTTCGCGCCGAGCGACTACCAGCCCTACGACTTCGCCAACCGCCGCCATATCGGGCCGTCGCCGTCCGAGATGGACGCGATGTTCGAGACGCTGGGCGTCGACGACATCGACGCTCTCATCTCCGAGACCGTGCCGCAATCCATCCTTCAGTCGGAGCCGCTCGAGACCGGCCGGCCCATGTCCGAGCGTCAGCTGCTGTGGTGGATGCGCCAGATCGCCAAGAAGAACACCGTGCTGACCTCGCTGATCGGGCAGGGCTATCACGGCACGATCTGTCCTCCGGCGATCCAGCGCAACATCCTCGAGAACCCGGCCTGGTACACCGCCTACACGCCTTACCAGCCCGAGATCAGCCAGGGCCGCCTCGAGGCGCTGCTGAACTACCAGACGATGGTGTCCGACCTCACCGGTCTCGAGATCGCGAACGCCTCCCTGCTGGACGAGGCCACGGCCTGTGCCGAGGCGATGACCATGGCGGGGCGCGTCGCCAAGTCGAAGCAGAGGACATTCTTCGTCGACGAGAACTGCCACCCGCAGAACATCGCCGTGGTCCGCACCCGCGCCCGTCCGCTCGGGATCGAGGTGATCGTCGGGGACCCCGACGATCTGGACCCCGAAGCCGTGTTCGGCGCGCTCTTCCAGTATCCGGGCACCTACGGCCGCGTCCGCGACTTCACCGGCCATATGGAGCGTCTGCACGCGGCGCAGGCCGTGGGCGTCGTGTCGGCCGATCCGATGGCGCTTTGCGTGCTGAAGTCGCCGGGCGAAATGGGCGCCGACATAGCCGTGGGCACCACCCAGCGCTTCGGCGTGCCGATGGGCTACGGCGGGCCGCACGCCGCCTACATCGCCTGCCGTGACGCCTACAAACGGTCGCTCCCCGGCCGCCTCGTGGGGGTGTCGGTGGATGCGCGCGGCAACCGCGCCTACCGCCTTGCCCTGCAGACCCGCGAGCAGCACATCCGGCGCGAGAAGGCGACCTCGAACGTTTGCACCGCGCAGGCGCTTCTGGCGGTCATGGCGGGTTTCTACGCCGTCTTTCACGGCCCCAAGGGCCTGCGCGCCATCGCCGAGCGCATCCACCGCAAGACCGCGCGGCTGGCGCAGGGCCTCGAGGACGCGGGCTTCGAAATCGAGCCCAAGGACTTCTTCGACACGATCACGGTCGAGGTCGGCCTGTTCCAGAAGGCGGTGATCGACGCGGGCGTCCGCGAGGGCGTGAACATGCGTGCCGTGGGAGAGACCAAGGTGGGCATCGCGGTGGACGAGACCACGCGCCCCGCCACGATCGAGGCCGTGTGGCGCGCCTTCGGCGTGACGCGCAAGGACGACCCGCAATCGCAGACCTACCGGCTGCCCGAGGCGCTGATCCGCACGTCGCCCTACCTCGAGCATGAGGTCTTCCACATGAACCGGGCCGAGACCGAGATGGTGCGCTACATGCGCCGTCTCGCGGACCGCGACCTGGCACTCGACCGGGCGATGATCCCGCTGGGCTCGTGCACGATGAAGCTCAACTCGGCCGCCGAGATGATGCCGCTGTCGTGGCATGAGTTCGCGAATCTGCATCCCTACTGCCCCGAGGACCAGGCCGCCGGCTACAAGGAGCTGATCGACGGGCTGAACGCCAAGCTGTGCCAGGTCACCGGCTACGACGCGATCTCGATGCAGCCGAATTCGGGCGCACAGGGCGAATACGCGGGCCTGCTGACCATCGCCGCCTACCACGAGGCGAACGGCGAGGCGCACCGCAACGTCTGCCTGATCCCGGTGAACGCCCACGGCACCAACCCCGCCTCGGCGCAGATGGTGGGCTGGAAGGTCGTGCCGGTGAAATGCGACGAGATGGGCTCGATCGACATCGAGGACTTCCGCACAAAGGCCGAGAAGCACGCCGACAGCCTCGCGGGCATCATGATCACCTATCCCTCGACCCACGGCGTGTTCGAGGAGACGGTCAAGGAGGTCTGCGAGATCACCCACGCCAATGGCGGGCAGGTCTACATCGACGGCGCGAACCTCAATGCCATGGTGGGCATCTCGCGGCCGGGCGATCTTGGCGGCGACGTGAGCCACCTGAACCTGCACAAGACGTTCTGCATCCCGCACGGCGGCGGTGGCCCCGGCATGGGTCCGATCGGCGTGAAGTCGCACCTGGCCGAGCACCTGCCGTCGCACCCTCTGGCGGCCGAGGGGTCCGGCCCGGGGCCGGTGTCGGCGGCGCCCTACGGCTCGCCCTCGCTGCTGCCGATCTCGTGGGCCTACATCCAGATGATGGGCGGCGCGGGCCTGACGCAGGCGACCAAGGTGGCGATCCTGAACGCCAACTACATCGCCAAGCGGCTGGAGGGCGCCTACAAGGTGCTCTACCGCGGGCCGAAGGGCCGTGTGGCGCACGAGTGCATCCTCGACGTGCGGCCCTTCGACAAGAGCGCCGGCGTCACCGTGGACGACATCGCCAAGCGGCTGGTCGATTGCGGCTTCCACGCGCCCACCATGAGCTGGCCGGTGGCCGGTACGCTGATGGTGGAGCCCACGGAGTCGGAGACACAGGCCGAGCTCGACCGTTTCTGCGACGCGATGCTGGGAATCCGCGAGGAAATCCGCGCGATCGAGGACGGCACGTCGGACCGGGAGGACAACCCGCTCAAGCGCGCGCCGCACACGGTCGAGGACCTGGTCGGCGACTGGGACCGGTCGTATTCGCGCGAGCAGGGCTGTTTCCCGTCCGGCGCCTTCCGTGTCGACAAGTACTGGCCGCCGGTGAACCGCGTGGACAACGTCTACGGCGACCGGAACCTGATCTGCACCTGCCCGCCAATGGAGGATTACGCCGAGGCGGCAGAGTAAGGCACCACCGGCACCGTTTTCGGATCGACACCGCCGGCGTCCCTTCGGGCGCCGGCGATTTTGCGTTTCGGGGTGGGCGCGGGATGCGTTTTGTGGCTGCCTTTGCCCCGCGCACGCGTGTGAAACCCCGCCCATGCGGTTGTATCGCCTGTGGCGTGCGTGAAGTGGTATGCCGGAAAGCTCCGCGCGCAGGGCAATAGGGCGGAACGAGCCGCATGCCTTTCGCCGCAGGCGTGTGCGGTGGTCGATCGACAGGTCGATAAGGGGGCTGATTTCTGCAGTGCGGCGCTTCGCCTACTGCGTGTGTCACCGCGCGGCCGACCTTGCAGGCAAGGCCGGCCGGGGGTGCCCGACGATCACGTTCGGACCGCGACAAATCTATGGGTGCTGCGCCGCGGCGGGGTGCCGGTCGGGCGCGTGTCGCGCGGTCTTCGCCGTGAGGCGTCGTCGTCGCGCCGGCGGCCGTGAGGGACGGCCGCCGGCGAGGAGCCGATCAGAGAATGTCGGCGCGGGAGTCGTGCTGCGTAAGGGAGTCGTGGAATTCCAGGGCCCGGCGCTGCAGGGCGCAGGCCTCGGACTCTTCCAGCGTGCCCTTGCTCAGGAGCGAACCGCACAGGGTGCGGAGATCGCGCACACCGTTGCGCTCGCTGCCCGGAAGCGCCATGCGCACCTGCGGGCTCGAGAGGTACGAGAGAAGACGCTTGGCCGAACGACGGACCCGGGTGCGGCTCAGGGCCGAAACGGGAACCGATGCAACCAGAGCGGCATCTGCGCAGAGTGTCTTGTCGTAGAACATGACCGTGTCTCCGTGACTAACAGCCGGGCGCCCCCCGGCGACTGTCCCGCAGTTCTAAACCTGCGGTTGTCGTTAACTATACGTTAATGAGGCCCTTGGGGGAACACGGGGATTCTCGTAGAAGGCGAGCTTTCTTCGACACAATTACCCCGGTTTTGCGGCCTTGTTGTCGGCTTCACGACAATCACCCCTGAATTGTGGCACAGGCCGCCACGTTACTCGCTTTCGGTTGTGAAGGTCAGAGGGTGCCCCGAATCGGCTCCTCTTTGAGTTGCGCGGCTGGCCTTCTCCTCCGCGACCTCGCGGGTGAATACCGCCACCACGCAGGCACCGCGGCGATGCGCGGTCAGCATCACGCCCAGCGCCTCGGAGTCCGCCATCCGGAAAATCCTTCGCAACACGCCCACCACGAACTCGCGCGGGGTGAAGTCGTCGTTGAGCAGGATCACCTTGAACAGGCGCGGCCGCGCGGCGCGGCTCTTCACCTCGGGGGCGGGCGCGTCGATGGTGTGGGTGCCGGACATGGACAACACTCCTCGCGTCCCCTCATGGTTGCGCGAAGAGGCTCATTTGTCCAGTTTTACGTGTGGAGGCTTCGCGCCTCAGTCGTCCAGCAGGAACGCCCAGAGGTCCCGCAGGCGGCGCCAGCTGGCCCGGTTGGATGCGGCCAGAAGATAGCCATCTGTCTGTCCTGCACGGAAATCAGAGCCATCCAGCATGGAAACGTACCCGCCCGCGCGCTCGGCGACGATGGCGCAGGGGGTGTGGTCCCAAGGCGTGACTTTCGTTGCCAGCACGAAGTCGACGCCACCCTGGGCGAAGGTGCGGAACTCGTGACAGGCACAGCGCATCGACACGACGCGCTGGAGCCGGGGCAGGGTGGCGGCGAACGCCTCCTGCTTGTCGGCGGGCAGCAGGTGCAGCCCGGCAAAGCCCGACATCTCCTCGAGGACGCCCCCGCCCGAGACCTTCAGCTTGCGCGGCGTGCGGCGGCCCTTCACGAACTCCGCCGCCTCTCCGGCCTCGGCCCAGATGACGTCGTCCATGATCGGATCGTAGAGCAGGCCGAAGACCGGAACGCCGTACCGGGTCATCGAGACCATGACGCCAAATAGCGTCAGACCGTTCGCGAAGTTCCACGTCCCGTCTACAGGGTCGATGGTGAAGCCAACGGCCGCCTCTCCGATCTTCTGGATGCGCTCGGGATGGGTGGCCGCATCTTCCTCGCCGAGGATCATAGCCTCGGGCCAGAGCGCCTGCAGGCCCCGTGCGATCATCTTCTCGGCCTCGCGGTCGGCATCGGTCACGAGGTCCTGCGGACCGCTCTTGCGATCCACGTCTCCCGCGCCAAGTGACCGGAATCGCGGCAGGATTTCGGCCCGTGCGGCGCGGCGAACGAGGTTGAGGACCTGGGTCTTCCGGGCGCGGCCGATATCGGCCGAAAGCGGGGCGGGCAGGGTTTCGGACATCGGCGGTTCCTCGGTCGGGCGGTGTCGGGGCAAGGCGTCGTGACCGGGCTTACGCAGCGCGGACCCGGCGATCAAGCGGCGCGGCACCCGCTTGAAGCTGCCGCGACGGCCATCTTCAGAAAACGACGGCGCCTTGCCCGAAAGTTCCCCGATTCGAAGGGCTATGCCTCATTCCCGCGCGCGCAGCACCTGCGCCGGCCGGGCGGCGAGCGGGCCCCAGGCAAAAGCGAGCCCGGCGAGCAGCGTCGCCGCGATCCCGCCGGCCACGATCCCCAGCGCCGAAGCCCAGACCGGGGCGAAGGACGTTTCCATCACGAAGGTGGTCACCGCCCAGCCACCGCCGAGCCCCGCGATAATGGCGACGATCCCAGCGCCCGCCCCCAGCAACGCCGAGCGCAGCGCGAAGCTCGCGAGGATGCGGCCGCGCCGTGCGCCCAGCGTCTTGAGCACCGCGGCCTCGAAGGTCCGGGCCTCGACCCCGGCGGCTGCCGCGCCGATCAGTACGAGGAAGCCGGTGATCAACGTCGCCGCCGCGCCCCAGCGCACCGCCTCGGCGACGCCTGCGAGAAGTTCGCTCACCCGATCGATGGCGTCGCGCACGCCGATTGCGGTCACGTTCGGGAAGGCGTCCGCGACCTCTCGCAGGACGTCCGCCTCGGCGTCGGCATCGGCGTAGACCGTCGAGATGAACGTGTGCGGCGCCGCTTCGAGTGCCGCGGGGTTCATCGACATCACGAAGCCGATCCCCGCGGTCGAGAAGTCCACCCCCCGAAAGCTGGTGACCTCGGCCGTGATGTCCCGTCCGAGGATGTTCAAGGTGACCTCGTCACCGAGCTGCAGGCCGATCTCCTCGGCCTCCTCGGCGGCGAAACTGACCTGCGGCGGTCCGTCATAGTCCTCGGGCCACCAGTCCCCCGCGGTCAGGCGCGTGTCCTCGGGTGGCGCGGCCGAGTATGTCACACCACGGTCGCCCCGGATCACCCAATGGTCGCCCGCGACCTCTTCGGCGGGGCGTCCATTGATCTCGGTGATGACGCCGCGGAGCATCGGGGCGGACTGGACGCGGTGCACCGACGGATCGCCCTCCACGATGTCGAGGAACCCCGGCATCTGGTCTTTCTGGATGTCGACGAAGAAGTAGGAGGGCGCGACCTCGGGCAGGTCCCTTGCGATCGCCGCGCGCAGGTTTCCGTCGATCTGCCCGATGGCGGCGAGCACGGCGAGACCGAGACCCAGCGACAGCACGACCGAGGCCGCCTCGTCCCGGGGGCCGCCGATGGCGCCGAGCGCCCAGCGCAGAGCCGGACGGCCCCGCGCGGCCGGCGCGGCACGGCGGGCCAGCGCGCGCAGGCCCATCGCGGCCACGGCGAGGATCGCGAGCGAGCCGAGGATGCCTCCGGCGGTCCAAAGCGTCAGCTCCACCGTGCCCGAGAACGCCATCGCCAGTCCCACCAGCGCCACCAGCAGTGCGCCGGTCGCCGCGAGGTACCGCGGCGCGGGCAGGGTGCGCGCGGTCGACAGCGCGTCGCGGAAGAGCGTGGCCGCGCGCACGTCCTCGGTCCGGGCAAGCGGCCAGAGCGTGAACAGCAGCGCCGTCAGCACGCCGTAGATCGCGGCCTCGGCCAGCGGCCCGGGGTGCAGGGTGAACAGCGTCGGAACCGGCAGCGCATCGGCGATGAGCGGCGCGAACAGGAGCGGCAACGCGGCGCCGAGCACCAGGCCGATGACGATCCCGAAGCAGGCCAGCGCGCCGATCTGGAGGAAGTAGGTCTGGAAGATCGTCGCACGGCTGGCGCCGAGGGTGCGCAGCGTCGCGATGACGGACGTCTTGCGCGACAGGTACGCCCGCACCGCCGAGGACACCCCGATGCCGCCGACTGCGAGGCCCGACAACCCCACGAGGACGAGGAACGCGCCGAGACGGTCGACGAAACGTGCCGTGCCCGGCGCCCCGTTGCGGGCGTCGCGCCACCGGATGCCGCTGTCACGAAATCGGTCGCGCGCCTCCGCGGCCAGCGCGTCGAGGTCGGCGCCGGGGGGCAGGCGCAGGCGATACTCCGTCTCGAACAGTGTGCCCGGCTCCAGCAGACCGGTGCCGTCCAGCGCCGCGCTCGCGACGATGGTGCGGGGGCCCAACTCGAACCCGCCGCCGGCGTCGTCCGGCTCGGTCTCCAACGTGGCGCGGAAGGTGAAGTCCTTGTCGCCCAGCCGGACGGTGTCGCCGGGCGCGAGGTCCAGCCGGTCGGCGAGGATCGGGGCCATCACCACGCCGTCCCCGTCCAGTGCCTCGGACAGGGGCATGGCGGGTGACAGCTCCACCTCTCCGAGCAGCGGATAGGCGTCATCGACCGCCTTCACTTGCGTCAGGGCGCGGTCGTTTCCGTCCGGGCGCGGCACCACGGCCATGGAGCGGAAGTCGGCGATCTCGGAGAGCTCGGTCGAGATGTCGTCGAGCCATGCCCGCTCTTCGTCGTTGGCGAACCTGTAGGTGAACTGTGCCTGCGCGTCGCCGCCCAGCAGAACAGCGCCCTGATCCTCGAGCCCCGCCTGGATGGCCGAGCGAACCGAGCCGACCCCGGCGATGGCCGCGACACCGAGAGCCAAGCAGGCGAGGAAGATGCGAAAGCCGCGAAAGCCGCCGCGGAGACCGCCGCGCAGCTCCCGCCGGGCGAAGATGGCGGCGGTGCGAAGGGTCATTCCGCCGCCCCGCGCAGGCCGTCGCGGTCCAGGCGCCCGTCGGTCAGCCGTACGGTGCGATCGCAGCGCGACGCGAGGGAGGGCGCGTGGGTCACGAGAACCAGTGTCGCGCCGTGACGCTCGCTCAGCCCGAACAGAAGGTCGATGATCGCATCGCCGGTCTGGCCGTCGAGATTGCCGGTGGGTTCGTCCGCCAGCAGGATCTCGGGGCGGGGGGCAGCGGCGCGGGCGAGCGCGACGCGCTGCTGCTCGCCACCCGACATCTGTGCGGGGTAGTGATCGGTGCGCTTTCCGAGGCCCATGGCGTCCAGCTCGGCGCGGGCGCGGTCGAAGGCGTCGGACATGCCGGCCAGTTCCAGCGGAGTGGCCACGTTTTCCAGCGCGGTCATGGTCGGGATCAGGTGAAAGCTCTGGAACACCACTCCCATGTGATCGCGGCGCAGGGTGGCCAGCGCATCCTCGTCCATCGCGGTGAGGTCATGGCCCAGTGCCTCGACCCTGCCGGAGGTCGCGCGCTCGAGCCCGCCCATCACCATGAGAAGCGACGACTTGCCGGAGCCGGACGGGCCGATCAGGCTCAGCGTCTCGCCACGCGCAACCTCCAGGTCGATGTCGTGCAGGATCTCGACCGGGCCGGCATTGCCCATCAGCTGCAAGGTCACATCTTGGAGGCGGAGAACGGCGTCCGTCATATGGAGAAGTCCCATGTTAGGCAGAGCGACATATGGGGTGGTGACCCCGCTCAGCAAGGCAGCGCTGGTGGCGATGCTGCTGTGCGGCACCGCGCAGGCCGAGACGCTGGAACTGGTCGCACTGGGCGATTCCCTCACGCAGGGCTACGGTCTGCCCGAGGCCGACGGCTTCGTGCCGCAGCTCGAGGCGTGGCTGCGCGCGGACGGACTTGACGTGGACGTGATCAACGCGGGCGTCTCGGGCGACACCACGGCGGGCGGCCTCGCACGGGTCGACTGGTCGTTGCAGGACACAACCGACGCGATGATGGTGGCACTTGGAGGCAATGACCTCTTGCGGGGGATCGACCCGGCGGTCAGCCGAGAGAACCTCGATGGCATCCTAACCGCGGCGGATGGCCGCGACCTGCCTGTCCTCCTGGTGGGACTGTCGGCCCCGGGCAACTACGGCGCCGCATACAAGCGCGATTTCGAGGCCATGTATCCCGACCTCGCGGAGCAGTACGGCGCGCGGTTCGTCCCTGACTTTCTGGGGCCGTTGACCGAAGAAGGCGACCCGTCGGGTGCGATGGCTTTCATGCAGTCCGATGGCATCCACCCCAACGCGGAGGGCGTTGCGCGGATCGTCGAGGCGATCGGGCCCGAGGTCGCGGCACTGTTGCGTGAAGATGTGGGCGCGGACGACAGCGCCGCGGGCCGTCCGGCGGACGGCGGCTGAAGGCGGGTCGCCCGGGTCACCTCGCACTCCGCTTCGGCCGGTGGGACGCGGTCGAGACACCCGCCCGCAAAGCGGCCTTGCCTTCGGGGCGGACTGCGCCAAGTCGCTGTTACGCAAGGTCAGGAAGAGCGTATCATCATGAACCAGCACGCCACGTCCCACACCGCCCACGATCGTCCGGACACCGAGGCGATGAAGGCGCGGTATCGCGACCTGTCCGGCACGGTGCGCCGGCGTCAGATGATCGAGGCGGGTCAGGCTGCGGCCTTGCCGTTCGCGGCCTATGCCTACGGGGACGCGATGAAATCGTCCGGCCTGCTGAAACGGTCGAGCCACTGGGCGCAACTGTTCTGTATTGCCGCAGCTGGCATCGTGCCGATCCTGCTGTTCATCCGGGTGGTCTGGTAGGCGCCTCAGCGCACCGGGGATACCCGCACGGCCTTCGGCGCGGCTCGGGAGACCGTTGCCCGCATAAGATTGGCCGAGGCCGCCAGGGCGGCGAGGCCGAACGCGCAGCCGAGATAGAGACCGAAGGCGGACAGCGGCGCGAGGCCGAGGGCGAGCCACCCGAAGATGCCTGCGAGCGTGCCGATCGCGCTTCCGAGCACCAGTGCCATCGTGACCATTCAAGCCTCCTGCGTCCCCGTCGCGCGATCCTCGCGGTTGTGCGACGAGATTTACTCAAGCGGGTAAAGGTGGCGTGAATATGGCCCGGTGACGAAAGGTCGGGGCGTTCGCCATGCTCTCGCGGGACGGGGCCGCAATGTGGAGTGCGGCCCCGACGCCTCTCAGAAGACAGTGACCTTGGTGCCGATCGGCACGCGCTGGTACAGGTCGATCACGTGATCGTTCAGCATCCGGATGCAGCCATTCGACACCGAGCGTCCGATCGAGCCCGGCGCGTTCGTGCCGTGGATGCGGTAGAACGTGTCGCGGCCATTCTGAAAAAGGTAGAGCGCGCGCGCTCCCAGGGGGTTGCCGGGGCCGCCCGGCTGGACGTCGTCATTGCCGGCGAAGCGTCCGTAGGTCTGCGGTTCGCGCTCGATCATCTCCTGCGTCGGGCGCCAGGTCGGCCATTCCTTCTTCGCCTGGATCGTGGCTTCCCCGGTGAATTCGAGGCCCGCACGTCCCACGCCCACGCCGTAGCGCAGCGCCGAGCCCGGCTGGTCCACGAAATAGAGGAAGTGCGCCTGCGGCAGGATCAGGATCTGCGGCGAGCCCAGCGACTGTTTCACCCGCACGCGCTGCGGCTGGAACACCGGGTCGACCGCTTGCGCGGACACGATCGCGGGGGTGGCGACGCCGGCAGCGGCGACGGTCAGGAAATGGCGGCGTGAAATCATGGCATCTCTCTACATCTGGTCGGCACGAAACGGTCTGGACCCGATCATTGCAGGCGGGGCCGGGAATCACACCCGGACCGTCCACCGTGCAGTGTCTCGGGGGCCCAAAATGGCGCTATTGTCACACAAAACCGGGGGAAACCGCCGAGTTTCCACCTGACGTTGGGGAAATATCGCGCTCGGGGCAGATGAATCGTGCCCGCCCCTTTGCAAAGGACGGACACGATGCTTACGATTCGTGATCGAACCCGCAAAGGCGAGTTACCCGCGGCATCCGCGCCGTGGCCTCGCAAGATACACCCGAACCTGAACCGGAGGTCATGATGACCGAAGTCAAAACGGGCGATACCGTTCTCATCCACTATACCGGAACGCTGGCTGATGGGTCGACCTTCGACTCGAGCGCGGGCCGCGACCCGCTCGAGTTCACCGTCGGCTCGGGCCAGATCATTCCCGGCCTCGACAGCGCCATGCCCGGCATGAACGTCGGCGAGAAGAAGACCGTCGCAGTGCCGGCCGCCGAAGCCTATGGCGACCGCAATCCCGACGCCACGCAGACCGTGCCGCGCACCGAGATCCCGGATCACATCCCGCTCGATCCCGGCACGCAGCTGCAGGTCCAGACCCCGAACGGACAGACCGTTCCGGTCGTTGTCGCCGACGTGAACGAGTCCGAGGTCACGCTCGACGCGAACCACCCGCTGGCCGGGCAGGACCTGAACTTCGACATCGAGCTGGTCGAGATCAAAGCCGCCTGATCTCACGATCTCTCTGATCAAAAGAAGCCGCCGGCGCCTTATGGCCCGGCGGCTTTTTCATGCGTGACCCGATGGTGCGGCTGAGCGCGCCTCAGCGCGTGCCGGCGAAACGCGCCTGCCAGTCCTCGCGCTCGGCATCCGCGATCTTGCGGAAGGTGACGTCCGGGACCGTGAAGGCGTGGCCCGCGCCCAGTTTCTGAAGGTCCGCGTCCAGTTCCGACGGCCAGTCGGCGTCGCCGGCCTTCATCGCCTCGAGCAGCTGCGCGGAGGCATCGGGAATGAACGGCGACGAGATCACCGCGTAAAGACGGATCAGGTTCAGACCGAGCCGGATCTGCATGGCCGCGGTCTCGGGGTCTTCCTTGAAGGTCGACCAGGGCGCGGCTTCCTGAAGGTACTCGTTGCCCAGCACCCACGCCGCGCGCAGGGCGGCGGCGGCCTTGCGGACCTCGATCGCCTCCATGTGCGCCTCGTATTCGCCGATCTTGGCCGACAGGTCCGCGACCAGTTGGCGCTCGCGGTCGCCGAAGGTGCCGCCCGCGGGCACGTCCTCTCCGAACTTGGAGCGGCAGAACTTGGTGACCCGGCTGGCGAAGTTGCCCAGCACGTCGGCAAGGTCCTTGTTCACCGACGACTGGAAGTTCTCCCACGTGAACTCGGCGTCATTGGACTCGGGCGCATGGGACAGCAGCCACCAGCGCCAGTAGTCGCTGGGCAGGATGTCGAGGGCCTGGTCCATGAACACGCCGCGCCCGCGCGAGGTCGAGAACTGGCCGCCCTCGTAGTTCAGGTAGTTGAACGACTTGATGTAATCGACCAGCTTCCACGGCTCGCCCGACCCGAGGATCGTTGCGGGGAACGACAGGGTGTGGAAGGGCACGTTGTCCTTGCCCATGAACTGCGTATAGCGCACGTCGTCCGCGCCCGCGTCGGTGCGCCACCAGCGCGCCCAGTCCGAGCCCTTGCCGGCCTCTTCCCACTCCTGCGCGCAGGCGATGTACTCGATCGGCGCGTCGAACCAGACGTAGAAGACCTTGCCCTCCATGCCCGCCCAGGGCTCGTCCCCGCGCTGCACCGGCACGCCCCAATCGAGGTCGCGGGTGATGCCGCGGTCCTGCAGGCCGTCGCCGTCATTCAGCCACTTCTTGGCGATCGAGGTGGTCAGCACCGGCCAGTCGGCTTTGGTGTCGATCCACGCCTCGAGCTCGTCCTTCATCGCCGACTGGCGGAGGAACAGGTGCTTGGTCTCGCGCATCTCGAGGTTCGTGGCCCCCGAGATGGTCGAGCGCGGGTCGATCAGGTCGACCGGATCGAGCTGCTTGGTGCAGTTGTCGCACTGGTCGCCCCGGGCACTCTCGAAGCCGCAGTTCGGGCAGGTGCCCTCGATGTAGCGGTCGGGCAGGAAGCGTCCGTCCTCGGGGGAATACATCTGCGTCTCGCTGACCTCGCGGATCAGCCCGGCCTCGTCGAGCGCCTTGGCGAAGGCCTGCGTCAGCCTGTGGTTCTGCGGGCTGGAGGAGCGGCCGAAATGGTCGAAGGACAGCCGGAACCCCTCGGCCAGCTTCGCCTGCACGCCGTGCATCTCGGCACAGTAGTCGGCGACGGGCTTGCCGGCCTTGGCCGCCGCCAGCTCGGCAGGGGTGCCGTGTTCGTCGGTGGCGCACAGGAACAGCACCTCGTGGCCCCGCGCCCGCTGGTAGCGGGCGTAGAGGTCGGCGGGCAGCTGGCTGCCCACGAGGTTGCCCAGATGCTTGATCCCGTTGATGTAGGGGATGGCCGAGGTGATGAGATGCCGTGCCATGTCGCTCCGCCGAGGTGTCGTCAGGTTGGGGCCGTCCTAGCGAACGGGACGGCGAAGTGCCAGTGCCGCGACCGGACGGGCGCGTCGGAGCTGAGTCCGGGCCGTGTTCGGGTGAGCCTCAGGTTGTCGCGAGGCACGCAGCGTGCGTTTGGCTGCCCGTCTTCCTGTCAGACCGACGCGACGGACGGGGCGAGGCCGGTCTCGGTGACCTCCCACGTCTTGGGCGGGGCCATCCGGGCGCGCAGCCGCTCGAGCCGCCAGCGCGAGGCGCCGCCGGCATGGGCGGGCTCCATGCGATGGCGGGTCTCGACACCGGGCGCGCCGCCGGCACCGGGGGTCAGCAGCAGGCCGAGCGGTCGCACCGTGCCCTCGGTGGTGCCGGCCTCGGCGGCGAGGTGCAGGCGCCTGACCGGGGTCAGCGGCGGCGGCTCGGGCAGGTCGGCCACCACCAGCGGCGCCACGCCCGCGCGCAGGCTTTCCTCCATCGACCAGAGCATGTCCTCGGGACGGCGGGGCGAGACGAAGAGGACCTCGCGCGGCTCGATCAGCCCGGCGATGCCGTCGGGGTGCAGCGGGTCGCGGCCCCAGGACGGCGCGATCCAGATCACCGGGCCGCCGGTTTCGGAGGCGATCCGCAGCGCCAGGGTCCGCCGCGCCCCGCCGCAGACCTCGTGCACCCGCGACAGCGGCAGCGCCACCTCGTCCCAGAGCGACAGGGCAGGGGGCGGCGCGTGCGGCGCGCGGGTCAGGACGGAGGCGGCAGAGCGGGGCATGGAGAGAGGGTAGTTTGTTCTTTATTTGTTCTCAACGATTCGATGCGAGAACCGGCCCGTCCGGAGATGGAACGGGGGTGCGCGGCCGGCGCCCCTTGTTCTCGGCGCCCAACGCCCTGAAACTGCGCGCGATCCGTCCCGAAAGGTCCGTGCCCATGTTCCGCCCTGCGCTGCCGCTTCTCGGCGTCGCCATGATCCTCGCCTCGGCCGCGAACGCGCGGGCCGAGACGGTCACGCTGTTCGCCGCCGCCTCGCTGGGCGACGCGATGACCGAGGCGGGCGAGACCTGGGGCGCCGAGACCGGGCACGAGGTCACCGTCGCGCCCGCGGGCAGCTCGGCGCTGGCGCGGCAGATCGCGCAGGGGGCGCCCGCCGACGCGGTCGTGCTGGCCAATGCCGACTGGATGGATTGGCTGACCGACCGCGACATGATCGACACGGGCACCCGCCGCGACGTCGCGCGGACCTCGCTGGTCCTGATCGCCTCCGGCGCGGGCGAGGACAGCACCGAAGAGGTGACCGCCGACACCGATATCGCCGGTGCGCTCGGCCCGGAAGGCCGGCTCGCCATGGCGCTCGTCGACGCGGTACCGGCGGGCATCTACGGGCGGCAGGCGCTGACCTCGCTCGGCAGGTGGGAGGCACTGGCCCCCCGCGTGGCGCAGGCCGACAACGTGCGCGCGGCGCTGGCGCTGGTCGCGCTGGGCGAGGCGCCGCTGGGCATCGTCTACGCCACGGACGCTGCCGCCGAGCCGCGCGTGCATGTTGCCGGCACCTTTGCCGACGACTCCCACGATCCCATCGTCTATCCCGGCGCCGTGACCGCCGAGGCCGACGCCCCCGGGGCCGCCGCGGCCTTCCTCGACTGGCTCGGTACCGAGGCCGGGCGCGCGGTGCTCGACAGCCACGGCTTCGACACCGGCGACGCGGACTGAGGCGGGTGGAGGCGCTGGGCCCCGAGGCGTGGCAGGCAGTGGCTCTGTCGCTGCGGGTGTCGCTGGTGGCGACGCTGGCGAGCCTGCCGCTCGGCCTGCTCGCCGCGATCGCGTTGGCGCGCGGCCGCTTCCCGGGGCGTGGTCTTCTGAACGGGCTCGTCCACCTGCCGCTGGTGCTGCCGCCGGTGGTCACGGGCTACCTGCTGTTGATGACGTTCGGGCGGCAGGGGCCGGTGGGCGCGTGGCTGCACGACTGGTTCGGGATCACGCTGGCCTTCCGCTGGACCGGTGCGGCGCTCGCGGCGGCGATCATGGCGTTCCCGCTGCTGGTGCGGGCCATCCGTCTGGCGGTCGAGGCCGTGGATCCGCGGCTAGAATCGGCTGCGGCCACGCTCGGCGCGTCGCGGGTTCGCGTGTTCCTGACCATCACGCTGCCGCTGATCGCGCCGGGGATCGTGGCGGGCGCGGTTCTGGCCTTCGCCAAGGCGATGGGCGAATTCGGCGCGACCATCACCTTCGTGTCGAACATCCCCGGCGAGACCCAGACCGTGCCCTCGGCGATCTACGCATTCCTACAGGTGCCCGGCGGAGAACGCGCGGCCCTGGTGCTCGTGGCCATCTCCATCGCGATCGCAATGGCGGCGCTGGCGGTGTCGGAATGGCTGGGCGCGCGCGTCGCCGCCCGCATCCGGGAGGGATGAGCGGGATGGGCGACGGCAGCAGAGACCGTCCGCAAGCAGAGGCGCGGCCGGCTACGACCCACGCCATGCCCTCGGGCCTGCGCGCAGACATCGCGTGGGCGTTGCAGCCCCCCCGTCATGCGACTGGCAGATGCGATGAGCCCAGCCGGAGGGTCGAACTGGCGTGCACCTCACCCCATGTGCGCCGAGCCGTCCTTCATGTGCTGCGCGATGTGCCGACGGGACCAACATGCTCTTCGCAGCCGGAATCGCGCCGACCGCAGCGGACCGACGCCACCGCACGCGAGGCCGCATGGACCTAGAGATCGATATCGCGCACCGGCTGGGCCATTTCGAACTCGGGCCCGCCTTCTCCGCACCCTCCGGGGTGACGGTGCTGTTCGGGCGCTCCGGTTCGGGCAAGACGTCGGTCGTCAACGCCGTCGCAGGGCTGTTGCGGCCGGACACGGGGCGGATCACGGTGGGCGACCGGGTGCTTTTCGACAGTGCTCGCGGGATCGACGTGCCGGTGCACCGACGCCGCGTCGGCTACGTCTTTCAGGAGGGACGGCTCTTTCCACACCTGACCGTTGGGGGGAACCTCGCCTATGCCCGGCGGGGGGCGTCCGCCGCGGCGCGCGGCCGCGTGGCCGAGATGCTGGGAATCGCGCACCTGATGGACCGTCGTCCGCGCGGCCTCTCCGGGGGCGAGGCGCAGCGGGTGGCGATCGGGCGCGCGCTCTTGTCCGAGCCGGACATCCTTCTGATGGACGAACCTCTTGCCGCGTTGGACGCTGCGCGGCGGGCCGAGATCCTGCCCTATCTCGAACGGCTCCGGGCCGAGACCGGGGTGCCGATCCTCTACGTCACCCACGCGCTGGCCGAGGTCGCGCGGTTGGCCTCGCACCTCGTCGTTATGGAGGCGGGGCAGGTGGTGCGCGCGGGCCCGCCCGAGGACCTGATGGCCGATCCGGGCCTCGTTCACCTGATGGGGCTGCGCGAGGCCGGCGCGGTCCTGCCCGCCCGCGTCGCCGCGCATGCCGAGGACGGCGTGACGGAGCTGTCGATTTCCGGCGGGCGTCTCTACCTGCCGCGGATCGACGCCGCGGAGGGCACCCCGCTTCGGGTCCGGATCCTCGCGCAGGACGTGATGATCGCGACAGAGCGGCCGGCGCGAATCTCGGCGCTGAACGTGCTGCCGGTGACGGTGGCCGCCCTGCGATACGGGGGCGGCCCAGGCGTGACGGCGCAGCTGCGGGCGGGCGACGACATGCTGCTGGCCCGTGTCACCCGCCGAAGCGCGGAGGCGCTGAGGCTCGCCGAGGGAATGTCGTGCTACGCGGTGCTGAAATCGGTGGCGGTCGCGCCGGCGGATATCGGGGCGCGCTGAACCGGCCCATGGGCGGTCCCCGTGCTCAAGCCGAGAGCAACTGGACCATCGGTTCGCGTCGTGCGCCAGCGCACACGGCTGACCTCCTTGCACCCGGCCCGCGCGCCGCTAGGTTCCGCGCGACCGCAAGGAGGCCCCCTCACATGAAGACGAAACCGCTTGGCCGCACCGGCTTCGATGTCACCGAGCTTTGCCTCGGCACCATGACCTACGGCAACCAGACCGGGGTGAAGGACGCGCACGCCCAGCTCGACCGTGCCCGCGACGCCGGGATCAACTTCCTCGACGCGGCCGAGATGTACCCGGTGAACCCCATTTCGAAAGAGAAGGTCGGCCGCACCGAAGAGATCATCGGCGAGTGGTTCGCCGCCACCGGGCGCCGCGACGAGTGGATCGTCGCCACAAAGATCACGGGCGAGGGCCAGCAGGCCGTCCGCGACGGCGCGCCTATCTCGCCCGAAACGCTGACGCAGGCGCTCGAAGGCTCTCTGCGCCGCCTGCAGACCGACGTGATTGACCTCTACCAGCTGCACTGGCCGAATCGCGGCAGCTTCGCCTTCCGGCAGATGTGGTCCTACACCCCGTGGGAGCAGGACCGCGCCGACACGCTGCAACACATGCAGGACGTGCTGGGCTGGCTGCAGGACCAGGTGACGCGCGGCACGATCCGCCATTTCGGCCTGTCGAACGAGTCGACCTGGGGCACCGCGGAATGGCTGCGTCTTGCCCGTGAGGCCGGCGCACCCGAAGTGCAGACGATCCAGAACGAGTACTCGCTGCTGTATCGGCACGCCGACACCGACATCGCCGAGCTCTGCGTGAACGAGGGCGTGGGCCTTCTGCCCTATTCGCCGCTGGGCGCGGGCCTGCTGAGCGGCAAGTACCAGAACGGCGCGGTCCCCGAGGGCAGCCGCATGGCACTGAACGGCACGCTGGGTGGACGGCTTTCGGACCGCGTGTTCCCGGCCGTGGACGCCTACCTGGAGATCGCGAGAAAGCACGAGATCGACCCGGTGCACATGGCGCTGGCATGGTCGGCGCGTCGGCCTTTCGTGTCGTCCTCGATCCTCGGGGCGACGACGGTCGAGCAACTCGAGCGGGCGCTCGGCGCGGCCGAGGTGACGTTGTCCGACGACCTTCTCGCCGACCTCGACGCGGCGTGGAAGGCGCACCCGTTCCCGTACTGAGCCCGGCCCGGTGCTGAGCCCCTGGATCGCCTTCACGCTGGGCGCGGCGACGGTGCAGTCGCTGCGCTTCGCGTTGCACAAGCGGCTGAGTCTCGGCGGGCTGTCGGACGCGGGGTCGAGCTTTGCCCGCTTTGCCTTCGGCGCGCCGCTGGCGTTGCTGGCGGCGCTGGTGTGGCTGACAATCGACGGCGCACCGCTGCCCGCGCTCGCACCGGGCTTCTGGTCCTATGCCGGCGCGGCGGGGCTGTCGCAGATCCTCGCGACCATGGCGATGGTCGCGCTCTTCCGGGCGCGCAACCTTGCCGTAGGCATCGCGCTGATGAAGACGACCGTGGTCCAGACCGCGATCCTCGGGCTGATCGTCCTGTCCGAGCCGCTGTCGGTCGCGGGCTGGGCGGCTGTGTCGGTCAGCGTCGTGGGCGTGGGACTGCTGTCGATCCCGCCCGAGACCGGCGGCGGCTTCCGCATCGCGCCGCGCACGCTGATCCTCGGGCTGGTTGCGGGCGCGCTCTTCGCCGTGGCGGCCATCGGCGTGCGGGGCGCCACGCTGGCTGTCGCGGCCGATGCCGCCGTCACCCGCTCCCTCGTCACGCTGTCGATCGTCACCGCGGCGCAGTCCGCGGGCCTCGGGCTCTGGCTGGCCGTCGCTCAACCGGGTCAGCTGTCCCGCGTCTGGGCCGCCCGGCGGACAGGCGCTTTGATCGGGGCGGCGTCGATCCTCGGCAGCTTCTGCTGGTTCAGCGCATACACCCTCGAACGCGCGGCTTACGTGCAGGCGCTCGGGCAGGTGGAGGTGGCGTTGTCGATCCTCGCCGGGGCGCTGTTCTTCGGCGAGCGCGTCTCGTCGCGAGAAGTGGCGGGCATCGTCGTTCTGACAATCTCCATCGTCCTGCTGATCCTTGCCGGCTGACGCCTGACGCGCGGGAACCTTTGCACCCCGCGGGGGTTAGCCGGCTCGGATCGTCCGTTCGCCCTTCGAGGAGCCACTCCCGTGCAAGTCTTTCGCTGCCCCGCCTGCGATGCGCCCATCTGGTTTCACAACCTGTCGTGCACCTGCGGCGCCGCCGTCTTCTTCGACCCCGACGAGCAGCGGATGCGCCGCGACGCCGCGCCCTGCGCCAATCGCGACACCATCGCCTGCAACTGGCAGGCCGACGGAGGCGACCTCTGCCGGTCCTGCGCCATGACCGAGACCGTCCCCGACCTGCGCGAGGGCGAGAACCTTCCGCTCTGGTCGCAGACGGAGGCCGCAAAGCGCTGGATGCTGGCCAACCTCGCGCGGTGGGGCTGGTTCACGCCCGCCGATCCCGGCGCGCGCCCGGTTTTCCGGCTCCTGTCGGAGCAGACCGCCGGGGGCGAGGCCGACGTGGTCATGGGGCACGCAAACGGCGTCATCACCATCAACGTGACCGAGGCTTCGGACACGGTGTCGGCCGAGCGGCAGCAGCAGCTGGGCGAGCTCTACCGCACCATGCTGGGCCACATGCGCCACGAGACGGCGCACTTCCTGCAACTGCGGCTGGCCGAGGACGAGGCCTTCCTCTCGGGCTTCCGCGACCTGTTCGGCGACGAACGCGCGGATTACGGCGAGGCGCTCGAACGGCATTACGCCGACCCCGGTCAACCCGGAGAGAACCACGTCACCAGCTACGCCACCGCCCACCCGCACGAAGACTGGGCAGAGACGCTGGCACACCTGTTGCACCTGACAGACCTACTGGACAGCGCGGCGTCCGCCGGACTGGCGCTGCCCGACGGGCCGCCGCCGGGCTACGACGCCTATGCCGAGGCCGACACCGACGCGCTGGTGACGCAGGCGGTGGCCATGTCGATCGCGGTGAACCACGTGAACCGCGCGCTCGACCTGCCGGACCTCTACCCGTTCGTGCTGGCGCAAGGGGTGCGGGACAAGCTGTCCTTCGCCCACACCCACCTGCGCCGCGGCTGACCGGCCGCGCACCGCGCGTTGTTGCCACGACGCGCGCGGCGCGCTATCCGCCGCGGCCATGACCGACACGCGACATCAGAGCGGTGCGCCCTGGCGCAACTTCTACGGACGGCTCAAGGGCAAGGCCCTGCGCCCGGCGCAGGAGCGCTATCTCGACGAGGACCTGCCCCGGCTGTCGCTGGCGGGTGTGGACTGGGACGCGAACCCCGATCGCGCGCCTCTCGATCTCGTCGACCTTTTTGGCGAGCGCGAGGTGGTGCTGGAGGTCGGCTTCGGCGGGGGAGAGCATCTTGTCCACATGGCCGAGGGTTCTCCTGACCGCGCCTTCATCGGGTGCGAGCCCTACATCAACGGCGTCGCCATGTTGCTTGGCAAGCTGCGCGACAGCGCGGCCGATAACGTCCGCATCCATCCCGGCGACGTCCGCGACCTGTTCGATGTGCTCCCGCCCGAGAGCCTGTCGGCCGCCTATCTTCTTTATCCCGATCCGTGGCCCAAGGCGCGCCATCACCGCCGCCGCTTCGTGACCGAGGAGCATCTCGCGCCGCTCCACCGCGCGCTGAAGCCGGGCGCGCCGTTCCGCGTCGCCACCGACATTCCCGACTATGTACGCCAGACTCTGACCGAAGTGCCCAAGGCGGGCTTCGAGTGGCTGGCCGAGGGGCCGGACGACTGGCGCACGCCGTGGGAGGGCTGGCTGTCCACCCGCTACGAGCAGAAGGCCCTTCGCGAGGGACGCACGCCGCACTACCTCGCCTTTCGCCGGGCCTGAGCGCGGCGCGCCTGCCACGCCCGGTCGCGGCGGCGCGGCCACGATGGACCCCGGCCGCAGTGCTTGCTAACACCCGGTGACCTGACCCTGCGGAGCACGCCAGAATGTCGAGCCACGGCACGCCGATCCCCATGACCGCCCACCGCGCCGGCCCGCTGACCGGCACGGCCGAGGTGCCCGGCGACAAGTCGATCTCGCACCGTGCGCTGATCCTGGGCGCGCTGGCGGTGGGAGAGACCACCGTGACCGGCCTGCTAGAGGGGCAGGATGTGCTCGACACCGCCAAGGCGATGCAGGCGTTCGGCGCCGAGATCGAGACGCGCGGCGACACCTGGCACATCCACGGTGTCGGCGTGGGCGGCTTTGCCGAACCCGAAACCGTCATCGACTGCGGCAATTCGGGCACCGGCGTCCGCCTGATCATGGGCGCTATGGCCACGACACCGATCACCGCGACCTTCACCGGGGATGCCTCGCTCAACCGTCGCCCGATGGCGCGGGTGACCGATCCGCTCGCGCTCTTCGGCGCCCGTGCCGTCGGCCGCTCGGGTGGGCGCCTGCCGATGACCATCGTCGGTGCGTCCGAACCCGTCCCGGTGCGATACGCGACCCCGGTGCCCTCGGCGCAGGTGAAGTCCGCGGTCCTGCTCGCGGGCCTCGGCGCGCCGGGCGAGACCGTGGTGATCGAACGCGAGGCGACGCGCGACCACTCCGAGCGGATGCTCGCGGGGTTCGGCGCGCAGGTCGTCACCGAGGATACGCGCGAGGGTCGGGTCATCACGTTGACCGGCCAGCCCGAGCTGCGCCCGCAGAGCATCGCGGTGCCGCGCGACCCGTCCTCGGCGGCCTTTCCGGTCTGCGCCGCGCTGATCGTCGAGGGCTCGGACGTGCTGGTCCCGAACATCGGGCTGAACCCGACCCGCGCCGGCCTTTTCACCACGCTGCGCGAGATGGGCGCCGACCTGACATACGAGAACGAGCGCGAGGAGGGCGGTGAGCCCGTCGCCGACCTGCGCGCGCGTTTCTCGCCCGACCTGCGCGGCATCGAGGTGCCGCCCGAGCGCGCGGCGTCGATGATCGACGAGTATCCCGTCCTGTCGGCCGTGGCGGCCTGCGCCGAGGGACGCACGCTGATGACCGGCGTGAAGGAGCTTCGGGTCAAGGAAAGCGACCGGATCGACGCCATGGCGCAGGGTCTCCGCGCCGCCGGCGTCGAGGTCCAGGAGGGCGAGGACTGGTGGGCGGTGACCGGTCGCGGCCAGGGTGGCGTGCCGGGCGGTGTGACCGTGGAAAGCCGGCTCGACCATCGCATCGCCATGTCTTTCCTCGTGCTCGGTATGGCGGCGCAGCGCGGTATGTCGGTGGATGACGGTGGCCCCATCGCCACGTCCTTCCCGATCTTCGAGCCGCTGATGGCGGCGCTTGGTGCGCAGATCCAACGCAACGAAGGGTGAGCGGAATGGCCTTCACGATCGCGATCGACGGACCGGCAGCCTCTGGCAAAGGCAGCGTGGCGCGGCGGCTGGCCGAACACTTCGGCCTCGCGCACCTCGACACCGGGCTGCTTTACCGGGCGGTCGGAGCGCGGATGATGCAAGGGGAAGAGCCCATCGCCGTGGCGCAGGCGCTTCGGGCCGACGATCTCGACGTCCCGGGACTGCGCACCGCCGAGGTGGGTGTCGCGGCCTCCAAGGTCGGGGCGATACCGGAGGTGCGCGCGGCGCTTCTCGATTTTCAGCGGGCGTTCGCACGCCGGTCGGGTGGCGCGGTCCTCGACGGACGCGACATCGGCACCGTGATCTGCCCAGAGGCCGAGGCCAAGCTCTTCGTCACGGCCACGGCCGAGGTCCGCGCCGAGCGCCGTTTCCGCGAACTGATCGGCGATGGGCATGACACCACGTTGGCCGCGGTCCTCGACGATATCCGCGCCCGCGATGCGCGCGACATGGGGCGCGCCGACGCGCCTCTGAAGGCGGCGGACGATGCCGAGGTTCTCGACACCAGCGCGCTGACGCTCGAGGAATCCGTGGCGGCGGCGATCGCCCTCGTGGAAGGCGCGCGGGCGGACTGACCGGGCAAGACTTCGTCCCTCGGTTCGAAGGCGCTGTTTCCGAATTGCCTCGTTCCGCAAGGGTGCGAGCGCGCATCGCCCGTGGTGTGCGCGCACGGGCGTTTGCCGCGATCGCGGCTCGGTCGGCCTGAAAGCCATTCGACCCGCGCGGATCGCCGCCCGCTCGACGCGGGGTAAACGCAAGATTTCGCTTACCTTCCAGGCCCGGGTTTGCGCGGTGCGGCACGCTCCCCATGTATGCCTCGACCGGACGCGATGACCGCGTCGCGGCAGAGACGAGAACCGAAAGGAGCTCACATGGCTCGCAACCGTACGTTCACCGCCGCCACGCTGGCGCTCGCCCTCGCGGCCGCACCGGCAAGCTTCGTCGCGGCGCAGGAAGCGACTCCGGACACAAGCGATCAGACGATGCAGTCGGGCGACCAGACCATGCAGTCGGACGATCAGTCGATGCAGTCGGGCGACGATGCGGCAGCCCCGCAGGCCAACGCGCAATCCGAGACCGAAACCCCGGTCTTCGAGGACAGCCAGATCGAGGCATTCGCGACGGCAGTCATGGACGTCACCGAGATCCGTGATCAGTACGCATCGCAGCTGCAGGGCGTCGAGGACGAGGCCGAGCAGCAGGCGCTGATCGAGGAGGCCAACACCGAGATGCGCACCGCGATCGAAGAGGTCGAGGGGCTGACCATGGAAGACTACATGGCCATTAACCGTGCAGCGTCGATGGATGAGGACCTGAACCAGCGCATCGCGCAGCGTCTGCAGGAAATGCAGAGCGAAAACGCCGGCTGAGCCAGCCGAGCCAATTATTCGGGCGTGGGGCGGTGTCGCAAGACACCGCCCTTTTTTCGTGTCAGGGCGCGCAGGCGCGTCATTGTTTTGGGGTGCCCTCGAAAGAGCACTTGCATCGCAAAGGAATGCTGCCCCGCGCCTCTCGCTTTGAAGCGCGGAAACCTGATCGGGAAACCATTTGGCCTGGCGCCGGCGCTGGACCTGGGGGTATCCGAATCAAGGGGCCGCTCTGTCATGCAGCGACCGAACGCGCGGCTCTCTCGCTGGAATGCCGGAACCGCGAGGTCAAACGCTTCATCTCGGCAGCGCTTTCGGCGAGCGTGTCGGCAGCGCGGGACGCGTCGCTCGACAGGCTCGTGGTGCGGCGCGTGTCGGCGTCCAACTCGGAGACGGCGCGGTTGATTTCGCCCAGGCCCGACGCCTGTTCCGTTGCCGATGCGGCGATCGCATCGATGCGCCCGGAAATATCGACGACAGCGTCGACCACGGTTTGCAGGGAGGCGACGGTTTCGCCCACGTTGCGGACGCCGTCGTCCACATGCGCCTGGCTTTTGGAGATGAGCTCGCTGATGTTGCGTGCCGCGTCCGACGACCGCTGCGCCAGTTCTCGGACCTCCGTGGCCACGACCGCGAAACCGCGGCCGGCCTCGCCTGCGCGGGCGGCCTCCACCCCCGCATTTAGGGCGAGCAGGTTCGTCTGGAAGGCAATTTGATCGATCACGTCGATGATCTTGTTGATCTCCTGTGCCGAGTCGTTGATCGCCGTCATCGCCTCGGAGCTGCGGGCGACGACGCGACCACTTTCCTCGACGCTTTCGCGCGCCCCGGCCGAAGATTTCGACGCCTCGGCGGCGCCAGTGGCCGTGGACTGAACGATGTCGGTCACCTCCTTGAGAGAGCCCGCGCTGCTTTCGAGGCTGTGAGACTGGCGCTTGGAGCGGTCCGAAAGGTCGGCTGCGGTGCTGCGCAGGCCGCGCACCTCTTCGAGCATGCTTTCGGCGCGCGAGGAAACCTGCGCGACGGCCGCGTCGATGGCATCCATCGCGCCATTGAAGTGGGTGCGAACGTCTTCGTAGTCGGCGGGGAATGCATCCGTCAGGCGGAAGGTCAGGTTGCCTTCCGAGAGCGCCTTCAGCCCCCGGCCGAGATGCTGCATCACCTCGCGCTGCCTCTCGCGCTGCCGATCTTCTGCCGTCCGGGTCTCGGATTCCAACGCCCTGGCGCGGGCATCGGCGTCCGCGGCGAGAGCACGCTCCTTCTCGATCTGGGACAAGGCGGCTTCCGATCGCTTTCGCATGGTCTCGGCCTCTTCCTTTTGCGCTTCCGCGTCCTTTCCCGCGGCGAGCGCGGCATCGCGCGCGCTTTCGGCCTCGGACGTGATGCGCTGCATCTGGCTGACCTGCGCGGAATTCTCGTCCAGAAGGCTCTGCTGCCGGCCGATGGCGTAGATTACGGCGGCGGTCTCTCCGAGCACGATCACCGCATGCATCGCCGTGCGCGCGAGGTTCTCGGCGAGATCGAAGCTGGGATAGACCAGCGTCGGCAGGAACAGGGTAAGCAGCAGGTGGTGGGCCGCCACGAGCCCCGTCGCCGCGAGCACCGCGGGCACGCTGCGCAGCATGATGAGCCCCGCAAGCACGGCGAAGAAGAGCATGTGGCTGTCGATCTGCCACGGATGTCCGGCGAGCGCCGCCGTGAGCGCGATCGGCTGTCCCACGCTGGCCAGCGCCATGACCACCGGCGCGGAGCCCCCGCGCGCGCTGCGTGCCCCGAGCGCGCAGAGCGCGAATACCGCCGACAGCAGCGGCGCAAACAGCAGCGGGTTGCCTGTGGCCCAAGCGGTCAGGCCGACAGCCGGGACGAAGGCAGCGTTGACCCCCGCAAGGGTCGAGAGCGCGTTGCGTTCCACGCGGGGCGCGTTGACGGCCCCCGCCGTTATCAGGTCAGTCGTTGTCATCGTGTTGTTCCCGAAATCAGGCAGAGTGAGGCCAGCCACGCGGCCGAGGTGACGTGCCAGGCGCCCGCGTTCCGAAGCCTGCGGGCAAAGTCGCCGTCCCCGGCGGCCACGACAGCCAGGGGCGCTGCAACAGGACCGACGGGCCGCCCGTCTGCCGCAGCCACCACCGCCACCGGATCGCCGGCGATCACGAGGACCGGCGCGCCGGCGACAGGTGCCGCACCAGCGACGCCCGCGAAAGGCGCGGCCAGCGCCGCGATACAGGGAATCGCCAGAAGGCAGAAATCTCGGATGCCGTGCCACATGGCTGGCTCCTTACCCGCCGATCTCTTACGCCCGGGTAAACGCCGGCTGGCCAGGCCTCCGGGCTTGCCAAACGCGCTTCGAATCCGTATCAGGCCCGCGTCAACCAGAGCGAAACCGCCGTGGACGAGGATGAGCAGGGTCGGACTTCACCGGCCCTCTTTCGCGTATGCGGACGCCATCTGACCAACCCAAGACCGGCGGAGACAACCGCCCGGCCGGAAAAACGTCGTGTAAAGGAAAACGAACCACATATGCCGAACGCATCCATGGAGGAATTCGAGGCCCTCCTTAACGAAAGTCTCGAAATGGACACGCCCGACGAGGGCACTGTCGTCAAGGGCAAGGTCATCGCCGTCGAGGCGGGCCAGGCCATCATCGACGTCGGCTACAAGATGGAAGGCCGCGTCGATCTCAAGGAATTCGCCAACCCCGGCGAGGACTCGGGCATCACCGTCGGCGACGAGGTCGAAGTCTACCTCCGCGCTGCCGAGAACGCACGTGGCGAGGCCGTCATCAGCCGTGACATGGCCCGCCGCGAGGAAGCCTGGGACCGCCTGGAGAAGGCCTATGCCGACGACGCGCGCGTCGAAGGCGCCATCTTCGGCCGCGTCAAGGGCGGCTTCACCGTCGACCTCGGCGGCGCCGTGGCATTCCTGCCCGGTTCGCAGGTCGACGTGCGCCCCGTGCGCGACGCAGGCCCCCTCATGGGCCTCAAGCAGCCGTTCCAGATCCTCAAGATGGACCGCCGCCGCGGCAACATCGTCGTGTCGCGCCGCGCGATCCTCGAGGAGAGCCGCGCAGAGCAGCGTGCCGAAGTCATCGCCAACCTCGAAGAGGGCCAGGCGGTCGACGGTGTGGTCAAGAACATCACCGAGTACGGCGCATTCGTCGACCTCGGGGGCGTCGACGGCCTGCTGCACGTCACCGACATGGCATGGCGCCGGGTCAACCACCCGTCCGAGATCCTGTCGATCGGCGAGACGGTCAAGGTTCAGGTCATCAAGATCAACCGCGAGACCCACCGCATCAGCCTCGGCATGAAGCAGCTGCAGGAAGATCCGTGGGATCTGGTGGCGGCCAAGTACCCGATGTCGTCGGTGCACACCGGCCGGGTCACCAACATCACCGACTACGGCGCCTTCGTGGAGCTGGAGCCGGGGGTCGAGGGCCTCGTGCACGTGTCCGAGATGTCGTGGACCAAGAAGAACGTCCATCCCGGCAAGATCGTGTCCACCTCCCAGGAGGTCGAGGTCATGGTCCTCGAGATCGACCAGGCCAAGCGCCGCGTGTCGCTCGGTCTCAAGCAGACCCAGCGCAACCCGTGGGAAGTGTTCAACGAGCAGTTCCCCCCGGGCACCGAGGTCGAGGGCGAGGTCAAGAACATCACCGAGTTCGGTCTGTTCATCGGCCTCGAGGGCGACATCGACGGCATGGTCCACCTCTCGGACCTCAGCTGGGACGAGCGTGGCGAGGATGCCATCCAGAACTACCGCAAGGGCGACGTCGTCCAGGCCGTGGTTCAGGATACCGACGTCGAGAAGGAGCGCATCTCGCTCTCCATCAAGGCGCTGGGCGGCGACAAGTTCGCCGAGGCAGCCGGTGGCATCAAGCGCGGCTCGATCGTGACCGTCGAGGTCACCGCGATCGAGGACGGCGGCATCGAGGTGGAGCACGAGGGCATGAAGTCCTTCATCCGCCGCTCCGACCTGTCGCGCGACCGTGCCGAGCAGCGCCCCGAGCGGTTCTCGGTTGGCGACAAGATCGACGTGCGCGTGACCAACGTGGACATGAAGTCGCGTCGCCTCGGCCTGTCGATCAAGGCCCGCGAGATCGCCGAAGAGAAGGAAGCGGTCGAGCAGTACGGCTCCTCCGACTCCGGCGCGTCGCTCGGCGACATCCTCGGCGCAGCGCTGAACCGCGACGACGAGTGATCTGCCTGCCCTGCGGGGCATGAAACATCCACGGACGGCTCCGCCCCCTCTCGGGCGGGGCCGTTTCTCGTTTCGGGACGGGTGCGGAAGGCAGCGGCAGGGCGCATCCGCTGCGGGCGTCCGAATCATGCAGTACGGCCAACGCGGGGCCTTGGGCGCAGCGCACCGGCATCGCTCCCGACAGCCGCCACCGGGCGCGAAAGAGCCGTTCAACCGGGTTCGGGGCGCCGAATCCTTGCCCGACAAACCTTTACCTGCATCCTTTCGGTTTCCGTCGGGCCTTCGTCTGGCTATACTCCCGGTCAACATCCGGCGACACAGCCGGGGGCGTCGAGGGAGGGGCCACCGTGATCCGGTCCGAATTGATTCAGAAGATCGCCGATGAGAACCCGCATCTCTACCAGCGGGACGTGGAGCGTATCGTGAACACGATCTTCGAAGAGATCATCGGCGCGATGTCGCGCGGCGACCGGGTCGAATTGCGCGGCTTCGGGGCGTTCTCGGTGAAGAAGAGAGATGCGCGGGTGGGTCGCAACCCCCGCACCGGAGAAGCGGTTGACGTGGAAGAAAAACACGTGCCCTTCTTCAAGGCCGGAAAGCTTCTGCGCGACCGACTGAACGGAAAGGCCTGACCCCCATGCGCTACATCAGATACGCATTCCTCGCCGTGCTCGCGGCGCTCCTCGTCTGCGTGGCGCTGGCGAATCTCGGCTCCGTGACACTGCGTCTTCTGCCGCCCGACGTCGCAACGCTGCTGGGGTTCCAGTGGGAAGGCGATCTGCCGCTCTTCCTTGTGATCTTCCTCGGCATCGTCGCCGGCCTGCTGATCGGCTTCGTCTGGGAGTGGCTGCGCGAATACAAGCACCGCGCGCGCGCCGCCCGGAAGGACGCCGAGGCCCGCAAGCTCGAGCGCGAGCTCAAGCGCACGCAGGCCGAGCGCGACCGTGGCAAGGACGAGGTCCTCGCGATCCTCGACAACTCCGGCACCCGGGCCTGAGCGCCCGGGCCACCCGCCGGCCCTTTTACGCCCGACAGGTATCGCCATGACCCCGACCGCGCCCGTGCGCGTGAAAATCTGCGGCCTGACGCGCGAGGCCGACATGGAGGCCGCAGCCGAGGCCGGCGCGGCTTACGGCGGGCTGGTGTTCTTCCCTCGCTCGCCCCGCCACGTCGAGATCCCCCGGGCCCGTGATCTGGCGCTCGCGGCGCCGGTGGGCCTCGCCAAGGTGGGGCTCATGGTCGATCCCGAAGACACCCTGCTGGATGATATCCTCGCGCAGGTGCCGCTCGACATGATCCAGCTGCACGGCCGCGAGACGCCCGAGCGCGTGGCCGAGGTGCGCGCCCGAACCGGGCTGCCGGTGATGAAGGCCGTGGGGGTCGCCGGGCCGGAGGACGTGGCGCGCATCGGCAGCTACGCCCGCGTCGCCGACCAGGTGCTGGTGGATGCCAAGGCCCCGAAGGACGCCGCGCTGCCCGGCGGCAACGGCCTTGCCTTCGATTGGCGGCTGGTCGCGGGCGCCCGCATCGCGGTGCCATGGATGCTCGCCGGGGGGCTGACACCCGACAACGTGGCCGAGGCCGTAGCGATGACCGGAGCGGCGCAGGTCGACGTCTCGTCCGGCGTCGAAAGCGCCCCCGGGCTGAAGGACCCGGACCGCATCCGCGCCTTCGTTACCGCCGCACAGACCGCGTCACCGCCCCGCCTCTGAAGGTGTCGCCCGTCGCCCGGCCTCGCCGCGCAAAGACGACCGCCGGCACGGGCCGCCCCCGCGCGGCGCCGTCAGTCCCGCGCGCCCGCCGGACAGAAGCGCCGCGCATGCCCTTCTTCTCGTCGCAAGCACTCCGGGGTGAATGGCGCCGCAGGCGCCAGAGGGGCAGCGCCCCTCCGGCCTCGGCGGGTCAGAGCCAGTCCGCGCGCCCGGTTCCCACCGCGTCGGCCACCGATCCGAAGCCGTCGCGGGCGAGTAGCTCGTCGAGCTCCTGCACGATGCGCGGAACAAGGCCGATGCCCTCGTAGACCAGAGCGGTGTAAAGCTGCACCGCCGAGGCGCCGGCGCGGATCTTGGCGTAGGCGTCCGCGCCCGTGGCGATGCCGCCCACGCCGATCAGCGGCAGCCGGCCCCCGGTCAGCTGCGACAGCCGCGCGAGCACCCCCGTCGAGCGCTCGAAGAGCGGTGCGCCCGACAGCCCGCCGGTCTCCGAGGCGTGGGCCGACCGCAGCCCGTCGCGCGACAGCGTGGTGTTGGTGGCGACGATGGCGTCGGCGCCGTGGGCAAGCGCGACCTCGGCCACGTCCTTCAGGCCCTCGGCGTCGAGATCCGGCGCGATCTTGAGGAACACCGGCACCCGCCGCTCCAGCGCATCGCGCGCCGCGATCACCCCGTCGAGAAGCGCGCCGAGGGCGGCCTTGCCCTGCAGGTCCCGCAGTTTCTCGGTGTTGGGCGAACTGACGTTGACGGTCGCGAAGTCGAGATGCGGCCCGGCGATCCGGAGCACCGTCGCGAAGTCGGCGGCGCGGTCGCTGCTGTCCTTGTTGGCCCCGAGGTTCAGACCGAGCACCGCGTTTTCGGGCCGACGCGATAGCCGCTCCGCGATCGGTCCGACGCCCTGGTTGTTGAAGCCGAATCGGTTGATGGCTGCGCGGTCCTCGGCCAGCCGGTAGAGGCGGGGGCGGGGGTTGCCTTCCTGCGGTCGCGGTGTCGCGGCGCCGACCTCGACGAAGCCGAAGCCGGCGCGCGCAAGCGGTGCCAGCGCTTCGGCGTTCTTGTCGAACCCGGCCGCGAGGCCCACCGGATTCGGCAGGTCGAGCCCGGCGACGGACGTCGCCAGCCGCGGCGAGGTTACCGGGCCGGGCAGGGGAACGAGCCCCGCGCGCAGGCCCTTCAGCGCCAGTCCGTGCGCGGTCTCGGGATCCAGCCGGTGCAGCAGCGACAGGCCCAGCCGTTCGAGGCTCATGCGATCAGACCGTCGAAATCGTGCGCACCGTCACGCAGCGGCAGCGGCGCCGTCCACGCGATATCTCCGGTGCGCAGGCGTCTGTAGAGGTGCGGGAACAGCGCGCCGCCCCGCGACGGCTCCCACCGCAGCTCGGGACCGAGCGTTTCGGCCTCCGCGGCCAGAAGCGTCAGGTCGCCTTCGCCGGCAAAGTGTTTTGCCGCCGTCGCCGCGACCTGCTCTCCGGTCGAAAAGTGGATGTAGCCGTCGGCCACGTCGACCGGTGCGCCGTCGGTCTCGCCCTCCTGCATCAGGTGGGCGATCTCGTCGGCACGGAAAATCTTGTAGATGAGGGTCATGCCTGCCTGATGCCGCGCCGCCAGAAGCCGGTCAAGCGGGCAACGACGTGGCGTCGCCCTGAACTGGACGCCCCGCACGCGCACATGGCTTTTGACAAGGCCGCGCGAAGCGGGGCAGCATCCAACGGTTGAACGACCCACCGGAGACATCCCGCATGACCCTGCGCCTTCTGTCGACCGCCGCCGTGGCAGCCCTCGCTGCGACCGCCGCCCAGGCCGACTACACGATGACGATCCTGCACACGAACGACTTCCACGCCCGCTTCGAGCCGATCTCGAAATACGATTCGACCTGCGCGGCCGAGGACAACGAGGCCGGTGAGTGCTTCGGTGGCACCGCCCGTCTCGTCACCGCCATCGAAGAGGCCCGCGGACGTGCCGAGAACCCCGTTCTGCTCGACGGCGGCGACCAGTTCCAGGGCACGCTGTTCTACACCTACTACAAGGGCGAGCTTGCCGCCGAGATGATGAACAAGCTCGGCTACGACGCGATGACCGTGGGCAACCACGAATTCGACGACGGCCCCGAGGTGCTGCGCGGGTTCGTGGACGCCATCGACTTCCCGATCCTGATGTCGAACGCCGATATTTCGGAAGAGCCCGAACTGGCCGACGCGATCCAGAAATCCACGGTGATCGAGCGCGCGGGCGAAAAGATCGGCCTGATCGGCCTGACGCCGCAGGACACCGACGAACTGGCCAGCCCCGGCCCGAATATCAGCTTCTCCGATCCGGTGCCGGCCGTGCAGGCAGAGGTCGACCGCCTGACCGAGGAAGGCGTGAACAAGATCGTGGTCCTGTCGCACTCGGGTTACGGCGTCGACCAGCGCGTGGCCGAAGAGACCACCGGCGTCGACGTGATCGTGGGCGGCCACACCAACACGCTGCTGGGCGACATGGAGGGCGCCGAAGGCCCCTATCCGACCATGGTGGGCGACACTGCCATCGTGCAGGCCTACGCCTACGGCAAGTTCCTGGGTGAGCTGACGGTGACCTTCGACGACGAGGGCGTGGTGACCGAGGCCACCGGCGCCCCGATCATCATGGATGCCGCCGTCACCGAGAACGAGGAGACCGTCGCGCGCATCGCGGAGGCGGCGGAGCCTCTCGACGAGATCCGCAACGAGGTGGTCGCCGAAACCGCCTCCGAGATCGACGGGTCGCGCGAGACCTGCCGCGCCGAGGTCTGCGAGATGGGCGTCCTCGTCGCCGATGCCATGCTCGACCGCGTTCAGGACCAGGGCATCGACGTTGCCATCACCAATGGCGGCGGCCTCCGCGCGTCCATCGATTCGGGCGAGGTCACCATGGGTGAGGTCCTGACGGTGCTGCCGTTCCAGAACACCCTGTCGACCTTCCGGGTCTCCGGCTCGGTGATCGTCGAGGCTCTCGAGAACGGCGTCAGCCAGATCGAGGAAGGCGGCGGCCGCTTCCCGCAGGTCGCGGGCATGAGCTTTGCCGTCGATCCGTCGGCCGAACCGGGCAGCCGCGTCAGCGACGTGATGATCGGCGGTGAGCCGATCGAGCCCGACACGCTCTACGGCGTGGTGTCGAACAACTACGTCCGCAACGGTGGCGACGGCTACTCGATGTTCATCGACGCGCGGGACGCCTACGACTATGGCCCCGATCTCGCCGACGTGACCGCGGAATTCCTCGCCGACCAGGGTCCCTACGAGCCCTACACCGACGACCGCATCACCATGCAATAAGGTCGGGCGGCCCATGCGAGGGGCCGCGACCGGGATACACGATCCGAGGGGCGGACCGGGAGACCGGGCCGCCCCTTCTCGGTGACGGCGCCCCGTCGCCCGGCTCTCGACGGGTCCCAGCCCGCGCGCTATCACCGGGGCGCAGCCAGTCCGAGGCCCCATGGTTTCCGTCACCGAGCACTACGACGCCTACCCGTATCCGGAACGCGATCCCGCCGACGAGGCGAAGCGGCTTGTGATCGGCTCGCCGTCGCACCCGGTGGAGATGGATCACCACCTCTGGGCCGGGCGCCGCGACTGGTCCCGGCCCCTGCGGGTTCTGGTGGCCGGGGGAGGCACCGGCGATGGGGTGGTGCAGCTTGCTCAGACGCTGGCCAGCGCCGGCGTCCCGCACGAGATCACCTATATCGACCTCTCCCATCGGGCGCGTGCCATCGCCGAGGCGCGGATCGAGGCGCGCGGCCTCACCGGCGTGCGGTTCGAAACCGGCAGCCTGCTCGACGCGCCGGACCTCGGGACCTTCGATTACATCGATTGCTGCGGCGTGCTGCATCATCTGCCGGATCCGCCCGCGGGCTTCCGCGCGTTGCGCGCCGCGCTGGCTCCGGGCGGCGGGGCAGGGATCATGGTCTACGCGCCCTACGGACGGTCCGGCGTCTACCCGCTGCAGGACGCGTTCGGGACACTGCTGGAGGGTCTCGCGCCAGAGGAGCGGCTCGCGGCGGCCCGTGCCATGCTCGAGCGCGTGCCCGAGGGTCATCCCTTCCGCACCAATCCGCATCTCGTCGATCACGCGGCGTCGGACGCGGGGTTCTACGACCTGCTGCTGCACGGTCAGGACCGGCCCTACACCGTGACCGAGCTCTGCGAGACGCTGGACGACACCGGCTGGCAACTCGCCTCTTTCACCATGCCCGCGCTTTATGACCTTTCGCGCCTGACCGGCCACGGCGGCGATCTGCCCGAGCGCGTCCGCATGGCCGCCGCCGAGAAGCTGCGCGGCACGATCAAGACCCACGTGGCCTACATCGTTGCCGCGGCTGAGGACGAGGCGCCGTCTGCGCCCGGAACCGCGTCGTGCCGCGAGGGCGCGAGCGTTCCCCATCTGCGCGGCGCCGATCCCCGCACATTGGCCAAGGCGCTGCAGGCGGGCAAGCCGCTGCCGATCACTCTTGCCGGCGCCGCCGCGCGGCTGTCGCTGCCCAAGGCCGCCGCCGCCCTGATCGCCCGCATCGACGGACGCTCGAGCGTGGCCGAGATCACCCGCGCCTCCGGGCTCGATCCGGTCGCGGGCGCGTCGCTTTGGGCTCGGATCGAGGATCAGCTCGCACCGTGGGGTCTGCTGCTGTGCTCGGGTCTCTACCGGGGCCGGGGCGCAGCCGCCGCGGCCGGGGCGGGCTGATGCGCGCGCGCGCCGAGGCAGAGCACGCCGGCTCCGGAGCCGCGGTGGCAGCGACAGGCATGCCTTATGGACAGGTCCCGCGATCGGAAGGCGATACATCCGTGCTCGGTTCGGGGCGTTCGGTCCTCTCTGGCACCAGTCGAGGCGGGGCCGCCTGATGTGCGGCCGCTTTGCCGTCACACTGCCGCCCGAGGCGATGGCGCAGATCTTCGACGCGATCCCTGCCAACGATCTCCCCGACGTGCCGAACATGGACGTCCGTCCGACCACGCAAATCGCCACCATTCGCACCGACGAGGCCGGCACTCGCCGCCTCGCACCCATGCGCTGGGGCTTCCTGCCGCACTGGTACGACGACGTGAAGGGCGGCCCGCTTCTCATCAATGCGCGGGCCGAGACCGTGGCCGACAAGCCGGCCTTCCGTGCCGCCGCGCGCGAGCGCCGGTGCCTGATCCCGTCCTCGGGTTTCTACGAATGGCTGCGCTTCGAGGATGGCCGCAAACAGCCGTACCTCATCACCCGCAGCGACGGCGCGCCGCTGGTCATGGCCGGCATCTGGCAGGTCTGGGAGCGCGACGATACTCACCTGGTCACGTGCGCCATCGTGACCACAGAGGCAGAGGGCCGCATGGCCGAGATCCATAACCGGATGCCGGTGATCGTCGAGCCAGACGACTGGCCGCTCTGGCTTGGCGAAGAGGGAAAGGGCGCCGCCCGCCTGATGCGCGCGGCACCGGAGGGAACGCTTGCCTTCGAGGAACGCGCGCCGGGCTGATCGTTCCGGTAGGAAGGGCGGCGGCCAGCGTTTTCTGGGATGGGCGCCGGTCCCAAGGCCGAGTCGGCGCGGGAACCGAGGGAGAGGCGGGCGACCGCTGCGACTTGCAACGGTCTTAGGCCCCACGGTGCGCCGGACATTCGTGAAGCGCCGATCGTCAGATCATGCCGACATCAGCGGGCTGATCTCCTTGGCGCACCGAAGTTCCGGCGCGCCAAGGGAAACATCACTGGGTGGTCGTGGTCGTCGTGGTGCCCTCGTCAGCGACTTCGACCGGGTTGCCGGTTTCGTCGAGGAGAATTGGCGCGGGTTCTTCCCACTCGATGATCCCGGCGATCGTTCCGGTTGGCTCGGTCCCGGTGCTTTCCTCCGAGGTGGTCGTGCCGTCATCGGTCGTCGTGTCGGTCGTCGCGGTCTCTTCGGTTGCGGGGTCCTCGGACGTCGTGCCCTCTGCCGTGGTGCCTTCGGAGGTCGTCGTGTCGGTCAGCACCGCGGCGACGACCGAGTCGTCGTAGGTCTTGGTCATGCCCTCGGTGATGGCGAGCGTGTATGTCGCGCCCGCCGCGATCAGCCCGGTGGTCCAGCTCTCATCGGTCGCCGTGGCGGCCATGGGCAGATCGGCGGCGTTGGTGAAGACCACCGTGTCGCCCGGGACCGGGTGGATGATTTCCGGGAAGAACCCGGCGCCGAGCATGACCACCTCGTGCTCTTCCGCGACGGCCGTGGTGGCCAGCGCGGTCATGGCCAGGATGGTGGCGGCTCCGATATTGCGACGCATCTCTCGCACCTCGTCTACGATACAGGGTCCCCACCCGTGTCGTTGACTTCATCCCCTAGCTTTGGACCGTGGCGGAACTGGGGCCTGTAAGCGGCGGAAGCGCGGCGCGGGGTGGTGCCCGAACGTGCCTCTCGCGCGTCCGCAAGATGCTACACCACGAGGAAACCCGCTTCTCCTTTGCGGCCATGTTCTGCCAAAGGCATCCCGACACCGCTGCCTGCGCCCAGAGTTTGTCAGTTCGCCCCACCGTCAAATTCTCCGGAACGGAGGCGGACCGGCCACCGCCGTCCGGACGCGCGCTCACTTGCGCCACCCGCCCGCTTGACCACACTGTCCACGTGGATTATCCGGGTCTGGCTCCGGGCGGGCATGGTGAAATGGTATCACACGAGCCTTCCAAGCTCTTGGTGCGGGTTCGATTCCCGCTGCCCGCTCCAGCACTTCCCCGACCGTCCAGCGCCATCCGGACGCCCCGCCGCGGGGTCGCGCGGCATCGCGTCGCTTGACCGCGGGACTGAGCGTGGCAGAACGGACGGGATCGACAGGGGAGTGAACCATGGCCAGAACGACCGCCGAGAACGAGCGGGCGAAGTCGCGCAAGCTCGGCACGCTGGGACGTCTCTGGCCGTTTCTCGCCCCCTATCGCGCGCTGCTCGCCGCCGCCGTGGCGGCCCTGGTCTCGACCGCGATCGTGTCGCTGGTCCTGCCACTGGCGGTGCGCCGGGTGGTCGACAACTTCGAGCGGCCCGATTCCGGCCTGCTCGACCAGTACTTCCTTGCCGCGCTCGGCATCGCCGCGCTGCTCGCCGTCGGAACCGCGCTGCGCTATGCGCTGGTGACCCGGCTGGGCGAACGGGTGGTGGCCGACATCCGCACGGCTGTCTTCGAGCGCGTGATCTCGCTCTCGCCCGCGTTCTACGAGCGCACGATGACCGGCGAGGTGCTGTCGCGGATCACCACCGATACCACGCTGATCCTGTCGGTGATCGGTTCGTCAATCTCGATCGCGTTGCGCAACCTCCTGATCCTCGTGGGCGGGCTGGCGCTGATGCTGGCGACGTCGTGGCAGCTCACGCTGACCGCGCTCTTGATCGTGCCGGCGGTGGTGGTGCCGATCCTGGTGCTCGGCCGCCGCCTGCGCCGCCTCAGCCGCGAGAACCAGGACTGGATCGCGCAGTCATCGGGCGCGGCGTCGGAGTCGCTGCTCGCCGTGCAGACGGTGCAGAGCTACACGCACGAGGCCGTGTCCCGCGCGGCCTTCTCCGAGATCACCGAGAAGAGCTTCGACGCCGCGCAGCGCCGCATCTCGACCCGCGCGGTGATGACAGCGATCGTGATCTTCCTCGTCTTTACCGGGATCGTCGGCGTGCTCTGGCTCGGGGCGTGGGACGTGCGCGCGGGCGACATGACCGTGGGCGCGCTGGTGCAGTTCCTGATCTACTCGGTGATGGTCGCAGGCGCCGTCGCCGCCCTTTCCGAGATCATCGGCGAGTTGCAGCGCGCGGCGGGTGCGACCGAGCGCCTCGTCGAGCTTCTGGATGCGGAGGACAGCGTGACCGACCCCGCCGACCCGGTGGCCCTGCCGGAGCCGGTGCGCGGCCGCGTGGCGTTCGAGGGGGTGCGCTTCACCTATCCCTCGCGCCCTGACGTTGCCGCCCTGGATGGCGTGGACCTCGTGGTCGAGCCGGGCGAGACCGTGGCGCTGGTCGGTCCCTCGGGTGCTGGCAAGACCACCATCATCCAGCTCTTGCAGCGGTTCTAC
Organism: Roseivivax marinus; assembly: GCF_900109705.1. GTDB lineage: Bacteria > Pseudomonadota > Alphaproteobacteria > Rhodobacterales > Rhodobacteraceae > Roseivivax > Roseivivax marinus. The sequence goes on along the minus strand of NZ_FOAI01000002.1, from coordinate 142,593 downwards.
GATCCGCAGGCGGGCCGGGTGACCCTGGACGGCGTGGCACTGACCGACATGGCGCGCGCCGACTTCCGCCAGCACCTGGCTCTCGTGCCGCAGGATCCGGTCATCTTCGCCGCCTCGGCGCGCGACAACATCCGCTTCGGACGCCCGGACGCCGGTGAGGCCGAGGTCGAGGCGGCGGCCCGTGCCGCTGCGGCGCACGGCTTCGTCACCGCGCTGCCCGAGGGTTACGACACCTGGCTCGGCGAGCGCGGCGTGATGCTGTCGGGCGGTCAGAAGCAGCGCATCGCCATCGCCCGCGCGATCCTGCGGGACGCCCCGGTGCTGCTTCTGGACGAAGCGACCTCGGCGCTCGACGCCGAGAGCGAGCGCGCCGTGCAGTCTGCGGTGGACACGCTGTCCGAGACACGCACGACCATCATCGTGGCGCACCGCCTCGCCACCGTGAAGAAGGCGGACCGGATCGTTGTCATGCAGGACGGGCGCGTCGTCGCGACCGGCCGGCACGACGCGCTGGTGGCCGAAGGCGGTCTCTACGCGCGCCTTGCGCGGCTGCAGTTCACCGACGGCATAGCGGCGGAGTAGGGGGCCGGGACCGGGGGGCGGGCGCGCGCACCACCCGTTTTCGGCTCCGGGGGGGAAGACCGCGCCGCGGATCGGCCCGCGGCGCTGCGGAGGCGGCACGCTCGCATCCGGACAGGTCGGGAGCCGCTAGCGGCGGCACTCTCCCGGCATCGCACATCCGCAACATCCGCTCGCGCACCTGCGAATGGCCCGCACCTGATGGTCGCGACCACGGGACCCCACGTCCCGGTGGTCACGACGAATACGTGTGCGGGCGGAAGTGTCGCTCCCGCGCTCGCCTCAGAGCTTGGCGAGAAGCGCCAGGAGCCGCTCGCGCTCCCGATCGGTCAGGCGGGTCATGGTCTCGCGTGCCACGGCCTGGGCGTCCGGGATCGCGCGGCAGACGAAGCTCGCGCCCTCCTCGGTGAGCGACACGTCGATCTTGCGCTGGTCCCGCGGCGACCGGGCGCGGCTGACGAAGCCCTTGCCCTCCAGCCTGTCCACCACGCCCTTGGCTGTGGCCGCGTCGAGACCGACGAGGCGGCCGAGATAATTCTGGCTGACCGGTCCCTGCTCCGAGAGTTTCACCATCACCGCGAATTGCGGCGGGGTGACCTCGGGCAGGCGGCGTGCAAAGATTTCAACGTGCCTCTGGGCGGCCAGCCGCAGGCGGAATCCGATATGCTCTTCCAGTTGAAAATCTGTATCGAAACCTGGCTCTTCGATGTGCAAGTCCTTCATGATCTTCCCCAATTACATTTGCCCCCATTCCACACACGCAAATCCGGGGCTGCGAAGTTTCATGCGGGGTTAAATAAATCTGTTCCAAGTTGCGGCGCCGGGGCGAAGTGACACGGGAGTGTGCCAAATTCTGCCGCCGGAGCGGTGCCCGACACGCGCATGGACGCCAAGCCCCCCATCGCCTATGACGTTGCGCGACATTCGGGCGGACGTCGCGAACGCCCGGTTCCAGCCCGGTATCCGGCCCGGACCGCCCCGTCGCGGACCGCCGCCACCGGGCCGCGCAAAACGGGAGTTTGCCGATGCACCGCAAGACAGTCCTGACCGGCCTCGCCGGGCTCGTAGCCGCCGCCGCGCTGGGCATTGCCGGGCTGCCCGCCGCCGCGCAGGACGGCGAGCCGATCAAGATCGGCGAGATCAACCACTTCACCCGTCTGCCTGCCTTCGCCGAGCCCTACCGCACCGGCATCGAGATGGCGGTCGAGGAGATCAACGCCGAGGGCGGCGTGCTGGGGCGGCCGCTGGAGTTCGTGTTCCGCGACGACCAGGGCGAGCCGGGCGAGGCCATCCGCATCGCCGAAGAACTGATGACCCGCGAGGGCACGGTGATGCTGACGGGCGCGATCCTGTCGAACGTGGGCCTTGCGATCTCGTCGCTCGCGGACCGGCGCGAGTGGGTCTACCTCGCCTCCGAGCCGCTGGCCGATGCGATGGTCTGGAGTCAGGGCAACCCGTGGACCTTCCGCCTGCGCCCTTCGACCTACATGCAGGCTGCGATGCTCGCCGAGGCGGCCGCCCAAACCGACGCGGTGACCTACGCGACGATCGCGCCCAACTACGCCTACGGCAAGGACGCGGTCGCGGCCTTCAAGGAGGTGCTGACCGAACTGAAGCCCGAGGTGGAGTTCGTGGCCGAGCAGTGGCCCGCGCTTTTCGGCATCGACGCGGGCGCCGAGGTCCAGGCGCTCGAGCGCGCCAAGCCCGATGCGATCTACAACGTGACCTTCGGCCCCGACCTGCCCAAGTTCGTGCGCGAGGGCACCACCCGCGGGCTCTTCGAGGGCCGCGAGGTGTTCGGCCTTCTTTCGGGCGAGCCGGAATACATGGAGCCGCTCGGTGACGAGGCCCCCGAGGGTTGGACCGTGACCGGCTACCCCTGGTACGACTTCGAGGGCGACGCTAACGCCGAGTTCGTATCAGCGTACCAGGAGTTCGCGGGCGAGTCGCCGAAGAACGGCTCGCTCGTGGGATACTCGACCGCGAAGTCGGTCGCCGCCGCGATCGAGAAAGCAGGCTCCACCGAGAGCGACGCGATCCGGCAGGCCTTCGAGGGGCTGGAGGTCGCGGTCCCGGCCGGCGACATCACCTACCGCGAGATCGACAACCAGTCGACGCTGGGCGCCTGGGTCGGCACCACGGCGCTGCGGGACGGCGGTGGCGTGATGGTGGACTGGAGCTACAAGAACGGCGCGGACTACCTGCCCGACGACGAGACCGTGCAGGAACTGCGTCCCTCGGAGTAAGCCGGCGCGGGCGCGGCACGGACCCGCGCCCGGCCCGATGCCCAACCCTCTGGTCGGATCCCGAACCGACGCGCGGGGTGTCTCCGCCGCAAGTCCGGGCATGGCCCGGCCCGGCGGGCACGCCGCAGGGCGAAACCTCGGCGCCGGCCTTTCCCCCGGCCCGCCAAGCCGCTAACCCGGACCAGACCGCGCCGCGCCCGTCCGGGCCGCGGCCCCGACCGGACCGGAGACCACGCCCGATGGGTCTGATCCTCGCCCAGCTCCTCACCGGCCTCGCCAACGCCGGGGCGCTGTTCATGGTGGCGTCCGGGCTGTCGCTGATCTTCGGCGTCACGCGCATCGTCAATTTCGCCCACGGCTCGTTCTACATGCTGGGTGCCTATGTCGGCTATTCGCTGATGCAGGTTCTGCCGGGCGCCGTTGGCTTCTGGGGGGCGATCCTGCTTTCGGGTCTCGTCGTCGGCCTGATCGGTGCGCTGGTCGAGGTGATCGTCCTGCGGAGGGTCTACGCCGCGCCCGAGCTCTTTCAGCTCGTCGCCACGTTCGGGGTGATCCTCGTGGTGCAGGACCTCGCGCTGGCGATCTGGGGGCCGACCGACCTGCTCGGGCCCCGGGCGCCGGGCCTGCGTGGCGTCGTCCGGGTGATGGGCGAGCCGGTGCCGCAATACGATCTTGCCCTGATCGCGATCACGCCGGTGGTGGCGCTGGCGCTGTGGTATCTCATTGCCCGCACCCGCGTGGGTGTGCTGGTGCGCGCCGCAACGCAGGACCGCGAGATGGTCGCGGCGCTCGGCGTGAACCAGCGGTGGCTCTTCACCGGCACGTTCTTCCTCGGCTGTGCGCTGGCCGGCCTCGGCGGCGCGCTGCAGCTGCCCAAGGGTGGGGCGGACCTGCTGATGGACTTCACCATTCTCGCGCAGGTCTTCGTGGTCGTGGTGATCGGCGGCATGGGGTCGTTGCCGGGGGCGCTGCTCGCATCGGTCCTGATCTCGGTGCTCAACGTCTTCGGGGTGTCCTACCTGCCGCAGTCTACGCTGGTGCTGATGTACGTGGTGATGGTCGCGGTGCTCATGTGGCGGCCCTTCGGCCTGCTGGGCCGGGCCGAGGTCGCCGGTGAACTGGGACAGGTCGGCGCGCCCGAGGAGCCGATCCGTCCTGCCGGCTGGCCGATCCGCGCGACCGTGGCGGCGGCGCTGGCGGTGCTTGCCGCCCTGCCGTTCTGGGGCAGCCCGTTCTCGGTGGTCCTGGCGACCGACATCCTCATCTTCTGTCTCTTCGCCGCCTCCCTGCACATGCTGATCGGGCTGGGGGGACTCGTGTCCTTCGGCCATGCCGCCTTCTGGGGAGGCGGCGCCTACGTGGCCGCCCTGCTCGTGGCCCGTCTCGACGTGCCGATGGAGGTCGCGATGCTGGCCGCGCCGGTGGGCGCGGGCCTCGCCGCGCTTGCCGTGGGCTGGATTGCCCTGCGCGCCAGCGGTGTCTATTTCGCCATGCTGACGCTTGCCTTCGCGCAGCTGCTCTGGAGCCTTGTGCTGCAATGGGGGGCGGTCACCGGAGGGGACGACGGCATAGTGGGCGTCTGGCCGGCGGACTGGGCCTCGGGCAACACCGCCTATTTCTACCTCGCGCTGGCGCTTTCGGTGGGCGGCATCCTCGCGCTGCGACACATGGCCCACGCGCCACTGGGCTACGCCCTGCGCGCCGCGCGCGACGCGCCGCTCCGGGCCGAGGCGACCGGCCTGCACACCCGTCGCCTGCAACTCGTGGCCTTCGCGCTGGCGGGTACGCTCGCGGGCCTCGCGGGCGGGCTCTTCGTGTTCTCCAAGGGCTCGGTCTTTCCCAACGAGCTGGAGATCTCGCGCAGCTTCGACGCCCTGATCGTGGTGTTCCTCGGGGGCGTGAAGACCCTCTCGGGCGGATGGGTTGGCGGCGCGGTGTTCGAAAGCGCCGAGGACCTGCTGACCCGCTTCGCGTTCTGGCGCCTGACGCTGGGCCTTCTCATCATCGCCGTTGTCATCGTGGCGCCCGAGGGCATCGTCGGCGCGGCGCGCGGGCTCGCGCGGCGCGCGGGGCTCACCCGTGACGCCGACCCGGCGCGGGAGGATGCGCGATGACCCCGATCCTCGAGGTCCGCGACCTGTCGCGCCATTTCGGGGCGATCCGCGCCGTGGACGGCGTGTCGTTCCGCCTTGCCCCCGGGGAAATGCTCGCGCTGATCGGGCCGAACGGCGCGGGCAAATCCACCTGCTTCGACATGCTCATGGGCCAGACCGACCCGACCTCGGGCCAGGTTCTGCTCGACGGGCGCGACATCAGCGGCTGGCCCGCGCGGCGCGTGTGGCGCGCAGGGGTGGGGCGGACCTTCCAGGTGACGGCGACCTACGGCTCCATGCGGGTGGTCGAGAACGTGCAGACCGCGCTCATGTCGCATCACCGCCGGTCCTTCGCCGCATGGCCCCGGTTCCGCCGGCTCTACCGCGACGAGGCGATGGCGCTGCTGGAGCAGGTGGGCATGGCCGACCAGGCCGGGCGTCCGGCAGCGGTGCTGGCCTACGGCGATCTCAAACGGCTCGATCTTGCGATGGCACTGGCGCACGGGCCGCGCCTTCTGCTGATGGACGAACCCACCGCCGGCATGGCCCCGGCCGAGCGCGCCGCCCTTATGGAACTGACGGCCGGGATCGTCGCGCGGCAGGGCATGGCGGTCCTTTTCACGGAACACGACATGGAGGCTGTCTTCGGCCATGCCCACCGCGTGCTGGTCCTGAACCGGGGGGAGATCATCGCCGACGGCCCGCCCGAGGCGATCCGCGCCGATGCCCGCGTGCAGGAGGTCTATCTCGGCGGCGGGGCCGAGGCGCTGGCGGCGGAGGCGCGCGATGGCTGAGGGGGCCCCCATGCTCGAGGTCGCGGACATCGCGACATTCTACGGCCGCGCGCAGGTCCTGGACGGGGTGAGCTTTTCGGTCGCGCCCGGAGAGGTCGTGGCGCTTCTGGGCCGGAACGGCGCGGGCAAGACCACGACGCTCAAGTCGATCATCGGTCTGGTCCCGCCGCGCGCCGGGCGGGTGACGTTCCGAGGGCAGGAGATCACCGGCTGGCCCTCCTACCGGATCGCGCGGGCGGGTCTCGGCTACGTGCCCGAAGAGCGGCGCATCTTCACCCAGCTCACCGTGGCCGAGAACCTCGAAGTCGGCCGCCAGCCGCCGCGCGAGGGTGCGGTCGGCTGGTCCGAGGACGCGCTGTTCGAGCTGTTCCCGAACCTCGCCGAGCGGCGCGGCAATCTTGGCAAGGCGCTGTCGGGCGGGGAGCAGCAGATGCTGACCATCGCGCGCACGCTGATGGGCAACCCGGCGCTCGTCCTGCTGGACGAGCCGTCCGAGGGGATTGCACCGGTGATCGTGGCGCAGATGGCCCGCGCGGTGCGGCGGCTCAAGGCCGAGGGCCTGACCGTGGTCCTGTCCGAGCAGAACCTCGCCTTCGCCCGCGCGGTGGCCGACCGGGCGGTGATCCTCGACCACGGACGGGTTCGGTTCGATGACAGCTTCGCCGCGCTCGACGCCCGCCCCGAGGTCCGCGACGCGCATCTTTCCGTGTCCGGCGCGTAGACCGGAAACCGGATGTGAACCTTCGGCTGCGATGACCGGGGCATGGCTCTCCATCTCCCGCGACTCGACCGTCTTCTTCCGGTGCTGTTGGTCCTTGGCTTGCTGTGTCCGCCCGGGGCGATGGCCAACCAGCTATCCCTCGCCGCCCTGACATCGGGGCGCGCGGCGGCGCTGGTCTCTCCGCCGGAAAAAGGCGGCGGAACGGCCGCGGGGGGCAGCCTGTTTGCCGATCGCGCGGCGGCGGGGCTGTTTGCGCCCCCGCCGCGGCGCGACACGACGGGACGCGTCCGGCGCGCGCCGTGGGGCGGAATCGGTCCCGGCGGGTCGATTGCGGACCGACTGCGCCATCTCATCGCGCGGGCGGAGGCCGGGCGCGACGGCTACGACGCCGTGCAGCACGGGGCGCGCGGGAAGCCTCCGAAGCCGCCCACCCGCATGACGCTGGCCGAGATCGAGGCATGGACCCGCGCGACGCCCGGCCAGCCGCACGCCATCGGACGCTATCAGTTCATCCCCGCGACCCTGCGCCGCCTCGTGCGGGAGGAAGGACTGTCGCCCGCGACGATGTTCACCCCGGCGGTGCAGGACCGCCTCGGCGATCGTCTGCTGGCCGAGGCCGGGCTGGCCGAGGCAATGACCGGACGACTGCCGCGGAGGACCTTCATGCACAACCTCGCGAAGATATGGGCGGGACTGCCCACCGCGACCGGCCGCTCGCACTACCACGGATACGCTGGCAACGCGGCCACGATGACCTGGGCCGAGTACGAGGCCGAAATGGCGCGCATACTGCCGGGGTGAGGGGCGGTGCGGTCCGGGTATGCCCGGGTCGTTCGCTGCATCGTCGCAGTGGTTCCACAAGGGCGCGCCGGGGGCGGATACCGTTGACCGGTAGGGAGGGCTGGCGCGAGGCGGGACCCCCGCCATGCCTCAGACCTGAGAAGCTGGTCTGTCGCAGAGGGGTTCTAACTGCGGTTCGATTGGACCGGTGCCCGCCGGTTCCGATGCGGGCGCACCGGAACCCTCCGGGTTGTCAATCGCCAGTGGATCACCGACCGAACTGAGAGAGCATGGGCACACGGCGCCCGGCAAACAAGCCCACGAAGAAACACCGTTCGACACGGCCCGTCGAACCCACGGGTCATCCGACGGCCAAGCGCCGAAGGGTGCCGCGCCGCGCTGATCCTAGCGGAAGACCCGGACCGGGTGCAGCTCGCCTCCCTTGTAGCGGCCGACCGCCACCGCGCGCCCGTCGAGCGAGGCCCAGCATTCCTCGCCGTAGTCGAGGTCGCTGGCGATCACCATCCCGGGGTTGCCGTTGCGCAGGCGCACCGCGGACTCGGCGGTGCAGCGCGCCTCTGGCAGATCGGAAAGACCAGCCTCGACGGGCAGCAGGTAGTCGTCCAGCTCCGGCGACTTGGCCAGGGCCTCGATCTTCTCGAACGAAATGCTTTCGGAGGCTTCGAACGGCCCTGACCACACGCGGCGCAGCGACAGGACGTGTCCCAGGCACCCAAGTTTTTCGCCGAGGTCCCGCGCGATGGCGCGCACGTAGCCGCCCTTGCCGCAAACCATTTCCAGCTCGACGTGATCCACGTCGGGACGGCCGATCATGGTCAATTCCTCGACCCAGAGCGGGCGGGCGGCGATCTCGACCTCCTCGCCTTCGCGGGCCTTGGCATAGGCGCGTTCGCCGTCGATCTTCACAGCCGAGAATTGCGGCGGCACCTGCATGATCTCTCCGACGAAGGCGTGCAGCGCCTCCTTGATGTCGTCATCGCCGGGCCGTGTTTCCGAGGTCGCGATCACTTCGCCCTCGGCATCGTCGGTGTTCGTCGCGGCGCCCATGGTCACGGTGAAGCGGTAGGCCTTGAGCGCGTCGGTGATGTAGGGAACGGTCTTGGTCGCCTCTCCGAGGGCCACCGCCAGCACCCCGGTCGCCGCGGGATCGAGGGTGCCCGCGTGCCCGGCCTTCTTGGCCGACAGCGCCCAGCGGACCTTGTTCACCACCGCCGTCGAGGTCAGCCCGGCCGGCTTGTCCACGACCAGCCAGCCCGAAATGTCGCGCCCCTTCCGCGTGCGTCCCATGATGTCCTCCTGTCGGCAGAGCGGGCGACGTAGCGAAGCCGCCGCGGCCTGTCAATTCGCCGCAGGAGAGCGCCCGCGCGGCGCCCCGCCGATCCAGGCCGAGGGCGCCAGAAGCCCCACCCGGCTGCACAGGGCCACGGCGGCGACCGCCGCCGCCAGGTTCGCCGCAAGCGCCGCGCCGAGGATGCCGCCGTAGCCCAGAAGGCTCACCCCGGCCCAGGCGCCCGGCACGTAGACCAGCGCGATGCGGCCGAGGCTGAGGCCGAGCGAGTGCATCGGCTTTTCCCGCGCGTTCATCGCGGCGTTCGCGGTCACGAGGATGCCGTAGCCGAAGAATCCGATCGACACCCAGCGCAGGTAATCGGCCGAGTAGGACACCGCCTCCATCCCGTCGGTCATCCAGACCGAGACCGGGCGCGCCAGCAGCCACATGGCAAGGCAGGTCGCCGCGCCATAGGCCACGCAGAACAGGAAGGTCAGCCGCACCGTGGTGCGGGCGCGGTCGTGATGCCCGGCGCCCCAGGCCTGTCCAACGACCGGGCCGATCCCGGCGGACAGCGCCAGCATCGGAAGGAACAGCAACGACTGCACCCGGGTCGCCGCGCCGAAGCCGCCCACCGCAGCGTCACCCACGACGGCCACGGCGGCGGTTACCAGAGCCATGCCTGCGGGGTTGATCGCGTTCGACAGGGCCGAGGGCACGCCGATACGTCCGATCCGCCGGGCCGATGCCGGAAAGCTCCCAAGCCCCGCACGCGAGATGTCCATGCGCCCCGACCGGATCGCAAAAACGAGGATCGCCACGAACGCCAGCGCCCGGGCCGTCGCCGTGGCGATACCGGCGCCCGCGATGCCCAGCTCGGGCACCGGGCCGAGGCCGAAGATGAACAGTGGATCGAGCGCCACGTTCAGCACCGACTGGCCGACCATGGCGGCCGCGGCGAACTCGGAATGACCGCCCGCCCGGAACACGCTGTTGAGCGCCTGCGCCGAAACGAGGAACGGGAAGCCGAGGCACCACCACGGCATGTAGGCGAGGATCGCTTCGAGAACCGCGCCCTCGGCGCCGAGCACACCGAACAGCAGCCCTGACGTGGACCAGACGATCAGCGCCGCGATCATCGCGAGACCGCCGGCCATGATCAGCGCGTGCTGCGCCAGCGCGGCGCTGTCGCGGTCGTCGGCGGTCTCGCCCAGACGCTGGCTGACCACGGCACTGACGCCTGCGCCGAGTCCGATCGACAGCGACGTGATCGCCACGATCACCGGATAGACGAAACCGATGGCGGTCAGCTCGGTCTCGCCCGTGCGGGCGAGGAAGAAGCTGTCGGCGAGGCCCACCGACATGACCCCGAGGATGCCGATGGCCATGGGCGCGCTCACCGTCCAGAGCGCACGCGCAGGGGTCATGTCGTTGAGGTCGCGTGTCTGGCTCATCGCGGGGCTCCGGCCGAAAAAGCGAAGGCCCGCGCGACGTCTGCGCGGGCCTGCATGGTCCGGGGGCGAGCTAGGGCGCGGGTCGCCTCAGTCGAGGATGCGCGCCTCGTCGCGCAGCATCACCGGGATGCCGTCGCGGATCGGGTAGGCGAGGTTGGCGCGCTGGCTGACCAGTTCCTGACGCTCGGCGTCGTAATCGAGCCGCCCTTGAGAGACCGGGCAGACCAGCGCCTCGAGCATTCGGCGGTCGAACGGCGTGTGCGGCTCGTGCACGGGATCGGTCATTGCAGCGGGCCTTCTCCGGTCTCTCCGCCGCCGCGGAGGGTGTATTCGATGAGGGTCACGAGCGTTTCGCGACGCGTCGACAGCGAGGGCGCCTCGAGAAGCGCCTGCTTTTCCTCGGCATCGAAGTCCAGAAGCATCGACAGCGAGTTGATGAGCAGTTCGTCATCGGCCTCCTTCAGCGTCGCCCAGTCCGCCGACAGCTCGCGCGCCGAGAAGTACTTGTCGAGGAGCTTGAGGAACGACTCGCGGCCGAACTCGGTGTCGTGTTCCGGCTTGCCACGGTCTGCCTCGAACCCGGCCCAGTCGACCTCGCACCGGCGATAGGGCGTGAACCCGTCGATCTCGCGCTGTACGCGGAACCGAGAGATGCCGGTCAGCGTAATCATGTACCTGCCGTCCTCGGTTTCCGAGAACTGGGTGAGGCGCCCGGCACAGCCGATCTTGTGCAGGGCCTTCTCGTTCCTCGGGGTCGGGGCAGGCTGGACCATGCCGATCAGGCGGGATTCGGTTTTCAGACAGTCGTCGAGCATCGCGAGATAGCGTGGCTCGAACAGGTGCAGCGGCAGCCGGGCTCGCGGCAACAGCAGCGCGCCCGGAAGCGGGAATACGGGGATCGTGTCCGGCAGATCTGGGAGGCGGCTCATGCCAAGCCCAGCTAGCCCGGTGGCGGTATCAGGCAAATATCATCGAGGACAATTTGCGCCGACCGTTCAACACGATGGGATCGTTCGGTTTGAGAGCGTCAAACACCGTGAAAAGCTGGGTTTTCGCAGCCTCGTCGTTCCACGTCCGGTCCCGGCGGAAAAGCTCCAGCAGCTGATCCACGGCCTCTTCCGTGCGGCCCGCCGCCTGAAGCGCCAGCGCGTAGTCGTATCGCGCCTGGTGATCCGCGGGGTCGGCCTCGACCTTTGTCTGGAGGTCGGCCAGCGGGCCGGCGTTCTCGGCCTGCCGGGCCAGCGCGATCTGCGCGTGCGCGGCCTCGAGTTCCGGCGTGGTGGCAATCTCGGCGGGTGCACCATTCAGCACCGCCTCCGCCTTGTCCACGTCGCCCATCTCGATCAACGTCGCGACGATACCGGCATAGGCGCGGGGGTTCTTCTCGTCCTCGCCCAGCACGGCTTGGTAGATCTGAAGCGCATCGTCAGTCTGCCCGGCCTCGCGCATCTCTTCCGCCGCGGCGAGCGCGTCATCGAGACCGTTGGAGGAGTCGCCGGCCGCTCCGCCGCCCTGCTGGGCGACACGATCCACGAAAGCCTTGATTTCGGACTGAGACACCGCGCCCTGGAAGCCGTCGATCGGCTGGCCCTGGTAGAAGGCGTAGACGGTGGGGATCGACTGGATCCGCAGTTGCGCCGCGATCTGCTGCGCCTCGTCCACGTTGACCTTGGCCATCTTGACCGCGCCATTGGCCGCCTTGACTGCATCCTCCAGCATCGGCCCAAGCGTCTTGCAGGGGCCGCACCACGGCGCCCAGAAGTCCACGATCACCGGGACCTGCTGGCTGGCCTCGACCACGTCCTGCATGAACGTCATCTCCGAGACGTCCTTGATGTGCTCCGAGCCGCCGCCCTGAGGCTGGCTCTGCGATCCGCCGAGTTCGATCATCGCGTCTGTCCTTCAATGGCCGGTGGCGACATCACGTCGCTGTTGGTGGGGTAGATGGCTTAGCCGATGGGCTCTTGCAAGGGCGGCGCCCGACGCAGGGGGTCGCGCGCCGCCCAGACCTCACAGATCGAACGTCGCGAAGACCGGGGCGTGGTCCGACGGTTTCTCCCAGCCGCGGACGTGGCGCAGGATGCGGCTGGAGTGCGCGGCCCCGGCGATGTCGGGCGTGGCCCAGACGTGATCGAGCCGGCGGCCCTTGTCGGCGGCGTCCCAGTCGCGCGAGCGATAGGACCACCACGAGTAGAGCTGTCCCTCGGGGATGTCCTTCCGGGTGACGTCGACCCAGCCGCCGGCTTCCTGCGCGGCGGTCAGCGCCTCGACCTCGACGGGAGTGTGCGAGACGACCTTGAGCAGTTGCTTGTGCGACCAGACGTCGTCCTCGCGCGGGGCGATGTTCAGGTCCCCGACGAGGATCGACTTTTCGGGGCGGCTGTCGGCGAAATGGGCGCGCATGTCGGCGAGGTAGTCGAGCTTCTGACCGAACTTTTCGTTCTTCTCGCGGTCGGGCACATCGCCGCCTGCCGGGACATAGAAGTTGTGGACGACGACACCGTTCTCGAGACGCGCGGCCACGTGGCGGGACTGCTTGAGGCCGGCGAAGTCGAAATCGCCCGCGTCCTCCAGCGGCACCTTCGACAGGATCGCCACGCCGTTGTAGCCCTTGTCGCCGCGGGCGACCATGTGGGCATAGCCCGCCTCGCGGAAGGTCTCGGCGGGGATCTTGTCCACCGGGCTCTTGCACTCCTGCATGCAGAGAACGTCCGGCCCCTCATCGCGCAGGAGGTCGGCGACGAGGCCCGCGCGCAGGCGGACCGAGTTGATGTTCCACGTGGCGAGGGTGAACGGCATGGGGCCTCCGGGTCTCTCGGGTGTCGCGCGGGGTATGGACCGCGCCGCGTGGCGCGTGCAACCCGGCCGCCTCAGATGATCTCGTCCTCGTCGAAGAGGGCCGGGGCGTCCAGCAGGTGCGCCAGCTCGCGTTCGGCGGCCTCGGGCGCGACCTCGCGGGCGGGCTGCGCGATGTGGAAAAGCGCGTCCCCCTCATTGACCACAGGCAGGTTCGTGCGCCCGATCACCACGCCGTCGCTCTGTGCGGTGACCTCGTGGTCGACGTCGCCGAACGGGTCCGAGACGACACCCAGCACGGCCCCTTCCTCGACGTAGTCGCCGCTGGCCTTGAGCGTCCGGAGAAGCCCGCCCGAAGGTGCGCGCACCCAGCCGGACCGTTCGCAGAAGACCGGCTGGGCGCGCATCCGGGGCACGCCGCGCGGGCCGATCATGTTGAGCGCGTGCATCACCCGCAGGATTCCCGCGACACCGGCCCGCGCCGCGAACTCGTCGAAGCGCAGGCCCTCGCCCGCCTCGTAGAGCAGGACGTCCACGCCCGCTTCCTCGGCGGCGCCGCGCAGCGAACCGTCGCGCACCTTCGACAGAAGCGACACCGGCGCGGCGAAGGCATCGCCCAGCCGGCGCAGCCGCGCGTTGCCGGGGGTCAGGCGGATCTGCGGCAGGTTGGTGCGGCCGACGGCGGCCGAGTGCAGGTCGATGCCCACGTCGCAGCGGCGCACGACCTCGGTCAGGAACAGGTCGGCCAGGCGACCGGCGAGAGAACCCTCGGCCGAGCCTGGAAAACAGCGGTTCAGATCGCGCCGGTCGGGCAGGTAGCGCGACTGGTTGAGGAAACCGAACGAGTTGACGATCGGCACGGTGACCAGCGTGCCCGACAGCCGCGCCACGGGGGCCGCGCGCAGGAGCCGGCGGACGATCTCGGCGCCGATCACCTCGTCGCCGTGGATCGCGGCGGAGACGAACATCGCAGGTCCCGGCTTGCGGCCGTGGATCACGTGCGCGGAAAGCGTCACGGGCGTGTGGTCCGACAGCACCGAGACCGGCAGCTCGACGGTCTGGCGCGTGCCGGGGGCGATCTCGGCGTCGCCGATCTGGAACGGTGCGGGCATCGGCTGTCCTGGGAAGCGGTCGGGCGCGCACCTGCGGCGCGCATGAAAAAGGGCGCGGAGCCGATGCCCCGCGCCCTTTTCTGGAAGATCAGCTCGGCAGCTTGGCCATACGCAGGTACGGCAGCACCGTCTGGTACTGACCGAACCGGTTTGCCGCATCTTCCGCCGAGACCGTCGCCGGGATCACGACGTCATCGCCGACAGTCCAGTTGGCAGGCGTGGCCACGCCGTACTCGGCCGCGGTCTGAAGGCCGTCGAGCGCGCGCAGCACCTCGGCGAAGTTACGACCCACGTTCATCGGGTAGGTCATGATGAGCTTCACCTTCTTGTCCGGGCCGATGATGTAGACGGCACGCACGGTGGCGGTGTCGTTCGGGGTCCGGCCGTCGGGCAGGTAGGCTTCGGCGGGCAGCATGTCGAAGGCCTTGGAAACCGCGAGATCGCTGTCGGCCACGATCGGGAAACCGGCCTTGGCGCCCTTGCTCACCACCTCGATGTCGGACTTCCACTTGCGGTGGTCGTCGACCGAGTCGACCGAGATGCCGAGCGGCTTGGTGTTGCGCTTGGCCCATTCGTCGGCCAGCTGCGCCACGGCGCCGAACTCGGTGGTGCAGACCGGCGTGAAGTCCTTGGGGTGCGAGAAGAAGATCGCCCAGCCGTCGCCCACGAACTCGTGCAGGGAGAAGGTGCCGGCGTCGGTCTCGACGGTCAGGTCGGGGATGGTGTCGTTGATGCGCAGGGACATGCGGTCCTCCGTTCGCTGAAATGCCTGTCCGCTACTTATGAACATTTTCGGCCTTTGACAGCCCCCGGCGGGGCAGACCCCGTTTGCGCCAGGGCCCGCCCGGTGCGCGGGACGGCGCCCGCGGGACGCCTCCGGCGGGAGTATTTGGGACGAGAAGAAGCGGCTCGCGCCGGGCGCGGGCGGAGCCGTCCGGAGGCCTCCGGACACGGTATGCCTTGCCGGGAAGATGACCGGCGAACGGGTTGGCCTGCGCCGGGGGAGCGTCGTCTAGCGGGGCGCTGCGGCGCGCGTGAGGCGGTCGTTGATGGCAGCGCCGAGACCCGTCTGCGGGATCGGCGACACGGCGATGGTCTGCGGTCCGCCTGCGTCGAGGGCGTGAAGATGTGCGAAGAGATTGGCGGCGGCCTCGCGCAGGTCGCCTGCCTTGGACAGGTTGAGGTCGCAGTCGACGGGCCCGAATCCCAGCCGCGCCTCGCCCGGGCGCCACGCGGTCGCCTCGAGCCGAAGGCCGGCGTCGGGCGCGTAGTGCGAGACGATCTGCCCGGGGGCGGAGATCGCGGCGTCCTCCGCCCGTGCTGCAACCGGCCCGCCCAGCGTGGCTGCGAGGGCGTCCGCGGAGACCGCGCCGGGCCGCAGGAGCATCGGCGCGCCGGCAAGGCCGAGGATCGTCGATTCGAGGCCGACCTCGGAGCCGCCGCCTTCGAGCACCGCGGCGATGCGCCCGTCGAGCGTGTGCAGGACATGGTCGGCCCGCGTCGGGCTGATCCGGCCCGAGCGATTGGCCGAGGGCGCGGCCACGAGGCGCCCGGTGGCGCGCAGGAGCGCGCGGGCCACCGGATGGGCGGGCACGCGCACCGCCAGGGTGTCGAGACCCGCGGTCACCAGCTTCGAGACGCGCGCGCCGGCGCGCAGCGGAAGCACCAACGAGATCGGGCCCGGCCAGTGGGCGGCGGCGACGCGTCCGGCCGCCTCGGGCCACTCCACCAGCGCGCGGGCCGCATCGACATCGGGCAGGTGCACGATCAGCGGGTTGAATTGCGGGCGGTCCTTGGCGGCGTAGATGCCCGCCACGGCATCGTCGTTGGTGGCGTCCGCACCGAGCCCGTAGACCGTCTCGGTGGGGAAGGCGACCTGCCGGCCGGCCCGCAGCAGTTCGGCCGCCCGGGCGATGCCGGCGTCGTCGGCGCTCAGGCGCTGGGTCTTGGCGGGCGTGTCGGGCATCGGGGCATACAGGCTGGAACGGACATGGTAGGCAGGGCGCGGGGCACGCCGCCCCGGCGAGGATCGACATGACGCAATCCGTCCCGGAATGGAACCTGCCCTGGCACGGGGCGTGCCGCTGCGGCGCCGTCACCCTGCGGATCGGGGCGCCGCCGATCCTGACCATGGCCTGCCATTGCCGCGGCTGCCAGAAGATGACGGGCGGCGCGTTCTCCCTGTCGGTGGCGATTCCCGAGGCGGGCTTTGCCGCGGAGGGCGCGACGCCGGTGCGGGGCGGCGCGCGCACCGAGGGGCAGAACCACATGCACTGCCCGGAGTGCCTTTCGTGGATCTTCACGACGTTCGACGCGCCCTACGGCTTCGTCAACGTGCGTGCGACGATGCTGGACGAGGCGGCGCAGCTCGCCCCCTTCGTCGAGACCCAGACCGACGAGAAACTGCCGTTCGTCCACCTCGATACGCCGCTGTCGTTTCCGCGCTTTCCGGACATGGACGAGATCGGGGAGGCCTCGCGCCGCTACGCCGACGAGGCGCCGCGCCCGGGGCCGCGGGAGACCTGAGCGCGCTCTGACGCGACGTTCCGGCCGTGCCCGGGCGCGTCGGGACGCCGCGTCCCGGCTTGCCGGATCGTCTCCGCCGGGCCACGCTGTGCCGACCCGACCGAGCCGATGGAGGAGACCTCATGCCCTACCGCGCCCCCGTGGACGAGTTCCGCTTTCTCTACGCGCACGTGGTCGACCTGGCCGCGCTCGCCGGCACCGAGCGCTTTGCCGAGGCCACGCCCGAGACCGTCGAGGCGATCCTGACCGAGGCCGGGCGGCTCTGCGAGGAGGTCCTCGCGCCCACCCGTCGTGCGGGCGACACCGACCCGGCGCGTCTCGAGAACGGTGTGACGCGCACCTCCGAGGGCTTCGACGCCGCGTATGGCGCCATCGCCGAGGGAGGATGGGTTGCGATCTCGGCCGATCCCGAGCACGGCGGCATGGGCCTGCCGATGGCGCTGACCACCGCGGTCAACGACATGGTATCGTCTGCCAACCTCGCGCTACAGCTCAACCCGATGCTGACACAGGGCCAGATCGACGCGCTCGAGGCGCATGCCTCGGACGAGCTGAAGGCGCTCTACCTGCCGAAGCTGATTTCGGGCGAGTGGACCGGGACGATGAACCTGACCGAGCCGCAGGCCGGTTCGGACGTGGGCGCGCTGCGTACGAAGGCCGAACCGAACGGCGACGGCACCTACGCGATCACCGGGCAGAAGATCTACATCACCTGGGGCGATCACGACCTCACGCCGAACATCTGTCACCTCGTGCTGGCGCGGTTGCCCGACGCGGCGCCGGGCACGAAGGGGATCAGCCTCTTCATGGTGCCCAAGTACCTGCCCACCGAGGACGGCGGTCCGGGGCCGTTCAACAACGTGCGGACCGTGTCTCTCGAGGAAAAGATGGGCATCCACGGCTCGCCCACGGCGGTGCTGGACTACGACCGCTCCACCGGGTGGCTGGTCGGGCCCGAGAACGGCGGCATGAAGGCGATGTTCACAATGATGAACAACGCGCGGCTCGGTGTCGGCGCGCAGGGGATCGGTGTCGCGGAAGGCGCGTTCCAGCACGCGCTGGCCTACGCCTTGGACCGCAGGCAGGGCGCGTCGAAGGTCGAGAACGCCACCGGCTCCATCGTCGATCATGCCGACGTGCGCCGGATGCTGACCACGATGAAAGCAGACATCTTCGCGGCGCGCGCGATCGCCCTGATGTGCGCCGTGGCGCTCGACCGCGCGCGGTCCGGCGGGGGGGAAGACTGGGCGGCGCGGGCCGCGTTCCTCACGCCGATCGCCAAGACCTTCGGGACCGAGACAGGCATGGCGGTCGCCGACATGGGCATCCAGGTCCACGGCGGCATGGGCTATGTCGAAGAGACCGGCGCGGCGCAGTTCCTGCGCGACGTTCGTGTGACGGCGATCTACGAGGGCACCAACGGCATCCAGGCGATGGATCTCGTGGCGCGCAAGATGGCGGACGGCGGCGAGGCGGCCTTCGCCATGCTCGACGAGATCGAGAGCTTCGCCGAGACCGCGCGCGAGCGGATGCCCGACCTCGCGGCCCCGGTCTGGGAGGCGGCCGAGACCCTGCGCGAGACCGTGGAATGGCTGGTGGCCCAGGACGACCTCAATGCGCGGTTCGCCGGTTCGGTGCCGTTCCTGATGGGCTTTGCCCGCGTGCTGGGCGGTCACGCGCACCTGATGGCGGCGATGGCCGATCCCGAGGGCCCGCGCGCGCGGCTGGCGCGGTTCTACATCACGCGGCTCCTGCCGCAGCACGCCGGTCACCTGGCCCACGCGCGCGCCGGGGCCGAGGATCTCTACGCGGTGTCGCCGGACGACCTCGCGGCCTGAGCGCTCTTGGCCGCCGCCGGGCAGACCGGCGGCGGCTGTCTGCGTGGCGGGGACAGGGTGCCTCCGGCGGGGATATTCCTTCCAACTAAGACCCTGCGGGCGTTCTGGGGCGGTTTCGGCTCGCCGGTGCCCCGTTGTGTGCCGGGCGGCCGCGTCCGTCGCTGATAGGCGGAACATGGGCGGCGGCGACCGGGCCTCCGGCGGGTGCATTTTGAAAGATGACGCTCGACGCGGTGCGACGCGGAGGGACGTCCCGACGCTGCGCCACAGGGCGGCGCGGGTTGCCTCTCGGGGCCCGCGCGCGCATGGTCGCGCGACCTGCCGGCCCCGCACGCCGGCGCGACGATCCGACGAGGACCTTCATGGACGGCACACGCAACGGTATCCGGTATCCCTGGTCAGAGCCGCCGGCCGAGGGCGCGGCCATCGAGGTGGCGCCGGGCGTTCTGTGGATGCGCCTGCCGCTGCCGATGAAGCTCGACCACGTGAACGTCTACGCGCTCGACGAGGGTGACGGCTGGACCCTGATCGACACCGGCTTCCGGTCCAACCGGGGCGAGCGTCTGTGGCAGGCGCTGCTCGACGGGCCGCTGGCCGGCAAGCCGGTGACGCGCGTGGTGGTCACCCATCACCACCCGGATCATGTGGGCATGGCCGGCTGGTTCCAAGAGCGCGGCGCCACGCTGGTGACCACGCGGACCGCGTGGCTGTTCGCGCGGATGCTGCTTCTCGATGAGCAGGACCGGCCCGCCGAGGAGACGCTAGACTACTGGCGGCGCGCGGGCATGGACCCCGCGATCCTCGCCCAGCGATCCGAGGAGCGGCCGTTCAACTTCGCCGACGTGGTCCACCCGATGCCGCTCGGCTTTCGCCGGGTGCGGCAGGGCGACACCATTCGCATGGGAGGGCGCGACTGGGACGTGCACATCGGCAACGGTCATGCGCCCGAGCACGCGACGTTCTGGAGCCGCGACGACGATCTCGTCCTCGGCGGCGACCAGCTGCTGCCGTCGATCAGCCCGAACATCGGGGTCTACGCCACCGAGCCCGAGGCGGATCCCGTGGCTGAATGGCTCGAGGCCTGCGAGCGGCTGGCGGCGCTGGCGCGGCCGGAGCACCTGGTTCTCGGAGGGCACAAGCTGCCGTTCACCGGGCTGCCCACGCGGATGCGCCAGCTGATCGACAACCACCATGGCGCGCTCGACCGCCTGCACACGCACCTCGCCGAGCCGCGCGCGGCGGGCGAGTGTTTTCCACCGCTCTTCAAGCGCAAGATCGGCGCGGGCGAATACGGCCTCGCGCTGGTCGAGGCGATGGCCCACTGCCTGCACCTGTGGCACACAGGCCGCGCCACCCGGACCGTGCGGGACGACGGGGCCTGGGTGTTCCGGGCCTGCTGAACCGAGGCCCGGTCGCGCGGCGACAAACGCGTGTTGCGGCGCTTCGCCCTCGTGACAGGTGGTTGGAAACCGGCTAGAGACCGTTCCCGAACACGACACTGGAAGGACCCGATCCATGGCAGAGCACAAGCACGGTCAGATGGACATCAGCGACCACGAGAAGACCTTTGCGGGCTTCGTGACCTGGACCACGCGCGCCGGGATCGTCATCGTGGCGATCGCCATTTTCCTCGCGATCTTCGGCACCTGATCCGCGCCACGTGATGCACAGACGTCTTTTTCTCGTGTCCGCGGCTTCGGCCGCGGGCCTGGCCGGCTGCGGCATGCCCGAGTCGGGCCCGGATGCCACGCCCGATGCGGTTTCCCGGGCGGCCTACCGGTTCGACGGCCCGCCGGCGATCACGCTGTTCACCATGGTCTCGAACGAGAACGGTGACGGCGCGCACACCTCGATGATGATCAATGCCTCGCAGCGCGTGGTGTTCGACCCGGCGGGCTCGGTCAGCCACCCCCGGATGATCGAACGCGGCGACGTGATCTACGGCATGACGCCCGAGCTGGCCGAGCTCTACGAAGGGGCCCACGCGCGCGAGACCTACCACGTGATCGTTCAGCGCCGCGAGGTGCCCGCGCCGGTCGCCGAGAAGGCGCTGCGGCTCGTGATGGAGAACGGCCGGGTGGGGCAGGCCTTCTGCACGCAGTCGACTTCGCGCATCCTGCGCCAGCTCGACGGGTTCGAGACCATCCGCCCGACATTCTTCCCGCTGTCGCTCAAGCGCCAGTTCGCGCGCCTGCCCGGCGTGACCGAGCGCACGCGCTACGAGACCGACGCCGATGACAAGAGCCGCGCCGTCGACGCCTTTTTCGAAGAGCGCAGCGGAAGCTGAGCCGACGCCGCGCGCGTCTAGCTGAATAGCCAGAGCCCGAAGCCGAGCGTGGCCGCGCCGGTGATCATCGCGGCCAGCACGTTGCGGAACGAGAAGGCGACGGCAAAGGTCGCCAGCGCCGCGAACAGGCGCACCGGGTCAGGCTCGCCATCGGTCGCGGCGGGCCAGACCACCAGCGGCGCCACAAGCGCGGGCAGGATCGCCGCGGCGGTATAGCGCAGGTGGCGCAGCACCCAGGGCGGCAACGCCCGGTCGCCGATGAGGCCCAGGAACACGATCCGCAGCGCGAAGCTGCCGATCCCGAGGCCGAAGATCACGATCCAGAGCGTGGAGGTGGCGATCTCGTTGCCGTTCATGCCGGTTCCTCCTCTCGCTCCATCCGCTGTTCGACCTGCGCGCCCGCGATCATGCCGGCCAGCCCGCCGACGATGAGGCCGAGGTTGAACGGCAGGCCCGCCGCCAGCAGCGCGACCACCGCGCCGGTGAAGGCGGCGGCCATGTGCGCCGGCGTGCGCAGCATCGGTCCGACCATGGCGAGGAAGGCGATCGGCACTGCGAAATCGAGCCCGAAATCCGTGGGGATGGCGCTGCCCGCCCAGGCCCCGATGAGCGTCGAGATATACCACGGGAAACAGACAGGCGTGACCGTGCCCATGAAGTAGCGGAACTTCTCGGCGGCGCTCCAGGGGCTGCGTTCGAAGTTGAGGGCCCCCAGCGCGTAGGTCTGATCGACGAGGAAGTAGGCCACGAAGCACCGCTTCCACAGCGGCAGGTGACCGAGATGCGGCGTCATGGACGCGGAGTACATGGCCATGCGCAGGTTGATCGCCAGCGCCGAGGCCACGGCCACCAGCGTCGGGGCGTGATCGCTCATCAACTGGAGCGCGGTGAACTGGGCCGCGCCCGCGATCACCACGACTGAAAAGGACAGCGATTCGAAGATCGTCAGCCCCGCCTCGCGCGAGACCACGCCGAAGAGCAGACCGAACGGCCCGACGACCGCCAGGAAAGGCAGCGCGTCGAGGACGCCCTGCCGGTAAGGTGACTTTACGCCGCGCGCCGCCATCGCTACCCCTTTCATTCCATGCCATTCGCGTAGACCTCGGACGAGGGAGATGCAATTGACGGCCCGCCCTTACACGGACGACTACCTCCTGGCGCCGGACCCCGGCACGCCCGGCCTGACCCGCGCTGTCACCGGCACGGACCAGACCGGCGCACCGGTCGAGACGCAGGTGGTCGAGGAACGCCCGCTGACGATCTTCCTGAACGGCCAGGAGATCGTGACCGCGATGACCATCGGGGATCACCCCGACTACCTTGCCGTGGGTTTCCTGCGGAACCAGGGGATGCTGCGCGACGGCGAGGAGATCACCGGCATCTCCTACGACGAGGAGGTCGAGACCGTCGTGGTCCGCACCGCCTCGGCCACCACCTACGAAGAGAAGATGCAGAAAAAGACCCGCACGTCGGGTTGCGCGGTGGGCACCGTCTTCGGTGACATGATGGAGGGGCTGGAGGGCGTGCGCCTGCCCGACGCCGAGCTTCGGACCTCGTGGCTCTATGCCCTGTCGCGCAAGATCAACACGACGCCGTCGCTCTACCTCGAGGCCGGGGCGATTCACGGAACGGTCCTCTGCGAGCGTGACCGCCCGCTCGTCTACATGGAGGATGTCGGCCGCCACAACGCGGTGGACAAGGTCGCGGGCTGGATGGTGCTCGAAGGTGCGACGGCCGAGGACAAGATCCTCTACACCACCGGGCGGCTGACCTCGGAAATGGTCATCAAGTGCGCTCTCATGGGGATCCCGGCGCTGGCCTCGCGCTCGGGCTTCACCGCCTGGGGCGTCGAGATCGCCCGGCAGGTGAACCTGACCCTGATCGGGCGTCTGCGCGGGCAGCGCTTCGTCTGCCTCGCCGGCGAAGAGCGGCTGGTGCGCGACGCCGATCCGGCGGATGTACCTGACGAGGGCCGCAAGTCCCGCCGCAAGGCCGGCGCATGACAGGCCCCCGGCGTCCGGACCCGGCCCATGCAGCGGCCATCGAGGCGGCGCGGGCGTTCTCGGCCAGCCGCCAGCGGGGCGACTGGCACGCGGTGGCGGCCGTGGTGCTGACCGCGTCCGGGCGGCAGTATCTCGGGATCAACCTCGACAGCACCTTGCCGCGCGCCAGCATCTGCGCCGAGCCGGTGGCGCTGGGCATGGCGATGGCCGCTGACCCCGATGACCGGGTGACCTTCGTCGCGGCCGTCAACCGTCACGGGCGGGTGATCCCGCCGTGCGGCCCGTGCCGCGAACTGATGCTGGACTACGCGCCGGGCGCGCTGATCGCTGTCCCGGACGAGGCAGAGACGGGCTTTGTCACGCTGCCGATGCCGGCGCTGATGCCCACCGCCTACAAGCACGACCGGAGGAAGGAATGACCGCACCGCTGGGTGTCATCCTCGCAGGCGGCCGCGCCACGCGCATGGGCGGGGGCGACAAGGGCCTCTTGCCGCTGGGCGGAGCGACGCTTCTCGACCAGGTGATCGCGCGGCTGGCCCCGCAGGTCGCGGGCATGGCGCTCAACGCCAACGGAGACCCGGCGCGGTTCGCGGACTGGGGCCTGCCGGTCCTGCCCGACAGCGTGGCCGACTATCCCGGGCCGCTCGCCGGTGTCCTCGCCGGTCTTGACTGGGCGGCCGGGCAAGGGGCCGAGACCATCGTGACCGTCGCTGCCGATACGCCCTTCTTTCCGCGCGATCTGGTCGCCCGGCTTCAGGCGGAGTGCGGGGGCATGGACGCGCCGCTCGCGCTGGCGGCCACACCCGACCCGCGCCGTGGCACGGCCCGGCACCCGACGTTCGGCCTCTGGCCGGTCGCGCTGCGCGACGACCTGCGCGCGGCACTCGGGGACGGCGTCCGCAAGGTGGTGCTCTGGACCGACCGCCATGACGGGCGAGAGGCGCTGTTCGACGGACCCGGAGAGCCCTTCTTCAACGTCAACACGCCCGAGGACCTCGAGGCGGCGCAGGAGATGATCGCCGCTGGGGCGGGACGCGCATGAGGCTCTATGGCGTGACCGGCTGGAAGAACTCCGGCAAGACCGGCCTGATGGAGCGGCTGGTGACCGAGATCACCGGGCGTGGCTTTCGCGTGAGCACCATCAAGCACGCCCATCACAGCTTTGACGTGGACCAGGAGGGCCGCGACTCGTTCCGCCACCGCACTGCCGGGGCGCACGAGGTCATGCTGGCCTCGCGCAACCGCACCGCGCTGATGACCGAGCTGCGCGGCGAAGCCGAGCCGACGCTCGACACGTTGATCGCCCGCATGGCGCCGGTCGACCTGATCCTGATCGAGGGCTACAAGCGCGACCGGCACCCCAAGATCGAGGCCCATCGCGGCGAAACCGGGCAGCCGCTGATCGCGCCCGACGATCCGACGATCCGCGCGGTGGCGAGCGACTCGCGGCTGTCGCTCGACCGACCGGTCTTCGACCTGGACGACACCGCCGCCATCGCGGATTTCGTGCTGTCCGAGGTGGGGCTTTGACCGGCTTCGATACGGTCGTCGTGGTCGACTGGTCGGCGCGGTCGGCCCCGTCTCCGGCGCGGCCGGTGGCGGACGCGATCTGGATCGGCATCGCGCGGAACGGAGGCCCGGCGGAGGCCCGCTACTTCCGGACCCGCGCGGCGGCCGAGGCCGATCTCGTCGCGCTGTTCGAGGCCGAGCGCGCGGAGGGGCGGCGGGTGCTCGCGGGCTTCGACTTCCCCTTCGGCTATCCGCGCGGCTTCGCACGGGCCGTGACCGGTTCGGACGACCCCTTCGCGCTCTGGGCCTGGCTGGCGGACGCGGTCGAGGACGGGCCGGACAATGGCAACAACCGCTGGGACGTGGCGCGGACGCTGAACGGGCTGTTCCCGGGAACCGGGCCGTTCTGGGGCTGCCCGGCGGGCGAGGCCGACGCCGTTCTGCCCGCGCGCGGGACCGAGCGAGACGGCCATGGCATGCCGGAACGGCGGCGCGCCGAGGCCGATCTTCCGCGCGCGCAGCCGTGCTGGAAGCTCTACACCACAGGCTCCGTCGGCTCTCAGGCGCTGCTCGGGCTGCCGGTCCTCCAGCGCCTTCGCAGCCGTTTCGGCGCCGAGCTGACTGTGCCGCCGTTCGAGGCCGCGGGCAACGGCATCGTGCTGGCCGAGGTCTTCCCCTCGCTTATCGCCGGGGCCGTCGCCGCGCGCACCGGAGCGGACGAGATCAAGGACCGCGCCCAGGTGCGCGTGCTGGCCGAGGCGCTCGCGGCGCTGCCATCCGATGCGTTGGACGCCATGCTCGCCGAAGGCGACACAGAGGAGGGGTGGATCCTCGGGCTTGGCCACGAGGCGGCGCTGATCGAGGCCGCTGGCGCCCAACCGACCCTCGCCCCGCCGCCCTTGCGCGACGACTGTTTCGCGCTGCCCGCGGGGGTGGAGTGGACGCCGGTCGACACCGCGCTGGCCACGCTGCGGGATCGCTTGTCGCCCGTCGTCGCGGCCTCGAAAGTCCCGCTGGCCGAAGCGGCGGGCCGCGTCCTCGCCGCCGACCTGCACGCGCTGCGTCCGAACCCGCCCGAGGCCAACACCGCCGTGGACGGCTACGGCTTCGCCGCCGAAGCGGGGCAGGGGGAGGAGATCGTCTTGCCGCTGGTCGAGGGCCGCGCCGCCGCGGGTCGTCCGCTGGGCCGAGCGGTGCCGGCGGGCCATGCCGTGCGCGTGCTGACGGGCGCGGCGCTGCCCGAGGGCGTGGACACCGTGGTGCTTGACGAGGACACCCGCGCCGACGCCACCCGTGTGGCGTTCCGCGGGCCGGTGAAACCTCGCGCCAACACCCGCCGCGCGGGTGAGGATGTGCAGACCGGGGCGTGCGTGCTGCCCGGGGGCCGCGTACTAACCCCGGCCGACCTCGCGTTGGCGGCGGCATCCGGGCACGGCGCGCTGCCGGTGCGCGACCGCCTGCGGGTCGCGGTCCTGTCCACGGGCGACGAAATCCTCGAACCCGGAGAGCCGGTGGCCCCGGGCCAGATCCACGACGCCAACCGTCCGATGCTGCTGGCACTGGCGGACCGCTGGGGTCACGCGGGCCTCGACCTCGGGCGTGTCCCGGATGACCGCAACGAACTGCGCGCACGCTTCGATCGGGCGGCGGACGAGGCGCACGTCATCGTCACGTCGGGCGGTGCCTCGGCGGGCGACGAGGACCACGTCTCCGCGCTGCTGAAGGAGGCCGGTGCCATGCAGGACTGGCGCATCGCGCTCAAGCCCGGGCGGCCCCTCGCGCTGGGCCTCTGGAAGGGCGTGCCGGTCTTCGGGCTGCCGGGAAACCCGGTCGCGGCCTTCGTCTGCGCGCTGATCTTCGCGCGGCCGGCCTTCGCGCGCCTTGCCGGGGCCGAGTGGACCGCGCCGCAGGGCTTCGACGTGCCGGCGGCGTTCGAGAAGCGCAAGAAGCCCGGACGCCGAGAATATCTCCGCGCCCGCATCCGCGAGGGCCGGGCCGAGGTGTTTCCCTCCGAAGGGTCCGGCCGGGTCTCCGGCCTGTCGTGGGCCGAAGGACTGGTCGAGCTGCCGGACGGGGCACTGACGGTCACGCAGGGCGACCCGGTGCGCTACCTGCCGTTCTCGAGCTTCGGGTTGTAAGGGCGGCGAACCGGCCCCTTGCCGCAATCGCCAATCCAGAACGTCGAACCGCGGCGCCGGGATGCGCCGCGTTCCCGATGGCGACCCGCCGGGCGGCGGCCCGGGGACGCAGTCCCGGGACGCAACCGTCGCCTCACACGGCGACGATCTGCTTGCCGGTGTTGCCGCCCTTGAGCATGTCGAGGAAGGCCTGCGGGGCGGACTCGATGCCCTTGGCCACGTCCTCGCGCCATTCGATCTCGCCCTTGTTCACGCGCGGAGCCACGTCCGACTGGAACGCTCCGAACCGGTCCCAGTGGTCGGCGATGATGAAGCCTTGCACGGCCATCCGCTTCACCAGCAGCGTGCGCCAGAGCGCAGGCATCGTCGTCTGCACGTCGCCCGCGCCATCGTACCACGCGACCATGCCGCAGACCGGGATGCGCCCGAACGTGTTCATCAGCGGCAGCACAGCCTCGAGCGTCTTGCCCCCCACGTTCTCGAAGTAGATGTCGATGCCGTCGGGCGCGGCCTCGTCCAGCGCCTTGCGCATCTCGGAGACAGACCCGTAGGCGCGGTGATCGACCGCCGCGTCGAAGCCGTAGACCTCGCGCGCCATCTCGCACTTGTCGGCGCCCCCGGCGACGGCGACCGTCCGAAGCCCGTGCGCCTTCGCCAGTTGCCCGACCATCGAGCCGACCGGCCCGGTCGCGGCGCCGACGACAAGCGTCTCGCCGGCTTTCGGCTTGCCGATCTCGGTCAGGCCGAACCAGCCGGTGAAGCCCGGCATGCCAAGGACGCCCAGCACCGCCGTCGGCGGCACGCCGTCGGGGACCTTGGTCAGCTGTTCGGCGGGCAGGACCGCGTGGCTGGCCCAGCCGGTCATGCCGGTGACCACGTCGCCTTCGGACAGGCCGTCCGCGCGCGAGGCGATCACCCGGCCCACGCCCTGCGCGCCCATGGTCGCCCCCACGGCAACCGGCTCGGCGTAGCTCGGACCGTCGTCCATGCGCCCGCGCATGTAGGGATCGAGCGAGAAGTGATCGACCGCGACGAGCGCCTCGCCGGCGCCCGGCTCGGGGATGTCACCTGTCTCGAGCGCGAAATGCTCGGTTGTCGCGTCGCCCTGCGGGCGGCTGGCAAGGGTGATGCGGCGGAGTTGGTCGGCCATGCGTGCCTCCTGTCGTTGTCTCGACGGCCCGGGCGCGGCGCGCCCGGCGGATACGTTCGATCTGGCCAGAGACGCGCGCGAAACAAGGGGCGCGCGCCGTGTCGGGACGCTGTCGTCGCGACAGCGGCGACGGAGGGGGTGCTGCGTGCGGCGGTCCCGGGCCTTGCCGCCGCCGTGTCTCAAGCCACGCTTCGCGGTAAGTCCGAAGTTTCCGGAAGGAGGGCGAGATGAGCGAGCTTGCCGAGATGATCGCGCGCACAGCGCAGCCCGGCCGCGTGACCTGGATCGGCCTCCGGTCAGAGCGGCGCGCGCCACTGCAGGCGGTCGAAACCGCGCGGATCGAGACGGACGGGCTGTCCGGCGACCACGGCCGCGCGGGCAAGCGCGCCGTGACGCTGGTTCAGAACGAACATTGCGCGGCGATCGGCGCCTATCTCGGGGGCGCGCCGGTCGCCCCGGAGGACCTGCGCCGGAATCTCTTGATCGCGGGGATCAACCTTGCATCGTTGAAGGGCCGCGCCGTGCGCGTGGGGGGCGCGGTGCTGCGCATGACGGTCGTTTGCGCGCCGTGCTCCCGCATGGAGGAGACGTTCGGCCCCGGCGGCTACGCCGCGGTCCGGGGCCATGGCGGCTGGTGCGCCGAGGTGCTGGAACCGGGCCGGGTCGCGCTGGGCGATCCGGTGTGTCCGGCGGACTGACGGGCGGCAAAAAGGCCGCCCGTCCGCGTCCGGATTAGACGTCGTAGTGATAGACCGTCGGGATCATCCGGTAGCCGTCTTCGGCCGCCTCGACGTTCACCACGCCGGGGAAGCCGATATGCGAGCCCGCGACCTGCAGCCGGTCCGTGGCCACCATGTCCATGGTCCGCTGACGGGTCTCGACGGCCTGCTCGGGATCGACGTCAAAGCCGATGGCCACGTCGGGCCGGGCGAACTGCACCGGCGGGACGTGCACGATGTCGGCCCAGATCAGCAGGCTGTCGTCGCCCGAGGACAGCATGTAGCCGGAATGACCCGGCGTGTGCCCCGGCAGCGGCATCGAGGTGATGCCCGAGCCGATGTCCTCTTCGCCGGAGAACGTCACGAGCCGGTCCGAATAGGCCGACAGGACCGACCGCGCGAGGTTTGCGAAGTTCTGCATCATCTCGGGCGCGCCCGAGAAATTGCCCTCGTCGGACCAGAAGGCGCGGTCGGTCTCGCTGACCACGAGTTCGGCATTGGGGAACATCGCGTCCTGGCCGCTCAGGGCACCGGCGACGTGGTCGGGGTGCAGGTGCGTGGCCAGGAGGCGCGTGACCGAGGCGGGATCGATGCCAGCGGCCTCGAGGCTCCGGGGCAGGCGTCCGAGGCCCGGACCCATCGCATCGGCGGTGCCGGCGTCCACGAGAATGGTTTCGTCGCCGCGCTGGATCGCGAAGGCGTTGACCGAAGTGGGATAGGTTTCGGGGTCGCGGAACTGCGCGCGCATGAGCTCGGTATAGGCGTCGGCCTCGATCCCGATAAGCGAGTCGGGCCCGATATGCAGCGAACCGTCACCGAGGCAGGTCACGGTCATGTCGCCCACGGCAAAGCGCTGGTAGGCGGGCACCTGCGCGCTGCCGCCGCCGCTGTGGGAGGCTGCGCGAGCGAGCGAGGGGGCAAGGCCGCCGAGCGTTGCGGCGGCGCCGACGAGCGGCGCGGTGGCGAGGAATTGGCGTCTTTGCATGGGGTCTCCTCCGGGTTTGTCTGGTGCACGAGTTGGGTCGCGCACGACAGGTGTCAAAAGCGAATGGCGTTGCACCGAAAGCCGACCCCGTGTTTGAGACAGGTCGGATTTCAGTGGGAACCATCATGGCCGACACCGAGCATAGCACCGGGCTGAGCCTGCCGCGCGGCACGCGGGTCGGTCTTCTTGGCGGGTCCTTCGACCCCGCCCACGCCGGCCATGCCCATGTCACGCGCGAGGCGCTCAAGAGGTTCGGACTCGATCGCGTGGTGTGGCTGGTCTCGCCGGGCAACCCGCTCAAGGCGCACGGTCCCGCGCCGCTGGCCGAACGCATGGCCGCGGCGCGCGCGGTGGTGGATGACCCCCGCGTCACGATCAGTGACGCCGAGGCCCGGCTCGGCACACGAT
Source organism: Roseivivax marinus (assembly GCF_900109705.1). Lineage (GTDB taxonomy): Bacteria > Pseudomonadota > Alphaproteobacteria > Rhodobacterales > Rhodobacteraceae > Roseivivax > Roseivivax marinus. The sequence continues at coordinate 113,164 of NZ_FOAI01000002.1, read as the reverse complement.
ACACCGCAGAGACCCTGTTTCACCTGCGCGCCCGGCATCCCGGGGTGCGGTTCGTCTGGCTCATGGGGGCCGACAACCTGCGCCAGCTGCACCGCTGGGACAATTGGCACGGCATCATGGCGCAGGTGCCTGTGGGTGTTCTGGCGCGGCCGGGCGGCCGGATGTCCGCGCAGACCTCCAAGGCGGCGCGGGTCTATGCCCACGCGCGCCTGCGGCAGGAGGCGGCGCATCTCCTTCCCCTGATGGAGGCCCCGGCCTGGTGCTTCCTGAACGTGCCGATGGTCGACCTCAGCTCGTCGGCGATCCGCGCGGGCGGCGGCTGGAAGCGCTGACGTCCGGTTTCCGCCAGGCCGCCCGTTCCGGTGGCTTTGTCGCGCGCTGATGAGCGGGCGCCGCAGCCGCCGGTGTCTCGAGGGCATTGGCCTGCTCCGATGTCGATCCTGACCGTTGGTGCGGGGGCGGCAGGTGCCACGCAGACACTCCGCCGCTCTCGGCGGAATTCCCTCCGGTGAAAGGCCGTGTCCGGCATCGCCTCGCCCATGACACGGCGCGCTCACGACGAATTGCCCGGTCCCACGCGCACGGGCCCGCTTGTCTCCCCCCGCGGCGTCCGGTTAACTCCGCGCCATGACCGCGCCCTTGACCCGCCGCCGCTTCCTTGCCGCGCTCGCCGCCACCACGGCCGCCGCGCCCGCTTTCGCCAACGCGCCCGAGACGTCCCTCCGCCCGCTTGCGCGTGGCGAGGACTTCTTCAAGCGCGCGGTGCCCACCCTTGACGAGATCGCCTCGGCCGCGAACCTCGACGGCTTTCTCGGCTGCGCGGTGGGCAACACCGAGACCGGCGAACTGCTGGAAGACCTGAACGGCGCCGAAGGCCTGCCGCCCGCCTCCGTCGCCAAGGCGCTGACCGCGTCTTACGCGCTCGAGCATCTGGGCCCCGATCACCGCTTCGCCACGCGGCTCCTGACCACCGGAGAGGTGTCCGAGGACGGCACGCTCGACGGCGACCTGATCCTTGCCGGCGGCGCGGACCCCACGCTCGACACCGACGGGTTGGCGGCGCTTGCGGGCGATCTGCGCGATGCCGGCGTGTCGTCGGTCACCGGCCGACTGCTGGTCTGGGGCGGCGCACTGCCCGAGGTGCCGGCGATCGATCCCGGTCAGCCCGATCACGTCGGCTACAACCCGTCGGTCGCAGGCCTGAACCTCAACTACAACCGCGTGCATTTCGAATGGCAGCGCGCTGGCGAGGGCTACCAGGTGGCGATGGACGGCCGCTCGGACAGCCTGCGCCCGCCGGTGCACATGGCGCGCATGGTTGTCGTGGCGCGGCGGACGCCGGTCTACACCTACCACGACGGCGACGCGCGGGACGAATGGACCGTGGCCAAGTCCGCGCTGGGCAATGCCGGCTCGCGCTGGCTGCCGGTGCGGCGTCCGACGCTCTACGCCGGCGAGGTGTTCCAGGCCGTGGCAGGCTCGAACGGTCTGCGCCTGAAGTCCCCCGAGGTGGTCGACACGCTGCCCGAGGACGCGCGCGAACTGGCACGCCGCGAGAGCCAGCCGCTGACCGACATCCTGCAGGACATGCTCAAGTGGTCGACGAACCTGACCGCCGAGGTTGTCGGCTGTGCGGCCACCGCGGCCGCGACCGGATCGGTGCCCGCCTCGCTCGAGGCGTCGGCCGCCGAGCTGAACGGCTGGGCCGAGGCCGAGCTGGGCGTGACCGGCATCGCGCTGGTCGATCATTCGGGTCTCGGCGAGGACAGTCGTGTCGCGCCGGTGGCGATGACGCGCGCGCTGATCGCCCTGCGGGAGCGGCTGGATCTCAAACCGATCCTCAAGCCCATTCCCATGCGCGACGACTCGCGCCGGATCCTGTCGAACCATCCGCTCGACGTGCACGCCAAGACCGGCACGCTGAACTTCGTCTCGGGGCTGGCGGGCTACATCGACTGTCCCGACGGGACCGAACTGGCCTTCGCGATCTTTTCCGGTGACCTCGATCACCGCGCCACCATCGCGCGCGAAGACCGCGAGGGCCCGCCGGGCGCACGCACCTACAACACCCGCGCGAAGAAGTGGCAGATGGAGCTCATCAAGCGCTGGGGCACCGTCTACGGCACCGCCTGAGCGGGCCGCGGGCGCCCCGCGCGGGGCTCAGAGGTCCGCGGCGCCGGTGGCGGCGTCGGGCGTGGCCGTCTGCCCGGAGCGATCGGCGGCCCCGATCAGGGGCAGGGCGATCAGCGTGAGCGCGGCGAGCAGGGTGAAGATGCGGCGGGTCATGTCCGGATCCCGGTGTTTGCCGTTTCTGGGTGACGCAAGGGTAACCCGGCCTGCACCGCTCCCGACAGTCAGGATGTCCCGACCCCAAGACGGCGTGCCCCCCGCGCCACGATGGGGCACAGCCGCCCGCCCCGGACATGGCCGCCCTGACTTGATCCCGCACCGCACCCGCGCATATGGCCGCATCGGAGGTGAGCCATGACTGACGATCTCGCGCTCGACGCGCGCACCGGACTGCCCGACGCCCTGCGCGTGCTGCTGCAGACCTATCCGCGTTCCGAATGGGACGCGCACGCCAACTTTGCCGGGCTGGTGCAGTTCTGGCTCGAGCGGCACATGATGTTCCGCAAGATCACCGCGCTTTTGCGCGAGGATGCCGAGCGCCAGATGGATGGCGCGCTCGACCCCGAGCAGCAGCAGGCCCGGCTCGCGCGCTATGGCGGGGCGCTGGTGAACGAACTGCACGGCCATCACCAGATCGAGGATCACCACTACTTCCCGGCGCTAAGCAAGATGGAGCCGGGTCTGGTCCGTGGCTTCGGCATTCTCGACAAGGATCACGACGCCATGGACGGCCTGCTCGACCGGTTCACCCGCAAGGCCAATGGCGTGCTGCGCGAGGGCGCCGAGGTCGGCCCGTTCCGCGAGGAATTGCTGTCCTTCGACGCCCTGCTCGACCGGCACCTGGTGGACGAGGAAGAGCTGATCGTTCCGGTGATCCTGAAGCACGGGCCGGACGGAATTCACTGAGCCGCGTGTTCGCGCGCTGAACGGCCTTCGGCCTGGGCAGAGCGTGCGTCCCGAGTGGTGGGCCAACCCGTTAGTGTGCGCCATCTCCAGCCCGCGAGCCGACAATCACGCCAGTCGATGCCGACGTCTCCCGGCCGCACCCACATGACTTCGACCCGAAGGCGCTCGGGCAGAGAGGATCGCCAGCCCGAGTGGGCAGGCTGGCGATGATGCGGTGCCCTTCGGGCATGTTCCGCGCCCGGAGCGTGGCGGAACGCCGGGCGCCCGCGCGGGGGGCTGATCTCAGCCCTTCACCTCGATGGCATTGATCTTCTGCCAGCCGTTGTCGGCGTTAGAGGTGTAGCGGATCGTCACTTCCTTGCCTGCGGAAAGGCCTTCCGGCACCTCGGCGAGGGTTTCCAGAGACCAGATCGTGCGGTCATCGAGGACGAGGACGTTGTCCACGCGATCATAGGCGGCGACGGTGCCCGTGACGCTGTCGGCCATGGCGGGCAGGGCCGCCGTCGACAGGGCGAGTGCGGCGAGGAGGGTGCGCATGTGGGAGTGTCCTTCGGACATGGGGTGAACGCGCGACGGAAATCGGGAGCGGTTGACCCCCGGACAAGGCCCGCACGAAAATAATGTGTCAGCCGGATGTCCCAGCCCCCACGGGCTCGGGGAACTCGAGCCGCACCCGCAGGCCCGGCGTCGCATCCGTCAGCTCGAGCCGGGCATCGTGAACCTGGGCGATCGCGGCCACCAGGGCGAGGCCCAGGCCATTGCCCGGCGTGGTGCGGCTGCGCTCGAGCCGGTGGAGGCGGCGAAGAACGCGGTCGCGCTCGGCCTCGGGGATGCCGGGGCCGGTGTCCTCGACCGTCAGCGCCCGGTCCGGCGACACGGCGATGTAGACCTCGGCGCCGCCGCCGGCATGGCGCAGCGCGTTCTCGATGAGGTTGGCGAGCGCCTGCGCGATCAGGTCGCGATCGCCGAGGACCGGCACCGGGCCATGCGCGGGCGCGACATGCAGCGCCACGCCGGCTTCTTCGGCGGCCGGTTCGTAGAGCTCTGCCATCTCGGCAGCGACCTCGGTCAGGTCGAGCGGACTGAAATGCTGTGCCGGCCCGCCCCCCTCGATCTGCGCGATGTGCAGGAGCGCGCGGAAGACACCCGTGGCGCGGTCCGCCTCGTCGCCCGCGGCCTCGGCCAGATGGGCGGCCTCGTGATCCGGCCCGAGCCGCGCGCGCAGATCGGCCAGCGTCACGCTGATCCGCTGCAAGGGCGTACGCAGGTCGTGGGCGATGTCGCTCGACACCTGCCGCAGCGCTTCGGTGGCGGCCTCCTGCCGCTCGGCCATGCGATTCACGCTCTGCCCGATCCGCGCGAGGTCGTCATCGGCGCGGTGGTCGCCCGCGTAGCGCGCCGCCAGATCGCCCGATGCCAGCGCCGCCAGCGTCCGCTCGATCCGCGCCACCCGCCGGGCCGAGCGCCGCGCGATCAACGTGCCGAGCCCAAGCGACAGCAGCGCCGTTGGTCCGAGACTGAGACCCAGCAGGGTCAGGAACGTCCGCCGCAGGTCATCGAGCGGGGCAAGGCTCTCGGCGAGGATCAGCCAACCCGATGACAGACGACGCACCTCTTGCTCGTAGCCCGCGTCCGACAGCTGCCGGTCGGGGCCGGCGGGCACGAGCTTGGCCCGGTCGCCCCGGATGATCGCGTCGGCATTGCCGGCCCGGCGGCCGTCGTCACCGAGGAACAGGTAGACGGAGTCGGCCGGGTCGGCGGCGCGGGCGCGGGCGCGCACCAGCGTCGCGAGTGCGGCGGGCGTGGCGGTCACGTCGAACCCGGCCATCTCGGCTTCGAGGCTTGCGCGGATCTGGGCGCGGGTGGAGGCGGCGAGCTGCAGGTAGGCCCCGCCGAGCGTCGCGCCGTTCACCAGCGTGAACAGCACCACCAGCATCAGCGCCAGCCGCACCGGCGTCGAGCGAAGGATACGCGGCAATCGCCGCATCAGCCGTCGATCCTGTAACCCGCGCCCCGCACCGTCACGATCAGGTCGCGCTGGAACGGTTTGTCGACCTTGGCGCGCAGGCGCGAGATGTGGGTCTCGACCACGTTGGTCTGCGGGTCGAAATGCAGGTTCCACACGCCCTCGAGCAGCATCGTCCGGGTCTGCACGCGCCCCTTCCGGCGCAGGAGATGTTCGAGCAGCGCGAACTCGCGCGGCAGCAGGTCGATGGTTTGGCCGCCCCGCGTCACCGTCCGGCGCACGAGGTCCATCTCGAGGTCTCCGGCGCGCAGCGTGGTCTCGGCCTCCTCGGCCAGCGGCAGGCGGCGCGCCAGCGCGGCGATGCGGGCGGAAAGCTCTCCAAAGGCGAAGGGCTTGGTGAGGTAGTCGTCGCCGCCCGCTCGCAGTCCCTCGATCCGGTCGTCGGTGCCGCCCATGGCGGTCAGGAACAGCGCCGGGGTCGAGACCTTGGCCGCCCGCAGCGCCTTGATGAGCGACAGCCCGTCGAGATCGGGCAGCATCCGGTCGATCACCATGACGTCGTAGGGCTGCGCCATCGCCTGCGACAGCGCGTCCCGCCCCGAGGCGAGGCAGTCCACCGCGTGGCCCTCCTCGGTCAGGCCGCGCTCGATGAACTCCGCGGTGGTGGGGTCGTCCTCGACGACGAGAAGTTTCATGGCGCCCCGGAACGGTTGCTGCGGACGTGGTTGGGTTGGGTGCAGATGAGGCCGCGGCGCGGTCGATTTCAAGCGTTCGGCGCGCGGCTCCCGCGGGCGTGACAAACCTTGCAGACATGTAATGGGTCGCCCCCTGCCGCTGCAATCTCGGGGGGCGATCTTTGGGTCAGTCCGCCGGTGGACGCGGCCCGACCGCTCGGCCCCGGCGACAGGATCAACCGGACCACGCGCCGGACACGGACCGCCGGACGACATCCCCGGCGCCGAGGTCCCGCGCCAAGGAGCGAACAGAGCATGACAAGACTTGCCGATCACCCCCGCCGCGTCGCCACCGGCATCGCGCTCGCCGCGATGGTCGCCACCGGCGGCGCCGTGACGCTGGGCCAGACCGCGACGCCGGCCGAGGCCGCGCCGACCATGGGCACCGACTACGTCGACCTCGTGAAGGAGCTTTCGCCCGCGGTCGTCACGATCGAGGTGACCAAAACCCGCCAGAACGCCTCGATGCAGGGCGCGATGCCGCAGGGCGGCCCGGGCGGCGACTTCCCGTGGGAAGAGTTCATGAAGCGGTTCGGGATGCCGAACCAGGGCGGCCAGATGCCCCACGGCGGTGCGCCGTCACAGCCCATGCAGGGCGCCGGCACCGGCTTCGTCATCTCCGAGGACGGGCGCATCGTGACCAACGCCCACGTTGTGTCGGACGCCAACGAGGTGACGGTGACGCTCGAGGACGGGCGCGAGTTCGAGGCCGAGGTGCTGGGCGTGGACGAAGCCACCGACCTCGCCGTGATCGAGATCGACGCCGATGACCTGACCCACGTCTCCTTCGGCGACTCGACCACGCTGCAGGTCGGCCAGAACGTGATCGCCATGGGCAACCCGTTCGGTCTCGGCAATACGGTGACCACCGGTATCGTCTCGGCGCTCGGCCGCGACCTGAACGCCGGTCCGTTCGACGACTTCATCCAGACCGACGCGGCGATCAACCGCGGCAACTCGGGCGGCCCGCTGTTCAACGAGCAAGGCCAGGTCGTCGGCGTGAATACCGCGATCATCTCGCCGACCGGCGGCAGCGTCGGCATCGGCTTCTCGGTCCCGTCAGAGCTGGCCTCGGAAGTGGTCGCCGACCTCGTGGACGACGGCGCGGTCGAGCGGGGCTGGCTCGGCGTGCAGATCAAGCCGTTGTCCGAGGACGTGGCGCGTGCGCTCGGCTTCGACAACGACGGCGTGATGATCGAGGCGGTGCAGGACGGCACCCCCGCCGAGGAAGCGGGTCTCGAGGATGGCGACATCGTCACCCGCGTCGACGGTGAAGAGATGACCGGACCGCGCGACCTGACCCGCGCCATCGCGGTCAAGCGCCCCGGCGCGAGCGTGGAGATCGAGGTGCTGCGCCGCGGCGACGCCCAGACCTTCACTATCGAGCTGGGCAACCGGGCGGACATGCCGGCGTAACCCGGCACCCGCCCATCCCCGACACGTTGCCCGGACTGGCCGGGGTCCCTCGCGGGATCCCGGCCTTTTTGCGCGCGGTGTCCGGCTATGGTTTTTCGACGTGGTGCGACCCGCGCAAAACGAAGCCCGCCGGCGCATGGTGCGCCAGCGGGCCTGAGCAGGTGCGGGCGAATGCCCCCCCGCGTCCCGGGTCGTCGGATCAGTTGAGCAGGCGCGACAGCAGGCCAACCACCTGAAGAACCTCGCGGGTCTCGCGGTCGATCCGGTAGACCGTGTCGTTTGTGCGGGCATAGGTATACGCCGGGTCGAGGCCGTAATCGCGCGGCTCGCGCACGATCACATAGTCGTCGCCGATCCGTTCGCCCACGCCGTAGCGGTAGACGACCTCGCGCTCCCGGTCGCGATACGCGCCGTCATGGTGGCGGTCCTGGTTCACGCCCTTCTTGGCGAGCCCCGGCGGCGTGCAGCCGTTGTTCTTCTTGGTGAGGCCCGGCGGGCAGCCCTGGGCGGCCACGGGGACGGCGGTCGAGACGGTGGCAAGGCTTCCGGCCAGCGCCAGGGTAAGAGCAAGTGCGCGTCGCATGTGATCCTCCTTCGTTGGTCAGACAATCTACGCCCCGTCGCCGGAGTTCCGTCGCAGAAGATTCAGGGCAGGCGAGAAACCGCGCTCTCGGCGGCGGGTTGCCGAGGCGTCGGCGCCCGCCTGCACTCGCCTTGCGCGGTCATCACGAAAATCCGTCCGGGATCGAAATATCGAACCGTTTCGCCCCGTTGCGTGTTGGCACGCATGGTTCTGCATTTCCCAACGCCCGCGCCGATGCCATCCTGTGGCTCGCGCATCTCGAGACCGGACGCCTGATGTCGCCGATTCCCGCCTGGATCCTGACCCTCGCGAGCCTCGGCGCCGGTCTCGCGTGGTGGCTGGTGGAATGGAGCACACTCGCTCTCTACGACCGGAGTCCGATGTGGGTGATCCTGCCGACGCTCCTTCTTCTCTCGGCGATATGGCTGGTGCTGCGCGGAGGAGCGGGGCTGATGCTGCTGGCGCTCGTGATCATGGAGGCCTGGGTGATCCAGAACCATGTGCGCGCCGCGTTCCGGCTCGACACGACCACGCTTCTCGACGACACGCTGCCGACCTTGCTGCTTTACTGGATTCCAGCGGCGCTGCTGTTCGTTCTGGCCGGTTGGGCGCGCGGTCAGGCAAGCGCTTCGCGCCAGAGGCAGTCGCGAAGGGCGCCTTAGCACCCGCGCGCGTCGGCGGGGGGATCGCCACGCGCCGAGATCGCACAACGTTCCCTGTGCCGCGCGTCGGGCGGGCAAACGATCGGTCATAGAATGTCGGGGGAATTGGTGGAGCCTAGGGGGATCGAACCCCTGACCTCCTGCATGCCATGCAGGCGCTCTCCCAGCTGAGCTAAGGCCCCGTATCCGCGGCGCCGGTGGCGCCGTGGAGCGTCTCCTAACCGGGCCGCGGGACGGGTTCAAGCGGAAAAATCCGCCGATCCCCCGCGGCCGTCGCGGCGTCAGTCCTCGTCGTTTTCGGCGACGTCGGCGATCTCGTCGAGCGAGACGTTGTCGTCGTCCTCGTCGTCGTCGAGAACGTCATCGTCATCCAGCTCGACGTTGTTGTCGTCGTCCTCGATGACCTCGTTCTCCTCGGAGTCCGACTTCTTCGACTTGCGCGATGCGCCGTCGGCCGCATCGGCCGAGATCATGTTGCGCTTGCCGGTCTCGACCTCGACGACCTCGCCGGTATAGGGGCTGATGACCGGGTTCTGGTTCAGGTCGTAGAAGCGTTTACCGGTCGTGGGGCAGACACGTTTGACACCCCATTCTTCCTTCGGCATGGAAGGTCCCTCTCGGATTTGTCGTGGCACTTGCAGACGATCACGGCCCCCTGCCATAACCCGCGCGGGGCGTCAACGCCCGTGGCGGCGGTCCGGTGCGGACCCGGCCGGCGGCTTTGCGATCGAGGAGGATCGGATATGGGGCGTATCGCGCTGTCCGGCAACCCGCCGATCCCGGTCGAGGTGCGTCGCTCTGCCCGCGCCCGGCGGATCTCGTTGCGGCTGTCGGGCATCGACGGGCGTGTCACCCTGACGCTGCCGAAGCGTGTTCCCGAGGCCGAGGGGCTGGCTTTCCTGCGCGAGAAGGAGGCGTGGCTGCGTGGTCATCTCGACCGGCAGGCGCCGCGTCAGCTTGTCGGCATCGGGGCCGAGCTTTTGGTGGATGGCGCGCTGCACCGGGTGGTGCCCGGGCCGGGGCGCGCGGTGCAGCTGGCCGAAGGCGAGCTGCGCGTGCCGGGCGATCCCGAGGCCGCGGCGGCCCGGCTGCGCGCATGGTTGAAGACGCGCGCCCGCGACCGACTGGCCGAGGCATCGGATCGGTATTCAGGGATGCTGGGCCGGGGCTATACGCGCATCACGCTGCGCGACACGCGCTCGCGATGGGGCTCGTGCAGCTCGGAAGGCGCCCTCATGTATTCCTGGCGTCTCGCGATGGCCCCACCTGACGTGCTCGACTACGTCGCCGCGCACGAGGTCGCGCACCTGCGCGAGATGAACCACTCGGACCGGTTCTGGACGCTGGTCGAGCAGCTTTACGGTGACTGGCGCGCGCCGCGCGACTGGCTCCGGCGCGAGGGCGGGGGGCTTCACGCCTACCGGTTCGAGGCCGAGTAGGCGCCACCGCGCGCGGCCATTCCGTGCAGGATTGACGGCGCCCGCGTTTGTGATCACATGGTGCCATGTTGTCGTCCTCGCGATCCTCCCCGATTTTCGGGCCCCGTGCCGCCGAACCCGCGCCCTCGGCCCATGACCGGGTCTATCGCGGGCTGCGCTCGCGCATCATGTTCGGCCAGATCCCGCCCGGCGCGCCGTTGACCCTGCGGGGCATCGGCCGGGAGTTCGATGTCTCCATGACGCCCGCGCGCGAAGCCGTGCAGCGGTTGGTGGCCGAGGGGGCGCTGTCCATGTCGGCGTCGGGTCGGGTCTCGACGCCCGAACTGAGCAACGACCGGATCGAGGAACTGGCCGCGCTGCGCGCTCTCCTCGAGGTCGAGCTTGCGAGCCGCGCGATTCCGCGCGCCCACATGGCGTTGATAGATCGGCTTCAGACGATCAACACCGGCATTTCCGAAATCGTGGCGAACCGGGACGCGGCCGGCTACATCCGCGCGAACCTCGAGTTTCACCGCACGCTGTACCTGCGGGCACAGGCCCCCGCGATGCTGGCGATGGCCGAGACGGTGTGGCTCCAGCTCGGACCCACCATGCGCGCGCTCTATACCCGCCTGCGCCGATCCGAGGCGCCGCATTATCACCGGCTGATCATCGCGGCCCTGAAGGCGGGCGACGAGCCGGGACTGCGGCTCGCCGTGCGCTCCGACGTGACACAGGGCCTCAAGATGCTGGTGGGGTAGGGCGTCCGCACCGGATCACCCGACCGCCTCAGCGGCTCTGCATGTCGAAATCCTGATCGTCGTAACGCCCCGAGATCGCGGCCTCGGCCAGAAGCGCCGCCACGTCGCCCCGGGTGGCCTTGGCGTCGCGATCGACGTCCGGCCCGAGCACGACGTCCCCCGTCGGGCCGTCGTCGGTCAGCGAAACCGGCCGGACGATGACATGCGGCAGGCCCGACACGGCGAGATGCGTGTCGGCGGCGTGCTTGGCCTCGAGGTAGTGCACGATCTTGCTGTCGGGATCGGGCTGGTCCGCACCGATCCCGCTGAGCATCACGAATCGCGATACGCGAGCCTCCTTGGCAAGGTCCACGAGACGGATCGCGCCATCGCGATCGACCTTCTGGGTCATCTCGGGGCCGGTCTTGCTGCCCGAGCCGGCGGCGAAGATCACCGCGTCCATTCCCGCGCAGACGTCGTCGTCAAGGTCGGTCAGATCTCCCGAACGCGTCTCGGTGCCTTCGGGCAAGGTGGAGGTGTCCGAGCCGTCGCGGACAAGGGCCACAGGCGTGTGGCCGCGTTCGAGAATTTCCGAGGCGATGCGGCGACCGGTCTTGCCGGTCGCGCCGGCGATGAGGATATGCATTGGCTTTCTCCGAAATATCTTCGGCGCTTCGCGTAAACGCCTTTCGGAGAGAAAATCATTTGCCGCCGCGCTCGGTTCCCGCGCGGCTTCGACGGCCTGTCAGGCCGCGAGGCCCTTCGATCCGATATCGAGGAATTTCTGCCGGCGCTGCGCCACCAGGTCCTTGCGCGAGACGGTCTCGAGCTGGCCGAGCATCGCTGCCAGCGCCGCCGCCACGCTTGCCATGGTGCTTTCCGGGTCGCGGTGCGCACCGCCGAGCGGTTCGTCGACGATCCGGTCGATCACGGCGAGCTTCTTGAGGTCCTGCGCGGTCAGCCGCAGCGCCTCGGCGGCCTCGCGCATCTTCTCGGCGTCCTTCCAGAGTATCGAGGCGCAGCCCTCGGGCGAGATCACCGAATAGACCGAGTGCTCGAGCATCGCCACACGGTTGGCCGTCGCAAACGCCACCGCGCCGCCCGAGCCGCCTTCGCCGATGACCAGCGATACCAGCGGCACGCCGATCTGCAGGCAGGTTTCGGTCGACCGTGCGATCGCCTCGGATTGGCCGCGTTCCTCGGCGCCCTTGCCGGGATAGGCGCCGGGCGTGTCGATCAGGGTGATGACCGGCAGGCCGAAGCGGTCGGCCATCTCCATCAGGCGGATCGCCTTCCGGTAGCCTTCGGGGCGGGCCATGCCGAAATTGTGCTCGAGCCGTGTCTGGGTGTCGTGGCCCTTCTCGTGGCCGATCACCACGACCGGGCGATCCTGGAACCGAGCCAGACCGCCCAGCACCGCGTTGTCCTCGCCGAAGGTCCGGTCACCAGCCAGCGGCGTGTATTCGGTGAAGAGCTGGGCGATGTAGTCGCGGCAATGCGGGCGCTCGGGGTGGCGGGCGACCTGGCATTTCCGCCACGGGCTCAGCTTGCCGTAGAGGTCACGCAGCATCGCCTCGGCCTTGCGGTCGAGCGCGGCGGCCTCGTCGCCGATGTCCACCTCCTCGTTCGCGGCGGCCATGGCGCGCAGCTCTTCGGCCTTGCCCTCGATTTCGGCGAGCGGCTTTTCGAAGTCGAGATAGTGCATTGCGACGGACTCCCGGGGGCGCACGATTGGCCGTGATATGGCGGACGGGCGGGCCGGATGCAACCGACCGGGACGCGCCGGGTCAGGCGCCGATCAGGACCGGGACCAGCGTGGCCAGCAGCAGAACCGCCATCGTCACGTTGAACACCCGCAGTCTGAGCGGCTCTTGCAACAGGCGCCCGATCCACGTGCCGGCCACCGTCCAGGCGCCTGTCGAGATCACCGATACGGCGACATAGACCCCGGCCACCCAGGCAATCGCGGCCAGATCGCGCCCGGGCGCGTAAAGCGACACCGCCGACAGCGCCATCGACCACGCCTTGGGATTCACCCACTGGAATGCCGCCGCCTCGATGAAGCGCAGGGGGCGGCCCTTGGCGGCATCGGCGCGTGCGGGTTTGGCCGTGGCGATCCGCCAGGCGAGGTAGACGAGGAAAAGCGCCGAGGCCACGCGCAGGATCGTCTCGGCCGGAGGCCAGAGGTCGAAGAGGCGCATCACTCCCAGCCCCACCAGCGCGCACATGGTTGGGAAGCCGATCGCGATGCCCGCCATGTGCGGCAGCGTCCGCCAGACGCCGAAATTGGCACCCGACGCCATGAGCATCAGGTTGTTCGGCCCCGGCGTGATGACCGAGACGAGGGCGAAGGTCGCAAGCGCGAGAAGCAGATCGGGTGTCATGCGGGGCAGATGACTCCAATATCGGCCGCATGTTGTTGCAAAATCTTTCGTCGGAGCGCGCCGTGTGCAATATCTCGCCGCCATGGATGAAACAGACCGCCGGATATTGCGCGAACTGACACGCGACGGGCGCCAGAGCAACCTCGCGCTGGCGGACCGCGTGGGCCTGTCGCCCTCGGCCACGCTGCGGCGGGTCGCGGCGCTCGAGCGCGAGGGCGTGATCCGCGGCTATCGCGCGGTGCTGTCACCCGACAAGATGGGCGTGGGCTTCGCGGCCTACGTCACCGTGGGTCTCAACACCCACACCAAGGCCGCGCAGGAGGCGTTCGAGCGTGCGATGGCCCGTGCGCCCGAGGTCCGCGAGTGTCACAACGTGACCGGCGCCGTGGAGTATCTCCTCCGGGTCGAGGCCGCCGACCTCGCGGCCTACAAGGTGTTTCACACCGACGTGCTGGGCACTCTTCCGCAGGTCCACGCCATCACCTCCTACGTGGTCATGGGCTCGCCCAAGGACGACCGCGCCTGAACCGGTCGCCGGGTCTTGGCCCGGGGCGCCGCCCGAGGTAGCCCGTTCAGGCAAACGCGAGGGAGACCAACATGCGCGCCGACTACGCCGAGCTTGCCAAGACAATCAGCGCCCTGACCGAAGGCGAGACCGACGCGGTCGCCCTCATGGCCACCGTCGCCTGCGAGCTGCACCACGCCGACGACCGCTTCGACTGGACGGGGTTCTACCGGGTGACCGGGCCCGAGCTGCTCAAGATCGGGCCCTATCAGGGCGGGCACGGCTGCCTCGTGATCCCGTTCGACCGCGGCGTCTGCGGCGCGGCGGCGCGCACCGGCGAAACCCAGATCGTCGACGACGTGGAGGCGTTTCCCGGTCACATCGCCTGCTCGTCCTCCACCCGGTCCGAGATCGTGCTGCCGGTGCGCGGGGCAGGGGGCCGTCTGCTGGGCGTTCTGGACATCGACAGCGACCGGCCGGCCGCTTTCGGCCCGAGCGACGCCGCCGCGCTCGAGGCGATCCTGACGGACGTGTTCGGGGACGCGACGTGAGCTTCGGCGCATGGCTGGTCTTCGCGGGCTTCTGGGTGGTCTTCGTCACCTCGCCCGGACCGAACGCCGTCAACTGCATCGAGACGGGGATGCGCGAACGCCTGCCCCGCGCGCTCTGGGCGGTGGCGGGCATCCTGACGCAGGCGCTGCTGTTCCTGATCCTCTCCGCGGTGGGGGTCACGGCGCTCATCACCGCGTCGCCGGTGGCGTTCGAGGCCGCGAAAGTGGCGGGCGCGGCGGTGCTCGTATGGCTCGGCATCCGCACGTGGCGCGCCGCAGGCCGTCCGGTGGCCGAGAGCGCCGCCGCGGGCCGGGGCTCGATCTGGCTGCGCGCCTTCCTGATCGCTACCATCAACCCCAAAAGCGTCGCGGGCTACCTCGCCGCCTTCTCGCAGTTCGTGGAGCCGGGGGTGCCCATCGCCGCGCAGATGGGCGTGATCGTGCCCACGGCGCTGACCATCACGGCGATGAGCTACACTACCTACACCGCGCTCGGCGCGTGGCTCGGGGCGCGCGCGTTGTCGGCAGTCACCCAGACCTGGGTGCGGCGCGGGCTCGCCGCGTGCTTCCTGCTCTACGGTATCGCCCTCGCCGCGACCGCGCTGCCGGGGGTGGGATGATACTGCCGGACGGGTTCCCTGCCGCAGGGTTCTTCCCGCTCCGCCGTGGGCCGCGGCGGGCGCCGGTAGGCTGCCGGACTGGGTGCCCGATGACAGGGCTTCCCAACAGTGACGTGGGGGCTTGCGTCCCGGCGGGTTTGGCAGTGCGCGGTCCTTGCGTTCGACATACCGCGATCCGAACGTTTCTGCACACTTCGACACCTGGTCGCCTGGACTGCCGCGTCCCGACGCCCCGACCGGAGGCCCGCCATGCTGCCTGACGCCGCCACGCTTGTCAGCTTCCTCGGCGCGGGGCTCGTGCTGAACCTCACCCCCGGGGCCGACGTGATGTTCGCCATGGCCAGCGGTGCGCGTGGCGGTGTGCGCGCGGGGGTCGCCGCAGCCTTCGGCGTGAGCCTCGGGTGTCTGTTCCACGTCGCGCTGACCGCCGCCGGGGTGGCCGCGCTCCTGCGCGCGACGCCCGCGGCCTTCGATGCCCTGCGTTACGCGGGCGCGGCCTACCTTGTGGTCCTCGCCGTGCGGGCCTGGCGGGCCGACCCGTCCCCGACAGGCGAAGGCGGCGCCGCCACGCTGGGCCGCGCTGTCCTGCGGGGGGCGCTCACGAACGTGCTGAACCCCAAGGTCGCGCTCTTCATACTTGCCTTCCTGCCGCAGTTCGCCGATCCGGCCCGCGGCCCGGTCTGGACGCAACTGCTGGCGCTGGGCGGCCTATTCGCGGCCACGGGTTTCGCGGTGACCGGGCTCTACGGCGCGGCGGGGGGCGCGCTGCGCAGCTGGCTGGCAAGCCGCGCCCGGCTCCTCAACCGGATCTCGGCGGCGGTCTTCGCGGGCCTCGCGGCCCGGCTGGCCTTCGCATGACGCGCGGGCGGGGTGGCGCAGCCAGGGCCGCCCGCCTACGTCGCGCCCCGACGGCAGGCGCAACGGGGATCGCAGAATGGCACGGATCACGCTTTTGGACGGCGGAGTGGGTCACGAGATCGTCACCCGGGCCGGTCACGCCGACCGCCCGCTCTGGGCGACCGGTGCCATGGCCGACACGCCCGGCCTCGCCGAGGCAGTGCACCGCGATTACTTCGCCGCCGGCGCGACGGTCGCCACCGCGAACACCTACGCGCTCCTGCCCGACCGGCTGATGCCCGAGGGCCTCGGCAACCGGCTCGCCGAGTGGCGGGCGATAGCGCTCGAGGAAGCGCGCGCGGCGCGCGACGCCCACGGCGCGGGGCGCGTCGCGGCCGCCATCGGCCCCTTGCGCGGAAGCTACCGCCCCGAGCTCTTTCCCGACCACGCCACCGCGCTCGCGGAATACTCCGAGGCCATCGCCGCCTTCGCGCCCGACTCCGATGTCCTGATCTTCGAGACGGTGGCCTCGCTCGCCCATCTGCGCGCCGCCCAAGAGGCCGCCCGGACGACCGCACGGCCAGTCTGGATCGCGGTCACCGTGTCGGACACCGACGGCACCCGCCTGCGCTCGGGCGAGCCTGTGGTCGAGGCCGCGCGCCTGCTCGCCGACGGCCCGGCTGCGGCGGCGCTGGTGAACTGCTCGGCGCCCGAGGCGATCGGACCGGCGCTCGACCTGCTCGGCGACTGCGGCAAGCCGATCGGCGCCTATGCCAATGCCTTCGCCGAGATCACCGAGGCCTTCCTGCAGCCGCGCCCAACGGTCGACGCGCTGCCCGAGCGGCGCGACATCACGCCCGCGCGCTACGCCGCGCACGCGCTCGACTGGGTTGACCGGGGCGCCACGCTGGTCGGCGGCTGCTGCGCCACCGGCCCGGCCCACATCGCCGCCACCGCCGAAGCCCTGCGCGACGCCGGTCACGTCCTCGTCACTCCCTGACCCTTCTTCTCGTGCGAAATACTCCGGGAGCGCGAGGGCAGAGCCCTCGCTCGTCCTTCTCAGCCCGGCGCTGACCGTCGATCCGTCTTGCCCTCCCGCTCCGCCGGTGGCAGGGCGGCGGGCATGAGCGACGACTACGACCCGCCCACGGGCGAGATCCCCGTGCTGCACGCCGATCACGAGATTCTCGCGGTGGACAAGCCGGCGGGCCTCCTGTCGGTGCCGGGCAAGGGCGAGCACCTCGCCGATTGCCTGATCGAGCGGCTGCGCGTGCCGTTCCCCGAGATCCTCCTGGTGCACCGGCTCGACCGCGACACATCGGGGGTGATGATCTTCGCGCT
Organism: Roseivivax marinus; assembly: GCF_900109705.1. Classification (GTDB taxonomy): domain Bacteria; phylum Pseudomonadota; class Alphaproteobacteria; order Rhodobacterales; family Rhodobacteraceae; genus Roseivivax; species Roseivivax marinus. Next base: position 96,371 of record NZ_FOAI01000002.1, on the reverse strand, counting down.
GACGCCGCATGCACAGCGCCATCTCGGCCTCCAGTTCGAGAAGCGGCAAGCGAAGAAAACCTATCTCGCCCGCGTCGCCGGGCAGATGCCCGAAAAGACCGGCCGGGTGGACCTGCCGCTCATCGTCGACTGGCCGAACCGGCCGCTGCAGAAGGTCGACCACGAGACCGGCAAGCCCGCGGTCACCAACTGGCGACTGTTGCGCTCGGACGGGGCCGAGAGCCGGGTGCGGCTGATGCCCGAGACCGGGCGCAGCCACCAGTTGCGGGTGCACATGCTGGCGCTCGGCCACCCGATCCTCGGGGATCCGTTCTACGCGCCCGAAACCGCGGATCAGTATCCGCGGATGATGCTCCACGCCGAGGAACTGCGGCTGCGGCATCCGGACGGCGGCGCCGGGGTTCGGTTCCGCGCGCGTCCGCCGTTCTGAGGATCCGAAGCGGCGGAAGCGGCGAAGCCCGACGCTCAGTCGCCGTTCCAGCGCACCGTGCCGGCCTCGGAGACATCGTAGCCGCCGAGCCGTTCGGCCTGTGCCGCGAGGGCGTCGCTGCGCAGGAACGCCGCGAGCCGCTGAAGGGGCGGCTCGAAGTAGGCGGTACGATCCACCAGCAGATCGAAGCGCTCCTCCACCAGCGGCACCACCTCCAGTCCATGCTGCCGGGCGAGGGCGGCGAGCCCGAAGGTCGCGTCGGCGGCGCCCTGCTGCACCGCGAGAACCGCGTCCTGCTCGCTGAGCGCGGGGGCCGTGGTGTCGAACGCGTCCGCGCTCAGCCCGGCCTCGGACAGCAGGTGGGCGAACACCGTCTCGGTCCCCGAACCCGCCTGACGCGGCTGAAGGCGGCGGCCCGCGAGATCGGCGAGCGCGGCGATGCCGCTGCCGGGCCGTGTCACCAGGCCGCGGCTGCGTCTGGCAAACGACAGCAGCACCGCGTCGCGCGGCGCGGTCCGCCGCGCGGCCGCGACGTTCCATGCGCCGTCCTCGAGGATGTGGAGTCCCGTCGCCACGCCCTCACGCGCCGCGAAGCGCGACAGTCCGTCGCCGCTGCCGCTGAAATAAGTGGCGAGGCCGGTTCCGGCCTGCCGCAGTGCCCAGTCGAGAAGCGGGTCATGGCTGCCCAGGAAGACGTCCGGCCGTAGCCCGGGCGCCGGTGCCGCGCCGGAGGTGGCCCCGGCGGCGATCCAGTCGCGCACCGCGCGGGCGGGGAACAGCAGCTTGCCGGTGACCCGCGCGCAGGGCACGGCGCCGGAGGCGGCGAGGTCGTAGACCTTGCGCTCCTTGATCCGCAGCAGCGCGGCCAACTCGGGGACGGTCAGGAATTCGGGGTCGGTCTGCGGGGCGTGGCTCATGCGCGCAGGGTGCACCGTGCGCGGCCCCGGGCACAAGCGGCGGACGGCGGGCCGGACGCTCGGCTTCGCCGTCGCCCCGCCCGCCGTCCCACGTTCGCCGGTCGCGCGGAATGCGTCCCGGCGATTGTCTCCGGACTCCGCATCCTGCGGCTGTATCGCGCCCAGGTGGTGCCACGAAACCGCAGGTTGTGGATGGCGTTGCTGCCCCGGCCCGCCACCCCTTGCCCCGGCCCCGCCCACGGGGGCACTCTGCCGCCGCAGCGATGGAGCAGGCGATGAGCGACGACATCCGGACGGGCGAGGTGGCATTGAACGTGCCCGAGGCGTCGGACGCCAGCCTGCGCTTTATCGGTCGCATCCGGACGCCCTTCACCACCCGCGCCGAGTGCCCGAGGCAGGGCGATCCCGGCGACGGGCCGGACTGCCGGCTCGAGCTCGATCCGGTCTGGTCGCCCGGGCTTGACGGACTGGAGGCCTTCGAGGCGGCGGACGTGCTCTACTGGCTGGACCGGTCGCGCCGCGACCTCGTGGCGCAAAGCCCGAAATCGGACGGTCGCACCACCGGCACGTTCGCGCTGCGCTCGCCCGTGCGACCGAACCCGATCGGGCTGGCGCGGGTGCGGATCGTGCGGCGCGAGGGACCGGTTCTGGTCGTTCGCGGTCTCGACTGCCTCGACGGCACGCCGCTGCTGGACATCAAGCCCGAACGCTGTGCCTTCACGGTTCAGGCGCCAGCGAAGCCGGGCGTGGCCTCGTGATGTGCATCTGCCTGTTTTGCGGGCGCGGGCCGGCGTGTCTGCCTGCGAAACGGGCAGGGCGAAGGGGCATTGCCGTCCGGCCCTGCCGCCCGATCTGGCAGATCCCCACCGCCCTGCCCAAAATAGCCGCACACCGGACGGAGGCGAACCGATCCTCGACGAAAGCACCATAGGCCGGGTCTCTGCCCAGCGGGCCCGCGGAAGCGCCGCGCTGGCGGTCGCGCCGCGCGACGGGGGCACGGCGATCGCGGCCCTGTCGCAGAGCGGATCGGCGAAGCTGTTGTTCCCGCGCGCGCCCCGCGACGCGGCGCTCGACGCGGTGTGGCTCAACACCGCCGGCGGACTCACCGGCGGCGATACGTTCCAACTCTCGGCCGAGGCCCGGCCCGGGGCGCGTCTCCGTCTGACCACACAGGCCGCAGAGCGCATCTACCGCGCGCTGCCCGGCGCGCCGGGCGCCATGACCACGCAACTTTCGGTAGGGCACGGTGCCATCGGTCACTGGCTGCCGCAGGAGACGATCCTGTTCGATGCCGCTGCGCTCACACGTTCGCTGAGGGTGGACCTGACCGGCGACGCGGCGTTCCTCGGCTGCGAGGCGCTGATCTTCGGCCGCCGCGCCATGGGAGAGCGGGTGCGCGACCTTCGCCTGTCGGACCGGATCGACGTGACCCGCGACGGCCGTGCGGTCTATGCAGACCGCCTTCGGCTTTCTGGCGACGCCGACGCCCAGCTGTCGCGCGCCTTCGTGGGCGGCGGCGCCGGGGCGATGGCCACCGTGATCCTGGCACGCCCCAACGCGGGCGATGCCGTGGACACCCTGCGCGCGATGCTGCCCGCGAATGCCGGCGCATCGGCCCCGACCGAGGACGTGGCGGTGGTGCGGCTTCTGGCCGAGGACGGTTTCGAGCTGCGCCGGAGCCTCGTTCCGCTTCTCACGCACCTTGCCGGTGCGCCCCTTCCCCGACCCTGGATGATCTGAGACATGCAACTGACCCCCCGCGAAAAGGACAAGCTGATGGTCGCCATGGCCGCCGAGGTGGCGCGCCGCAGGCTCGCCCGTGGCGTCAAGCTGAACCACCCCGAGGCCATCGCCCTCATCACCGACGCCGTGGTCGAGGGCGCGCGCGACGGCCGCTCGGTTGCCGAGATGATGCAGGCCGGCGCCGAGGTGGTGACCCGCGAGCAGTGCATGGACGGCGTGGCCGAAATGATCCAAGAGGTCCAGGTCGAAGCGACCTTTCCCGATGGCACCAAGCTGGTGACCGTGCACGACCCCATCCGCTGACAGACGATTTCGAAGGAGCCGTTCCGATGACCCGATTCTCCGCCCCGGCCGCCGCAGCCCTCACGCTGCTGGCCGCACTGCCCGCCGATGCCCACACCGGCGCGCACCTTCACCCCCATGCGGGCGTCAACTGGCTGGCGGTCGCCGGCGTCCTCGCGATCTTCGCCGCGGCGGTGGCGGTGCTCCTGCGCGAGCGGGGGCCGTGGACGTGATCCCCGGGGAGATCATGCCGGCCGAGGGCGAGCTGACGCTCAACGAAGACCGCGAGGCAATCACCTTGATGGTTGCCAATACCGGCGACCGGCCGGTGCAGGTGGGCTCGCATTACCATTTCGCCGAGGCGAATCCCGCGCTCGACTTCGACCGGGACGCGGCGCGGGGCCACCGGCTCGACATCGCCGCGGGTACCGCGGTGCGGTTCGAACCCGGCCAGCGCCGCGAGGTCCAGCTGATCCCCTATGCCGGCGACCGGAAGGTCTACGGGTTCAACGGCGCGGTGATGGGCGACCTGTGATCCCGGACTGCGCGGCAGGCAGGGCCGCGGGTGCGCGAGGCTGGCTGTCGCCCCGCGTGTCCACGTCCCGTCAGTGTTCCCTGAGCGCCATCTCCGGGCCCGCCACGGTCCGAATCTGCAAATTTTCCGTGAAACCTGTCCGTGTGAGGCGCGAATCCGCCGCTGTGCGCGGCATGCCCCCTTGTTCTGCACTGCAGCGTGAGTGATGTTGACGTAGCGCAGGCTCGGGACACGACGCCAGGTCCCGCCCAGTGACGATAAGGGATGGATACGATGTACGTGATGACTCCGATCGCCGCCGCGACCAGCATGGCGGCCCTGACCGGCAAGGCGTGGGCGGCGCAGCTGCGCACTGCACAGGTGTTCTACGACGCGGCGTTGCAGCAGACCCGGATGATGTGGGGCCTGCCGATGGCCCAGCCGGTGAACATCTGCCGTCCGACCCCGCTGGCCGAGGCGCCGTCCAAGACGGTGGCCCGCGCCGCCGAGATCGCAGCGGATGCCACGGCCCCGGCCAGCCGCGCGGGCTCCGGCCCGCGTCGCGGCACGGCTGCACCCGCCAAGGCCGACCCGGCCAAACCCGAACCTGCCAACACCGGTGCGACGGCAAAGGCGGCGACCGCGTCCAAAGCGGCATCGGCCAGCACGTCGACGACCGGCACCAAGAGCGCCAAGCCTGCCTCGGGCAGCGCGGCGACGATCTCTTCTGCCGAGAAGTCGGCGACCGCCAAGTCAACATCCGGCGGCAAGACGGCCAAGTCCGGCACCACCGCGAAGCGTACCGCCGCGCGACCCGCGCCGAAGCGGGCCTCGGGGGCGGCAACGTCGAAAACGACGCAGCAGGCGCCGGAGACCGAGGCCGCGGCGACCAAGGGCGAGGCGAAGGCGTCTGACACGGCCGCTTCCGCCAAGGCTTCCGCCAGCACCGAGACGAAGGCCTCCACGACCACGGCCAAGAGCGACGACGCGGCACAGGCGTCCAGCAAGAGCGACACGGCGGCCAAGTCCAGCGCGGCATCCGGGACGACCAAGAGCGACAGCGCGTCCAAGGCGCCTGCCAAGGCCGAAAGCGCGCCGGTCTCGAAGCCTGCCGCCGGGGCGGAGAGCGGAACGTCCTCCACCTCCGAAAGCAAGACCACGACCGCGCGCAAGCGTTCGGCCCCGGCCGAAGTTTCGGACAAGTCTAAGACGGCAACCAAGATGCCCGAGGATACCGAGGCAGCGCCAAAGGCCGCGGCGCCCCGCCGCCGGGCGCGCAAACAGCCCTCGACGCCACCGGCCATGCCGGAAAGCCGGGCCACCGACGCCGACAGCTGAACCCCAGACGGCCCCGACGCACCCGCGCCGGGGCCTTTTCATGACGCGGCCCCCGCGTGCGGCGCGGAACCGAACGACGCACCGTCGGTTGCTGATGGCGGGAGGAGACCCGGTTCCGATTCATCAGGAGTGCGTGCATGTATCCTCTCGACCCCTTTTCCGGCCTGAGGGTCGGATTCGCCGCGTGGCGGCTTGCCCTCGAGGCGCAGACGGTCATGGCGATCCGCATCGCCGGTATGGCAGGTTTCCTCGCCCTGCCGCCCGGAGAGGCGCTGCGCATGGTCAACGAGAAAAGCCCGGCCTGGACCCGCGCGGCCATGGACAGCGGCAAGGTGATCGCCGGGGGCGGCTCGATGGTCGATGCGATGGGGGCGGGGATGCGTCCCCTCCATCGTGCGGCAAGCTCCAACAGGCGCCGACTGTCGCGGCGGCGCTGACCCCGGGAGGGCCGGGGGCCTTACGCCAACTTCGCGCAGTGCCCGTTTTCGCGGCACATGCCTGCACTGTCGGCACGGCAGCGTCGCCGCGCCCTTCCCATTTCCGCGCGGCGGCGGTTACGGTCTGACCGACGGCGGACGCACCGCCGCGCGACGGAGGCCCTCACCATGCCAGCAACCATGTCCCGCGCCGATCATGCGGCGATGTTCGGACCGACCACGGGCGACCGCGTGCGCCTTGCCGACACCGACCTTGTCATCGAGGTCGAGCGCGACCTGACCGGCCCCTACGGCGAGGAGGTCAAGTTCGGCGGCGGCAAGGTGATCCGCGACGGCATGGGCCAAAGCCAGGCGACTCGCGCCGAGGGCACCGCCGATACCGTGGTCACCAACGCGCTGATCGTGGACGCCACCGGCATCTACAAGGCAGACGTGGCCCTGCGCGACGGGCGGATCGCGGCCATCGGCAAGGCCGGCAATCCCGACACCCAGCCCGGCGTCGATATCGTCATCGGGCCGGGCACCGAGATCATCGCGGGCGAGGGACGCATCCTCACCGCCGGCGCCTTCGACAGCCACATCCACTTCATCTGCCCGCAGCAACTCGAAGACGCGCTGCATTCGGGCGTGACCACGATGCTCGGCGGCGGCACCGGCCCGGCGCACGGTACGCTGGCCACCACCTGCACGCCGGGGCCGTGGCATATCGGGCGGATGCTGCAATCGCTCGACGGGGTTCCGGTGAACATCGGCCTGTCGGCCAAGGGCAATGCCTCGCTGCCCGGCGCCTTGGTGGAGCAGGTCCGCGCCGGCGCCTGTGCGCTCAAGCTGCACGAGGACTGGGGCACCACGCCTGCCGCGATCGACTGCTGCCTGTCCGTCGCCGACGACATGGACGTGCAGGTGATGATCCACACCGACACCCTGAACGAGAGCGGCTTCGTCGAGAACACCGTGGCCGCCATGAAGGGCCGCACCATCCACGCCTTCCACACCGAGGGCGCGGGCGGCGGACACGCGCCGGACATCATCAAGATCTGCGGCGAGGAGTTCGTTTTGCCGTCCTCGACCAACCCGACGCGGCCCTATACCGGCAACACCATCGAAGAGCATCTCGACATGCTCATGGTCTGTCACCACCTCGACAAGCGCGTGCCCGAGGACGTGGCCTTCGCCGAAAGCCGTATCCGGCGCGAGACCATCGCCGCCGAGGACATTCTGCACGACATGGGCGCGTTCTCGATCATCGCGTCGGACAGTCAGGCGATGGGGCGCGTGGGCGAGGTGCTGATCCGCACCTGGCAGACCGCGCACAAGATGAAGGTCCAGCGCGGGCGCCTGCCGGACGAGCAGGGCGACAACGACAACCTGCGGGTCCGCCGGTACATCGCGAAATACACCATCAACCCGGCCATCGCGCACGGCATGAGCCACGAGATCGGGTCGATCGAGGTCGGCAAGCGCGCGGACCTGTGCCTCTGGTCGCCGGCCTTTTTCGGGGTGAAGCCCGACATGGTGCTGGTGGGCGGCTCCATCGCCTGCGCGCAGATGGGCGATCCGAACGCGTCGATCCCGACGCCCCAGCCGGTCTATTCCCGCCAGATGTTCGGCGCGATGGGCCGTGCGGTCGAGCGCTCGGCCGTCCTGTTCGTGTCCGAGGCCGCGCAGTCGGACGGCATCGGCGCGCAGCTCGGCCTGGCCAAGGATACCGTCGCGGTGAAGACGACCCGCGGCATCGGCAAGCGAGACCTGGTGCTGAACGACCATTGCCCCGAGATCGAGGTGAACCCCGAGACTTACGAGGTCCGCGCCGACGGTGAGCTTCTGACCTGCGAGCCCGCAACCGAGCTGCCGATGGCGCAGCGTTACTTCCTGTTCTGAGACACCGCCTTACGCTTCCCAACACATGACAGACGCAATCCGAGCCATGCACGCACCGCAAGACGGGGCTGTCCCGTTGTTCGTTGGCCCAAGTTTTCAAACTGCCTACTTCGTGGGCACGGGAGGAAACGAAACCGACGAAACGGATGCTACCGATGGCACACAGTGCTCAACCCGCCCACTTCACCAAATCCGCCAGCGTGACGGATTCGATCGCGCACGGCCTGACCCGCGCGCTGACCTTCCTGAGCCACAACAACCCGCGCTACCAGCAGCTCGATCGCGTGCAGTCGATGACCGACGCCGAGATCTCTGCCCGTGGCACGACCCGCGCCGCGATGGTGCGCCGCGTGTTCTCCGACCGCTTCTATCTCTGAGGCGCGACGGGGCAGGGGGCGCCGCATGAGCGCCCCCGCCCTGACTGCCCGCCGCGTTGCCGATCACGGCCACGACGCGGGCGCACCGACCGTGTCTCTCGACTACGAGGCGCGGTTCCTGCGGCGCAAGGTGCTGCCGCTCGACGACGGACGCAGCGTCCTCGTCGACCTGTCCCAGACAACATCGCTGAACCACGGCGACGTCCTGATCTGCGAGGACGGCACCGAGGTGCGCGTGGCCGCCGCGGCCGAACCGCTTCTGGCCGTCACCGGAGATCTGGTGCGGCTGGCCTGGCATATCGGCAACCGCCACACGCCCTGCCAGGTCGAGGCCGAGCGACTGCTGATCCGGCGCGACCACGTAATGCGCGACATGCTGGGCCGCCTCGGTGCGACGGTCGAGGAGGTCACTGCCCCGTTCCGTCCCGAGGGCGGCGCCTATGGCCACGGACGGACGCACGGGCACGACCATTCCCACGCGCACGGTCCGGAAGGCCACAACCACGCCCATCCCCATTCCCACAGCCATGACTGACGCCGGCGCGGACGCACATCTGGTCCTGCACCAGCTGTTCTCCCCGGCCTTTCCGACCGGCGGCTTCGCCTATTCCCACGGGCTCGAAGCGCTGGTCGCAGAGGGACGCGTGACCTCCGCGGCCGACACCGCCGAGTGGCTCGACGCGGTGCTGACCCACGGCAGCGGATGGTCCGACGCGGTGCTCTTCGCCCACGCCGCGCGGGGGGAAGAGCCAGTGGCATTGTCCGATCTGGCCGCCGCGATGGCCCAGTCGCGCGCCCGCCGGGCCGAGACGCTGCGGCAGGGCGCGGCTTTCGCGGGGACCTGCCGGGCGGTCTGGTCGCTCGACCTGTCCGACCTCGCGCTGCCGGTGGCCGCTGGACGGGCCGTGCATCTCATGGGGCTGCCCGTGGGTGCCGCGCTGCCGCTCTACCTCTCGGGACTTGTCGCCACGCTTGCTTCGGCGGCGGTGCGCCTCGTGCCGTTGGGGCAGAGCGCGGGGCAGACGGTGATCGCGGGGCACATCGCGCTGTGCGCCGACGTCGCCGCGCGCGCCGAATGCGCCCCGCTTGACGAAATCGGCGGTTTCGCCCCCATCATCGACGCGGCCGCGGCACGCCAGGAGGCGCTGCCGGTCCGCCTGTTCCAGTCCTGAAAGGAGGCGTTATGCCCTCTCCCCACGGTCCCCTCCGCGTCGGCATCGGCGGCCCTGTCGGTGCCGGAAAGACCACGCTGACCGCCGAGCTGGCGCGCCGCCTCGGGCCGCGGCTGTCGATGGCGGTCGTCACCAACGACATCTACACGCGCGAGGACGCCGAGGCGCTGATGCGGATGCAGGTCCTGCCGCTCGAGCGCATTCGCGGCGTCGAGACGGGGGGCTGCCCGCACACCGCGATCCGCGAGGACGCCTCGATCAATCTTGCCGCCATCGCCGAGTTGACCGAGGCGCTGCCGGACCTCGAACTGGTGCTGATCGAATCGGGGGGAGACAACCTGTCGGCCACCTTCTCGCCCGAGCTTGCGGACGTCACGATCTACGTCATCGACACCGCCGCGGGCGAGGAGATCCCGCGCAAGGGCGGCCCCGCGATCACGCGCTCGGACCTGCTGGTGGTCAACAAGACAGACCTCGCGCCGCATGTGGGCGCGTCGCTCGACGTCATGCGCCGCGATTCGGCGCGGATGCGGCCCGACCGCCCGACGATCTTCGCCTCGCTTCGGCACGGCGAGGGCGTGGACGAGATCATCGCACGCCTCGCCGAGATCGGCGGGCTGGACCTGGGACGCGTCGCCGCCGAGTGACGCGGCAGCGGGGTGGGGTGCCTCCGGCGGACGTAGTTCGGGACAGGAAGAGGCCGGGGCGGCGCACTTGCCGGGCGCGGCACCCGGCGAGCGCATCGGATGCCTCTGGCTGGGGTATTTCTGCCAGGAAGAACTCGGCGAGGCGCTGACACGGGCCAGCGCGGCGTGTCACTATTCGAGGGCCGAACACGCCGGAGCGCAACATGCCCTCGAACACCAGTAGCCTTTTCGACTGCCGCACCTGCGGGCAGGAGCTGACGTCCATCTACGCGATCGTTCAGACGGCGCCGATCTTCGAGCGCTACCTGCATTTCTGCTCGACCTGCGACAAGTCCGTGGAGGGCGGATAGGCCGTGCTGCGGAAGCGCGAGGCGCGGGGCGACTGAGCCTTAGCCGATCGGGCCGCGCACGCCGCCGGTCTGGGCGCGGTCGAGCAGCAGGTGGTCGAGCAGGACGCAGGCGATCATCGCCTCGGCCACCGGCACCGCGCGGATGCCGACGCAGGGGTCATGGCGGCCCTTGGTGACCACCTCGGTCGGCTTGCCCGATTTGGTGATCGAGGCACGGGGCTTGAGGATCGACGAGGTCGGCTTGACCGCGAAACGCGCCACCACCGGCTGGCCCGTGGAAATGCCGCCGAGAATGCCGCCCGCGTGGTTCGAGGCGTAGACCGGCGTGCCATCGTTGCCGAGGAAGATCTCGTCGGCGTTTTCCTCGCCGGTGAGCGCGGCGGCGCCCATGCCTTCGCCGATCTCCACGCCTTTCACCGCGTTGATCGACATCAGGGCGGCGGCGATGTCGGTGTCCAGCTTGGCGTAGACCGGCGCGCCGAGGCCGGCAGGCACGCCGGTCGCGGTGACCTCGATCTCGGCGCCGACCGAGTTCCCCGACTTGCGCAGCTCGTCGAGGTAGGCGCCCCAGCTTTCGGCGGCGGCGGTCGAGGGCACCCAGAACGGGTTGCGGTCGATCTGCTCCATGTCGCGGGCGCCCTCGATGCCGTGTGTGCCGATCCGCGTCATGTAGCCGGTGATCGCGAGGCCGGGGGCGAGGGCTGCGAGGGCCGCGCGGGCGACCCCGCCGGCAGCCACGCGCGCGGCCGTCTCGCGCGCCGACGAGCGTCCGCCGCCGCGGTAGTCGCGGATGCCGTATTTCTGCCAATAGGCGATGTCGGCATGACCCGGGCGGAAGGTCTCGGCGATCTCGCCGTAATCCTTGGAGCGCTGGTCGGTGTTCTCGATCATCAGCTGGATCGGGGTGCCGGTGGTCATGCCCTCGAACACGCCCGACAGGATGCGCACGGCGTCGGCCTCGCGTCGCTGGGTGGTGTACCTGTTCTGCCCCGGCTTGCGCCGGTCGAGCCAGTGTTGGATCGCCGCCTCGTCCAGCGGCACGTTCGGCGGGCAGCCGTCCACCGTGCAGCCGAGCGCGGGGCCGTGGCTTTCACCCCAGGTGGTGACCCGGAAGACGTGGCCGAACGTGTTGTAGGACATGGGTGCGGGCCTCCTGAACCGGGGCGAGTGTTAGACCGGCGGCGCGGCGGGCTCAAGCGGCGGGGAGGCGGCGCAGCGTCGTCCGGAACCCCGACCGGTCCCTCCCGGAGGGTGACCGGCGAGAAGTCCGGGGGGCGGAGCCGGGCGGAGGGGGAGGACCGGGGCCCTGCCCCGGACCCCGGAGTATTTCTCGACGAGAAGAAGGGGCCGGACTGGCCCCGTCCTGAAGATCAGACGATCTTGATGCCGGCCTTCTGGGCGTCCTTGACGAAGGCGTCGAGGCCCTTGTCGGTGAGGACGTGGTTGGCCATCGCCTTGATGACCGCGGGCGGCGCGGTGGCCACGTCGGCGCCGATCTTGGCGGCCTCGCTCATGTGGTTGGCCGAGCGGATCGAGGCGGCGAGGATCTGCGTCTCGTAACCGTAGTTGTCATAGATGGTGCGGATGTCGTGGATCAGCTCCATCCCGTCGAGGTTCAGGTCGTCCAGCCGGCCGATGAAGGGCGAGATGAAGGTCGCGCCGGCCTTGGCGGCGAGCAGCGCCTGGTTCGCGGAGAAGCACAGCGTCACGTTGACCATGCGACCCTCGCCGGTGAGCACGGCACAGGCCTTGAGGCCGTCCCAGGTTAACGGCACCTTCACGACGATGTTCTCGGCGATCTCGGCGAGGCGGCGGCCCTCGGAAATCATCTCCTCGGCCGAGAGCGCGATGACCTCGGCGGAAACGGGTCCGTCCACGAGATCGCAGATCTCCTTGGTGACCTCGAGGATGTCGCGGCCGGACTTGAGGATGAGCGAGGGGTTCGTGGTGACCCCGTCGACCATGCCGAGGGCGTTGAGCTCGCGGATGGCCTCGATGTCTGCGGTATCGACGAAGAACTTCATGGTCGGGATCTCCCGTCGCGGTGACTTCACATTGGTTCGGGGGTGTCTTAACGCACGGGGACCGGCGCGGAAAGCCCGGACGGTTGCGCTAACGGCGGGTCGACGAGGGAATGGACGACTTCTTCCACGAGGGCGAGATCGTGGCGGTGCTGACGGCGCAGCCGCTGGACCGCACGCTGGACTACCGCGCGCCCGAGGGCGGCGCCTGGGTCGGCGCCTACGTGGAGGTGCCGCTGGGCCCGCGGCGCGTGCTGGGTGTGGTCTGGGGCCGCGGCGCGGGCGATTTCGACCCCGCCAAGGTGCGGCCCGTCACCCGCGTCCTCGATGCCGCGCCGATGCGCGAGGAGCTGCGCGCCTTCCTGGAGAAGGCCGGCGAATACACGCTCACGCCGATGCCCGCGATGCTGCGGCTCGCGACCCGGGCGCCGGGGGTCGGCGATCCGCCCAAGGCGCGGCGGGTCTATCGTCGGGGCGAGGGGCTGCCCGACCGCGAGACCGATGCACGGCGGCGCGTGCTCGAGGTGCTCGACGAGATGGGCGGGCTGGCGCTGACCCAGAAAGAGCTGGCCGACGCCGCCGGGGTGACCGCGTCGGTCATCAAGGGACTGGCGAAGCAGGGCGTCGTGCGCGAGGAGGACGCGCCGCGCGACACGCCCTATGCGCGGCTCGACCCGGACTGGGGCGGCAAGGCGCTGACCGGCGACCAGGCGGCGGCCGCCGAGAGCCTGCGGGCGGGCGTGCGCGACGGCACCTACGGCACCACGCTCCTGAAGGGCGTGACCGGCTCGGGCAAGACCGAGGTCTACCTCGAGGCGGTGGCCGAGTGCCTTCGGCAGGGCCGGCAGGCGCTGGTGCTCTTGCCCGAGATCGCGCTGACCTCCGAATTCATCACCCGCGTCGAGGCGCGGTTCGGCGCGCGGCCCGCCGAGTGGCACCACGGTGTCACCTCGACCGAGCGGCGGCGGGTCTGGAAGATGGTCGCGACGGGAGGCGCCGAACTGGTCGTCGGCGCGCGGTCGGCGCTGTTCCTGCCGTTCCGGAACCTCGGGCTCGTGGTCGTCGACGAGGAACACGACACATCGTACAAGCAGGAGGACGGGGTCCTCTACAACGCGCGGGACATGGCGGTGCTGCGCGCCTCGCTGAACGACGCGCGGGTGGTGCTGGCCTCGGCCACGCCGTCGCTGGAAAGCTGGGCCAATGCCGAGGCGGGAAAGTACGACAGGCTCACGCTGACCTCGCGTTTCGGGGCGGCCGTGATGCCCGAGATGCGCGCCATCGACATGCGCGGGGAGGATCTGCCGTCGAACCGCTGGATCTCGCCCTCGCTGGCCCGCGCCATCGGCACCCGGCTGGAGAAGGGCGAGCAGGCGCTGATCTTCCTCAATCGCCGCGGCTACGCCCCGGTGACGATCTGCCGGGCGTGCGGCCACCAGATCGGCTGCCCGCAGTGCGACGCGCGGATGGTCGAGCACCGCTTCCTGCGGCGGCTCATGTGTCATCAGTGCGGCGAGAGCGCGCCGATCCCCGAGGCGTGCCCCTCCTGCGAAGCAGAGGGCAAGCTGGCCGCCGTCGGGCCGGGGGTCGAGCGCATGGCCGAGGAAGCGCGCGAGGCCTTTCCCGAGGCACGGGTGGCGGTGCTGTCGTCGGACCTCTACGGCTCGGCCCGCCAGCTCAAGGCCGAGATCGAGAACATCGCCGCGGGGGGCGCGGACCTCATCATCGGCACGCAGCTCGTGGCCAAGGGGCACAATTTCCCGCTGTTGACGCTGGTGGGGGTGATCGACGCCGATCTCGGGCTGCAGGGCTCGGACCTGCGCGCCGCGGAGCGGACGTTTCAGCTGATGCGGCAGGTGGCCGGGCGCGCGGGACGGGCCGAGAAGCGCGGCACGGCTCTCATGCAGACGTATCAGCCCGAGCATCCGGTGATCCGTGCGATCCTGTCGGGCGACGAGGAAGGCTTCTGGCGCGCGGAGGCCGAGGAGCGCCGCGCGGCGGGCGTGCCGCCCTACGGCCGGATGGCGGGGATCATCCTGTCGCACCCGGACGTGCAGGAGGTGTTCGACCTCGGCAACGCGCTGGCGCGCAACGACGCGGCACTGCGCCGGGTGGGGGCGCAGGTCTTCGGTCCGGCGCCTGCGCCGGTGGCGCGTGTGCGTGGACGGCACAGGGTGCGCCTTCTGGTGAAAGCGCCCAAGGGCGTCGGGTTGCAGCGCGCGCTGGCCGAATGGGCGGGCCAGTTCCGGTTAGGCGGCGACATGCGGATGGCGATCGACATCGACCCGCAATCGTTCATGTGAGGACACGATCGGCTGTTCCGGGCCGGTGCGGCTCGCGCTTGCATCGGGTGTAGCGCCCGCTTTGAGCCGTGAGACACGGCGGATGCCAGGGGTGGATTCGACTGCGGAGCACGGGGCCGCATTGCCCCTCGCTGCCCGTCCGACGTGCGGGAGACGTTCCGTTACTCGCCCATCGCCTCACGCCAGTGACGGCGGCAGAGGCTCACATAGGTCTCGTTGCCGCCGACCTGCACCTGGTCGCCCTCTGTCAGCGCACGTCCCTCGGCATCCTGCCGCACCACCATGGTCGCCTTGCGTCCGCACCAGCAGATCGTGCGGACCTCGCGCATCCAGTCCGCCAGCGCGAGCAGCGCCGCCGAGCCGGGGAAGAGCTTGCCGCGGAAGTCGACGCGGAGGCCATAGCACATGACCGGCACGTTCAGGTCGTCGGTGACCCGCGCCAGTTGCCAGACCTGCGCTTCGGTGAGGAACTGGGCCTCGTCCACGAAGATGCAGGCGCAGGCACCACGGGCCAGCCGCGCCTCAACCGCGGCGAAAAGATCGGTGTCGGCGTCGAACGTGTCGGCCTCGCGCGCCAGCCCGATGCGCGATCCGATCCGGGCCGCACCCGCGCGCGCGTCGATTTCCGCCGTGACCAGCATCACCGACATGCCACGCTCTTCATAATTGTGCGCGGCCTGCAGAAGCAGGGTCGATTTTCCCGCGTTCATGGTCGAATAATGAAAGTGGAGCTTGGCCATGCGGCCTGATGCCCGAGCCACGGCGCCGGGGCAAGCGCGCTCCGCCCGGCGGGGACACACGACTGGAGCCGTTCATGACGACTGCCTCCACGCATCCGGGCCGGGACCTGATTCCGGCGGAACGCTATATCCCCGAGTTGTTGCAGGATTGGCTGGTGCGGCTCGAACAGACGGAGGCGACCGGCGATGTCTGGACGATCCTGGTCGAAGCCGGTCGACAGACGGGTCTGCCGCACGTGGACTTCGTGTCGGCGTCCGGGCTTCTGAACTGGCGTCGGACACTGTTCCTGCGCACCACCTACGACGCAAACTGGCTGATGGACCATTACCGCGACGACGAACTGCGGCGCTGGTCCTACTTCCGTCATCACGCGCTGACCCGGCTGACGCCCGTGGTCGGCGGTCTCGAGTTTGTCGAGGACTACCACGAGGTTCCGCCCGGGCGTCTTCGTATCCTCGCCGAGGCGGCGGAGCGCGGGATACGGTCCAGCTTTTCGGTGCCTCTGCGCCAGAACGCACCGCCGCAATCGGCGCTCATCACCTTTTCCGGCGATCATCGTCGTGCCGAGATGGTCGAGATCGTCGCGCGGCATGGATGGGCACTTCACGCGCTCGCGCTGACCGGGCACCAGCGCTACCTGCTGCACTTCGCGCAGGAATTCGCGGACCGTAACCGCGTGACCGAGAAACAGCGCGCGCTGCTCGAGCTGATCGGGCTGGGCCTGCAGGACAAGACCATCGCCGAGCGGCTGGGCGTCTCGGTGTCGGCGGTGCGCCAGCGCATGAGCGCGCTCTGTGCCAATACCGGCGTCGACAGCCGAGCCGAGCTTGCCGGCCTCGCCATGGCGCTGGGCATTCTGCCGGACCCGATGAACCGGCCCGCCGAGGGCGATCCGATCGACCACGTGATCGAGATGGACAATATCGGGGCGCGGCGGCGAACGGGCGACAAGGTGCGCGGTCCGGAGGACTGAAGCAAAGACGTGCGCGGTGGGTGGGCCCGAAAAAACGGGGTGCCCGATGGACACCCCGCGACGTCATTCTATGGCAACCTGAAACCTCTGTCCCCCCGAACAAAGGGTAAAAAACGACGGTCAACGCGGATGACGCCACCAAACAGAAGCGCGGAACCTTGCGGTTCCCCCGTGATGCCCGCGGGAGGGATGCGGCCCTGCAGTGCCCTCCGAGAACTTCTAAAGGTTAACTCAAGGTAAGCGGTATGTCGCGCATTTCGTGCGAAAGTCGGTGTTATGCACCGGAACGGCCGAAAAAGCCTCGTGAAAATTTCAGGTTTGCTCCGCAACGCGCGAGAGGGGTGTGATTCGAATCCCGGCACACGCGACACAGTCCGCGAATCACCCCCGGATCAGGCGTCCACTCGTGCGCCCCAGAGGTCGTATTCACCGGCCTCGTCCACCTCGACCTCGATCATGTCGCCTGGTGCGAGCCCTTCGAAGCCGCGGTCCACGAAGAGGTTGCCGTCGATCTCCGGCGCATCCGCTGCCGTGCGGCAAGTGGCGCCCTCCTCGTCCACGGCATCCACCAGCGCGGTGAGCCGGGTGCCGACCTTGGCCGCCAGTTTGGCCTCCGAGATCGCCTGCGCCTTCTCCATGAAGCGGTCCCAACGCTCCTGCTTCACCTCGTCGGGAACGTGGCCGGGCAGGGCGTTCGAACGGGCGCCGGCGACGTTCTCGTACTGGAAGCACCCGACCCGGTCGAGCTGCGCCTCGTCCAGCCAGTCGAGCAGGGTCTGGAACTCGTCCTCGGTCTCGCCGGGATAGCCCACGATGAACGTCGAGCGCAGGGTGATGTCCGGGCACGCCCGGCGCCAGGCGGCGATCTCATCGAGCGTGCGCTCGGCCGCGGCGGGGCGCGCCATGCGCTTCAGCGTGTCGGGATGGGCGTGCTGAAACGGAATGTCGAGATAGGGCAGCACGCCGCCCTCGGCCATCATCGGCACCAGCTCGCGGACGTGCGGGTAGGGGTAGACGTAGTGCATCCGCACCCACGCCCCGAGCTGGCCCAGCTCGCGCGCGAGATCGAGGATCGGGAACTTGGACGGCCGGTCGGACCAGTCGGTGCCATAGGCCGAGGTGTCCTGGCTGATGACCAGAAGCTCCTTCACGCCGCTATCGACCAGCTTCTCGGCCTCGCGCATCACCGCCTTGTGCGGCCGCGAGGCGAGGCGTCCGCGCATGTCGGGGATCACGCAGAACTTGCACTTGTGGTTACAGCCCTCCGAGATCTTGAGGTAGCTGTAATGCCGCGGCGTGAGCTTCACGCCCGAGGCGGGCAGCAGGTCCACGAACGGATCGGGATCGGGCGGCACGGCGGCGTGCACCGCGTCGAGCACCTGTTCGTACTGGTGCGGGCCGGTGACAGCCAGCACGCGGGGATGCGCGCCGGTGATGTAGTCTGGCTCGGCGCCGAGGCAGCCGGTCACGATCACCCGTCCGTTCGCGGTCAGCGCTTCGCCGATGGCATCGAGGCTTTCGGCCTTGGCGCTGTCGAGGAAGCCGCAGGTGTTCACGATCACCGCGTCCGCGCCGGAATAGTCCGGCGAGATGCCGTATCCCTCGGCGCGCAGGCGCGTGAGGATGCGCTCGCTGTCCACCAGCGCCTTGGGACAGCCCAGCGACACCATGCCGATGGTGGGCTGGTCGCGCCCGGCGCGGACGGTGGATAGGTCGCGGTCGAGCCGGGCCTGGGCGCGGTCGGGACGGAGATCGGGCGGGTTCTGAGCCATGGCGCGCCTATAGCGTGCGTCCGGTCGGCTGCCTAGCCCGACCATGACGAGACGGCGCGCAACTTTCCCGGCGCGCCCTGTGATCTAGCTTGCATCCGGATCCGGCGCGCGGTGCGCCGTGGAGGAGCGATGTTCGAAGCCACGAGAAGGTTTGTCGCGGATGGCGGCAGTCCGATGCCCTGGATGGGTGTCCTGACGATCCTGTGCGCGGTGGTCGCGCCCACCGTTCTCGCCGTGTCGTTCCTGGGCCAGCTCGGCGCCGCGGTCTTCGTGGCCTCGATGCCCGCGCATCTGGCCGCCAAGCAGTCCGGCGTCAGCGTCGCCATCGCCGTGACGATCATCACCGGGCTCGGCGGCGTGCTGGCGCTGGGCTCGCTCGAGATGGCGCTGGTGGTGTCTGTGGTGCTGTCGGGCCTGACGGCGCTGGCCTTCCGGCACGGTCTCGCACAGCCTTGCCTGCGCGCGCTGTTCACGTGGACGGTGTTCACCGGGCCGATCATGCCGGCGGACGAAAAGCCGCTGGTGCTGATCCTCTACTGCGCCGCCGTGGTCTGGAGCGTATGGGTCACACGTGCGCTGAAGCAGGAGGCCGATGCCGAGGACCGGCAGGAATCGAGCCAGACCTACAGCGCGCTCTTCGGCGTGCTGCTGGGCGTCGGGCTGCTGATCTCGATCTACGTGGGCGCTCGGTTCTTCGGCAGCCACGGATTCTGGTTCCCGCTGACCTTCGTGATCCTGTGGATCCCGCCCTTCGGCAATCTCTTCTCGCGCACCGCCAAGCGCACGGCGGGCACTGTCGCAGGCGTGGTGCTGGCGCTGATCCTCGGACTTCTGGTCGAGGAGGTCTGGATACGGGCGTTGATCGCGCTCGCGACGGTGCCGGTCGCGTTCCGGCTGCTGCCGGTGAGTTACGTCACCTTCACCGCGCTCCTGACATTGGTGATCCTCGAGGCCCTGAGCCTTGTGGCCGACATGAATGCGCTCGCCGGGGAGCGGCTGCTGTCGATGTTCGCGGCGGCGGTGATGGCGCTGGTGCTCGGTGCGATCGGACTGGGGTTGCTGCGCTGGATCAAGCCCGAGGCGATGGACGAACTCATGCAGGGCGGCTGAGGCGGCGGTCAACCGCCCCCGAAAACGCGGAACGATTGCGCCGGGGCGTCCGGCGCGGTCGTTCCATCCAAGGGGCGGGCCGTCTGAAAGGCCGCCCGGTCAGCGCCGGCGGTCGCGCCGCGAGGACATCGGCTGGAACGCCACGCCCACATGCGCCTCGCAGTAGGGCTTTCCCTGCTGCGCGGGCAGCCCGCAGAACCAGAAGTCCTCGGTCGCGGGGTCGCCGACGGGCCATTTGCAGGTCCGCTCGGTCAGCTCCATCAACGTCAGCTTCTTCGACTTCTTCTCCACTTCGCTCACCTTCGCGAGTGCCTCGGGGCTGATCTCGTTCGCCGAGGGCTGAGGCGGCAGCGGTTGGCCCGCCGGCACGATCTTGTTGCGCGCCGGAGACACCGGCGCCGCCTTCGTTTCGGGGGCGGGCTCTGCCGCTTCGGCGGTCGCCGCGGCGGGTGCGGCGGGTTGCTCGGGAGTGGAGGGGGCTGCCGGTTTCGACGCGGCCGGAGCCGCCGGTGCCGCTGCGGCCGGGGCCGCCTCGGCCTCGCCCGCGGCCGCGGCTTCGGCGCCGGTGCGGTTCGACAGCCCGAGGCGGTGGACCTTGCCGATCACCGCGTTGCGCGTCACGCCGCCCAGCTCCTTGGCGATCTGGCTCGCCGACTGGCCCTCGCTCCACATCTTCTTGAGAAGCTCAACGCGCTCGTCTGTCCAGGACATGAGGGCCTGCCTTTCCATGCTCAACTGAAAAAGCGGCCGAAGCATTCGGCCGCCTGACATTTCCGGTCGGGTCCCTATTCTAATCACCAGCCGGCCCCATGCAAGCCGGCGGACGACAATTCAAGGGACACTCATGAGCGATATCGCGACATACGATCCGGGGGCGCGGCGTTTCGGCCGCGTCAACTGGCTGGGCCTTTACACCCTCTGCGAACGGGAGGTGAAGAGGTTCCTGAACGTCTGGACGCAGACCCTGATGGCGCCGCTGGTCACGGCGGGACTGTTTATGGTGATCTTCTCGATCGCAATCGGGCCGCGCCGGGGCGAGGTCATGGGGGTGCCGTTCGTGACGTTCATCGCGCCGGGCATCCTGATGATGACGGTGATCCAGAACGCCTTCGCCAACACCTCGTCGTCGATCGTCATCTCCAAGGTTCAGGGCAACATCGTCGACACGCTGATGCCGCCTCTGTCGGGCGGCGAAATGGTGCTGGGCTATCTCGCGGGCGGGGTGGCGCGCGGTCTCGTGGTGGCTGTGGTCATCATGCTGGGCCTCGGGCTGGTCCTGGGGCTGTGGCCCGCGCACCCGATCGCGGCCTTCGCCTTCGTTCTGCTGGGGGCGGCGTTCCTTGCCGGTCTGGGCATGGTCGCGGGCATCTTCGCCGAGAAGTTCGACCAGATGGCGGCGATCACCAACTTCGTGGTCACCCCGCTCGCCTTCCTGTCGGGGACGTTCTACTCGGTCGACGCGCTGCCGCCGGTGATGTTCGAGATCACCCACTTCAATCCGATCTTCTATCTGATCGACGGCGCGCGCTGGGGGATGATCGGCGTGTCCGACGGCCCGCCGCTGATGGGCTTCGGCATCTCGGTCGTCTCGGTGATCGCCATCAACCTCGTCGCGTGGTCGATGTTCCGGCGCGGCTATCGCCTGAAGGACTGAGCGTTCAGGCGGGCGCGAGGATCGGCTCCGCGCGCCCGCTTGCCGGGACGGGCAACGGTGAGCATCCGGATGCAAGCCCGGGACCGGGCGGGAAAGCCGCCCGCTGCCGCCGGACTCTCGATATCGCGAAAAGCTATGTCGGAAGCGCCAGACCGCTGCCTTAGGTCACTCGGCCGGTTCGGCCTGGCGGGACCGTTCGGGGACCAGCTGCTGCACCCCGCCCACGAGAACGAGGTAGATCGACGTCGCCACCAGACCCCAGTGCGCCCAGCTCTCGGGGTGGAAATCGACCCACGCCGCCCATCCCGCGAAGAACGTCCAGGCTAGAGCCACCGGCAGCGAAAGGAGCCGCCAGCGCGCCGTGCGCACGGGGTGGATGAACTTGATCGGCAGGAACATCGCGGTGGCAAGCGCCGCCACGAGGACGAGGATCACCGGCACCGAAGGTTCCACCGCGAAGAGCACGAGAACCAGCATGTTCCAGCAGCCGGGGAAGCCCTGGAACGAGTTGTCCGTGGTCTTCATCTTGCTGTCGGCGAAGTACATCGCGCTTGCGAAGGTGATGACGAAGATCGTCACCCACCCGGTCCAGCCCGGCAGAAGGTCCGACTGGAACAACGCGAAAGCCGGGATGAAGACATAGGTCAGGTAGTCGATGATGAGGTCGAGCAGCACGCCGTCGAAGCGCGGCGAGTTCAGCTTGACGTCGTATTTCCGCGCCAGGGGACCGTCCACGCCATCAACGGCGAAGGCAACGACGAGCCAGAGGAACATGATCGACCACTGCCCCTGGGCTGCGGCAAGCAGCGCGAGCATGGCAAAGATCGCTCCGGTGGCGGTAAGCAGGTGGACGCAAAGGGCGCGGGTCGCGAGTGTCATCACAACGACATGAAGCAACGCGGGCTTGAAATCAATGCCGCGCCTGCGCGCGGAACGGCACCCGTCCGCCGACGATCGGTGGTTTCACTCGAGGAGAAACGCACTATGTAGTGCCCGAAATCCAAGGGACCGGGACACGCGAACGGATGAGCGATACGATCGAACTGCCGCAAGGGCTGGCCGACTACCTGCACGCGTCGCAGATCGCGCTCGCCGTTTCGACGATCGAAGGCGACGCGCCTCTCGTCCTCGTCAACGATGCATTCTGCCGCCTGACGGGATACGCGCCCGATGAGGTCCTTGGCCACAACTGCCGCTTTCTTCAGGGGGCCGACACCGACGACGAAAGCCGGCAGGCCCTGCACGACTTCGTGGCGGGAGACGGCGAGGACACGGGCCGCTTTCCCATTCTGAACTATACGAAGGATGGTGAGAGCTTTCACAATTACGTATTCATGACCCGGTTGCGCGACGGGGATGGATCGGTAAGATTCATCTTGGCATCGCAATTCGACATGACGACCGCGGTGCAGCGCTCTGGAATCGAGGGCAACGACCGGCAGCTTCGGCGGACGCTAACGGACGTGGAGCAGATCGGACGCGAGTTCGGACTCGCGATGTTCGGATCTGCGCAAATGATTTCCGACTCGGTCGCGACCATGGCGCGGCTCAAGTTGAATACTGACAGGGCCTAGGGCCCCACGACGCGGACGCCGGATGCGAGACGAGACAAAGACCCCGCGCCCCGAGGCCGGAGCCGAAGACCAGCAGAAATTGTGCATCGTGGGAATCGGTGCCTCGGCCGGCGGGCTGGAGGCCATCCGCGAAATGCTGTCCGAGGCCGACCCCGAGGCGAACCTCGCCTACGTGGTGATCCAGCACCTCGACCCGAACCACGAAAGCCTCCTGGCCGAGCTTCTGGGGCGGCAGACGCCGCTCTCGGTGCGGCAGGTTGCGGGCGGTGAGAGCATCGAGGCCGGCAACGTCTACATCATCCCGCCGGGCTATGGCCTGTCTGTGCGCGACGGCGTTCTGGACCTGACCGAGTTCGCACAGCCGCGCGGCCTTCGGCGTCCCATCGATGACTTTTTCGAAAGCCTCGCCATCGACCAGGGACGCTTTGCCGCCTGCGTGATCCTGTCTGGCACCGGCGCCGACGGCAGCGCCGGCCTGCGCGCGATCAAGGAACATGGCGGCCTGTGCATCGTGCAGGATCCCCAGACTGCGAAGTACGACGGAATGCCCACGTCGGCACAGGGCACGGGGCTCGTGGACTTCGTGCGCGCACCCGACGCGATCATCGAGGCGATCACCCAGTTCTACGCGCACTCGCTTGTCGACACCGTGGACGAGAAGCTGGCGCGCACCGTGGAGGATTGCCTCTCGGACATCTCGGGTGTGGTGCGCAATTTCGTCGGGCACGACTTTTCCGGCTACAAGCAATCGACCCTGGTGCGTCGCATCCAGCGCCGGATCCAGGTGCTCGACCTCTCGGACGCCTCGCAGTACCTCCAGCATATCCGCTCGGACCCCGAGGAATGCGAGATCCTCTTCCGCGAGCTGCTCATCAACGTGACCCGCTTCTTCCGCGACAGCGAGCACTTCGCGGCCTTGCGCGAGAACACCATCCGACCGCTGGTGCGCAACACCGGCAACGAGGACGAGATCCGCGTCTGGGTGCCGGGCTGTTCGAGCGGCGAGGAGGCTTACTCGATCGCGATGATGTTCGCCGACGAGGTGCGCCTTCAGCGCCGGTCGGCCAATATCCAGATCTTCGCCACCGACATCGACGAGCAGATGCTGCGCCTCGCGCGCGATGCGGTCTACCCGCAGGCGGCACTGGCCGACATTCCCGAAGGGATGCGCGACCTCTACACCATCGCCCGCGACGGCAAGTTCCAGATCTCGGCCAAGATCCGCGACATGATCCGGTTCTCGGTCCATTCGATCGTGCGTGACCCGCCGTTCTCGAACATCGACCTGCTGTCGTGCCGAAACCTGCTGATCTATTTCGGCGACCAGTTGCAGGCCACGGCGCTGCCGATCTTTCACTACTCGATCAAACCGGGCGGGACATTGTTCCTCGGGCCGTCCGAGACGGTGGGCCGCTACGATCACCTGTTCCACGCCGCCGATGCCTCCTCTCGGATTTTCCAGCGCAACAATGGCCGGCCTGAATATCCCTTGCACCTGCGCGGCCGCAGTCCCGGTGAGCACGCACCCCGTCCGCGTCCCGAGCGAGATCAGGAACGGTCCACGCGGGTGGAGTGGAATGACGGCAGCGGGATGCAGCGCATCCTCGAGCAATACGCGCCGCCGACGCTGCTGGTGACGAGCAAGGGCGAGATCCTCAAGTCCACCGGGAAGCTCGGCAAGTATCTCGAAACCTCGCCCGGTCAGACCGAGCGGCGCTCGGCCCAGTCCATCGCCCGCCCCGGCGCGCGCGAGGCGGTGTCGGCGATCATCAGGCAAGTCTCGGCCCGCACCAAGCGGACGATCTCGCGCGATCTGACCGCCCAGTCCGAATTCGGCCGGCAGGCCTTCGACCTGATCGCGGACCCGCTGCCCGACGGGACCATCCTGCTGGTCTTCCGCGACCGCGACCGCTTCGAGGCGACCGAGGACGACGATATCGACGAACTGGCGCCGTCCGACAGCCACGTGCAGAGCCTGGAGGACGAGCTGCGCTCGACCCGGCAGCGGCTGCACACCACCGTCGAGGAGCTCGAGACGGCGAACGAGGAGCTGAAAAGCTCCAACGAAGAAATGATGTCGATGAACGAGGAGCTCCAGTCCACGAACGAGGAGCTGTCCACGGTCAACGACGAGCTGAAGGGCAAGGTCGACGAGCTGTCGGTTGCCAATGCCGACCTGTCGAACTTCTTCGCCTCGACCGCGCTGCCGTTGGTGGTGGTCGATGCGGACATGGCGATCCGCAACTTCACCGACGCGATCCAGTCGATTTATCCGTTCCGAGGGACGGACCGCGGCCGTCCTCTGACCGAGGTCACAAGCACGCTGCGCCGCAACGACGAGGTGCTGGAGGCCACGCAGGAGGTCATGAGCAGCGGCGACGTGCGCCACATGCGCGTCAGCGACCGCAGCGAGGATCGCACCTGGTCCCTGGTCATCACGCCCTACCGCAAGCGTGACGGGCAGCTCGATGGCGCCACGCTGGTCTTCAGCGAAGTGACCAGCGCGCTCCGCCTCGAGGAGGCGCTGCGCCATGAGGGTGAACGGCTGCGCCTTGCTCTCGATGTGTCCGAGCTGGGGGTGTGGGAGCTGGCCCCCGAGACGCGCACGCTTCGACTCGACGACGGCGCTGACGCCGTGATGGGCATCGAGGGCGGTATCGACACGCTCGATGACCTGTTGAACGCGGTCAACGAGGCCGATCGCGCGGCGCTGTCGCAGGCGCTGCACGACGTTGAAAAGGAAGATAAGCCGCTCGATATCACCTGCACGCTGGCCGGGGGGGCGGCCGGGCGGATGCGTTCGGTGCAGATCGTCGGGCGCAAGGTCGAGGGCGAGCGCACGTCGCGCGTTCTCGGCGTGCTCTTCGACGTGACGGAAGAGCAGGAGGCCAAGCGCGTCCGCGAGATGATGCTGCGCGAGATGAACCACCGCGTGAAGAACATGTTCTCGATCATATCGGGCATGGTTCGCATCGCGGGGCGCAAGGCGGACAACGTCGAGGACCTTGTCGAGGGCATCGTGAGCCGCGTGAACGCGCTGGCACGGTCGCACCACATGACGCAGCGCGCGCCGTCGAGCGGCCAGCTGACGCTCGAGGACGCGATCCGCGCCGCGCTGGAGCCCTACGAGGGCAAGGGCGACGCCAAGATCGAGGGGCCCGAGGTTCCAGCTGGCAGCGAGGATCTGACCGCATTGTCGCTGCTGATGCACGAATGGGCCACGAACGCGGCGAAGTACGGGGTTCTGGGTCCGGCCGACGGGCGGCTGGACGTGACCTGGACGCAAGAAGATGATGGCCGCGTCAAACTGACATGGAACGAAACCTACGCCGAACCGATTGAACGCTCAGAGGGGCCGTCGGGCTTCGGGTCCACGCTGGTCGAGCTGTCGGCCGCACAATTGCGTGGATCGGTGACCGTCGACGCCCAACCGCATGAACGCAGGACGACGCTGACCTATGAACCTCAAGCCGAAATCTGACCCGACCGGGCCGCGCCGGGTCCTTGTGTGCGAGGACGAGCCCGTCGTCGCACTGGACCTGAAGTTCCTGGTCGAGGGCTTCGGCTATGAAGTCATCGGTCCTTACGGAAGCGTCGAACAGGCGTTGGAGGCCATCGACGCGGTGCGTCCCGACAGCGCCGTCCTCGATGTTCGGCTGCGCGACGGAGAGGTCTTCCCCGTCGCCGACAAGCTCAAGGATCTCGGCATCGGCATGGTGTTTCACTCGGGCCACGCCTACGAAGAAGAGATCTGCGCTAACTACCCTGGCTCGGCCTGTTGCCAGAAGCCGATCGTGACATGGCGGCTGGAAGAAGAGCTCAAGCGTCTGACCACCGAGCCGCATCCGGTCTGAGCCGGGCGGCCGCGCGCTCAGTGCATCCTCTGACCCGGCGCGACCTCCTTGTCGGGGGCGATCAGAACGATACCGCCCGCGTCGTCTGACACCCCAAGCACAAGCACCTCGGACCGCATCGGCCCGATCTGCCGCGGTGGCAGGTTGACCACCGCCATGACCTGACGTCCCACGAGGGTATCGGGTGCGTAGTGATCGGTAACCTGCGCCGAGGACGCCTTTTCCCCCAGTTCCGCCCCGAAGTCGATCCAGAGGCGGATCGCGGGCTTGCGCGCCTCGGGGAAGGGCTCCGCGCGGACGATGCGGCCCGCGCGGATGTCGACCTTCATGAAATCGTCTATGCCGATCTCATCCGTCACGGCCAAGCTCCCGCGCACGATCGGCGGCGGCGCCCACGGTCCGCCGGATCAGAGGCGGCAGGCCGGCTTCCTCGTCCATCAGCACGGACAGGCCCGCCGCCGTGGTGCCGTTGGGGCTGGTGACGTTCTCGCGCAGGGTGCCGGGCGCGGTGCCGGTTTCCTGCGCCAGCGCGCCTGCGCCAGCAACGGTGGCTCGGGCGAGTTGCAGCGCAAGGTCGCGGGACAGCCCCTCGGCCTCGCCGGCCGCGGCGAGGCATTCGATCATGTGAAAGACGTAAGCCGGGCCAGAGCCCGACACGCCGGTCACCGCGTCGATCTGGGCCTCGTCCTCGAGGCGCACGACCTCGCCCACGCTCGACAGCAGCAGTTCGGCGGTGTCGAGATCGGTGTCGGTGGCCGACACGTTTCCGACGATGGCGGTGATCCCGCGCCCGATGGCCGAGGGGGTGTTGGGCATTGCTCGGACGATCGGGCTGCTCTCTCCGAGCATTCCCTCGTAAGTGCCCAGCGACACGCCTGCGGCGATCGACAGAAAAAGCGTGCTTCCGCCAGCGAAGGTGGCGAGCGCGGGCAGGGCATCGCGCATGGTCTGCGGCTTCACGGCCAGAAGCGCCACCGCCGGATCGTCCGGCAGCCCGTCATTCAGGTGAACGCCCTGCTCGGACAGCCAGTCGGACGGCTGCGGATCGCGCACCCACACGGCCTCCGGCGGAAGGCCGCGCGAGAGCCAGCCCTCGAGCATGGCCGATCCCATCTTGCCACAGCCCACGACGAGCAGTCCGCGGCGTGCGATTTCGGTGTCTTTCATGATGATGCCCCGGACGATTTCCCAGTTCCGGGGCCCGATGTTAGGCGCGCCCGTAGGCCTCCGCAATGGCGACCTGAAGCGCGTCCTTCGGCGTGCGGTCGGACCAGGCCATCAGCTGGAAGGCCGGGTAGTAGCGCTCTGCGGACATAACGGATGCGGCGATCATCGTGTCGATCTGGTCGGGGCTCGCGATGCCCCCGCCTGCGAGCACCAGCCCGTAGCGATAGACCATCAGCGACTGTTCGGCCCAGAACGAGAAGGCGCCCGCCCAGCACTGGTCGTTGACCCGGTTCAGACCCTCGTAGAGTGCCGGCATCCGCTCGGCCGGTGGCTCCATCTCGAAGGTGCAGATCAGCCGCAGCGTTTCGTCGAAGGCGGACCATGCCAGCGTGATCGAGTAGGTGCGCCACTGGCCTTCGACCGCCATGGCGATCTGGTCGTCTCCGACGCGGTCGAAATCCCAGTCGTTGTGCTCGGCCAGGTGCTCGACGATGTCGATCGGGTGAATGTCCTCTTCGAGGAACTGCTCGGACAGTGCCATGGCGCCAACCTCATTTGTTGTCGCGCTCGGGGCTGGCAGCGCCCCCAAGCGCTTGGTGCCTGCTCTAGGGTCAGCGATCATTCACTGAGCCCTTACCACATATCGTGCCTGTGCTCTTCGCAGCCTGTAAAGCGATAATTTGACCACAACCGCATTAAGTTGTGGATGGATGCCCGACTTACCCCCAGATGAGCCCGCTGCGGGGGCATCGGTCCCAGTTCGCGCGTCGCCTAAAATTTACCGTTTGATAAAAAATTTTTTCGTGGCACGGTTCCGGGAGAACAGAACAACCGGAGGTATTCATGCCCGACCCGTTGACCCCAGGCATTGCCGCCGGACGGCTTGCGCCCCAGGAGATCGCGTCGAACTTCGCCGACCTGCATCCAGCCCTCGACCTGCACGAGGCGCGGGTGGCCGCCGACCGCTGCTACTTCTGCTACGACGCGCCCTGCGTCGAAGCGTGTCCGACCGAGATCGATATCCCCCTCTTCATCCGCCAGATCGCGAACGGGCAGTCCGAGGCCGCGGGCGAGACGATCCTCGAGCAGAACGTCCTTGGCGGCATGTGCGCGCGGGTCTGCCCGACCGAAGACCTCTGCGAGGGCGCCTGCGTGCGCGAGATCGCGGAAGGCAAGCCGGTCGAGATCGGCCGCCTCCAGCGACACGCCACGGATTCGGTGATGGCCCGGCAGGGACACCCGTTCACGCGGGCACGCTCGACCGGCAAGCGCGTTGCGGTCGTCGGCGCGGGTCCCGCGGGCCTGTCGTGCGCGCATCGCCTCGCGACCAAGGGGCATGACGTCACGATCTACGAGGCGCGCGAGCGTCCCGGCGGCCTCAACGAGTACGGCATCGCCGCCTACAAGTCCGTGGACGGTTTCGCGCAGCGCGAGGTGAACTGGCTGCTCGAGATCGGCGGAATCACCATCGAGTACGGCCGCGCGCTCGGCTCCGACCTGTCGGTCGAAGGCCTGGCATCCGAGTTCGACGCGGTGTTCCTCGGGGTTGGACTTGCCGACGTGAACGCGCTCGGGATCGAGGGCGACGAACGCGACGGCGTCGAGAACGCGGTCTCGTGGATCGCCGACCTGCGCCAGGCGTCCGACCTTACGTCGCTGCCGGTGGGTCGCAACGTGGTGGTGATCGGCGGCGGCATGACCGCCATCGACGCCGGCGTGCAAGCCAAGCTTCTGGGCGCAGAAAACGTCACCATCGCCTATCGCCGGTCGCGCGACCGCATGGGTGCGTCCGAGTTCGAGCAGGATCTCGCGGCCTCCAAGGGTGTGCGGATCGTCTGCAACGCGCAGCCCAAGGCGATCCACGGCAACGGCGCGGCGACCGAGATCGAGTTGGAATACACCGCCGACGACGGCTCCGGCCTGCGCGGCACCGGCGAAACCATGCGCCTGCCCGCCGACCAGGTGTTCCGCGCCATCGGCCAGGCCTTCGTGCCTGCGGCGGGGCTCGACCTCGACGGCAGCAAGCTGCGCGTGACCGAGGCCGGGCGCACCACGATGGCCAAGGTCTGGGCCGGTGGCGACTGCACCAAGGGCGACGACCTGACCGTGGTCGCCGTGGCCGAGGGCCGTGACGCAGCCGAGGACATCCACGCCGAGCTGACCGGCGCCACGCTCGCCGCCACCGGCGCCGTGCTGGGCGAGGCGGCCCGCGGCGCGGAGGCCTGAGCGGGTGCCCGAGCTGCCCGAGTGCGAGAAGAGCCGCCGAAAGGTGGCCGATCACTGCCTCAACCGCACCATAGAGGCGGTCGAGTACGGCGAGGTCTCGCACATGAACCTGCCCGGCGGGAACGCGCGAGAGCGTCTCGTCGGGCACCGATTCACCGAGACGCGGCGCCACGGCAAGGCGATCTTCGCCGGGTCGAAGACGGGGCCGTGGATCGCTGTTCGGCTCGGCATGACCGGGTCCCTGCGCCCGTTCGACGCGGACGGGGAGGCGCCGGACTACGCCAAGGTCACCTTCGTGTTCGAAGGTGATCGAAGGCTGGCCTTCCGCAATCCGCGCAAGTTCGGCGTGCTCGAGGTCATCGAGGATCCCGAGTCCTACATCGCCGAGACGGGCCTCGGCCCCGACGCGATGGAGATCGGGGCGGATGGTTTCGCCGAGGTGATCGGGGGCACGAAGGGTGCGGTCAAGTCCGCCCTCATGGCGCAGACCAAGATCGCCGGTCTGGGCAACCTGTGGTCCGACGAGACGCTCTTCCGCGCGGGGGTCGCGCCCGACGCGGCGGCGAACCGGCTGTCTGACGATACGCTCGGGCAACTCTACAGCGAGATGCGGCACGTTCTGTCGCATCTTCTCGACAACAATGCCGACTACGGGACGATTCCGGGCGATTGGCTGTTCCCGCACCGCACGGACGGGGCCGACTGTCCGGCCTGTGGCGGCACGATCCGCAAGTCGAAGGTGGGCGGCCGCTCCGCCTTCGCCTGCGACACCCATCAAAAGACCGCCTGAGGCGGCGACCAACCCCGCGCGGCATGGACCGCGCCCCGGCAGGGAGATTTCGACATGGCCGATCTGACGACCGACTTCGTGGGCATCAAGAGCCCCAACCCGTTCTGGCTGGCCTCGGCGCCGCCCACCGACAAGGAATACAATGTCCGCCGCGCCTTCGAGGCCGGCTGGGGCGGCGTGGTCTGGAAGACGCTGGGTGCCGAAGGGCCACCGGTGGTGAACGTGAACGGCCCGCGCTACGGCGCGATCTACGGCGCCGACCGGCGGCTCCTGGGTCTTAACAACATCGAACTGATCACGGACCGGCCGCTCGAGACCAATCTCGAGGAAATGGCGCGGGTGAAGGCGGACTACCCCGACCACGCGCTGATCGCCTCGATCATGGTGCCGTGCGAAGAGGAGGCGTGGAAGGCGATCCTGCCGCGCGTGGCCGAGACCGGCGCCGACGGGATCGAGCTGAACTTCGGCTGTCCCCACGGGATGAGCGAGCGCGGCATGGGCGCCGCCGTGGGCCAGGTGCCCGAGTACATCGAGATGGTCACCCGGTGGTGCAAGACGTACTACGACAAGCCGGTGATCGTGAAGCTGACGCCCAACATCACCGACATCCGCAAGCCGGCGCAGGCGGCGAAGAACGGCGGCGCAGACGCGGTCAGCCTGATCAACACGATCAACTCGATCACCAGTGTCGACCTCGACCAGATGGCGCCGCAACCGACGATCGACGGCAAGGGGAGTCACGGCGGCTATTGCGGCCCGGCGGTGAAGCCGATCGCGCTCTCGATGGTGTCGGAGATCGCGCGCGACGCCGAGACCCGAGGCTTGCCGATCTCGGGCATCGGTGGCGTGACCACCTGGCGCGATGCGGCGGAGTTCATCTCGCTCGGCTGCGGCTCGGTCCAGGTCTGTACCGCCGCGATGACCTACGGCTTCCGCGTGGTCGAGGAAATGAAGCGCGGCCTGTCGGCGTGGATGGACGAGAAGGGCTATGCCTCCGTCTCCGAGGTGGTGGGCCGCGCGGTGCCGAACGTGACCGACTGGCAGTACCTGAACCTCGACTACGTCACCAAGGCGCGGATCGACCAGGAGGCGTGCATCCAGTGCGGGCGCTGCTACGCCGCCTGCGAGGACACGTCCCACCAGGCGATCGCGATGAAGCCGGGCCGTGTCTTCGAGGTGATCGACGAGGAATGCGTGGCCTGCAATCTCTGCGTGGATGTCTGCCCGGTGGAGAACTGCATCTCGATGGTCGAACTGGCGCCGGGCGAGGTTGATCCGCGCACGGGCCGCACGGTGTCGGGCGAGTACGCCAACTGGACCACGCATCCGAACAACCCGATGGCGGTCAAGGCTGCCGAGTGACCGGGGCGGCGCAGATTTTTAGTTAAAAATCTGCGCGCCGAGGCCGACGGCCCACGATTTTAGCTAAAATCGTGGGCCCAGTCAGAAATGGACGACCAGCTTGTCGGTAGAGCACAGCACGACGAACTGGTCGCCGCATTCCACGAGGTGGAACCCGCGCTCTCGGACGGCCTCGCGGAAAGCACGACAGCCGACCATGCGCTCCACGTCCCGGGTGGCGCGTCGGACAACGCCGCCGCGACGGACGGTCCGCGCCGCGAAGAACTGTCCGAGCCACTGCTCGGCCATTCGGGTCGGGGTGCGCGGAGAGGCTGAGCGGAATACCTGCATTCCGGCAGCACCTTCCAAGCCGGTAAAGCGGCCGTAAACGATCGAGGCTGTCGTGGTCGCTCAGGCCCGGCGGTACTCCAGGCCCGCGTCGCCTTCGTGCATGTGAATCACCACCCGGCAGCGGGAATGCCCACGGGCGATGGCCTCCTCGAGTTCCACCCGTGCGTAGCCGAGGTTCTCGGCGGCGATGCGGCCGAAGACGTTGGACGTCATCATGCACAAGGATCGGCGCCCAACGACGTGTTCGCCGAACGGGCAGGCGGTATTGACGAGGACGATCTCGTCTTCGCCGATACTCTCGACCGAGAACCCGCCTTCGATCCGGCGCTTGAGGTCGACCAGCGCCGCGGCCACCTGCGTCGGGTCCAGCCGATCGGTGCCGGCAGCGTCGCGATATTCGTTGTTCATGGTGCGGCCGATGCGCTCGCCCACGCGCGCGACGTATCCTGCAGCCTCTTCGAGGCCCACGTGATCTTCGAGCACGCCCGCCAGTTCGTGCAGCAATTCGCGCAGGAACCGGTCGCGGTCGCGCCGGATGTCGGCGTCGGCGAACGTGGTGTCCGCGCTATGCTGAGCTTCGATCACCTCGGCCCCCGTCTTCATCGGCACGATCCCCTGCGTTCGGATCAGACTATCCGCCGAACTTGTCTTTGGGAATCATATTTTAGGGCGGATTGGCGCTATCGCCGTCACGTCTCCGCGTCACGGCGTGAGGAGCCGCCGGAAGAGCGTGTCCACATGCGCCTCGGCGGCCTTGCGCACCGGGCCGTCGTCCAGAACCCGCACCTGCGCTTCGAAGTCGGCATAGTGCTGCGTCACCGCCCAGATCGAGAACACCAGGTGGCGCGGATCGGTGCGGGCGATGCGGCCCGCCTCCATCCAGCGGCCGATCAGCGCGCACTTTTCGTCGAGCAGCGGGCGCAGGTCGCTTTCCAGGTGCGGCGACATCCGCGGAGCGCCCTGCAGCACCTCGCTTGCGAACAGGCGGCTTTCTCGGGGCATGGTGAAGCTCATGTCGAGCTTGGCGTGGACGTAGTCCATGAGCGCGTCGAGCGGCGCGTCGGTGTCCTGAAGCGTGCGCAAGGGGTCCAGCCACCGGTCCATCAGCGCGTTCAGAAGCGAGACGTGGATCGCCTCCTTGCCGTCGAAGTAGTAAAGCACGTTGGGCTTGGACATGCCGGCGCCGTCGGCGATCTGGTCCAGCGTCGAACCGCGAAAGCCCTGCGCCGAAAACACGTCGAGCGCGGCGTCGAGGATACGGGCTCGGTTGCGCTTCTGGATTCGGCTGCGCGGGCGGGGGCGATCCGCTTCGCCGTCCGTCGACTCGCCGAGGGGGCCATCATGCGGGCTCATGGTCGAATCCTCGCTGCGCGTTCATTATGCACTCTGCGGAAGTTTCCGCCGATCCGGGTGCGACGCGGTGGACGCGTTCCTTGACAGCTCACGGGCCGGTTGCAATCGTGCCTTGACCAAATGGTAAAAAACCACGGCCCGCGCGGTCAAGCGCGACGGACCGAAGCGACAACAGGATGTGACATGGCAGCACCGGGAGAAAACCTCCGCATCGATGGCGACAGGTTGTGGGACAGCCTCATGGAAATGGCGAAGATCGGGCCGGGCGTCGCGGGCGGCAACAACCGCCAGACGCTGACCGACGAGGACGCCGAGGGCCGCGCCCTGTTCAAGTCCTGGTGCGAGGACGCGGGCTGCACGATGGGGCTCGACACCATGGGCAACATGTTCGCCCGTCGCGAGGGCACCGATCCCGACGCGCTTCCGGTCTACGTGGGCAGCCACCTCGACACGCAGCCGACGGGCGGCAAGTACGACGGCGTGCTGGGTGTGCTCGGCGGCCTCGAGCTGGTGCGCTCGCTCAACGATCTCGGGATCAAGACCAGGCACCCCATCGTGGTTACCAACTGGACCAACGAGGAGGGCACCCGCTTCGCCCCGGCCATGCTGGCCTCGGGCGTCTTCGCGGGCGTCCACGCGCAGGACTGGGCCGAGGCCCGCGAGGATGCCGAAGGCAAGCGCTTCGGCGACGAACTCGACCGCATCGGCTGGCGCGGCGAGGAGCCCGTCGGCGACCGCAAGATGCACGCCTTCTTCGAACTGCACATCGAACAGGGCCCGATCCTCGAGGCCGAGAAGAAGGATATCGGCGTCGTCACCCACGGGCAGGGCCTGTGGTGGCTGCAGGTCACGCTGACCGGCAAGGACGCGCATACGGGCTCCACCCCGATGGAGATGCGGGTCAATGCAGGCCTGGGCATGGCGCGGATCACCGAAGCCGTGCACAAGATCGCCATGGATCACCTGCCGAACGCCGTGGGGGCGGTGGGGCAGGCCAACGTATACCCGAATTCGCGCAACGTGATTCCGGGCAAGGCGGTCTTCACGATCGACTTCCGCTCGCCCGATCTCGACAAGCTCAACTCCATGCGCGCGCGTCTCGAGAGCGAGGCGGCGGACATCGCGAAGGACCTCGGTCTCGGGATCGAGATCGAGCCCGTGGGCCACTTCGATCCGGTCACCTTCGACGAGGCCTGCGTTTCGGCCGTGCGCGACGCGGCCGAGCGGCTGGGCTACTCGCACCGCGACATCGTCTCGGGCGCCGGGCACGACGCCTGCTGGATCAACCAGGTGGCGCCGACCGCGATGGTCATGTGCCCCTGTGTCGACGGCCTGTCGCACAACGAGGCCGAGGAGATCAGCAAGGAGTGGGCCACGGCCGGCGCCGACGTCCTTCTGCACGCGGTGGTCGAGACGGCGGAGATCGTCGAATGACATCCGCACGCGCCGTCCGCACGCTGGGCCTCGCGATCCTCGCGCTCAGCCTCGCCGCCTGCGGCGGGGCGCGGTTCTCGGGCGGTGAGCCGGGCATCCGGCAGGTGGGCGGCACCACGCTGATCGAAGACGTCGAGGGCGCCACGCTGGTCATCGACGAGAACGGCTGCCAGGCCGTCATGTCCGAAGGCGCCAGCACGGCCGAGACCGTGCGCGACGCGAACGGGGCCCCCGTCTGCGTGGATATCGACGGCTGATCCCGCGCCGCGGGCAAGACCGCGGCGCCGGGGCACAACATACAGGACGCGCCCGAACGCGCGCCGGACGAACAGACAGGGAGATACCATGACCAAGGTCATCAAGAACGGCACGATCGTGACCGCCGATCGCACCTACAAGGCAGACATCCTCATCGAGGGCGAGACGATCAAGCAGATCGGCGCGGACCTAAAGGGCGACGAGACCATCGACGCCGAGGGCGCCTACGTCATTCCCGGCGGCATCGACCCGCACACCCACATGGAAATGCCCTTCATGGGCACCACTGCGGCCGAGACGTTCGAGACCGGAACATGGGCAGCTGCCTGCGGCGGTACCACCATGACCATCGATTTCGTGCTGCCCGGCGCGGACGGCTCGATCAAGAACGCGATCAACGAGTGGCACCGCAAGTCGGGCCCCCAGATCTGCTCGGACATCGGTTTTCACTGCGCGGTGACCGGCTGGAACGAGAGCATCTTCAACGAGATGAAGGACGCCGTCGACATGGGCGTCAACTCGTTCAAGCACTTCATGGCCTACAAGGGCGCGCTGATGATCGAGGACGACGAGATGTTCGCCTCGTTCAAGCGCTGCAAGGAGCTGGGCGCGCTGCCGATGGTCCACGCAGAGAACGGCGACCTGGTGGCCGACATGCAGCAGCAGATGCTCGAGCAGGGCATCACAGGCCCCGAGGGCCACGCGTATTCCCGTCCGCCCGAGTTCGAGGGCGAGGCCGCCAACCGCGCGATCACCATCGCCGATGCCGCCGGCGTGCCGCTCTACATCGTGCACGTCTCCTGCGAACAGGCGCACGAGGCGATCCGGCGCGCGCGCCAGAAGGGGATGCGCGTCTACGGCGAGCCGCTGGCGCAGTTCCTGACGCTCGACGAGAGCGAATATTTCAACACCGACTGGGACCACGCCGCGCGCCGTGTGATGTCCCCGCCGTTCCGCAACAAGCAGCACCAGGATTCGCTCTGGGCCGGTCTGCAGGCGGGCAGCCTGCAGGTGGTGGCCACCGACCACGCCGCCTTCTCGACCGAGCAGAAGCGCATGGGCGTGGACGACTTCACCAAGATCCCGAACGGCTCGAACGGGCTCGAGGAACGTCTCGGCGTGCTCTGGACCCAGGGGGTCGAGACCGGCCGCCTGACGATGAACGAGTTCGTCGCGGTGACATCCTCGAACGTGGCGAAGATCCTCAACATCTATCCCCGGAAGGGCGCGATCGTCGAAGGCGCGGATGCCGACCTGGTGGTCTGGGACCCATCGATCAAGAAGACGATCAGCGCGTCGAACCACCACTCGATCCTGGACTACAACGTGTTCGAGGGCTTCGAGGTGACGGCGCAGCCGCGCTACACCCTGAGCCGCGGCGAGGTGATCTGGGCCTGGGGCCAGAACAGCCAGCCGCAGCCCGGCCGCGGCAAGTTCGTCCCGCGCCCGGCCTTCCCGTCAGCGCACGCGGCGCTGTCGAAG
Source organism: Roseivivax marinus (assembly GCF_900109705.1). Classification (GTDB taxonomy): domain Bacteria; phylum Pseudomonadota; class Alphaproteobacteria; order Rhodobacterales; family Rhodobacteraceae; genus Roseivivax; species Roseivivax marinus. The sequence continues at coordinate 59,879 of NZ_FOAI01000002.1, read as the reverse complement.
TGGAAGGCGCTGACCGCGCCCAAGCAAATCCACCGCGACCCGCTCAACATCCCCTCGGGCGTGTGATGCGCACGCTCGCGATCCTCGCGGCGCTTTGCGCCGCGACATCGGCACAGGCTCAGGCGGTGCTTGGAACCGAGGCTGGCTGCGCGCACGTGGCCGGCGACCAGAGCGTGCCCGAGGATCGCTTCGCCATCCTGCCCGGACACCTCGCCTACCGCGGCGCGACCTGCCAGATCGCCGGCATCCAGACCGGCACCCTGGTGGCGGCCTGCGCCGAGGACGGCGAGCGGTTCGATCTCGTGCTGGGCATTTCGCGCGCGCCGGACGGCGGCGGCGTCGTCATCGCCCTTCCCGACGAGGGCGGCGAGCGCGTGCTCTACCCGTGCGAGTGACCGGCGCCGCGGCGCCGCAACAGACAAGCCAGGGAGGGGTCATGTCCCCCGTCATCTCAGCAAAGTCACTAAACCTGACGTTCCAGACCAACGACGGCCCGGTCCACGCCCTCAAGGACGTGAACCTCGATGTCGAAAAGGGCGAGTTCGTCTCCTTCATCGGCCCCTCGGGCTGCGGCAAGACCACGTTCCTGCGCTGCGTCGCGGGGCTCGAGGCACCCACCGGCGGCACGCTCACGGTGAACGGCATGACGCCGGACGAAGCCCGCCGCGCCCGCGCCTACGGCTACGTGTTCCAGGCCGCCGGCCTTTACCCGTGGCGCACCATCGGCGGCAACATCCGCCTGCCGCTGGAGATCATGGGCTATTCCGAGGCAGAGAAGCGGAAGCGGGTCACCGACACGCTGGCGCTCGTGGACCTCGACGGGTTCGAGAAGAAGTATCCCTGGCAGCTCTCGGGGGGAATGCAGCAGCGCGCCTCGATCGCACGCGCGCTGTCCTTCGATGCCGAGATCCTGCTCATGGACGAGCCCTTCGGCGCGCTGGACGAGATCGTCCGCGACCGCCTGAACGAAGAGCTTCTCTCTCTCTGGGCGCGCACCGAGAAGACCATGCTCTTCGTCACCCACTCGATCCCGGAGGCGGTCTACCTGTCCACCAAGATCGTGGTGATGAGCCCGCGCCCCGGCCGGATCTCGGACGTGATCGACAGCCCGCTGCCGAAGGAACGCCCGCTCGACATTCGTGACAGCCGCGAATTCATCGAGATCGCCCATCGCGTCCGCGACGGCCTGCGCGCCGGAATGGAGGCCGCATGACCGCGCGCTCGTCGATGCCCGGACATTCCGGGCCCCGTGGCATTTTCGCGTTCGAAACGCTCCAGCATGAGGCACCCGGCGGCGCCGCTCGCGCGGCGGCCGAGCAGAGGGGAGGGACGTCATGACCGACACCGCCCCTCTCGCTGCGCAGGGCGCTGGGATCGGCCGCTCTGGGCGCGTGGCGCTCTGGGCGCGCGGCTTTTCCCACGCGCTCCTGCCCGTGGTGACCGTGGTCGCGGCCCTGCTGGCGATCTGGTACCTGGCCTGCATCCCGATGAATGCGTCCAATTCGGTTCTGCAGGCGGCCCGGGCCGACGTCGCCGTCTCGCCCGAGAGCGCCTCCGACAGGCGCGGCATGAGCGGGCTTGCCCTCGCTGTCCGTAATCCGGGTGTTGCCGTCGCGGGGGCCTTCGATCAGGACCGTGCGCGCCTGCCGGCCCCACACCAGGTCGCGGCCGAACTGTGGGCGGGCACCGTCGGAGAGCCCGTGACCTCCAACCGCAGCCTGATCTGGCACGGCTGGGTGACGCTCTCGGCGACCCTTCTCGGCTTCGTTTTCGGTACTGTTCTCGGCATCGCGCTGGCGGTCGGGATCGTGCATTCGCGCGTGATGGACATGAGCGTGATGCCTTGGGCCATCGTCAGCCAGACGGTGCCGATCATCGCCATCGCGCCGATGATCATCGTGGTGCTCTACTCCGTGGGCATCCAGGGCATCGTCCCGAAGGCGATCATCTCGGCCTACCTGTCGTTCTTCCCCGTGGTCGTCGGCATGGTGAAGGGACTGCGGAGCCCCAACGGGATGGACCTCGACCTGATGGCGACCTACGGCGCCACGAAGGGGCAGACGTTTTGGAAGCTTCGGCTGCCTTCGTCGATGCCTTACCTCTTCGCGTCGCTGAAGATCGGCATCGCCGCCTCGCTGATCGGGGCCATCGTCGGCGAGCTGCCCACCGGCGCGTCGGCGGGGTTGGGCGCGCGGCTTCTGGCCGGCAGCTACTATGGCCAAACCGAACAGATCTGGGCCGCACTCTTCGCCGCCGCGATCCTCGCCGCGCTCTGCGTCGGGCTGCTTGGCGTGATCGAGCGCGCTTTGCTGGGCCGGATGGGGATGACGACATGACCGGGATGCGCGTGACGGACAGGGCAGGGCGGCTGTCGGCCCCCCACCACCTGCGGTGGCCCCCCCGAGGATGTTTCCGCCAAGAAGAAGCCGGAGGGCCGAAATGACGCTGGTGATATTCGCATTCGTGCTGTGGGCGGCCGCCTGGGCGCTGAACGCACAACTGGCCAACGGGCCGGGCCGGAATGGTGCGGTGACACGGCTGGCCGTGCCGCTGATCTTCGGCGCGACGCTTCTGGGCATGTGGGAGCTCATCGTGCGCGGGCTCGACGTGCCGATGGTGATCCTGCCCGCGCCTTCGGTGATCGCCGAGACCTTCGTGGCCCGCTTCGGGACACTGTGGGAGGACTTCGTCCAGACTTTCCTCAAGGGCGCGCTGTCGGGCTACGTCATCGGCTGCCTTGCCGCGGTGGGGGTGGCGATCGTGGCCGATCGCTTTGCCTTCCTGCGCCGCGGCCTGCTGCCGGTGGGCAACTTCATGGCGGCGCTGCCCATCGTCGGCACCGCGCCCATCCTCGTGATGTGGTTCGGATTCGACTGGGAATCGAAGGCCGCGGTGGTCGTGGTGATGGTGTTCTTCCCGATGCTGGTGAACACGGTCGCGGGACTTGCCGATACCGGAGCCATGCAGCGCGACCTGATGCGGACCTACGGGGCTTCCTACTGGCAGGGGCTCGTGAAGCTGCGGCTGCCGGCGGCGATGCCGTTCATCTTCAACGGGCTGAAGATTTCCACCACGCTGGCGCTGATCGGCGCGATCGTCGCCGAGTTCTTCGGCTCTCCGATCCGCGGCGTCGGTTTCCGCATCTCGACCTCCGTGGGGCAGCTTGCGCTCGACATGGTCTGGGCGGAAATTGTCGTGGCGGCGTTGGCGGGGACGCTGTTCTACGGCGCGATCACCGCACTCGAGACACGGGTCACGTTCTGGCACCCGTCGCACCGCTCCTGAGAACGGCGGGCGAGAAGTCGGAACCGACAAGGAGGTACTACATGAAGACGCAACTCATCGCGGGCGCACTGGCCGCGGGGCTTGCCGCGCCGGTCGCGGCACAGGACATGGATGCGGTCACGCTGCAGCTGAAATGGGTCACGCAGGCCCAGTTCGCCGGCTACTACGTGGCCGAAGACCAGGGGTTCTACGAAGAAGAGAACCTCGACGTGACGATCAAGGCGGGCGGCCCGGACATCGCGCCCGAGCAGGTGATCGCGGGCGGGGGCGCCGACGTGATCGTGACATGGATGGCGGCGGCGCTGGCCGCGCGCGAGCGCGGCGTGCCGCTCGTCAACATCGCGCAGCCGTTCTCGACCGGCGGTCTTCAGCTGACCTGCCTCAAGGAAACCGGGGTCGAGAGCCCCGAGGACTTCCCCGGCCGCACGCTGGGCGTCTGGTTCTTCGGCAACGAGTATCCGTTCTACGCCTGGATGGCGCAGCTAGGGATCGACACCGATGGCGCGGACGAGGAGGGCGTGACCGTCCTCAAGCAGGCGTTCAACGTCGACCCGCTTCTGCAAGGGCAGGCCGACTGCATCTCGACGATGACCTACAACGAGTATGGCCAGATCCTCGACGCCGGCTACACCGAGGAGGAACTGGTCAACTTCAACTACCTCGAAGAGGGCGTGGGGATGCTCGAGGATGGTCTCTACGTCATGGAGGAGGACCTCGAGGACGAGGCGTTCCAGGACAAGATGGCGCGCTTCGTGCGGGCGTCGATGAAGGGCTGGAAGTGGGCCGAGGAGAACCCCGAGGAGGCTGCCCAGATCGTCGTCGACAACGACATGACCGGCGCGCAGACGCTCGAGCACCAGGTCTATATGATGGGCGAGGTCGCCAAGCTGACCGAGGGCTCGAACGGCGCGCTCGATCCCGAGGCCTACCAGCAGACAGTGGATACGCTGCTGTCGGCGGTGTCCGAGGAGAACCCGGCGATCACCGAAGAGCCCGAGGGCGCGTGGACGCACGATATCACCGACGAGGCACTCGAAGGCGGGTCGTGACCGGCTGAGGTCAGTGCGGCTGGCAGCGGCACGCCGCACGGTTCGGATAGGTGGGGCGTGGCTCGGGGAACCGGGCCGCGCCCTTTCCGTGCGGGGTGGGCGTCAGCCGGCCGCCCTGGCGGTCCGGGCGGCCGGCGCGGCTGCCTCGCCCGCGGCGTGGTCGAAATAGGTCAGTGCGCTCGACACCCGGGCGATCATCTGTTCAAGCGAGTCGATCGCGGCGTTCGTCTCCTCTGCCATGGCGGCGTTCTGCTGCGTGACCTGGTCGAGTTGACCGACGGAAGTGTTCATTTCCTCGATCCGGTCGGACTGGTCGCTCGCGCTGGTGGCGATGCTCTCGACGCTTTCGTTGATGTCGGTCACCTTGCGCTGGATGGCGGACAGGGCTTCCCCGGTCTTTTTCACGAGGTCGACGCCGCGCTTCACCTGCTGCTCGGAGGCACCTATCAGCTCGGAGATCTCGCGCGCCGCATCGGAGGACCGCTGTGCCAGCGACCGCACCTCGGAGGCGACCACGGCGAAGCCGAGGCCGGCATCGCCGGCGCGCGCGGCCTCGACGCCCGCGTTGAGGGCGAGCAGGTTCGTCTGGAACGCGATCGAGTCGATCAGGCTCGTGATGGACGAGATCTTGTTGGACGAGGTGGCGATCTCGTCCATCGCTGCGGTGGCGGTGCGCACGACCTCGCCCGAGCGTTCGGTGTCGTCCATGGCGCTGGTGGCGCGGCGACGGGCCTCGGCGGCGGATTCGGCCGATCCCTTCACCGAGGTTGTCAGCTCTTGCAGGGCCGCGGTGTTCTCTTCCAGCGTGGCGGCCTGACGCTCTGTCCGGCGTGCCAGCTGGTCCGTGGCGGAGGCGATGGCGCGTGCCTCTCCGGCGACCTCGGCGGTGTGGCCGGTCACCTGCCCGATGATCTCGCGGATCCGCGACACGGAGGTGTTGAAGTTCACGCGGATCGCGTCGAGGTCACCGAGCGGCTGCGTGATCTCGACGTCGAGCCGCCCCTCGGCCAGTCGCTCCAGCCCGTCGCGGACGCTGTCGGCGGCGACGCGCAACTGCGTGGTGTCGACGGCGAACTTCACGACCTTGACCACCTCGCCCGCCGCGTTGCGGATCGGGTTGTAGCTTGCGCGGATGTAGACCGGGTTGCCGGCCTTGTCGCGGCGGACGAACTCGCCCGACTTCTTCTCGCCCGCGCGAAGCGCCGGCCAGAAAGTCTGGTAGTCCGCGCTGGCCGCCTCGGCGGGTTCGAGAAAGATGCGGTGATGCTTCCCGGCAATCTCCGACTGGGCATAGCCCATCAGCGAGCAAAACAGGTCGTTCGCGGTGCGGACCGTGCCGTCGGGCTCGAACTCGATCACCGCCTGGACCATCTGGATGGCCTCGATCTGGTCGAGGCAGTCGCGTTCCAGGTCTTTCGCCCGGGTGACGTCGAAGGCGTATTTCACAACGCGGAACGGTTTGTCGTCGGGGTCCTTCAGCGTCTCGTAGCTGGCCTGAAGGAACACGTGGCGTCCGCCCTTGCCGACCCGCTCCATCAGGCCGGAGCGGGACCGGCCCGCGGCGAGGTCGGTCCAGAACTTGGCGTAGTCCTGCGTTGCGGCCTCGGACCGGGGCATGAAGATGCGGTGATGTTTGCCCACGACCTCGTCTCGCGTGTAGCCAACCGTTTTCAGGAATTGCTCGTTGGCATCGAGAATGGTGCCGTCGAGGTCGAACTCGATGACAGCCATCGATCGCTTCAGGGCGTCGGTGTGGCTGCGGTTCTCCCGCCGTGCGAGGTGATGTTCGGTAATGTCCCGCGCGACGCAAAGCGCCTGCGTTTCGGGATCGTCGTCGACCTTGCAGAAGACGGCCGAGAACCAGCGTTCCTCGCCGCTCGCGGTCTGCACGGCGAAAATGCGGGTCACGTCCTCGCCCCGCGCGATGCGGCGCAGGAGGTCCGCGAACCATGCCGCGTCCCGATCCTGCTGGCGGATGAGGTCATGCAGGCTGCGGCCCGTCAGTTCCAGCTTGTCGCGACCGAGCGCCTCGGCCATGCGGGCGTTGCCGCGGACGATGCGGCCGTCCCTGGTCAGGTGCAGGATCAGGTGCGTGCGCTCGATGGCGCGGCGGGCGATGGCGTCCGACGGGTTCGAGGGCTGCGCGCCACGAAAAGCAAACATGAAGATCCTCACGCACGGCTGTTTGTCCGAGAGGTCAGTCGCACAGAACTCTGATCGAACGGTTAAGACGGGCCGTCCGCGCCGCGCGCTCCGATCAGTGCCACAGCCCGGCGCACGGCAGCGGCGTAGCCCTCGATCCCGAGGCCCGCGATCACCCCGTCCGCGCGCAGCGAGACGTAGGAGTGGTGACGGAACGCCTCGCGCTTGTGCACCTGGCTGATGTGCACCTCGAAGACCGGACCCTCGAAGGCGTTGAGCGCGTCGAGAATCGCGATCGAGGTGTGGGTGTAGGCGCCGGGATTGATGACGATCGCGTCCGCCGCGCGCCGCGCCTCGTGGATCCAGTCGATCAACTGGCCTTCGTGGTTGGACTGGAACGCCTCGACCCGGGCGGCGTCGCCCGCGGCCGCGCGGGCCAGCGTCAACACGTCGTCCAGCGTCTCGTGGCCGTAGACCTCGGGCTGCCGCTGCCCGAGCAGGTTCAGGTTCGGGCCGTTCAGCAGGTAGATCGTGGGCATGGTTGCTCTTTCTTGGTCTGGCGTGGTGCGGGACCCTAGGCCGCACCGCGCACCGGTGTCGAGGGCACCGCTCGCGCGACTGTCATGGCGGCGACCGGTCGCTGCCCTATGATCGGGTTGGTCCGACCTATCCCGAAAGGTTCAGCCATGTTCCGCCGCACCGCCGCCGTCCTCCTCGCCGCCTGTCTCGCCGGGCCTGCCAGCGCCCACGAGCTTTGGCTCGACGCCGCGGACTGGACCGTCGAACCGGACCAGGAGATCGTGGTCGCCGTGCGCAACGGCATGGATTTCGCCGGCAACAGCCTGCCGTGGCTGACGCGCTCGATCGCGCGCGCGGAGATCTTCACCGATGGCGACAGCCGCGAGATCGAGGGGCGGCTGGGCGACCGCCCGGCAATCACCACCGAGCCGCTGGGCGAGGGGCTGAACACGGTGCTCTACCGTACCAACCCGGTGGACCTGACCTATGACGGCTTCGACAAGTTCCAGACCTTCCTCGAAGAGAAGGGCAACGCCGCCTTCCTCGACACCCATGCCGAGCGCGATCTGCCCGAGGAGGACGTGACCGAGGTCTATACCCGGTTCACCAAGGCGCTGGTCGGGGTGGGTGACGGCGCGGGCGCGGATGCCTATCGCGACATGGAGATCGAACTGGTCGCGGAGACAAATCCCTACACCGCCGAGTTGCCCGGAGAGATGACCGTGCGGCTCTTCTACCGTGGCGAGCCTCTGGCCGATCATCGCGTGACGCTGTTCGACCGGTCGGCTTCGGGGGACGTCACGCGCGGCGAGGCAACGACCGATGCCGAGGGGCGGGCGAGCTTCACGGTGGCGCCGGGGCACACCTACCTTGCCGACGCGGTGGTCGTGCGCGAGCCGGAAGTGACCGGCCCCGGAGGCAAGGACGCGATGTGGGAATCGCTCTGGGCCGCGCTGACCTTCGCCGTACCGGAGTGACGCAGCCGAGCCTGCCGGCCCCGCGCGGTCAGAGCAGGTGGCCCGACTTCTCGGCCTTGGTCTTGAGGTAGTGGTGGTTGAAGCGCGTCTCGCCGACGCGCAGCGGCACCCGCTCGGCCACGGCGATGCCTTCCTCCTCCATGCGGGCGATCTTGGCGGGATTGTTCGTCAGCAGCCGCACCTTGTCGACGCCGAGCGCCTCCAGCATCGCCGCACCGAGGCGGAAGTCGCGCTCGTCGTCCTCGAAACCCAGACGGTGGTTCGCCTCGACCGTGTCGAAGCCCTGGTCCTGCAGCGCGTAGGCCCGCATCTTGTTGGCCAGCCCGATGCCACGCCCCTCCTGGTTGAGATAGAGCAGCAGGCCGGCGCCTTCCGCCCCCATCTGGGCCAGCGCCGCGTTCAGCTGCGGGCCGCAATCGCATTTGAGAGAGCCCAGCAGGTCACCGGTGAAGCAGGCCGAGTGCAGCCGTGTGAGGACCGGCGCGTCGCGGTCCGGGCGGCCGATCTCGATGGCGTAATGTTCCTCCGAGCCGTCGGCGGGACGGAAGACGTGCAGGCGGGCGTCCTCGGCCGCGCGCAGCGGCACGCGCGCGGTGACCACGTGGCGCAGCGGGCTGAGCTCGTGCAGGTGCGGGGCGGCGGCCGCGGCGTCGAGCCGCGCGAGCCCGTGCGCGGCGGCGAAGCCCGCGCCGTCCTCGAGCGGGGCCACCAGGGCCGCGGGCAGGAGCCGCGCCGACTTCGCCAGCGCGATGGCCAGCCGTGGCAGGCCCGCGTCGCCCTCCCGCCGCGTGCTCAGCGGCCCCTTCATCGGCCGGGCGAGATCGTCCTTGGGATCGGCCACGGCGCGGATCCAGTCCGGCCCGGCGTCCTCGGGCAGGATGACCCGTGCCACGTCGCCGTCATAGGCCCGCGCCCGCAGGGTCGCCGCGCGCCGCGCCGTCAGCACGAGGTCGGGCGTCAGGCCGCGATCGCGCAGGTCGGCCAGCCGCGCCGGGTCGAGCGTCTCGGCCGCCATCACGAGCGCGGCGCCCCCGGGCGCATCCAGCACCACCGGCACCCCCATGCGCAGGTCGCCCCGCGCACGGGCCAGCTGTTCGGTCAGGTCGGGAGCAAGGGCCATCGGGCGTCCTTTCGCGGGCAGGCTGCGGGGATCATGTAACAAAGCGCGACGAGAGACACGAGGACGTGAGTCGCCTGCCACAATGCTTGTCGGAAGTCCCGGGCGATCACATTTGCGGGAAAACCACGGAGGACCGCACATGGCGCAACTCAAGAACATCCTGCTCGTCGACGATGACGACGACCTGCGCGAGGCGCTGGCCGAACAGCTCGTCCTGACCGAGGATTTCGAGGTGTTCGAGGCCGAAAGCGGCGCCGCGGCGATGACCCGCGCCAAGGAACAGCTCTTCGATCTCGTGATCCTCGACGTCGGCCTGCCCGACACCGACGGCCGCGAGGTCTGCCGGCTCATGCGCAAGCAGGGCGTCAAGGCGCCGATCCTGATGCTCACCGGGCACGACAGCGACGCCGACACCATTCTCGGCCTCGACGCGGGTGCCAACGACTACGTCACCAAGCCGTTCAAGTTTCCCGTCCTGCTCGCCCGCATCCGCGCCCAGTTGCGCCAGCACGAGCAGTCCGAGGACGCGGTGTTCCAACTCGGGCCGTACACATTCCGGCCCTCGATGAAGCTTCTCGTGGACGAGGCGGAGAAGAAGATCCGCCTGACCGAGAAGGAGACGAACATCCTCAAGTTCCTCTATCGCGCTCCGGACGGCGTGGTCCCGCGCGATGTGCTTCTGCACGAGGTCTGGGGCTACAACGCGGGCGTCACGACCCATACGCTCGAGACCCATATCTACCGGCTGCGGCAGAAGATCGAACCCGATCCCTCGAACGCGCGCCTGCTGGTGACCGAGTCCGGCGGGTACCGTTTGGTGTCTTAAATTCGCGAATGTCGCGTGAGGCGGGAACCGAACTCCTTACGCGTCGTTTCGCATATGACCCGTAGGCACGTGCGGGATATCGCGTGCCACCCTCCCTGTTGGACCTGGCCGGGCACTGTGCCCGGCCATTTTTTTAATCATGTCAGTCGGTTGGCGTGATCCGGTGCGCCTTTTCCCAGCCGCGGACGAGGAAGAACACCGACAGTGGCATCGTCCACAGCATCGTCCCGCCGATGGCGATCTTCTCGAGAATGCCATCGTAGTCCGTGGGCGCCAGCTTGAACGCGGTGGCGAACACCACCCAGATCGCGGCCGCTGCAAGGAAGAACGCCGGGTAGCTCCGCCCGATCCCCGCCGCGCCGCGCGCCATCGCCAGCGGGCCGGCGAGGTAGAGCGGCCCGAGCAGGAACGTCAGTTTCGTATGCACCGTCATGCCGGGCGGGTTGTCGCCCGCTGTGTGGAACTCGTCCCAAAGTCCGAGGAGAGTGACCACCAGCGCGAGGAATGCGAGGCAGAAAATGCCGACCGACCATCCCGCGCGGCCCAGATGCGCGTGCGCCGAGGCGATGGCCAGGCCCAGAAGCCCGCCGGCATTGAGGTAGAAGCCCAGGTCCATGATCCACTTCTTGTCGCCCTTGGCGAGGTCGCTGATCGTGTCGGCGATGAAGGCATGTTCGGTGACCAGCGTGCCCCAGGTGATCGTCACCAGAGGGGCGACATTGCCAACGAGCCCCGCGACGGCGCAGAACATCAGGAGTTCGGGCCGCTCATGTGCGACGACGTGCGCCTTTTCGGCGCGCGGGTGACGGTCGTCCATAAAGGTCCTTGCGGCGGCCTGGGGTCGCTTCACAACGCTGTGATGCGCGGGCCGGTTCCGGGGTATCGAAGCAGGGGCGCTGCGTCGGGGGCGGATGGTTCCGGAGATGGCGACCCCGGCAGGATTCGAACCTGCAACCTGCCCCTTAGGAGGGGGCTGCTCTATCCAGTTGAGCCACGGGGCCGTCGGACACGGTCCTAGCAAAGCCCGGCGGCCGTGTCTCGGATGAATTCGGGCGGTCGTCGTGCCGGATTTTCGACGTAATCAAATCCAATTGTTACCACTTCCGCCTCGATTTGCCGCCCTCTTTGGATGGTTTCTAAACGACCACGGCCGCAGGGTCTCCGCGCCCCGACTCCACCAGACGGACGGGCACGGCGTACACAACAATTGCGGCTCAGGGACTACGGTACGAGCGAATTCAGATGAACGTGACCAACGAGATGCCCTGGCGACGCCTCGCCGCCGGGACGGACCACGACGAACCGGTGGCAGAGCACGGCCGCTCCCCCGCCTCGGCAGAGGCGGCGCGGCAAACCCCGTGCTTCACCCCCGGCACGCGCATCAAGACCCTGCGCGGCGACGTGGACGTGGCCGACATTCGTGCGGGCGACCGCGTGCTGACCCGCGATTCCGGCTACCGCGAGGTTGCCTGGGCCGGCGAGCGTCGCCTGGTCGAGGCCGACCTCGTTGCCCACCCGGCGCTGCGGCCCGTGGTCATCGAGAAGGACGCCTTCGGTCCCGGCTGCCCCTCGCGCCGGATGATGGTATCGCCGCAGCACCAACTTCTGCTCGGCGGCGTGGAGGCACAGCTTCTGTTCGGCTCCGAAGAGGTTCTGGTGCCCGCCCGCACCATGCTGGGCCGTGTGGGCATCGGGCGCGGCCGCGTCCGCGATGGCGTCACCTACGTGCACTTCATGTTCGAAAGCCACGAGATCGTCCTCGGCGACGATCTCTGGACCGAAAGCTTTCAGCCGAACGCATCCTCGCTCGACGCGCTGCTCGATGACCAGAAGGCCGAGATCTACGCGCTCTTCCCCGAGCTCGAGGCGGCCGACGACGCCCCCGGCCGCTTCACCTCCGCACGGCCCGCGCTGAAGGGTCACGAGGCCAGGGTCCTGACCGCCGCCTGACCGGAAGGTCGGTGCGCCGCCTGTCTCCGACACCTCGAGTCCGGCCACCGAGTTCGAAAAACCCGCCAGTTGTGGGCGCAAAGCCTTTCGCGACCCACGCGGTTCCGGCGAAGCGTTCGCCGCCAGCCGGCTGGGAGAGGGGATATCGAGGTCTCGCGACCGAACGCGGTTCCGGTTGCTGTGGCTTTGCAGTGCAACCGCTCCGTCCTTGCTGCATCCGTGCAACCCCGCCGCTCCGGACAGCGGCCCTGCGGCCTTGCCTGTGCCCCTTCCGAAATCGGTCGTGCGCGCCTAGGTTTCGGGAAACCCGCCGTTATCCCGTCCGGAGGACGCCATGCGCTTCTCGCTTCTCGATCTTGCCCCCGTTCCCGAGGGGGCCGACACCGCCCAGGCGCTGCGCAATATGGAGCGCCTTGCCGAGAAGGCCGAGGCCTGGGGCTATCATCGCTACTGGCTCGCCGAGCACCACAACATGCCGGGCATCGCCTCGGCCGCGACCTCGGTGCTGATCGGCCACGTCGCCGCGCGGACCCGCCACATGCGGGTCGGCGCGGGCGGCATCATGCTGCCGAACCACGCGCCGCTCGCAGTGGCGGAGGCGTTCGGCACGCTGGCCACCCTGCACCCCGACCGCATCGACCTCGGCCTCGGACGCGCGCCGGGCGGCGATCATGCGGTGATGCAGGCGCTGGGCGTCCACCCTTCGCGCGCCGAACGCTTCCCCGAAGAGATCGAGGCGCTGCGCATGCTGCTCGGCCCCGCCCGCGACGACCTCGCCGTGCGCGCGCATCCGGGTGAGGGCACCAACGTGCCGCTCTGGGTCTTGGGCTCGTCGCTCGCCGGGGCGGAGACCGCGGCCCAGCTGGGTCTGCCCTACGCCTTCGCGTCCCACTTCGCACCCGCGGCGCTGGAACGCGCCTTTGCGCTTTACCGTGAACGCTTTCAGCCGTCGGAGAGCCTCGAAAAGCCTTATGCGATGCTCGCGATCAACGTCTTCGGGGCCGACACCGACGCAGAGGCCGTGCGGTTGCGGACGTCGATGCAGCAGGCCTTCTATCGCCTGCGCACCGGCCAGCCGGGGAAGCTGCCGCGCCCCGTGGACGACATCCGCGAGGTGATCCCGGCCGGCGCGCTTCCGACCATCGACAGCGCCCTGTCGGTGTCGGCCACGGGCAGCCCCGAGACGGTCCGGGCGCGCCTCGCGGAGCTCATCGCGCAGCACAGGCCTGACGAGGTCATCCTGACCGGCCAGATCCACGACGCGACCGCGCGCGAACGGTCCTTCGAAATCGCGGCCGAGGCGATGTCCGACCTGCAAGCGGCCAAGGCGGCATGAGCCGTCACGCCGTCCGCGCGGGCGAGGGTCGGCACAAGCCCGAGGACATGGTCCTGACGCCGCGGGGCCTGCGCTTCGCGGGGCGACTCTGGCCCTGCACGATCGGCCGTAGTGGCGTAACCCACAACAAGCGCGAGGGGGACGGCGCCACGCCCGTGGGCACGCACCGGATTGTCGGGATGCTCTACCGGGCCGACCGGATGGCGGCGCCGGCCGACTGGGCGCTGCCCATCGGGGCCTTCGACCTTTGGTCCGACGACAGCGACGACGCGGCGTACAATACGATGGTGCAGGCGCCCTACGCCGGCAGCCACGAGCGTCTGCGGCTGGCGGACCAGCGCTACGACCTCGTGATGCTGACGGACTGGAACTGGCCCGAAGCGCAACCGGGCCGGGGATCGGCAATTTTCCTGCACGCTTGGCGGCGGCCCGGTCGGCCCACCGCGGGCTGCATCGCGTTCCGGCCCGACCACCTGCGGCGCATCGCGGGCCTTGTTGCCTACGAGACGCGGGTGATCGTGCCGGAGGCGCTGGCCGATCTGCCCGCCACGGCGGCGCGGCGCTAGGCGCCGTCTGGACGGGGGAACGGCCTGGCGGCACGGCGACGGCCGTCACCCCTCTAATTACCATCCCAACGCAAGCCGCTTGGCGTCAGCGCTCTCGAGTCCCTCCGCAATCTTCGCCTAGTCGCGAAGCGCGGTGGCCACCGCCTCCTGCAGGGCGGGGACGACCTCGGCCTCGAACCACGGATTGCGCTTGAGGAAGGCCGTGTTGCGCCACGACGGGTGCGGCAGGACAAAGGTGCCGTGCGGCTGCGCGAGCCAGTCTCGGCAGACCTCGGTCACGGGGCGACGGTCGCCGGTGTGGCGACGGATCGCGTGGCCGCCGATCAGCAGGCGCAGCGGCACGTCCCCCAGAGCGTCGAGGCAGCGGTGGTGCCAGGTCTCCCAGCAGACCTTGGGCGGCGGCAGGTCCGATCCGCGCGCGTCGTAGCCGGGAAAGCAGAACGCCGTGGGCAGGACGGCGACCTGCGACTGGTCGTAGAACACGTCCTCACCGATCCCCATCCAGGCGCGCAGCCGGTTACCCGACGCGTCCCAGAACGGCTTTCCGGCCTCGTGAACACGCATCCCCGGCGCCTGCCCGCAAACCAGGATGCGGGCGCCGCGCGCGAACCAGACGCAGGGGCGCGGGCGGTGGCCGGTGGCGGTGGCGGCGAACCGTTCGGCACAGATACGGCAGCCGCGGATTTCTTCGGCCAGGGCCTCGATATCTTCGCTCATGGGGCGCACACATATGGCTGCGGCCGGGCGCCGCAAGCCCGCCCGCGCCCTTGCATCGCGCATCGATCCGGCTGAGGGTCCGCGCCCGTGCGAAAGGAGCCGCGATGACCGATCAGACCCCGCTCGACGCCGCCCACGCGGCGATGGAGGCCGTGCCCGAGGACGACAATGCGCGTCTGACATTCTACGCACGGCTGGCCGACAGCGAGCTTTGCGTGATGCTGCGGGCCGAGGCGCAGGGTGACACGCTCGACCCCGAGACAGTGGAGGCCGAGGGCGCGACCTTCGTGCTGGCCTTCGACCGCGAGGACCGGCTTTCGGCCTTCGCGGGCAAGCCCGCGCCCTACGCCGCTTTGCCGGGGCGGGCTCTGGCGCAGATGCTGGCGGGGCAGGGGGCTGGCCTTGCGCTGAACCTCGACGCGCCGTCGCAGACGCTGTTGCCACCCGAGGCGCTAGGCTGGCTGGCCGAGACGCTCGGCCACGCGCCCGCCGAGGCCGAGGCGCGTCCGGTCGAGGTCACGGCGCCGGGCAACCTGCCCGAGGCGCTTTTGCGCGCGCTCGACGCGCGACTGGCGAAGGCGGCAGGGCTCGCACGCCGCGCCTACCTGGCCGGTGTGGAATACGAGGACGGCGCGCGCGGGCATCTTCTGGGATTGACCGGGACGGTGGACGGGGCCGAAGGCCCCCTCGCACGGGCGGTGAACGAGGCGCTGGTGTTCTCGGGTCTGGAAGCCGGCGCGCTCGACGTCGCGTTCCTCGGCGACGACGATCCTCTGGCGGCGCGACTGGCGCGGGTGGCAATGCGTTTCGACCTGCCGGAGCCGCCGGAGACGGAGCGCGCGGCCCCGAAGGCACCCGGCAGCGATCCGGACGCGCCGCCGCGGCTGCGCTGAACCGGGTCTGCGCGCAGGTCGATCTGGTGGCCGGCGCGGTCAGGCATGACGGAGCGGGCACGCCTCCGAAGATGCAAGTTATGGTCTGCGGCGTCGGCTCGAAAGGTGCGTCATCGCGGAGCCGGCGAGCATCGAGACCCGTGACGCGACGTGGGCGACCGGATCCGCCTTACCCCGCCTCGGGATGAGGTCTCGCGCGAGAGCCCACAACCAGCCCGCCGATCTCGCGGTAGAGCTTGCGGGTCATCGCCCTCTGAAAGCCCGCGTAGCCATCCGCCACTTCGACGAAAGACTCCGGACCGTGGCGCACCACGTCGCGGAAATACGCCTCCACGTCCGGATCGGCGCCCAGGACGGCCAGGCCGTTCACCGTCACCCCCTCGAACGGAAAGTGCTGGTAGGCCAGCTGCGGACCGAAGCCGTCATTCGTCAGGCCGTCGCCCGAGACGTCAATGACGTGCCGCGCGCAATCCGGGGCCTGCCGCATGTGGGTGGCGCCGAACCCGAGTGCGAACCCCATGGCGGTCGGAAAGCGGTCCTGACTGCGGCCCATCCCGGCGATCTCGGCGATCACCCGGTCGAGCGTTCCCGCGTCCGCGATCGGCGTCCATTCGAGGGTGACCCTGCTCTGGCGGCGGCCGCTCCACTCGTAGACCGACAGCGCCACCGTTCCCGGTCCCGACAGCAGCGCGAAGCGCACGTCGGGATGGTCCAGCGCGGCGGCGATCCCGTCGCGCTGGAGCACGTATTCTCCGGCATCGACCGAGGACGACACGTCGAGCGCCAGCAGGAGCGCCAGCTGACACTCCTGCGCGGCGGCGGGGCTTCCGGCGGCCAGTCCCGCCCAGAATCCCGCGGCCAGCGCGCCGAGGCGCGCAGCGCTTACCAACTGCCGGTGTTCTCCATGCTGGCCCACGGCTCCTGCGGCTCCTTCGCGTCGCCTTTCTGCAGAAGCTCGACCGACACGTTGTCCGGCGAGCGCACGAAGGCCATGTGACCGTCGCGCGGCGGGCGGTTGATCGTCACACCGTTGTCCATGAGCGTCTGGCACAGGGCGTAGATGTCATCGACGCGGTAGGCCACGTGGCCGAAGTGGCGGCTGTCGTCGGGCAGGGCGTCGTCGCCATCCCAGTTGTAGGTCAGCTCGAGGTCGTTGTGGCCATCCTCCTGCCCCGGCGGGCACATGAAGACGAGCGTGAAGCGGCCCTTCTCGCTTTCCGAGCGGCGGCGTTCCTTGAGGCCGAGCATTTCGTAAAAGGCCATCGATTTCTCCAGGTCCTTCACGCGCACCATCGTGTGCAGGTATTCGATCGACATGGGGTCTCCTTGTCCGCCGTGAATGTGTCCCGGCAAGGATAGGCGCGGGCCACCTTCTGTCGAGCGGCGCGGCGGCGATCAGAACCGCGAGCGGATGCCGAGCGAGATGCCGAACTCCTCGGAATCGTAGAGTCCGAGCGAAGACTCGGTCCGGCTGGCCTCGAAGGTGATGTCGGGCACGAAGCCGTAATAGTCGATCTGTTGCAGGGTCAGCGTCGCCGACGCCGAAAGCCGCGTGTCCTCGCGCCCGTCGGCCGAGTAGGGGTGGTCGTCGTGCTTTCGCTGCGCCGCGGTCAGGTTGAACGACACGTCCGTGCCGAGGATCGGCGTGCCGAGCCCAAGACCTGCGTCCACCGCGCGCTCGATGTAATCGAGGGCCCCGGAGTCGGAGGTGACATCCTGCCAGCGACCGCGCAGGCTTAGGGTATTGTTCGCGCCGATACTGGTCGCAAGCCCCGCGGCAAGCTGCCAGCCGGTCGCGTCGGCGCGGGTGTCGTAGCCCGCGTCCCAGGTGCGCCGCGCGGTCAGCTGGCCCATGACCTCGGGCGTCAGGGCGTAGCGCAGGGTGCCGTGGGCCGCGAGCGTGCGCACGAGCGGTTCGCCGCCGTAGTCGGTGCGCATGATGCTGGCGCCATAGCGCAGCCCCAGCCGCGAGGAAGGCGCCGTCCAGTCCCGCGTGAGCCCGAGCGCCGCGCGCGACACGGCGAAGTCCGCACCTTCGGCCTCGGGCGCGATGTCCTTCGCGTCGTCCGACAGCGTGTAGGTCGTGTGATCCAGCAGCAGGTCCACCGAGAGGCGGCTGCGCTCGGTCTGGTGCAGGCGATACGAGGTGGCGAGCCCCATGGAATACTCGATCCCCGACAACGCCTTCGACGCCCCGCCGAGCGCGGCCTCCACCGGCACGTCCCCGATGGGCGTGTCCTCGAGGTAGAGGTCGACCGTGTCGCGGCGCGAGCCGCCGTTCACGTTGGACGACGGCGCGACCGAGAAACTCAGGCGAGTGGACCACGGATTACGCAGCCGCACGTAGCGGAAGTCGCGCACGGCAAGCGCCTTCTGCCGCTCGGTCGGTGCGACCTGCATGGCGCGGCGCAGCCAGAGCTGGGCGCGGGTCCGTGCCCCCTCCGACGACAGCGCTTGTGCGACGGCGAGAGCGGCGGCGAAGCGTTCGTCGTCGGTGCCGGCCTGGCGCCACGCGCCGAGGCCGGCATCGCGCGCGGCGTCGAAGTCCTGGAGGTCTCGCTCGGCCCGCGACAGCACCAGCAGGGCCTGCACGTCGGTGGGGTCGCGGTCGATCAGCGCGCGGGCGACCTGGCGGGCGGCCGCGGGGCGTCCCGCGTCCAGATCGGCGGCGGCGAGCTGGCGCATCTGCCCGGCACTGAGGCCCGAAGCCTCCTGCGCCATCGCCCCGCCGGGGGCGGACAGCGTCGCCAGAACGGCAAACGCGGCCCCGAGGGCCGCGCGCCGGATCGGACGGCGCCGGGAGGGCGCGCGCCGGTCGATCATTGCCGGTAGACGATGAAGCCGCCGGTTT
Organism: Roseivivax marinus; assembly: GCF_900109705.1. Taxonomy (GTDB): domain Bacteria; phylum Pseudomonadota; class Alphaproteobacteria; order Rhodobacterales; family Rhodobacteraceae; genus Roseivivax; species Roseivivax marinus. The sequence continues at coordinate 41,648 of NZ_FOAI01000002.1, read as the reverse complement.
CCTGGAAGGTCGCGTTGCTGCGCGGGTCGTCGCCTTCCACCACCAGCACGCCGGTGATCTCCTCGGCGTTCTCGCCGGACATGATCGCGTAGTACTGGCCTTCGCTCAGCTCCTGCGGGCCGTCGGCGGTCTGGATCCGGGTGAAGACGCTCTGCACGATCTCGCCGTTGGCGTCGGCCACGCCGGGTTCGACCACCGGCAGGACGTTGGGCAGGACGGCGTTCCCGGCGCCATCGCGCGGCACGTCCAGGCCCGGATTGTCGGCTTGGAGCGCGGCGATGTATTCGTCGGTGAGATCCGCGCCGTTGATGTCGTAGAGGCGCCGGTTGCGAACGAAGAACTGCACGCCCGACCGGCTTTCGTTGAAGTCCTTGAAGTCGATCTGCATCGTCGCGTCGCCGGTGACGTATTCCAGCCCCGCCGCGCCGTCGAAGACGCGGATGCCGGCATAGTCGCCCGAATAGGCCGCGTCGCCCTCGGTCGGCAGGATCAGCGCGCCGTCGCCGCCGTTGCGCTGGTAGACGAAGCCGCCGAAGCCGTAGCCGGCATAGTCTCCGGTGCGGACGATGGCGAACTCGGTCTGGCCCGAGGTCGAGACGCCGTAGATCGCGCGGTAGGCAAGGTTGTCGACCACGGTGCCGGTGACCGGATCGACCGAGTTCACGTCCGACTCGTAGACCGCGAAGGGCCCGAGCGAGCCCACGTCGTTCTGCGAGCTGGGTTGGCCGCCGCGCTGGTAGACGTTGTCCCCGTCGAAGGCGAGGTTGTCGACCTCGAACGTGTCGTCGTCCGAATTGTAGCGGATGTTGCGGGCATAGCCGCCGCCGTTGTCGTCCTGCGCCTCGTAGCGCACGATGGAGTTGTTCGGGGTGGGCTGCGCGGTGCCGGGCGGCAGTTCGCGGTCGCTCTCGATCGGCGTGGTCGGGTCCCCGGACCCGTCGTCCGAGCCGTCGCCGCCGGTATCGCCCCCGGTGTCTTCCTGCTCGTCCTCGTCGAGAGGGTTGGAGCCGTCGTTTCCGGTGCTGCCGCATGCGCCGAGAAGCGCCAGCGCCAGGATCATCGCCACGATGCGCGCCATAAGATCACTGCCTCGAAATTGTGCCTGTGCGTTTTTTGGCAAGCATCGCGGTCGGTGCGTTTCTGTCAACGCGCAAGGCCGGCGTTGCCGGGTTTTTGCGGCAGGTGAGGCGGATTTGCCGCCACCCGATATGGTGGTTCCGTATGTCGCCTCCGCAAGATACAGTCACTGCGCGACTCGTTCACCGGAAAGGCCCGCCATGCCCCTGAGCCCCGAGCAGTTGCGCGAGGTCGATGACCTGCGCGCCGAGACCACCCCGACCCTGCGCGCCACCGCGCCGGGGATGGAGCAGCACCTCTACACGCCGGTGCAGGTGCTCGACCACGGCTTCGTGCGGGTGGTGGACTACATGGGCGACGATGCCGCCATCACGCAGGCCGCGCGGGTGAGCTACGGGCGCGGCACCAAGTCGGTCTCGAACGACGAGGGGCTGATCCGCTACCTCATGCGGCACTGGCATTCGACCCCGTTCGAGATGTGCGAGATCAAGCTGCACGTGAAACTGCCGGTCTTCGTGGCGCGCCAGTGGATCCGCCATCGCACCGCCAACGTGAACGAGTATTCCGCGCGCTACTCGATCCTCGACCGCGAGTTCTACATCCCCGCGCCCGACGCGCTCGCCGCGCAGTCGGTGGTCAACAACCAGGGCCGCGGCGAGGCGCTTCAGGGCGAGGAGGCCGAGCGTGTGCTGCGCTACCTGCGCGACGACGCCATGCGCGCCTACGACCATTACGAGGAGATGATCTCGACCGAGGGGCAGCAGGGCCTCGCGCGCGAGCTGGCGCGGATGAACCTGCCCGCCAACATCTACACGCAGTGGTACTGGAAGACCGACCTCCACAACCTTCTGCACTTCCTCCGCCTGCGCGCCGACGCCCACGCCCAGTACGAGATCCGCGTCTATGCCGAGGCCATCGCCGGTATGGTCAAGGACTGGGTCCCCTTCGCCTACAAGGCCTTCGAAGACTATCGCATGGGCGGCGCGACCCTGTCGGCGGCGGCAATCGACTGCGTGAAGCGCATGATCGCGGGCGAGGAGGTCACGCAGGAGAATTCCGGCATGTCCAAAGGGGAATGGCGGGAGTTTCAGGGGGTGATCGAGGGGACTTGAGCCACCGAGACCGGGCCGAGCTTCGCGCTCGTCTAGCTTTGCCGCGGGCTTTCAGCGGCAAAGGGTGAATTTCCTCACGTGAACATATTTCGCCGTGCCGCCCGTCACTCTGCAGGACCGGAGCCCGCAGGCGAGCGCCGATCCGTGGGATGGCGCAGACACCGCCCGGAGCGGCGCGCTTTATGGTCCAGCCACTCCCGCACCCACCGGAGCGCGAAACCCCACCAAAGTGCCAGCTCGCGGGGACGGGCCGGCGATCGCCCGGCGCCTTCAGCTTGTTCCGGTGGGTGCTCGCTTCGAGTCTGTAAGAGCGGTCGCGCCGTGTTGGGTGTCAGCCTGCGCGCCAGGGCGTCACTCCGGCGTCGGGACAGGTCCACGGTGTTCGACCTGCACGCAATGAGGCCGACACCGGAAAAATCCTCCACGCTCGGATCGCCACCTCACCTGGCCGCTTGCCGCAGGATCACCCGCGGCTACCCTTTGAATCACGGCGGAACGCCCCCTCCGCGTGAGCCGTTGAAACCGAGCATTTCAGCGCGGTGAGCCTTCCCCCGGGGTCAATCGGCGGGCTTTGGCCGGTTCCTGCAGAGGGTTGAGAAACCTCCGTTCTGTGGCGCGCGGGACGCCACGGACGTGTGAACGCCGAGGGGTGGAACGGATACCCCTCAGTCTCCATTTCCTCGACACCTCGGCGGGCCGGACACCGGCCGCGTCGACACCAAACGGAATGAAGGAGACCCGATCATGAAACGCATCCTGATCGTCACCACCGCTCTCGCCGCCACCACCACCGCGGCCTTCGCAGCCGGCCCGACCCAGACCTATTCCGAGCCGGTCGTGCAGCAGCCGGTCGCCCCGGTCGAGAGCGCTCCGCTCTACGACTTCTCCGGCCTCTCGGTTGGTGGCCAGATCGGCTACGGCAACATCGAGACCGAGAACCCCGAGCTCGAGGGCGACGGCGGCCTCTATGGTCTGCGCAGCTACTACGATTTCGACTTCGGCAGCACGGTCGCGGGTCTCGGCCTGCAGTATGACCGCGGCGACATCGACCTCGACGGTGCCGCGAACGCCGAAGGCGTCCTGCGCGTCGGCCCGCGTCTCGGCTACGACTTCGGCCGCACCATGGTCTACGGCACCGGCGGCTACGCCAAGGCCTACACCGACGACCACGCCGTGGGCGACTCGGACGGCTACTACGTGGGCCTCGGCACCGAGACCTTCCTGACCGAGAACGTCACCGCGGGCGCCGAAGTGCTGTACCACGAGTTCGACGACTTCGATAACGGCGGCCTCGAGGCCGACGCAACGACGGCGAACATCAACGTGAACTACCGCTTCTGATCGCCTGAAGGCACGGCGGCCGTCCCGCTTGACCGGACGGCCACCGACAGACTTGAAGCCCACGGCCTCTTGCGGGCCGTGGGCGTTTTTCGTGTCCGCGGGCAGAGGGGCACGGAGTGGCCGGCGGCCCGGGCATCGGGTACGCCAACCGGAGCCGCAGGCGTTTCGCGGGGCGAACCCGTCTGTTTCATCGCGAAAAATTTGACTTGCCCCCGGCCCGGTGTACCGTCTGACGCATACTGCCGCGCGGATTTCCGGGGGACGACACCATGCGTATGACATCCATCCTTGCGGCCGCTGCCGCGCTTTCGCTGTCGGCCGGTGCTGCCGCGGCGTGGGACGACAGCTACCGGGGCGAGGCCACGAACGATCCCAACTCGGATTTCATGATCCACAGCTACCCGGCGGCGAACCACTGCCCGCAGGGTCTGCAGCCCGTCGTCCTCGGCGGCGTGATATCGTGCGGAACGCCAAATGCCGGGCCCTACATCAACCGCGCGGGCGGTCACGCGACCCCCTCCCGCGCCCACCGCAGCTACGGCGCTTCGGGTGCCTACGCCGTCGAAGGCGAAAAGGGCGTGGTTTACCGCTGATTTGCCGGGAAGACCGACCCTTGCGCCCCTTGGCATTCCGCCGGGGGGCGGCTATACGCGCGCCCTGATGCGGAACCGGGAGACGGGCCGATGCAGGGCAGCGCCAATCTGAACATCATGATGAAGGCCGCGCGGAAGGCGGGCCGGTCCCTCGTGAAGGACTTCCGGGAGGTCGAGAACCTCCAGGTCTCGATGAAGGGCGCCGGCGACTTCGTCAGCCGCGCCGATCTCGCGGCCGAGAAGATCCTCCGCGAAGAGCTGATGGGCGCGCGCCCGACCTACGGCTGGCTGGCCGAAGAGGGCGGCGAAACCCCCGGCGAGGACCCGACCCGGCGCTGGATCGTCGATCCGCTCGACGGGACCACGAACTTCCTGCACGGGATGCCGCACTGGGCGATTTCCATCGCGCTCGAGCACAAGGGCGCCATCGTCTCGGCGGTGATCTACGATCCCGCGAAGGACGAGATGTTCTACGCCGAGCGTGGTTCCGGCGCCTGGCTGAACGACTCCAAGCGCCTGAGGGTCTCGGGCCGGACCCGGATGGTCGAGGCGCTGTTCGCCACCGGTGTGCCCTTCGGCACCAAGCGGACCCTGCCGGCGACGCTCAAGGACCTCGCGCGGCTGATGCCGCAATGCGCGGGCGTGCGGCGCTGGGGCTCGGCGGCGCTGGACCTCGCCTACGTGGCGGCGGGCCGCTACGACGGCTACTGGGAGCGCGAGCTGCAGATCTGGGACCTTGCCGCGGGCAGCCTGATCGCGCTCGAGGCCGGCGCGCTGGTGGGCGGTGTGCGCGAGGGGCAGACGCCTCTCGAGGACGGCACCATCCTCTGCGCCAACAACCAGATCTTCGACCAGTTCGCGCGCCTGATCCGCGAGGTCTGAAACCCGGCACAGGGTTGGATGGCGGCAGCCGTACTTCGGCTGGTCACTATCCCCGTGTGACCAGCATTCGAGCCAATTGCTCGGTTGCCTTGATGCGAAGCGGCCGCGGGCGCTGAATTGCAGCTACCGAACTTTCAATGCGGCTCCGGAGCCTGGCCGCGACTATCTTCCGCGCCCACCGTGCACCGGGGCGGAGGCCGCGTTCATTTCCGGACCTGATCCCGCGAGCGTGGCCTACCGGTCCGAGGGGTGGTTCACTCCGTCGTTCCACACGATCGGCTCATAGTCGGCGGGGTTCACCCCGTCGATCGTGCCGAGGTTGATGCCGTACTCTTTCGGGTTCGACCGGCGCTTGTGGAACATGTAGATGCCGCAGGTGGCGCAGAAGTAGTGCTGCGCGGTATGGGTGCCGAACTCGTAGAGGGTCAGCGCGTCCCGCCCCTTCAGCACTTCCAGCTTGTCGAGCGGGGCCGAGACCACGGGGGCCGCCCGCCGCCGGCAATACGAGCAGTCGCAGCGCCGCGCCTGGTCGAGCGTCTCGGACAGGGTCGCACGCAGCTCGACGGCGCCGCAATGGCAGGACGTGTGGACGGTCTCGGTCATCGGCGGCGCCTCCTGACGGTGGGAATGTCGGTCCGTCCGGCACGGTATCGAACCTCAGGGTGAGGGGGAAGGCCGTGGCTGCGGCGCCAGAAGGCGGGACCGCCGCGCCGCAGCCAGACCGGGATGGCGAGCACCGCGCCTACGCCAAAGCCGCCCACATGCGCCCAGTAGGCGACGCCGCCGGCATCGGCCGGGGTGCCGAGTCCGCCGAAGGCCTGCATCCCCAACCAAAGCGCGAGCAGGATCCATGCGGGGATCGTCACCACCCGGAAGATCACGATCAGGATGATGAGCACGTCCACCCGCGCCCGGGGAAAGAGCAGGAGGTAGGCTCCCATGACACCCGCGATCGCGCCCGAGGCGCCCACCATGGGCACCTGGCTCAGCGGCGCGGTCAGGTATTGCGCCAGCCCCGCGCCGATGCCGCTGGCGAGGTAGAAGACGAGGTAGCCGAGATGGCCCATCTCGTCCTCGACGTTGTCACCGAAGATGAACAGGAACAGCATGTTGCCGGCCAGGTGCAGGATGCCGCCGTGGAGGAACATGGAGGTGGCCAGCCCGCTCCACGCCTCGCCGGTCGACAGCCTTGCGGGGATCAGCGCCCAGTCCCAGAAGAAACGGTTCAGCGCCAGCTCGTTTTGGAAGAGGGCGTAGTAGTTCAGGAACACGATGATGTTCGCCGCAATCAGCGCATAGGTCACCACGGGAACGCGGCCCGACGGGTTGTGATCGCGGATCGGGAACATGACAGGCAGCTTGGCGCGGCGGAGGGCGCGGTCAAGAGCCGGGGCCGGGGCCTCACGATCTTAATTAAGATCGTGAGGCGATTGGCGTCGTGCCGGTTGCGCAAAAATCTTACTTAAGATTTTTGCGCCCATGGCTTCGGGATCAGGCCACTCCGGCGAGCAGCTTGGCGTTGCCGCCGGCGGCGGTGGTGTCGACGCAGACGTGTCGCTCAAGCAGCGCGTGGCCGCGGTCGGGCGCGCCGGTGGCGAGGAACAGGATCGGTCCCTCGCGCTCGGCCAGGGCCGCGCGATACTGCCGCGCGGTGTCGTCGTCGCCCCACCAGAGCGCGCCGGAAATACCGTCCAGCGTCCCGAGCGCGTCCGGCGCCACGTGGCCGTCGGCCTCCACCGCAACACCGCCGAGATCGCGGATCGCCTGGGCCTGCGCCCGGGCGGCGTCCTTGCCCGGGCCGAGGCACAGGACCGGCGGACGCGGCAGGAACGACAGCACGTTCGACTCGCCCGTGGGTCCGGGCAGCTCGTCGCGGTCGACGACCTTTTCCGAAGCCGCCTTGGCCGCGGCCTTGGACAGCTTGGCGGGATCGGCCTGCGCGCTCCAGCCTGCGCCCTCCTGCGGCGCCGGGTGCACCCGGAACCGGTCGAGGTAGTCCGGACCGCCGGCCTTCGGCCCGGTGCCCGACAGCCCCTCGCCGCCGAACGGCTGGGAGCCCACGATGGCACCGATCTGGTTGCGGTTGACGTAGACGTTGCCGACCTTCATCCGCTCCGAGACGTGCTGCACCCGGTCGTCGATCCGGGTCATCAGGCCGAAGGTCAGCCCGTAGCCCTTGGCGTTGATCGCGTCGATGGTGCGGTCGATGCCGTCGGCCGCGAAGGTCGCCACGTGCAGGACAGGGCCGAACACCTCGCGCTCGATGTCCGCGATACCATTCACGCGGATCAGCGTCGGCGCGACGAAGTGGCCGGTGTCGGGGGTGTCCGTTGTCTTGAGCAGACGCCCGTCGGCTTCGGCCTCGTCGATATGGCTGGCGATCCCTGCCTTCGCTTCGGCGTCGATCACCGGGCCCACGTCGGTCGAGACGTCCCAGGGCCGGCCGATCCGCATCGCGTCCATCGCGCCGGTGAGCATCTCGAGGAAGCTGTCGGCGATGTCCTCCTGCACGTAGAGGCAGCGCAGCGCCGAGCAGCGCTGGCCCGCCGACTGGAACGCGCTTTCGCAGATCGCGGCCACCGCCTGTTCGGGCAGGGCGGTGGAGTCGACAATCATCGCGTTCAGGCCGCCGGTCTCCGCGATGAGCGGCGCCCCGGGCGCGAGGTTCTTCGCCATGCTCTTGTGGATGATCTGCGCGGTCTCGGTGGAGCCGGTGAAGGCCACGCCGCCGACGGCGGGGTTCGAGGTGAGCGCACCGCCGACCTCACCCGCGCCGGGCAGGAGCTGCAGCGCGGTCGCGGGCACCCCGGCCTCGTGCATGAGCTGTGCCGCGCGGTGGGCGATCAGCGGCGTCTGCTCGGCGGGTTTCGACAGCACCGCGTTCCCGGTCGCCAAGGCCGCCGCGATCTGGCCGGTGAAGATGGCCAGCGGGAAGTTCCACGGGCTGATGCAGGCGAAGACGCCCACCGGCGGGTCGCCCGCCGTGCGCGCCCCGTAGTAGCGCAGGAAGTCCACCGCCTCGCGCACCTCGGCCACGGCGTCGAGCAGCGATTTGCCCGCCTCGCGGTGCAGGATCGCGAACAGCTCGCCGTAGTTCTCCTCGTAGAGATCGGCGATGCGGTTCAGGACCTGCGCGCGCTCCTCGGGTGTGGCGTCCCACGGACGCGCGGCATCGGCCGCCGCGGCGACGGTCTCGGGCGTGGCCCACGTCACTCGGCCCACCTCGTCGCGCGGGCGCGCGGGGTTCGGCACGGGGTCGGTATCACCCGCCGGCGCCTCGACCGCGCAGAGCGGCGAAGTCGCCCATTGATGCCGCTCGAAGGCCCCGCGCGCCTCCTCGATCGCCTCGAGTGTCGGACGGTGCCGCAGGTCCCACCCCATGGAGTTCTTCCGCTCCGGCTGGAACAGGTCCGGGCCGAAGGTCAGGCCGTTGTCCCTAACCAGCTCGAACGGGTCGGCGGCCACGGTCTCGGGCGGAACGTCCTCGTCGACAATCTGGTTCACGAAGGACGAGTTCGCCCCGTTCTCGAGGAGGCGCCGCACGAGATAGGCCAGCAGGTCCTTGTGGGCCCCAACCGGGGCGTAGATCCGGCAGCGCACGCCCTCGTTCTGCATCAGCAGGTCATGCAGCGTTTCGCCCATGCCGTGCAGGCGCTGGAATTCCCATGCCTCCTTCGGCACGTCCATGTCCTCGGCCATGTGCAGGACGGCCGCGCAGGTGTGCGCGTTGTGGGTGGCGAACTGCGGATAGATGCGGTCCGTCATTTGCAGCAGCTTGCGGGCGTTTGCGATGAAACTGATGTCCGAGGCCGCCTTCGAGGTGAAGACCGGAAAGCTTTCGAGCCCGGCGACCTGCGCGCGCTTGATCTCGGTGTCCCAGTAGGCGCCTTTCACCAGCCGGACCATGATCCGCCGGTCGAGCCGGGTGGCGAGGTCGTTCAGCCAGTCGAGCACCGGTGCCGCACGCTTGCCGTAGGCTTGGACCACCACGCCGAAGCCGTCCCAGCCCTTCAGCGAAGGCTCGGACAGCACTTCCTCGATCACGTCGAGCGAGATCGCCAGGCGGTCGGCCTCCTCTGCGTCGATGTTGAGGCCGATCCCCGCCGAGCGCGCCAGTTGGCAGAGCGTGCGCAGGCGCGGGACCACGGTGTCGGCCACCATGTCCTTCTGCAGTTCGTCATAGCGCGGGTGCAGCGCCGACAGCTTCACCGAGATGCCGGGATTGTCCCGCATCTTCTTGGACTTCGCCGCCGTGGCGATGGCGTTGATCGCGCGCGAGTAGGAGAGGTGATAGCGGCGGGCGTCGTCCTCGGTGCGGGCAGCCTCGCCCAGCATGTCGTAGGAATAGGTGTAGCCCTTGGCCTCCTGCTTGGAGGCGCGCTTCATGGCGCCCTCGATGGTTTCGCCCAGCACGAACTGCTGGCCCATGACGCGCATGGCCTGACCCACGGCGCGGCGGATCACCGGCTCGCCCATGCGCCGGATCGCGCCGCGCAGGTGCGAGGCGATGCCCGGGTCGCGGTCCTTGAGCACGTTCCCGGTCAGCATCAGCGCCCAGGTCGAGGCGTTCACCAGCGGCGAGGCCGAGTGGCCCATGTGCTTGCCCCAGTCCGACGGTGCGATCTTGTCCTCGATCAGCGCGTCGATGGTCTCGGCGTCCGGCACCCGCAAGAGCGCCTCGGCGAGGCACATGAGCGCGATGCCCTCCTCGGTGGAGAGGCCGTATTCGGCGAGGAACACTTCCATCAGCCCGGGGCTCGCATCGGCGCGGATGTCGCGCACGAGGTCCGCGCCGCGCTTGCTGATCGCCTGCCGGTCCGCCGCCGACAGCCCCGAAAGGCTGCGCAACTCGCCCACCAGGGGCGTTTCGCGGGCATATGTCTGGGAATCGATCGTGCGGCGGAGGTCGGAAGCGATGTCTCTGGGCATGTCGGTCCTCTGTCGGTTTGAGCTAGCATACGCCTGTGGCACGCGTATTATTTCCCGATCTTGAGCCGCCCCACGGGCGGATCGCCTGATCTGGGGGTGTTCGCCGATGCAATCCGAAATCCCGGCGCTCGACCGATTCGACCATGCCATCCTTTCCACGCTTGCAGAGCAGGGCCGGATCTCCATCACAGAACTGGCCCGCCGGATCGGTTTGTCCAAGTCGCCGACGCAGGCGCGTCTCAGGCGGCTGGAAGAGACGGGCGCGATCCGCGGCTACCGGGCGATCCTCGACCCGATCCGGCTGGGTCTCGATCACGTCGCTTTCGTCGAGGTCAGGCTGACCGATACCCGCGAAGACGCGCTCGCCGCGTTCAACGACGCGGTCGCGAGGATCCCCGAGATCGAACAGGCGCACCTGATCGCCGGCAACTTCGACTACCTGCTCAAAGTGCGTACCGGCTCCATGCGGGCCTATCGCGCCGTGCTGGCCGAGAGCATCTCGACACTGCCCTACATCGCGTCCACCTCGACCTACGTGGCGATGCAGGCGGTGAAGGAGGATGGCGTGTCCGACACCGCCTGAGGGCGGGGCCGTTTGCCTCGCGCATCGTCGGAATTTCCTCGCTTCCGCCGCCCGCCCGCCTTGGCGCCGAAGGCGCGGCGCGGTAAGGCTGGACGCCGCTGGCCCGCGTGGTGGAATGGTAGACACAGGGGACTTAAAATCCCTAGGCGCAAGCCGTGCCGGTTCGAGTCCGGCCGCGGGCACCAGCGAGGGAAGGCGGACAGGCGATGATCCCGGGCGAGCGCGTCATAGCGGTGGACGGCGGCGGCAGCGGCAGCCGATTCCTGTGCGACGGTCCGGCGGGCCGCGTGACGGTCGAGCTCGGGCCGGCCAATGTCTACACCGATTTCGACGGCGCGCTGCGGGTCCTGCGGGACGGGCTCGGCCAGCTGGCGGGGGACGTGGGCGCGGACCTGACCTTCGCACCCGCCTGTCTGGCGCTGGCCGGTGTGATCGATGCCGGCATCGCGGATCGGGTACGCCGGGCGTTGCCTCTGCGCCACGCGCGGATCGAGGAGGATTGGCGCGCGGCGCTCGAGGGGGCGCTGGACGGACGCGACGGCGCGGTGGTCGGTCTCGGCACCGGGTCCTTCGCGGCGCGGAAGTCCGGCGATGCGGCGCGTGCTGTCGGCGGGCACGGACTGCGGCTGGGCGACGAGGCTTCGGGGGCCTGGCTCGGACGCTCCGCACTCTCGCGCGCCCTGCACGCGGCGGAGGGGCTTGCCGATGCCAGCCCGCTCACCGATGTGCTGCTCGACCGGCACGGCGGGGTCGCCGGCATCGTGGGCTTCGCGCGCGACGCCGCGCCGGCCGACTTCGCGGCACTGGCCCCCGAGATCGCGGCGGCCGCCGGGGGCGACGACCCTCACGCCGTGGCGCTGCTGCGCGAGGGGGCAGGCTACATGCGCCGTGCGCTTTCGGCGCTGCGCTGGGCGCCGTCGGAGCCGTTGAGCCTGATCGGCGGCCTCGGCGCGGCCTATCTCGACTGGTTGCCTCAGGACATGGCCGCGGCGCACGTGCCGCCGGCGGGTACGGCGCTCGACGGCGCGCTGCGGCTCGCGCACGAGTTCAGGGGGCAGCGATGACGCGCGCAGACAGGCAGGTCCTCACCGGCGCCCGCATCTTCGACGGCGACCGGATGTGGCCCGACGGCCATGCGCTGGAGCTCGAAGGCGACCGCTGTTTCCGGGTGGTTCCGGAGTCGGAGGCCGAGGGTGACCGCGTCGATCTCGGTGGAGGCGTCCTTGCGCCGGGGTTCGTCGACCTGCAGGTGAACGGTGGCGGCGGCCTCATGCTGAACGGCGCGCCCGAGGCGGCGACGGTGGCGCGCATGGCCGAGGCGCACGCGCGGCTGGGCGCGACGTCGATCCTGCCCACGCTCATCACCGACACGCTGGAGATCACCCGCGCGGCCATCGCCGCGGTTGAGACGGCAGTGAGGGAAGGAGTGCCGGGCGTCGCGGGCCTCCACCTCGAAGGGCCACATCTGGACCGGGTCCGGGCGGGGGCCCACGACCCGGCACTGATCCGTTCGATGGAGGCGGCGGATCTCGACCTCCTTTGCGCCGCGGCCGGAACGCTGCCGAGCCTGATCGTCACGCTTTCCCCCGGCGCGGTGAGCGCGGAGCAGGTCCGCGCCCTGCGGCGCGCGGGCGCGATCGTGTCGCTGGGGCATTCGGAGGCGAGTTACGACGATGCCCGCGCGGCACTGGACGCCGGCGCCGGCATGGTCACGCATCTCTACAACGCGATGTCACCGCTGACGCACCGGGCGCCGGGGCTCGTGGGCGCGGCGCTGGACCGTCCGGTCTGGGCGGGGATCATCGCGGACGAAGTGCACGTCCACCCCGCGGCGCTTCGGGTTGCGCAGGCGGCGAAGCCCGACCGGCTCTTCCTCGTTTCCGACGCCATGGCCGTGGCGGGTACCGAGGCGCAGTCGTTCGAACTCAATGGCCGTACGATCTTGCGCTCTGAAGGTCGGCTGACGCTTGCGGACGGCACGTTGGCCGGGGCGGATCTCGATCTTCCGCGGGCGGTGCGTGTCATGCACGCGGCCGGTGCGTCGCTCGAAACCGCGCTTTCCATGGCGACGGCGCGGCCCGCAGACGCAATCGAACGTGTGGACCTGGGCCGGATAGGAAAGGGTCGCCGCGCAGACCTGTGCCTGCTCGACGATGCGCTGCATCTTGCGGGGGTCTGGCAGGCCGGCGTGCGGCTGATCTGAGGGGCGTCCGCCTCAGCGGCGGCGCAGGCGGATGACCACGTCGACGCTGGCGATTTCGGCCCCCTCGGGGGCGTCGGGCAACCGCGCGATCTGGAGCTGGTCGGCCGGGGCGTCGGTCAGACGGCCATCCTCTTCCCAGAAGAAATGCGGGTGGTCGTGGGTCTTGGTGTCGAAGTAGCTCTTCGATCCGTCCACCGTGACCTCCTGCATGAGGCCCGCGTCGCAGAATGCGCGCAAGGTGTTGTAGACCGTGGCCAGCGACACCTTCTCGCCGGTCTTCTTGACCGCGGCGAAGAGGCTTTCGGCGGTGACGTGACGATGATCGCCGTCGCCCACGAGAAGCGCGGCCAGCGCCACGCGCTGTCGCGTCGGGCGCAGGCCGCCCTGGCTGAGCCAGTCGCCTCCGCGCTGGAGGGCGTCGTCGGTCATGCTCTGAGGATCGGCTTGTGTCATGGCTAGCTTCTATATAAGGGCGCGGGCCCCCTGATTTCAAACGGAATCGCCGAGAGCGTGCGGCGAAGGAGCGTCACGTTCGGCAGGCTTGCGTCGGTCCGAGGGCCGGTGATAGACGGACGCGAACCTTGCAACCGCACGCAGACATGGGGCGCCTCGGGCAAATGGCCGACTATCCGACCAGTTTCGACAAGGACGACCTTCTGAAATGCGCGCGCGGGGAGCTGTTCGGCCCCGGCAACGCGCAGCTGCCGGAACCGCCGATGCTGATGATGGACCGGATCACGGACATCTCGGGCGACGGTGGACCGCACGGCAAGGGCCACGTCGTGGCCGAATTCGACATCCACCCCGACCTGTGGTTCTTCGAGTGCCACTTCCCCGGCAACCCGATCATGCCCGGATGCCTCGGCCTCGACGGCCTGTGGCAGCTTACCGGATTCAACCTCGGCTGGCGCGGCTGGCAGGGGCGGGGCTACGCGCTGGGCGTGGGCGAGGTGAAGCTGACCGGCATGGTCCGCCCCGACCGCAAGATGCTGACGTATTACGTCGATTTCACCAAGGCCGTGCAGACCCGTCGCCTGACCATGGGCGTGGCCGACGGCCGGGTCGAGGCCGATGGAGAGACCATCTACCAGGTCAAGGACATGAAGGTCGCTCTCTCCGAGAGCTGATCCGACAGGGAAGGAGGGCGCCATGCGCCGCGTCGTCGTCACCGGACTCGGGGTCGTGTCGTCCATCGGCACGGACGCTGACGAAGTGCTGGGCTCGCTGAAGGCGGGCCGATCCGGCATCACAGCCAACGAGGACATGAAAGAGCACGGCTTCCGCAGTCAGATCGCGGGGGACGTGAAGCTCGACGTGAAGGACCACGTCGAGAAGCGCACGCTGCGCTTCATGGGGCCGGGCGCAGTCTATGCCCACATCGCCATGACCCAGGCCATCGCCGACGCGGGCCTCGAGGAGAGCGACGTGGTCAACCCGCGCACCGGTCTTGTCGCGGGCTCGGGCGGGCCGTCGACCTCGGCCATGTTCGCGGCGCACCAGACCGTGCTGAAGGCCGGCGCACCCAAGCGCATCGGGCCCACGGCCGTGCCCAAGTGCATGTCCTCTACGATCTCCGCGAACCTTTCGACGGCGTTCCGGATCAAGGGCATCAACTATTCGATCACCTCGGCCTGCTCGACCTCGCTGCACTGCATCGGCAACGCCGCAGAGCAGATCATGATGGGCAAGCAGGACGTGATGTTTGCCGGCGGCGGGGAAGAGCTCGACTGGACGCTGTCGTGCCTCTTCGACGCGATGGGCGCGATGTCGTCCAAGTTCAACGACGCCCCGGACAAGGCGAGCCGCGCCTTCGACGCGGCCCGCGACGGGTTCGTCATCGCCGGCGGTGGCGGGATGCTTGTGCTGGAAGAGCTCGAGCACGCCAAGGCGCGTGGCGCCAAGATATATGCCGAGGTCACCGGCTACGGTGCCACCTCCGACGGCCATGACATGGTCGCGCCGTCGGGCGAGGGCGGCGAGCGGGCGATGCGGATCGCGCTGCAGACGCTGCCCGAAGGCCGCAAGGTCGGCTACGTCAACGCGCACGGCACCTCGACCCCGGTCGGCGACGTGGGCGAGATCGAGGCGATGCGCCGCGTCTTCGGCGAGGGCAGTACGCCCCCGGTCTCGTCTACCAAGTCGATGACCGGCCACAGCCAGGGCGCCGCCGGCGTGCAGGAAGCGGTCTACTGCCTGCTCATGCTGCACCACGACTTCATCGCGCCCTCGATCAACGTCGAGACGCTGGACCCCGCGCTGAACCCGGCCGAGATCGCCACCGACCTCGTCGAGGGCGCAGGGCTCGATACGGTGATGACCAACTCCTTCGGCTTCGGCGGGACCAACGGGTCCATGCTGCTGAGCCGTTTCCAGGACTGATCCGGGCGGCCGGACGCACTGAGGACGAACGACGCATGGGACTTCTTTCGGGCAAGCGCGGATTGGTCATGGGCGTGGCCAACGACCGGTCGATCGCGTGGGGCATCGCACGGGCGATGCACGAGGCGGGGGCCGAACTGGCCTTCACCCACCAGGGCGCGGCCTTTGGCGCGCGCCTCGCGCCGCTCGCCGAAAGCGTCGGGTCGGACATGCTGTTCGACGTGGACGTGTGCGACGACGAGTCGCTCGACGCCGCGTTCGAGGCGCTGGGGCAGCGCTGGGACACGCTCGACTTCCTCGTCCACGCCATCGCGTTCTCGGACAAGTCCGAGTTGCAGGGCCGGTTTCTCAATACCAGCCGCAAGAACTTCAAGCACTCGATGGAGATCTCCTGCTACTCGTTCATCGAGGTCGCCCGCCGTGCGCACCCGATGATGGTCGCGAACGGCGGAACGATGATGACCCTGACCTACCAGGGGTCGAACAAGGTGGTCCCGAACTACAACGTCATGGGCGTGGCCAAGGCCGCGCTCGAGTCGACCACGCGGTACCTCGCGAATGACCTCGGCCCCGAGGGTATCCGCGTCAACGCGCTGTCGCCCGGCCCGATGAAGACGCTCGCGGGCGCGGCGATCGGCGGCGCGCGGCGCAGCTACAAGCACACCGAGGCGAATTCGCCGCTGCGCTCGAACGCGACGCTCGAGGCGGTGGGCGGTACTGCGGTTTGGCTGGCCTCCGACGCCGGCGCGTTCACGACCGGCGAGGTCATCCACGTGGACGGCGGCTTCCACGTGCTCGGCATGCCGCAATTCGACAACCTCTGAGGCCGGACGGGCACAGGCCCGTTCACCGGCCCTAAACACCTTCTCCGCTAGTCCCTGCGCCGGGTCAGCGGGAAGGTGTGCCATGCAAGCAAACGACACGATCGACGGTGCGGGCGGTGTGCGCGCCGCGGCGATGCGCGTGCGCGGCGGATCGCGATGATCCCGGCACGGGCTTCGGCCGATCCCCGCCCCGGCCGGGCCGGGCGTTTCCGCGCGGCGCTGGCGATCTCGCTCGCGGCCCTGTCGCTCTGGCTGGTGGGCGATCAGGTGGTGGCGCTCAATGCCTCGCGCGTCTGGGACGCGGCTATCGACCTGCCGCCCGAGGCGCTCGTGGCGTCCTTCGCGCTGGCGCTGCTCAGCCACGCGGGCCTTGCGGGCTACGACCGGCTCGCGCTCACCCGGCTCGGCCGCTACGTGCCATGGCGCCGGGCGTTGGCCGGTGGCTTCGGCGGGGCGGTGGCCGCGCAGACGCTGGGCATGGGCCTGGTGACGGGCAGCCTCGCGCGGGCCCGCATCTACCGCGCCAACGGCCTGTCCGCGCCCGAGATCGTCGCGCTCACCGCGCTGGTCACGGCAGGGTTTTTTGCCGGGCTTGTTGTGGCGCTGACAGCGCTTCTCGCATTTGATCCAAAGCCGCTGGCGCACCTGCTCGGGACCCGCCCCGACGCGGTCCGCGCAGTGGCCTGCGCGGTGCTCGCGCTCGTCGCCTCGGGCGCACTGGCCCGGCGCTGGCTGCCGGAACGTCTGTCGTTCCTGTCGGTGCAGGTGCGGCTTCCTTGCGTGAAGTGGCTCGTGTCGGCGACGGCGCTGGCGGTCGCCGACCTCGTCCCGGCGGCGCTGTCGCTCGCGGTCCTGTTGCCGGTCGAGGGCCTCCCCGGACCGACGGGTTTCGTGGCGATCTTCATGGCGGCGCTGGCGCTTGGTCACATGGCGAATCTGCCGGGCGGTGTGGGGCCGTTCGAGGCGACGCTCCTGCTCGCGCTGCCCGCCGTGCCGACCGAGGATCTGGCAGCGGCGATCCTTGTGTGGCGCGCGCTCTACTACCTGCCGACCGGCGCGCTGGCGCTGGTCGTCGCTGTGCGCGCGCCCGCACGGTCCGGGACACGCATCCTGGCCGGCCGCGCACTCGACGACCGCTTGCGCTGGGTGCTGGACGCCTGCGGTCAGGCCGAGGCCGCGCTCGTGCATCTCGGCGACAAGCACGTCTTCGCCCCTGAGGATGCGCGCGCCTTCGCCATGTATGGCGTGGGTGCCGGCACGTGGCTGATGATGGGCGACCCGGTCGGCCCGCGAGAGGACTGGCCGCAGGTGATCGACGGCCTTGCGTTCGAGGCGCGCGCCGCCGGCGCCCGGCTCGCGGGCTACAAGGTCGGTCCCGCCTCCGAGGACATCTGGCGCGCCGCCGGCTTCGCGGTCAGCCCGCTCGGGTCCGAGGCCAGCGTGGCGGCCGCGGACTTCACCCTCGACGTGCCTGCGCGGCGCGAGCTGCGGCGCAAGTGCCGGGCCGCGGACAAGGCCGGGATGTTCGTCCGGGTCCACCCGCCGGGCGGCGCGCCGCTGGCCGAGATGGGGACCGTCGCTGATGCCTGGCGCGACGCCAAGAGCGGGCGCGAGCAGACCTTCTCCATGGGGCACTGGGCCCCGGACTTCGCCGCGCGACACGTGACCGTCACCGGCCGGGTCGCGGGGCAACTCGTCGCCTTCGCGACCATCTGGACTTCGGGCGACGGGCGCGAGTGGATGCTCGATCTCATGCGGATGACGCCGGATGCGCCCGCCGGTGCCATGCAACGGCTCGTCGCGGCGGGGATCGACGCGGCGGGGCAGGCGGGGGCCGACCGGTTCAATCTCTGCATGGCGCCGCTGTCGGACCTGCCGCGAGGACGCGGTGCGCCGTGGGCTGCGCGCCTCGGGGGTGTGGTCTGGCGTTTGGGTGGCGGACGTCTGGGGTTGCACGGCCTGCGCCGCTTCAAGGAGGCGTTCCGCCCGGACTGGGCGCCGCGTGGTCTTGCCTCCCGCGGTCCTCTCGGCACGGTGGGGGCACTACTGACCGCCCGTGCCCTCGTCCGGGGCGGCGCGCGCATCGCCGGGACCGACCCCGCGCGAATGCCCCGCGTCGCCATCCCGGCGCCTGCGCCGATCCCGGCCCCTTCACCGAACGCGGCCGCCGAGCGACCGCAGGATCGCGAGGTGGCGTGATCCTGCGCGAGGCCCGCGACGGACCGAGGCGTGCCGCGGCCCGCTGCCCTCGGAACTTGGCCGACGCGGACTAGGTTGACCCCCGACTGCACACAAAGGGGATCTCACCCATGCCGCACACGCTCACGCTCAAACGCATCGAACCGGTCACGCATGATACCAACCACCTCGTCTTCGACCGCCCCGATGGGGTCGAGTTCAAGCCGGGTCAGGCCGTGGACCTTGCACTCGATCGCGACGGCTGGCGCGACGAAAAGCGGCCCTTCACCTTCACCTCGCTGCCCGGCGACGACACGCTCGAATTCGTCATCAAGTCCTATCCCGATCATGACGGCGTGACCGAGCAGATCGGCAAGCTTCAGCCCGGCGATACCGTCCGGATCGACGACCCGTGGGGCGCGATCGAGGACAAGGGCCCCGGCTGGTTCATCGCCGGCGGCGCGGGCGTTACCCCGTTCATCTCGATCCTCAAGAAGCGGCTGGCCGAAAACGGTTCGCTGTCTGGCTCGAAGCTGATCTTCTCGAACAAGACCGAGAAGGACATCATCCTGCGCGACACGTTCGAGGGGATGGACGGGCTCGAGTGCGTGTTCGTCGTGACCGAGGACAAGGACAGCCCGCTCTACCAGGCCGAGATCGGTAAGGAGATGCTGTCGCAACATGTCACGCCCGGCGATGGCAAGTGCTACGTCTGCGGGCCCGACGCCATGCTCGACGACATCGCCGGCGCGCTGAAAGAGATCGGCGTGCCCGAGGACGACATCATTACCGAAGAATTCGACTGAACCCTGCAGGCGCGTGATCGCGCGCTCAGAACCACTGCCCCGGCTCCATCAGACCGAGGTCCAGAAGCTGCCGCGAATGCCACTCGAACGGCGTCGAGTTGTGCCAGGTGAAGCTGCGGATGTCGAAGGTGGAGCCGGGGTTCCGCTTGAGCGCCTTTGCCGTGCGGAACGAAACGATCGCCGCCGTCAGGTTGTTGTGCCACGGACAGGCGTAGGTGTTGTATTCCTCGTCCGAAAACGTGTGGTCGGGCCGCAGCCTCAGGCCTGGCTTGGCCCGGAACAGCGCGATCCGGTCGATCTTGCGCTTGTCCACCGGAACGTGCTCGTCGAAGCGCCACCGCAGGCCCCCGAAAAAATCGAGCTGTCGCTCCTTGGGATGGTTGTGGTTGGCCGGATCCGGACGCGCCAACGCATAATAGCCCGCCCGGTCGAGATGAGCCCGGTCGAGCGACACCGCGTCGGGGCATCGGTCGAGATCGTCGGCGTAGAGATCCACCACGTAGGCCAGCATCGCGTCGCGGCGCTCTTCGGTGTGGAAGGCCAGCATCTCGGAGACCGAGCGTGTCTCGCAGAACGGATAGAACAGGTACTCGGCGTTGTAGCAGTAGTAGAGCCAGACGCCCGGCGCCGCGGCGATCACCCGGTCCACGACCCGTGTGACAGCATCTGTCCCGCCGGGGTCGTGGTCCACCCGGTGCACCGCCTCGGCGACGTCCGGGGCAAGATCGTAGACCGGGGCGATGAAGACGGCGACGGTGCGAAACCCGAGCTGCATGTGATGGCGGATGGTGGTGTCGATCTCCACGTCGTCTTCGGCGAAGACCAGCGCGACCGGGCCCTTGGCCAGCGTCTCGCCCGCCGATCTGAGGAAATCGTCCAGCCCGTCGTGCCGCATTGTCCGCCCGTCGCCTTGCCCGGAGCGCACGTTCCGCCATGCGCGGCCGCATTGCAAGCGCCGGGGGGCATGGGGTATAGGCGCGTCTCGATCGCACGCCAAACGCCGCCCCGGGGAGGCCCGCGCATGACCGCCCAGAAGAAGCTCTTCGTCAAGACCTACGGCTGCCAGATGAACGTCTACGACAGCGAGCGCATGACCGAGGCGCTTGCCGGTCAGGGTTACGTGGCGACGGACCGCCCCGACGACGCGGACATGATCCTGCTGAACACCTGCCACATCCGCGAGAAGGCCGCCGAGAAGGTCTATTCCGAACTCGGCCGCTACAAGGACCTCAAGGCCGAGAAGCCCGACCTGCGCATCGGCGTCGCGGGTTGCGTGGCGCAGGCCGAGGGCGAGGAGATCCTGCGCCGTCAGCCGCTCGTGGACCTCGTGGTCGGCCCGCAAAGCTATCACCGCCTGCCCGAGCTGGAGGCGAAGGCGCGCACGGGGGCAAAGGCGCTCGACACCGACTTCCCGGCCGAGGACAAGTTTGCCGCGCTCAAGGGGCGGGGGCCCAAGGCGAAGCGCGGCCCGACCGCGTTCCTCACGGTGCAGGAGGGCTGCGACAAGTTCTGCGCCTTCTGCGTCGTGCCCTATACCCGCGGCGCCGAGGTGTCTCGGCCGGTGGCGCAGGTGCTCGACGAGGCGCGCGACCTCGTGGACCGCGGCGTGCGCGAGATCACCCTGCTGGGTCAGAACGTCAACGCCTACCACGGCGCGGGCGAGGGCGGGGACTGGTCGCTGGCGCGGTTGGTTCGCGCGCTGGACCGGATCGAGGGGCTGGAGCGCATCCGCTACACCACCTCGCACCCCAACGACATGGACGACGACCTGATCGCGGCGCACGGCGACTGCGCGTCGCTGATGCCCTACCTGCACCTGCCAGTGCAGGCGGGCTCGGACCGCATCCTCAAGCGGATGAACCGCAAGCACACCGCCGGGGCATACCTGCGTCTGATCGAGCGGCTGCGCGCGGCGCGTCCCGACCTGCACCTCTCGGGCGACTTTATCGTGGGCTTTCCGGAAGAGACCGAGGAGGACTTCCAGGCGACCATGGCGCTGGTCGAGGCCGTGGGCTACGGCTCGGCCTTCTCGTTCAAGTATTCCACCCGTCCGGGCACGCCCGCGGCCGAGCGCGACCAGGTGCCCGAGGCCGAGAAGGACGACCGGCTCCAGCGACTGCAGGCTCTTCTGACGCGTCAGCAGCGCGCGCTTCAGGACGCGATGGTCGGCAGGGAGGTGGACGTGCTCTTCGAGAAGCCCGGCCGCCTGCCGGGCCAGATGGTGGGCAAGTCCGAATACCTCCATGCCGTGCATGTCGAAGCCGACGATATCGCGGCAGGAGATCTGCGGCGGGTGCGAATCGTCGAGAGCGGACCCAACTCCCTGCGTGGCGTGCCGGCCTGATCCGGGCGGGCGGGCCCGCACGCGGCGCCGAACAGCCTGACGCGGCACCACATTTTTGACGCCGAGGAAACAACGCGCCCAACATGGGCGCGTTCGTCGTGCTCTGCCTCACAATATATTGTGGATTGTGCTTCACAGGCCTGAATTTGTTGCTAATGTGTTGATTATAGTCGATTTGCGCGCGCCCTCCTTTTCGGCGCGTACCTGGGGTCCGAAGCATACCAAGAGGGGACAGAGGCTCGTGCTTGATTTCATGTCCAAACCCGCGCGCGCTCTTGCGCTCGCCGCGGCGGTCATGACCGGGGGGCTGCTGCCGGCCGCTCCGGTTCTTGCCGACGACGGAGCGCGCAGCGCGGTTATTTCCACGCAGAACACCCGCACCGTCCGCGGCGAGCGCTATATTCCGGGCATCTGGGTCGATCCCGACGGGTGCGAGCACTGGGTCATGGACGATGGTGCCGAGGGCTACATGAGCCCCCACGTCACCCGTGAGGGCATCCCGGTCTGCCGCCGGGGCAATGTCTGCGGCGTGATGAACACCGACCAGTATTTCGCCACGGACAAGTACCGCATCAGCCGCGCCGGTCAGCAGCGCCTCGCCGAGTTCTTCCAGAGCGCGGATGCCTCGGCCTTCGTCATCGCCGGCCACACCGACAGCCGCGCCTCGGACGAATACAACATGCGCCTGAGCTACAACCGCGCGAACGCGGTGGCGTCGGTTGGCAAGGCCGTCGGCGCCCGCATCGTGGACGTCCGCGGCTACGGCGAGCGCATGCCCGTCGCCACCAACGGCACCGCGACCGGCATGGCGAAGAAT
Source organism: Roseivivax marinus (assembly GCF_900109705.1). Taxonomy (GTDB): domain Bacteria; phylum Pseudomonadota; class Alphaproteobacteria; order Rhodobacterales; family Rhodobacteraceae; genus Roseivivax; species Roseivivax marinus. The sequence continues at coordinate 19,580 of NZ_FOAI01000002.1, read as the reverse complement.
CGCCGCGTCGAGATCGTCTGCATCCGCTGAACCGAGGGGACGAAACCGCCATGAAACTCGCGAAACTCGCCCTCGTCCTCGTCGCCGCCGGCACGCTGTCGGCCTGCGTCGACATGCCCGTGGGTCCCGACAAGAGCGTCGACCGCAACCTGATCGACCGCAAGGACCTCAGCCAGCTGCGCGCCGGGGTCTGGATCGACCCGAACGGCTGCGACCACTGGATCATCGACGACGGCGTCGAGGGCTACCTCTCGCAGCGTCTCGACAAGTACGGCAAGCCGGTCTGCTCGGGTTCCGCCCCGCCGACCGTTGCCACCGGCGATTTCAAGGGCGGAGCCACCTCCGTCATCGGCGATCCGATCTGACCTTGCGCCGCATCGCACACCAGAAGGCCGCGCCGGACAGTCGTCCGCGCGGCCTTTTGCCGTTCCGGGGCACGGCCCGTCTTGCCATGCTCGCCGAACACCCCCACCTTGGCCATGAATCGCACAGCCGGAGACCCGCGTGAGCACAGGCACACTCAGCGAAGCCGTCCTCGAATTTCCCGACAACCGTCTGCTGATCGAGCTCTGCGGAGAGTTCGATCGCAACCTGACCGACATCGAGACCCGCGTCGGCGTCCAGATCCTGCGCCGGGGCAACATCCTGGCCATCCACGGCGAGCCGTCGGCGCAGGCCGAGGCGACCGAGGTGCTGCAATCTCTGTACCAGCGATTGGAGCAGGGGCGCAGCGTGGGCCGCGGCGACATCGACCGCGAGTTCCGGATGTCCGAAAAGGCCGAGACGCCGGACCATCAGCTCGACATGTTCGGCTCGGGCGACCGGATCGAGATCAAGACCCGCAAGAAGCTCATCGAGCCGCGGACCGAGGCCCAGAAGGCCTACGTCAAGTCGCTCTACGAGAACGAGCTGGCCTTCGGGATCGGCCCGGCGGGCACCGGCAAGACCTACCTCGCCGTCGCGGTCGGCGTGAACATGTTCATCCAGGGCCACGTGGACAAGATCATCCTGTCCCGCCCCGCCGTCGAGGCGGGCGAGCGGCTGGGCTTCCTGCCCGGCGACATGAAGGACAAGGTCGATCCCTACATGCAGCCGCTCTACGACGCGCTCAACGACTTCCTGCCGGGCAAGCAGCTGGCCCGGATGATGGAGGAGAAGACCGTCGAGATCGCGCCTCTTGCGTTCATGCGCGGCCGCACGCTGAGCCACGCCTTCGTGGTGCTGGACGAGGCGCAGAACGCCACGTCGATGCAGATGAAGATGTTCCTGACCCGCCTGGGCGAGGGTTCGCGCATGGTCATCACCGGCGACCGGTCGCAGGTGGACCTGCCGCGCGGGGTGCAGTCGGGTCTGCGTGACGCGGAGCGGATCCTGAACCACATCGAGAAAATCTCGTTCAACTACTTCACTGCCAAGGACGTGGTCCGGCACCCGCTGGTGGCCAAGATCATCGACGCCTACGACCGCGACTCGGAGAGCGGCTGATGCGAGGCGGCACAGGGCAGGGCCGGTGAGCGGGGCCGAGGTCATGCTCACAGACACCATCGTCGAGGATCCCCGCTGGGAGGAGGCCGGTCTCGAAACGCTGGCCGAACGTGCCGCGCGCGCCGCTCTGACGGCGCTCGATCTCTCGCCCGAGGGCTACGAGATCGCGGTTCTGGGCTGCGACGACTCGCGCATCGCCGATCTCAACGCCGAGTTCCGCGGCAAGCCAGCGCCCACCAATGTCCTGAGCTGGCCCGCCGAGGACCTCGCCCCGGACGACGAGGGCGCGATGCCCGAGCCTGTGCCAGAGGGCGATCCGGAGGATCCCCACGCGCTGGGCGACCTCGCCATCGCGTTCGACACCTGTCTGCGCGAGGCAGAGGCCGGCGGTCTGGCCTTTGACGCTCATGTGACCCATCTTGTGCTGCACGGGGTTCTGCACCTTCTGGGCTACGATCACGTTCGCGACGGTGACGCGCGATTGATGGAACGGCTCGAGGCTGACATACTTTTGAAACTGGGCATCGACGACCCATATGCCCGTGGGGAGACGATCCCCGAGGAGACAGGATAGACAACGACCCATGGGTGAGAGCGACGACTCGCCGAGCGCAGCGCAGGGCGCGCGCGACACGGATCAGCACCAGGACCAGCCGGACGACGAGAACGGCGGCGAAGGCGGTTTCTTCCGCCGGTTCTTCGGCTTTGGCGGAACCGAGGAGGAGGACGGCGGAGACGCGCCGCAGAGCCTTCGTGATCCCAACAACCTTCCGGGCCTCGCGAACCTGCGGCGGATGCGGGTCGAGGATGTCTCGATCCCCAAGGCCGATATCATCGCGGTCCCGGACACCATCACCCGCGATGACCTCGTGCAGGTCTTCCGAGAGAGCGGCCTGACGCGCCTGCCGGTCTACACCGGGACTCTGGACACGCCGGTGGGGATGGCGCACCTCAAGGATTTCGCGCTGAAGCACGGCTTCAACGGGCGGGACACGCGGTTCAACCTCAAGCGACTGCTGCGCCCGCTGCTCTTCGTGCCGCCGTCGATGCCGATCGGCGTGCTGTTGACCAAGATGCAGACCGAGCGGCGGCACATGGCGCTGGTGATCGACGAATACGGCGGCGTCGACGGCCTCGTGACGATCGAGGATCTGATCGAACAGGTCATCGGCCAGATCGAGGACGAGCACGACACCGACGAGGAGACCAACTTCACCCTCGAAAAGACCGGCTGCTATATCGCGCTCGCCAAGACTCCGCTCGAGGAGTTCGAGGCCGAAGTCGGGATGCAGCTTGCCGACGGCGAAGAGATCGACCCCGAGGAGATCGACACGCTGGGCGGCCTCGTGTTCATGCTGGCCGGTCACGTGCCGGCGCGGGGCGAGGTGGTGCCGCACCCCGACGGGCTGGAGTTCGAGATCGTCGATGCCGACCCGCGCCGTATCAAGCGGCTGCGGGTGCGCCTGCCGGGGGCGCCGGGCACGGCCGCGGCGGCTGTCGCCCGCTCGGCCAACGGGACACGCGCCGAACATGACTGATCAAGCAGCGGCGCGGGACACCGCGCCGCCCCGGACGTGGCGGCTGGCCGCGCCTGCGGGTGGCCTTGGCGCGCTCTTCGCGCTGGGACAGGCGCCCTACGACCTGTGGCCCGTGGCGCTGGCCGCGCTCTTCGCGCAGGTCTGGCTGCTCCGCCGGATCGCGGTTCCGGCGCGGGCCCGCGCGGCGGCATGGACCGGCTGGGCCTTCGGGGCCGGATACTTCGCCCTGGGAATGCACTGGATCGTCGAGCCTTTCTTCGTGGAGGCGGCGGTGACCGGTTGGATGGCCCCGTTCGCGCTTGTGGGGCTCGCGGCCGGTCTCGCGCTGTTCTGGGCGGCGCCGGCCTGGGCCGCTGCACGTGCGGGATCGTGGGCGCTGGTCGTCCCGCTCTGGGCGCTTGCCGAGCTTGCGCGCGCCTACATCCTGACCGGCTTTCCCTGGGGTCTCGTGGGCTATGTCTGGACGCCGAGCCCCGGCGCGCAATGGGCCGCGATCCTCGGACCGCACGGGCTGACCCTCGCGGCACTCGGCCTGGCCGCGCTGGCGGCGAGTGCGGTGGCCCGGCGCTCCGTTCTGCGGGGGGCTGGTGCCTTGGTGCTGGCGGTCGCGATGCTCGGTGGCGGCCTTCTGCTGCGACCGGCGCCGGGCGACCTCTCGGACCGTCCGGTGGTGCGTCTCGTGCAACCCAACGCGCCGCAGGACGAGAAGTGGCGTCCCGAGCTGATCCCCATGTTCTTCCAGCGCCAGATGGCGGCGACCGAGGCCGAGCCGCAGCCCGACCTCGTGCTCTGGTCCGAGACGGCACTGCCGATGATGCTCGACAACGCGGACGAGGCCTTCTCGATCATGTCCGAGGCCGCCGGAGACGTGCCGCTGGTCGTCGGCCTTCAGCGCGAGGAGGGTGGACGCTACTACAACTCGGCCGCCGTGCTCGGCCCGGGCGGCGCCGTGCAGGACGTCTACGACAAGCACCACCTCGTGCCGTTCGGGGAATACATGCCCGCCGCGTGGCTGTTCCGGCACATCAACGTGTCGGGCCTCGCAGCCCGCGCCGAAGGCGGTTATTCCGCGGGTCCCGGTCCGCGGCTTCTGGACCTCGGCGATCTGGGGCAGGCGCTGCCGCTGATCTGCTACGAAGCGGTCTTTCCGCAGGACGTGAACGGTGCGCCGGCACGGCCGGACGTTCTGGTGAACCTGACGAACGATGCCTGGTTCGGCACCTGGTCCGGCCCCTATCAACATCTGGCACAGGCCCGGATGCGGGCGATCGAGCAGGGTCTGCCGATGCTGCGCGCGGCGAACACCGGCATCTCGGCGGTGATCGATCCAGGGGGCCGTGTCCTCGCCGAGCTGCCGCTGGGGGAGGCCGGCCATATCGATCATGCGCTGCCGTTGCCTGCCGAACGCACGTTCTACAGCCACACCGGGGACTTGCCCGCGCTTCTGGCGATGCTGGCTCTGGCTCTGGCGACCGCATTGTGGCATATCGTCATGCGGGGTCGGGTGCGGCCCTGACGGCGGACGGCCCGCTCGCCGCCCAACATCCTGTCACAACGGCTTCCTGGCGTGACAGCGTTATCCAATGGAGCATTCACCAACATGTCTCGAAATTCCTACTACTTCACGTCCGAATCCGTGTCGGAGGGACATCCCGACAAGGTGTGCGACCGGATCTCGGACGCGATCCTCGACGCGCTGCTGGCCGAAGAGCCGCTCGCGCGTGTGGCCTGCGAGACATTCGCGACCACCGATCGCGTGGTCATCGGCGGCGAGATCGGTCTGGCCGATCAGGACAAGCTGCACGACTACATGGACCGCATCCCCGAGATCGCGCGCGCCTGCATCAAGGACATCGGCTACGAGCAGGACAAGTTCCACCACGCGACCTGCGAAATCACCAACCTGCTGCACGAGCAGTCGGCGCATATCGCGCAGGGCGTGACCGGCGAGGGCGACCGTGACGAAGGGGCGGGCGACCAGGGCATCATGTTCGGCTACGCCACGAACGAGACCGACGCCCTCATGCCGGCGCCGATCCTGTTCGCGCACAAGATCCTCCGCCGCCTGGCCGAGGCCCGGAAATCCGGTCAGGAGCCGATGCTCGGCCCCGACGCAAAGTCCCAGCTGACGGTGCGCTACGAGGGCGGCCAGCCGGTGGGCGTGTCGCAGATCGTTCTGTCGACGCAGCACACCGACGAGGACCTGAGCTCCGACGATATCCGGGCGATCGTCGAGCCCCATATCCGCGAGGTCCTGCCGGACACCTGGATCACCGACGACTGCACGTGGTGGGTGAACCCCACCGGCAAGTTCGTGATCGGCGGCCCGGACGGGGACGCGGGCCTCACGGGGCGCAAGATCATCGTCGACACCTACGGCGGTGCGGCACCGCATGGGGGCGGGGCGTTCTCGGGCAAGGATCCGTCCAAGGTGGACCGCTCGGCGGCCTACGTGGCGCGCTACCTGGCCAAGAACGTGGTCGCGGCGGGCCTCGCCGAGCGCTGCACCATCCAGCTGTCCTACGCCATCGGTGTGGCGCGCCCGCTGTCGATCTACTGCGATACCCACGGCACCGGCGCGGTGGATCCGGTGGCGATCGAAACCGCGATCCCGAAGGTCATCGACCTGACGCCGCGCGGCATCCGCACCCATCTCGACCTGAACCGTCCGATCTACGAGCGCACGGCGGCCTACGGCCATTTCGGCCGCGAGCCCGACGCCGAGGGCGGCTTCTCGTGGGAGCGGACCGACCTTGCCGAGGCGTTGAAGAAAGAGGTCTGAGGCGGGGCGCACGCCCGATCGTCCGGACGAAAGGCCGGCCCGACGCTCGGGCCGGCCTTTTCCATGTCTGGGACGGGAGCTCAGACGCGGCTTAGCGTCCGGCGCCCGACAGGGGACCTTGTCCGCCGAGCCGGAGGAAGAGGCTCTGCTCGTCGTCGTTGCGGAAGAACGGCACACTGGGCGGGGGGGCAGGATCGGCGGCGCGGGCGGCGACCTCGGCCAGCACCACCTCGGTGATGAAGGGCAGGTCGTGCGCGCGCACGTCCTCGAGCGCGATCCATTGCAGATGCGACAGCTCGTCGGAGGCGGCCGAGAAGTCGTCCGGGTCGCCGGCGAGCGCGGTCGCGTCCACCACGAAGAACCGGGCGTCGAATCGGCGTGGCCGGCCCGGCGGCGTGATCGCGCGAAAGACGAACCGCATGGCGCGGGCGTCGGGTATGTGGCCCGTGGCGGCGAAGGCGCGCCAGTCCTCGGGCACCGGCCCCTGCCAGGCGCCGGGCGTGCCGAGAATCTGGCCGGTTTCCTCGAACAGCTCGCGGATCGCGGTCACCGGCAGGACGTGGGCGTGCGAGGGACCGGCATCCTCTGCAAGACGCCCCGCGCAGGTCGGTGACAGCGGTTGCGCCAGAGGGATCGCCGCATCGCCGGGATCTGTCGCGCCGCCGGGAAAGACCACCTTGTCGGGCATGAACGCCGCTTTCGACCCGCGCTGACCCATCAGAACCCGCGGCCGGGTTGCGGCGTCGCGCAGCACGATCACGGTGGCCGCGTCACGCACGGGCACGGGGGGCTTCGGTGTGGTGTCGCTCATTCCGCCTCTGCCATCTCGGGGGGCGGGCGGAGAAAGGGGCCGGTCAGGCGCGGTTCGCCGCGCCGCCGAACCCGTACATTCCGCGCGCCCATTGGAAGGCCACGATCGCGCCCTTCAGTCGGGGCAGAAGGTAGAGGGTCAGGCCCACGCAGCCAACCGCGAAGATGGTGAAGAGCGTCAGAGGCTCGGGCCGCCACGTCTCGAACACGAACAGCAGCAGCGGTGCCATCAGGTGGCCGACGAACAGGATCGTCAGGTAGGCCGGGCCGTCATCGGCGCGGTGGTGATGGAGTTCCTCGCGGCAGACGGGGCAGGTATCGCGCACCTTGAGGTATCCGCGCAGCATGGGCCCGGAGCCGCAATTGGGGCATTTGCGCCGCCAGCCGCACCACAGGGCCGGCCACGTTTCCCGCGCCTCGAGCTCAATGCTGTCCTGCGTCATGCGACGCTCCTTTCTGCCACGCGCGGGACAATGACGGTGACGGCCGCCCTTGGGAAGGCGTCAGCATGTCCTTGCGTCCCGATGTCGCAAAACGTTCGCGGGGTCCATGAGGGTTCCGGCTTTGCCTTTTTTCCTGCCCGCGCGACGGAGCGTCCGGTCCCGCGCGTATGAGGATCAGGACGGCGCGGAGATCGCTGCCGCCCGATCGAGCAACAGGACAGAACGGAAGGTTACAGACATGACCACCAGGACTTGGATCGCCCCCGCGCTCGCCGTCGTGCTCGGCACCGGGCTTGTCGCGGCACCGGCGCTGGCCCAGCCGCGCGATGATCACAACGGCCGCCCGATGATGCACGACCGCGACGGACACGGCAGCCGTGGCGGTCACCACGGCATGCACGAGGGCCGCGGCTATCACGGCAAGGGGGGGCAAGGTGGCGGCATGATGCGCCGCCTGGACGCCAATGGCGACGGCACGATCAGCGAGCAGGAGTTCACCGATCCCGCCGCCGCGCGCTTCGAGGCGATGGACGAGAACGGCGACGGGCAGCTCACCGCCGAGGAGGTCGCCGCGCACGCCGAGCGGATGCGCGCCGCGCGCCGCACCGCGCGCGCCGAGGCGATGATCGAGCGTCTCGATGCTGATGGCGACGGCGCCGTGACCCTCGAGGAGATGCGCGCGCCCCACGACCGCGCCGCGATGTTCGAGCGCATGGATGCCGACGGCGACGGCCAGCTGAGCGCCGAGGAGATGCGCAGCGCCCGCCACGGCGGCCCGGGCATGGACGCGGACGACGGATCGACCGAAGACGGGATGGACGCGCCCGAAGGTGACACCGAACCGGGCGCGGATGACGCGAACTGAGCGTGACCCGGCTGGCGGGCGCGCAGGCGTCCGCCGGTCATTGCGCGCGCATGGGGGCGCGGACTAAGCCTGCGGGGTGATCGGGGTGCCGCTGGACGTGATGACCGAAACGGACGAGGAAGACTTGCTGGCGCGCTATGCCGCCGGCGACAGGGGCGCCGCGCGGGCGCTGACCATCCGCCTCACGCCCGCCGTCTTCGCCCATGCCACGCGGCTCCTGGGCGACCGGGCCGAGGCCGAGGATGTCACCCAGGAGGCGTTTCTGAAGCTCTGGCGCATCGCCCCCGATTGGCGGCGCGGAGAGGCGCGGATCGGCACGTGGCTCTACCGGGTGACGGCGAACCTCTGCATCGACCGCCTGCGCAAGCGGCGGACAGGTCCCCTGGACGAGGCGCACGAGCCGGAAGACGACGCCCCCTCGGTCGAACGGCAGCTGACCGATGCCGACCGCGCCACGGCCCTGCAGGACGCGCTGGATGCGCTGCCCGAGCGGCAGCGGCAGGCGGTGGTGCTGCGCCACCTCGACGGTCTCGGAAACCCCGAGATCGCCGCGATCATGGACATCAGTCCGCGTGCCGTCGAAAGTCTGACGGCGCGCGGGAAGCGGGCGCTGGCCGAGATGCTGGGAGCCCGCCGAGAGGAGCTTGGATATGCCGAAGAGGGATGATCGCGACAGCCCCGTCGCCGCGCCGGACACAGAACTCGACGCCTGGTTCGCCGCCGCCCGTGCGGCCCCGCCAGAGCCGACGTCCGACCTGATGGCCCGGATCGCCGGTGACGCCTTTGCCGAGCAGGACCGCCGCGCGGAGCAGGCCCTTGTGCCGTCGCGGCCGGGGCTCGTCGCGCGCTGGGTCTCCGCCCTGCGCCGCGCCGAGGTCGCGGGACTGGTCGCCGCGACCGTGGCCGGGCTCTGGCTGGGCATCGCGCCGCCGGACAGCGTGGCCGGCGTGGTCGATACCGTGTGGAGCGGCAGCGCGGCCAGGGACACCGCTTTCGTCGATCCGCTCAGCGCCTACGATCTCGCGCTTCTGGAAGAGTGATGCCGATGACCGAGACACCTCCCGAGACGCCCCGCCGCGGGGATCGCTGGCTGCGCCGCGCGCTGATCGCGTCGCTCGCGGGCAATCTGCTGGTGGTGGGCCTGGTCGCGGGCGTGATCCTGCGCGAGGGCCCGCCCCACCGCAGTCCGCCGGGCGATCCGTCCTTCCCCTACATCCACGCGCTGACCGAGGCGCAACGCGACGAGATGCGGGACGCGCTTCGGGCCGATTGGCGCGCCGACCGCGAGGCGCGGCAGCGTGACGGCGCCGACGAAGAGGGTGACCGCACCCGGCGCGGTCCCTTGCGCGACTACGACCGGGCGATCGAGGCCCTGCGTGCCGACCCCTTCGACCGCGACGCGCTGGCCGCGATCCTCGCCGACCAGAACTCCCGCGCGGAGACATGGCGCGCGCGCGGCCAGACCGTCCTTCTGAGGTATGTTGAGGGCATGTCCCCCGAAGCCCGCGCGGACTACGCGGCCCGCCTGGCCGAGGATGTCGAGGAGCGCCGCGCCCGGTTCGAACGTTTCCGGGAACGCCACCGCGACTAACCGTTGAGGGCGCGGCCGGCGCACGGGTCGGAGACGCCTTCGCGCGGCTCGAATGCCGGGCACCCGGTCGACGCGGTTCAGGCAAGACGCGGAGGTCCAAGGCATTAAGGATCTTTGCGTAGGTTTCAGATGCGTTTCGTTCGATCGCTTCCGGTTGCCGAGCGAAGAACACGGCCCGGCGATATCTGGCACGACGTCACCCGGTCCCCATGCGTGGCCTGCACGCTTTCGCCGCAGACACTTTACTCGCGCGGGACTTCGAGACCTTCTCGGCGCGCTGAATTGTGTGACCGACGCGGACGGTCCCGGTTTCCCATTCAGCGCCGCCCGCACACGTCTCTGCCCCTCCACGACCCTTCAAGCGCTGCGCGACGAACGGATCGGCATGATCGACGCGCCTTCCGGGCGCTCGGATTGGGCGCGACAGGGGACCGGCGCGCGTTCCACCCGGTCGCGGCCCGCGCGCTTGGCGGCGTAGAGCGCACCGTCGGCGGCGTCGATCCGGCCGCGCGGGCCGTCCGGCCCGGCCTGTGCCCCCGGCCCTGTGGCGACGCCCACGCTGATCGTCACGGCAATCGGCGCGCTTCCCGGACCGATCGACACCGGCGTAGCGCGGATCGCCCGGCGCAGACGCTCGGCCACGCCGGCGGCTGCCTCGGGGCCGGTGTCGGGTAGGGTGACGAGGAACTCCTCTCCGCCGAAGCGCGACACGAGGTCGGCGGCCCGTACGTTCTCGGCAAGGCGGCGCGCCACCTCGGCCAGAACCGCGTCGCCCGCCTGGTGGCCATGGCAATCGTTGACCTGCTTGAAGTCGTCGATGTCGGCCAACAGCACCGCGTATCCCTTGTTGGCGGCGCGCGCGGCTTCGTCCACGCGGTCGAGATGGGGCAGGGCGTAACGGCGGTTGTGCAGCCCGGTCAGCGGGTCGGTGAGCGCGGCTCGAAGTCCCGCCTTCATCGTGGCGCGCAGGCGATCGGCGATGCCTTTCCGACGCATCAGTTTCTGGATCCGCAGCACCAGTTCCTCGGGCCAGGCGGTGCCGAGGACGAGATCGTCGGCCCCCATGTCGAGCGCGGTGATGGCCGGGCGGCGTTGCGCCTCCTCGGCCACGAAGAGCACCGCGGCGGTGCGGCCGTCGTGCCTGACCCGCAGATCGCCGAGAAAGTCGAGCGCGCCTCCCGCGTCGGCTGCGATCAGCACGAATACGTCGAAGCGACCGGCCCGCCCGCGAAGCACCTCGTCGCGGCGCGGGGCGTGCAGGTCCGCGCCGAGCGAGCCGCGCAACGCCGAGAGCAGCGCCGGAGAGACCGCGTCGCGGGCATGGACCACCGCCACGCGCGGCCGGTGCGCGAAATGGCCAGCCTCCTCCGCAAGCCCTAGTCCCGCGCCGAGCGTGCGCCCGGTTTCGTCGCGCAGGCGCAGTTCATGCTCGGCCTCGCGCGCGCGCAGGATCGCACGCAGGCGCGCGTACAGGACCTGTTCGTCGAGCGGCCGGACCAGGGTGTCCTCGGCGCCCGCGCGCAGGGCGGCGAGCCGACTGGCGGGGTCAGCTTGATCCATGAGCACGATAACCCCCGGCGCGAAGGGGCCGCGCAGTCCCGCGCAGAAGGTCGCGGCGTCGGTGTCGGGCAGGTGCTCGGCCACGATCACGAGGTCGATTCCGCCCCGTGCGATCTGCGCGCGCGCCTCCGCCACGGTAGCCGCCTGGGCGACGTCGTAGCACGCTGTGGCGAGCTTGACCCGGAGGATGATTCGCTGCGTCGCGATGCCGTCGACGATCAGGATCCGGCCTGTCATGGTTGTCCTCGAAAGGGCCGCGCGGCATGTAGCGACGCGGTCTGATTGCGGTCAGCGTCGGCCAGTTTGGTTAACAAAGCGTTGCGGGAGATCGGCGACATGCAGATGACACAGGACAGGGCCGAGACGGTGGGGCTCACGGCGGTCGCATGGCTCGCCGCCAACGACGAACTGCTGCCCGTCTTCATGGGGTCGACCGGCATCGACGAGGCCGCCATCCGCGAGAACATCGCAGACCCGACCTTCCACGCCGCAGTTCTCGATTTCCTTCTGATGGACGATGCGTGGGTCGTGCGATTCTGCGACGAATCCGGGCTCGACTACGAGGTGCCGGGGGCTGCACGCGCGGCTCTGCCCGGTGGCGGGGCGGTGCATTGGACCTGAACCTGCCCGCACCGCGCGGCATCCTGTTCGACAAGGACGGCACGCTCTTCGGCTTCGACGCCACGTGGTCCGCCTTCGGCGCGGCGGTGGTGGACGATCTCGGCGGCAGTGCGCCCGAGACGCGCGCGGCGGTGGCCGGGGCGCTCGGTTTCGATCTCGGCGCGGGCTGCTTCCATCCCGACAGTCCGGTGGTCGCGGGCACCGCCGACGAGGTGGCCCATCGGCTGGCGCCGCACTGTCCCGGCCGGACGCCCGCGGAGGTTGCCGTGTGGCTCGATGCGCGCGCGGCGGATATCGCGCCGGTTCCCGCCGCACCGCTCGGCCCGCTGCTCGACCGCCTGGCCGCGCTTGGGGCGGTTCTGGGCGTGGTGACCAACGACGCGACCGAGGCCGCGCGTGTCCAGCTGCGCGCCGCGGGCGTGGTCGGGCGCTTTGCCTTCATCGCCGGCTACGACGCCGGCCACGGGGCCAAGCCTGCGCCGGGCCCCTTGCGGGCCTTCGCCGAAGCCTCCGACCTGCGGCCCTCGGAGGTCGCGATGGTGGGCGACAGCCTGCACGACCTGCACGCGGCCCGGGCCGCGGGCATGCGCGCCGTCGCCGTGCTGACTGGCCCCGTGGGGGCCGACGTTCTCGCTCCTCACGCCGACCTCGTCGTGCCCGACGTCTCGCACCTGCCCGAGGCGTTGTTCGGAATGGCGCGCGACCACTGAAAATAGGGCGCATTTTACGCGTAGGGAGACGCCTTAACGGATTCTGAGGCATCCTGAAGGTGGTCGGAGAACGGGAAGAGTGCGCCGGGATGCATGCCCTGCTGAACAGGATGCTGCACGTGTTCGTGGAGGACACGTATGGCACGGAGGTCTGGTGCGACGTGCTGGAAGGCGCGGGCCTCAGCGCCGTGGAACTGGACTCCCTCGGGCCACAGACGATCCGGACCACACGGGCCTTGTCGCGCGCGGTGGAGACGGTACTTGCCCGTTCGGTCGACACGGTGCTCGAGGATGTTGGCACCTACCTTGTGTCGCACCCCAACGCGCAGTCCGTCCGGCGGCTGCTGCGGTTCTGCGGCACCGACTTCGTCGACTTCCTGCATTCGCTCGAAGACCTGCCCGACCGAATCCGGCTCGCCGTGCCGTCGCTGAGCCTGCCCGAGATCGAGGTCGCCGAGGAGAGGGAGGCGCGCTTCCTCATCACCTGCCGCGGGCCGTTGCCCGGAGTGGGGCACCTTCTGGCGGGCCTGCTACGCGCCATGGCCGACGACTACGGCACGCTCGCGCTTCTGGAGCACGAGGGGCGCAGTTGCGACGGCGACCGGCTGCGGGTGACACTCGTGGATACCGCGTTCAGCGAGGGGCGCCGCTTCGTGCTGGGCGCAGGCGGCGCCGCGCCGCTGCTTGCGGGGCGGCACCCATGACCGGCCCGGACCCGATCCTCGACGCGCTCTGCCCCATGCACCTGCGCGTGGACTTGAACGGGCGCGTGATTCATGTCGGCCCGACTCTGCGCAAGATCCTCGGCGCCGCGGAGATCGAAGGCGCCGCGTTCTTCCAGCTCTTCACCGTCCGCCGTCCGCGCGGGGCGGGAACGATGGCGGCGCTGGTCTCGGGGGCGCGGCGGCGGGCCAAGCTCGAGCTCGTGCGTGCCCCGCACACACCATTCGTGGCCCAGGTGGTGCCAGAGCCGGCGGGCGGCGCGGTCATCAACCTGTCGTTCGGGATCGGGCTTGCCGCCGCGCTGGGTGATCATGCCCTCACCAGCGCGGATTTCGCGCCGACCGACCTGACCGTCGAGATGCTGTTCCTGATCGAGTCGAAATCGGCCGTGATGGCCAGCGCGCTCGAGCGGAACGCCCGGCTGCACAGCGCCCGCGTCGTCGCGGAAGAGCAGGCGCTGACCGACACCCTGACCGGCCTGGGCAATCGCCGCGCGGTCGATCTGGAACTCGCCAGGCTTGCCGCCCGGCGTCGGCCCTTCGCGCTGATGCATCTCGACCTGGACCACTTCAAGGCGGTGAACGACACCTTCGGCCACGCGGCTGGGGACCATGTCCTGCAGGAGATCGCGCAGGTCCTCGGCGACGCGATCCGCACCGGCGACGTGGCCGCACGACTCGGCGGGGACGAGTTCCTGCTGATCCTGTCGCGTCCACCGTCGCCCCGCGCACTGGAGTTGATGGCCCGGCGGCTGGTGCGCCGTATCGAAGAGCCCATACACTACCGGCACGCGTTGCTTTCGGTTTCGGCCAGCGTGGGCATCGCACGACACGACGGCACCGGCCCGCTCGACCTCGTCGCGCTCTTCGACAGCGCGGACGCCGCGCTTTACGCCGCCAAGTCCGCAGGCCGCGGTCGCGTGAGCCTCGCCCCCTCCGACCGCACGGAGCCTCCGGTTTCGCCCAACCGCATCGCACCGCACGACGGCGCGTGAAGCAGCGGATTTTCTGGCGCGAAGGTCTTGATCCCACCAATCGCCGGGGGTAAGTAGCCCGCCAGTTGGGGTGTAGCCAAGCGGTAAGGCAGCGGTTTTTGGTACCGTGTACCGTAGGTTCGAATCCTACCACCCCAGCCACAAATGGAAAAATCTCCTGCAAAAACAGTGCGTTGCAATTTGTCGCCATCTGGCGTCATGTGCAGCCTGAAGAGTGCGGTCAAAGTCGGCCTCGAGCTGGGATTCGCCAGGCCTGACGCCGACTCCGATCGATGCCGCGCCGGACGCACACCATCCCCGCGCAGCCACCATAGACAGCATAGGCGGATGACCCTGGGTCGCCCGTCTTTTTTCTTTTCCGGCTTCCCTGCATCGACAGCATCTCCTGCCCGGTTCGGCGATCGGCCAGTCTTCGGTCGCCCAAGAGACGGGATCGTGCGGCATGCTTGAGAGGCAGGACACAGATTACACAGTAAGCGAGCGGGCGCTGATCTGCCGAGACATCGTGCTCGAGCATATGACTCAGATGGCGGCCGACTCGGTCTCCCCAGACGTCGACTTCGATGCACGGATCGACGAGCGTGAGGCCGAGCGCCAGGAGCTCAGGAGCCGGATCAGGGCAAAGGACTTCGCGGTCGCGGAAGAGCTCGTGCGTATGTCCTGCGCGCGGCTCATGATCCCGGTCAGGCCGAATACCTCACCCGAGTTCGCGCGCCTCGTCTGCACTACGCGCCGCCAGCTCCTGAAGCTCGAAATCGATGCGCTCGAGGAATGCGAAGACCCTCTGGTCAAGGGCTGGGACTTGCTTCAGCGCCACAACATTCCCGTCGTCAAGGGGCAGCTTCCGCACTTCCTGTCGCTCTCCGAGGCGCTTGAGATCGCGCTCGACGGCCAGACCGAAGAGATGACGCGGAAGCTGAAAACGACGGTGAGCCTGGTGATTGCGTATGCCGGCGACATCCCGGTCGACCGTCTTGAGGACGTGATCCGGGATTTCATGATCTGGATGAGCCGCCTGCCAAAGCTGCATGGCAAGCGCCATGGCAACAATCGGCACACAAAGGATAACGACCTTCCGAAAAAGCAGGCAGAGATCGACAAGGCCGATCTGGAGGATGCCGCCCTATACGCCCGGTTTGCCGCCCGGACGGACATCTCCGTCGCACAGAAACGGGCGGAACTGGCGCAGCAGCTGACCACCCGCGTCACCCATACGAACCTCGAGCGCCATCTGGATCGCCTGCACCAGCTCTTACGATTGATCGAGAGTCGGGCTGGCTATACCGGCAGGACCAAGCTTCTCAGCTATTCCGAGCTTTCTCGAACCATCAAGGCGGATTGCGAGAACCGGCTCGCTCAGAACCCACTCTTCATTCGCATAACCCAGCCCAAAATCCGGCTTCGGTGGGCCGGGAGCCGCATCCGGACGCTGCTCACCTCCACGATCTATCGCGGATGCACCTTGCCGAACCGAATGACCAAGGGGCGGAATATTTACCGCAATGCGCGCTACTGGGTGCCCCTTATCCTGATGACTATGGGATGTCGCCCGAGCGAAGTCCTGCGCCTGACGCGCGGAGACTTGATCTGGCGCGACGATGTCTTCTGCTTGCAGCTTTGTTGGTCTGCCGAGCAGGACGGCAAGACCGTTGACAGCCAACGCATTGTGCCGATCCCGCAGGTCCTGATCGATCTCGGTTTTATCCAATGGATCAGAGATTTTGCCGAGCCCCGCGACCTGCTTTTTCCAGAAATCATGGAAGCAAATAGCGAGAACCCGCAGAACATCTTCTCGAAGCGTATGCTGACCGTGCGCAAGAACCTCGGCATCGCCAGCTATAACGAGGATCTCTATGCGCTGCGCAAGTCGCTGTCATCCGCGCTCTGGGACGGTGGGGTCGATATCGAGACCCGCCAAATGATCATAGGCCACGTCTCCGACACGACGATCGGACGCCACTACACCAGCGCGAACATGAAGCACCTGAAGGAACTGCTCGACCGCGCCAAGCATGGATTGGTGATAGAGTATTCGAAGGTCCACAAGTTTCCCGTCATCGTGGACTGCACGCTCGTTTCCGGCACCCCGGCACGACCGGACATCATGCTCGACTCCTCGGGGCACGTTGGCGCGCTTCGCCTCGTCGACGAGGAGACCGGAAAACCCATTGTTGCGGTGATCCTGAAGAACGCCGTAATGCCTGCTCAACCCGCCTGGCGGGACGCCAGGGTGCTTTCGGCATCCGTTGCAGCCGAGGCTGTCGCCGATACGATCGGTCGATACCTGATCATGTTGCCCGAGAACGATGACCTGCGCATGGCACTCGAGCATTTCCTGGCCATGGCCGCCTGCACGAGCGACTACAAGCCTTCCAGAGATGACGAAGACGACGAACTCGCTGATGCCGCGGAAATCGCGGCGTGACAGATGTGCCGGCGCGTAGAGACCTCTCTCGAAATGACCGGGACGCCATGTGCATCAAAGCTGCTTCGCGCCGCCATGACCAAGGGTCGCCAGCTAAGCCTGGACCGAACTGACAGTGTGCCGACGCACGCGGTGACAGAGCGCGCGCCGGGCCCGTCGACACGGCCGAAGCGGGGCAAGCCGGAAAAGTGTCGTTTTGCGGAAATCCCTGACTCGCCTGAGAAACGCTCGGCAATTATTCACTCGCACGTCAGACATATCGGCCGCCCGGATCTCTTCGGGCGTCGATCCAGTATCGCAATTCTTCCGGATGAGCTCCGGAATCGCCAAAGAAATAGGATATCCAATGGTCGTCGCGCTCGTCCGCCACATCGATACACATCAACTGGTCGGGTTCTTCGCCGCGCCCGATCTCGTCACCATGCGCATCGAGGTTGGGGATGTATACCAACCCTTTGATTGCGAATATGCCGAGATAAGGTCCGGCGGTTTCTTTTGCGGAAACCCGGGTCGCTATGGCGTTCGTCTGCCGCTTCTCGAATTGCCGGACCCCGACCTCTGCCATCCGGAAACAGACTGGCCGCACGCGTTCATCGTGTTCGACGCCGCAGAACCGACGATCGCGCTCGAAGCTGCCATGAGTGACCCGAAGCTGGTGTGGCATCCGCTGGATGATGTGGACGGCGCAGCCGAGAACCGCTTGAGGGCCTGACTGATCGGTCCACCCGCTTTGGAGTGCCAACCCGACCAAGGTTGGCACTTTATCAGTTCTCAGACGAGACCTGCTTCGAGTTCTGTGACGCGCGCACCGAACCAGTTCACCGCCGCGGCATCCTCGTGCGACCTATCATCGTTCAAGGCAGAGAACGGGATTTTGGTAAGCGTATCATGCAAAAGGCGGATGGCCTGCAACAGCACGGTCTCCGAGCATGACGCGTGACACGCAACACGAAACCTCCGCGCCGCGTGGGCGGTCTGCGGTCCCGCGAGCCGATCGAGCAGCTCTTCCAGAGTTGCTCCTTCGATTCTCTCGAAAGCATATACCGACGCAATCGAATGTGGGTCGGCGGTCATCGAGCCTGCCGATTTTTCAGGCATAACATGCAAAACATGTCTCCGGACGGATAGCCGACGACCCGTGCCGCCGTAATGAAACTATCGTCTTCAAGCGCCGCCGGAAGGAGCGGTCCGGCGGCGTGGCAGTGGGCGTGGGTCTACACCCGCTGCCGGTATCGCGAAGCAGGCGAGTGATCCGTAGTCGCCAGTGCAAGGGCTTCGCGAAAGTCGTGGACGAGGCATTCGAGTTCGAGAACCTCCGGCGCTGCTGAGTCGACCTCGGATCGGTTCATCAACTCCCGCCATGATGCGCCGAGCGGGTCCAGCAGGCCGAAAAGCACTTCGGCATTTCGGAGTGTCGAGGGGCGGAGGTGATCCTCCTCGGCGAGGTCCCCCAAGATCCGGTTAAACAGGCGAGTGCCTGGCTCGCCGGCCAGAACGCGTGTCGCCTTTGCAAGGGCGGGCAGGCGCTCCTCGATGAAGCGATGAAAATCGGTCGGCGGACCGGCGCGCAACGAGCGCGGCAGACGCGGCGGGGTCGAATGGTTCGACATTGGGCCTCCAGTATTTCCCCGGCGGACAAGCGCCGGTGTCAAGGAGCCGCGGCCGAATATTGACCGAAGCTGTTCTGTCTTTCGGCTGGGCCGCGCCGAAAGACAGACAATGGGTGCTGCGCTGTTTCTGCTCGTTGTTTCGCGCGTTGCAGATCCAACATTGGCCATTTTGGAGACGACGAA
Source organism: Roseivivax marinus (assembly GCF_900109705.1). Taxonomy (GTDB): domain Bacteria; phylum Pseudomonadota; class Alphaproteobacteria; order Rhodobacterales; family Rhodobacteraceae; genus Roseivivax; species Roseivivax marinus. Next base: position 1,240 of record NZ_FOAI01000002.1, on the reverse strand, counting down.
GCGGCTTCCGGAAAATATTCTCTATCCCTCGAAAAAACTTTGTCGCGTTCGAACCTGTAGGGGTGCTTCGGAGATGGCGTCGCGTATGCGTCGGCAGCTTGCCGGGAGCGACGTTTGAATTGGCCTGTCAACGCCGCCTTTCCGGCGTGCCGTCATGAGTTGATGAAAAGGATCTGCGCGTAAATGGTTCTGGCCGTTTGGCTATAGGCTGGCGAAACGTTTGCGCAGGCGAAGCGAACGGCAACTCATGTGATCTGCGCCGCAGCATCGCGGCGACCAAGTGAAAGGCAGGTTTGGACCGTTTCAGCTTGGGGGTGGCGTCAGTTCCGACCGCAGCATTGCTTGTATTTGCGGCCCGAGCCGCAGGAGCATGGGTCGTTTCGCCCCGGCCGTGGGCCGGCCTTGAACGGTATTTCGGAGTGAGGCGCGGGCTCGGAGCCGTAAAGTTCGGGACGCGACTGAGTGAGTATCGTCGCAACGCAATTCGGGATCAGATCGGGGGCTTCACGATCGAATTGGTCGATCTCCTTTTCCGTGAACTTGCTGGCGCAGGTGTTGATGTCCTGGAGCGCCAACATGAAGATCATCGTCGTCCGCGTCTCTTCGTCAGCCTGATCGAGGAGACTGTCCGAAGCGTCGGGCCTCAGCCTCATGGCGTGGGTGAAACCATCGATCCAAGGCTCCCACATCACCTCATCAGTGTTGGGATCAACCTCGTAGATGGGTTCGATCCATGGCGAGGGAAGTCATCGCCTGAGCCACCGAGTTGTAATGCGCCATGACCGCGCCGATCGTGGCTTCGGCAGTTCTATGGTCGGGAAAGTTTGCCTCACCTGTCTCCGCCCAGACATGAGGCAATCACTCCGAAGGCGGGATCATGTTGCGAATACCAGCAAAACGCGCTTCCACCGAGAAGTCTACGTGAATGGGATTATCGGAGGACAGTTTCAAGGTCGACGAAGTGATGGCGCGAACTTCGCCAAGAGAATGTTTCGGGCAGAATAGACGTGCTGAACAGCTATCGCGTCATCATAGGACGCCGCGAGGCTGAGCATGGGTGCACGCTGCGCTCGACATCGCTGCGCGCAAAGGGCTGAGATCCGGCGCCAGCCGCATCCGAGGCCAAGTCTCGAAGGGCGGGAAGCCGATGGGGTGGATGGCTCCTGCTCCCCGGCGTCGCGATGCGCCATAGTGCAGGTGTCATGATCTGCATGTGAGAGGAGCCACCCATGAGAGTTTC
>NZ_FOAI01000020.1 GCF_900109705.1 Roseivivax marinus | reverse complement strand
CGCTGCGGCGCTTGACGAGAACGGTGTCGCAGGTCCGGCAGCGGATCAGCAGCCGGCTGCGATCCGTGAGCCGGGAGAGGATGTCGAAGCCGGCGAGGGCGGCGGCCTCGTGCAGCGCGGCGGGCAGGAGCCCGGCGCGCAGAGTGACTTCAGAGTCATCAACGATGCAGGAGATGTGGGACGAAACTGCGAATGGGGAGCCTCCCGAAGCAGATAGAGATTGTGAGGGGCGGCCGCGAGCTGAGCTCGGGGCCTTTGGATGCGAACGGGAAAAGGGTTCAGCCGTGTGAGGGCGCGTCCGGATCAAAGTCCGGATCCGGATCCGGATCGAGGGCTACCTCGCTGTTCTCGATGATGACCCGAAGGAGCGAGGCGAGGTGCGACAGCTGCCGGGTCAGGACCAGGCTCACGGGATCCACCTGCGCGGCCGAACGGCAGGCCGCGTCCATCAGGGACACAGGCGCGGTGCGCAGGCGATCGTGATCGAGTCCGCGATCCTGGAGCACGTCGAGCACATGTTCTCCAGCGAGCACATGTGCGTCTCCTAAATGAGAGCGCACAAGGAAACGAAGCGTTGCGGTCTCGCAAGTAGCCCAAGCATCCGCGGCCTGATGCGCAAACTGGCTCAGCTCGATATCAAAAAATCGATCGCCGATGAGCGCCTCGGCGTCGATGGCCGCGTGCAAATAATCGATGATCGCGTCGAGCGCGTCAGCATTGCCGAAGAAGTTCTCGGAACAGGTTCCGGACGAAAGTGGGGTCGTGCTAAGGGCGTGCGCAGCCATGGAGATCTCCCAACAGATCAAAGTGGTCAGTGTCGGTGCGGGAGCTGCAACTCTTGCGCCGACACGCATTACATGTGATCTTGATATTGAAAAATCAAGAGGTCAATATCATGAAATCTAAAGGCCGACCGAAAGTCGATACATCGCCGGTCCTAGTGCGCGTAGATGCGGAGATGCTGCAGGCCATAGACGATGCAAGGCGGGTCGAGCAGGATGTGCCCACGAGACCCGAGATGATTCGGCGTATGATTGCGGAATGGCTCGAGAGGCGGGAAGGGTGATCGGCTAGGAATTATCTCTCCGCAGCTTTCCGGTTTCAATTTAGCCGATCGCACCAATGCAAACGGCGAAAAGCTCGACTTTGACAGGCCTTAGCCGTCCCTTGGCTTGATATCATTTACGCGAACCACGATCTCAACAGTTCCAAAACTCGCCAACGGGCGCGGTCGCCGTCCGTCTGCACCTTCAGCCTTGGCAACCAGCTCTGCAAACGGGTCACCCGTCCGCAAACCGAGCACCATATATGTGAGCCATTCCGCGAACGGGCGAGACGCCGGACCGACTAGGTCCGTTGGAAGTTGCGAGGCGCTCCCAGAGTTAAACCGCGCCAGATCCTCAACCAGCTGCGTTGGGACTATCGGAATGCCTCTGTCGAGCAGCCCCGGGCACTGGAACAAATAGAATGACGACCCGGTCTGCCGGAGCAGGTCCGACATCTGCCCGGGCTCCAGTCTGAAGGAACTTGCTAAACCTTTCTCCGGGCGGGTGGTGTCCTTACGCCGTAGTCGCTTCGCCTGCACGAGCGTGGCCCGCTTGCCGAGTGGACGACCTTCAAGATACGGATCGACGATCAAGCAAAGATCAGCGGAGAATGAGGGTGGCGCTAGGTCTCCTCTCGGGCTCACTCCAGGCTTCCCCTCCTCTGACTTGTCGACTGGCCGATAGTTCAGATCAATGCTTGTAACGCGGGATGAGCCGGTAGCCCTCGCCGTCGCCCGCAGGCTGTCTCCCAAGTCGCGAAGGCGGTAAGCGAGGTCGGAGAAGAAGCTGCGCAGTAGTCCTTCCTCGCCCTCCTCGCTGTGATCTTGATATTGCTGCGAGAACCTTTTTTCCTCACCGGCCACTGTTTGTTCAATGAGTAATTCGATGAGACGGTCGCCGATCCAGGTGTGCGAGTGTTCCGACGAAACTGGGTTGAGTCGGATGCTGAAAAGCCCGCCAGAGATCGTGCTGACACCCGGAGTCGGCCAGACTTCGTCACCATCAGATTTATCGAAAACCGCATGGCGCACCATGTCTGCCCGGTAGCCAACCTCTCGGTCTGGGTGGTCGATGAGCGCTCCGATGAATGTTGCATCATCTGCTTCCACAAATCGCGTCGCCGCGAAGAGCGCTAGATCGTGCTGCTGCGGCGGGCACCGGCTGAGCAGTGCCTCCAAAGCGGCCCGCCGCAGTTCGGGCTCAATACCGATGGCATTGCGCAAACGCTGGACGTAGACGGCGCGCACGTCGGGACCTGAGGATGAAAGAGCTCCGCCGAGATCGAGGATAAGCCGTGCGACCTCTCTGACCGAGGTGTCGGGCAGTATGTTCTCCCATGCCGCCCGCCGCATCGCTAGCGTGTCTTCATTATCGTATTGACGCCTGGCCGGAACAGTTGACTTGACCTCCAGGGCAAGTTCGACCTCATCGTATAGAATCGCGAAGAGCTTTACCCATGGCGTCCAACCGAGGCCGCGAGCCATAGCAGCTACAAGGACGGTCGGCACAAGGTCCTCTTTCAGGAACTCTACTGCAGGGAGTGCGCGCCTAGCCTGATTTTTATCCCGGATCACCAAGGCATTTACGTCGAATCTGTTAAGCCAGCCAGCTAACGGCGCCTTTTTTAGTAATGCCGCTTCAATGATTGCGTCGATCATGGCAGCGGACTTCGTCATCCCAGTAAAGACCTTGAGGATATCTCGATTAACCCCGAAATCGGATATCGCAATCAGTGCGATGTCGGCATCGAGTTCACCTGGGCGCGAAGAAAGGACGGCCTGGAGCCCGATCGATACACCTGCATCGTCACCACACCGTTGTAGGCAGTTCGCCGCTACCACAGCCAAAGTTGCGACTTCTGCCGACTCCAGCTGCGCCATCACCTCATCGGATTGCAGTTCTCGCGCTATTTCTTCCATATATTCTATATTGACGGAACATGGCCTCTCGATCTTAATCGCAGGCCGACCGTTGCAGTGGGTTGGCTCATAACGATTTAGAATGCCAAAAATATGAGGACAAATATCGAAGCTAGCGGTCATCGGACAACCTCTGGAACATAGTGCAACGACAATTTTATCTCATCACTAGTATGTAATTGACTCAGAAACCGGTCCCGCAGTCATGAGAACTTTTAGGCAGCGTGACACGTGAAGAGGCTTGCGGCTCGGACGATTAGGCGGTTACGTGGTTCGGCGCTAGATCAAGATACGTTCTACCAATTTTTGTAGGACGGGAAAGGTCTTTCCCTTATTCCACGCAGATGACATAGACGCCGCAATGAATAGCGGATGCTTTCTGGAATTCCGTAAATTACCGACGGCGTCACGGCCAGATTGTAGGCATGCCTCGATGTCCTCGCCAAACTCTGCTTCGAGTGTCCTCTCAATATTAAAACGCCAGCCCGTTACATTTGGCAGAAAAATATGTTCGGTTGGAAAGCCTCCGATTTTTTCATGCCCCGATAGCTCTAATATCGCGTCGTTATCCCTAATATGCTCATTATAGGGCTCCCTGAACTTGTCCGGATTGGCAGCGAATTTTTCCTCATACTCGGAGTCGCAGTCAAAGACAGCGTGATACGGAATTTTGAAGCTCTTCATTATTAGAATCATGAGCGCGAGCGAGCTTTTTCCCTCGCAAACAACGATGGTTGCTCCGGACTTCTGAAACTCTGACCTTTTTCCGGATAGCCGCATATAAGCCTCGATGCAGGCCAAATCAGATACGCCCTCAACGACGACTACGCGTTCAGCAAAGAATACCTCATTGAACTTAGGTTGGGTTTGTATTGCGAGCTTAGTGCGCGCTTGATCTTCGTTTTGCAGAGGTTTTTTGAATGCTGTATTGTAGTTGTCCAGGACTTCTGAGAATGAAGACGATGAAACGGTTGCTACGCCAGATGTATTTCTGAAAACCTTGATACCATCGAAATACTCAACATCGATAAAGTATGGGCTATGGGTGGTGAGAAGAACTTGAGAATCTCCAGCCGCCAATTCCATCAATATCTCTGCAAGGTGACGAGCTTGGGGCGGATGCTGATAAAGTTCTGGCTCTTCGCAGCCGAGGATGAGTGTTGGGCTTACTGCATTGTCAACGGCCATTAACTCTTGAAGGATTACAAGTAAAAATGATCGTTGCAGCCCATGCCCAAACTTATCAACTCGATCAACATATCCACGTTCGGACAGAAGCACCTGCGCGATTGGATCCTGCACAGAAACAGACTTCTCGTCCTTCTTCCAGTCCAATTTGAGGTCTGCCTCTGTCATTACGGCGGCTTGCAATCTCTCCGACAGTCGTGCTTGCAAGTCTCCCAAGTGAGACGTTTGGTCCGACAAAAGCTTTGAGTAGGCGTCTAATGCGTCTGTTCTGATGCGCTCAAGTTCAGCGTCGTAGTTCATCTGGCTTCTTATGGTGTGCTGAATGAGCTTTCCCAAGTGAGAGGTTTTGGCTTCCTCGGATTCGCTGGACGCGTCTTTGACTGCAGGGACGTAAACCCAGCACAAATGGCGCTGAAATTTATGAATACCTTTACTAATTCCAAAAAATTCGCCGCCGCTAGGAACCAGCTCTTTTTGATCCTCGGGCAGCTCTCCCTCATATTTAGCAAGCGCCGCAGAGCGATCTCCATCGTTTGTTGCCGCGTCGATTCCATCATACCTTTCTCGAAGATTCTTGAATACGATCCCCCTGTCTTTTGCCGTTGCGGCCTCAAAATACTCCCTAAATGGAGGAAAAATTAGTCTCTCCCCCCTAATAACTCTCTTAAAGCTACCGTCGTCGGCTTTACTAACTTCAGCATGCACAATAAGCTGATCTGCTCGTGCGTAGTGCTTGAATTCTTCTGCGGCTTCTTCACCTAGATCGCAGAATGTGACCGTGATCTTAATGGGTTTCTCAGTGTTTCTTGCGTGAAAGTCTTCGTCTGAAAAACTATTTATTTCTCCAAAAAACACATTCAATGCATGTAGTGTTGTGGACTTTCCGGCACCGTTTGGGCCGACAAACGAGTTATATTTAGAGAGATCTATGGTTTCGTCGACTATCGATCGAAAGTTTACGATTTTTACTGTCTTAATTTGCAAGGTTGCACCACGCGACGATAGAGAACTAGAGGTTAAGGGTCTTTGCGGTGCAGAAGGCACTAGTCAGGCATGATAATCAACCTGATCGTGTAACAGTGCTTCAACCGCACCGTTTGCAGGGCTAGTGTGCTCCACACGCATCAGCAGTTGCCCGAGCGGCCACGCGTCGTCAGAATAAGCCAATGGCCAAGCTCGGACATATTCAATGAAATATATACTCGCTGTTTTTCGCGTGGTTATCTCGTATTCGCTGCTATTCGTCGTAGCCATGATCGGGATCGTCGCAGCCGGTGACATATTGTCGCCTGGTGCGCAGATGGCGGTTGCCTTCATCGCTCCTGCTGTTGGAGTATGGTTCCTTGAGAGGCGTAGGAAGCTCAAACGCGCGTCTCGCACGAATAAGGTGCATACCGGTGCTCCGACGCCTCCGCCTCTGTCGGAAAAGCATGGTTTGAAGGGCGGAGCCAACGAGTATGCGCCGCCAGAGAGTTCGGCACCTTGGGGCGCTGTAAACAAAACCAATACCGATCCCACGGAGAGGCCATCTTCGAATCGCAGGTCGGAGTTCAGCCAAGATTACGCGGCAATCGCACGGCATTCACGCGAGATCGCCGCCAGGCGCGACCGTGGCCAACAGCGAGCCCCCGCGTCTGCATCGCGACGTCAGGGCTGGGTTCCGAAAGGGGAGACAGTCGAGGTTGGGGGGCGGCACCTAGACGGTATGATCTATGTTGGGACCCCGCCGGCGCTGAGCACCTACGGCTACGGTGAGAAGTCGCGCCCCTATATCGATCCTGCGTTGCCGGTTGCTCGAGCAGGAACCGACAAAGCCGGTCACGATATGCCCTACTGGCCGGGATACTCCGGGATTCCTCCACGCTGCCGGGCGACGTATCTCGATTGGCTGGCTTCGGGGCGCTCCGATACCTCCTACGATCCTGGATACATGTTCCTCTACTTCTACGGGCTAGAGCGTAGGTTTTTCATGGACGAGCCATCGCAGGACGAGCGGCAGGATCTCGTGAAAGAAGCGCGACGGCTGGCATGTTTATACCCGGGAAACCGTTCCGTTCAGCGATACCTGGGCGAATTCATCGAAATCGGCCAAGCCGGGGTGATCGAAGCCCACAAGATTGAACCAATTTTTGAGAACCAGACTTGGGAGCTGCCGTTCTCGCTGAAGCTGGCTCTCGGTGTCAGGATCCGGGAGGACGAGCCACTCGATGCCGACTGGGTTCTAAGCTGGCTGATGTGTGATCCAGAGAGCCGATTGCGAACCCCGGCGTCACGGTGCTTCGAGGAATTCAGAGAACTTTTCAGATTGAAGTTCATGGCCCTCCATCCAGAAGGGCTGAAAATTCGCAAGCCACGGGCAACCTTGAAGGCGACATACAGGGCTGCGTCCAGCGAGTTTACCGGAACGGTGACTGCCGAACTCGGAGGCAAACCCGTGCCAGACGTGTCTGGCTTGCGGCAACCTATACAGCAAGCTCAGAAGATCGCCGAGGCAGCGATGGAAGACCTCGACAAATATAGCCGATTCCTCGGTCGAAATCCCGATGGGCGTGGCACCATGGAAGGGCATGCGCTGCTGCCCTTGGAACTCTGGTCTTTGTTTCCCGCCGCCGAAATGGATGCCCTCAAGGCGTGGGCGGCGGAGATCGTTGCGGCCGGCGGTCTCGTTACGGCAGGCGATGTCGTCAAGCGGCTCGAGGGTGTCAGACCGGACAAGATCGGGAAGCGGCATTTGACTGGAGCTGCGGACGCGCTGGCGCGTCTTGGGTTCGGCCTGGCACCGGATCCACGCTTCGCCTTGCGTTCCCCCAAAGCCGAAGAGCCTGTGGTTCTCTTCCATCTCGGAGCGCCGGTGGAGAAGCTCGAGGATGTCTCGGCGGGCTACCGTTCCGCGCTCATGCAGCTCGCGCTGGCCTCCTTCGTGGCACACGCGGATGGACATATTGCTGAGGCAGAGCGAGTGGCGCTGGCGGAGCAGGCCCGAAGCGCCGAGGGCTTGAGCGAACAGGAAAAGCACCGGCTTCAGGCAAATGTAGACTGGTTCCTTGCCGTGCCGCCCGACATTGCTCTTCTCAGGCGAAAACTGAAGGAGTCCGCGGAGGAGGACCTCGCCGCTCTCAGGGCATCGATCGTCGCCGCGGCGCATGCAGACGGTGTGATCCAGTCTGAGGAGGTGGCCGGGATCGAAAAACTCTACAAGGCGCTCGGCATGGACCCCGGACTCGCTTATTCCGACTTGCATGCAGGCGTTGTTCCGGATGGGCCTAGGACTGTGCGCCCACCAAGGAGCGGGGCTCCCGGCGAGGCCATTCCGGACGAGCCGGTCACTGAGGCGCGGACGCTCGACAGCGCGCGTATCGCGGCAATCCGATCGGACACAGAACGTGTGTCCTCGGTGCTGGGTGAAATCTTCGCTGAGGACGAAGAGAGCGAGACCGTCGGTGGTCTCGCAACAGACCATCCGTTCGATGGACTCGATGAGAAACACGCCGAGCTGGTGCGCACGTTGGTGTCCCAGGCGCATTGGAGCGAAGAGGCGTTCCAGTCAGTCTGCAACACACATGGCGTAATGCCCGCTGGCGCACTCGAAGCGGTGAACGAGTGGTCGTTCGAGACCTATGATGAGCCGTTGCTGGATGAATTCGACGGATACGACGTCTCGCCGGATGTCTCGGCGGCGATCAACGAAAAACTCGGAGGGGTGACCAGGAATGTCCAGACTGAAACCGCGTGAACGCGATGCGATCGTGCAGGCACTACGAGCGGGTGTCGTGCCCAAGCTCGGATTGCGTCACATTCAGGTCGGACGGGTGCGTGAGATCGAGGAATTGGTCAAGGATATGGACCGGATCGCGGATGGCGGTTCGGCGATCCGGTTCGTGATTGGCGAATACGGATCCGGCAAGACGTTCTTCATGAACTTGATCCGGCTCGTCGCTCTGGAGAAAGGGCTTATCGTGATGTTTGCCGATCTTGCGCCAGATCGCCGTATTCACGCGACCGGCGGGCAGGCGCGCGGGCTTTACGCCGAAATGGCGCGCAACCTCTCGACGCGGACCAAGCCGGACGGTGGTGCGCTGGCGAGTGTCGTGGAGCGGTTCGTATCTCAGGCCCACCGGGATGCAGAAGCGCGCGACATCCCGACCGGCTCGGTCATCCGTGAACGTCTTGGCCATTTCGAAGAGCTGACCGGCGGTTTCGAGTTCGCAGAAGTGATCCGGCGCTACTGGGAAGGGCATGAGAACGGTGACGAGGATCTGAAATCGGCCGCGCTACGTTGGCTGCGCGGCGAGTTCTCGACACGCACTGATGCACGCAAGGCGCTCGGCGTTCGGACGATCATCGACGATGCCAGTGTCTACGATCACCTTAAGCTGATGTCGGCGTTTGTTTGCGAGGCAGGCTACAAGGGTTTGTTGGTCGGGCTTGACGAGATGGTCAATCTCTACAAGCTGACCTCGGCACAGGCTCGCAATGCGAACTACGAGCAGATCCTCCGTATTCTGAACGACGTTCTACAGGGGAGCGCGCAGAACCTTGGGTTCTTAATGGGCGGAACGCCCGAGTTCCTGATGAACACACGCCGCGGGCTTTACAGCTACGAGGCCTTGCAGTCTCGACTGGCGGAGAACACCTTCGCCCGCGACGGCCTCGTCGATCTTTCGGGGCCCGTCATCCGCCTCGCGAACCTGACACCCGAAGATTTGTTTGTATTGCTGGCAAATGTCCGTGCGGTCATGCAAAACGAGGGTAACGCGGTGTCCGACGCGGCGCTTGAAGCTTTCATGGCGCACTGTTCGGACCGTATCGGCGAGGCCTATTTTCGGACTCCGCGAAACACCGTAACGGCCTTCGTGAACCTGCTGTCGATACTGGAGCAGAACCCGGGCACCGAATGGAGCGACCTGATCGAAAGGATCGAGTTGTCCGAGGACGGCGGAGACGATCTTACTGACGTTGACGAGGATACTGGAGCGCGTCCGTCGGGTGACGACGATCTCGTCAGTTTCAAGCTCTGATCGGTGAGCGCTGCGTTCGACAAGCTCGCGCGTCCGGTCCAGAAATGGATCCGTTCGAAGGGCTGGCGCGAGTTGCGAGACATCCAGGCGCGGGCAACGCACGCGATCCTTGATGGCGATGGCGACGTGATTATCGCTGCCTCCACCGCCGGCGGGAAGACCGAGGCAGCGTTTCTGCCGCTGATCTCCGAAGTTCTCGACGGCCCGCGATCGCAGGGTCAGGGTTTTGATTTGCTCTACATCGGTCCGCTCAAGGCGCTTATCACAGACCAAGCCGCGCGGCTCGAGGACATCTGTCGGGACGCAATATTGCCGGTGGTGCCTTGGCATGGTGATGTGTCTCAGTCGGTAAAAGCTCGGGCTCTCAAAAACCCCGGTGGAACCCTGATGATTACTCCGGAATCTCTCGAGGCCCTGTTCGTTCGCCGTGGCCTTGAGATACGGCGACTCTTCCGGGGCCTGCGTGCGGTGGTGATCGACGAATTGCACAGCGTGCTTGATACTGAGCGGGGTGTGCAATTGCGGTCGCTCCTAGCGCGCATGGAGCTCTCAATCGGTCATCCGGTGCGGCGTGTCGGACTATCCGCCACGCTAGGGGATATGGGGCTCGCCAAAGCGTATCTCCGACCCGATAGCGCGAACGAGGTTACGCTGATCGAGGGGGATAGCGGCGAGTCCGAACTTCGTCTTCAAGTCAGGGGATACTTGTCTGGTGGCGAAGGGGACGATGCGCGGTCAGCAACGGACGCGGTCGCCGAACATCTCTTCGCAAACCTCCGCGGGACCGACAATCTGGTGTTCGCCGGGGCGCGTCAGTCGGTCGAAATCTATGCCGACCGATTGCGCGACCTCTGCGAGCGCGAGCACATGCCGCAGGAATTTTATCCGCATCATGCGAGCCTGTCCCGGGACCATCGTGATTTTGTGGAGCGTCGGCTGAAAGACCCCGGCAAGCCGACGACGGCGGTCTGCACGTCCACGCTCGAGCTTGGGATCGACATCGGTGATGTGACCTGCGTCGCCCAGATCGGCGCGCCGTTCAGTGTCGCTGCCCTTCGCCAGCGTTTGGGGCGATCCGGCCGACGCGAGGGGCAGCCTGCGATCCTGCGGCAGTATGCTGTCGAGACAGCGCTATCGTCAGATAGCAGCTTCGTGGATCGGCTTCGGCTGGGCCTCGTCCGGGCCATCGCCATGATTGAGCTGCTGCTGGAGGGGTGGTGCGAACCGCCAAAACCGCAAGCGCTCCATCTGTCCACGCTCGTCCATCAAATTCTCTCTGTGATTGCGGAGCGCGGAGGCGCTTCGGCAAGCCGCCTTTACGCCATACTTTGTCGGGAGGGGCCGTTTCGCGCCGTGAGCCAGGCACAGTTTCTCGACGTTCTGCGCTCAATTGGGGAAGCTGATACAGCCCTGATTGAACAAGCTGACGACGGGAGCCTTTTGCTCGGCCGTGTCGGCGAAAAGCTGGTCGAGCATTACGGTTTCTATGCTGTCTTCAAGACCCCTGAGGAGTTCCGCCTTATATGCGACGGGCGCGAACTCGGAACCATACCGATCGACAATATCCTGGCCCCCGGCATGCTGCTGATTTTCTCGGGGCGTCGGTGGGTCGTTGAGGAGATACACGACTGCGAGAAAGCGATCGTCGTCAAGCCGGCCAAGGCAGGAACCCCGCCCATGTTCGGCGGCGATCCTGGAGATATCCACGACAAAGTCATAGAGCGCATGTTCGATGTCTTCGAAGGCGAGCAGATGCCGAATTACCTCGATAAGACTGCCTCGGAATTCCTCGAAGAGGCGCGCCGGAACTTCCACCTGCTCGGCTTCGGTCAGGCGAGCATCGTTTCTACCGGACCGGACAACTCCATCCTCGCGATCCGGGTAGGTACCATCAAGGCGGTATCACTGGCGCTCGCCCTGAGAGGACTTGGGTTTGAGGTCGAACTGCACGATGGTTTTCTGACGGTGGAGCGCAAGGGGGACGCGCCCGAACTGTGTGAAGCGCTCAAGAGAATTTTAGATCAGGACGAGCCCGACCTCGCGGCGGGAGCGCCCAATCTCATGTTCGAGAAGTTTCACCACTACTTGAGCCGAGACCTCCTTGATCTTGATGCGAGATCTTGTCGTCTTGACCTAGCTGGGGTCGCGATGACGGCCGAGCGTTTGATGCGGTGACTTCCAGAATGCCTCGGAATGTATGCCTCCATCAGATTCCTGGAAGTTAGTAGCCCGATATCGCCAAGCCTGACAAAGCGCAGTAGAAAGTATATTATCCGGAACCGGTCACAATGAATTCGGAGGGGATGACCATGGGCGTGATCAGAGATCGCCTCAGGCAAACGCGCCCGGACGTCGAAGAGCAGCTGATCCTCAATGAAGACAAGCGCGAAATAGCGTTGGAAGCGCGGCGAGTGCGAAAGATCCGCCGGTTGACCGTCGAGCAGTTGGCTGAAGCGAGTGGCCTGAGCCTGGACGAGGTTTTGGCGATTGAAGCCCCTTCGGGAGAACTCCCGAGCCTTAGGTCGTTAAAAACCTATGCAGAGTTCTGCGGAGCGAAGATAAGGGTCCGCTTCGAGGCGAGCGAACGATAGGTGCATATAGGCGGCGATCCTCGGTCGGTCGGGCCGCTGCTTTGAGCAAGCCAAGAACAACAAGACATCGGTCGCTATGTGACACGCGCCCGCGAACCAGACGGGTTCGATGAGAGGTCGGGGCGGGAAAGATGATCATTCGCCCTACCGGACCGTGAGAGAAGTCGGTCTTCGTCTACCTTGGGCCGTCACGCTTCAACGAAGCAAAAGCAACCCGTGACACGAATGTCGAAATATATCAGTTGGTTACTTCTTGTCACGCGTCACGCCCGAATGAGTATTGCGTGCGTAGGTGCGTGCGTGCGCGTGGGTGCGCGCACGTGAATACATATTTCTCTATTCCGTGACACAGATAGATAGAAAGAGATATTCGTTCGAATATTCAGTGAGTTAATAGTGTCACACCGGGTGTCACAGGGCGTGACAAACTGGCCGATTTCCGTGACAAATCCCGTCACAACAAGCCTTTGGTGAAGGAACCCTCGGGTGCTCCGCCGTTTCGTTATCGGCCGTTCGGATCTGTAGTAAAAGATAACTCGGGATCAAGAAGCATGCGCATCCTTCACACGGCAGACTGGCATATCGGCCAGACACTGAACGGCTGGTCCCGGGACGAGGAGCACCGCGTGTGGCTCCACGAGCTCTGCGGCATCCTTACCCGTGAAGAGATCGACGTGCTGCTGGTCTCGGGCGATGTCTTCGACGGCATCAACCCCTCGGGCGACAGCCAGCGGCTGCTCTACTCGGCGTTGCGCCGGTTCAAGGATGCGCGCCCCACGCTGCGCACGGTCATCACCGGCGGCAACCATGATCCCGCCGGCCGCCTCGAGGCGCCGTCGGCCATTCTCGAAAGCCTCGATGTCCATGTCTTCGCCACGGTGCGCCGCGACGGCGAGGAGATCCTGGCCGACCGGCACATGGTCCCGCTGCCGGGCCCTGACGGCGCGCCGCGCGCTTGGGTCTGCGCCATCCCGTTCCTGCGCGCGCCGGACCTGCCCGGCCTCAGTTTCGCAGCCGGCGAGGGGCGCGGCTCGCCCATCGTCGAGGCGGCGCGCCGCTTTCACGCGATGATGGCGGCACGGGCCCGCGAGACCGCCGGCGACCTGCCTGTCATCGCCATGGGGCACCTGCACTGCCACGGCGCGACCGAGAGCGAGGGGGCCGAGCGGCGCATCCTCATCGGCGGCGAGCATGCGCTGCCCGAAGATGTTTTTCCCGAGGCGTTCGACTACGTCGCGCTCGGCCACCTGCATCGCCACCAGACGCTCGGCGGCCGGATCCGCTACTCGGGCTCGTGCTTTCCGCTCTCGGCGGCGGAGGCCGGCTACGACCACGGCGTGACCGTCCTCGAGATCGAGGGGAGCGTCATTTCACACACGCATGTGCCGATCGCGCGGCCCGCGGAGATGCTGCGCTTCCCGCAGCGCGGCACCATGACCTTCGCGGAGTTCAAGGCGGCTCTCGATGACCTGGACCTCGATCCCGATACGTCGAGCGGCCTGCAGCCCTTCGTCTACGTGAACCTGGAGGCGACCGGGCCCGCGGCGGTTCTTCTGGGTGAGGCCGAGAAATTGCTCGCCGCGGCGCCGGTGCGGCCCGCGGGGATCCGCGTGCAGCGCGACGCGGCAAACGAGGATGCGGCGCCCGAGCTGCAATCGCTCGGCGACACCAACCCCGAGGCGCTGTTCCGCCCGGCCTTCGAGAAGGTCAACGGCACGGCACCGGAAGACCGCCACATCGCCGCGTTCCGCGAAGCCTCGGTGGGAGAGTGACATGCAGATCCTGACCATCCGCGGCGCGAACCTCGCGAGCCTTGCCGACACGTTCGAGATCGACCTGACCGAAGAGCCGCTGCGCTCGGCGGGTCTCTTCGCGATCACCGGCAAGACCGGCGCCGGCAAGTCGACGATCCTCGATGCGCTGTGCCTGGCGCTCTACGGCAGCTGCCCACGGCTCTCGAGCCAGGGCGTGAACGACGACGTGCCCGACATCGCCGGGGAATTCATCAAGTCGAGCGATCCGCGCGCCATCCTGCGCCGTGGCGCCGCCCAGGGCTTCGCCGAGGTCGCCTTCCGGGCGCCCGACGGGATGACCTACCGCGCCAGCTGGACCGCGCGGCGCGCCCGCGGCAAGGCCGAGGGGCGGCTGCAGAACGTCGAGCGGGCCCTGACCCGGGTCGATGACGACACGCTCATCGAAAGCCAGATCAACGCCGTGCGCGATCGGGTGACGGAGATCACGGGCCTCGCCTACGAGGAATTCCGCCGCACCGTTCTGCTGGCGCAGGGCGATTTCGACGCCTTCCTGCGCGCGAATACCCCCGAGCGCGCCGCGCTCCTCGAGAAGGTGACCGGGACGGGCATCTACCGCGACATCTCACGGCGCATCTACGCGCGCCACGAGGAGGCGAAGGCCGCGCTCGCCACGCTCGAGACGAAGCGCTCGGCGACGAACGCGCTGGCCGACGAGGCCCGCCAGGCCATGCGCGAGGAAGCGGACACCCTCGGCAAGCAGATTGCGGCGACCCTCGCCGAGATCGCCGGCCTCGAGGCGAAGATCCAGGTCCACGTGGCCGTCACCGAAGCGCGGTCTCGTGTCGCGAAGGCGGAGGCCGCCGAGCGCGACGCACGTGCGGCCGTGGAGGCGGCGAAAGACGATCGCACTACGCTTGGGCGGATCGAGACCGCGCTTGGCCTCAAGAGCGAGCAGGGCCGGGCCCTGTCTGCCGACCGGGCGGTGAGCGATCTCGAGCGCGAGGAAAAGGCTGCGACAGACGAACAGACCCTGCTGGCCGAGGCCCTCGAGAAAGCCGTGGAGGCGCACCGGACGGCCGTCACCGGCGCCGAGGAGGCCGAGCGGGTCTTCAAGGCGTTCGGGCCGCAATGGACGGAAGCCACGAAGCTCGATGAGCTGATCGTCGCGGCCAAGGGCGAGGCCGAAACGGCCGGCCGGTCCCGCGCCGAGATGGCAACCCTCCAGGAGAGCGCCGCGAAATCTCTTTACGAGCTTCAGGGTCAGGACAAGACAGCCGCCGAGGCGATCGAACGCGCGCTTGAACAGATGAAGCGGGCGCCGGACGCGCACCTCCTCGCCGACCGATGGACCCAGATCCAGGCACTGCTCGATGAGCGCACCGAGGCACGGAAGACAGAAAGCGGTGCCCGGAAAAGAGCGATCGGGGCGCGCAAGGAGGCCGCGGACGCCGAAGAGCGCCGCGCGACACTGACCACCGCCGACGGTGCGGATCGCGCCAAGCTCGCCGAGCTGGAGGCCGCACGGCAGAAAGCGCAGTCCAGTCTCGACGAGATCTCGAAGGACGACCCCCAGGCCCGCATGGACCGGCTGACGAAGGGCGAACAGGGTCTGAAGGACATGACCCGGGCCGCCGGGGCGCACGACGAGGAGACCACCGGGAAGACGACCGCCGAGACACGCATCTCCGAGGAGACCGCAAAACAGGGCTCCGCGGCAGACGCACACGGCAAGGCCGAGAAAGAGATCGCCCGCGCGGATGCCGCGATCGCGGCGCTGCAGGCACCGGTCGACCGCGCCGAGGCGGCGGCGTCCGACATGGCGGCAGAGCTACGGCGGTCCCTTGAGCCGGAGGCGCCGTGCCCGGTCTGCGGATCGAAGACCCATCCCGTGGAGGCCGACGACGCCCTGAGCCGCATCGCGCGCGAGATGCGCCAGCAGCTCGAGGCCGAGCGCCGGGCCCTCGAGACGGCTCGTCGGGATCTTGATGCCGCGGCGCGGGCGCGCGATGCGGCCGCGCTGGCGATCAAGACGGCCACCGAGGTGCGGGACACTGCCGGGAAGGCCATCGGCGACGCGGAATGCGCGTTCGACGAGGCGCGGCACCAGACGCTAGAGAGCGGCCTGACCCAGCTTCCTGAGAGCCCGGCCGGCGCCAAGGAGGCGCTTGCCGCCCTGACCAGCAAGCTCGCCGCGCGGCGGACGGAGATCTCTGAGCTGATTGCCGAGCAGGCGCGTCTGCGCACGGCCCTCGAGGAGACCCGCAAGGCGGTCCAGACCCATACCGGGGCGATCGAGACCCGGGCTCCGAAGCACGAGGCGCAGGCCCGGATCGTCTCGGAGAAGACATCGGCGGCCTCGCTCGCAGACCAGGAGGCGGCCCATGCCGTGCGCCGGATCGCCGACATCGACCGCGAGATCTCGCCGGCGCTGGCCGCGGTCAACGTGACGCCCGAGAAGCTCGATGCGGATCCTGTCGGCGTGCGTGGCAAGCTGGATAGCGTCGTCCAGTGGTGGACCACGCAGATCTCTCGCCGGGACACGGCCGAGGCCACGCGTCGCGAGCTCGCGCCGAAGATCGCCTCGGCGAGCTCGGCGGTCACGTCGGCGCAGTCGAACCTCGATACCGCCATGCGCGCCGAGAAAGACCGCACGGACGCGCTGGACAAGCTGCAGGCCAAGCGGGCGGAGATGCTCGGCGGCGAGGACACCGAGACGCACCGGACCCGGCACAACGAGGCTCGCCTGAAGGCGTCCGAGGAAAAGGAGCGCCTTGCGACGGCCCTGTCCGAGGCCCGCAGCCTGAAATCCGGCGCCGACGCTCGCCTCAAGGCGGCGAGCGATGCGCTGGTGCCGGCCCGGACAGAGCAAACGGAGGCCAAGGCCGATCTCGATGCCAAGCTCGAAAAGGCCGGGCTCGGCCGTGAAGAACTGGCCGTCCTGCTCGGCAAGGGCGCGGCGGAGGTCACGCGCCTCCGCGACAAGCTCAAGTCGATCGACGAGACGATGACCGGCGCGGTCTCCACGCTGGCCGCCCGCCAGGGCGACCTGAAGGAGCGCCTCGACAAGGGTCTGCCCGAAGAGGCCGAGCCTGACCTGCGTGCCGCCAAGGCGACGCGCGAGGAGGCCCGCGACGAGATGCGCGAGCGGACCGGCGCGATCGCGCAGGCGCTCAAGGCCGACGACGCGCTGCGCGAGCACCTCAAGGGTCTCGACGCCGAGATCCGGGCGGCAAAGGAGACCTGCGACACCTGGCGCGCGGTCAACGAGGCCGTGGGCTCGAAACAGGGCGGGAAGTTCGCACAGATCGCCCAGGCCGTGACGCTCTCGCTGCTCGTGGAGCGCGCCAACCTGCACCTCGCGGATCTCAAGCCGCGCTACCGGCTCATGCAGGGTGGCGAGGACCTGGCGCTGCACATCGTCGATGGCGACATGGGCGACGAGGTCCGCTCCACGCGCTCCCTGTCGGGCGGCGAGCGCTTCCTCGTCTCGCTCTCGCTGGCGCTGGCCCTGTCGCAGATGGGCGGGCAGGGCGGCCTGGCCGCGACGCTCTTCATCGACGAGGGGTTCGGGTCACTCGATGCGGAAGACCTCGACATCGCCATGGACGCCCTCGAGACGCTCCAGGCGCAGGGCCGCACGATCGGCGTGATTTCCCACGTGGAAGCGATGAAGGACCGTATCCCGGTCCAGGTGCGCGTCACGCGCCGCGGCGCCGGCGCCAGCACGATCGAACTGGCGGGGGCGGCCTGATGGATATCGGTGTCGATGCAACGCGCGGAACATCAATTGTCGATGCTCGGATCGGTCTTTGACACGGACATGTGGATAACCTCGCCGCCGCCCTTAAGTGCCAAATCTGGGCGCGTATCTCGTCACTGGTAGACAACGGAGACGACGAGACATGCCCAAGACGCCGACCAAGACCGACACCGAAGGTCGCACGGCGATCCTTGCCTCCCGCAAGAAGCACGGTGAGTGGCCCAGGAACAAGCAGATCCGCGAGGTCCTTGATGGGCCTGTCGGCAACGATCGCCTCGCCCGCATCTTGCGGTCGCTCAAGATCGACGTTGAGCAGCGGCCGCTAGCGCAACGAAACAAACGCTTGAGGCCGTGATCGTGGCTGCGATCCATGCCGAGCTTGATGCCACCGATGAGCCGCTGCTCGCCCTGCAGGACATCCGCCGCCGGGTGATCGAGGCGCTCGAGACGGCAGAGCGCGAGTGCCTTGAGGGTGAAGTCGAACGGAGGCGCGCGTTGCAGGAGGCATTGCAGTCTGTGTTCGGCATTCTTGGCAGCATGAGCGAGCAGATTGATGCCGCCAAGGTTTGCGCGAAGGGGGCTCGCCCTGCGGTCCGCCCGAATGTTGCGGGCGCGCGGTCCGACGTCTGAGCCGAATGAGGGGCCACCAGGCAAGTCCTGTGGTCCCGCTGACCCATCAACTTCCCGCGAAATACTTTATGGCGTGCCGCCATGCGTTGCGCCGGATCGCATGATTATCGAGTGATCCGTCAATGACCGACACCATGGCTGGGCGGACCATTCGGCGTCTTTAAGAGCTTGGCGAAAATGAAGAATCCGCTCCACCGCTCTTCGTTCGGGAGCACGGCAGCGGAAATCGCCTCACCGCGTAAAGCTCGCCGGCGAGGTCATCCTTTCTCGATAATCCGAGGAGCGGTGATTGGTGGTCCGTCGCTCTGGAGCGAGGCCCCTCGGGCGGACCCGTAGGACAGGAGCTGGAGCATGGGACATCGTCGAAATCGTGAGAGCGCAACGAAGCCGCGCAGGATTCACGCGACCGAAATGGAATGGCAAATCGTGCGCGAAAGGGCCGAGGCGGCCAAGCTCTCAATGTCGGCGTATCTCGTCGAGGCGGCGCTTGCGCGCCCTGAACACACTTCACGCCATCTCGACGCCGATACGATCCGTCTCTTGACTGGATACTACCAAACTTTGACGGAAATCTCGGACAGCATCGCAGGGCGCGACGCCGCACTCGACCACCTCCAACTTGCGGATGCTCTCGACCGGGTCGCCGCGTGGCTCGAAGACATCGCTGCGGCCGTCGCGGATGGCGGTGCAGGACGGAGTGGTGGTCGATGATCCTTACGTGGTCAAAATATCAGAGCGGACCTGCCTCTTGCGCGATCGGTTACTTCTTGGACGTGCGCGTTCGGAAACAGATTAATGGTCGATCGGTGATCGCTGTGCGGGATCCCGCGCCGGAAATTCTGCTCGGCTCTCCATCTCTAGTCGGTGCTTATATCGACGCTCTGCCGTTCCGAGCGCGCTATCGGTCCTGCGTGTTGAGTTTCTCGGCTGACGAGTTCGATGTCCGGAGATTCAATGAAGGGGGTTTCGCGTCACGAAGCGCTGTTTCCGGTGCCCTGCGACTGCTGGTCGAGATGGCCTATGCCGGCGTGCCGGGCGCCGCACGACCGCCGGTCCTCGCATCGACGCACACGCATCTTGGACGTCTCGAGCTCAACGTGCTCCTTCCTCGTGCAGTCGGACTTCCCGGGGATCAGCTCAGAAGCATCAATCCTCATCCGCCCGGACGCGCGAGCCGGGACGACTGGGATGCCTACACCGATGTCGTCAACGCGACTTACGGCTGGGCGGACCCGCGCTGCCCGATGCGGCGGCGACATATTACGCCACCCAGTTGGATGGCCAAAGCGGCCGCCGAGTTGATGCGGCGGGCCGAGCGTGGCGAGAGGGTCGGTGTGGATCAGAGCGACCCGCGCTACCGGGCCTGGTCGCTCTGCCGCCAAGCGACCGCGGCGGGTCTCCCCACTCGCTACGACATCGTCGCGCGCGTCAACGCGGGTCTCGGACCCTACGGCTGGGCGGTCACGAGCCAGTCGCGCACCGACATCACATGCGGGCCGATCGACGGGCGGGGACCTCGAGTCACCTTCCGTGGCGTTGCGCTCGGCGACGGTGCGGAGAATGCGATCGATCCCTTCGATGCCATGGTGGCACGTCAGGAAGAGATCGCCGCGGCTCCGGCCAAGCTCGCCGAAGCGCATAGACGCCGGGCGGAGTTCAATCGCCACCTAGGGAGCGGGACTTTGCCAGTCTTTGTTCGATCGGATCCTGCAGAGCTACTCGACGGCCGGACGCCGCTGCTGACGTCTGGCGGCGCGCGGCGTTCTCTGGTCGGTCGCCTGATCAACCGGCTTGTGACGACGCTATCCGACCTCCTTTTGGCCCGGGCGTTCACCGCGCTCGGGTCGGAATCCCTGACAAACCTCGCACTCGAACTGGAGAATACCTGTGACGACCTCATCCGACGCAAATCACGTCAACCATCGCATCGAACGCCTGATCGAGCTTCTCGAAACGCTCCTCGAACGCCGGACCGACGGATCCCTGGCGGACCGCCTGGACGACATCATCGAGCAGCTCTCACGCGTCGAGCGCGCGATGAGCAGCGCGACCCGCTTGATGGGAGAGGCGGCACCGAGGTTGGCAGGGGCGGCGACGCTGGACGACTTGGAGACCGTGGAACGACGCATGACGGAAGCGCTCGCCCGGCACGCGGCGTCCCAGGCAGAGATGGCTTCGAGGATCGACCACATAATCGAGATGCTCGGCCTGCCGCCAGCTCGCGAGCGGACTGGCTCGCAGTGACGCTAGGCCTCGTGCGAGAAATTTGCGGAGGACCGCGACGCGTCTTTTTTCGGCGTGGCCGGGAAGCGGTGGAATACCTCGTTGTCGAAGACGGTGCGGAGGAGGTCGTCTTTAAGTTTTCGTCCGGCGAGCCCGATCCGGCTTGGCAGCGGCTGACCCGTGAACAACTTGCGGGGAACTCGGGCGCTCTACAGGACGCCGACGCTAAGAACCACGGCTGGGAGGGCCCCGAGATGTAAGGACACGACTGTATCACATGCTTGCGGCGCGCCGCCACTCGGGCGCGTCCGGAGGAGTGCCAGCGCAGATCGACACCGTGGTCACGACCGTCGAGGCCGCGGGCATCCATCCGGGCTACGCGCTCACCATGCCGTCCGGGCCGGAGGGCGTGTTCACCGCCTCGGTCTACCCGGACGACATCAGCCAGGAGCGGGTGATCCACCTCGACCAGTACAGCGGCGCGATCCTCTTCGACATGGGGCTCGCCGATCTTGGCGCGCTCGGCCGGGCGGCGGAATGGGGCGTCAGCATCCACAAGGGGCAGGCCTTCGGCGTGGCGAACCAGGTGGTGCTGGCGCTCGCCTGCGCGGCGATGGTGCTGATGGCGGTGTCGGCCGTGGTGATGTGGTGGAAGCGCCGCCCGGCCGGCGGCCTCGGCGCTCCGACGGTTCCGGAGGACTGGCGAATCCCGCGCGGCATCCTCGTTATCGCAGTCGCCGCGGGCATCTTCTTCCCGCTCGTCGGGCTATCGCTGGTCGTCGTCGCTTGCATCGAACTGGCACTGTTCGGCCTGCGCCGGATGCGTGCTGCCTGAGCCTCTCTGGCGGGCAGCAACCACGTGGCCCGCCGTAATTCTGCGCAATCGGCCTCCCCGGACCGGAACGGCCGCTTTACGGGCAGGGGGCATTCGTGCCCTCTGCCCAGGTCGGTTCTCCGAGAGGAGATGAAAAGGGAATCCGCCGCCTCCCGCGCCCTGCGGGATGCGAAACGGAACTGCCCCCGCAACTGTAGGCGGCGAGCCTCGGTCCGAACATGCCACTGGGCCCGTGCCCGGGAAGGCCGGATCGGCGACGACCCGCCAGTCAGGAGACCTGCCGGCGTCAGACCGTAACACCGGGCGGGGTTGCCCGGGGGAAGGATGCCGATGACCGTTCCAGACCGCACGCCGGATCCGCGTTCCGTGGACAGCCGCCCTCTGCCGTTCGGCGCATTCAGATCGCCTCACAGCCCGAACGCCCGGATTCCAGCAATCCGGAGACAGTCATGTTCACTCGCTTCGCCGCGCCTGCGGCGCTGATCGCTTTCGCGGGCCTTCCCGCCCACGCACAATCCACCGATTACCCGCTCGAGATCGAGAACTGCGGCCAGACCGTCGGCTTCGACGCGGCGCCCGACAGCGCCGTCACGGTCGGTCAGTCGGCGACCGAGATCCTTTACGCGCTCGGACTTGCCGAGAGGGTCGCGGGCACGTCGGTCTGGTTCAATCCGGTGCTGCCGCAGTTCGAGGAGGTCAACGCGGACATCGAGCGCCTCGCCGACAACGACCCGAGCTTCGAGAGCGTTGCGAACAAGGCGCCGGGCCTCGTCGCAGTTCAGTACGAATGGCATGTCGGCCCAAACGGCATCGTCGGCACGCGTGACCAGTTCCACGATCTCGGCATTCCGACCTACGTCCTGCCCGCCGATTGCGACACCAAGGACAACACGACCGGTGGCGACGGCACCCGGACCTCGGCGTTCGCAACTGGGTCGATCTACAAGGGCATCCGCGAGCTGGCGGAGATCTTCGATGTTCAGAGCGCCGGCGAGAACCTGGTCAGCCAGTTGCAGGGCCGCGAGGCGGAGGCCATCGCGCAGGCCGAGGCGCTCGAACTACCAGAGGGAATTTCGGCGGCATTCTGGTTCTCCTCGGCCGACCTCGAGATCGACCCCTACATGGCCGGGCAGAAGGGCGCGCCGGGCTACATGATGTCGAAGCTCGGGATCCAGAATGTCGTCGACTCGGACGAGGAATGGCCGACCGTGGGCTGGGAGACCATCGCTCGAGCCGACCCGACGGTGCTGGTCATCGCCAAGATGGACCGCCGCCGCTTTCCCGCGGACGACATTGAGAAGAAACTGGAGTTCCTTCGCAATGACCCGGTGGCGAGCCAGATGACGGCGGTGCGCGAGGGCCGGATCGTGGTGATGGACGCCCATGCGATGAGCGCGACCATGCGCACTATCTTTGGACTCGAGACCCTGGCCGAGGCGCTCGTCGGCTTCGATCTGGGCGCATGATGCAGGCCGAGGCATGGCCGGCGGCGCGGCAGCGCCTCCACTGGGGGTGGATCGCGCCCCCGGTGCTGTTCGCTGCGCTCGTCGCAGGCGCGGCGATCGGCGAGACGCGCATCCCGGTCGCGACCGTTCTGCAGGTGCTGGGCAACAAGCTCTTCGGCACCGAATATACCGTCGGCCGCATCGATGCGGGCATCGTCTGGGATTACCGGGTCAGCCGCGCGGTGGTGGCGGCGTGCTGCGGAGCGGGACTCGCGCTCTCCGGGGTGGTGCTGCAGGCGCTTTTGCGCAACGCGCTGGCGGACCCCTACCTGCTCGGGATCTCTGCCGGTGCCTCCACCGGCGCGGTCGTGGTGACGGTCGCAGGCGTCGGGGCCGGCGTCGTGTCGCTCTCAGCCGGCGCCTTTGCCGGGGCGGCGCTGGCTTTCCTTCTCGTCGCCGCGCTGGCACGGGCGGCGGGGGGCGGCGCCAGCGTTCAGGCTGCGGGCGTAATCGTGCTGGCAGGCATCGCCGGGTCGCAGCTCTTCAACGCGCTCACCGCCTTCATAATCGCTAAGTCCGCCAATGCCGAGCAGGCGCGCGTAATCATGTTCTGGCTGATGGGCAACCTCTCCGGGGTCCGATGGGAGGACGTCTGGCTCGCCGTCCCGGCGGCGCTGTTGGGGCTGGGCGCCTGTCTCTGGCACGTCCGCGCACTCGACGCGTTCACCTTCGGCGCCGACAGCGCCGCGTCGCTCGGAATCGCAGTGCGCCGGGTGCAGGTGCTGTTGATCGGACTGGCGGCGCTGGTGACCGCAGCGATGGTCTCGATGGTAGGCTCCATCGGCTTCGTCGGGTTGGTCATCCCGCACGCGATGCGCTTCGTGGTCGGCGTCCGGCATGCGCGCCTGGTGCCGGCCTCGGCGCTTGCGGGGGCGGTCTTCCTGATCGCATCCGACATCCTGTCGCGCGTCCTGGTGCCCGGGCAGGTGCTGCGCATCGGGGTCATCACCGAGCTTGTCGGCGCGCCGGCCTTCGCGCTGACTCTCGTCCGCGGGAGGGCGGCGCGATGATGCTGAGTTGCGAAAGTCTGGGGTGGTCCGTGCGCGGCCGTCCGATCGTCGAGGGCGTGTCGCTGAGGGTGGAGGAGGGCGAGACCCTGGGGCTTATCGGCCCGAACGGCTCGGGCAAGTCGACGCTGCTGAAGATGCTCGCCGGCATCCGGCCGCCGACCGCGGGTCGCGTCGTCCTCGGAGCGCATGGGCTCGAGACGGTGTCGCAGCGACAGATCGCGCCGGTCATCGCGCTGGTGGAACAGCAGGCCGATACCGGCGACCGCATCAGCGTGCGTGACGCGATCGAGCTCGGCCGGACGCCGTGGCTCTCGGTTCTGCGGCCGTGGTCGGAGGCGGACTCGCAGATCGTCGCAGATGCGCTCGCGGCCGTCGGGATGACCGGGTTCGCCGACCGGCCCTGGCATACGCTGTCCGGCGGCGAGCGTCGCGTGCTCACATCGTGCGCGCGCTCGCGCAGGAGCCGCGAATCCTGCTGCTGGACGAGCCGACCAACCACCTCGACATCCACCACCAGCTGTCGATCCTCGCGCTTGTGCGCGGGCTGCCGACGACGACCGTTGTGGCACTGCACGATCTCAACCAGGCCATGGAGTGCGACCGGCTCGCGCTGATGCACCGGGGCCGACTGATCGCGCTCGGCTCGCCGGCCGAGGTGCTGACGCCGGACCGGCTGCGCGACGCTTTCGCAGTTTCTGCGCGCGTGTTGACCGATCCAGAGGACGGAGTGCAATTCCTGAGATTCCAAAGAACGGAGCAACCGGCATGACGGTTCGCACAGCCATGATCGCCCTCGCGCTTTCGTCTGCCCCGGCGATGGCCGAGATACACACGGTCGAGATGCGCACGCGCGGCACCGCCGGCGCGATGGTGTACGTACCCTCGCGGTTCTCCATCGCCCCCGGCGACAGTGTGCGCTTCGTGGCAACCGATCCCGGCCACAACGCCGCGACGATCGACGGGATGATCCCCGACGGCGCCGCGCCCTTCACCGGCAACATCGACCAAGAGATCGAGGTGACGCTCGACGCCGAGGGCGTCTACGGCATCAAGTGCTCGCCGCATTTCGGCATGGGCATGGTCATGCTGATCGAGGTGGGCGACGCCGAGGCATCGACGGCCGACCTGCCGCGGGACCTGCCGGCCCGGGCGCGGGCCCGTTTCGAGGATTGGATCACCGGGCCGGAGTGACCGCCCGGGTTTATCGTTGACCGCGGCGCGGGCGATCTGCCATGACGAACCTGTGAACGGTTCCGGTGGGTGACCCGCCGGAGGAAAGAGGGAATGCAGTGAGGCGCGACGCGCCGAGGCTGCAGCTGCCCCCGCAACTGTGAGCGGACAGCAGGGTCGAACACGCCACTGGTGAAAACCGGGAAGGCCGACCCGACGCGACGACCCGCAAGCCAGGAGACCTGCCGTCACAGAAACCGCAATGCCCTCGGGTGAGATGGCAAGGAGTAAGACATGAACGTACAATCGACGACCGCGACGCCGTCGCGGACGGGGCTTCTCGGCGCCGGAATCTTCGCCGCGCTGATCGGTCTCGGCATGATCGTGGTGACCGGCCACGTGCAGGCGGACACGCTGCACGACGCCGCTCACGACGTTCGCCACGCCACCGGCTTTCCCTGCCACTGAGCCGATGTTCACACGCATTCTGACCAGCGCGCTGTTCGCTGGTGCTGCCGCGGGGCTGATTGCCGCCCTCCTGCAGCTCGTGTTCGTGCAACCAGTTCTGCTGCACGCGGAACTCTACGAGGGCGGTGAACTCGTCCATTTCGGCGGTGACTCCACCGTGCCGGCGGAGCAGGATCTCGGCGGTTTGAGCCCGGTCCGCGACGGTCTGAGCATCGTCTTCACCATGATGATCTACTCCGGTTACGCGCTGATCCTCGTGCCGCTGATGGCGCTCGCACAGGAGCGTGGCGCCCGGATAGGCGCGCGCACCGGCCTGATCTGGGGCCTCTGCGGCTTCATCGTCGTGCATTTCGCGCCGGGCTTCACGCTGGCGCCGGAGGTGCCCGGCGTGGCCGCGGCCGACGTTGGACTTCGGCAGGTCTGGTGGTTCGCCACGGTTCTGGCCGCCGCGGTGGCGCTCTGGCTGGTCGCCTTCGGGCGCGGCTGGGCGGCCTGGGGGCCAGCCGTGGTGCTGCTTGCCGCGCCGCACCTGGTCGGCGCGCCGGAGCCCGAGGTCTTCACCGGCCCGGTTCCGACCGAAATCGGCGCGCTCTTCGCGGCGCGGGCCTTCGGCGTCGGCATGGCGGCCTGGGTCATGCTGGGCGGTTTCGCCGGCCACTTCTGGGCCCGCGAGACCGCGGGGCGGGACGCCGCGGCACAGCCTGCCTGACAGCTGAAATATGCGGGTCACCGGGCGGCGCCGCCGCCCAGTGGCCCGCACCGCGGAGACACATTATGGATCGGTCCATTCCACTCCTGCTGATCGGGCTGATGTTTGGCGGCGGCCTCGGCTTCACTGTCGCCGCCGCCAACGGCATCACGCTCGACGGCCACGATCACGGCGACCCGGCCCACCACGTGGCCGGCCACCAGACGAGCATGGCGGAGCGCCACGACCACGCCACGCAGCTGTCGCTGCCCAGCGATGCACAGGCGCCGACGCTCGACGTCTCGGTCGAACCGGACCCCGCGTCCGGCTGGAACCTGCACCTGGCGACCACCGGCTTCGCCTTCGCTCCGCTCAGCGCGAGCGGCGCCCACGTGCTCGGCGAGGGCCACGCACATCTATACGTCAACGGCCAGAAACGCGCCCGGATCTACGGGGCCTGGACCCACCTCGCCGAGCTGCCGGCGGGAGACGTGGAGCTGCGCGTTACTCTCAACGCCAACGATCACCGGCCGCTGGCGGTCGGCGACGTACCGGTCGAGCAGGTGGTGACGGTCGCCAACTAGAGCGCCGGCACGCGCCCCTTCAGGCAGAAGCGCACCCGGCCGCAGCCGCGCGCGTCCTCGATCCATCCCGCCGGCGCGGTGAGGTAGAGGCGGACGGTCGCGACGATGTCGGCAGCGTCCCCGGCGGGGTCGATACCGGCGAAGAAATATGTCGCCCGGCCCGGCGCCTGCAGCGCCATGGAGACCGGCGCGGCGCAGCCGTTCAGGCAGCGTTCCGAGCGCAGCGCCACGTCGAGGCCGGAGACCTCGAGCGCCGCGCGCAAAGCGGGCAGGTCCGAGCCCTCGCAGGAGGCGCAGAGGTGCAGCCGCGCGGTCACTCCTGGGCCCGCCGCAGCAAATAGGTGTCCATGATCCAGCCGTGCCGGGCGCGCGCCGCGGCGCGGGTCTCGACGATCCTCGGGCCGGCTTCGGCGAGGGAGCCGGCCTCGAGCATCTGGTTGTCCATGCCGAGAAACGCGCCCCACCAGATCGTCAGTCCCACGGGCGACAGGGCGCGGAAGCTGCAGGCTCCGTCGAGCATCACTGCGACGCTCTCGGCCGGCTCGGGCCAGCCGTGGTCGCGCAGGCTTCGGCCGGTGGTCACCGTGACCGCGCCGTTGACCGTGTTGAACGGGATCGCGTGGGCCGCGGTCAGCGCCTGCAGCGCGGTGATGCCCGGAACGACCCGCACCCGCGGCGCCGGCGACAGGCGGTCCGCGATCCGGAGCGTGCTGTCGTAGAGGCCCGGATCGCCCCAGACGAGCAGCGCCACCGGGCCGGAGACGCCGGCGCGCGCGATGGCCGCGGACCAGCGGCGGGCGATCTCGTCGTGCCAGCGATGCACGCGAGCGGCGTAGGGCAGGCTCTCGTCTCGCACCGGCATGTCGAATTCGACGACTTCGGCGGTCGCCCCGGCGCCTGCAAGGATCGCGTGGCGCAGCTCGGCGAGGTCGTCCTTTCCTTTGGTCTTGCGCGGAACCAGGACGAGCGCGGCGTCGCGCAGCGCGCGCCGTCCCTCGAGCGTCACGTGGTCGGGGTTGCCGGTGCCGATGCCGATCAGCCAGAGGTCACCCATGCCCGGCCTCGTCGGCGAGCGCACCATAGAGGATCAGCGCCGGCAGTTCGCTGCGGGTGTCCGCCAACCGCTCGGCGAGCCGCGCCACGGTCGACCGGGTCAGGGCCTCTCCGACAGTCGTCACGCCCTCGGCCAGAAGCGCCGGCGTCGCGCCGGGCAGACCGTGCGACATGAGGAGCGCTGCGAGCCTCGGGAAGGTCCGCTTGCCCATGTAGACCACGGTGCAGGCGGCCGGGTCGGCGAGAGCGGCGAGGTTCATCTCCTCGGGCAGCTCGCCGGTGACGTCGTGGCCGGTGACGAACTGGACCCGCCGCGCAGTCAGCCGGCGCGTCAGTGGCAGACCAGCCGCCGCCGCTGCGGCGCAGGCCGACGGCACACCGGGCACGATCTCGTGCGCGATTCCCTCGGCCCGGAGTGCCGTCAGTTCCTCCTCCAGCCGTCCGAAGATCCCGGCATCGCCGGATTTCAGCCGTACGATCCGACCCCCGCCCCGCGCGTAGTCGACGAGCAGTCGCGAGACGTGATGCTGACGCGGCGACGGCCGGCCGGCCCGCTTGCCGACCCCGACGAGGTCCGCGCCGGGGCGGGCGTGGCTCAGGATCGGTCCCGAGGACAGGTCGTCGAAGAGGACCGCGTCGGCGCGCTGTAGGCGGTCGACTGCCTTGAGCGTGAGGAGCTCGGGGTCGCCCGGCCCGCTGCCGACGAAACTCACGAGGCCCGCCATGCGCCCTCCGTCGAGATCAGGTGGAAAAACGTGCCGGTGACGGTGCCGCGCCGCGAGCCGGTCTCAGGCACCGGCTCGCCGTCGGCATTGGCGACGCGGGCGAGCGGGGCGTCGGGCTGCTCGAGGATGGTCGAGTAGTGGAACTCGTGCCCGCGCAAGGCCGCCCCGGCGCCGAGGCCCGGCATCGGCACCTCGAGCACCGCGCGCCGGTAGCCGAGGTGGAACTTGCGCTTTTCGTAGGAGGTCACGAGGCCGAGAAGCCCCGCCATCGCGTGGCGCGTGCCCTCCTTGTCGATCAGTGCCTCGCCGAGCGCCATGTAGCCGCCGCATTCGCCGTGGACCGGCCGGGTCTCGGCGTGGCGACGCAGGCCGATCAGGAAGCGCTGCGCCGCGGCGATCGTGCCCGCGTGCAACTCGGGGTAGCCGCCGGGCAGCCAGACGAGATCGGCGTCCGGTGCCGGCGCCTCGTCGGCGAGCGGTGAGAACGGCAGGATCTCGGCGCCGGCGGCGCGCCAGGCATCGAGGATGTGCGGATAGGTGAACGAGAACGCGGCATCCTGCGCCAGCGCGATCCGCCGCGCTGGCGGCGGCGGCAGGTCGCGGGCGCCATGCGCCGCGCCGCCGCCGGCCGCGTCCCGGATCGCGCCGAGGTCTACATGCGCGCGCAGAAAGCTGGCGTAGCCGGCAATAGCGGTCTCGAGATCGGGATGTTCGACCGCCTGGATGAGGCCGAGGTGCCGCTCGGGCAGGGTCAGGTCGCCGCGGCGTGGCAGCACGCCGAGCACCGGCAGACCGGCGCGCTCCATCCCGAGGCGGGTGAGGCGCTCGTGCCGGGGGCTTGCCACGCGGTTGAGAATGACGCCTGCGAACGGCAGGTCCGGGCGGTAGGAGGCGAAACCGAGCGCCGTCGCCGCCGCCGATTGCGCCTGCCCGCCGACATCGAGGACCAGCACCACCGGCCAGCCCATGCGCGCAGCGGTCTCGGCGCTCGAGCCGAAGCCCGACAGGCCCTCGGTCGCCACTCCGTCGTAGAGCCCCATGGAACCCTCACCGATGCACAGGTCGGCGCCGTCGGCGCGTGCGGCGACGGCGTCCAGAAGCGCGCCGTCCATCGCCCAGGTGTCGAGGTTGAACGACGCCCGCCCGGAAGCCGCTCGGTGGAACGCCGGGTCGATGTAGTCCGGCCCGGACTTGAACGGCTGCACTTCGAGGCCGTCCTCGGCCAGCGCGCGCAGCAGCCCGAGCATCACCGTGGTCTTGCCGGTACCCGAGGCCGGCGCCGAGATGAGGAGGCCGGGAGGCCAGTCGGTCATGCCGCACCTCCCTGGCCGCCGGCCGAGCCGGTGTCGTCCGTCCAGCCCGCCCAGGGGCTCTCCGCAGATTGCGGACGGTAGCGCCGGTCGTAGTCGGCGGCATAGAGGCGGCTTTCGGCAAAGTCGCCGGCGCCGAGCGTCCGTCCGACGAGGATCAGAGCGGTGCGGGTGATGTCCGCGCCGACCGTTTCGGGTAGCTCGGCGAGGGGCGCTCGGATGACCTGTTCGTCGGGCCAGCTCGCCCGGTAGACCACGGCCGCCGGGCAGTCGGCGCCATAGTGCGGCGTCAGCGTGGCCACGACCGCGGCGAGGTTCTGCACCGACAGGTGGATCGTCAAGGTCGCACCGGTTGCGGCGAAGACCGCGAGGCTCTCGGTCTCGGGCATGGATGAGGCGCGGCCGGGGGTGCGGGTCAGGACGACCGACTGCGCGACCTCGGGCAGCGTCAGCTCCGCCCCGAGGGCCGCCGCCGCCGCCGCGAACGCCGGCACCCCCGGCGTGACGGTGTAGGCAATGCCGAGCGCGTCGAGCCGCCGGAGTTGTTCGCCCATGGCCGACCAGACCGACAGGTCGCCGGAATGGAGCCGCGCCACGTCCTGCCCGCGCGCCTCGGCCGCCTCGATTTCGGCGATGATGCCGTTGAGGTCCATCGACGCGGTGTTCACCACGCGGGCGCCCTCGGGACAGTGCTCCAGGACCGCCGGCGGCACCAGCGAGCCGGCGAACAGGCAGACCGGGCAGGCGGCGATGAGATCGCGCCCCCGAAGCGTCAGGAGGTCCGGCGCGCCGGGCCCGGCGCCGATGAAGTGAACGGTCATTTCGTGTCCTTCCATGCCAGCGCGCAGGTCGCGCAGCCGTCGCCCGAGATCACGCGCGGCGCGATCAGCCGCGCGCCGGCGCCGAGCGAGGCGAGCGCCGCCGCCTCCGCGACGCTGCCGGAGCGCCGGGCCGCGAGCGATCGGGCCGAGTGCGTCTTGGTGTCCTGCGCTTCGAGATTCGCAGCCGGGATGGCGCGGATCGGAACCCCGCGCTCGGCCGCGAGCGCTACCAGCGCGGGGTGATCGGCCTTGTCCTCGGCCGTGGCGAACCAGGCGACCGTGGGCGCCGCCCAGGCCTGCCGAAGCGCGTCGGCGAGACTGTCATGGGTCGCACATTCGCGAAATCCGAAGCCTGCCACGATCACAGCGTT
Source organism: Roseivivax marinus (assembly GCF_900109705.1). GTDB lineage: Bacteria > Pseudomonadota > Alphaproteobacteria > Rhodobacterales > Rhodobacteraceae > Roseivivax > Roseivivax marinus. The sequence goes on along the minus strand of NZ_FOAI01000020.1, from coordinate 19,109 downwards.
CCCCGATACTGCACAACGGGGTAGGCGGCCTGCCAGCCCCGGCGGGGTCCAAGCGGTGCGGCCCGGGACAGCTCGACCCGCATCAGCTCGCCGCCCCGCGCGCCGTGCCAGGCGGTCAGGAGCGCCTCGGACTCGAGGGTGACTGCATTGGCGACGAGGCGGGTTCCCGGAGCGAGGCGCTCGGCGAGGTCGTCGAGCAGCGTCCGGGACAGGCCGCCGCCGACGAAGACCGCATCTGGGCGCGGCAGGCCCGCGAGCGCCTCCGGCGCGCGCCCCTGCACGACCTGCAGCCGGTCGGCGCCGAGCGCCGCGGCGTTGCGCCCGATACGCTCGGCGCGGTCGGGGCGGGCCTCCAACGAGACTGCGTCGTTCGCTGCGTGCGCGAGCAGCCATTCTATGGCGACCGAGCCCGAGCCGCCGCCGATGTCCCACAGCCGCTCGCCCGGCCGAGGCGCGAGCGCCGAGAGAGTCAGCGCCCGGATCGGCCGCTTGGTGATCTGTCCGTCATTGTCGAAGACGTCGTCTTCGCGCCCGGGTACGCAGGCGAGGCCGGGACCGCTCGAGACCTCGAGCGCCACGCAGAGCGGATGATGGAAGGTGCCCTCGAGCGCGTCGGCGCGGGCGTTCGTGCGCCGCTCACGCGGGCCGCCGAGCGCCTCGAGCACGGCCATGCGGGTGCCACCGAAACCCTGCTCGCGAAGGTAGCGTGCCAGTTCGCCCACCGCGGCGCCGTCGCGCAACAGCACGATCAGCCGCGCGCCGGTGGCGAGATGCGGCCGCAGCCGGCCGAGCGGCGCGGCGTGCAGCCCGAGGCAGGTCGTGCGTTCCAGCCCCCAGCCCATCCGCGCGGCGGCGCGAGCGAAGGTCGACACGCCCGGCAAGGCGTGCCACTCGGACCGCTCTAGCCGGGCGGCGATGACACGGCCGGCGCCGAACCAGAACGGATCGCCTGACGCCAGCGCTACGGTCGGCCGCCCGCGGCACTTCTCGAGCAGGTCGAGCCCGTCGGCGAAGGGCACCGGCCAGTCGATCCGCTCGGCGTTGGTGCCGGGCAGGAGCGCCAGGTGCCTCGGGGGGCCGATCACCACCTCCGCGGTCTCCAGCGCCGCGCGGCTTGCAGACGAGAGGCCCTCCGGTCCATCTTCGCCGAGACCGATGATCGTGAGCCACGGATCCTCAGCCATGTGCGCCAACCTCCTCGTTCTCGCCGGCACCAGCGAGGCGACCGCCTTTGCCCGTGCCGCGGCCGACGCGGGCTTGGCCGGGACCGTGTCCTTCGCCGGCCGAGTGGCCCGCCCGCTGCGCCAGCCGCTGCCGCGGCGGGTCGGCGGTTTCGGCGGCGTCGAGGGCCTGCGCGCCTACCTGCGGGGTCAGGCGATCACCCACGTCGTCGACGCCACCCACCCCTTCGCCGCGCAGATGAGCCGCAACGCGGTTGCCGCCTGCGCGGCCGAGGGCGTGCCGCTGGTGGCGCTGACCCGGCCGGCCTGGGACGAGGTGCCGGGCGATGACTGGACACGGGTTCCGGACATCTCCGGCGCGGTGGCGGCGCTCGATCGCGCGCCGGTTTCGGTCATGCTGGCGATCGGACGCATGCACCTCGCCGAGTTCGCCGGCCTGCCACAGCACCACTACTTGCTGCGTCTCGTCGATCCGCCGCGGGAACCGCCGCCGTTCCCCCGGCACGAGGTCGTGGTCGACCGCGGACCGTTCGACCCGGCGCGCGACCGGGAGCTGATGGAGGCCCACGGGATCGAGCTCGTCGTGTCCAAGGATGCCGGCGGGACCGGGGCCTACGCAAAGATCGCCGCGGCCCGCGCGATCGGGCTTCCGGTCATCATGATCGACCGGCCGCCGCAGCCCGGCCGGGCCGAGGTGCATGACGTCGCGGGCGCGCTCGACTGGGTGGCTCATGCAGGCACCGATCTCGGAGTGTAGACGAAGGGAGCGCCGGTTCGGCGGATCAGCCGCGTCGCGCTCGATCCCACCAGGACAACGGTCCGCATGTCGGCCATCTCGGGCGTCGCGTCGGACAGGGCCTGCACGTCGATCTTTTCCTCTGGCGTCGACACCGCGCGGGCGAAGACGATCACCCGGTCCGGCGCGCAGCATTCACTCAGCACGTCCAGCGTCCGGGCGAACCCCTCCGGTCGGGACGCCGAGCGCGGGTTGTAGAAAGCCATGGCGAAGTCGGCCTCGCAGGCGAGCCTCAGGCGCTTTTCGATCAGCGCCCAGGGCTTGAGATTGTCGCTGAGGTTGATGGCGCAGAAATCGTGCCCGAGCGGCGCTCCTGCGCGGGCCGCCGCCGCCAGCATCGCGGTGATCCCCGGCAGCACGCGGATGTCGAGCTCGCGCCATGCGGGCGTGCCGTGCTCCACGGCCTCGAAAACCGCCGAGGCCATGGCAAAGACGCCCGGATCGCCGGAGCTGACCACCACGACCCTTCTGCCCGCGACGGCGAGAGCCAGGGCGTGCCGCGCCCGGTCGATCTCGGCCCGGTTGTCGCTTTCGTGACGGGTCAGGCCCGGACGGGGCGCGATTCGCCGGACATAGGGGATGTAGCCGACCACGTCCGTCGCCTCGGCGAGCGCCGCGCTCACCTCCGGGGTGACGAGCGCCTCGGAGCCGGGACCGAGCCCCGCAATGATCACCCGGCCGCTCATGGCCGCCGGCCTTCGCCATGCACGATGACGATGGAGAAATAGGGTGCGGGCCCGTCCTCGACCGCGGTTAGCGGCGTGACTTTCTGCCCTTCCATGCTGGCGTACTGCACGAGGACCGCCCGGTCGGCGCGGCCGGCCTGCGCCAGCGCGGAGCGGATCTTTGGCAGGTTGCGGCCGACCTTCATCACCACCAGCGCATCGGCATTCAGCATGGCGCGCGCGAGCTCGGCCTCGGGCAGGGTGCCCATGACGATGCTCAGCACGTCGTCGCCCCAGGTCATCGGCCGGCCGGTGGCGGTCCAGGCTGCCGACATGCCGGTGATCGCCGGCACGACCTCGACCGGCACGTGATCCATGAGCCGGTCGTGCAAGTGCATGAACGATCCGTAGAAAAACGGGTCGCCCTCGCAGAGCACCACGACGTCCTCACCGCTCTCCGCGAGCGCGCGCAGGCGCTCGGTCTGCGCGGCGTAGAACGACGACAGGCATGCGTTGTAGCGCGGATCGGCGAGCGGGATCTCGGTGGTGACGGGGTATTCCATCGCAATCTCGCGGACGTCCTCCGACAGCATACCCTGGATGATGGTCCGCGCCCGTCCCGGACGCCCGGCCTTGCGGAAGAAGGCGACGTTCCGGGCGCTCCGCACCAGGCGGTCGGCTCTGACGCTCATCAGGTCCGGATCGCCCGGTCCGAGGCCGACGCCGTGTATGGTGCCGATCCCGCTGGTCATTCCGCGCGGCTCGCGATGGCGTTGACCGCAGCTACGGTGATGGCGCTGCCACCGAGCCGTCCGCGGACGATCAGCGACGGTGCGGGCTGCGTCTCCCAGAGCGCCTCCTTGGATTCCGCCGCGCCGACGAATCCGACCGGGCACCCGATGATCGCCGCCGGGCGCGGGCAATCGGGGTCCTCGAGCATCTCGAGCAGGTGGAAGAGCGCAGTCGGTGCGTTGCCGATCGCTACCACGGCCCCGCCGAGCTTCGGCCGCCACAGCTCCAGCGCCGCCGCCGAGCGCGTGGTCTTCAGGTCCGCCGCAAATTCCGGAACCCTTGGCTCGTGCAGGGTGCAGACGACCTCGTTGTTCGCGGGCAGCCGCGGCCGGGTGATGCCTTCGCTCACCATGCGCGCGTCGCAAAGGATCGGCGCGCCGGCGCCGAGCGCGGCGCGGGCGCGGGCGATCATGCCGGGCGCGATGCGGATGTCGCGCTCGAGGCCGACGAGGCCTGCGGCGTGGATCATCCGCACGGCCACAGGCTCGGCGTCAGCGTCGAAGGGCGCGAGCTCGGCCTCCGCCCGGATCGTGGCGAAGCTCTCGGCGTAGATTGCCGCGCCGTCGGTTTCGTAGCTGTAGGGCATGTCAGGGTCCGAAAATGTGATCGAGGTCGGCGGGCGTCAGGCCGCGGCGCTCCGTGATGTCCCAGGGCGCGCCGTGGCGCACGAGGTCGAAGCGGCCGTCGCGCCCAATGAGCGTCAGCTCCGAGGCGCGCGGGCATGCGCAGCCCTTGGCGCAGCCGGAGACATGGGCGCGGATACCGGCGGGCAGGCGTGCAGCGAGGCGGAGGGCGGTCTCGCGCGTCTCGGCCTCGGCCTGCGGGCAGAGCGGCGCGCCGACGCAGGCGGCGACCCGGAGCAGCGGATTGCCGGGCGTCGCGATCAGCCCGGAGCCTGCGAGAGCGTCGGCGGCCGGCGCGGCGGTGAGATGCAGCAGCCCAAACGGCGTGACGCGCAGCTCGGCGCCGGGCGGCAACGCATCGGCGAGTTGTCGCAGCTGCACCGTGGTGAATTGGCCGAAGGCCGCGCCGACGGTCAGGCCGCGGGCGTTGGCGCCGGGCGAAGGTCGTGGCTCGGCCGGCGAGGGTAGGTGCGATCCGGTCAACTTCGCGGGCAGCCGATGGCTGCCGGCTAGGTGCCGCGCCATGCGACCGCGACCGTCCGCGCCGACGCCACCGGAGGCGAGGAACCAGCGGGCAAGGTCGAGCGCGACCCGTAACGCCTCCTCGGGGTCACGGACCCGTCGCCCGGTCGGTGCGCCGTCGGCACGGACCAGCGCACCGCCCGGGCCGCTTTCCAGCCGGATATCGCCGCTGACCCCGGCAAGGCGACGGACAGGGCCGACAGTGTCCAGCACGAAGCCGAACTTCGCAGGCAGGCCGGCGAACTCCGCGTGCCGCAGCGCCTCGCCCAGCGTCGCAGCGATGCGGTCGTGCGGATGCTCCATGGGCCGGAAAGGGTCGAGCACGATGTTGCGCCGGGCCTCGCTGCTGTCGTCCGGGTCGAGAAGGCCGAGCGCGTCGAGACCCTCGAGCAGTTCCGGAAAGCGCGCGTCCTGCACCCCGCGGATCTGCAGGTTGGCACGGCCGGTAACGTCGATCGCGCCGTTGCCGAAGCGCGCCGCGAGTTCCGCCAGGCCGCGCGCTTGATCCGCCGACAGTGCGCCGAGCCACGGCCGAACGCGCACCACCAGCCCGTCGCCGGAGCGCATCGGCCGATGGGCGCCAGGGCACCAGCCCTTCACCACCGGCCGGCTCATTGCACCGCTCCGAGGCTTGCGAGGATCGAGTTGCGGCGCGAGCGCCAGAGCCCGGCCTCGTGCAGCGCCGCGAACCGGTCGCGCATCGCCTGAAGGGCGCCGGGATTGGCGCTCGCCATGAACGAGGTGACCTCCGCATCGCCGAGCGTCGCCTCGTGGAAGAGGTCGAAGAGCCGCGCCGGCACCACGTCCGCGAGGTGGGCGAAGGCCGCCATGTTCTCGAGCGTCGCGGCGATCTCGGCGGCGCCGCGGAAGCCGTGCCGGCGCATGCCGGCGATCCACCCGGGATGCGCGGCGCGGGCCTGCACGACGCGGGCGATCTCCTCGGTCAGCGCGCGGGCGCGCGGCCGGGACGGATCGGTGTTGTCGAGGTGCCAGAGCCGCGCGCGGCCGCCTGTTACGCCCTGCGCGGCGGCGAAGCCGGCCTCGTGGCTGGCGTAGTCCTCGGCGAGAAGAAGGTCGGTCTCGGGCAGGTCCTGCGCGTGGACGAAGCCGTCCGCGGCGGCGACGCGCGCCGCGAGCCCGGCTCGGTCCGGCGCTGCGCGGTCACCGTCGAAGGCCCAGGACGACGCGGCGAGCCAGGCCTCGCCGGCGGCCCGGCGGCCGTCGTCGGAATAGGTCTCGAGCGTGGCGCCCATGCCGAGGCCGAAGTGGCCCGGCGCGGGGCCGTAGACCCGGGCGGTCTCGCCGCCGGCATAGGGGTTCCAGTCGCCCGCCTCGTCGCGCGCCGCGAGCGCCCGGACCGCCTGCTGAAAGAGCGCCGAGAGGGTCGGGAACACGTCGCGGAAGAGGCCCGAGATGCGAAGGGTGACGTCGATCCGGGGGCGGTCGAGCTCGGCGATCGGCAGAACCTCGATCCCCGACACCCGCTCGGAGCCCGCATCCCAGACCGGGCGCACGCCAAGGAGCGCGAGGGCCATGGCAAACTCCTCGCCGGCGGTCCGCATCGTGGCCGATCCCCAGAGATCCACGATCAACCCGCGCGGCCATTCGCCCTCGTCCTGCAGGTGCCGCCGCACGAGCTCGTCGGCGAGCCGCGCGCCCTGCGCGTAGGCGGCCCGGGTGGGCACGCTGCACGGGTCGGTGGTGTAGAGGTTGCGCCCGGTCGGCAACACGTCGGTGCGGCCCCGGTAGGGCGAGCCGGACGGGCCGGCGGGGATGCGCCGGCCGTCGAGCGCTTCGAGCAGAGCGCGACGCTCTGCGTCAGCGGCGCCCGCCGTGTCGAACGGGGCCGTGCCCTCCGGTGCGCGGCCCCAGACGTGCAGGCCGTCGCCGAACTGGCTTTCCTTCACGTCGCAGACGAAACGGTCGATCCGGGTGACCGCCTCGGCCGGGCAGGACGCCGCGTCGATCCCGAGGTCGTCCTCGACGCCGAGCGCCTGCGCCTCGCCGCGGATGTCCTCGATCAGCCGCCCGCGGCGCTTCGGGTCGAGACCGTCGGCGTTCGAGAATTCGTCGAGCAGCGCCTCGAGCCGCACCAGCCGGTCGGGTGTGCCCGCGGCACGCATCGGTGGCGGGACGTGGCCGAGCGTGACCGCGCCGATGCGCCGCTTGGCCTGCGCCGCCTCGCCGGGGTCGTTGACGATGAACGGATAGACCACCGGCAGGGCGCCGGTCAGCGCCTCGGGCCAGCACTCGGAGGAGAGCGCCACCGACTTGCCCGGCAGCCATTCGAGCGTGCCGTGCGCGCCGACGTGAATCATCGCGTCGGCCTGCGTGCGGAGCCAAAGGTAGAACGCCACATAGGCATGCCGCGGCACGCGCGCGAGGTCGTGGTAATCGTCGCCGCGGGTCTCCGGCGTGCCGCGCTCCGGCTGCAGCGCAACCGTCGTGGCGCCGCGTTCCAGCGCGGCGAAATGGATCCCCTCGGGGCCGATCTGCGGGTCGGTCTCGGGCGGTCCCCATGCCGTGTAGAGGGCGGTCCGCAGCGTCTCCGGTAGCGTGGCGAGCGCGGCCTCGTAGGCCGCGAGCGGCCAGGTGATCCGCGCGCTCCCGAGGCTGCCGGCCAGCGGCGCGCCGGCCGGCGCGTCGTAGCCGGAGCCGCGCAGGTCGGCGAGGATCGCCTCGGCCGAGGCCAGCGCGTCGAGTCCCATCGCGTGGGCGAGATTCCACTCGCGGCCCGGGTAGGTCGACAGCACCAGCGCGATCCGCCGCTCGCCGGCCGGCGCGGCGGCGAGGCGTGTCCACCCCGCGACCCGGTCGGCAACCGCGCCGACGCGGTCGGCATCCGCGCGATGGACGTGTCGCGCGAACTGAAGCTCCGGATCGCGGGCCGCCGGTTCCTTGAACGACACCACGCCTCCGAAGAGCCGACCGTCGACCTCGGGCAGCACCACGTGCATCGCGAGGTCGGCGGGCGACAGGCCGCGCTCGGCCTCCGCCCAGGCGGCGCGGCCGGAAGTTGCGAGCGCCACCTGGAACACCGGCACGTCGCCAGCGTCGAGAGGCGAGGCGCCGCCGTCGCTGCGCCCCGAGAACGCTGTGGCGTTCACGATCGCTGCGGGGCCCAGCCGCGCGACCTGGCCCGCCAGCCACGTCCCGGCCTCCGCCGCCTTCAGCGAGGGCAAGAACAGTCCCAGCGCCCGGAACCCGCGCGCCTCGAGCGCCGCGAACAATGCCTCGACGGGCCCGAGATCGGCGGACAAGAGGTAGGAGCGGTAAAAGATCACCAGCGCCAGCGGCTTCTTACGGATCGATATATCCGAGGGGGGAGCGCCGCCGGCGCGGGGAGCGGACAGCCCCCTTCCGGCCTCGGCCGCGTGCGCGAGGATCGGGCAGCAAACTCCGTCGCGCGGCGTCCAGGCCCCGACGGAAGGTAGGGCCTTGGACCCGGGCACCGGCCCCGCGTACAGCCCGGCGGCGAGCGCCATCTGCGCCAGTGCCGCCTGCGCCGCGACCGCGCCGCCGGTGTCGCAAAGGTGCGCCAGCCGCCGCAGTGTCGAGACCGGCACCGTCGAGACCGCGTCGAGCCGCGCGTCGGGCCGGCCGTCCGCCGGCAGCACCGCGAGCGCCAGGCCGCGCGCCCGGGCCAGCGCCTCGACCTGCTGCAGCCCGTAGGCCCAGTAGGGCGTGCCGCCGATCAGGCGGATCAGGATGCCCTTGGCGCCCTCGAGGGTCTGCTCGACGTAGGTGTCCACCGACAGCGGGTGCTTCAGCGCAGCGAGGTTGGCGAGGCGCAGCGTCGGCATCTGCCCTTCACGACCGCCGCCGCGCTCCCATCCCGCCGCGAAGGCCCCGAGGTCGCTGTCCGAGAATGACAGCACCACGAGATCGCCGGGCGTCTGCCCGAGATCGGTGGGCGTCTCGCTCTCCTCGAGCCCGTGGCTTTCGCGGAAGACGACGTGCATTGCGCCTACTCGGCCGCCTGCCGCGTCTCGGTCAGCGCGTCGCGGATCGCCGCCTCGTCGATGTCGTCGTGCTCGGCGATGACCACGAGCCGTCCCTGCCGCGCCTCGTCCGGGCGCCACGGCCGGTCGTACTGGTACCGCACCCGGGCGCCCACCGCCTGCACGAGGAGGCGCATCGGCTTGCCGGTCACCGCGGCGTAGCCCTTGACCCGCAGGATGTTGCGCGCCCGCGCCAGCGCCTCGATGCGGGACACCAGCGCGGCGGGCTCGGCCAGTTCGGGGAGGTCGATCACGACGCTCTCGAAGTCGTCGTGATCGTGATCGTGTGGTGTGTCGTGGTGCGAGGGCCGGGCGTCCATGTCGTCCTCGGCGGCGGCGCCGAGGCCGAGGATCACGCGCGGGTCGATCGCGCCCTCGGCGACCTCGACCACCGGCAGCGGGCGCGGCGCCTCGGCGGCAATCACCTCGCGCGCCTTCGCGACGCCCTCGGGGCCGGCGAGGTCGGGCTTGGTCAGTAGCACGATGTCGGCGCAAGCGATCTGGTCCTCGAACACCTCGGAAAGCGGGGTCTCGTGGTCGATGCTGTCGTCGGCGAGCCGCTGGGCGTCCACGCGGGCGACGTCCGGCGCGAAGCGGCCGGCAGCCACGGCCTCGGCGTCGGCCAACGCGATCACCCCGTCGACGGTGATCTTCGAGCGGATGTCGGGCCAGTCGAAAGCCTTCAGAAGCGGTTTCGGCAGCGCCAGGCCGGAGGTTTCGATCAGGATATGCTCCGGCCGCGGGTCGAGCTTCAGCAGCGCCTCGATAGTCGGGATGAAATCGTCGGCCACCGTGCAGCAGATGCATCCGTTGGCGAGCTCAAGCACGTTTTCGGCCGGGCATTCGGGGATCGCGCAGCCCTTGAGGATCTCGCCGTCGACGCCGACGTCGCCGAACTCGTTCACTACAACCGCGAGCCGCTTGCCGCCGGGGTTGCGCATCAGGTGCGAGATCAGCGTCGTCTTGCCAGAGCCGAGAAAGCCGGTGACGACGGTGACGGGAAGTTTCTCGAGATCAGCCATTGGAGGCCTCCGTGACGCGGGCGAGGGGCGGGACGCGGGCGATGCAGTTGCGCTTGAAGTGCTCGGGGCGCTGGCGCCAGGGAATGAGACCGTCCGAGGTAGCGCGGTAGCGCTCGGCGCCGTCGAGCAGCGTCTCGACGTCCTCTGCCTCGTGCAGGCGGCCGTAGACGTATGTCCAGCGGCCGGGCCCGCGCAGAGCCACGGTACAGCCATGGTCGCAGTTCTGCAGGCATTCCACCGGCGTGACGGTCACGCCTTCGGGGCGCGAGCAGGCGGCCAGGTTGTCGTAAAGCCGTGCCCCCGGACGGCGATCGTCCTCGGGGATTTCCATGCCACGGCGGCACTTGATGCAAACCAGCAGCTCCGCCGGTTGCGCCTCGTCGGTTTCGGTCACGTCGGTCCCACTCCCATGGCGGGACGCGGGTCAGATGGCGGGCGGTTTTACGGATTCCACGCATCGCATCGGGGCGCGGACCACAGGCCTCCCGACACCGGAGCACCCCGTCCGGTTTCGTCGTCTCGTGCTGGCAGGTCTCCCGGCTTGCGGATCTGGAATCGCGTTGCGGCGATCCTGCGGTTGCCCGGCCTTCCCGGCCCGATGCGGGCCAGTGACCTATGGGCGACCTCTCCGGTTACGGTCGCGGGGGCGGCTGCGCCTGACCCGGGAGGCCCGGGGTTACGCATTCCCATTTTCACCCGTTTACACGGGCACCAGCATGGGCTGACATGCGCGCGTGACGCCGATCTTGTCAAGTGCCAGGAGACCGACGCCGTGGATGACCTCACCGCCCGCCACAACGAAAAGATGAAGCGGATCAAGGAGGTCCGCGACCGGATGATGGCCACCAAGACCGAGGAAAAAGGCCTTGTCGTGGTCCATACCGGCAAGGGCAAGGGCAAGTCGTCCTCGGCCTTCGGGATGATCATGCGCTGCATCGCCCATGGTATGCCCTGCGCCGTGGTGCAGTTCATAAAGGGCACCTGGGACACCGGCGAGAAGTCCTTCCTGCGCGAGCGCTTCCCGGACGAATGCCGGTTCTTCGTGTCGGGCGAAGGCTTCACCTGGGAGGTGCAGGACCGAGAGCGTGACGTTGCTGCCGCACGCCGCGGCTGGGAGATCGCCAAGGAGCAGATCCGCGACCCGGCGATCCGCTTCGTGCTGCTCGACGAAATCAACATCGCGCTGCGCTACGATTACATCGACATCGACGAGGTGGTGGAGTTCCTGTTGCACGAGAAGCCCGAGATGACCCACGTCGTGCTCACCGGGCGCAACGCCAAGCCCGAGCTGATCGAGGCCGCCGACCTGGTGACCGAGATGACGCTGGTCAAGCACCCGTTCCGCGACGGCGTGAAGGCGCAGGCGGGGGTGGAGTTCTGATCGTGCCTCGTGCTTTCGCAAGTTCGGACCGGGGCTGACGCGCTCGGATGCCGGCGGCGTTGATGATCCAGGGCACCGGCTCGAATGTCGGCAAGTCGATGCTGGTCGCGGGTCTCTGCCGCGCGGCGCGCCGGCGCGGCCTCGGCGTGGCGCCGTTCAAGCCGCAGAACATGTCCAACAACGCTGCGGTGACCGCCGACGGCGGAGAGATCGGGCGCGCGCAGGCGCTGCAGGCGCTGGCTTGCGGTCTGGCGCCGGTCACCGACATGAACCCGGTGCTGCTGAAGCCCGAAACCGATACCGGCGCGCAGGTGATCGTGCAGGGGCGGCGCCTTACCTCGACGCGGGCGCGGGACTACGCGCGGCTGAAGCCGCGCCTTCTGGACCACGTGCTCGAGAGCTACCGGCGCCTGCGCGCCGCCCATGACCTCGTCATCGTCGAGGGCGCCGGCAGCCCGGCCGAGGTGAACCTCCGGGCCGGCGACATCGCCAACATGGGCTTCGCGACGGCGGCGGAGGTGCCGGTGATCCTGGCCGGCGACATCGACCGCGGTGGCGTGATCGCGCAGCTCGTCGGCACCCGTGCGGTCATGGCGCCGGCGGATGCCGAGCGTGTCGCGGGCTTCGTCATCAACAAGTTCCGCGGCGATCCGAGCCTCTTCGACGACGGTTACCGGACCATCGAGGATTGCACCGGTTGGCCCGGCTTTGGCGTACTGCCGTGGTTCCCAGACGCCTGGCGTCTACCCGCGGAGGATGCGCTCGACGTCGCTGCGCCGTATCGCGAGGCGGGGCTGCACGTCGTCTGCCTGCAGCTGTCGCGGATCGCAAATTTCGACGATCTCGATCCGCTCGCGCAGGAGCCGGGCGTGCGGTTAACCATGCTGGCGCCGGGTCGGGCGGTGCCGGGCGACGCCGACGTGGTGATCCTGCCTGGCAGCAAGTCCACTCGCGGCGACCTTGCCTTCTTGCGCGCGCAGGGGTGGGACATCGACCTCGCCGCGCACGTGCGCCGGGGCGGCCAGGTCCTCGGAATCTGCGGCGGCTACCAGATGCTCGGCCAGAGCATCGCGGACCCCGAGGGTCTCGAGGGCGCGCCCGGAACCGACCCGGGGCTCGGGCTTCTCGACGTCGAGACGGTGATGCGGGCGGACAAGACGCTGACCGAGGTCTCGGCCCGCCACGTGCCGAGCGGCGCGGGGTTCCGCGGCTACGAGATCCATATCGGGCGCACCGACGGCCCCGACCGGGCGCGGCCCTTCGCGCGGGTGGCGCAGGCGCCCGAGGGCGCGATCAGCGAAGACGGTCGCATCGCGGGCAGCTACCTGCACGGCATGTTCCGCGACGACGGCTTCCGCGCGGCGTGGCTGTCGACCTTCGGCGCAGCGTCCGGGCTGTTTTACGATGCGGGCGTAGAGGCGGCACTCGACGCGCTGGCCGACCACGTCGAGGCGCATCTCGACGTGACCGGGCTGTTCGCCGCGGCGCGCTAGGCGGCCTCGCCGGTGAGGGCGGCGCGCAGGCGGGACCAGTCGGGCTCGGATGAGGGCAGGCCCAGCCGGATCCAGTGCGGCGCGTAGGGGAAGATCCGGGTCCAGATCCGGTGCCGTGCCAGTGCGTCCTGTACCGCGGCGGCCTCCGCGACCCGGTAGGTACGGAAGAGCGCCGCCCCGCCGACGAGATCCCAGCCGGCTCCGGCCGCCAAGGCATCGAGCCGCGCGGCATCGCGGTGCAGCCGGTCCACGGTTTCCGCGCGCCAGGCGTCGTCCGCCAGCGCCGCTCGGCCGGCCGCGATGGCCGGGCCGCTGACCGCCCACGGACCGGCAAGGCTGCGAAGCCGCGCCGACAGCTCGTCGCCCGCCAGCACGAATCCGAGCCGCAGGCCGGCGAGACCGTAGAACTTGCCGAAGGAGCGCAGAACCAGCAGCCGGGCGTCGGCCGCGCCGAGCGATCCGGCGAGCGACAGCTCGGGCGTGGGATCGGCGAAGCTTTCGTCGACCACCAGGAGACCCACGCGCGCCGAGAGGGCGCGCAGCGTGGCCGGGTCGTGCCGCCGGCCGTCGGGGTTGTTCGGGTTCACCACGACGGCGATGTCGGCACCGGCAAGGGCGTCGATCCCGGCGACCTCCGCGACCTGCCAGCCGGCGGTCGCGAGCGCGCCGGCGTGTTCGTTGTAGGTCGGCCCGAGGACGCGGGCGCTGCCGGTATCGGCGAGCCGCGGCACGAGCTGGATCCCGACCTGCGCGCCGGCGAGCGCCACGGGGGTGACCGTCGCGCCGTAGGCCTGCCGGGCCGCGGCCTCGAGCGCCGCGATCTCCGCGGCGGTCGGCAGCGCGTTCAGAACGTGCGCGAACAGGTCCGGCATCGGGTAGGGGCGCGCGTTGATCCCGGTCGAGAGGTCGAGCCAGTCGCCGCTGCCGTAGCGCGCCGCCGCGGCATCCGTGTCGCCGCCATGATCGCGTGTCATCCCGTCCCCCCGGGGTCAGGCCAGCGCGAGGCCGGCGAGAAGCGCCGCCAGACAGACCATCGCCCGGCGGTAGAGCGCAAGGCCCCGTGCGATGTCGGCCGCGTCCGGATCGGCGCCGCCGTCATTGACGAAGGGCTCGTCGGCGATCCGCGCGCCATAGACGCGCGGGCCGGAAAGACGCACACCGAGCGCGCCGGCCATCGCCGCCTCGGGCCAGCCGGCGTTGGGCGAGCGGTGCTGCCCGGCATCGCGCCACATCACCGGCAGCGCGATATGCGGCCGCAGCGAGGCGAGAGCGAAGACCGCGCCGGTCAGCCGCGCCGGCACCAGGTTCACGAGGTCGTCGAGCCGCGCCGCCGCCCATCCGAACGCCTCGTGCCGCGGCGTCCGGTGACCGATCATCGAGTCCATCGTGTTGATCGCCTTGTAGAGCGCGAGGCCCGGCAGCCCGCCGATTACCCCCCAGAAGAGCGGCGCGACGATGCCGTCCGAGGTGTTCTCGGCGAGGCTCTCGATCGTGGCGCGGGCGATGCCGGCGCCGTCGAGCCGGGCGGGGTCGCGCCCGACGATCATCGCCACCGCGCGGCGCGCGGCCTCGAGATCGCCGGCAGCGAGCGGGCGGGCCACCGAGGCGACGTGATCGTGCATCGACCGGATTGCGAGGAACGGCCAGGCGAGTACACCGCCGAGGACGAGCCCAAGCGGTCCGGCGGGCAGGGCGGCCTGAACGAGGGTGGCGGGCGTGGCGACGACGATCAGGACAAGCGCCACGGTCGCGGCGCCGGCGATCCTGCGGCACCGTCCGGTGCCGGCGTCATCGTTCAGGCGCCGGTCCAGCGAGGCGATCAGCGCGCCGATCCAGGTCACCGGGTGACCGATGCGCGAATGAAGCCGGTCGGGCCAGCCGAGCGCCGCGTCGACGAGGGCCCCGAGGAACATCATCGCGGCGAAGCTCACGGCCGGCCCCCGGTCTCGAAGGTCACGAGCCCGGTTGCGCCGGCCTCGGCCATCGCGTGCTCCGCCGCCCTCGTGTCCGATCCGGGCGCGAAGACCAGGCCGCGGGCCGAACCCGTATGCGCCCGGACGTGCCCAAGCGCGCCGGTCGTTGCGGCGAGCTCGGGCATCGGATCGTCCGCGGGCCCCCTCAGCGCCGTGCAGCGCTGTGCGGAGACGCTGGCGAGGCGCGCCGCGGCGACGAGGTTTGGAGCGGTCCGCCAGTCTTTCATGAGGTCCGAGATGTCTGGAAAGTCGTGGTCGGCCGCATCGGTCGGGCAGGGCGGGCCGAAGAACCCGCCGACGATCCGTGCCCGGGGCGGTGGCGGCAGCGCCTCCAGTGCCCGCGCCTCGCGTGAGGCCCAGAGCACCGCGTCGGGTGCCTCGAGCATCAGCGGATCTGTCGCGCCTTCGACGGAGAGGCAGAGCGCGGCGATCCCGGACTTGGGCATGCCGGCGGCCCGGGTGAGTGCGATAAGTGCGGCGGTCGAGGCACCGGCCCCACCACCCGGCGGCATGTCGGCTCTCAGCCGGAAGCGCCCCTCCGGTCGCTTGGACTGTCGCCAGAGGCATGCGAGGTGCGACGGGGCGAGGATGCGCGTGCTCTGCTCGAGAGAAAACGACCCGTCGCCGATCCGCTCGAGCCGCACCGACAGCGCCGGGCAGGCCATGGTGACCAGCGCCACCGGGCCGTCGGCTCCGAGGCGCCCCTGCAACCACTCCCCGAAATGACCCGCCACACGGATCATGCGAAGGCCGAGGGCGGCAGTCCGACGCCGAGGATCGCCAGCCCGCCCGCGTAACACCGGAACCGGGTCACCGAGAGCGGCGCGATGTCGAAGGCGAGACCGCGGGAGGGTGCCCCGAGCGCGCGCCCGAGCGCCGCACGGACCGTGCCGGCATGGGCCACGACCGCCACCGGACGCGCCTGCGCCACTACGATGAGCGCCGTCAGTGCCGGGTCAAGACGCCCGGCCATGTCCTCGAAGCTCTCGCCCCCGGGCCAACGATGCGAAGCGAGGGCCTCTCGGGTCATCTCGCCAAGGTCAGGCAGGTCCACGAAGCTCTGTCCGTCGAAGCGGCCGAAGTCCTGCTCCCAGAGGCGCTCTTCGGTCTCGATCCCGCCGTCGGCCGATAGCGCACGGGCCGTCGCCAGGCACCGCGCGGCGGGGCTCGCTATCATGGCGCTGCCCGCGAGGAACTCGGCCAGTCCGGCGAGCGAAGCGGCGTCGGGCAGGATCGCGGGGACGTCCGTGCGCCCGCACAGCCGCCCGCCATGGTCGGCCGGCGCGTGGCGGATTATCAGTAGGTCTCCTGGCGCGGGTCGCATATCGGTCAGGTCTTTTCCCCGGAACGACTTTCTGCTTTGTCACGGCGTCATGGGAAAGTCGATCCTCATCACCGGTGGCGCGCGGTCGGGCAAGAGCGCCTTTGCCGAGACGGCCACCCTCGCCATGGGGTCGAAGGCCGTCTACATCGCCACGGCCGAGGCACAGGATCCCGAGATGGCCGAGCGGATCGCGCGTCACCAGGCGCGGCGCGGCCCCGAATGGCGGACGATCTCGGCGCCGCTCGATCTCGCCGGGGCCCTGCGCAACAGCGACGGCGATGTGCCGCGGCTCGTCGATTGCCTGACGCTGTGGCTCTCGAACCTCATCCTCACGGACTGCGACTGGGAGCCTGCGGCGCAGGAGCTTGCAGAGACGATCGCCGCGCAGCGCGCCTCGCTCGTCATAGTCACCAACGAGGTCGGGGCCGGCATCGTCCCGGAAAACGCGCTCGCCCGTCGCTACCGCGACGCGGCGGGCCTTCTGAACCAGCGCGTCGCGGCGGTCTGCGACGAGGTCCAGCTCTGCGTCGCCGGCTACCCGATCAAGGTGAAACCCCGATGAGCGACTATCCCGCGTTCGATGACCTGTACTCGATTGCCGGCTGGGCGCGGACCATGCCGGCCTTCGACGCGGCCGCCGCCGCCGCCGCACGCGACCGCCAGGCCGAGCTGACCAAACCGCCCGGGTCGCTCGGGCGGCTTGAGGATCTCGCGGTGTTCATGGCCGGCTGGTCAGGTAGCGCGCGCCCGCGGATCGACAGCGCTCAGGCCCTCGTCTTCGCCGGCAACCACGGCATCTGCGACCGCGGCGTAAATCCTTTCCCGCAGGAGGTGACCGCCCAGATGGTCGCCAATTTCGAGCGCGGCGGCGCGGCGATCAACCAGCTTTGCCGTCACGCCGGGGCGACGCTCTCGGTGGTGGCGCTCGACCTCGACCGGCCGACGCGCGACTTCACCACCGGCCCGGCGATGACTGAGGCGGAGTGCCTCGCGGCGATGCGGCGTGGCGCCGGCGCCGTCGATCCGTCCGCCGACGTGGTGGTTCTCGGCGAGATGGGCATCGGCAATTCCACCGTGGCGGCGGCGCTCGCCCATGCCTGCTTCGGCGGCGCGGCTGCTGATTGGGTGGGCCGCGGCACCGGCGCCGACGCGGACCGGCTGGCGCTGAAGACGCGGGTGGTCGAGGAGGGGCGGGCATTGCACGCCGATGCAATCGGCCTGCACGTCCTGGCGGCGCTCGGCGGCCGGGAACAGGCGGCGATCTGCGGGGCGGTCTTTGCCGCGCGTGCGGCGCGCATCCCGGTGCTGATCGACGGCTTCATCTGCACTGCCGCGATCGCGCCGCTCCACGCCGCCGCGCCGGCATTTCTCGATCATTGCCTCGTGTCGCACGCGAGCGCCGAGCCCGGCCACGCCCGGCTCTGCGCGGCTCTGGGCCAAGTGCCGCTCCTCGATCTCGGCATGGCGCTGGGCGAGGGCACCGGCGCGGCGGTGGCCCTGTCGATCCTGCGCGGCGCGCTCGCGTGCCACGACGGCATGGCCACCTTCGCGGAAGCGGGTATCGGCGGCGCATGAGCGCCCGGCGCCGCATCGCCGAGGCGCAGGTGGCGGTGATGCTGCTCACCCGCCTGCCGGCGGGCCGGCTGCGCGATCCCGTCCCGACCCTCGCTGAGGCGCAATGGGCCTACCCGTTGGTCGGCCTGCCGGTGGGCCTGCTGTGCTGGCTGGTCCTCGCAGGGGCTCTCTGGGCGGGCCTGCCGGAGCCCGTGGCCGCGATGCTGTTCCTCGTGGCGAACGCGATGGTGACCGGCGCGCTGCATCACGACGGGCTTGCCGATTTCGCTGACAGCATCGGCGGCGGGCGCGACCGGGCGCATTGCCTCGAGATCATGCGCGACAGCCGGATCGGCAGCTACGGCGCACTCGCGCTGATCCTCGCGCTTGGCTGTCAGGCGACGGCACTGGTGTCCATGGACGCGTCTCTGAGCGTCGTGCAGGTACTCTCGATCACGGTAACGAGCCGGTTAGCGATGCTCGTGGTCATGCAGTTCGCGCCAGCCGCCCGGCGCGACGGGCTCGGCCATTCGGCAGGAGGGCAGAGCGTGGCGGTTCTCCCGGTCGGAGCGGTGGCCGGTCTCTTGCTCTTGCTTGCGACGGGTTCCGGCGCGTCTTCCTTCGCAATGGTGATCGCCTCAATGGCCGGGCTGGCTGTGGTCCTGCGCCTCGCGTGGCGTAGGCTCGGTGGGTATACCGGAGACGTGCTCGGTGCGGTGCTGATGACGTTCGAGACGATCTGCTACGTGGTGCTGTCCGCATGGGCTGCGTGACAGGTCAGAGTGCAGATCTCGCGCGGTTCTGGTCGTTCCGTATGCCAGAGATCGCCACCCTGAGATGTCTCGACCGTCTGATCCAAGCCGACTTCTCCGGCGGCTGGCGGCAAGGTGCGTTATCCGCGGAAGATCAGCTTCCCCAGGTTCGGATCGGGCCGGAATCGATGTGCGTGAACCGAGAGCCGTAGCGCCCGACACCGCCGACCTCGAGTCATTCGGCCAATCGCGCGATCTCTTCGGGCGGGATACCTTCGAACCTGATGTCCGCCGCACGTCGCAGCATGTGGTAGCTCGTCGAGGATGCACCCGAGCTGCGGCTTTGTAGGACTCTCGTCGTATGCGCGGTCCGGAAGCCGGACAGGAGCGTGATCTCGCCGGAATGTCCGTTCCGTTTCGCTTCATTGGTCAGCGCCGCCAGGGTCCAGTAGATCCGGCGGTCGATGTCCTCGGCCTCTTCTGCGCGCCAGTCCCGGAAGATCCAGTCGAGCGTGTGCAAGGGACCGCGTCTTTCGCGGCCGTTGGCCATGAAGCGAAGGGCGACCTGTTCGCCGGTATGCGCGTTCCTGATGTTAGGATGGCTGTCGACCTGCGGGAACACCGCGTCTAGGCGCGTTCCCGCCCGCGAGGGTGGGGGAAGCGGCTCGGAACTGCGGAAGCCACATCCGGATACCAACGGCAAAGCCAGGCTTGCGCCGAGGGTGCCCAGAAAACGTCGCCGGCCGAAGCGGCCCGCGGAGACGGGTTGTGTGATCATCGGTTGCCTCATCGCTGCTCGGTCCCGTTGCCCGGGATCTCAAGACGAGGCGCTTTCCATAGCGCCTGCGGGATCGAGCATGATTTCGAGAGGCCGCTGCCGCAACGTGTTTTCACGCGGCACGCCAAAGTTCTGGCGGGTGTCGCCCTGTCGGTCACTAGCAACTGTATCTGTCAGGTAGCCGGAGCGGCCCATTTCTGACGGTTCCTGCACAGCGCGTTCGCGATGGTTACGAGCTTTCGGGCAACCGCG
>NZ_FOAI01000026.1 GCF_900109705.1 Roseivivax marinus | reverse complement strand
CGCGGTTGCCCGAAAGCTCGTAACCATCGCGAACGCGCTGTGCAGGAACCGTCAGAAATGGGCCGCTCCGGCTACCTGACAGATACAGTTGCTAGAAAGTGCTGGCGGTCGCTGGACGGTCCTTGGGCCGGCACGCATGGGTGTCCGACACGCCGACAGCCCAGACCGTGCCCGCCCGGACTCGCAAAAAACAATCGGCGCCGCCCGCAATCACGGGGCGGCGCCGCAGCGAAGGTTATCGGCCGGCACGGAGAAGACCGAAGGTCATGCCATGATCGCGGAGGCCCGGTCCGGGCCTCCGCTTCCGTCTTCAGGCTGCGCCGCTGTAGACCGGGAAGACGCTCGCGTCGCCGTAGTCCTTGGCGGTGATCGCCTTGAGCGCCTCCATGTCCGCGTCGGCGATCTCGAAATCGACATCCGCGTTCGACTTCATGTGATCGGGGTTCGCGGTCTTCGGCAGTGCCAGCAGACCCAGTTGCAGCACGTAGCGGATGCAGAGCTGCGGCACGCTCACGTCGTACTTGGCAGCGATCTCCTTGATCTCGGCGTTCTCGAGGATCTTGCCGTGCCCGATGGGCGAGTAGGCCTCGACCAGCATGCCGTTGTCGGTGGCGTGCTTGATCAGGTCGAACGGGGTGTTGCCGACATGCGCGAGAACCTGATCGATCATCGGCTTGACCGTCGCGTTCTGCAGCAGGTTGTCGAGGTCGGCTTTCTGGAAGTTCGACACGCCGATGGAGCGGACCTTGCCGGCTTCGAGCGCCTCTTCCATCGCCTTCCACGCCGCGAGGTTGCCCTCAAAGAAGCGGTCGTCGCTGCCGAACTGGTCCCACGGCTGCGGGCTGTGGATCACGAGAAGGTCGATGTAGTCGAGGCCGAGCGTCTCGAGCGAACCCTCGATGGCCGACTTCGCGCCTTCGTAGTCCTTCACTCCGGCGTCGAGCTTGGTCTGCACGAAAAGCTGGTCGCGCGGAACGCCGCAGGACCGGATCCCTTCGCCGACGCCACGCTCGTTGCCGTAGGCCTGCGCGGTGTCAATGTGGCGGTAGCCGATCTCGACGGCTGCCTTCACTGCGTCCGCCACCTTGTCGTCGTCGATCATCCAGGTGCCGAGCGCCAGCTTGGGAACCTCTACGCCGTTCGGCAGGGTCTGTGTCTCTTGCAGGATCATGTCCGTCTCCTTTCGCGGTCGGGCCATCGTCCGGCCCGGTTATCTGCGGCGGCCGGTGCCGCCTTCTGTGACCGACAGATAAGGGCGGTGGCGGAGCGGGATAATCGAAGCAGAGTTTCACTCGCTCATGAGGCGCATTCATCAATCAGGTCTGGTCCATCGGTTGGATGGAACGGCGGGGTCGGATCGGGGGCAGAGAAGTTTCGGGGGGCGAGGCTCGGCATAAGCCTCCTCGGATCGCGGCATGAGCCGCACGCACAGAAACACGCGGCCCTCGAACGCGATACGGGGACGACCGCCTCCGCGACCGCTTCCGTTGTTTCGGGTTTATTGTTTTGCGGAAGAAAGCGCCCGCTGAGCCTCCTCAGATCATGCCCGACCGCCGCGCCGCCAGCCTCTGGCGGATCAACAGCGCGATGAAGTAGCCGCCGCCGAGGCAAGCCGCGATGATCCCGGCGGGCAGCTGCATCGGGTAGATCAGCGTCCGCCCCAACCAGTCCGACCCGACCATCAGCACGGCGCCCAGCCACGCGGCGACCCATATCTGTGCGCCCGCGGTGCGCGCGCCGATCATCGTTGCGGCGTGCGGAGCAACAAGGCCTACAAAGGACACCGGGCCCATCAGCGCCGTCACCGTGCCCGCCAGCCCGGCGGCGACCGCCAGCCCGATCGTCCGCACTGCACCGACCGGAAGGCCGCGGGCCGCCGCCGTTGCGTCCCCGGTTCCGATCAGCGTGAGCCAGCGATGAGCGGCCCGCAGGCCGAGGCACGCCGCGACCGCCAAGCCAGCCAGCGCGAGCGCCGCGCCGCCCGTGACCCGGTAGGTGGAGCCGCCGAGCCAGCCCAGCAGGGCGAAGCTGTCCGCGGTGCCGGCCGCGAGCGCGATCTTGACCAGTGCGTCGAGCAAGGCGCCAAGCGAGATGCCCACCAATGCGACCACCATGGGGGCATGCGCGTGTCTCCGGGCAAGCAGCAGCAGCGCGACCATGACGGCCGCCGATCCCAGGAGCGCGACAGGCACCCCCGCGGTGTGGATCGAGACCCCGCCCTCGAGGGACGTGAGCACGAGCGCCAGCGTCGCGCCGGACGACATGCCTAGGATGTCGGGGCTGGCCAGCGGGTTCCGGATCAGGCGTTGCAGGATCACGCCCGAGAGCGCCATCGCTCCGCCTGCGCCGGCGGCGGCCAGGATGCGCGGCCAGCGGAAAGACAGCGTCAGCGCGTCGGGCACGGCGATGCGCCAGCCGGCCTCGCCGGGCGAGACGAAAACCGCGAGGAGCAACGCCAGCACCGAGAGCCCGCCGATCCCGGCCAGCGTGATGGCCGCGGGCCGGGCCGGGCCGTGCGGCATCTCCAACGTGCCGTGATCGGCGGCCGCGAGGCGCCGGCGCATGAGCAGCACCAGCGCCGGCGCACCCGCCAGCGCCGCGGCGGCTCCGGTCGGAACCATGTCGCGCAGGACACCGCTCGCGCCGACGGCGACCAGGTCGGCGCCCGAGAGAAGCGCGGCGCCGAGGAAGGCACTGGCGACGAGCTCGGTCAGGGGCGTGCGCGCCCCGCCCGCGCGGGCCAGCGTCGGAGCGAGGAGGCCGATGAACCCGATCATGCCCACGGCCGCCACGCTCACCGCCGTCAGGTAGAGCGCCAGCGCCGCGAGCAGCACCAACCAGGGACGCAGCGACAGCCCACGCGCCTCGGCCGCGCCCGCGCCCGGACGCAACAGCCCGAGTATGCGAGAACAGGCGAGGATGCCGAGTGCGGCCGCGCCGAGCCGCGGGGCGGCCCAGAGCGTCCGGTCCCAGCCGCTCTGGCCGAGGTCGCCCGCGCCCCAGACGAAGAGGTGACCGAAATACGGGCTTTGAAGCAGGACGATGCCCCCGGCGACCGACCCGAGCAACAGGTTGACCGCCATGCCGCACAGCACTGCGCGCAGGCCCATCAGGCCGCGCAGGCCGGCGATGCCAACGACGAGGCCGAAGGCGGCCGTGGCGCCGGCCAGGCTCACCCATTCGCGCGCGGATGCCGCGAGCGCGGGGGCCGCCAGCGTGGCGACGACCATGGCGAGCCACGCGCCGGACGAAGCCCCGAGCGTCAGCGGAGAGGCGAGACGGTTGCCGGTCACCTGCTGGAAGAGGCTCCCTGCGAGCCCGAGGCCGGCGCCGACAATCAGGCCCATCACGATCCGCGGCAGCACCGCCTGCGTCACGCGGATGTCGGCAAAGGCGTCGGGCGTCGCGCCGGTCATCAGCTCGGCCAGCCGCGCGGTGTCGACGCCGGCCGTGGTCCACAGGTGCAGCGCGGCGAGCGCGACCGCCAGCGCCGCCGGGAGCAGCGCGGTCCGAAGCGGAGACGTCGCGATCATGGGGCCAGCGGAAGCAGCGCGTCATGGAAGGCGCGGGCGTGGCGGAGCAGGGACAGGTATCCGCCGTAGCTCCAGACGGGGTCGGTCTCGGCGAACCGTTCTTGCCGGACGAACGGCATGAAGCGCCAGAGCGGCGTCTCGAACACCTCCGAACCCGCAAGGTGCGGCCGGATCGCGATCACCGCGCCCGTCTCGACCTGGGCCAGCGCCTCGACGGGTTTCTGCACGACGCCCCACTTCGTCGCGGCCTGCGGCAGGGCGGTGTTCACGCCCAGCGCGTCGAGCGCCGCGACGGGAAACGAGTTGTCCCCGTAAATCCAGACGCTGGCAGCGTCGTTGAGGCGTATGACAGCGGTGTCCAGGGGTGCGCCGTCAAAGGCATCTTCGAGCGAAGCGCGAAGCTGGCTCATCTCTTGCTCGGTGTCTGCGATCAGCGCTTCGGCCCGGTCGGTCCGGCCCGTCAGCGTTGCGATGGAGAGAAGAATTTTCCGCGCCGCCGCGACGTTGTCGTGATCCGCGGCCCAGGCCTCGAAGGCCAGCACCGGCGCGATCCTCTCCAACCGCGCCACGTCCGCGGGCGCCATGTCCGAGGCAATGATGACGTCCGGATCGAGCGCGGCGATACGCTCGAGGTTCGGCTCGGTCCTCAGCCCGACATCGGTAACGGACTGCGGCATCTCGGGCACCGAAACCCAGTCCCGGTAGAGGTCGAGCTCTGGCGCGCCAACCGGCACGATGCCGAGATCGAGGACCTGCTCCGCCAATGCCCAGTCCAGTACGACAATCCGCTCCGGTGGGGTGTCAAACGACTGCGTCCCGCGGCTGTCCTCGACGGTGGCGGCTCCCGCGGCGCCGGTGACAAGCGCGAGGCAGACGGTCAGCAGACGGATCATCGTGCCGCCTCCGGATCGAGGGTCAGCAGGGCGTCGGCCATCGCCTCGGCAAGCGTGGCGATCGAGACCGGTCCGCCGAAGGTCCAGACCGGACCGGCCTCGGCGAAGCGCCCGCCGCGCACGAACGGCATGAACGACCAGAGCTGCGTGTCGAAGAGCGCGTCGCGGGCCGGGAAGGGGACGAAATTGACCACGGCGGCCTCCTCGAAGGCGGCGAGGTCCTCGACCGGGCGCTGAACGAAGCCCCACTCGGTCGGCGTGCCCGGATCGGGATGGGTCAGACCCATGCCCTCGAGCGCGGCCAGCGCCATTCCGTTGGCACCGTGAACGCGCACGGTCGTCGGCGTCAGCAGGCGGATCGGCAGGACCGGAGGCGGCGCACCGTCGAAATGGTCCCGCACGCGCGCCCCGGCAGCGGCAACGCGGGCGTCGACCTCGGCCAACACGTCGCGGGCCTGGGCGCCGCGGCCCAGCCGCGCGCCCAGATCGCGCAGCGCGGCGCGCGCGGCCTCGGCGTTGTCCTGACCCGCATCGAAGCCTTCGATATGCCAGACCTCGGCGATCCCGCGCAGTGCGGGCTCCATGTCGGCCTGCTGGTCGGAGACGAGGATCAGGTCCGGCGCGGCTTCGGCGAGCGCCTCGAGATTGGGCTCGGTCCGCAGGCCCACGTCGCGCGTGCCCTCGGGCAGAGCCGGGGTGCCGACCCAGGTGCGGTATCCCTCTACGTCGGCCACCGCCACGGGATCGACCCCCAGGGCCACAAGCGACTCGGCCAGGCCCCAGCTCAGGGCGGCGACCCGGCTTGGCGGATCGTCCTGCGCGGCGAGCGGAGGCGCGAGGCACAGCGACAGGGACAGGATGGCGGCAAGACGCAGCATCCGACGGCTCCTTTCGGGATGGATCAGGCGACGACCGCGACGGGCCCCGAGGGGCCGTCGATCAGCGCCATGTCGATGTCGTAGAGCGCCCGGAGGGTGTCGGGCGCGAGGAAGGCCGTAGGCGGTCCGTCGAAGGTCACGCGGCCCGCGCGCAGCGCGAGGATGCGGTCGGCGAACCGCGCGGCGAGATTCACGTCGTGCAACACCACGATGACCTGACGGTCCCGCTCGCGCGATGTGCGGCGCAACAGGTCCATGACCTCGTAAGCGTGGGCGAGGTCGAGCGCGGCCGTCGGCTCGTCGAGCAACAGCAAGGGCGCGTCCTGCGCCAGCAGCATGGCGATCCAGGCGCGCTGCCGCTCGCCGCCCGAGAGGTCGTCGGCCAGCGCGTCGGCAAAGCCTGCGACGCCGGTCTCGCGCAGTCCGGCGGTCACCGCATCCCGGTCCGTGTCGTCCCAGCGCCCGAAGGCGCCACGCCACGCGAAGCGGCCGAGCCCCGCGAGTTCGCGCACCGTGAGGCCCGGAACTGCAGGGAGCCGTTGCGGCAGGTACGCGACCTGACGCGCGAAGGCGCGCTGGCCGGGCACGCCGATCGGCGCATCCCCGAGCCGGACCTCGCCGGTGTCGGGCCGCGCCTGCCGGGCGAGCAGCGACATGAGCGTCGACTTTCCCGAGCCGTTCTGGCCCAGGATCGCCGTCACGCCGTCGTGCCCGAGCGACAGGCGGTCGAAGCCCAGCACCTCCCGCCCGCCGTGGCGCTTCGAGATGTCCCGAAGCTCGAACATCAGAACTTCATCGTCCCGGTGAGCGACACCGACCGGCCCGAACCGAAGTAGCAGGCATCGGTCCCGCAGAACGACACGTATTCCTCGTCGGTCAGGTTGCGGACGTTCAGGCGCACGTCGTAGCGGTCGTTCGACCAGCCCACCGCCGCGTCGTAGAGCGTGACCGGCGGGGTGCGCTGGCTGTCGGTGCCGTCCCATTTCTCGCCGGTGTGGCGGACACCGCCGCCGAGGCTCAGCCCCTCGAGTGCGCCGCCCTGCGGACGCCAGTCCACCCAGAGCGAGCCGAAGTCGCTCGGCACCTGCGAGATGCGGTCGCCGCTCGCGTTCTCGGTCTCGAGCCACGTGTAGCCGGCATCGACGAAGATATCGCCGAAGCGATGCTTGGCCTCGATCTCGATCCCGCGCGACGTGGCCTCGCCGGTCTGGACCTGGAAGCTCGGGTTGTCGGGATCCTGCATCGCGAGGTTCGACTTGGTGAGGTCGAAGAACGCCGCCGACAGCAGCGTGTCGGTCCCGGTCGGCTGGAACTTGAGTCCGACCTCGTACTGTTCGCCCTCGGTCGGCTCGAACGCGTCGCCATTGGCGTCCACGCCGACGATCTCCTGCCGGAAGCTCTCGGCGTAGCTGGCATAGGGCGCGAGGCCGTTGTCGAAGCGGTAGAGCAGGGCGATATTCGCCGTCACCGCCTCGTCGGTCGCCGCAACCGACCCGTCGGTGAACGTTCCGGTCGTCTCGCCGGTCTCGATCCAGCCATAGCGCACACCCGCATCCAGGTGCAGGCGGTCGTTCCAGGTGGCGCGCGTCTGAAGGTAGGCGCCGGCCTCTTCCACGGTGCTGGCCGGGCTGTCGACCGGGTCGCCGATGGTCACGCCGGAATAAACCGGGTCGAAGGGATCCAGCGGGGCGTTCTGGGTGCCGTAGACCGTGTCGCTGTCATAGGTCGCGCGGGTGTAGCTCGCGCCCATCAGCGTGGTCATGTCCCAGCCGGCGAGCCGGTATTCGGCGGTGCCGGTGACGTCGAGGTTGTAGGCCTCGAAGTCGTTGTCGGCGGCATAGACCGTGCGGTCGATGGTGCCGTCGTCGTTGTAGCGCGTCGGATAGTTGTCGTAGGCCCACCAGGCGTGACGGTAGTCGGCTTCGGCGTCGGTCCAGCGCGCCTTGGCATCGAGCGAGAAGGTCTCGTTGAACCGGTGCGAGAAGAAGGCCGTGATCGAGGTGTGCTCTGCGTCGAAGCGGTCGAAGTCCGGTTCGCCCACGAAGAGGTCCTGATCGAGACGCTCGCCGTTCGGCGCATCGTAGAGCGCGCCGTAGATCGAGGAGAACTGGATGTCCGGCGTCGCGTCGTTGCGCTGGTAGCGGGCGAGAAGCGTGAGCTCGGTGTCGGTGGTCGGGCGCCAGGTGATCGAGGGCATGATCGCCAGCGCGTCATCCTCGGAATAGTTCACGTCCGTCTCGCCGTCGCGGTAGAGACCCACGAAGCGGTAGGCGAGCCGGCCGTCCTCGGTCAGGTCGCCGCCGAAATCCACGCCCACCTGACGGCGCGCGTTGCTGCCGAAGGAAAGCTGCACGATGTTGGGGCTTTCCTGTGCGGCGGTCTTTGACGAGGTGTTCACCACGCCGCCGACCTCGCCGTTGCCGTAGAGGCCCGAGGCCGGCCCGCGCAGCACCTCGACGCTTTCCAGCAGGAAGGGCTCGGGCTTAACGTCGTTGTAGTAGCCGTAGCGCGACAGCAGGCCGTCGTGGAACGTCGTCGGGTTGAAGCCGCGGATGTTGTACCAGTCCGACCGCGCATCGTGGCCCCAGGTCCCTGCGTTCACGCCGGTGGCGTAGCTCAGCGCGTCCTCGACATCGGTCGCACCGCGTTCCAGCATCTGCTGCGCCGTCACCACGTTCACCGAGCGCGGCGTCTCGGCGATCGGCGCGTCGAAGCGCGTGATGCCGCCGGTGTCGAGTGTCTGGGTGTCGCCGTAGACGCCTCCGCCGGCCTGATCCTCGACCGTGATCGCGTCGAGCTCGATATCCTGAGCCAGCGCCGGGGCTGCCGCGAGTAGCGCACAGACCGACAGGCTCGAGCGCATGCTGGGCATGTCCCGTCTCCTATAGTGATATGGGGATTGGCACCTGGCGGTCAGCTGGGTTGGGTCCGGCTACGATATGCCGATGTAAAGAGTCAAGTTTCCGTCTCGGTCCAGTATCCGGCGACGTAGCTTTCCTTCGGTCCCACGTCCTCGGCGGATCGAAGCCAAGTCCGAACCTTCGCCGCTCGGGTCTTTTCCGCCGCGAACCAGATGTGGCGCTCCGGTCCCTGTGGCAGGGCCGTCTTCATCATGGTGTCCACGATGTCGTCGCCGTCCGCGCGATGCAGCCAGCGAAGCCTGATCCCGGGCGGAACACTCAGGTCCAGCCGGTCGTCGTTTGTATCGACCTCGATCAGAACGTCGCCCTCGGCATCCGCGGGCGCGGCCTCGAGAATCCGGGCGATGGCGGGCAGGGCGGTTTCGTCCCCGGCCATGAGCCAGCGTCGTCCGGGCGGCATCCATCCACCGCCGGGGCCGCTGATGCCGACCTCCGCGCCCGGTCTCACCTCGTCCGCCCAGCGGCAGGTGGGACCGCGCCCGTGGACGAAAATGTCGACGTCGAGCCAACCCGCCCCGGCGTCGATGTCGCGGATCGTATAGGCCGGCATAGCCATGCCGTCCTTCGCGCTTGGCCAGACCGTGCGGCCCTTGTCGTTCAGGTGGGGCCAGACCGGGGGCCGTTCCGCGCTCGGGATCAACAGACGGATATGCAGGCCCGAGAGCGCGAAGTCGCCGAGGTCCTCCGCCGCGAGGCGCAGCCGCAGAAACCGTGTGCCGATGCGCTCCTTCGACAGGATCCGCGCGATACGCACGTTCGGCGGCAGGCCACCTGTGCGCCGTTCCGTTCCGGACCAGTCAAGCGCCACGGCAGTGCCGCGCAACCGATCGAGCCGCGCCGATACGCCTTCGCACAGCATGTGCAGATTGGACGCGCTGCCGCACGACACCTCGATCCGAAGTGCTCCGGTCTCCGGGCACAGCCGCAGCTGGCCGATCCCGGTGTCGCATTCCAAGGCGCCGTTTTCACGCGCGTAGGTCACGTCCTGCGCTGTAAGGTCGGCGGCCACGGCATCGAGCAGCCCGACCGGGTCGGCATCGCGGAAAAGCGCGGCGCTGGTATGCATCGACATGGGACGGACCTCCGTCAGCTTGAGAAATTGATCGGCAGAGAGAACGAGAACTGGCTGTCGCGCAGCCCGTCCGGCGCCGCCGGGAAGCGCGCCCCCCGCACGGCCTGGATGGCGGCCCGGTCCAGCGGGGCCGACCCGGACGACGAGATGAGCGAAGCGCCGAGCAGTTGCCCGGACCGCGAAACGACGATCCGGACCGTCACCGTGCCGGACGCGCCGCGCGCATCGCCGGGATAGCGCTTGCGCCGCTCCAGCGTGGCGCGGATCCGCGCGCCATACTGACGCGCGAGGTTCTGGCGCTGGCTGGGGCTGAGCGTGGCCGCCTGCTGCTGTTGCCGCTGTCCGGCACTGCTGCCGCCGCCTGCGCCAGACGCCCTCTGGCTTTGCGACGTTGTCTGCGACGGCGATTGCCGCGGCTCCGGATCCGCCTGACGCGGCTCCGGCTGCGCCTGCCTCAGGGGTTGCGGTTCGGGTTCGGGTTCCGGCGGGCGCAGATCGTCCGGACGCGTCTGCGGCCGCTCGGCACTCCGCAGCGGGGCGGCGCTGTCGGGATCGGCGTTCGGTTCCGGCTCTGGCTCAGGCTCCGGTTCCTGCTCCTGAACGTCCTCGGGTTCGGGCTCGGGCTCCGCTTCGGGCGGTGGCGGCGGTGCCGTGGCCTCTCGGTCCAGTGTCGGCGCGTCCTCGGTCGTCGGAAGGGCCAGTCCCTGAGAGGCCTGTGGGGCCACGGGCGCGGACATGTCGGGCGCAGCCGGGGCCTCGGGCGCCGGGGGAGGCTCCGGGGCGTCCATCGCCGCCATTTGCGGTGCCTCAACCGGGGCGGGGGGCGTGTCCCACCGATCGACCATTTCCGAGACCTGCGCCGACGCGGCCTCGAGCGACACCTGGGCCTCGCCTCCCTGGCCCGAGGCGGCTGCCCCGCCGTCGGCCTCGGTGGCCAGCGCGAGAACCGCCGCGTGAGCGCCCAGGGCCAGCGCGCCGAACACTAGGGTTTCCGCCGCGCGCTTCATTGCCGGGCCGTCACGAGTTCGATCCGCGTGATACCGGCGGTGCCGAGCCGGGTCATCAAGGCAGCCACCTCGTCGGCGGCCACGTTGCGATCCGCGCGCAACATCAGGACCGGACCGTCCGCATCGCACGCTCCGCCGCAGTCCTTCTCGCGCGCGGCAGCGATCGCGGCGATGGTCTCGTCGCCGGTCACGTCGCGGAACCCGATCTGCCCGTCCGGCCCGAGATAAAGGCTCAGGGTGCCGTCCGTGTCCGCAGCCTCGGAGACCTCGGGCGGCTCGACCTCGAAAGGCTCGGGCGGCGCGATCTGCGCCGTCATCAGGAAAAAGATCAGCAGCAGGAAGACCACGTTGATCATCGGCACGAGGTTTTCCTGCGGACGGCGTCGTTGCGGGGCGTCGATCCTCATGAGCCTCCCTCCACCAGCACGATCCGGTCGAACCCGGCCGCGCCGAGGGTCTCCATCACCGTCACGACGCGTTGAAGCGCAGCGCCGTCGCGCGCGCGCAGAACGATCGTGTCCTGCGGGGTCTCGGTCAGGTCCTCGATGGCCGCGGGCAGGGCATCGAGCGGCGTCGCGCTTCCGTTGAGCCGAACGTCATCCGGCCGCACGTCCACGAGGCGCGGGGGGCCGGAATAGTCTCCCGACGCATCGCCCGCGAGATTCAGCGGCACCTGCACGTCCGTGCCGAAGCGCGAGGAGAGCATGAAGAACACAAGCAGCAGGAACACCACGTCGATCATCGGTGTGAGAGACGGGCGGCGGCGCGGGGGCGGGTCTCCGAGCGTCATGGATGCCTCACTCCGCCGCGTGCTTCAGGCCCGTCTCTACGGGTGTGGGCGCATGGATGCTGAGGCGGGTGGCGAGGTCCTCCATCTCGTGACGCAGCCGGTCGGCCACCGCCTCGAACCAGGTCAGCGCCGCCGAGGCCGGGATCGCCACCGCCATGCCCGCCGCGGTGGTCAGCAGCGCTTCCCAGATGCCGCCGGCCAGCGTCGCGGGGTCGGCGCGGCTGCCGGCCTCCTGAAGGGCCTGGAATGCCGCGATCATGCCAAGCACGGTCCCGAGCAGCCCGAGAAGCGGAGCGATCGTCGCGATGAGTTCCAGCGGCCTCAGGCCGCTTCGCAGACGGGCCATCAACCGCTTGGCAACGCGCACGGTCTCCTGTTCGGCCGCCTCGGCGCTGAGGTGCGGATCGCGGAATGAGTCCATCGCAGAGCGTGCCAGAACGGCCCGACAGGTGCGCCGCCCGCTCAACAGCCGCCGGGCCGACTCCACGTCCCCGGATTCCCACATGGCAACCGCACGCTCGGCGCGGCGACCTCCGCTCCAGGCGCCGATCAGCGCCAGCCGCCACGCTTTCCAGAGCACCAGCGCGACAGTCAGGATCGAAAGGGCGGCGATCAGCCAGATCACGGGCCCCCCGTCGAACAACAGGCCGAGCTGCTCTGGCGCGGCATCGCGAAGGGTCTGGATGAGTTCGGCGAGATAGGTCACGGACGGGCACCTCTGTCCTGCCGCCCTGTCCCCGAAGCGGGGACGAACGGTGGTCTGGATAGAATTCTGGTGCCGAGCGACCTGAACGGATGGCTGGGTGCGGCTTAGCTGAGCGTTTTTGTCGTCAATGTCAACGCCCGCTTTGCGAAGATGATCCGCGTAAGAACGGTCGGGTGGGACGAGATTGACGGATTGCAGGGCAGTCGGACATTTCGACCGGTTGGCCGCATATCGGACACCCGGCGGTATCGTCCGAAGCAACGGTCAAGCGCGGCCACGCCCGGCGCGCGAAACAATTGGGCCTCTGACCGACCTTAGCAACTGTATCTGTCAGGTAGCCGGAGCGGCCCATTTCTGACGGTTCCTGCACAGCGCGTTCGCGATGGTTACGAGCTTTCGGGCAACCGCGG
>NZ_FOAI01000003.1 GCF_900109705.1 Roseivivax marinus | reverse complement strand
CCGCGGTTGCCCGAAAGCTCGTAACCATCGCGAACGCGCTGTGCAGGAACCGTCAGAAATGGGCCGCTCCGGCTACCTGACAGATACAGTTGCTAGGTTGGAGAACCACGCCGTGCTGGTTCGCTTGTCTTAACCCGCATTATTCGCCGAGCCGGCTCGGCGGCGCGCTGGAGGCGGGTTGAAGCCGTTCTTGCCGGCTTCTGGGCACCAGCTTGTTGCCGATGAGAGCTACGCATCCCGGTTTGGTTGAGAGAGTGGACGAGACGACATCCTTTGGATGATTTCGCCCTTTGGATCGGCCACGACTTCTGGCCGCCCCTGGGCGTTCATTGTGTCGGCGGCATCTGCAACTTGCTCGCGATTATGGGTCGGCCCCGCGTAGCATCTGGATCTGCGGCCAGATGGCGGCCCAGTAGGGCGCGGCCGTTGCGGCAAGTATCAAGGTCATGCGCCGGGCTGAAATGATGAGACGAGCGCCGGCGCGCAGCACGCGTTCCCGCAGGCGGCGCAGGCTCCAAGGGGCTTTCGTGGCGCGCCGGGCCATGGCGCGCGCCACGTGCATGATCTGGTAGGCGAGCATGGCGACGAGCAACCGGACTTCGTTGCAGGCGAAGGCATCGATGGGGGGCGTGACCGATTTCGGCTTCTTGCCGCGCAGATGGGTCTTGGCGCGATTGGTGGAGGACAGCGCTGGAGACAGCACGTCCATCAGCTCGCCCATGTGGCCTTCTGCTTTGCCGCGCTGGCGATAATGGTCCAGCAGGGCCTGCCCCTTCATCTGGAAGCGCGAGATCGAGGTGACGAGGAAGAAGCGGTCGAGCAGCAGATCGCCCTCGCGCTCCTTGACCACCAGCACCACACGGCGGGGCTCGTCCCAGCCCTGCGCCTGGTATTCCAGCTCATGCGTCCAAAGCCGCGGTTCCGTCGGCCGTCGTCCCGGCGGTCGCTTCATGTGCGGCGCCGCGAGCCTGTCGAGGGCTGCGTTCGCCCGCAGGCGGGCGACGTGGTGGATGCCGCGCCCCTCCAGGCCCGACAGGAGCGCGCCAGAGGGGAAGCCTGCATCGATGCGCACGGTCGTGATCTGGCACAGGCTGGCCTCGGCCCGATCGACGACGTCGAGAATGACGTCCAGCGCACCGTCGGCAGTGCCGACATTGCCGGGGCGTAAACGCGCGTCGAGCATGTCGCCGGTCTCGGCGATGGAGGTGACCAGCGGGTGATAGACCCGGGTCCGGTAGTGCCCGTTCCACTCGGCCTTCGGTTGATGGCCATGCACCTCGATGGGCAGACTGTCGACGTCCAGCGTCATGCGAGTGCGCCGCTGCCCGCCATTCTCGGCGCGCAGGTTCCGACCGGCGAGTTCGAGGGCAGCCTCCCGCAGAACCTTCAGGTTGCCTGGCTCCGCCAGCATCGCTGTGCAACGCGAAAGCGTGGGCTGAGAGGCCAGCCCAGGGTGCCCAGTCAGCGGCGTCAGCCCGGCCGACGAGGCGGCCGCCACACGCATCGCTGGATCATGCCGCAGGGCATCCGCATCGTCGTGGTCCTGCCAACCCTGAGCGACCAGGAGCACCATGGTCCGCAAGAGCGACGGCAGGTCATGCACGACATCGGCTTGGCGGCGGCTGTCCTTCATCCGCGCCGCCATCCAGCCGATAATCCCGGTCGCGTCGAGAGCTTCTCGCAGCAGTACTGCGCCAGGATCGCCCGTCAGGCGCTCGGCGCGAGTTTCGATCGAAAGAGAGCGGTTGAATCCGGCCGTGACCGGCCGTAGCGTTTCACCCATGCGTGCGTCCGAAGCTGCTGGCGGATTTTGGTGTAGCAACTTGATTCTACGGCGCTTTCAGGCGCACGCAACCTGCCCCCATCGATTTGGATGAATAAACCGGGTTCAAGGAACTGATTGGCGGAGCCGAATAATCTGCCAGTGCCGTGCTCTAGTGACGGCCAGTCGTCGGACATTCTATTTTCGAAGCGGCTTCAGAGAGCCCAGCCACGATTCGACCTCGCGCTGATGGGTTTGCGTTTACATAGACAGGCGACGGGTGCGGAACTCGCAAGACGGGGACCGCGCAGAGGGGCGACGCGCGTCCGGCAGAGCGTCCGGCCAGGACGACCGCGCGTAGCGCGGGCAGGAGCCCCAGAAGCGCCGGGAGATGGGCCAGCCCATCACGTAGTTCGGTCATGCGGGACGGTGTGTTGTGCACCGTGTCCGCGGGCGGCAGCCAGGGCACGGCGTTCCAGATCACGATCCGCCGACGGGTCAGACCCGCTTCCGCCAAGAACCGCCGCAGGTTGCGCTGCGCCGGTGCAGGGT
The DNA here is from genome assembly GCF_900109705.1 of Roseivivax marinus. Lineage (GTDB taxonomy): Bacteria > Pseudomonadota > Alphaproteobacteria > Rhodobacterales > Rhodobacteraceae > Roseivivax > Roseivivax marinus. Next base: position 386,652 of record NZ_FOAI01000003.1, on the reverse strand, counting down.
TGTCACACGAAACGAACCGGGGCGCGTCCCCGAGCCGCGCGGGCCGCTCCAGCAGGATCAGGCATCGTGCCGTCGTACCGCCGTCGTGCGGATCGAACCATGGCACGTCGCGACCCTCCGCGCGCAGGCCCTCTGCATAGGTGTTGAGCGCGGTCATGTGCGGCGCATCCAAAGCTGAAAGGCGCCGGGACCTGGCGGCGGCGTTTGCAAGCTCCTCCGTCATCCGCTCGGCCCGAGAAGAAGAACGAGACCAAGCCCGAGCGCGACGATGAAGAGCCACGACGCCGCCCCGAGGAGCGCGGGTCGCGCGCCCTCGGCCGCGAGCTTGCGAATGTCCGTCTCGAGCCCCATCGCCGCGAGCGCCATGGCCAGGAGGAACTGGGTCAGGCCCTTGTGCCAGGGCTCCGCGGCCGTTGGCACGATCCCCAACGAAGCGATCCCCACCATGGCGACGAAGCCAAAAACGAACCACGGAATCGGGGCGCCGGCACCCGAGGCCCCCTCGTTTCGCCGCCGGGCCAGGAGGCCGAGCGTCAGAACCAGAGGCGCCAGCATCATCACCCGGGTGAGCTTGGCGATCGTCCCCGTATGCCCGGCCGCATCGCCCTGTTGGAAGGCCGCGGCGACGACCTGAGCGACCTCGTGGATGACTGCACCGGTCCAGAGCCCGTAGGCATCGGGGCCGAGATGGAGCACCGTCGCCTCGACCACCGGGATCAACACCATCGACAGCGAGCCGAACACCGTCACGCAGGCCACCGCATAGGCCACGTCCTCGTCGGAGGCCCGTGTGACGGTGTTGGTGGCGATCACGGCGGAGGCACCGCAGACCGAGGTGCCGGCGGCGATCAACTCGGTGAGCTTGGTGCCTACCCCGAGCTGCCGCCCGAGCCACTTGGTAAAGAGGAACGTCGCGATGAGCGCGGCCGCGATAATACCCACGCCGCGCAGGCCGACCTCGATAACCTGACCGATAGTGAGTTGCAGGCCAAGCAGCACAACCCCCGCCTTTAAAATGACCTTCAGAGATACGTTGACGCCGGGCTTCGCCGCGCCCGGCGTGCCCATCGTGTTGTGCAGCACCATACCGATAAGGATCGACAGGATCAGCGGCGAGAGCGCGTCTATCCCGGGGACGAGGCGCAGTCCAAAGGCAGCGGCGGCAATCAGGGCGGTGAGGGCGAGGCCAGGCCAGATCGATCTGTTTGACCCCGCATCGGCGGTGGTGTCTGTCATTGAAGGCTTTCGTATGATTGCCGAAATATTGGCTCGTCCCACTCAGGGACACGCACCCAACAGACGTGCGACCCGGGCCGGGTATTCCCGCGGCTTTCCGTATCGCTCTTCGTGTCCTCTGATGACGCGACTGTGAGTCTCTGTCCGGGAATAGGCCGCGCCCTTTGGCCGTCAGTATCTATGACGGAGCCAAATCACCGTCGAAGATCCCCAATGAAGGAAGTTCCATGATCCGCCTCACTATGCTCATCGCCACCACGACACTCGTGGCTCTGCCGGCGGCTGCCGACGTGTTCTCCGACCGTGTCGGCAAAACGGACCTCGCCGATCCGAGTATCACCCACGCTCCCGAGGACGGCATCGTCAAGCTCTATGGCGCGGGCGGGCCGCATACCGCGTTCCAGAAGGTCGCCGATGTTTGGCAGGAAGAGACCGGCACGGAAGTCGAGATCGTTGCCGGGCCAGAAGCGGACTGGAGTGCTGACGCTCAGGCCGACGCAGACATCCTGTGGGGCACGGCGGAGCAGTCGATGACCGCGTTTCTACTGACCTATCCGGCCTTCGATCACGCCGATGTCGAGCCGATCTACATCCGCCCCGCCGTCATCGCTGTGAAGGCGGGTAACCCGAAGGGTATCGAGGGCTTCGAGGATCTTCTCGGCGAGGACATCAGTATTGTCGTGACCGAAGGGGCGGGGGTCTACAACACTTCCGGCACGGGCACTTGGGAGGACGTCGCTGGCCGTCTCGGGCGGCTCGACGACATCGCGGCGTTCAGAGAAAACATCGTCGCCTACGCACTCGGCTCAGGAGCGAGCTTCCAACAGTTCCAGGACCAGGATGCCGATGCGTGGATTACCTGGCCGAACTGGCCGCTGACCCATCAGGACGTACTGGAAATGGTGGAACTCGACGACGCCCGGAAAATCTGGCGCGACGTGAACGTGGTGATTTCCCCGAACGCGGACCCGGCGGCGCAGGACTTTCTGGACTTCCTCGTGACTGATGAGGCGCAGGAACTCATGGCCACCGAAGGCTGGCAAAGATAAGTGCCCCCGGCTAGGAACTTCGCGGCGGAAATTATTCGTCGCGAGGGAATAATCTGTGCGGGGTGACCGTCCTTCCATCGAGCACGATGCGGCTCAGAAGGTAAAGGGAGGACATCATGACCACTGTATACCCGGTGAAACGCCGCCAGTTCCTGATTGGCTCGGCCGGTCTTGCCGGCGCAGCCGTGACAGGTTTGCCGGCGATCGCGCAGGAAGGCGGAAAACTGCCCGCCTATGTCGCCTGGAAGGACGCGGACGACATGATCGTCCATACCTCCGAGACGCTGGAGACCACGCGCGCCGCGCAAGGCGACGCGCTCGTGACGCCCTCGAGCGATCTCTACATCCGCAACAACCTGCCCGCGCCCTCCGACGAGATCGTCGCCGATCGCGATGCGTGGGAGGTCTCGGTCGAAGGCGTGGGCGAGCCCGGTACGATGACACTCGGTGCGTTGAAGTTGCTCGGGTCGGAGACCGTGGTCGCGGTGTTGCAATGCTCGGGCAACGGGCGGGCCTTCTTCGATCACGAGGCGAGCGGGTCGCAATGGGCAACCGGCGCGGCCGGCAACGTGATCTGGACAGGCGTTCCGGTCCGCGCCGTGGCCGAAGCCATGGGCGGCGTCGCGGGCGACATGGCCTTCCTGACCGGCACCGGGGGAGAGGAGATCCCCGAGGGCCTGCCGCCCGAGAGCATCCAGGTCGAACGCTCCGTGCCCGTGGAGGCGATGGAACAGGCGATCCTGGCCTGGGACATGAACGGCGAGCCGGTTCCCCTGGCACACGGCGGCCCGCTGCGGCTGATCGTTCCGGGCTATTACGGCGTCAACAACGTCAAGTATCTCAAGCGGCTCGCCTTCACCGCCGAGGAGAGCCCCGCCAAGATTCAGCAGACCGGCTACCGCGTCCGGCCTGTGGGCGTCTCGGGCGACCCGTCCCAGCCCTCGATGTACGAGATGAGCGTCAAGTCCTGGATCACCGGCCCGCTTGAGGATGCCAATACCGGACAAGTCAGGATCGAAGGTCTCGCCATGGGTGGCACCAGTGCCGTGACGGGGGTGGAGGTCTCTACTGACGACGGCGGGAGCTGGCAGGAGGCCGAACTCCTCGGCCCGGACATGGGCCCCTATGCCTGGCGGCCCTTCGTCATTGTCGCCGACCTGGACGCGGGGACCCATACTCTCGCGAGCCGGGCCACCAACGGCAACGGCGATACGCAGCCCGAAGAGTTCGAGCCCAACGAGCGTGGCTATGGGCATAACGGCTGGCGCGGCCATGCCGTCGACGTGACGGTCGGATAAGGAAGAGACAATGAAAATTAACCTCACGGAACTCCTACGCAATTCCCCCGGCAGTCCGACAGCCCTTTCGGCCGTTCTCCTCGCATTCTTTGCGCCACCGCTCGCCGCGCAGGAGGCCGATCCCGAGGCGGGCCGGGCGATCTTCACCGAGACCGCGCAGCCTCAATGCGCGCTCTGCCACGTCCTCGCCGAGGCGGAGGCCCAGGGCAAGGTCGGGCCGAACCTCGACGAGCTTCAGCCCAGCGTGGATCAGGTCCGCGCGGCCGTCACCAGCGGGGTGGGCGTCATGCCCGCCTTCGAGGGTACCCTGAGCGAGGAGGAGATCGAGACGGTCTCGGCCTACGTCGCGGAGGTGGCTGGCAACGGGGGCTAAGACCCCCGCCGCTTAGGCGCAGGTCGCGGTTCGCGCGACCTGGCGCGCGAAGGCCAGGCGGTCCGCGCTATCACCATCGGGGTCGGTCACGGCCTTGAGATACGTCTCGATCGCCGCAAGGCGGTCGGACTTCATGCCCTTGGCTCGGACGGCGTAGCGCCGTCCATCGACGACCCAGGCATCCGGCGCATTGGGCCCGTCCACATTCCCGTCCTCCAGCCTCAGAAGCGTAAGACGGCAGGCGTTGCGTCCCCTGTAATGGCCGGCGATGCCACCCTCGACCTCGCGCACGGCCACGAGCGCCAGTCCGGCCGGGGACAAGTCGGGAAGTAGGCCGCCCCCATTGAAGCCGACTTCGGCGAGGGCGTCATCCGAGGTCGGAAAGCTTTGCTTGAGGAAGGTCTCGTGGATCGAGGTCAAGTCTGTTCGGTCCGCCCCGGGCATCGCAAGAAATGCGACTAGGGCCAAGGTTGCCGCGATCGCTCCGCCCCAAGCGACGGGACGCATCCAGACGGGCGATTCCGCATCGGCGACGGGCCGCATCCGGCGCAGGCTTTCGGACTGGGCGCGCAGCTCGGCCGCGGCCGCGGCCAAGTCCGGTTCCCGGGCCAAGCGCCGGGCGAAGGCACGATGCTCATGGCCTGACAGCTCGCCGTCGAGATAGGCGTTCAGGATCTCCCAGTCCTCGTTGCAGGGATCGGTCACGGTGTGCTCCGCTTGTCGCTCTCGACTCCGGTGATCCGGTCGCGAAGCGCGCGGCGTGCGCGGCTGATCCGGCTCATCACCGTTCCACGCGGCACGTCGATGACGCGCGCTGCCTCGTCGTACTTGAGGCCCAGAATGTCGATCAGGGTCAAAATTTCCCGCATCTCGCTCGATAAGGTCGCAAAGGCCGCACGGACATGCATATCCCGCTCGTGTTTCGGATCATCGGAGATCTCACCGGACAGACGTGTCTCGCGCTCGAGATATTCCCGGCGGACGCGGCGCTTGCGCAATTCGTCGGTGTTCAGGTTGCGGATCGTCCGAAACATCCAGGGTCTGAACTCGCCAAGACGCCGCGGCGGCGAGTCCGCGCGCAGGGCCCGGGCCACGGCGTCCTGCACGAGATCGTCCCCATCCTCGCGCCGATCACTGATCGAGTAGGCATAGGCTTTCAGCTCCGGCAGAAGCCGCTCGATATGCCGACGTCGGCTCATCTCAGCAAGTCAGGCCACATGGTTTGAGCATCCGCGTTTACCCATGCTCATTCATAGCGTTGTGTGGTTGCCGAAGCTATCGCCTGCAACCGGAACGCAGAGACTGCTAAAGTCGCTTCGGTCATTCACGTCGACCGCAGCAACCAAAGAGGTGGGCTCGAAGCAGTCATGCGGCGGCGCGGCGTCAGAGCGCTGGCGGTCAGCTTCGTCACCGGTCGTTCGCGATCTCGCTTACTATCGAGGGGTCACGCGATGTCGACGCCTGGGCCGGGAGGGACGGATGGAGGAAGTCTCATGTCTAAGATCCAGCTCCCCGTCACCAAGCCAAAGCGGCGCCCCTGGAACCGCGGCAGGCTCGTCGGTCAGAAACGCCCGCTCTTGCCGAAGCAGGTTTGGGCGATCCGCGCGCGCCTCGAACTCTCCGGCAACCTGCGCGATCTCGCGCTGTTCAACCTGGCCATAGACAGCAAGCTGCGCGGCTGTGACCTCGTCAGGCTCAAGGTCGCCGATCTCGTCGTCGGCGGTTGCGTGCGCGAACGCGTCTCCGTCATCCAGAGCAAAACGCAGCGCCCCGTCCAGTTCGAAGTTACGGAAAACACTCGCGCGTCGATCTCGGCTTGGGTGGCGCGGCCGGAGATGATCGGCTGCGCCTTCCTGTTCCCGAGCCGGTTCCACGACAGACCGCACATCTCCACGCGGCAATACGCGCGGCTCGTTCGGGATTGGGTGACGGCGATCGGCCTCGAGCCGAGCGGCTACGGCACACACTCGCTAAGGCGCACCAAGGCGGCGCAAATCTACCGCAAGACGGGCAATCTTCGCGCGGTCCAGCTTCTGCTTGGTCACACGAAGGTCGACAGTACCGTCCGATATTTGGGCGTCGAACTCGAGGATGCCCTCAGCATCGCCGAGTCGGTCGACATCTGATAATCTTGGCGAACGGCTTATGCCGTTCGCCATCCGAGACCGGACAGGCAGCGGCGTGCGCACCAACGCTGGCTCAGAGCCCATAGTGACGAATGCTGCACGATGGGCGAATGTCGGTTACCGACCTCACTACGCTGGCGTGCGCGTCATCTCACGGATCAGATCATTTGTCTCTGGTCTCGTCGTTTGGTGCCGATATCGAAGAGCCACAACAGTTCTTGATATTTCAAGGCCATCGATGGGTTTCGACACCAGGCCAATGTCCGAAGGAATAGCGGTGGCTGGCAGGATCACCGCACCTAACCCTTGCCGAGCAAGCTCAACCAGCCAATCCACGCGATTTGACCGATAGGCCGCGTAGAGTTCGTGACCCTGATCCGCGCAGGTCCCAAACAAAGCATCCCGCATTTCGCAATTTAGTCGGTCAAGCATGTCAGTTTTCGCAAGAGTCGACAGAGAAATCGTATTTAGTTCAGACAACGGGTGCGACTTTGACACCACGACCTTGTAGTCCTCTTCATAGAGACGGTCTATGCGATAGAGGTCTTCACCGACCTTCTCTGCGCTGATGACAACGTCAAACTCACCATCCCGCAACCCGGCAAGAAGCTCGGAGGATGACGCAACGATCAATTCGATTTCGGCTTGCGGCAATCGCGTACGAGTACGCTCCATAGCTGCCGAAATCCTGTTGTGGCCAATCGTTTCACCGACACCGACAGAGATTGGAACCCGCTCCAAGCGCATATGACGGATCGCTTCTGCCTTAGCCAGTCGCGTCTCATCGTGAACCTTCCGCAACCTTGGCTGCATGAGTTTTCCGAGGGTGGTAAGCCTGCATCCCGCACGGTCCCTGACAAACAGGTCGCCTCCAAGCTCGTCTTCAAGTTTCTTGATCGCAGTCGTCAAGGAAGGTTGGGAGACATTGGCGGCACTGGCTGCGTGGGTAAAGTTTCGGTGCTCGCAGACAGCGAGAAAATACCTGATCTGGTTCATTTCCATCGCCGCATTCTCCGTCACATCCCGGTTCAGGCCATCAAACCAACTACGATAGCCCATGTCTATCAAAGAATAGAATTTCGGAATTGGAGTCCGACGCATCCGGCATGGGACAAGAGTGCATCGAAACTAACCACGATGCACTTCAAACCAGGAGACGACCATGAAGACGCAAGTCCTTCAGACATTCGCCGCACTGGCTCTGATCACAACTTCTGCAACTGCACAGGACAACCCAATGGAAAATCATACTGCCAGTTACATCGCCATGCCCGCCGCCGAAGGCCAGACCGGAGCCTTCGCGGAGTTTCTGGCTGGTGCCGCACCTATCGTGCGAGAAACAGAGCCGGGCACCGTACTTTGGTTTGCTCTGCAAGCCGACGATACGCTCGCAATCTTTGACATCTTCGCAGATGAAGAAGCACGCGACGCTCATTTCTCAGGAGCGGTTGCTGCGGCTTTGAACCAAAACGCGGACGCGCTGGTCGACGGAGGATGGGACGACGGTGTTGTCGCGAATATCAACAACTCCGATGTCCTGTCGGTAAAGGCGCCGGTTGATCTCTACACGGCAACGACCGCAACTTACATCAAGCTCGAAGCTGCTCCAGGTAAAGGCCCCGAATTGGCAGCCTTGCTGACCGCCGCCGGCCCCATCGTCGCAGATACCGAACCCAAGACATTGTTCTGGGCGGCGCTGCAGATTGACGAGAACAACTTTGCCATCTTCGACATCTTTGCCGACAACTCTGGCCGCGAAGCGCACTTTGCCGGACAAGTAGCTGGACTCCTGAATGAAAAGGCTCCAGAATTGGTCTCTGGCGGATGGGACGATGGTGTGTTGGCAAACGTCCACAATTTCGACATCCTCGCTACTAAGTAGTCTCGAGGTGAATTGAGAAAGAAGTGCCCGGTGCAACCGATCGGGCGCTTTGCTGTTTGAATTTAGATTCACCCCATAGCGGCCGTTCGAGCAAGCGCAGCGAACTGGCGCTCTGTCCGCACAAGCGACGTTGGTAACCGACGCTAGGAACAACCGCTTTGCTCTGTCGAGAGGCGCGAAAGATCGCTTGTGTCTCGGTTGCCCCCTAGTCCGCAGAGGCTGATAGGTCGCGTGAAAGCTCCTTGGTCAGGGTCGATCCCTTGGCCAAACGACGCGAGAGCGTTTGAACGAAACCACCATACCGCTCCTTGCCCTTCGCCTTGGCGGCCGCGTAGGTGTCATCCGGCAAGGGTGGAGTCGTCGTCAGCCAGAAGCGGACGAACAGAGCCAGCGCCTCGGTCGTGATCTCCTGATCGCGTTCCAGCCTTTCAAGCGAACGAGTCAGGCGGTCCAGCCTGCGGACGATCGCGGCTTCGTTCTGTTCTGCGCTGTCGGGTGACAGGAACGACGCCAATGCTGCCTCGATGATCTGGGTTTTGGGAACGCGCCGCCGCGTCGCCAGTGCGTCGATTTCGTCGAAGAGGGCTGCGTCGACATAGGCGGTGATCTTGGCTTTCTTCATGTCGTCACCTCACAGTTCGATGCCGTCGTCCGGATCGAGGGCCGCTTGATGCGCGACGGAGCGGAAGCGGGTTTGCATGGCGCGGGCGCGTTGGGTCTCGTCGTCAGGTTCGTCTTCGAGGGCCGCGAATTCCTCGCGCGGGAACGGCAGTTCGGGCGCCACATCCTCATGTTCTGGGATTTCAGGCTCTCGTCGGATGCCGCCTTCCGCCTCGTCAGCCGGCTTGTTCGTATCAGCTTCCTGAGGCGGTGTGATCGGTTGAAGACTGCTCCAATCATCGGATCCCGCAGGGCTGAAAGGTACAAATACTTCTACGATAGGCGGCTTTTGGATTCTCGCCTTCAGCTGCGCGTCGCGGAAGTAGCGGACTTTCTGCGCCCGGATCGGGGATGCACCTGATACGAGGATGATTTCGTCATCGGGTGGAAGCTGCATGATCTCACCGGGGGTAAGCAAGGCCCGGGCGGTTTCCTGGCGCGAGACCATCAGATGCCCGAGCCAGGGCGACAGGCGGTGCCCGGCATAGTTCTTCATCGCGCGCAGTTCGGTCGTGGTGCCGAGGGCGTCGGACAGGCGCTTCGCCGTGCGCTCGTCATTGGTCGCGAAAGCGACGCGGACATGGCAGTTGTCCAGGATGGCGTTGTTCTGGCCATAGGCCTTTTCGATCTGGTTCAGCGACTGGGCGATCAGGAAGGCCTTGAGACCGTAGCCCGCCATGAAGGCGAGCTGGGATTCGAAGAAGTCGAGACGGCCGAGGGCGGGGAACTCGTCGAGCATGAACAGAAGGCGGTGCTTGCGGTTGGTGTTGTGCAACTCTTCCGTCAGGCGGCGGCCGATCTGGTTGAGGATCAGCCGGACCAGCGGTTTCGTGCGGGAAATGTCCGATGGCGGCACCACGAGGTAGAGGGTGAGCGGCCGCGCATCTGAGACCAGATCGTCGATCCGCCAGTCGCAGCGCCGGGTCACGGCGGCGATCACGGGGTCGCGGTAGAGACTGAGGAAGGACATGGCGGTGGAGAGAACACCGGAGCGTTCGTTCTCGGACTTGTTCAGCAGCTCGCGCGCGGCTTGGGCAACAACAGGATGCGGGCGATCTCCGAGATGGGCAGTCCGCATCATTGCAGTCAGTGTGGCGGCGATGGGACGCCGAGGATCTGACAGGAAGGCGACGACGCCTGCCAGTGTCTTGTCCTTCTCGGCATAGAGGACATGCAGGATCGCGCCGACCAGAAGGGAGTGGCTGGTCTTCTCCCAATGGTTCCGCCGCTCGAGCTGGCCTTCGGGATCGACGAGGATGTCGGCGATGTTTTGCACGTCCCGCACCTCGCGCTCCCCGCGGCGAACCTCGAGCAGCGGATTGTAGGCTGCGCTGGCTGCATTGGTCGGGTCGAAGAGCAGGACACGCCCGAACCGCGCCCGCCATCCGGACGTCAGCTGCCAGTTTTCGCCCTTGATGTCGTGGACAATCGCGGAGCCGGGCCAGGTCAGCAGGCTTGGGATCACCAGGCCAACGCCCTTGCCGGAGCGGGTGGGCGCGAAGCACAACACATGTTCCGGTCCGTCATGCCGGAGGTAGCGCTTGTCGAGACGGCCCAGCACGACCCCGTCGTCTGCGAACAGCCCAGCGGCGGTGATATCCTTGGGGCTTGCCCATCTGGCAGAGCCATAGGTTGTCACGTCGCTCGCCTCGCGCGCCCGCAGGATCGACAGCAAGATGGCGACGGCAATCGCGGCAATTCCGCCTGCGCCCGCGATTGCGGCCCCTTCCATGAAGACGCGCGGCGCGTAGGCGTCGTACCAGTACCACCAGGTGAAGACCTGCCACGGGCGATAGATCGGCAGGCCGAACAGGGTGGTGAGAGGCGCGCCAAGCTGGGGCTGGAACCCCAGACGAAACGCGACCCATTGTGTCGCCGCCCAGACGAAGAGCAGCGCCACGATGCTGACGATGATGATCTGGCCCCAGAGGATCTTGGTGGCCGATGACGTGTCCTGACGGCTCATGGTGATGTCCTTTCTGCTCAGAGGCTCAGCCCGCGCTTGCGCCCGAGGCTCCAGTCGATCCCGCCGCCGGGCGTCATCGTGCCTGTGACGGTCTGGCCGAGATGGCGTTCGAGTTGCGGGGTCCAGGGGACGAGCGAGAAGCCGAGACCATCGTCGATCATGGCGAAGCGGCCCGAGGCGAGATCGAGGCGTTGGCGGAATGTCCCTGCGACGGGTTTGCCCTCGGTCGGCTTGTGGTGGGGAAGTCCGGTTTGTGTGCTCAGGTCTTGAGCGATGGCGTCCAGTTCGCGGTTGCGCAGGGTGGCCAGCAGATCGCGGGCAAAGGTCACCCGCTGACCTTGCCGTCGGGCGAGACCTTCGGCGACGAGTTGATCCGAGCGGCGCTCCAATGCCTGGCGAACCTCTGCGCCAAATCCGGCACCGCTCAGCGGTGCGCGGTCCCGGGCAAGATGCAGGCGGTCGAGCCAGGTGGCGCCATCCGCCTCGATCTGGGCGGCAATCGACAGATCGGATCGTCCGACAAGAGACAGTTGCGGTATCCCGTCTGTCTTCCTTGTCCAGAGCCGGGTTTCGACAATGCCACCTTGCGGCGTGTCGCCGGTCGCATCGAGATCCCGGAAGCGCAGGTGATGGACACGACCGTCAACACCGTCGATGATCGCGTAGCCGGTGCCGGCGTGGTCATCATGAAAGCCGCGTTCCACCAGCCGCCCGAGGATCGGGGCGGTGGGCGTGCCTTCGATGGCGAAATCACCCGCCGCGCGGTTGCGGTCGGCGCCTATGGCCCGGTGCATCCGTTTGATGATATCGCCGCGCATCCCGAGCTCGCGCAGAGTGTCTTCGGCAGTCGGTTTCAACTCCCAGACGGCAGGGGCGATTTGTTCGGCCAGTCCGAGCCTCTCCAGTGTCTGGGCACGCCCGATCATCAAGCGGCGCAGCTCCGGATCGCGGGGCTCCAGCGTGCCGCGCCGCAGGTCGGCGATGCCGGCATGATCGTCCGCCAGGGATCGCAGGCCGCGGTCGAGATCGGTCCAACGCTCCGCCGTGACCTGCGTTTCGAGCGCTTGAGAAATCTCCCGCTCGCTGCGGGGTCCCAGTTCCAGTTGTACGAGGTCTTCCGCGCGCGCTCGAACCCCCCGGCAGATGTAGTCACGCGAGATGACGAGATCGCGGCCGTCGTCGGCCTTTCCGCGCACTAGAATGTGGACATGTGGGTTGTCGGTGTTCCAGTGATCGACGGCGACCCAGTCCAATCTCGTGCCGAGATCCCGTTCGGCTCGGGCCATCAGATCCCGGGTGAAGGCACGCAGATCTTCGAGATCGCCCGCGTCCTCCGGCGAGACGATGAACCGGAAATGATGCCGGTCGTTTTCGCAGCGCGCCGCAAATCCGCCCCGGTCGAGATCATCGCGTTCCGACCCGAACAAGTCGGCGTCTCGTCCATCCTGGCCGACGCCGTCGCGCTGCAGGTAGCCGAGATGCTTGGCCATGGGCGCGGAGCGAAAACGCTTGCCCTGGTGGCGCACGACGCGGGCCTTCGCGACGACGCGTCGGGACGTGCGGGTCAGACCTTTGGTGGTTCGGGCAAACCGTCCGCGTCCAAAAGAGGTGTTGCCGGAGCGCGTGCTGCCCGCGCCGATGCGATAGCCGGTATTTCCGGATTTCCGCGCAGCTCGCATGACCTCGTTGACGAAACGTGTGGGTTGCTTCGAGGTCCTGCCGCCGTCGCGGATACGCCCGGGGCGGATGCGCAGGTCATTGTCGCGCCGGGTCATGGCTGCACTCGCTTCCACGAGCAGCTGCCGCTTGAAAAACTCCAATAAATCAGCGCTCTAGGTGAAGTCCTGCGGCATGCAGCTTGGATGTGCGGCGCAAATCCTCGCAGAGAAACAACAGCTTGAGGTCCGCTTGCGGCACCTCTTTTATCTCGCGCTCTTTCTGTTGAGACCCTGCGCGTCGGCCCTCTTCGGCACATTTCTGCGACGGGGCATTCCCGACCTCGCCATGGTGCGATTCCGCGGATCATGGCGTTTTCCCCCGGCTGAGAGGCACGAATATCCCGTTTCGAGACGCGTCAGACGCAATCCGTTGAGTGTCATCACCCGGGGTTTGACCCTCCTCAGCCATTGCCGCGAACAACGGGGCGTCGCGCCAGTCCAGAGTCGTCTGCGGGCGGCTGACTGCCCGCGCGACGTCGGTTCCATCGGCGATGAGTGGCGCGAGGATGGCGAGGTAATTGCGGGTTTCACGCGGCAAGGCGCGGCCGGTATCAAGGTGCTCTTGGTAGCGCGCAGGCCCGGCATTGTAGGCCGCGAGTAAGCCGGGCGACCCGAACCGGTCGTACATTTGCCGCAGATAGGCGGTACCGGCCAGGATGTTGTCGCGTGGATCGAAAGGGTCATTGCCAAGCCGGTGGGCTGCGCGCAATTCGGCCCAGGTGCCGGGCATGATCTGCATAAGCCCCATCGCCCCCGCGTGGCTCACCGCGCGCGGATTGCCCGCGCTCTCGACCTCCATGACGGCACGGATCCAGGGCTGCGGGATGCCGAACCTGCGGGCGGCTTCTGCGATATGGATGTCGGTGGGTTGCTGCTCAGATGCTGGAACACTGCGGTCCTGAGCGATCACGGCGAACGGTGCCACGGTGATCGGCATGCAGAGGATCAGTACAAGCGCGGTCGTGACGCCCGCGTGCCGACGGCTGTGCCCGGGTTCAAGAACTCGCATCTTCCGCCCCTCCAAATGTCCAAAGAGGGATGGCACGCCCGAGGACCGTATCCGCTGACAAGGGCCCGAAATAGCGTCCATCGAGGCTGTCTGCGACACCGGCGACGAGCAAGAAAACCTCGTCCGAGGCGAGCGTGGCACATCCCGTCCAACGGGGAAGCGGGCGGCTCTGTTGGTCAGCCGATGCTGCCTGGGCAACAACGGTGCCACCGATGGCGACATCGAGACCATCGCGACAGACGGTCATGCCGGAGACGGCCGCGATGCGTTTCAACAGCAAGGTATCCGCACCGACATAGCCGCGCTCAACCACCCAGGATGACAGGTCTTCCGGCAGGCGCACGGCAACGAGATCGCCCAGCGATGGCGGGTTTGACGCTCGAACAATGTAAAGTCCGACCGGCACGCTTGCTGAGGCATTCCAGATCAGACGCGGTGCGCGGTCGATCTGTTCTGCAGCGAGCAAGCCGAGGGACAAACCGGCCGCGAGGAGGGGAGGGGCCGCCGCGTTCATATCGTCACCATGCGACGCTTGAGCCAAGCCGCATGCCGGGCAGGAGTGTAGGGACGGGGCTCCATTGCCGCGGTCAGGCGGTTGTGGACGTGCCGCCAATGATCGGGGCAGACATCTTCCGTCGCGATGCCATAACTTTCCACGATATCGATGGACCGAAGCGCCGCCTCGACCTTGGGCCAACCGGAGAGGCGCATCAAAAGCTCGCCGCCCGGTGTCACACAGGGCACCGTCGAGCAGGGCTCGCCTGCACCGACGGCGCGCAGAATATCGATCCGGCTTTCAACAGTGCCGTGGTCGTTCGACGACCAGCGGACGAGCGCGAAGATTGCGCCGGGGGCGAAGGCCACGCGCTTTTCCGTGCGCGTCAGGATGGTTTCCTCGGCCATCCGACCGAAACGGATCCAGCGCTCGATGCGCCCTTCGATCCAGGTGAGGTGGACAAGTGTCTGCATCGGCTCAGCGCCCTCGCCGCAGATAGGCCGGCGAAACGGCGGCATGGCGTTTGGCGGGTAGAACGCGGTCTTCGGTCTCGTCCGAGGTCGAGGTTTTCTCGCCCCTCGTGACCCAGGCTTGCAGATCGTCGACCGCGTAGACGACACGCCCGCCGATTTTCGAATAACGCGGGCCGGTCCCGTAAGTCCTGTGTTTTTCCAGCGTGCGGCCAGATAGGCCGAGAAATCGGGCGGCTTCCGGCGTTCTGAGGTAGCGGGGCGGTAGTCCTTCGTTGGGGTCGGGCATTTGAGCATCTCCGGTGGCTAGGCCGCGCGACGGCGCGTCGCGGGCTGTCGGAGGTCATCAAAACGGAAGAGCGCGGTGGGGAGGGATGACGAAGATCGTGGCGCGAAAACGTCACCCCCAAAGGCCAACAGGATCAGGGACTGATGAGGGTTCGATTTTCGGAGATCGCGCGGTGATCACTTGCGCGGCTTGGAGCGCCCCGTGGGTCCTTTGCCGAGAAGGAGAAAGCGATAGCCTTTGGTGGCCAGATGCGTGCCATGGGCGGACAGTCGGGTGATCTGGGCCTTGAGGGAGCTGGTTTTCCAATGTTCGCGGGACACAGCCTCTGCGCCGAACAAATGCCCCGCGATTGTCTGATAGCTGGCACGATCCCGGCGCGCGTCGAGCGTGCGCAATGCAAGCTGGATGCGCCGTCGCTGCTGCGACGTCAGGGGCGGAGGGGATCGTTTGCGGTACAACAGCTGCGCGCGAAGCGACTCGAGAGAATTGATTCGTGCCGCCCAATGTTCGTCCAACGGCACCAGAATCCCAATCGGGCATTGGAGGCTTTTGGCATCTAGCATGAGCAATGCGCCTGTTGCGAGGCGCACATATATCAAGCCGTCCTGCGTTCCGATGACGGTCAGATCATCTGCATCGATGTGCGGCGCGGCGGTGTCGCCGCCGGGGACCGGCACAGCATACCCGACCGCTGCCGGGGCGATTGAAGGCGTCCAGAACACGGGTGCTTTGGGTGCGTCGATGTCCGGATCAACCGGGAAATCGTAACCCCCATGCAGCCGGTGATTTCAATCCATCCCGCATTCGCGGGTAATTGGCGCGATAGTCGGAATTGCGGCGCAAGCATTCCCAGGCCAGCCCGGACAGGTCGAGTCTGTCGAAATGCTTGTAAGCCGCTTCGTCTTGCCAATCTTTGGTCATGGCGAAGCTCCGCGTCAGCTGTTTCGATGGACAATGAGTATAGCTTGGTGACGCGTCAAAACGACGGCAAGAACGGTTGCCCTGCGCAACCTGCGCGGGTGTTCGCCGATGTCTTACGGATAAGGCGAAGTTCAGCCGTTACCGCCCTCAAGCAGCTTGCGATAGCCGTGCTCCGTCATCCAACGAGCGCGGGCGAGGTGGCTGTCGTACATCTTTTTGGCACGCTCTGGTTCTTCGGCGACATCTATACCGAAAAGAATCTCACTGACTTCATGCAGGCTGGCACCGCTTTCAGCGGCATCAAACAGGCGCAAGTACAGCGTCATATGCGCGTGGTCGTAATCGGTCAGCTCATCGCTTTGTGGTGCGAGATCAGCGATCGGCGTGGTGCCGGTGGCAGACATGATTCCCCCTCGCCGTTGGGCGTTAAGGCTCATAACAGCACATCAGATTGCATGTGCAAGGTCGGATTGCGGTCATTCAAACTGCAGATGAGCATTATAATACGTCGCACCAAAATACGCGATAGGTTCTTTACTCGCGGATGGACATCCGCGTTGTTTTTGCAAGGAATCTCAAGCACTACCGCCAAGTTTGCGGGCTTACGCAGGCCGCTTTGGCGGCGGCGATGGAAGTCGACCGTGCCCATGTCAGCGCCATGGAGCGCGGCCAGCAGAACGTGACCTTGCAAACATTACAGCGGGTCGCGGAGCATCTGGATGTGGCGCCCGCCAAGCTAATCGAAGAACACTCGGAACTCGACTAGGGTATCCGGATCACGAAATCCCTATCTGGTTTCGGAGGCCGGATTGGATGGAGGCGCTGGACCGCTTGGAGGCTCGGGTTTCGTTGGCTGCCCGAGGTGTGCATTTTCACCCGCGTGCTTTTCTGCGCCTTATCCAGTCGGGCCCGGCATAGGTCACGGCGTGGATATGGACCTCGCGTGCATCATCGTCGATAGTGAAGGCGATCACGGCCTTCCGGCCTGCAGGAATGCCGCGCAGCCCGAGCGTAATCCCATCCCGAAGGCTGCCCTTTTGGGCAGTTCGGTAAGGCTAGCGATAGCTGCTTCGATCTCGTCCAACCTGCGCGCTGCCTATTGTGGGCCGGCATAATCGTTCAGCCAGCGAATGATCGCGTCTAGATCCTCCGAAACCGCCGGATGGAACCGGATGCGATGGCTCACGCCTCGCGCTCGGTCTGAAGGCTGGCCCGGGCGGCGGCAAAGGCTTTTTCCGCCGAGATATAGTCGGCGCGCGGCCGGTCGAGCCGCGCCCGAATTTCTTCGGCCATCGCGCCAAGGGCCAGCTCGCGTTCCTCTTCATCGCGCATCATCTGCTCCAGAGCCGCTGCCACAGCCGCGCTTTGCGAGGCGAAGGCGCCTTGGCCCACCTTGTCGGTCAGGAACCGATGGTGGCGGTCGGTGAAGCTGATGGTTGTCTTGACGGTCATGCTGAGCTCCGAGATATGACTTAGCAATATAGGCAAAGGCTTGAACACCAACAAACTCTTCGAGGGGCGGGAAGCGGAAGTTCGCTGCGCTCGGACACTTAGTTGCGACAGACGGCTGTTTTCCCCGTTCCCATCCACCGCAAAGTCTGCACCTACGGGTTTACAAAAGGACCAGCAGCAAAGGCAAAACACTAGTGACAGACTAAGCAGATTCCGCTTCTGGTAGAGGGCATTCACTGCTTAGTTGTCTACACCTTGTGGTACGAGTAGTGAGCGCCACCATATGAACGAAGAAACCAAAATTGAAGATGCGCCTCTCGACCTAGCAACGCTTCTCACGCAGACGCTAAGGACTGGGGGCAAGGTCACAGATACACACCTAGTGGAGCTTACGCCCGCTCAAGTTATCGAAGACACAGCGACCGAGGTGCATTGCTACCGACTTCCGATTGATGCGCACGGGAGAGTAAGGTTCAAGCCGCTTGCGGAGTTTCTACGCGCAAGAATTGTAGACTACGCGATCCCCCGAAAACGCATCGAAGAAGCGAAAAATTCTTTCAATGATACAGGTTCCTCAGCACTCATTCTGAAACTTGAAAAGGAAGCGGAAGCGCTGTTCACTTCACTTGCTAAGAGCGGCGAAGGAGGCGAACTTCTCGTTTTTGCGTTTGCCGAGTCAGTCTTTGGCATGTCGCAGGTCATTAGCAAAATGAGCCTAAAGACATCGACCGAAATGCATTACCATGGAGCAGACGGCGTTTACGCCAAAGGTACAGACGATGGCGGATTGAAAGTCTATTGGGGTGAATCAAAACTGTATGGCGTTGCATCAGATGCTGTCCGAGATTGTCTAAATTCGCTTGCACCGTTTCTAGCAGACACAGATGGCGCTGATTCTTCGCGTGCTCAAGATGTCTTTCTAATCAACGAGTTTGCCAACTTCGACGACCCGAAGCTCACGGAGGGCCTGAAAAACTACTTTGACCAGGACAAAAAGGAGTCATTGTCACTTCATCATTGTGGAATAGCGCTCGTCGGCTTTGACTCCGCGAGCTACTTGGAGGATGGTCAGAACCTAGACGAGAAAGCCCTTGAAGCAGCTTTGCAACAAGAAGTTCCGGGTTGGACTAAGCAAATCAAAAATCGAGTTGGAAAAGAAGCAATCACGAGCTTCGAGATAAGCTTCATTTGTGTCCCCATGAGGACCATTGAGGAGTTCCGCTCATACTTTCTCAGCCTCTTGGGCCAAAAAGCATGAGTCTAGAAAACGTACAGAATTGGCTCATTAGTTCGGATGGAATTAATAATGACCTGGATCGTCTCAGGCAATGGTCAGCGGCCCTGAGTTTTGGTGAAGGCGTACTAGAGATCGAAGGTGTCGATGCGCCAACTGATTGGCGAAAGCTTCTGCTTGCTGCGAGCATACTTGCAGAGAGCGACGAACGCGAAGCCCAAGAATACGCACTGATGGTGGCTGAAGCGGCAGTTTGCTTTTCAAATAACAACCTATTGAAGGATTCCGGCAGCCTTATCCTCACCAGACTCTCAAACCACAGAGCAGTCACACTCGCTGAGGAAAAGGGGTTCTTGAAGCCAGAACTAGACGACCGTCTTGGCACGATGGAAGCCCTGTTACAGACACGTCGAAGGCTACGGTCTGAGATTATTCTCAACGATGCAAAGTCCATCTTGGCAAACAGGTTTCAATCAGACCTATGGTCATCACTCTCTGAGGCTCAATGGGTTTCTGCGACTGCGCCCACTGCAGCCGGCAAAACTTTTGCTGTGCTGAATTGGCTTCTTCGGCAACATGCGACAGGAAAGTCGAACAGTTCTGTCTTCGTAGCCCCAACCCGAGCGCTCGTCTCCGAAGTCGAGCGACAATTGAATGACTTGAAGCTCGTTCACGGCCTGAACGATCTTAAGGTCACATCACTGCCTATAAATGAAGAAGAGCTTCGGTCAAATCGCTTCATTGCAGTGTTTACCCAAGAAAGACTGCATATCTTCTTGAATGGCGGTGAATACCCGCACCGTTTCGATATTGCGGTTGTCGATGAAGCTCAAAAACTCTCGGATGAACGGCGGGGAGTCATTCTTCAAGACGCAGTAGAAAGAATTGTTCGCGCTAATGATCGCTGTCGCTTCGTTTTCTTAAGCCCGCACAGTGACAACCCTGATGTTCTGCTCGAGAACTCTCCAGACGACATCCGTACATCTGTAGTTCCAAGCAATACCGCCACTGTCATGCAAAACCTCGTTATGGCTGAACAGATACGCGGAAAGCCAAAGGAGTGGACACTTTCTCTTGTCACTGATGGTGATCCAAAACCGTTGGGCAAGTTCGACCTTTATGATCGCCCACTGAACCAACGCAAACGCATAGCGTTCGTAGCACTGGCTTTAGGCAAAGAGACAACTGGAACACTGGTCTATGCAAACACTGCGAGCGAAGCAGAGATCGTTGCGCAGCTCATCTACGACGGGCTTGAGGATCGGGAAATTTTTGACGACGACGAACTCGCTGACCTCTCAGAGTTCTGCGAAAAGGTAATCCATCCCAAGTTTCAACTTGTTCATCTTGTGAAAAGAGGTGTGGCTTTCCACTACGGGAACATGCCTTCTTTGCTGCGCGAAGAGATCGAACGCCTTTTCACATCCGGTAGGATTCGCTTCCTGGTATCAACGTCCACTCTAATAGAGGGTGTCAATCTTGCTTGTCGTACAATCGTCGTAAGAGGGCCTCGCAAAGGACAAGGGAACCCAATGTCGCCTCAAGATTTTTGGAATCTTGCAGGAAGAGCTGGTCGTTGGGGGGCTGATTTCTACGGCAATATCGTTTGCGTCGATGTTCAGAAAGACAACGTATGGCCCAACGGCTTACCCAAAAAGACAGCCTACCCGATCCAACGCGAAACGGACAAAGTGATTGAGGAGTTTGATGATCTATCCGGGTATCTCGAAGAGCGAACCCAAATGGATCAAAGCGCTTTCGATGGGAAACTAGAACACGTCGCTGCATACCTAATGAGTTGGCAGTACAGAGAAGGTACCATAAGAAATGCGCCTCCCGTCAAGAAGCTTAGCGGTGATGTTGCAAACAAGCTCGAAGACCTAATTCGACCGTCTTTGGACGCGATTGATGTGTCCCAAGAAATTGTGGAAGCCAATCCTGGAATATCAATCGTAGCCCTACAATCGCTACTCGATTTCTTTCGCGCTTACTCAGGTTTGCCTGAACAACTTCTTCCGATACCGCCGGAAGACGACGACTCTGTAGATCGATTTGTTCGCATATTCGATATCATCAATCGAACACTTGCTCCAGTTTTTGCGCCGGAACAACGCGTGTTGCCTTGTGCACTTACGACTTGGGATTGGATGCGCGGCAAAACACTGGGCAGAATTATTGCGGCCAGACTGCAGCGCGAAAGGGAAAAGCCAGAGTATCGAGGCGACGCAGAACTTCCCTACGCGAAGTTCATTCGGGACACGATGGCTGATGTAGAGAACATTGCTAGATTTCTAGCGCCCAAATACCTCGGCGCCTACCTGTCTGTGTTGAGACAGTTTTATCATGAACGCGGCTTGTCCGAAGAGTTCCCCGAAGAGCTGACTTACGATCTTTTCCTCGAATTCGGTGTGAGTACACGTACACTCATAAGCTTGATCGGTTTGGGACTATCGAGAACGAGCTCTATCGAACTCAGCAACTTTCTTGGAAGAACACATTTGAGCGAAGCAGAGGTTCTGCAAAGCTTAGCGTCTAGAGAGTGGGAAGCGCTAGACCTTCCAGTTTTGGTAAAGCGAGAGATCAGCCGAGTGATTGAGCAAAAGCGCCTTGAGGCTTCAGGTGCAGCAGGCATCGAGGAAGCGTGATGGCCAGAGCGCAACCAGTTAATATCGGCGGCATTGATTTTCCCAAGAAATCAGCTGCTCTTGCGCACTTGCGTGGCATTTTGTACCGCTTCGAGTTCGAAGAGCGGATTTCCGGAGCGGACGAAGAGTTTCTCAAAGCCGCTATCGAGCGGCATCCCGATTATCTGGAAAAGACCGGCGTTGGCATCGAACAATTCTTCGTAGGAAGAGGGGACTTTGGAACCCGATGCTTCTGGGTTCGAAGGATTGACGGGACTGAGGTTCGTTTTTCCTTTAAGAGCTGCGTTTAGTATTGGTCGAGCTGCGTCGCAGCGACAGATGCTAGTGTGAATGTCCGCTTTGGACCGGACCCGTTGCGGTCAAGTATAACCGCGAGTCGCTCGCGGTCAGCACAAGATGAGTAGAGGTCACCCCGCCCGGTGATCCCAGGCGGGATCGTCTGCTGTCAGTCGCCGTTGCGGCGGGTGTTGGGGCGCGACCAGATGAGGCTGAAGGTTTCTTCGCCACCTTCGATCACCGTGTCGTCGAAGAGGTTGGCGTAGATCGGTTGGGTGAAGCTCGGATCGTCGAGCTTGAGGCTCAGGTAGTCGCGGCCCTCGGCCGAGCGCTTGGACCAGGCGGCGCCGATCTCGGCACGACCAACGAAGACGCGGTGGGAGGGGGCGTTGTCGTTCGGGGTGCTGTCCTCGGGGACGATGCGGACGGCTTTCGCCTGAACGCTGAGGGTGACGATTTCGCCGACGTATTCGCTGCCGGTCTTCTTGAAGTTTCCGATGGTGGCCATGTCATATCTCCTTTTGGCTTGTCCGAGCCCGCGCCCTTCGCGGCCTCGATGGCGATCGTCAGGACCGGGGCGATCCGCCGACGCAGCCCCTGTGGCCCGCAGCGCCAGCGGAGGACGGCAAGGCCGGTCTTTCTTGTTCCGCGAGGAATGGCGGACCCGATATTGTTCGGGTTGCCAGGGGAAGAAAGTCCGGACGCGCTGTTGCGTTTAAGGAGGTCGAGGCGTCAGCCGATCCCGGTCAGATCAGCCGTTGAGAGGCCCGCAAGGGACGCGTGGCGTCATGGCATGGAAAAGGGGATGACAGGCTACCTCTGGACCGCGCAAGACCCCGGCAGCAGACGTCGTGCAAAGACAGGTTTTGGCGTGCAGGCGGAAACGGTGCATGTCCCGGACGTGCCTCGCTACCCAGGGATTGCTCCCTCTCGCCGTGTCTGTGTTTGTCTGCCGTGATATTCGGTCTGCCAGCGATCCAAGTGCATGTGCGACCAAGGTCATGCGCCACAAAGTGGGTCTCGGCGATCTGGTTTGCTCAGCCTGTCCTGACCAACCGCAACGCTGCGGTGACGGCGAGGATCGAGACCTGTTGCAGCAATCGGTTGCGGCGCACTCTGGCGATGTGGCGGACGGCACGCACCGGCGCAAGCTTCACAGGGCGTTCAGTGTTCACCGAAAGACGTGTGCGGATGCGAGTCTGACATGGCGTTGACCTCGGACCAGCCCGACACCCGCGCCCAAGCTGTACCGCCGATAATGAGCGCGCCCAGCCAAGACAAGAAGGTGATGGCGGTGTCGCTTGCGCTGCCAAACTCGGCAAGACCCTTTGCCGCGTGAAACCCGGCTATCCCGGCGGGGACCGCGTAGATCAGACCGATGGCGAGTTTGAGCGGAGCCCAACGGATGCGGTCAAAGGCGAATTCACCCAGAGCCGCGACGAAGCCGCCGATGAAGAGGCCCGCAATGATCGACAGAAAAACGCCTTGGCCCGTTTCATACAGATACATACCGGACGTCAGCCCGATGGCGAAGGGCAGGGCGTAGACGGCCAGGTTGAACAGGATCCAGCAGAGGGCACCAAGGCCGAACAGAGTGAAGAGGGTGGAGAAAAACATGAGGCACTCCTTTCGAGAACAAGGATCGCGCCGCCACCTCCTCCATTGGCACGGGCAGATCATAGCAGAAAACGGCCCACCCCGGGAGGGTCCGGGGCGGGCGTCGGCGAAAATCCGGTCATGCCGGTGTGGCGGCTTTCGGCCGGAAGTCGAAGAGGGGAATGCGCATCGCGCGGGCTTTGTCGGCGAGATTTTCGGTGATGCCCGAGCCCGGGAAGACGATGAGGCCGATGGGGAGGGTGTCGAGTAAATGGTCGTTGCGCTTGAAGGGGGCCGATTTGCCGTGCCGCGTCCAGTCGGGCTTGAAGACGATCTGTGTCACGCCGCGTTTGTCGGCCCAGGCGGCGGCAATCCGTTCGGCCCCGCGTGGCGCGCCGCCGTGCAACAGGACCATGTCGGCATGTTTCGTGTGGACGCGGTCGAGGGCCGCCCAGATGGCCGTGTGATCGTTGCAGTCGAGCCCGCCGCTGAAGGCGATCTTCGTGCCTTGCGGCAGCAGCGGTTCCAGATCGGCCCGGCGCTTCGCAGTGAGATGATCGCGGCTGTCAATCAGGGACGCAGTTAAGGTACGCCGGTTCACGTGGCTGCCCGTGCGCGGGTGCCAGGTCTGGCCTAGATGCGCCTCGAAGCCCTCGGCGGCGAGATCGCGCATAGCCTCAAACGCATTGCGCCGCTCGATGAGCGTGATGCCCTCCGCGATCAGGGTTTCCAGTTCGACCGAGCGGACCTCGGATCCGTCCTGTTCGCGCTGTGCGCGTTTTTGTGCCTGTTCGTTGCTGTCGAGATCCCGGCTAGTCCGCGTCGCCATGCGGTGAAACATGTTCGTGGTGGACCAGAGCAGGTCTTCGAGGTCGGGCTCCAACCGCGTGTCGGACAGCGTCGAGACGAGCGCGTCGAAAATGTCGGCGATGGCGGTGCGAATGGCGTCGGGCTCCGGCAAGGGGCGGGGATCGGGTTCGTCGGTGAAGGGGCGCCAGCCGTAGAGCTGCAGTTCCTCGAGTACGACGGCGGTGGAGGATCGGGTTTGAAGATGTGTCTCGGTCATAGTGTAGTCTCCGTTTTTCGAAGACCGCGCCTCTCGCGGCCTTCCCGGGCGACGAAAAAGCGGGGGCCGGGCGGGTCTGCACCGCCGCGCCTGCGGCGGCCGAAGCGAAGCGGAGGACGGCTTGCCGTTGCGGGACCGGCCGGGCTCTGCTCCGTCTCGACCGCTCTCGGAAGGACGGAAGGCGTGGCTCTGATCGCGGAGGCGCTGGCCGACTGCACCGATCCCGATCAGTCGATGGCGTGGTCGAGGAAGGTCACGGCATCCTCGGGCGCCAGTTGCGGACGCAGATGCGCGCGCAACGCGTCGCGGCCATTGGCCCGCAGATCGTCATTGAAATCGCCGAGACAGGGGGAGAGGTGGATCGCGTCGATCCCGGCCTGT
Source organism: Roseivivax marinus (assembly GCF_900109705.1). GTDB lineage: Bacteria > Pseudomonadota > Alphaproteobacteria > Rhodobacterales > Rhodobacteraceae > Roseivivax > Roseivivax marinus. The sequence goes on along the minus strand of NZ_FOAI01000003.1, from coordinate 362,509 downwards.
CTGGCCCGATGCGACAGATGGTCCGCGGCGGACAGGCCTGCCGGGTCGGCATCGACGGCGATGTAGAGGCTGCGAAGATCGGCGGGCAGCTGCAGGGCTGCGAGATGATTGGCGGACAGAGCCGCCACCGCAGGCAACTCCGGCAGGGCCAGATGCAGGGAGAGCATGGTCTCCAGCCCTTCGCCTGCGGCCAGCACGCTGACCGGTTTGCCGATGCGAACACCATGGCCGAGGAGATTGCCCATGGCCTTGCGCGGTGGAATGACCGGGGCCTTGTCCGCAGTGGCGGGGTCAAGCCATGTGCGGTGCAGGCCCGTGAACCGCCCTTCGAGGTCTGTCACCTTGGCGAGCAGGGCGGGCCAGATCTCGGGCGGGTCTGTCAGTGCGTGATCCTCGCGCCAGTAGAAGCAGTTCGGGTGAAACCGAAGACTATCGAGTTGGCCCAGCCCGGTGAGGCCGCGCCTTGCGAGATAGCGTTCTGCCAAGGTGCCAGAAATCGGCTGGCCCATGGCCCAGAGCCGCCGCGCGGCCTCGGGTGAGCCGCGAGAGGCTGGCGAATTGGTGGCGCGATGCCTGTCCATCTGCGGCAAACTGAGAAACCTGCGCGCTTCGTCCAGCGCGTCCCTCAGGGTGGTGATACCCATGTTCAGGGCGATCAGATCCAGAAGGTCCCCGTGCTGCCCGGTGGCAGAATCGGTCCACTTGCCAGCCGCGCCGGGTCCAGAGGTCGGTCCCGATAGCCGAATATAGAGACTGCGGCCTGGCGTGTTCTGCACGTCGCCTACGATCCAATAGCGGCCTTGCTTGCGTCCGTTTGGAAGGTACTGTCGGCAGACGGCCTCGGCATCCTGGGCAAGGCGGCGGGCGATGTCGGCGGCGGGGCTGTGCATGGTTAGTGCCTCCTGTCGTGGATAGAAAAAGGGGCCCGCCATTTCTGGCGGACCCCGGCTGCCGGAACTCTGGGGGAAAGAGCTCCGACCTGCTCGAAGGTCACTCGGCGGCTGTCCGGGCGAAGGCGTCACCGGCGACGGGATCATCTTCCCCCGAGTGTTCGGAATCTCCGATAGCCGGTTCGCCGCCGTCTTCCGCCGATTGCGCTTCGCCAGTCTCGGGATCGTCGTCCGAAGGTCCTCCATCGGCGGTGTCGGTGTCGTCGACCAACTCGATCGCCGGTGCGTCCTCTTCCGGCAGCGGCGGCGTGCGCAGCGGGTCGGGCAGCCAGCCGGTGCCCACAAGCAGGTCCTCTGCGGCGGTCACCATTTCCGCCTTCTTCAGCCCGGCGATCCGGTCAGCGGCGTCCTCACCCTTCGACTCGCGCACGGCTTCGAGGATGCACGCCTTGGTCACGCGGCCGAGGTAGCTGTCGCCTGTCACCGTCCAGCCCGCCTTGGCCATGTCGAGCCCGACGGTCCCGGCCAGCACATCCGCATGCGCGATGGCGCGCGGACGGCGCTGGTAGGGATCGTGGACGGCATTCACGCTCATCGCCACGCAATGGGCGAAGAGCGTCTCGCGGCTGCAGCTGTCGAACTCGGTCAGCGCCTCCCAGAGGTCCTCGGATGCCTTCGGCAGGTTGCGCGCCCAGGTCTCGTGACGCTGGTCGATGGCCTGCGCGTAGGCCGTGTCGCCGAGGCCCGGCACCTGCGATCCGAACCCCGCATTGCGCGGTTCGATCTCGACGCAGCTGTCGATGGCGTAGCGATAGAAGAGCCGCAAGGCCATCGCGTGCAGGGCCGCGAGGAAGGCGACCTGCGGGTCCTGGGCCAGCGCATTGCGCAGCGCCAGCGTGCGATGGGCCGTCAGTTCCATGACGAGGCGGTCGGAAAGCGGTTTGAGGCCGTCATCCTCTTCCTCCTCGTCCGCCGTAGACACGGCGGTGTCATCAATGTCATCGTTCGGCGCCGCTTGCGGTGCGACCTCACCGGCGTCCTCCACCTCCTCGACCGGCTCATCTTCGGGCCGCACGTAGCCGCGCTCGACCCGCAGCCGGCCGGAACTGTCGATGCTGACGAAGGCTCCTGCCAGCGCGAGGTCTTCCGCCTCGTACCGGATCGGACGCGCCTCGAGGGCCTCCATCGCCTCCTCGATCTCGCCCAACCGGGCATCGACATCGTCGGGCAACTCGTCGGCCTCTGCATGCTCGGCCTCGAGCGCGTCGTATTCCGCCTTCAGCGCCTGGTAGCGGGCCTCCTCCTCGTCGGTCATCGGCACCGCTTCGCCATGAACCCGGCGCATCTCGAAGGTGTGGCCATAGGGGAACTCGGTGTCGACCTCGACCCATTTCCAGCCCTCGGCGCGCACCGCCTCGGCCTCCTCGGCAAGCTTCTCGCGCACCATGACGTCGAGCAGCGCGGCATCCTGCAGCCAGCCGCCGTCGTCCTGCTGGAACAGGTCGCGCAGGATCTCGCCCCCGGCCTCGACGTAGTCGTCAAGCCCGACGAATTGCGCCCGCTTGTCCGACGCCCGCACCGCACCGTCGGTCAGCATGCGGCGGATCTCGTAGGGCTGCCGCGAATAGTGTCGCTGCAGCGCCTCCCAGACCTGCTCCTGCCGCGCATGATCGGGATTGACCGTGAAGGCCATGAGCTGGTCGAGCGTAATCTCCTCCTCGGCATAGGCGTCGTGCAGCGATGGTGCCACGGCGGCAAGCTTCAGCCGCTGCTTGACCACGCTGGCCGGGACGAAGAACGCCGCGGCGATCTCCTCCTCTGTGCGGCCTTTCTCGCGCATCGCCTGGAAGGCGCGGAACTGGTCGAGCGGATGCAGCGGCGCGCGTTGGACGTTTTCGGCGAGACTGTCCTCCTCGGCGAGCCCATCGGTGCGGATGATGCAGGGCACCAGCGCGGTCTTGTTCATGCGCTTCTGTTTGACGAGCAGCTCGAGCGCCCGAAACCGCCTCCCGCCGGCGGGGATCGTGTACATGCCGGTCTCGGCGCCGCTATCATCCAGCACGGGCCGCACGGTGATGGAGCTGAGCAGCGTCCGCCGCGCGATGTCCTCGGCCAGTTCCTCGATCGACACGCCGGCCTTCACGTGGCGCACGTTCGACTGGCTGAGCATCAGCTTGTTGAAGGGAATGTCGCGCGAGGCGCTGAGGGTGATTTTCTGTTGCTTGGTCATCGGGATATCTCCGCGACGGGCCAGCCGGGAGCCTCTCTCCCGACCTCCAAACCCGTCACGGAAAACCCGGCACCCCTCTTACTCTTGGAGCACCAGTCGGGTCATGTGGACTTGCAACGCAATCCATATGGACGTATATTGTCAGTCAAGCTAGGAAGGAGCGCGAACAAATGGAAAACGTAGTTCTGGAGCGACCTGCACCGGACCGGCAGGGTGTTGCTCTCAAGGCCTTCGCTCGGATCGCGGACGCCTGGTCGCTCACCCTGCGGGAAGCTGCGGCACTGGCGGACATGTCGGAGTCGACCTGGAAGCGGGCGAAGAAGCCCGATTTTGCGGGGGATTTGACGCGGGACCAGATGCTGCGATTGAGCGCGCTGATCGGCCTCTACAAGTCGCTCGAACTCTATTTCAACGAGCCGATCTCGCGGAACTGGGCGAAGCTGCCGAACCGGGGTCCGGAGTTCGACGGCGCGCGGCCCGTGGACGCGATGATCGCGGGCGGGTTGCCCAAGATCCTGCGCGTGCGGGGCTATGTCGATGCGCTGCGGGGCGGGGTTTGAGGATCACGTCGGTCAATGACCGTGCTCTTGTCAGGCTGATCTCCGAGACCCATCACAAGCCCCCAGTGCTGCGGGGGCTGGTCGACAGCGACGAGGAGGCCGCGGTTCTCGCCGAGATCGAAGGCGAGACCAGTGCCCGCCTGATCGCGGAAGCGCAGGGCAGCCCCGCACTCGACCGTCGCGAACTGGCCTTCGCGCGGCGGTCTCATGACCTGACTCTTTACGGTCAGAGCCATATCAATGCGGCCTTCACCTACACGCGACCCTCGGGCAACCGGTTCAACACCGGTGAGCGCGGCGCGTGGTATTGCGCCTGGGACATGCTGACGAGCGCGCAGGAGGTTGGGTTTCACCGGACCCGTGAATTGGGCTTCATCGGCCGCTACGAGGACGAGGCCCGCTACGTGGAACTGCTGGCGGATTTCATCGGGGATTTCCCGGATCTGCACGGGGAGGAGCATCCGGCGCTCGATCCGGTCCCCGAGCGGGGCTACGCGGCCGGGCAGCGCCTTGCAGGGGATCTGAGATCAGAGGGGCATCGTGGACTGATCTACCCATCCGTGCGCGACCCGGGCGGGCGGTGCTTCGTCGCCTTCGATCCCGGTATCATCCAGAATGTCCGTCCGGGCGCGAGCTGGAAGCTTGTCTGGCAAGGCGCGCCGGAATTTACGATCGAGGGGCTGTAACGCCCCCCGATATCCTCATGCGACACTTCAGATCTTGGTGCTAAGGTGCTGAAAAAAATCCCATCTGTCAGGCCTTCTCCAACAACGCCTTCGCCTTTCCCTCCATCACCAACCGCGCATCCTGCTGCGGCTTCGACCGGGCGACTGCGGTGATGCCCTGCACGAAGTCGAAGACGCTCTCGGGCGGGCGGCCTTCCTCGGCCAGAACGGTCTCGACGATCCGCCCCGTCTCCGCCTTCGAGAACCCGCGCTTGCGCAGGAAGTCCTGCCGGTCCTCGTCCGACCGCGCGACGATCTTCTCCCGCGCCGCCCGGATACCGTCGATGAAAGGCGCGGGCGAGGACTCGGCGAAGCGGCTGAGCGCAGGCGCGGCCTCGTGGGCGAAGCGGGAGGCGGCGTATTTTGAGTGCCGGATCGTGATCTCCTGGAAGTCCTCGACGCCCCAGAGATTGCGGTTCTGGCACACGGCGCGGAGGTAGAAACTGGCGATGCCAAGCGTCTTGGCGCCAACCTCCGAATTCCAGCAATAAAACCCCCGGAAGTAGAGGTCGGGTGAGCCATCGGGCAGCAGCCCCGCCTCGATCGGGTTGAGGTCATCGACGAGGAACAGGAACACGTCGCGGTCGGAGGCGTAGAGCGTCGTCGTCTCCTTCGTGATGTCCACGCGCGGGTTGTAGATGCCGGTCGACCAGTCGAGCACGCCCGGCACCTTCCAGCGCGTGTCGCCCGTGCCGTTCCCTGCGATGCGCTGCACGGCGGAGACCAGTTCATGGTCGTAGATGCGGCCGTAGTCGGGGCCCGTCACGGCGCGCAGTTCGGTACGGCCATTCGCGACCTCCATGGTCTTGATCTGCTCGGCCCGGTGATTGGTCAGCCCGTATTGCAGGTTGATCCCCGCCAGCGGTGCGGGCAGTTGGCGCAGATAGGCGGCGGGCGCACCGACGAGGCTCGAGAGCTGGCCAAAGGACCAATGCGTCGGTGCGATGGGTTCATCCGCACCGGGCAGGACCAGCCCCAGCTTTTCCGGGTCGTCCCGATGCGCCTCGACCCGGATCGCGGCGCGCTCGACCGTCTGCGTCCGGCTCCGCTCCGCCCGGCCCTTGACCGAGGCGAACAGATCGTCGAGCGACAGATACCGCTCGTCATCCGGCCGCGAGAACCACTCGGACGACACGCGGTCCACGTTCGAACCGCGCGACACATCCACCTTGTAGCCGCCGCTCATGTCACGCCCGGCATCGATGATTTCGGTACTCATGGGTTTTCTCCCGCGACGGGCGGCCGAAAGCCTCTCTCTCGACCTCCAAACCCGTCACGGGCCGGGACGGCACCCCTCTGACTCTCCGGTCACTCGGCTGCGCGGGTCTCGAGCGTGGAAGTGGCGCGCGACGCGGCAAGCCGGTGCAGCGTTTCCGGGCGGATATGCGTGTATCGGCGCAGCATTTTCCAATCCTTGTGGCCAGTGACCAGCGAGACCTGTTCAATGGCGAAGCCGGCCTCGAACAGGCGGCTTGTGCCCTCATGGCGTAGATCGTGGAAATGCAGGTCCTTCACGCTGACCTCGACGCAGGCGCGCCGGAAGGCCGTTCCGACCGATTTCGAGTTGTAGGGAAAGATCCGGCCCCTTGCGTGCCCGAGTTCCTTGGCCTGTTCGGTGACCAATGCCCAGGCATCGAACCCCGTGGCGGCGAAGAGTGGGATCCGCTGGTCGTTCCCGGTCTTGTTGCGCGGGTCCTTCCTATCGCGGATCATGAGCATCCGGCGGTCGACGTCGAGATCGGTCCATGCGACGCGGCAGATCTCGTCGAGCCGCATGGCCGTGGCCACCGCGAACTTGACGATCCGCGTCATCGGCAGGGTCAGGCGTTCGTTGTCATCGAAGCAACGGAAGAGGCGGTTCAACTCATCGATGGTAGGGCGACGATCCCGCTCTGTGCCTTTGCCGATCAGCCCGAGACGCTTGAGCGCTACGCGCGCCAGATCAACGGGTTCCGGAGAAATGTCGAGCCCGTGCACGGCTGCCGCGTGGGTGATGATCATCTTGATCACCCCGATATCGATCCCGAGCGTCACCGGGCCCGCACCTTGCTCCGCCCGCATCTTGCCGTAGTCGATCAGCTTCTGCCGGTCGAGGTGCCCGATCTTCTCTTTGCCCAGATCGCGCTTGAGCGTCGTGAGCGTGGCGGCCTTGCTGCGACGCGGCGGTTTCCCTACCTCGCACATATCGGTTATATGAAGATCGATGAGGTCGCCAAAGGTCTGGAGGCGGGAAACGGACGACTTGTTCGGCGCCAGCCCCTGATCGACCCGGGTCTCCGCTTGGCGGGCCCAACGATGGGCGTCGTCGCGGCGGAGGAACGTCTCGCTCGCGTAGCGGCCCTTTCGTCTGATCTGGACCCGGTATGCACCGGAGGGGAGCTTGGTGATGGAGGCCATTTTCGTGTGCGCTGTGTGTGCAATGAGTCGTCGTAGAGGGGCAAATTCGGGGATATTGGGGCGTATTCCAGCGTAGCAGCATCCGCCGCCAACAGTTTGAAGATACACAAAAAATGCAAATAAATCAACACGCTAGATTGTCTACGGCCCCTATGATGGACTGGACGGATCGTCACTGCCGGGCGTTCCACCGGGTGCTGTCGCGGCAGACGCTGCTCTATACCGAGATGGTCACCGCGCCCGCGCTCGTGCGTGGCGGCGCGCATCACCTGCTGGAATTCGGCGAAGCGGAGCATCCGGTGGCGCTGCAACTGGGCGGCTCGGACCCGGAGGAACTGGCCGAGGCGGCGCGGATCGGGGCAGAGCGGGGTTACGACGAGATCAACCTCAACTGCGGATGCCCGTCGGACCGGGTACAGTCGGGGACGTTCGGCGCGGTACTGATGACCGAACCGGCGCGGGTTGCAGCATGCGTTGCCGCCATGCGTGCGGCGGTGGACGTCGAGGTGACGGTGAAATGTCGCATCGGCGTGGATGAGCAGGATCCCGAAACAGTACTGCCCGACTTCATCGCCCGGGTCAGCGATGCGGGCGTTCGTCGCATCAGCATCCACGCGCGCAAGGCGTGGCTGCAGGGCCTGTCCCCCAAGGAGAACCGCGACGTGCCGCCTCTGGGTTACCCGCTGGTGGTCCGGATGAAGGACGCGTTTCCTGGCCTGCATCTGTCGGTGAACGGCGGCGTCGCGGACCTCGATGCGGCGGAGCTCTTCCTCGCGGACGGTCTCGACGGCGTGATGATCGGCCGGGCGGCGTACCAGCGGCCGTGGGACATACTCGGACAAGCGGACGAGCGCATCTTTGGAGCGGAGGCCTCGCCCTGTGCCGCGCCCGAGGATGCGGCCCGCGCGATGCGGCCCTATCTCGCGCAGCACCTCGAGGCCGACGGCAAGCTCGGGCAGGTCACCCGTCACATGCTGGGCCTGTTCGCTGGACGCCCCGGCGCGAGGGCGTGGCGGCGGGTCCTGTCGGACGGAAGCACGGCGCGGGGCGAAGCAGGGCTGTCTGTCTACGACACCGCGCTGGACGCGGCGCTCGGAGAGCGTGCGGCGGCTTGATCGCGGGCGTGCAAAGTTGGTCCGGTAGGTCGCTTGACCGGGTGGCCGGCGCGCGCAACGGTTTCGCGCAAGCGGCGCGCCACTCCGATCTTTCGCCAAGCGCCGACGCCAAATCGATGCGGTGGCTCACCGCTGGACCGTCGTGCCGTGAACACCACCCTCAGGGCAGAGGGGAAGCGGACATGACTACGTAAAAGCACGAAGCGCGTGAGCCGCCGCGCGCCGCGTGCTTTCGGCCAGAGCGGGTTACTTTCGCCCCAGTGACGGCAGCGGCGCGGCGGGCGACAGCTGCGGCGCGCGGTCGGGCAGGGTGGCCATGACCTCGCGCCGGGCTTCGGGCGTCATGCGGCCCCATGCGGTGATCTCGTCGATGGTGCGCAGGCATCCCCGGCAGAGGCGCGAGGACGGATCGATCACGCAGACATCGATGCAGGGGCTGTCGGGTTTGGCTGTCATGCGCCCTCCGAACTCAGGTTGCGCAGGCGGTCCAGCGCGCCCTGCAGGATCACCGAGGCCGCCACGTGGTCGATGACCTCGGCACGGCGGCGGCGCGACGTGTCGGCTTCGAGCAGCGCGCGCTCGGCGGCGACGGTGGACAGACGCTCGTCCCAGAAGCCGATCGGGCCGTTCCACAGGCGCGAGAAGTTCCGCGCGAACGCGCGCGTGGCCTGGCAGCGCGGGCCCTCGGTGCCGTCCATGTTGCGCGGCAGGCCCAGCACGACACCGCCGACCTCGCGCGCCGACAGGATCGCGACGAGCTTCTCGGCATCGGCGGTGAACTTCTTGCGCCGCACGGTTTCCAGCGGCGTTGCCACCGAGCGAAGGCGGTCGGACACCGCGACGCCGACGGTCTTGTCGCCAAGGTCGAACCCGGCCAGCGCGGCCATGGGCGGCAGCGCCGCGGCGAAGTCCTCGATGCTTTCGTGGATCACTGACCAATCCCCGCGCCCTGTGCGGCCTCGCGGATGGTCCGGAGCGCCGCGTCGTCCCCGGCGAAGACTTCCTGTGCCTCGGCAAAGATCGACATGGCGCGCTCGGCCTCGCCGAGCCGCGCATAGGCGAAGATGAGGCGTCCCCACTCGTCAGCCGAGCCGCCTTCGCTGGCCAGCCGCTCGGCCAGACCCGAGACCATGCCGCGGATCATCTGGTCGCGCGCCTCGGGCGTCATCTCGCCTGCCGCCTCGACATCGCCGGCGGAGGGGCCGGGCAGGGCGCGTCCGGCCTCGGGCGTCGGCGGGGTATAATCGTTCACGCCCGCGCGCCGGGCCATGGTGTCGATCTGCTGCAGCACCGGGTCGACCCACGGATCGCCCGCGGCGCTCTCGCGCAGAAGCGCGTCCCAGATGCGGAAGGCACGGTCGGGGCGGCCCGTCTGCGCATAGGAGAGCCCGGCATAGTAGCGCGCGACGCCTTGCTCGGGATCGCGGGCAAGCGCCGCGTCGAACACGTCTTCCGCCTCGGGCGAGACGTAGCCGCCCGCCGCCAGAACCATCATGTCACCGAGGTCGGCGTAATCTTCCGCCGTCGCCTCGTCTCCCTTCAGCTCGACGATGCGCCGCTGCGCCTGGTAGGCGGCGCGGTAATTGCCCAGCGCGGCCTCGGACCGGGCCAGCAGAACGAAGCCCTGAAGGTCGTCGGGCCGTTCGGCGACGGCACCGCGCAGGCGTTGCACCAGCTCACGGTATTCCGCGGTGGTCTCCGGTGAGGCCTCTTCGCCCTCGGGCACCTGCTCCTCGGCCTCGGCCTGGCGGGGGCGGGTCTCGCGGGCTGTCTCTGCCTCGGCGATGCGGGTCTTGAGCCCGAGATCCCCATAGCCGGGCGCGCCGAGGGTCGCGTAGAGCGCGAAGGCGCCGCCCAGCACGAAGGCACCGATCAGGATCGCCGTCGACAGTGCCAGCCGCTTCGGCTGCCCGCCCGCGTCTCCGGCCGCGCCGGCACGCGCGTCGGCGGCCAGTAGACGGCGAGAGATCTCGGTGCTCAGACGCTCGGCCTCGGCCTCGGCGATCACGCCGCGTTTGCGGTCGCGTTCGACCTCGCGCAGCTGGTCGCGGTAGATCTGCAGGTCGAACGCCTCTCCGGCGCGGGTGTCGCGCCGGCCGCGCACCAGCGCCACGCCCAGCAGCGCGGCGACGAGCGCCGCAAGCGCGGCAGTGATGATCAGGAAAAGTGTCATGGCCTCCTCGCCCAGCCTCGACCGTCTACGTAGCCAACCGGGGCCGGTCCCGAAAGGGCAAAACCCGGACGCGGGGCGGGGCAGATGGTCTCGTCCGGTCACAACCCGGTAAGGTCGGTGCGATAGGCTTACGGCCGGGCAGTGCCCGTGGAACGGCGCGCGGCCTGCGGGCGCCGCGCGGCAGGATGTCGCGGTGGCCGGGTACGACACCCCGCATGTCGCAAAGTCGTTGCATTGTGACGGAACCAGCCGTGGCGCCGCCCCGCGCCGGGTGCAAAGAAACCCACAGACCAACCCGGTGGGAGAATCGAGCGCGGCCATGAAGCATTACTCAGCATTCGCCATCGCCCGCGAGGCCCTGCGCAACCATACCGGCTGGCAGCGCGCCTGGCGCGACGCCCAGCCCAAGTCGCGCTATGACGTGGTCATCGTCGGTGCCGGCGGCCACGGACTCGCCACGGCGTATCACCTTGGCAAGAACCACGGCATCACCAATGTCGCGGTGATCGAGAAGGGGTGGCTCGGCGGCGGCAACACCGGCCGCAACACCACGATCATCCGCTCGAACTACCTGCAGGATCCCTCGGCCGCGATCTACGAGAAGTCTCGCGCGCTCTACGAGACGATGAGCCAGGACCTGAACTACAACGTCATGTTCAGCCCCCGCGGCGTGATGATGCTGGCCCAGACCGAGCACGAGGTCCGCGGCTACAAGCGGACTGCCCACGCCAACGGCCTGCAGGGCGTGCAGACCGAGTTCATCTCGCCCAAGCGGGTGAAGGAGCGCTGCCCGATCATCGAGCTGAAGGGCCCTCGCTACCCGGTCCTCGGCGCGCTGTGGCAGCCGCGCGCGGGCACCGCCCGCCACGACGCCGTGGCCTGGGGCTATGCGCGCGCGTGCTCGAACATGGGCATGGACATCATCCAGCAATGCGAGGTTACCGGCATCCGCTCCGAGGGCGGGCGCGTCACCGGCGTATCGACCAGCAAGGGCGAGATCGACTGCGGCAAGCTCTGCATGGTGGTGGCGGGTCATTCCGGCCGCCTCGCAGAAATGGCGGGCTTCCGTCTGCCGGTGGAGTCGGTCGCGCTGCAGGCGCTCGTGTCCGAGCCGATCAAGCCCTGCATGGACGTCGTCGTCATGGCCAACACCGTGCACGGCTACATGAGCCAGTCGGACAAGGGCGAGATGGTCATCGGCGGCGGCGCGGACGGGTACAACAACTACACCCAGCGCGGATCCTTCCATCACATCGAGGAGACGGTGCGCGCCCTGATCGAGACCTTCCCGATGATCTCGCGGCTGAAGATGCTGCGGCAGTGGGGCGGCATCGTCGACATGACCGGCGACCGCTCGCCGATCATCTCCAAGACCCCGCTCGAAAACTGCTTCATAAACTGCGGCTGGGGCACAGGCGGCTTCAAGGCGATCCCCGGTTCCGGCTGGGCCACCGCCGAGATGGTCGCGAACGGCACCCCCGGACCGCTCGCCGAAGCCTTCGGGCTGGAGCGCTTCCGCGAGGGCCGGTTCATCGATGAATCCGTCGCGGCGGGTGTGGCGCACTGATGGCCGCGTTGGCGTCTTTCCGCCGCGGGACGCGGATCGGGGGAACCGGGGCGGGGGGCATCGCGGTTGAGGTGCGACCTATGAACGCACCGGAGGCCCCAGTATGTCCGATCCGAACCACGACCCCCGCAACACAAACACCCACACCCGCGAGACCCACGTCGAGAAACGCAGCGGCGGGTCCGGCGCGATGGCCTTCATCGTCGGCGGCCTCGTCGTCGCAGTGGGCATCCTCTTCTTCGTCTTCTGGGGCGGAGGTCCCGAGGGCGATACCGCGGCCAATGGCGGCGGAGACGTCAATGTCTCGGTCGAAGAGACGGGCGATGCCGCTGAAGGCGCAGCCGAAAGTGCCGCGGGCGCAGCGGAAAGCGCTGCCGACGCAGCAGGCGACGCCGCCGAAAGCGCAGCCGAGTCTGCCGAATCCGCGGCCGAGACCGCGACCGACGACAGCCAATAAGGCCGGCTTCGTGCCCGGCCATCCGGCCGGGCACGTCCCCTCGACGCGCCCCGGCATCCGTCTTGCCGAAGGAGCGCGCGCATGCTGATCCTCACCTGTCCCTATTGCGGCACCGCCGCCGACGAGACCGAGCTGCACCCGGGTGGCGAGGCGCACGTGGTGCGTGCCGGACCCGAGGCCGACGAGGACACGTTCGAGGCCTATCTCTTCCAGCGCGCCAACCCGCGCGGCGTCCATTTCGAACGCTGGCGCCATTCGCATGGCTGCGGCAAGTGGTTCCACGCCGCCCGCGACACGCTGACGATGCAGGTTCACGGCACCTATCCGGCGCAGGTCACCGAGCCGCCGCAGGACATCCTCGACGCCATCGAGGAGGCCCGCGCGAGATGAGCCGCGCCGCCCCGACCGCCTTCGTCCCCACGCTGCCCCGCGCCTCCGAGGTCTGAGCCCATGAGCAAACGCCTGTCCACCGGCGGTCGCCTGATCGACCGCGACACCTCGCTCCGCTTCACGTTCAACGGCACGCATCTGCGGGGCCACCAGGGCGACACGCTCGCCTCGGCGCTCATGGCGAACGGCCGCACGCTCATGGGGCGCAGCTTCAAGTATCACCGCCCGCGCGGCGTGGTGACAAGCGGTGCCGAGGAGCCAAACGCCCTGTTCGGCCTCGGAAAGGGCGACCGGTTCGAGCCGAACCAGCGCGCCACCACGGCCGAGCTGTTCGATGGCGCAACCACCGAGACGCAGAACCACTGGCCCTCGCTGGAGACGGACGTGGGCGCGGTGAACGCGTCGCTGTCGCGCTTCCTGCCCGCGGGCTTCTATTACAAGACGTTCCTCTGGCCGCGTTCCTTCTGGAAGCATGTCTATGAGCCGTTCATCCGACGCTCCGCCGGCCTCGGCAAGGCTCCGGACAAGGACGCGCGCGATCCCGATGACTACGAGCATTTCCACATCCACACCGACGTTCTGATCGTCGGCGGGGGCGTGGCCGGCCTCGCGGCTGCGAAATCCGCGTCGGCGACGGGCGCGGAGGTGCTGCTGGTCGAGCAGACGTCGCACTGGGGCGGCCGCGCGCCGGTCGACGGGGCCGAGATCGACGGCATGCCCGCCGATGCCTGGATCGAAAAGACCGTCGCCGAGCTCGAGGCGATGGAGAACGTGCGCCTGCGCACCCGCGTCATGGGTTCGGGCATCTACGATCACGGCTACGCTCTGGCCTACGAGCGGATTGCCGATCATGCGCCCGAGGGGGGCCGTCCGCGCCATCGTCTCTGGCGGATCCGTGCGCGCCGGATCGTCACGGCCACCGGTGCAATCGAGCGGCCCATCGCCTTCGCCGGAAACGACCTGCCGGGGATCATGCTGGCCTCGGCCGTGCGCGACTACGTGGTGAACCACGCCGTCGCGCCCGGAGACCGTACTGTGGTCGTCTGCAACAACGACGACGCCTACCGCACGGCGCTGGTGCTGGACGACGCCGGCCTGAAGGTCGCGGCCGTCGTCGACGCCCGGCCGCAGGGCGGCGGGACGCTGGCCCGGACCGTGAAGGACCGGGGGATCCGCGTCCTTCAGGGCAAGGCCATCGCCAAGGCCAAGGGCACCAAGACCGGCGTCACCGCCGTCGGCATCTGCGAGTTCACCGGTACCGGAGACGTGACCGAGACCATCGCATGCGACTGCGTCGCCATGTCGGGCGGCTGGTCGCCGGTGGTGCACCTGTGGTCCCATGCCGGTGGCAAGCTGACCTGGGACGAGACAGAGGCCCAGTTCCGCCCCGATCCCGACCGCGCCCCGCGCAACGAGGACGGCGAGGCGATGGTCCATGCCGTTGGCGCAGCCAATGGCCACTTCGGCACTGCCGAAGGTCTGGCCGATGCGTGGGACGCCGGGGCGCGTGCCGGCGGTGGCACGGCGAGCGGCGCGGCGCCTGCTGCCGCGGCTCGTGACGAGGCAGCGATGATGCCGGTCTGGCTCATGCCCGCCAACGCCAAGATCGGCCTGCGCCGGAAGGCCTGGCTCGACTTCCAGAACGACGTGAAGGTCTCCGACGTGGCGCTCGCCGCGCAGGAGGGCTTCACCTCGGTGGAGCACACCAAGCGCTACACCACGCTCGGCATGGCGACGGACCAGGGAAAGCTCAGCAACATCAACGGTCTAGCGATCCTTGCACAGGCGCTCGACCAGGAGATTCCCGCGGTGGGGACGACCACCTTCCGGCCGCCCTACACGCCGATCTCGCTGGCGGCGATCGCCGGCGAGGCGCGGGGCGACCTGTTCCAGCCCGTGCGCCGCACGCCGATGCACCAGTGGCATGAGGACAACGGCGCGGTGTTCGAACCGGTGGGCCACTGGCGGCGTCCGTACTGCTTCCGCCGCGACGGCGAGAGAACCGAGGAGGCCGTCCGTCGCGAGATCGACCGTACCCGCCACGGCCTCGGCATGCTCGACGCCTCGACGCTGGGCAAGATCATCGTGAAGGGCCCTGATGCGGGACGCTTCGTGGACATGCTCTACACCAACATGATGTCGTCCCTGAAGGTCGGCGCCTGCCGCTACGGGCTGATGTGCTCGGAGAACGGGTTCCTGATGGACGACGGCGTGGTCGCGCGTCTCTCGGACGATACCTTCCTGTGCCACACCACCACCGGCGGCGCCGAGCGCATCCACGCCCACATGGAGGAATGGCTGCAGACCGAATGGTGGGACTGGCAGGTCTGGACCGCCAACGTTACCGAACAGTGGGCGCAGGTCGCGGTGGTCGGTCCGCATGCCCGCAAGGTGCTGGAAAAGCTCGGCGGCATCGACGTGTCGAAGGAGGCGCTGCCGTTCATGCGCTGGACCGAGGGCACGCTGGCGGGGCTTCCCGCGCGGATCTTCCGGATTTCGTTCTCGGGCGAGCTGTCCTTCGAGGTCGGCGTGCCGGCGAACCGGGGCCGGGCGCTCTGGGACGCGCTGCTGGAGGCCGGCGAGGAATTCGGCATCACGCCGTACGGCACCGAGGCGCTGCACGTGATGCGGGCCGAAAAGGGCTTCATCATGATCGGCGACGAAACCGACGGAACGGTGATCCCGCAGGATCTCGGACTGCACTGGGCGATCTCGAAGAAGAAAGAGGACTACATCGGCAAGCGCGCGCAGGCCCGGTCGCACATGGCCGACCCCGACCGCTGGCAGCTGGTGGGTCTCGAGACGACGGATGGCTCGGTTCTCGACGATGGCGCCTATGCCATCGCCGACGGCACCAATGCCAACGGGCAGCGCAATACCCAGGGGCGCGTGACCTCCACCTATCACTCGCCGACGCTCGGCCGGGGTATCGCCATGGGGCTGGTGCTGCACGGGACCGATCGCATGGGCGAGGAAATCGACTTCACCGCCGAGGGCGGAGCGACGCGGCGCGCGCGCATCGTGTCCCCGGTTTTCTACGATCCGGAAGGAGAGCGGCAGAATGTTTGACGCGACATCGCACCCCGCACGTCCCGCGCTCGAGGGCGCGACGTTCGACGGTCTCGTCCGGGTGGAGGCCGCGGGCCTCACCGGCATGATCACGCTGCGTGGCGACGTGGATGCGATCGGGATGCCGGTGGCAGACGTCACCGGGCTCGACGTGCCCGACACGCTCGGCATCACCGGAGACGGCGTCCGTGCCCTGGCATGGATGTCGCCCGACGAGATGATGCTGTTCTGCGACTATGCCGAGGCCGAAGAATTGGCCGCCAGTCTTGCCGGGTCGCTAGAGGGCGAGCACGCGCTGGTCGTGAATGTCTCGGACGCGCGCGCCGCGTTCCGCCTGTCCGGCCCCGAACACCGTCTGCGCGAGGTTCTGGCCAAGCTCACGCCCGCGGACGTGCGTCCCGAGGCGTTGCCGCCGGGCATGATCCGGCGGTCGCGGCTGGCGCAGGTCGCGGGCGCGTTCTGGCTCGACGACGCTGGCGACCTGCGGGTGATCTGCTTCCGCTCGGTCGCGGACTACGTCTGGGCGCTTCTGACCGGCGCGGCCCGGCCGGGCTCGGAGGTCGATCACTTCCGGGACGTCAGGATGTGACGCCGAACCGCGGCGGGGGTTGCGGGGCAGGGCGGGCCGTCCGATAGTCGGGCGGCCCATCGACACCGGAGGCTTCCCACCTTGCGCCGCACCCGACCGTCCGCCTTGCGCCGGACCCTGATCGCCGCTGCCATGAGCCTGGGGCTCGCCGGCCCCGCCGCTGCGGCCGACACCTATGTCTGCCAGCTGAGCCAGCACGGCGGTGGAAACTGGATTCCCGAGGTCCTGTTCATCGGGCGCGACGACCCGTCGGCGCCGCAGGCGGTCGTGTCCGACCCCGTAGTGCTTTATTTCAACAAGGGACCGGTGGCCGCGCGTGTGGCGGCCGACAACGCCAGCCGCGTCACCTTCGTCTGGGAGTTGACGGTCGAGGCCAGCGCACGGAGCTACGTTTCGCGTTTCATCTACCGGGCGACCTATCTCAAGGGATCGGGCCGGATGCAGATTTCGGCCACGCCCGCAGGCTATTCCAATCGCTTCACCGGAAGCGGAACATGTCGCTACGAGCAACGTTGACGCATCGAGGGTGCGGCAGTTCCGCGCAACCTGCCCTTGACGGGACCGGGCTGCCGGGACACCTGTCGCACCGCCGAATACTTTTTCCCAGATATGAGGTCTGACATGGCTTTCGAACTTCCCGACCTTCCGTATTCCCACGACGCGCTTGCTTCCAAGGGCATGTCGGCGGAGACCCTGGAGTTCCACCACGACATTCACCACAAGGCCTATGTCGACAACGGCAACAAGGCGATCTCGGGCACCGAGTGGGAAGGCAAGTCGGCCGAAGAGATCATTAAGGGCACATACGACCCGAACGCGGTCGCGCAGTCCGGCATCTTCAACAACGCGTCGCAATACTGGAACCACAACCAGTTCTGGGAAATGATGACGCCGAACCAGTCGGCGATGCCCGGTGAGCTCGAAAGCGCCCTGACCGAGAGCTTCGGTTCGGTCGACAAGTTCAAGGAAGAGTTCACTTCCGCCGGTGCCGGCCAGTTCGGCTCGGGCTGGGCATGGCTCGTCAAGGACACCGACGGCGGCCTCAAGGTCATCAAGACCGAGAACGGCGTGAACCCGCTCTGCTTCAACCAGACCGCGCTGCTCGGCGTCGACGTTTGGGAGCACTCCTACTACATCGACTTCCGCAACAAGCGTCCGGCCTACCTGCAGAACTTCGTCGACAACCTGGTGAACTGGGAAAACGTCGCCGAACGCCTCTCGAAGGCCTGATAGACGACAGCGATACGCGGCGCGCCCACCGTGCCGCGAACGCCAGTGCGCCCCGTGTCTTTCCGGCACGGGGCGTTTTCATGCGTTGCCCCGGCGTCGGCCCGGAACGCGCCCCCGACATCTTGCGTTTCTGAATTGAACACGCACGAGCGAAGGAGGCCAGCATGGCAGAGCGCAAGAGATCGCAGGACGGGCACCGCGAAACCGAGGACGTTCTCGGCCAGAAGCCCGAAGAGCTTCCCGAAAGCCCCGACCATGCCGGCAGCGCCGGCGGCGAGATGAACCGCAAGGTCGGCAAGCGCGACGAGGAAAAGAGCTACGACGACGGCTCGAACGGCACGACCCGGCCGCTCGCGCAGGACCAGGACGGCTCGGGCGACAAGGAGGACGTGTGATGGGCGTGTTGACCCACGGAACTTGGGTGCTCGTCGCCGACGGCGAGAAGGCGCTGTTCCTGCGCAACGAGACCGACGAGGAGAACCCCAACCTCGACGTCGTCCGCGAGGAAGAGCAGGAGAACCCCTCGGACCGCGAGCAGTCTGCCAACCGTCCCGGACGGATGCAGGACACCGGCGTGGGCCAGCGCTCCGCGGTCGAGGATACCGATTGGCACGAGCTTGCTAAGGAGCGCTTCGCCGACGATCTCGCCGAGATCCTCTACAAGCAGGCGCACAAGCACAAGTTCGAGCGTATCGTGATCTGCGCCGCGCCCCAGGTTCTGGGCGAACTGCGCAACAAGATGCACAAGGAGGTCTCGAGCCGTGTGGTGGCCGAGGTCGACAAGAACCTCACGAACCATCCGGTCCAAGATATCGAGAAGGTCCTGTCGGAGACGATGGAAAACAGCTGACCCTCCGGCAGAGCCAAAATGTGTCCCCCACGGTCGCCTTTCTGGCGACCGTGGGTTACTGTTTGTAACGGCGGGTGTGCAATCCGTCGTGACCAGATCAGTAACGCCCGTGGAGAGCGCGTGACCGAACAAGAAAAGTTAGTCAGGGACTTTATCGACACAGTCCTGATCCATGAGAACCGCGCCGCTGCCGAGCATTACTTTGCCACCGACGCCCAGATCGTCGGTCTTGAAGGTGTTGCCCATTCCAGCAGGTTCGAGTTTCTCCGCTTCCTGTCGATGATCCAGAGCCAGTTTGCCTTCGTCCGGTTCGAGATCATGCAGGCAATCTGCGACGGGACGTGGGTTTCGCTCATGGGCCAGCTCGTCGTCACCGAGCGCGGCTCGACCCGGACGTCGGACGAACGGTTCCAGTCTTCGGTGCGCATCGAGGACGGCCGGATTGTCGAGGCGCACTTCTTTACTGACTTCATAAACTTTTTCGAGTCGATGGGGCGCCTGCCGCCAAGGACGCTCGACCGATGCCTGACCGGAGAACGACTCCGCTTCTCCTGAGCCGTCTGGCCATCGCCCGCCCGGTGGTCTACGCCACGTTGGAACGACGGAAATACGGGCAGGCGGATGAGCGAGACAAAGGCCGGCATCGCGGCGATGATCGGCGCCTGCATGATCTGGGGTCTGTCGCCGCTCTACTACAAGCTTGTGGCCGAGGTGGACCCTGTGGAGGTCCTTGCCCATCGCACGTGGTGGTCGCTTGTCTTCTTCGCCGGCGTTCTGGCCGTGAGGGGGCGCCTCGGCGGGGTGGCCCGCGCGCTGCGGACCCCGCGTTCGGCCGGTCTGCTGGTGATTTCGGCCGTCATGATCTCGGCGAACTGGTTCCTGTTCATCCTGTCGATCCAGATCGAGCACGCCACCGAGGCGAGCCTCGGCTACTACATCTTTCCGCTTATGGCGGTGCTTCTGGGCGTGGTGGCGTACGGGGAACGGCTCGACCGGGCCGCCGCAGTCGCCGTGACGCTGGCGACGCTTGCGGTGGCGCTTCTGGCGATCCGCGAGGGGCGTCTTCCGTGGGTGTCACTTATCATCGCCAGCACCTTCGCGCTCTACGGTCTCGTCAAGAAGCGGGTGCGCGAGGACGGCATGACCTCGGTCACGACGGAGGTGCTGATCCTGTCGCCGCTCGCCCTGGGCTGGCTGGCGGCGATTCATTTCGGCCCGGTGGAGGGGGGCGTCTTCGGCAATGACCTGCGTCTCAGCCTGCTGCTCGCGGCGTCGGGCCCGCTGACGGCGTTGCCCCTGATCCTGTTCAGCCATGCCTCGCAACGCGTGCCGCTCGGAACCATCGGCCTGATCCAGTACCTGAACCCGACGCTGCAGTTCCTCTGCGCCACGCTGGTCTTCCGCGAACCTTTCGGACCGGTGCAGGCGGTGACCTTCGCGCTGATCTGGACAGCGCTCGCGATCTTCGGCGGCGCGCGCTTCGCTCAGGACCG
The DNA here is from genome assembly GCF_900109705.1 of Roseivivax marinus. Taxonomy (GTDB): domain Bacteria; phylum Pseudomonadota; class Alphaproteobacteria; order Rhodobacterales; family Rhodobacteraceae; genus Roseivivax; species Roseivivax marinus. The sequence continues at coordinate 342,774 of NZ_FOAI01000003.1, read as the reverse complement.
CAGGCGGCGCAGGGCGGTCTCGAGCTCAGCCACGGTGCCGCACACCTGAACCGCGTCGCGGGTGCCGGAACCGGCATAGCCGCTGTCGACGACGTGATCGAGCAGCGCGCGTAGAGGCTCCCAGAACCCGTTGATGTTCAACAGGAAGATCGGCTTTGCGTGCAGGCCGAGCTGGCGCCACGTGAGGACCTCGAAGAACTCGTCCAGCGTGCCCGCACCGCCCGGGAGCACGGCGATCGCGTCGGCGTTCATGACCATGACCTTCTTGCGCTCGTGCATGGTCTCGGTGACCACGAAGCGCGACAGGTCGGTCTTGCCCACCTCCATGTCCAGAAGGTGGGTGGGGATCACACCGAACGTGTCCGCCCCGGCCGTCTGCGCCGCGCGCGCAACCTCGCCCATCAGGCCCACGTCGCCGGCGCCGTAGACGAGCCGAAGCCCCATGTCGCCGATCGTCTGACCGAGGTCGCGGGCGGCCTCGGCATGGGCGGGATCGACGCCCGGGCGCGCACCGCAATAGACGCAAAGCGAAAACGTAGACATTCTGGGGACCTGCGTGCTCTCGGAATTTTGACCGCTGATAGCGCCATTGCTATACACGCTCAACCGCGGTCCGGGGGATGGCCGCGTGGCAGGGGATGGGACTTGGAATGACACGGCTGGCAAGGGCGGGCGGAACGGCCGGCGCGGCACTCGGCGGCGTGACCGCGGCGGCGCTTCTGGCCTTCGGCGTGCTTGCCGCGTGGCAGCTCGACCGCGCGGGGCAGGGGGACGAGGACCGGACGCACGCCGATCAGGTCGGCGCGGTGGCCGGAGCCGGAGGGGGCGTTACAGACCCCGACAATCCGGGGACATCGCGGGCAGGCGGCGGCGCTGCCGGCTCGCCGTCTGCCTCAGCGGATGGGACGGCGGCCCAAGGTCAGACACTGCCTTTCCCGTCACCCGAGCCCGCGCCCCCGGTAACTGCGGACGCCTCACCTCCCGGGACACAGGACGCTCCATCTGGCCGGGAGGCACCGGCTTTGCCTTCACTTGCCGAGGTCGAGGACGTTCCCGAGACCTCGCCGCCTCTCGCGGCGCCCGATGCCGCCGAGACACCCCCGGACGCTGAAAGCGCTCGGCCCGCGGTCCCGGCGTCCGAAATGCGTTTGGAAGGCGGCGCGGGGTCCATCGACGTTACGAACGCAGTGCAGGAGACACCTGCCGACGCACGCGAGCCGACGTTGGAAACCTCAGACGGCACCCCGACTGCGGAGCCGCCCGTCCCGGCCTCAACCGGCCCGGCGGTAGACGCGACCAAGACGCAGCCCGATGACACAGTAGCCGTCGCGACCGCCGGCGACATTTCTTCGAACGACGATGACGCCATACCGGCGAGCACTGGCGCCACGGAGCCCGGCGACGCCGGCAGCTCAGGCAACCCGGAGCGCGGCGCCGAGGCCGGCAACATTGAAGACGCGACCCGTCTGGCGGGTGTGGACGCGTCGCTGACCGAGGGGGGCGCAGGTGAAACAGGCGCCGCCGGCACCGGGTCCGACCCGACCTCCGCGACCGACGGCAGCGCATTCCCCGTCGCCGCGATCAGCGCAAAAGATCGGCAACCGGCCGCATCGCAATCGGAGAGAGATGGGCGCGGAACCGATGGTGACGCGTCAAACGTCAGAGATGCTGCTCCCGATCAGGGTGGCGAGACCGACGGCCAGGGTCCCGCTATCCGCAACCAAGTCCCACCGGCGTTCGACGTGGTGAGGGTGGAACGCGACGGCGCGGCCCTGATCGCAGGGCGCGCGTCGCCCGGGGCGGATGTCTCGCTGTATCTCGACGGTGAGGAGGTCGGACGGACCGTGGCCGATGACGGCGGTCGCTTCGTGGCCTTCGCCGCGCTGCCGCCCGCCTCAAGTGCCCGCGTGCTGACCCTCCGCGAAGAGCGGAACGGAACCGTGCGGGACGCGTCCGACCGGGTGATCCTCGCGCCCGCCACCGGGGGGCCTACCGATGACGTCGTTGCCCGTGCGGCCAGCGGCGATGGCACGGGGCCGTTGGGGGCGGTCGCCGATCCTCAATTCGCCGGCAGCGAGCCGGATGCGGGCGCCGAGGCCCCAGGGGTCGCCGATGCGCCGCCCTCCGGCGAGGCACCGGAGCCTCCCGCCGTCGAAGCGTCGGCGACCGGCACCCGGACCGCCGTTCTCCTTTCTCGTCCCGACGGGGTTGAGGTCTTGCAACCGGCCGCGCCCGCGCCGCCCACGCGACCCGACGCTCAGGACTACGTGTCCATCGATTCAATCAGTTATGACGCGACGGGCGAGGTCGACCTCTCGGGCCGGTCAGATGCGACCCGCGGCTCGGTCCGGGTCTATCTGGACAATGCGGAGGTCCGCACCGCGCCGGTCGGCCCCTCGGGCCAGTGGCGCACACGGCTCGGCGACGTCGCCGCGGGGACTTATACTCTCCGAGTGGACCGGCTCGATCAGGACGGCGCCGTGATCGCGCGCGCCGAAAGCCCGTTCCGTCGCGAAAGCCGTGAGTCCCTGGAGGCCGCGACCCCGCAAAGCCGCGGTGCGAAGGTCGAGGCGGTTACGGTGCAGCCGGGCAATACGCTCTGGGCCATCGCGCGCGAGCAATACGGCGACGGGCTGCTCTACGTCCGGGTGTTCGAGGCCAACGACGACCAAATCCGCGATCCCGACCTGATCTATCCCGGCCAGGTCTTCTCGATCCCGGACTGAGGTCAGCGCGGCAGCGGATCGTCCTCGGCCTCGGCCTGCGTGGAAATCCAGTCGCGGAACCGGTTGATCGCCGGACCGTCCGCGCGATCGGTCGGCCAGACCAGCCAGTAGGCCCCGAGAGAGACCGGCTCGGCCGTAGTGGCGCGCACGAGCGTTCCGGTGGCCAACTCGGTCTCGGTCAGGTGATCCGGCAGGAGCGCCACGCCGAGACCCGCCTGCGCCCCCTCGCGCATGGCGGTGAACTGGTCGAACGTGGTGCCGGTGCCGCTGCTCGCCACGGTGACGCCGTGCGCCGCGAACCAGTCGCGCCAGGCATCCGGCCGGGTTTCCATCTGCAGAAGCGGCAGGTGATGCAGATCCTCGGGCGGCAACGGACCGTCGGGCACGAGGTCGGGCGCGCAGACGGGCAGGGTGCGCTCGGGGCGCAGCTTGAGGCGCTGCGTGCCCGGCCGCGGCGGTCCGCCGAATTCCAGCGCGGCATCGAACGGGTCGGTGGCGAAATCGCACGGCCGGATCCGCGTGGCGAGGTTGATGGTGATGTCCGGGTGTCGCCGGGCGAAATCGGCGAGCCGTGGCACGAGCCAGCGCATTCCGAAGGACGGCAGCATGGCCAGGTCGAGGCTGCCCGCGCGCGCCGGCAAGCGAAGCGCCAGCGACGCCTGCGCAATCCGGTCGAGCGCGCCGCGCACCGTGCGGGCGTAGTCGCGGGCCGCGTCGGTCAGCACGAGGTTGCGCCCCTCGCGCTGCACCAGCGACACCTCCAGCCCGTCCTCCAGCGTCCGGATCTGGCGGCTGACGGCGCTTTGACTCAGGTCCAGCTCGCGCGCGACGGCCGTGGCCGAGCCCAGCCGGTCCAGCGACTCGAGCGCGCGCAGGGCCCCTAGCGGCGGGATCAGACGGCGCGCCCGCGCATTCTGTTGCGGATTGCTCATGCGTTCTTGCGATATTGGCGTTTTTCCATGCGTACCGTGCAAGGTATGGTACGCGCAAGCGAATGGAGGACCCCGCCATGAACGACATGAGCCAGAACGCCCCGACCCTGAAGCCGAAAGACGCCCCCGATCTCGGCAAGTTCGACTGGGAGGACCCGTTCCGCCTGGCCGACCAGCTCGAGGAAGACGAGCGCATGATCGCCGACAGCGCCCGCGCCTACGCGCAGGAAAAGCTGCAGACCCGCGTCGGTCCGGCTTTCGAGGGCGAAACCGTCGAGCCCGAGATCTTCGCCGAGATGGGCGAGATGGGCCTTCTGGGCGTCACGCTGCCCGAGGAATACGGCGGGCTCGGCTCGTCCTACGTGTCCTACGGCCTCGTCGCGCGCGAGATCGAGCGCGTGGATTCGGGCTACCGCTCGATGATGTCGGTGCAGTCGAGCCTCGTGATGTATCCCATCTACGCCTACGGCTCCGAGGAGCAGCGCAAGAAGTACCTGCCGAAGCTTTCCAGCGGCGAGTGGATCGGCTGCTTCGGCCTGACCGAGCCCGATGCCGGGTCCGACCCCGCAGGCATGAAGACCCGCGCCGAGAAGATCGACGGCGGCTACCGCATCTCGGGCTCCAAGATGTGGATTTCGAACTCGCCCATCGCGGACGTATTCGTGGTCTGGGCAAAGTCCGACGCCCATGACGGCAAGATCCGCGGCTTCGTGCTGGAGAAGGGCATGAAGGGCCTGTCGGCACCCAAGATCGGCAACAAGCTGAGCCTGCGCGCCTCGGTCACCGGCGAGATCGTCATGGAAGGTGTCGAGGTCGGGGAGGATGCGCTTCTGCCGAACGTGCAGGGCCTGAAGGGGCCGTTCGGTTGCCTCAACCGCGCCCGCTACGGCATCGCCTGGGGCGTCATGGGCGCCGCCGAATTCTGCTGGCACGCGGCACGCTCCTACGGGCTCGACCGCAAGCAGTTCGGCCGTCCGCTGGCACAGACCCAGCTGTTCCAGAAGAAGCTCGCCGACATGCAGACCGAGATCGCGCTTGGTCTTCAGGGTATCCTGCGCGTCGGGCGCCTGATGGACGAAGCCAAGGCCGCGCCGGAGATGATCTCGATCCTCAAGCGCAACAACTGCGGCAAGGCGCTCGATATCGCGCGGATGTCGCGGGACATGCACGGCGGCAACGGCATCTCGGGCGAGTTCCAGGTGATCCGCCACATGGTGAACCTCGAGACGGTGAACACGTACGAGGGCACCCATGACGTTCACGCGCTGATCCTGGGCCGCGCCCAGACCGGCCTCCAGGCGTTCTTCTGATCGCCTGAGCGCCTGAACACCGAGAATGACAGGATGAGGGCGTCGACCTAGGACGGGTCGACGCCCTCTCTGTATTCGCTGGGGGTCTGGCCGGTGTGCCGTCGGAAGGCCCGGCTGAAATAGGCCGGGTCGTCGAAGCCCAGCCGGTAGCCGACCTCGGCCACAGTCATCCGCGTGTAAGCCAGATGGCGGCGCGCCTCCTGAAAGAGCTGCGCCTCCACGTGCGCGGCAGCCGCGCGTCCGGTTTCACCGCGGCAGATACGGTTGAGTTGCTGCGGGGTAAGGCCCACCGCGTCGGCATAGTCCGATACCCTCCAGCGATCGCGCAGGTGGGCCCGGATCAGCCGGTCGAAGCGGTCCATGTGGGCGGCGGCGCGGCTGCGTTTCGCCGGGGCATCGGCGGGCCGCGCCGCGCGCGCCACCTCGGACAGAAGCGACATGACGAGCCCGCGCAGCATTGGGTCGCGGAACGGCGCACGGCCCCGATGTTCGCGCGCGATGGCATCGGCCAGCATCCGCGAGGAGCGCGGCGCGGAGGCGGCGCACCAGAGCTTGAGCCGTGGCGCCAGTGCGCTGGCCGGTCCGAAGACCTCGGGAAACGCACGGTCGGGCAGGGTGATGACGTGGCCCACCGTGCCCTGCGCGAAGGTGAAGCCGTGCACCACCCGGCGCGGCATGAAGATCAGGCCGGGCAGGGCGAGCGCGTGCTCGTGCCCGTCCACCGTGATCCGACCGCCGCCGCGCACCAGCACGAACACCTGCGACAACCCTTCGTGCCGGTGAGGCGCAATCCGCCAATCGTGCAGCGACGCGCGGTCCTGCACGGTCTCGGCGTGGAGTAGGTCCGGAAACGCGCCGGTCTCGCCGTAAAGCGCGTAATCGGGGATCGGCTCGTGGGCAGTCATGTTCGAGATGTGCAGCACAATGGAACGTCTGTCCATGTCTTGCGGCGGGCCCGGTTTCTAATCTGCCCATATCGTACATCGAGGAGGACACATGCGCACCCAGGTCGCGATCATCGGCGGTGGGCCCTCGGGGCTGCTTCTCTCGCAACTTCTGAATCGCGAGGGTATCGAGACGGTGGTGCTCGAACGGAAGACCCGCGACTACGTGCTGTCGCGCATCCGTGCGGGCGTGCTCGAACAAGGCACGGTGAGGCTCCTGCGCCATGCCGGCGTCGGCGGACGCATGGACGAGATCGGCCTGCCGCATGACGGCTGCTATCTCTCGACGGTCGAGGGCAAGTTTCACGTCTCGTTCCGGGACATGGTGAACGGCCAGGTGCTGGTCTACGGCCAGACCGAGGTGACGCGCGATCTCTACGACGCGCAGGACGCCATCGGGGCCACGCACGTCCACGAGGTCGAGGATGTCAAAATCCATGACGCAGAGAGTGAATATCCTCACGTAACCTACCGCAAGGACGGGAAAACACATCGGATCGACTGCGACTACGTGGCAGGCTGCGATGGCTTTCATGGCGTCAGTCGTCAGACCATTCCCGCGGGCGTTCGCCGCGAGTTCGAGCGGGTCTATCCGTTTGGCTGGCTGGGCATCCTGTCCGAAACCGCACCGGCGGCCGACGAGCTGATCTACGCGAACCATCCGCGCGGCTTCGCGCTCGCGTCCATGCGCAATGAGCGTCTGTCGCGCTACTACGTGCAGGTTCCCGCGGACGAACCGATCGAAAAGTGGACCGATGAGGCGTTCTGGGACGAGCTGCGCCGGCGGCTGCCCGATGACGTGGCCGAAACGATGGAGACGGGTCCGTCGATCGAGAAATCCATCGCGCCTTTGCGATCCTTCGTTTGCGAGCCCATGCGTCACGGGCGCTTGTTTCTCGTGGGCGATGCGGCGCACATCGTGCCGCCGACGGGCGCCAAGGGCCTGAACCTCGCGGTGGGTGACGTGCATTATCTCTATGAGGCGCTGCGTCGGTGGTATCGCGACGGCGACGCCGAAGGCATCGACAGCTATTCTGTGACCGCGCTCAAGCGGGTCTGGGGGGCGATGCGGTTTTCCTGGTGGATGACCAGCATGTTGCACCGCTTTCCGGATCAGTCGGAGTTCGACCAGAGGATGCAGGAAAGCGAGTTGCGCCAGCTCATCACCGTGCCATCCGCACGGGCCACGATGGCACAGAACTACGTAGGGCTGCCGTACTGAACGCGCGGGGCGGATCGGAGAGGTCCGCCACGGCGTCGCGCACATGAGTCCGGTAATTAGTATTATGTAAATAAAAAGCTCATCTGCATCGCGTATTACCGCGCCGCATTGACCGTTGCATCGTTCTGCGAAACGGTCCCGGCGAACACAAGTTGAGGGACCGCGCCCATGTACCTTGCCATGAACCGCTTTACCGTGCCCGTGGAGAATGCCGAGGCGTTCGAGGCGCTCTGGCTCAACCGCGACAGCCACCTCAAGGAGATGGACGGCTTCGTCGGTTTCCACATGCTCAAGGGCTCCGAGACCGACGGTCGCATCCTCTACGCGTCGCACACCGTCTGGCAGACCGAAGAGCATTTTCAGGCCTGGACGCGCAGCGATGCCTTTCGCGCCGCGCATAAAGGCGCTGGCGAAACCCGCAAGCTCTACGACGGGACTCCGCAATTCGAAGGCTTCACCGCGATCCAGGAAATCGGCGCACGCGACTGAGCCCGGAACCCGCGCGTGGCAGCGATGCAGCTTTGCGATGGCGCATCGCTGCGACGCCGCGAGATCTGGACAGTGCCGCGTGACCGAACGTAAATTGCCGACGTTCAACGTGCCACGAGAGCGACCCAGATGACCCCGCGCGACCGCGACTACCTCGTCAAACTCACCAACTCGGATTCCATCGAGGCGCTGTGGTCCACCCATTGCGAGCGGATGGCAGAGTACGGGTTCGACCGCCTGTTCTACGGGTTCACGCGCTTCCGCACCCCGAACTCGCTGGGCGATCCCAACGACTTCGTTATGCTGACGAACCACGACCAGAGCTACACCGACACCTTCGTCGGCCAGCGGCTCTACCACTCGGCGCCGATGGTCCGCTGGGCGCTCGACAATGACGGCGCGTGCTCATGGAAGGTGTTGGCCGACATGGTCGAGACCGGCACGCTGACACCGGAAGAGCGTCGTGTGATCGACTTCAACCGGTCATGCGACGTGACCGCCGGCTACTCGATCAGCTTTCGATCGGTGTCGAACAGGGCCAAGGGCGCGATTGCACTGACCGCGCGCCCGGGCACGTCCCAGGACGAGGTCGACGCGAAATGGGCCAGGCATGGCGACGATATCGTGCTGATGAACAACATCGTGCATCTCAAGATCCTCACCCTGCCCTACGTTCCGCCGAACCAGTCGCTGACAAAGCGGCAGCGCGAGGCGCTCGAATGGGTCGGTGGCGGCAAGACCATGGCCGATATCGCGCAGATCATGGGGCTGACACAGGCGACCGTGGAAAAGCACCTGCGGCTCGCGCGCGAAGCACTGAACGTCGAGACCACGGCGCAGGCCGTAATGAAGGCGGCCTTCCAGAACCAGATGTTCGTGCTGGACATGTGAGTACGCGTTGACCGTGCGTGACGACCGAATGCTGCGGCCCGAGGCGCGTAGCGGACGGTTTATGACGCTAGGTCAGGAAAACCGGACTACCTCGATCGGCGACTATTCGCCATCCTGATCATGTTCCGTGAGTGACGGTCGCAAGACCGGGGAACACGCGGCCGGACCCCGTATTTTCGGGACCTCCGGTCGCGGCGACCCCCCGGGGTCGCGCCGCGGCTCCGACCGGTGCGATTGCCGCCGGACCGTCCGCACCGACAGGATGACCTTCCACCTTCTCCCCAATGTCTTCGGGGGGCGTCCAGACGTCGTGAAGCGATTGAAGTACACATAGCAAGACGCTTGTTTCAAACAGAAAGAAGCCGCCCTTCGGGGCGGCTTCCATTCGTGTCCAGTGCGTCGGAAAAAGGGCTCAGCCCTGCGCGGCCTTGGCGACCTCGGCGGCGAAGTCTTCCTTCTCCTTCTCGATCCCCTCGCCCACGGCGAGGCGGACGTAGCCGGTGATCTCGACGCCGGCATCGGCCGCGGCCTGGGCAACGGTCTTGTCGGGGTCGACGACGAAGGCCTGACCAAGCAGGGTCACTTCGGCGAGGAACTTCTTCATGCGGCCCTCGATCATCTTCTCGATGACCTGCTCCGGCTTTCCGGACTCGCGGGCGATGTCCATCTGGACCTGCTTTTCCTTCTCGACGACCGATGCGTCGAGCTCGGCCTCGGAAAGCGCTGCGGGGTTCGATGCCGCGATGTGCATCGCAACCTGGCGGCCGAATGCCTCGTTCGAGCCGGTCATCGCCACGAGCACACCGATCTGGCCCATGTTGTCGGCCGCGGCATTGTGCACGTAGGTGGCGATGGTTTCGCCCTCGATCTTCGCCATGCGGCGCAGCGACATGTTCTCGCCGATGGTGGCGATCTTGTCGGTGATTGCGTCCTGAACGGTCTTGCCACCCATGTCCGCGGTCGCCAGAGCGTCAACGCTGTCCACGGTCACGGCCTTGTCGGCGATGTCACGGACCATCGACTGGAAGTCGGCGTTCTTTGCGACGAAGTCGGTCTCGGCGTTGACCTCGACCGCGACGCCGGTGTTGCCCTCGACGTTGACGGCGACGAGGCCCTCGGCCGCGGTGCGGCCCGACTTCTTGGCCGCCTTGGCGAGGCCCTTGGTGCGCAGCCAGTCGACGGCGGCGTCCATGTCGCCGTCGTTCTCGGTCAGCGCCTTCTTGGCATCCATCATGCCTGCGCCGGTCATCTCGCGCAGTTCTTTCACCTGTGCAGCGGTGATCGCCATCACGGCTCTCCTCATCTTCGTTCGGATCGGGGGGCAGGCCCGCGGCCCGCCGCCCCTCATGTCAAAGTCGCGTGTCGCTTATGCGACAGCTCGCTCAGGCGGTCTGGTCCGCGCCTTCGGCAGCGGCCGGCTCTGCGGCCGGCTCGACCTCTTCGCCCTGGTCCTCGAGCGCGCCGATGTCGACGCCTGCGCCTTCAAGCTGGGCGGTCATGCCGTCAAGCGCGGCACGGCTGGCGAGATCGCAGTAAAGCGCGATGGCGCGGGCCGCGTCGTCGTTGCCGGGGATGATGTAGTCAACGCCGTCGGGCGAGCAGTTGGTATCGACCACGGCCACGACCGGGATGCCGAGCTTCTTGGCTTCGGCGATGGCCAGCTGCTCTTTCTTGACGTCGATGACGAACAGCAGGTCCGGAACGCCACCCATCTCGCGGATGCCGCCGAGCGACGCCTGCAGTTTGGCCTGCTCGCGCTCCATGCCGAGGCGCTCTTTCTTGGTGAGGCCCTCGGCACCCTGGTCCATCTGCTCGTCGATCGACTTCAGACGGTTGATCGACTGCGAGACGGTCTGCCAGTTGGTGAGCGTGCCGCCCAGCCAGCGGTGGTTCATGTAGTACTGCGCGCAACGCTCGGCGGCGTCGGCGATCGGCTGCTGCGCCTGGCGCTTGGTGCCGACGAACAGCACGCGGCCGTTCTTCGCAACGGTTTCGCGGATGACATTGAGCGCGGCGTCCAGCATCGGGACGGTCTGCGTCAGGTCGACGATGTGAATGCCGTTGCGCGCGCCGTAGATGAACTCGCCCATGCGGGGGTTCCAGCGCTGCGTCTGGTGGCCGAAGTGCACGCCTGCCTCAAGCAGCTGGCGCATGGAGAACTCGGGAAGAGCCATGCCCTGATATCCTTTCCGGTTTCGAGCCTCGGCGGAGCACATGGACCTGTGGGTCCAACCGGTGGACGTCCGGGGATGTCTGTCCCGAGCCGCCCTGCCCCGCCTGCGGAGTTGAAGTGGCGCGCGTCTAGCGCAATCCGGCGGCCGGAGCAACCCCCGACCGACGTTTGCCCCTGCCTGTCCGACCGCGACCGCGCGAAGGTCCGTGGATCGTCAGAGGAAGACCCGCTCGACGAACCAGTATCCGCCGACGAGCGCAATGGCCGCCGAGGCCGGCGTCGCCACGTAGACGCGGTAGGCGTTCAGCTTGTCGACATTGAACGCCGCCAGCCCGCACAGCGCGGCCAGCGCGGCCAGCGGCACCAGGAAGACCGGTGCTGATGCGCCCATCGTCTCCACGAACGCGGTTCCGTTGAGCCCGAAGGCCAGCGCCACGAAGGCAAGCGTGAGGATGCCGTAGACAATCTGCGCACGGCGCGGATCGGCGTCGAGCCGGTCGACCTTCAACGCGTAAGCCACGATCAGGAACGCAACGGCGATGACGAAGAGCTGGCCGACCTCGACGCCCACGTTGAAGCCTAGAAGCGCCGGGACGAACTGGCTTTGCGGCAGGCCGAATTCCTGCAGGACCGACGCGAAGCCCAGCCCGTGCAGCAGACCGAAGACGAACACCACCGCCGGGCGCCACGGCGACAGTCCGCGCGACAGGATGTTCTCGACCGCGACGTAGACAATGGACGCCGCGATGATCGGCTCAACCACCGAGGCCGGAACACTCACCACCCCCAGGGCTCCCGCCGCGAGCGTCACCGTATGCGCGGCGGTGAAGGCCGACACCTGCCACAAGAGCGCCCGCACCCGCGGCGCGAGGAAGAAGAGACCCAGCACGAAGAGGATGTGGTCCAGGCCCATGGGCACGATGTGCTCGAACCCGACCGGGATGTAGCGTGCAAAGGCGCCGAACGCGCTGTCCGCGCCACCGCCCGACAGCGCGATCGCGTCGGATTGCTGGCCGGGATCGAGATAACCCGTGTAGGGCTCATCCACGCCCTGCTGGCGCAGCACCGCCTGGCCGTATTCTGCGGGCCACGTCACGCGAAGCTCCGTCGCGGCCTGCGGCAGGTCGCCCGAGAAGGTCAGGACAGTATCGCGGGGGAGCTCGGTGTTGCCCATCGGACCGACCTCGACAGCTTCCAGCGCAAGTGGCACTTCGGCGCCGTCGGCGGTGACCGAAATGCGGTTCGCGATGTCGTCGCCCATGTCTTCGATCCGCGCGGCAAGCTCCTCGGGAGGAAGCTGGCGGAGGTCGTCCACCTCGGCCGAGAGCTCGGTGGCGTTGGTGTCCTCGACACCCTCAAGGTCAAGCCCGGCAACCGCCGCCTCGCCGTTCATCGTCACGGTCATGCTCAGCGCGCCGTCCTCTGCCGTCAGGTCCGCGATTGCGGGGCGCACCTCGTGCGCGTGGACAGCGGATGCCGCGAGCATGACGAACGCGGTGAGAAACGAGAGGAAACGGCGCATTTGGCCCTCCTGAACATTGATATGGTCGCGGGCCGAGCGGCCGTTCGGAACACAGCTTAGGTCAAGGGTAAGCGTGGGCAATGCGGCGCTGCCTCATTGCCGTCTTGCGCGGCCGCTGCGCGTCGGTCACAACCGCCGCCATGATTGCCCGTCCCGAAATCCTGTGCATCGGCTCCGTTCTCTGGGACGTCATCGGCCGCTCGCCCGCCCAGATGGCGAAGGGGGCGGATGTGCCCGGGCGCATCGTGAAGCTGCCGGGGGGCGTCGCACTCAATATCGCGATGACACTGGCGCGGTTCGGACTGCGGCCCGCGCTGTTGTCAGCGGTGGGCCGCGACCCCGAGGGCGACGAATTGATGGCGGAATGCATCGGCCTCGGCCTCGAGACCTCCTTCGTCTACCGCTCGGACGACCTGCCGACCGACCGATACATGGCCGTCGAGGGCGCCAACGGACTGATCGCCGCGATCGCCGACGCGCATTCCCTCGAGGCCGCGGGCGCCAAGATCCTGCGGCCTCTGACCGACGGCACGCTCGGCAGCGCGCATCAGCCCTACCAGGGCGCAGTGGCGCTCGACGGGAACCTGACCGCGCAGTTGCTGGAGGAAATTGCCCGCTCGGACGATTTCCGTGCCGCGGACCTGCGTATCGCGCCGGCCTCGCCGGGCAAGGCCGACCGGCTGCTGCCGTTCCTGCGCGCGGGCCGGGGCACACTCTACGTCAATTGCGAGGAGGCGGGCATTCTCTGCAAGACCCGCTTCGACGACGCCACGACCGCGGCCCAAGCGCTTGTGGACCGCGGCGCGGCGCGCGCACTGGTCACCCACGGCGGCGCAGAGAGCTGCGACGCGACCGCCGATCTCACCCTCACCCGGTGTCCGCCCGAGGTCCTCGTCACGCGCGTGACGGGCGCGGGCGACACCTTCATGGCCGCGCATATCGCCGCCGAGCGCGCGGGCGCCGATCGCGAGACCGCGTTCGCCCGCGCACAGGACGCCGCGGCCCTCTTCGTCTCCGGAGACACCCCCTCATGAGCGAAAGCCTCGTCACCCCCTCTCCCGCAGTTGCCGACGCGCTGGCCGAAGGCCGGCCCGTCGTCGCTCTGGAATCCACGATCATCAGCCACGGGATGCCCTATCCCCGCAACGTCGAGGTCGCCCACGCCATCGAGCAGGCGGTGCGCGACAACGGGGCCGTGCCCGCGACCGTCGCGGTGATCGACGGCATCCTGCGCGTTGGCCTCGAGCCCGCCCAGATCGAGGCGCTGGCGCAGGCGCGCAACGTCGCCAAGCTGAGCCGCGCCGATCTTGCCGTCTGCATGGCCGAGGGCCGCACCGGCGCGACCACCGTCGCAGCCACCATGATCGCCGCCGCCATGGCCGGGATCGAGGTGTTCGCCACCGGCGGCATCGGCGGCGTGCACCGCGGCGCGGAAATGAGCTTCGACGTCTCCGCCGACCTTCAAGAACTGTCGCAGAGCCCGGTCACCGTGGTCGCCGCCGGCGCCAAGGCGATCCTCGACCTGCCGAAGACGCTGGAGGTGCTGGAAACCCTTGGCGTTCCGGTCATCGCCTTCGGTCAGGACGCCCTGCCCGCCTTCTGGTCCCGCAACTCGGGCCTTCGCGCGCCGCTCCGGATGGACGAGCCGGCGGACATCGCCCGCGCCCATCAGATGCGCCGGCGCATCGGCGTGCCGGGCGGACAGCTCGTCGCCAACCCGATCCCGGCCGAGGCCGAGATCCCGCGCGCCGAGCTGACGCCGGTCATCGGCCGCGCCATGCAGGACGCCACCGATCACGGCATCGGCGGGAAGGACCTGACGCCGTATCTCCTCCAGCGGATCTTCGAGCTGACCGAGGGCCGGTCGCTCGAGGCAAACGTCGCGCTGGTCCTGTCGAACGCCGCGCTCGGCGCGCGGATTGCCTGCGAATTGACCGTCACGCCCGAACCGCCGGTCTGAGCACGGGACGCGGCATTGTAAGTTGCCGCGTCGCTTCCTAATTTTTCGGCAAATCGCCGCGGACAAACCCCATGACCACGCCCTTCGAGCCCAAGCCGCGCAGACCCGGCTTCGTCGCCCGCCTCCGCGCCAGTTTCCTGACCGGGATCGTGGTGATCGCGCCTGTGGGGCTGACGGTGTGGCTGATCTGGACGGTGATCGGCTGGATCGACGGCGTGGTGCTGCCGCTGGTGCCCGACCGCTTCAACCCCGAGCAGTACGTGGGCATCAATCTCCGCGGCATCGGGGTGATCTTCTTCCTGTTCTTCACGGTGCTGGTGGGCTGGATCGCCAAGGGCCTGATCGGCCGGTCGCTGATCCGCTGGGCCGAGAGCCTCGTGGGGCAGCTGCCCATCGTGCGTTCGGTCTACAACGGCGTGAAACAGATCGCCGAGACGGTCTTCGTGCAGTCCGACCGCAGCTTCGAAAAGGCGTGCCTGGTCGAGTATCCGCGCAAGGGCATCTGGGCCATCGGCTTCATCTCGACGGAAACAAGGGGCGAGGTCGCGCGGCGTGCGATCACTTCGGGGGGCATGATCTCGGTCTTCGTGCCGACGACGCCGAACCCCACATCGGGCTTCCTGCTGTTCTTCCCGGCCGAGGACGTGATCGAGCTCGACATGAGCCTCGAGGACGCGGCCAAACTCGTGATCTCGGCGGGCCTCGTCTATCCCCATGACGTCGCGCCGGAGGAAACCCCGGCGCGACTGGCATCCTGATCGATCAGGCGCCGGTGTCGGCGCACTGAACGCCGGCGGGCCGGTTCGGCACGTCGAGGGCGCACTCGTTCTCGGTCACCGGGGCGGCAGGCGCGGGCGCGGGTGCCATGGTCGACTCGCAGGCTGCGAGAAGAAGGCCGGCGGCGAGGAGGGAAAGCTTGATCTTCATTGGGTCCGTAACTCCTGATTCCGTCACGCCGTCCCTCGACGCAACCCAACGCGAGCTAGCCGACCTCACCCTCCGGTAAAGCCGAATCACGGTTCTGTGACCCAGATCGTTATCAGCTAGTTGAACATGCGCACCAAATCGGCGCTCTGACGGACGTTCAGGTCATCCTTGTGACGCCGCAGGAACTCCGACGCGGCGTCGCGTCCGGCCTTTTTCAATTGCAGGATCACCGTCGCGATGGGCACGATCTTCGTCGCCACCGACAGCCGGTTCATCAGCTCGTCGTCCGACACCATGTGCACCAGCACCCGCTTCATGGCGCCCTCCGCCACCGATCCCGAGGCGATCAGGCGCTGGACGAACTCGATCGCGCGCAGCTCGCGCAGAAGCGAGGAGTTGAAGCTGATCTCGTTGATGCGGTTCTGGATCTCCTGCGGCGTGACCGGCATCCGTTGCCGTTCGAGCGGGTTGATGTTCACGATAAGCACGTCGTCGGGCAGATCGGGCGCGAAAAGGGGAAACAGCGCCGGGTTGCCGGTATAGCCGCCGTCCCAGAACGCCGCGCGCTCTCCGGTCAGAGGATCGTCGGCGTAGACGGCCTGGAACACCGTGGGCAGGCAGGCGGAGGCGAGGATCGCCTCGTTGCTGATCTTGTCGCCGGTGAAAACGCGGATCTTGCCGTCGTTGACGTGGGTCGCGCAAACGCAAAGCTTCGGCCCGTCGACGGCGCAAACCTCGTCGTAGTCGAGCTTTTCGACGATGGGCTCCACCGGGTTCCGGTAGAGAGGCCCCCAGCTGTAGGGCGACATCACACGGGTCAGGCCGTCGCCCACCGCGTAGCCCGGTGAGTATTCGACCGCGAGGCTCAGGAGGCCGGGTTCGGGAAGCCAGGCATTCATCCATTCGGGCAGGTTCAGCGCATTGAGCTGGCCGATCTCGTGCCACACCCAGTCGAGCATCTCCTTGGCGCCGTCGCGGCCGCCCCGCACCCAGCCCGCTTTGAGTGCCGCGCCGTTCAGCGCGCCGGCGGACGTGCCCGAGATCGCGGCGATCTCGATGTCCTCTTCCTCGAGAATGCGGTCGAGCACCCCCCAGGTGAAGGCGCCGTGCGCGCCGCCGCCCTGAAGCGCCAGGTTGATCCGTTTCATGCCGGTCCCTTCGTCTGTCTCACAGCAAAGGTATGGACGGGAGAGGATCGAACAAGCCGAAAGTTTCTGCGCTGCGGCAAAGGGGCTGTGCGCCCCTTCGCATCGTCGCCGCGCCGAACGAAGTCAGCCGAGCGCGTAACCCGCGCCGCGCACGGTGCGGAGCGGATCGCCGCCGCCGTGCTGACACAGCGCCTTGCGCAGCCGCCCGATATGAACGTCCACCGTGCGTGTATCGACGTAGATGTCTCGGCCCCAGACCCGGTCCAGAAGCTGCTCGCGCGACCAGACGCGTCCGGGCTTCTCCATGAAGGTCGACAGCAGCCGGAACTCGGTCGGCCCGAGCTTGAGCGACGCGCCGTCGCGGGTGACCCGGTGGGTCTCGGAATCGAGGATGATATCCTCGTACTCCAGCCGCATTCCAGCTGCGGCAGGACGCGTGCGGCGCAGCTGTGCGCGCACCCGGGCCATCAGCTCGACCACCGAATAGGGCTTCACCACGTAATCGTCGGCGCCGGTCTCGAGGCCGCGCACGCGGTCGACTTCCTCGGACCGGGCCGAGAGCATGATGACCGGAACGTTGCGGGTCTCGGGCCGGGTCTTGAGCTGGCGGCAAACCTCGATCCCGCTGGTCTTTGGCAGCATCCAGTCCAGCACGATGATGTCGGGATGCTCCTCGTCGACCACGAGAAGCGCCTCGTCCCCGTTGATCGCCTTGGCGACGCGGAAGCCCTCGGCCTCCAGGTTGTAGCTCAGCACCTCTCGCTGGGCGTCCTCGTCCTCGACCACGAGAACGACGGGCTGATCGGCGGCCATGGTGTCAGTCCTCCTGCCCCGGTCCGCCCTCGGCCTCGGGAGAGAACCGGGTGTCGGTCGAGGTGTGATCCGCCTTGGGCCGCTTTTCATCGGGAAGCGAGCCATCGACGAGGAACACCACCTGTTCGGCGATCCCGGTCACGTGGTCGCCCATCCGCTCGATGTTCTTGGCGATGAAGTGCAGGTGCATGCAGGCGGTGATGTTGCGCGGGTCTTCCAGCATGAAGGTCAGGAACTCGCGGAAGGCGGCGTTGTACATCTGGTCGACGTCGCGGTCGCGCTCGATCACGTCCTGGGCCAGCTCTGAGTCCCGCTGGATGTAGCTGTCCAGCGCGTCCTTCAGCATCAGCTCCACCTCACGGGCCATGCGGCGCAGGGAGGTGGCCGAGCCCTCGATCGGGTGAAGCTGGACGAGGACGCCGGTCCGCTTCGCCATGTTCTTGGCGAGGTCACCGATACGTTCGAGATTGCTGGCCATGCGCAGCACGGACAGGACCACGCGCAGGTCCGAGGCCTGCGGCGCGCGCAGCGCGATCAGGCGCGCCGCGCTCTCGTTCACCTTCTCCTCGAGAGCGTCCACCGGCTTGTCGCGGCGGCGGACCTCGTCGGCCAGTTCCTCGTCGCGGGTCTCGAGGCTCTTGGCGGCATCGCGGATCGCGGTCTCGACCAGTCCGCCCATCTTCATGATGTCGGCCTGGATGCCCTCTAGGTCGTGGTCGAAGGCCGAGACGATGTGCTTGGAAAGTTGATCGCCCATGATGTCTCCCTCAGCCGATCCGGCCGGTGATGTAGCTTTCGGTGCGGCTGTCCTGCGGGTTCGTGAAGATCTTCTCGGTGTCGTCGTATTCCACGAGATTGCCGAGGTGGAAGAACGCGGTCTTCTGGCTGACACGCGCGGCCTGCTGCATCGAGTGCGTCACGATCACAACCGAATAGTTCTGCTTGAGCTCGTCGATCAGCTCCTCGACCTGGCTGGTGGCGATGGGATCGAGCGCCGAGCACGGCTCGTCCATCAGCAGGACCTCGGGCTCGGTCGCCACGGCCCGCGCGATGCACAGGCGCTGCTGCTGGCCGCCCGACAGCCCGGTGCCCGGCGCGTCCAGCCGGTCCTTCACCTCGTCCCAAATCGCGCCGCGGCGAAGCGCGGTCTCGACGATCTCGTCGAGCTCGGCCTTGTTCTTGGCAAGCCCGTGGATCTTGGGCCCGTAGGCCACGTTGTCGTAGATCGACTTGGGGAACGGGTTGGGCTTCTGAAACACCATGCCGACCTTGGCGCGCAGCTGCACCGGGTCGACGCGCTTGTCGTAGATGTTTTCGCCGTCGATCTCGATCAGGCCCTCCATGCGGGCGATGTCGATGGTGTCGTTCATGCGGTTGATGCACCGCAGGAACGTGGACTTGCCGCAGCCCGAAGGGCCGATGAAGGCGGTGACGGTCTTGTCCTGGATGTCGACCGAGACATCCTTGATCGCGTGGTTGGTGCCGTAATAGACCTGCACGTCCTTGGCGGAAATCTTGATGTCGGTCTGGCCCACGCGGTTCTCCGTCCGGTTATGGTCTGCATCGTACATGGAAAATCTCCTTACCAGCGGCGCTCGAACTTGCGGCGCAGGATGATGGCCAGTGCGTTCATGGCGAGCAGGAACACCAGAAGAATGATGATCCCGCCCCAGGCTTTCTCGTAGAAGGCCGGATCCGAGCGGGCTGCCCAGGTGTAGATTTGCGCCGGCATGGCCGAGTTCGGGTCCATGAGGCCCGAGACGATGCCGTCAGGATAGCCGCGCGCGACGTAACCGACCATGCCGATCAGCAGGAGCGGCGCGGTCTCGCCAAGCGCCTGCGCGAGCCCGATGATGGTGCCGGTCAGGATGCCGGGCATGGCCAGCGGCAGGACGTGGTGGAAGACCGACTGCATCTTCGAGGCGCCCACCCCCAGCGCGGCGGAGCGGATGGACGGCGGCACCGACTTGAGCGAGGCTCGGGTCGAGATGATGATCGTCGGCAGCGTCATCAGCGTCAGCACGAGGCCGCCCACCAGCGGCGCCGATTGCGGCAGGCCCGCGAACTGGATGAAGACCGCGAGGCCGAGGATGCCGTAGACGATCGACGGCACGGCCGCGAGGTTCGAGATGTTCACCTCGATGAAGTCGGTCAGCTTGTTCTGCGGCGCGAACTCCTCGAGGTAGATCGAGGCCGCGACGCCGATGGGCAGCGACAGCACAAGCACCACCAGCATCATGAAGAACGACCCGATGACCGAAGCGCCCAGGCCGGCGCCGCCGGGGTTGTCCACGCCCGAGTCGGTGCCCGTGATGAAGTCCCAGTCGATGACATTGGTGAGCGTGCCGGCCTCGACCAGCCGGTCCACGATATCGAGGTCCTCGGGCGTGAGGAACTTGCTCTCGGCCAGAGACTCGCGGCTCAGGCCGCCATTGAGGTACCGGTCGACGCGGCTCGACGCGGGCACGTTGAAGGTGACCGGCTCGCCCAGCTGGTCCTGGTTCGCGAGATAGAACTCGCGGATTTCGCTGCCGACGTTGCCCATGATCCGGCCGACTGCGTCCTCTTCGACCTCGACGTCCCCCTCGCCTTCCGCGTTCAGCTGCTGTTGCAGAGCCTGGACGAAGAGCTGCTCGTAAGCGCCCGTCTTCAGAAGCTTGCTCTCGGCCTCGTCGAACTGCTCCTGGCTGAGGTTGATCTCGAGCGACACCGCCGTTTCGGTGAACGCGGGAAGCCCCGAGCGCAGGATCGAGAACGTCAGCGCCAGAAGGAAGAACACGCCGACGCCGATGGCCGCGATGCCGTAGTACTGGAACCGCTTTTCGGCCCGGTTGCGGCGACGGGTGTTGTCGTCGGTGGTGATGATCGACTTCGACTTGCGGCCGGGATCGACGGCCGGCGTCGCGCCTGCGGTTGCGTCGGTCATTCGTACTGCTCCCGGTATTTCCGCACGATGTAGAGGGCGAGGACGTTGAGCCCCAGCGTGACGACGAAGAGGGTCATGCCGAGCGCGAAGGCGACCAGCGCCTCGGCAGAGCTGAAGTCCGCGTCGCCGGTCAGCTGGCTGACGATCTTGGCGGTGACGGTGGTCATCGCCTCGAACGGGTTGAGACTGAGCCGCGCAGCCGCGCCGGCGCCCAGCACGACGATCATGGTCTCGCCGATGGCGCGCGAAGCGGCCAGTAGGATGGCGCCCACGATGCCGGGCAGCGCCGCGGGCAGGATCACCTGCTTGATGGTCTCGGACTGCGTGGCGCCCAGCCCGTAGGAGCCATCCCGCATGGCCTGCGGGACCGCGTTGATGACGTCGTCCGACAGCGAGGAGACGAACGGGATGAGCATGATGCCCATCGCGAGGCCCGCGGTCATCACCGCCGTGCCGCCGTCCATCCAGCCCACGGTGTCGTCACCGAAAACCCGCAGCAGCAGAGGCCCGATCGTCAGAAGCGCGAAGAGACCGTAGACGATGGTCGGGATGCCGGCGAGGATCTCGATGGCGGGCTTGGCAACCGAGCGCACCCGCTTGGAGGCATATTCCGACAGGTAGACCGCCGCGAACAGGCCGATCGGCACCGCCACCAGCAGCGCAATCAGCGAAATGTAGAGCGTGCCCCACAGCAGCGGCAGGATGCCCAGCTCCGACCCACCGCCGAAAGATGGCGACCAGGTGGTCGAGAGGAAGAAATCGCGCGCCGGGTAGATGCGGAAAAATTCGATGGTGTTGAACACCAGGCTCAGCACGATGCCGATCGTGGTCAGGATCGCGATGCAGGAGGCGAGGATCAGCAGGCTCTTGATGCCGCGCTCGACCGAGTTGCGGGCACGGAAGGACGGCGTGCTTTCCCGGACGCCCCAGCCGAGTCCGGCCAGCGCCAGCGCGACCACGAGGGCGAAGCGCGCGATATCGCCGGTGCCGCTAAGCCCCCGATATTGCTGCGCCGCCTCGAGCACGGCCGGCGTCACGTCCGAGCCGAGCGCCACGCCCGCTTCGCCCAGACGCGCGCGCACGTCCGTCGACTGCGTGTCGAGCGACCGCGCCTCGTCACGCGACATGACCCCCTGCTCCACCGCGATTCCGAGACCGTTGGCCACGCGGCGAACGTCGGTCATCACCAGGCTCACCGAGCGGTCCTGCCGAACGCTTTCATCCTGAAGGCCCGCCCGCACCGAGCGGTCGACCACGATGGGCTGCGCCAGCAGCCACACCAGCATGAGGAGGAAGGCCGGGACCATTGTCTTCAGAAGGACGTTGGTGCCGTAATACGATGGCAGCGAGTGCAGCTTGCGCTGGTCGCCGTCTGTCGCCTTGAGCGCCCTCTGCCGACCGATCACGTAACCGATCGCGCCGAGCGCCAGGACGATGAGTGCCAGCAACGTGTTCGACATGCGCGTCCCACCTGCTCTCTTGTGCCGAGTGTCGGGCGCCCCATACCGCGGACCGGGTGCCCGGAAAAGTCGAGGGAGGCCACGCGCACGCGGCCTCCCCGATCGCGGATCAGCCGGTTACGACTGCGAGTCCATGGTGGTCTCGTTCTCGATGCGCTGCTGCACCTCGTCGAGCTCGCCCTCGGGCAGGGACACCAGGCCGTAGTTCGACAGCGGGCCGTCGGGGCCTGCGATCTCGTCGGCCATGAAGAACTGCGCGTATTCCTTGAGGCCCGGGATCACGCCGATATGGGCCTTCTTGATGTAGAAGAACAGCGGGCGCGACACGGGGTATTCGCCCGAGGCGATGGTCTCGGTCGAGGGCTGGACGCCGCTCATGGTGGCGACCTTCAGGGTGTCGGTGTTGTTCTCGTAGAACGCGAGGCCGAACACACCCACGCCGTCGGGGTTCGATTCGAGGCGGGCGAGGGTCTCGGTGTAGTCGCCGTCGATGTCGACCGACGCGCCGTCGGTGCGGACTTCCATGCACGCGGCCTCTGCATCGTCTTCGGACATGCCCATGTCGTTGACCATGGCGTCGTAGGCGCCGGTCTCTTCGCAGCCTGCGAGAAGGACGTTCTCTTCGAACACTTCACGAGTGCCGTGACGGGTGCCCGGGATGAAGGCCGAGATCTCGACGTCCGGCAGGTCGCCGTTCACGTCGGACCAGTTGGAGTTCGGGTTCGACGCCATCTCGCCGTCCTGCGGCAGGTTGGCGGCGAGCGCCTGGTACCAGTCGCTGGGCTCGAACGCGGTGAACTCGGGGCCCGACTGCTGGCTGGCGAAGACGATGCCGTCATAGCCGATGCGGACTTCGATGATCTCTTCCACGCCGTTCGAGGCGCAGGTCTCGACCTCGCCGTCGCGGATCGCGCGCGAGGCGTTGGCGACGTCGATGGTGCCTTCGCCGACACCTTCGCAAAAGCGCGACAGGCCGGTGGACGACCCGCCCGACTCGACCACCGGGGTCGGGAAGTCGGTGTTTTCGCCGAATGCCTCGGCCACGATGGTGGCGTAGGGCAGCACGGTCGACGAACCGGCGATCTGGACGTTCTCGCGCGACTGGGCGAAGGCCGGAGCAGCGACGGCGATCGCGAGGGCGGACGCGGTGAGCGTGACGGATTTCATGGACGAACTCCTGAGTTTCATCTTTGGCGTCAGAGACCATTCCCCGATGGCCTTGGCGCACTCGCTAAGAGCGTGGCGCTATGCTTTTGTGACAGCCGCGTAACGGTTTTATGACAACGCCGGATGACGCCTCGGAAACTACTAGGATTTTTCCACCGCAGGGCGAGGTCAGGCCATCGGTTATCGCCGTGCCCTGGCCGGTGAACCGCCCCAGCCTCCTGATTTCGTGAACAAACTTTTCGGCCTGGCCGTGCGTCGCGAAGTTGGCCCGATCGGAAGCTTGGTGCGCGGCGAACCGCCGGCGCGCCTCGGGCTTTGCGCCAACCGGAGAATCGCCGCCAAGGGGCGTCAGCCCACCGGCAGCACCACGGTGAACTCGGTGCCCTGCCCCGGCGTGCTCTCGACGAAAAGCCTTCCGCGGTGGCGGTTCACGATGTGCTTGACGATGGCGAGGCCAAGCCCGGTGCCGCCCTTTTCGCGCGAGCGGTGGGTGTCTATGCGGTAGAACCGTTCGGTCAGGCGCGGGATGTGGATCGGGTCGATGCCGGGTCCGGTATCGGCAATGCGCAGCCGGACGCCGTGGCCGCGCACCTTGGCCTCGTATCCCGGCCCGGTGAGCATGACCCGCACGGTGGCGTCCCGACCGGCATATTTCACCGCGTTCTCGATCAGGTTCCAAAGCACCTGCCGCAGCTGGTCGGTGTCACCGATGATCTCGATGTCCTCCGGCGGCAGCTCGATTTCGATTGTGACCCCGGCATCCCCCGCCAGCGTCTCGAACGCGCGCACGACGCCCGCGACCAGCCCGCGCATCTCGACCCGCGCGGTGGGGCGCACGCGCTCTTCCGCCTCGACCCGGCTGAGCGACAAGAGGTCCGACACCAGCCGGTTCATCCGTCCGGCCTCGCTTTCCATGATCGACAGAAACCGCTCCTGCGCCGCCGGATCCGTCCGGGCGGGTCCGCGCAGCGTGTCGATGAAACCGATGAGCGCGGTCAGCGGCGTCTTCAGCTCGTGGCTCACGTTCGCGACGAAATCGCGGCGCATCTGTTCGGCATGGGCGCGGTGGGTTTCGTCCTCGAGGCACACCAGCACGCCGGGAGTCGTGCCCTCGGTCAGAGGCCGCGCGAAAACGAGGAACGAGGTGTCCTGCCGCCCGTCATTCGACAGGTAGCGCGCGCGCGCGGGCTTTCCGTCGCGGAACGCGGCTTCCACTGCCTCGATGATCTGCGGCTGGCGCAGCGCGGTGATAAAATGGCGCCCCTCGATCGCGCGCCCGAGCAAGGCCAGCGCCTCCTCGTTCGCCGAAACGATGCGTTCGTCACGGGACACGAGCAGCGCCGGCAGCGGAACCGCCGCCACGACCGAGCCCGCATCCGCGACCATCAGACAGCGGCCTCCACCGCTGCGGCAAGCCCGCCGTCGATGGCCGCGAACAGCGCCTCCGGATCCTCCAGCCCCACGGAAACGCGGAACGTCCCTTCGGAGATGCCGATGGCGGCGCGTTCCTCGGCGCTCAGCGCCCGGTGCGAGGACGAGGCGGGATGCGACAGCGTGGTGCCCGCGTCCCCCAGCGTCGGCGCGAAGGCCAGCCCTTCGGCGGCAGCAGTGAAGGCATTGGCGGCGGCGCGTCCGCCCTCGAGCGTGAAGGTCACCATGTGACCGCCCTGCCCCTGCAGCACCGCCTGCGCGCGCCCGCGGTCCGGATGGTCGTCTCGCGTGGGATAGAGGACCGACTCGATGCCCGCCCGCCCCGCGAGATGATCGGCCAGCCGTCGCGCCGTGGCCTGCGCCCGCTCGAAGCGCAGGTCGAAGGTCAGAAGGCCGCGCTCGGCCAGCCAGCAGTCGAACGGGCTCGGCGTGAGGCCGGTCGTCACGGCGAAAGTCCGGATCGCCTCGGCATGCTCGGGCGCGCGCGCCCCGACCCAGCCGAGCGTCACGTCCGAATGTCCCGCCAGGAGCTTGGTCACCGACTGGATCACCACGTCGGCGCCGTGCTCCGCCGGCCGGATCGCCGCAGGCGTCGTGAACGTGTTGTCCACCGCAAGGATCACGCCCCGGTCGCGGCACAGCCCGGCGATCCCGTCGAGGTCCGCGATCCGCAGCGTCGGATTCGACACCACCTCGATCAGCACCAGCCGTGTCTCGGGGCGCAGCGCGGCCTCGATGGCGGCCACGTCGGTCGGGTCGGCCAGCGTGGTCGCGATGCCGAGCCGGGGCAGATCCTCGCGCATGAGCCGAAGCGACCGGCCATAAAGCTGGTCGCCGCCCACCACGTGATCGCCCGCACGGCAGAGGCCCATCAGCGCGGCCGTGACCGCCGCCATGCCCGATCCGGTGACGATGCCGCCGGGCACGCCTTCGAGCGCATCGAGCCGAGCCGCCAGCGCGTCGGCGTTCGGGTGTCCCTCGCGGGCATAGGTGTAGCCCGCGGCGCGGCCCTCGTACTGCGCGTCAAGCGCGTCCGGCGTGTCGCTCGCGTAGACCACCGAGGGCATGATCGGCGTCACCACCGGGCGCGAGGCCGTGCGCGGCGGCACGGCGGGCCGGATCAGCGTGGGTTCCACCTGCGGGTCGTCGGATCTGTCGGTCATGCGGGGCCTGTCGTTCTGTCTGTCTGCTCTTGCGTCCCGGGCGACGCCGTCAGAGCGGTGCTAGCCCGTCGCGGAAGCGCGCGGCGTTGCGCTGGTAGTTCAGCGCCGAAGCCTCGAGCTTCTGGATCGCGGCGGCGTCGAGCTCTCGCACGACCTTGCCGGGCATCCCCATCACGAGGCTCCCGTCGGGGATCTCCTTGCCCTCGGGGACGAGCGCGCCCGCCCCGATCAGGCAGTTCTTCCCGATCTTCGCGCCGTTGAGGATCGTCGCGCCCATGCCCACCAGCGAGTTGTCCCCGATGGTGCAGCCGTGAAGCATCGCCTTGTGGCCGATGGTGCAGTTCGTGCCGATGGTCAAAGGAAAGCCCATGTCGGTGTGGCAGACCACGTTCTCCTGCAGGTTCGTGCCCGCGCCGACGGTAATCGTCTCGTTGTCGCCGCGCAGCGTCGCGCCGAACCAGACCGAGCTTTTCCCGGCCAGAACGATCTTCCCGATGACGTTCGCATCGGGCGCCACCCAGGCATCTTCGGCGATCTCGGGCGCGTGCCCTTCCAGTGCGTAGAGCGTCACGACAATCCCTCCTCGAATTCGGTCTGAAGCGCGCGCACATGGGCGTTCAACCCCGGCTGCTGCGACCTGCGCAGGCGCGCGGCGGTGATGATGGCTTTCAGCCGCTCTTCGGTTTCCGACAGGTCCTCGTTCACCAGAACGTAGTCGTAGCCGCCCCAGTGGCTGATCTCGTCCCAGCTCTTCTCCATCCGGCGCTGGATCGTCTCGGACGTATCCTTGGCCCGGCTTTCCAGGCGTCGCTTGAGCTCGCGGATCGACGGAGGCAGCAGGAAGATTGACAGCGTGTGCAGGTTCAGCGGCGAGTTCTGCAACTGCTGCGCGCCTTGCCAGTCGATGTCGAAGAGCACGTCCTTGCCGGCGTTGATCGCCACCTCCACCGGGCCGCGCGGCGAGCCGTAGAAGTTGCCGAAAACGTGGGCGTGCTCCAGCATCTCACCGTGGCCGACCTGGCGCTTGAACGCCGCTTCCTCGACGAAGAAGTAGTCGCGCCCGTCGACCTCGCCGTCGCGCGGCGCGCGCGTGGTGGCCGAAACCGAGAACTCGATCGACGGATCCCAGTCCCGCAGCCGCCGCGCCAGCGTCGACTTGCCCGCGCCCGACGGCGACGAGAGGATGATCAATAGCCCGCGGCGGTCGGTCATCGGCTCACTCCACGTTCTGAACCTGTTCGCGCATCTGGTCGATGGCGGTCTTGAGCGCGAGGCCGGTCTGCGTCAGCGCGGTGGATCCCGCCTTGGCGCAGAGCGTGTTGGCCTCGCGGTTGAACTCCTGCATCAGGAAGTCGAGCCGGCGGCCCACCGGCTCGGGGTCCTCGAGAAGCGCACGGGCCGCCGAGACATGGGCGTCGAGGCGGTCGATCTCCTCGGTGACGTCGGACTTGACCGCGATCAGCGCAAGCTCCTGCGCGAGGCGATCGGGATCGACGGCATCGGTGGCGCCGGTGATGCGCGCGATCTGCGTCGCCAGCCGTTCGGCCTGCTCGGCGCCGCGGGTGGCGGCGGCCTCGCGTGCCTGCTCCGCGAGCGTGGCGACGGTGGCCAGCTGGCCGGTCAGAACTTCCGAGATCCGCGCGCCCTCGGCGGTGCGCATGGCGACAAGGTCGTCCACCAGCACTTCGAGATCGGCGAGCAACTCGGATTTGAGCGCCTCCGGATCGGGGGTGGCCTGCGTCCATTCCGTCATGCCACGCAGCGCGGCGATCTCCGCGGCACTGGTCGGCCCGACCGACAGGCCTGCCGTATGGGCCTCGGCCTCGATCCGCGCGAGAGCGCGCAGCGCACCCGACAGAACCGCTTCGTTCAACGTCATCTCGAGGGCCTGGCCATCAGAGGCGAGCCGCAGCGTGACCGACACCGAGCCGCGCGAGAGTTTCGCCTGGAAGGCAGCGCGCACCGCGGGTTCGAGACCTTCGATGCCGTCTGGAAGACGCGTGCGGAGCTCGAGCCCCTTGCCGTTGACCGAGCGCACCTCCCACGTCCAGCTCGCCCCGGCGCCCGCCCCCTGGCGTGCCGCGAACCCGGTCATCGACTGACGCATGACGTGCCTCGTTCCGTTTCAAACCCTTGGGCCGCTTACGCCAGCCCGATCCCGCAGGCAAGCGCGGCGGGCGGCAAGGATTTGGTAGGAAGTGTTAACCAGCCGGATCTAATTGAGGCGTAATTGCGGTCGAATTTGATATATTAAGGCAATGTTAAGGCTTCGGGCAGACGGTGGCGCGACGGGAACGCGCCGCTCCTCCGCCCCCGGCGAGTGGAGATGCGCCATGTTCGGCAGAAACAAGAACGACGGATCGCAGGTGGTCTCGATGACGGAGCGCGAGCGCGCCCAGCGTCTGAAGCCTCTGCGCCAGCTCGAGACGTATTGGCGGACGCTTGCCGGAGAGGCCTGCGGCGTACCCTACCGCGATGCGGTCGATCCGCGCAGCATCCAGGACGCTCTCGAGATTGCCTTCCTTGCCGAGCGCATCGCGCCGGGCATCGTGCGGCTTCGGGTCGCCGGATCGCATCTCGCCGACCTGATGGGCATGGAGGTCACCGGCCTGCCGCTCTCCTCGTTTCTCATGCCCGACGTCCGCGAGGACGCACGCGACGCGGTCGAGCGGGTGTTCCGCGACGGCGTGGCCCTTCATGCCGAGATGGAGGCGTGCCGTGGTCTCGGACGCGGGGCCCTCTCGGCGCATTTCTTGCTGCTACCGCTACGCTCCGAAGGCGGACGGCTGGACCGGGCGCTGGGCGGCATCGTCACGCATGGCCAGATCGGCCGCGTGCCCCGTCGCTTCGACAGTTTCGCGGCCCGGCATTCGGATCTGGAACTGCCCGCGGCTCCGGTCGCACCGGTCACGCCGCCCCTGTTCCCGAAATCGCCCGCGCTGACCGGATTCGCCGAGGCGCAAAGCCCGTTCGGCCCCGACCCAGAGGCGCCGCGTCAATCCCCGGCCCCTTACCTGCGGCTCGTGGTGTCGAACGACTGACGGGACACCGGGTGTTTCAAGCCACGCGCGTCGCGAACCTTGCGCAGCCGAACGAAAAAGAGCGCCCCGATCGGGGCGCCCATTCTGTCACCGAGTAGACCTGTCCGTCATTCGGCAGCGAGCGGCCGCGCGGTCAGGTCGGCCAGAACGGCGCGAAACTCGGGACGGCTTCCGGCATAGGCGATGGTGGCCGACAGCATTCCGGGCTTGGAGCCACAATCGTAGCGCGTGCCCGAGAAGCAGAAACCGCACATGCCGACCTTGGCCGCGCCGGCCGAGATCGCGTCCGTGAGCTGGTACTCACCGCCCGCGCCGCGGGTCAGGTTCGACAGGTCCTCGAAGATCGACCCGTCCAGCACGTAGCGGCCGACGACCGCCTGGCGCGAGGGGGCATCCTCGGGCGCGGGCTTTTCGACCATGCCGTCGGCAAGGATCAGGTCGCCGTCACGGCCGGTCTTGGACAGGATGCCGTAGCTCGACACCGCGTCCTCGTCGACTTCCATGGTCGCGACCATGTGCCCGGCCTTGCGGGCGTCGTAGCTGCCGATCATCTCGGCGATGCAGCCGGGCTCGCCGAGGATCAGGTCGTCGGGCAGGATCACCGCCACGGGTCCGGGCAGCACGTCGTCCTTGGCACAGTTGATGGCATGGCCGAGACCGAGCGGTTCGTCCTGCATCACGAACCGAACCTCGATTTCGCCGTCGCACAGCGCGTTGTCATGCAGCATGTCCGCGACCGCGTCCTTGCCCTTGTCGCGAAGCGTCCGCTCGAGATCGGCGTCCTCGCGCACGTAGCGCTCGATCGCGTCCTTCGACGGATGGCTCACGAACACCATACGCTCGATGCCGGCTTCGCGGGCCTCGTCGATGGCGAACTGGATCAGCGGCTTGTCCAGCACCGGGAGAAGTTCTTTCGGGGTCGATTTCGTGGCCGGCAGAAACCGGGTGCCGAGCCCGGCCACCGGGAAGATCGCCGTCCGCACCTTGGTCTTTTGGGGGAAAGCGTCGATCACGTTCGTCATCGGAAGTCTTGCTCCTGCGTTCGGTCGAGGTCATGCCGCAGCGCGGCGTATGGCAAAGAGCCTATGGGCCCCGACAGATAAGTCAAAATTGCAGGCCCACCGCACCTGCACACGGCGCACAAACGCGTATAACGTGTAAGGGTTCCACCGTCTTATCAATGAGTTGCGCGGATTATTGCCGGAATGGTCCAACACGTTGTTTTCACCCCCGAACCCGCCGATTTCACGCGATTTGTCGCGAAATCGCTCATGCGGCGCTGCAGTATCGGGCAGCCGACCTCTGCAATCGCTCAAAAACCGTGCATCTTCGGGCCGGAGCCTCAAACGGCCCGCCGGATGTGGACTTGGACCGGCCCGCGCCTAGCCTTGTGAGGCGGCCCCGCGCCCGCGTATCCTGCGAAAGCCAGCAACATGGACGGACAAACCCTGAGACTTCCCGATCAACCCCGCGAACCCGGCCGGCCCGGTATCGTCTACGCCCGGCCCTATACCCGCATCGCCGTTCTGGGCATGGGCTCATGGGGCACCGCGCTCGCGTCCGTCGCCGCCGCCTCGGGCCGCGAGGTCCGGCTGTGGGGCCGTCGCGAGGACCTCGCGCAGCGCATGCGCGAGACCGGCCGGAACGACGACTATCTGCCCGATACGCCCCTGCCCGACGGAATCGAGCCGACCTCGGACCTGGCGCACGCGCTTGATGGCGCGGAGGCGGTTCTGATCGTCACGCCCTCCTCGAGCCTGCGCGAGATGTGTGGCGTGATGCGGCCGCTTCTGCCGCAGGGCGTTCCGCTGGCGCTCTGCTGCAAGGGGATCGAGCGGCGCACCGGCTACCTGCTGAGCCATGCCGTCCAGGAAGAACTGCCCGGCCACCCGGTCGGCGCGCTGTCGGGTCCGACCTTTGCCCGCGAGACGGCGCTGGGCCATCCCACCGCCGCCACGATCGCGTTCGAATTCCGCTACACCGACCGCCTCGCGCCAGACGACAGCCCCGCGGCGCGCCTGTCGGTGTCCATGTCGTGCCCGTCCTTCCGGCCTTACATGTCCGACGACCTCGTGGGCGTCGAGGTGGGCGGCGCGGTCAAGAACGTCATCGCCATCGCCTGCGGGATGATGACCGGCGCCGGATATGCAGAGAACACCCGCGCCGCACTGATCACGCGCGGCATCGACGAGATGAAGGTGTTGGCCGAAGCCCTTGGCGGAAAACGTGAAACCGTGACCGGCCTCTCGGGCGCAGGCGACCTGACGCTGACCTGTTCGTCCACCACCTCGCGCAACATGTCGCTGGGCGTCCAGCTGGGCGAGGGCAAGAGCCGCGCCGAGTGCTTCGACGGCCGCGACGTCGTGGTCGAGGGCGAGATTTCCGCCGCTTCGGTGATCGAGCTCGCCCGCCGGATCGGGGTCTCCATGCCCATCTGCGAAGCCGTGCACGCCATTCTTTACGATGGCGCGGACCTCAACCAGACCTTCACCGATCTCTGGGCGCGTCCGATCGAATCCGAGCCGCGCGCGCTCGAGATCGAGCTCGCCCATCCCTCTGCCATGACCGAAAGCTGACGGACCCCGTGACACAGACCGACCGACCGCGCGAGACCGCGCTCAAGGACAAGCACTTCGTGCTGGCCACCGACCTCGACGGCACCTTCCTCGGCGGCACCGACGCCGACCGGGCCCGCCTCTACGACTGGATCGAGGCCAATCGCTCGACCGTGGGGCTGGTCTTCGTGACCGGCCGCGACCCGGCCTTCATCGCCGAGCTCTGCGACGGCGGCGTGCCGTGGCCGGAGTTCGCCATCGGCGATGTCGGCACGACCATCGCCCGGATCGAGGACGGTCGCGTCGCTCCCATCGCGGAGCTCGAGCAAGAAATCGCGGACGCCTGGGGCAACGCGGGGGACGACGTCCGCGCAGCGCTGAAGGATGTCGACGGCCTGACCCTTCAGGAGACCGACTTCCGCTACCGCGTGAGCTTCGACATGGACCCCGCGCGCTTCGACGACCGGGCCTACCGTATCGTCGACGAGATGGGCCTCGACGCTCTGATTTCGGACAACCGCTACTTCGATGTGCTGCCCAAAGGCGTCTCCAAGGGCCCCTCGCTGCGCCGGTTCGTCACCCACCAGGGCATCGACGAGGGCCGGGTGCTGGCGGCGGGCGACACGCTCAACGACGCGTCGATGCTGGAATGCGGCCTGCCCGCGGTGGCCGTCGGCGGGTCCGAGGAGGCGTTGCTCGCTCGGGTGGCCGGTCTACCTCATGTCCACGTGGCCAAGGGCGTCGGTGCGGCGGGCATCCTCGAGGCCGTGGCCGAGAAATCCATGCATCCTCTCCCGGAAGGAGAAGCCGCGTCATGAGCAGCGATCTCGTCATCGTCTATCACCGCCAGCCTTACGAAGAGGTCGAGGAAAACGGCAAGATTGTCTTCAAGGAGAACAAGAGCCCGAACGGCATCGTGCCGACGCTCAAGTCGTTCTTCGGCAAGGTCGACAAGGGCGCCTGGGTCGCCTGGAAGGAGGCCGAGGACACGTCGAACCCCGGCTTCGAGCGCATCATCCAGATCGAGGACAGCTTCGGGCAATATACCGTCTCGCGTCTGCCGCTGACCAAGGAACAGGTGTCGAGCTTCTACCACGTCACATCGAAAGAGGCGTTCTGGCCGATCCTCCACGGGTTCAAGGAAAAGTATAACTACGATCCCGTCGACTGGCCGACCTTCAAGGAGGTGAACTGGGCCTTCGCCGAGGCCGCCGCCGCCGAAGCCGCGAAGGGCGCCTCGGTCTGGGTGCACGACTACAACCTTTGGCTGGTCCCGGGCTACCTGCGGCAGATGCGGTCGGACGTGCGGATCTCGTTCTTCCACCACACGCCGTTCCCGGCCGCCGACATGTTCAACGTGCTGCCATGGCGCGGCGAGATCGTGGATTCGCTGCTGGCCTGCGACGTCGTGGGCTTCCACATTCCGCGATATGCCGCGAATTTCGTGTCCGTGGTCCGTTCGCTCCGCGACGTGGGCCAGGTTCCGCGCGAAAAGGTCGATCCGGATTTCATTTCGGAAGGCTCCGCCCTGTCGGACCGCACCGTGCCCGTCGAGATTCACACCGAGGACCGGGTCGTGAAGCTCGGCACGACGCCGGTGGGCGTGGACACCGACTACATCGCGCGAGTGGCCGACCGCGAGGAAACCGCCAAGCGCGCCGCCGAGATCAAGGAAGAGCTCGACGGCGACCGGCTGGTGCTTTCGGTGGGCCGGACGGATTACACCAAGGGCGGCGCCGACCAGCTTCTGGCGTTCGAGCGTCTGCTGGAACGTCGCCCCGACCTGCGCGGCACGGTACGGTTGCTGCACGTGTCTGTCTCGGCCAACCGCAACATGACGGTCTATGCCGAGATCCAGTCCGAGATCGAACAGATCGCCGGCCGCATCAACGGCCGGTTCGGCACGTTCTCGAAGACACCCGTGGTTCTGATCAGCCGGGCGATCCCGTTCGAGCACCTGGTCGGCTACTACCGCGCGGCGGACGTGGCGTGGATCACCCCGCTGGCTGACGGCATGAACCTCGTCTGCAAGGAATTCGCCGCCGCCCGCGCGGACGGGGACGGCGCGCTGATCCTGTCGGAGTTCGCCGGCGCCGCGATGGAGATGAGCTCGGCGGTGCTGACGAACCCCTACTCGAACAAGTCGATGGACCACGCCATCGAGATGGCCCTCGAGATGCCTGAGGACGAACGGCGCTCGCGCATGGCCGAGCTGCGCCGGGTGGTCGAGAAATACAACACCGAGGCCTGGGCCCGCGATCAGCTCGCCCTGCTCTCGCCCGAGGACTTCGGCACCGAGGCGGCCTGACCACCGGCCGACGGTATTCCGGAAAACGCCGCTCGCCGTACCCGGCGGGCGGCGTTTTCGCAACTAGGGCTTGCTTGCCCGAAATGACCGCGATCTAGGCGCGACCCCGCGCGGAACGTCCTGCACCGCGCCTTATTCCGCCTCCGGGCGTTGAACCGCGGCGCATCCCGCCTAACCTGACCGGCATGGACGATCTCCAAGCCTCCCCCCCGCACGACGCCCTCGCGCGCATTGCCGACGGCACCAACGACGATCCGTTCGCGGTGCTCGGACCGCACGAGGTGAACGGCACCCGCCACGTCACCGCCTTCGACCCGAACGCCGCCGCCATGTGGGCGGTGATCGGCGAACAGGCCCATCCGCTCGCGCCGGTCGAGGGTGTGCCAGGCGCCTTCACCGGTCCGGTTCCGGGTGACGATCCCTACGGTCTGCGCGGCGAAGGCAAGGACGGCGCGCGCTGGGACATGGAAGACCCCTACCGCTTCGGCCCGGTTATGGGCGAACTCGACGAGTATCTCCTCGGCGAGGGCACGCACCACCGGCTTTGGCAGGCGCTTGGCGCGCACGTCATGCACCACGAAGGCGTCTTCGGGACCCACTTCGCTGTCTGGGCGCCGAACGCGCGGCGCGTGTCCGTCGTCGGTCCCTCGAACGCCTGGGACGGCCGGCGCAACGTGATGCGCCGCCGTGGGGCAACGGGCGTGTGGGAAATCTTCCTGCCGGGCCTCGGCGAAGGCAGCGTCTACAAATACGAGATCGTCGGTGCCAACGGCGAGGTCCAGCCTCTCAAGGCCGACCCGGTGGGCTTCGGTTCTCAGCATCCGCCCAAGAATTCCAGCATCGTGCGCGACATCACGGGCTACGGCTGGTCCGACACCGACTGGATGGACGAGCGCAAGACGCGCAACTCCCGCGAGGCGCCGATCGCCGTCTACGAGGTCCACCTTGGCTCGTGGGTCCGCAAGGCCGAGAACCGCCGGATTTCCTACGTGGAGGCCGCCGAGGAGCTGATCGCCTACGTCCACGACATGGGGTTCACGCATATCGAGCTGATGCCGATCAGCGAATACCCCTTCGACGGCTCCTGGGGCTACCAGCCGGTGGGCCTCTTCGCGCCGACCGTGCGCCACGGCCCCCCGCACGAGTTTCGGGATCTCGTTAACGCCGCACACAAGGCCGGAATCGGCGTGATCCTCGACTGGGTGCCGGGCCACTTCCCCACCGACCCGCACGGCCTGGGCCTGTTCGATGGCACCGCGCTCTACGAACACGCGGACCCGCGCGAGGGCTTCCACCAGGATTGGAACACCCTGATCTACAACTACGGGCGGCGCGAGGTCCTGAACTTCCTGACCTCCAACGCGCTCTACTGGCTCGAGGAATACCACGCCGACGGTCTGCGCGTGGATGCCGTGGCTTCGATGCTCTACCGCGACTATTCCCGCCGCGACGGCGAGTGGGTGCCGAACAAGGATGGCGGCCGCGAGAACTACGAGGCCATCGCCATGATGCGCGAGATGAACACGCTGACCTATGGCGAGTGCCCCGGCATCATGACCGTCGCCGAGGAGTCCACGTCCTATCCCAAGGTGTCGCGCCCGGTCCACGAGGACGGGCTCGGCTTCGGGTTCAAGTGGAACATGGGGTGGATGAACGACACACTGGAATACATGAAGAAGGACCCGGTCCACCGGAAGCATCACCACCACCAGATGACTTTCGGGATTTCGTACGCTTACTCGGAAAACTTCATCCTTCCGATCAGCCATGACGAGGTTGTGCACGGCAAGGGCTCGATGCTGGGCAAGATGCCCGGCTCCGAATGGGACCGCTTCGCGAACCTGCGCGCCTTTTACGGCTTCATGTGGGGCCACCCGGGAAAGAAGCTCCTGTTCATGGGGCAGGAGTTCGCCCAGGCGCACGAGTGGAACCACGACGTGTCGCTCGACTGGGACATGGCCGAGAAGCCGGCCCACGCCGGGATCAAGCGGCTGGTGCGCGATCTGAACACGCTCTACCGCGGCACGCCGGCGCTTCACCGCAAGGACTGCGATCCAGAGGGCTTCCAGTGGATCGAGGCCGACGATCCCGACCGATCGGTCTTCTCTTGGATCCGGCGCGGCGGTCCGGGTGAGCCGGAGGCGGTGGTGTTCTCGAACTTCTCGACCTCCGAGCATTCGTCCTACACCAGCGGCTTTCCCACAGCGGGCCGCTGGCGCGAGGCGCTCAACACGGATGCGTCTATCTACGGCGGCGGGGATCGGGGCAACATGGGCGGAGTCGATGCGGTCGAGGAACCGTCGCACGGCCAGGCCGCCTCGGCGACGGTGGTCCTGCCGCCGCTCTCGACGCTGGTCTTCGTGAAGGAGGAGTGACGCCGCCCCTAGCCCGCGCCGCGTCGCACTGCCATGCTCGGACCGACGCGGGCCCACCGGCCCGGAGGGAGGACCGACCATGTCATCGACCAATCTACTCGCGCGCCGCAGCCGCCTCGCGCACCGCTCCATGGCCTTCGTTCTGGCCGGCGGACGCGGATCGCGGCTGCGCGAACTGACCGACCGGCGCGTGAAGCCGGCCGTCTACTTCGGCGGCAAGACGCGGATCATCGACTTCGCGCTGTCGAACGCGCTGAACTCGGGTATCCGCAAGATCGCGGTCGCCACGCAGTACAAGGCGCACAGCCTGATCCGGCACTGCCAGCGCGGCTGGAACTTCTTCCGCGCCGAGCGCAACGAGTTCCTCGACATCCTGCCCGCGAGCCAGCGCATGAACGACCAGAGCTGGTATCGCGGCACAGCGGACGCGGTCGCGCAAAATATCGATATCGTCGACAGTTACGGCGTGGACTTCGTGCTGATCCTGGCCGGGGATCACATCTACAAGATGGATTACGAGCGGATGATCGAGCATCACGTCGCCAGCGGCGCGGACGTGACGATCGGCTGTTTGACGGTGCCGCGCAAGGAAGCCTCGGCCTTCGGCGTGATGGCCGTGGACGCAAACGACGTCATCACCTCTTTCCTCGAAAAGCCTGCTGATCCGCCGGGCACGCCGGACGATCCGGACGTGACGCTGGCCTCGATGGGGATCTACGTTTTCAACTGGGACTTCCTGCGCGACCTGTTGAAGAAAGACGCGGAAGATCCTGAATCCACCCACGATTTCGGAAACGACCTGATCCCCGATATCGTCGCCGGCGGCAAGGCGCAGGCGCACCGGTTCGGGGACTCCTGCGTGCGCGCCTCGACCGAGGCGCCGGCTTATTGGCGCGACGTGGGCACGGTCGACGCGTTCTGGCGGGCGAACCTCGACCTCACGAACTTCGCGCCCGACCTCGACCTGTGGGACCGCGACTGGCCGATCTGGACCTATTCCGAAAGCGTCCCGCCCGCGAAGTTCATCCACGACGAGGACGACAGGCGCGGCTCGGCGGTGTCCTCGCTGATCTCGGGCGGATGCATCGTCTCGGGCACCGAGATCCGCGAGTCGCTCTTGTTCACCATGGTGCACACCAACTCGTATTCCTCGCTCGACCGCGCGGTGGTGCTGCCGCACGCCCATATTGCGCGGCATGCGCGGCTTTCGAACGTGGTCATCGACCGCGGCGTGCACATCCCCGAGGGACTTGTCGTGGGAGAGGACGCCGACGAGGACGCCCGCTGGTTCCGAGTCACCAGCGGCGGTGTCACCCTCATCACGCAGGACATGATCGATGCGCGCGAGGCCGCGCTCTGATGCGGGCGCTGTCGGTCGCCTCCGAGGCCGTGCCGCTGGTCAAGACCGGCGGACTGGCGGACGTGGCGGGCGCCCTGCCCGGCGCGCTCGCGGCCGAGGGCGTCGAAATGCGCACCTTGCTGCCGGGCTACCCTGCGGTCATGGCCGCCGCGACCGGCCCGGCGCACGATCTGGGCGAGACGTTCGGCGGCCCCGCGCGATTGGTGGAGGGGCGGCTTGGGCAGACGACGCTCTACGCGCTCGACGCGCCGCATCTCTTCGACCGGGCGGGAGGGCCGTATCTGGGTCCCGACGGCGCCGACTGGCCGGACAATCCCGAACGCTTCGCGGCGCTTTCCATGGCCGCTGCGCGAATCGGCGCCGAGGGCGTGGACGGCTGGCGGCCGGATCTCATGCACCTCCACGACTGGCAGGCCGCGCTGACGCCGGTCTACCTGCAGGCCCTCGGCGCGCGGGTGCCGACCATCGTCACGATTCACAACATCGCTTTCCAAGGCCTTGCCCCGGCCGAGAAACTTGCCGCGCTCGGTCTGCCGGCCGAAGGTTTCACGTCGGAGGGCTTCGAGTACTACGGCCAGATCAGCGCGCTAAAGGCCGGTCTGGTCCATGCCGACGCGATCAATACGGTCAGCCCGACCTACGCCGCCGAACTCCTCGAGCCCGAATTCGGTATGGGCCTCGACGGTCTGCTGCGCGCCCGGCGGGGGGTTCTCTGCGGCATCCTCAACGGCATCGACACCGCAGCCTGGACGCCGCCCTACGCCTCGCCCCGGGGCAAGGCGAAACACACCCGCGCGCTGCGGGAGGAATTCGGCCTGCCGCCCTCGGACGGACCGCTGGCCATCGTGATTTCGCGGCTCACCCACCAGAAGGGCCTCGATCTGCTGCTCGAGGCGCTGCCCGCGCTGACCGGCACCGGCGGGCAACTGGCGATGCTCGGCTCCGGCGAGCCCGCGCTCGAGGCCGCCTTCCGAGACGCCGCCGAGGCGGAGCCGAACATCTCCGTGCGCTTCGGCTACGACGAGGCGCTATCGCACAGGATGATGGCCGGCGGCGACGCAATCCTGGTGCCGTCGCGGTTCGAACCTTGCGGCCTGACCCAGCTTTACGGTCTGCGCCACGGCACCATCCCGGTGGTCGCGCTGACCGGGGGGCTGGCCGATACCGTCATCAATGCCTCTCCGGCAGGCATCGCTGCGAAAGCGGCAACCGGATTGCAATTTCATCCCGTTACATCGGAACGGCTGGCGCAGGCGCTGGTTAAGCTCACGACCCTGTGGTCCGACCGCCCTCTCTGGCAACGGCTGATGCGCAACGCTATGGCTCACCCCGTGGGCTGGGACGTGTCGGCCCGCGCCTATGCCGACCTGATGAAGAGCCTCGTCACACCCTCATGACCAACGACTTCCGCCCGGGTCCCGGGCTTG
Organism: Roseivivax marinus; assembly: GCF_900109705.1. Lineage (GTDB taxonomy): Bacteria > Pseudomonadota > Alphaproteobacteria > Rhodobacterales > Rhodobacteraceae > Roseivivax > Roseivivax marinus. The sequence continues at coordinate 304,504 of NZ_FOAI01000003.1, read as the reverse complement.
CCCATCCCCTCGGCGCCACGTTCGACGGCGCGGGCGTCAACTTCGCGGTATTCTCTCAGAATGCCACCCGCATGCTGCTCTGCCTGTTCTCCGACGACGGCAAGACCGAGATCGCACAGATCCCCCTGCCCGAGCGCGATGGCGATGTCTGGCACGGCTACCTCTCGGGCCTTCGCCCCGGCCAACTCTACGGCTACCGCGCAGAGGGACCGTATGCGCCGCAGGAGGGGCATCGCTTCAACCCCAACAAGCTGCTGCTCGACCCCTACGCCAAGCGCGTGACCGGCCATCCCGAATGGCACGACGCGCTTTACGGCTACACCGTGGGCCACGAGGACGGCGATTTGTCCTTCGACGAGCGTGACAGCGCCCCGTACATGCCGCGCTGCGTGGTCGAGGATCCGTGCTTCGACTGGGGCCGCACCCCGCGCCCCGAGACCGCGCTGGCCGACAGCGTGATCTACGAGGCCCACGTGAAGGGCCTGACCCAGCAGTTCCCGGGCACCACCCATCCGGGCACGTTCCTGGGCCTCGCCTCGGACGCCATGCTCGACCACCTGACCGGTCTTGGCATCACCGCGATCGAGCTTCTGCCGGTGCACACCTTCCTCGACGACCGATTCCTCGTCGACAAAGACCTGAGCAACTACTGGGGCTACCAGACGCTGGGCTACTTCTCGCCCGATCCGCGCTACCTCGACGCGGGGAAGCTGCAGGAATTCCAGTACATGGTCGCGCGGATGCACGCGGCGGGCATCGAGGTGATCCTCGACGTGGTCTACAACCACACCTGCGAGGGCGACGAGATGGGGCCGACGCTGTCGTTCCGCGGCCTCGACAACGCCGCCTATTACTGGCTGGCCGAGGATCCGCGCCATTGCATCAACGACACCGGTTGCGGCAACACCATGAACATGCGGCACCCGATGGTGTTAAGAATGATCATGGATTCGCTGCGCTACTGGGTCTCGACCATGGGTGTCGACGGCTTCCGCTTCGACCTCTGCGCGACGCTTGGCCGGACCAACGACGGTTTCGATCCCGGGGCCGCCTTCTTCGACGCGTTGCGGCAGGACCCGGTGCTCGGCGCGGTCAAGCTGATCGCCGAGCCGTGGGACATCGGCCCGGGCGGCTATCAGGTCGGGGCGTTCCCGCCGCCGTTCTCGGAATGGAACGACAAGTTCCGCGACGGCGTGCGCCGGTTCTGGAAGGGCGACCAGGCCATGGCGCCCGAACTGGCCGACCGTATCACCGGCTCGGCGCGGCAGTTCGACCATTCCGGGCGCCCGGCGACGTCTTCGGTCAACCTCATCACCGCGCATGACGGCTTCACCCTCGCCGACGTGACCTCGTTCAACGAGCGACACAACGAGGCAAACGGCGAGGAGAACCGCGACGGGCACGGCGACAACGCCTCGGACAACATGGGCGCCGAAGGTGCGACCGACGATCCGGCGATCAACGCGGCCCGAGCGCAGCGGCGGCGCAACATGCTGGCGACACTCCTGCTGAGCCAGGGCACGCCGATGCTTCTTGCCGGCGACGAGTTCGGAAATTCGCAGAACGGCAACAACAACGCCTACTGCCAGGACAACGAGATCGGCTGGCTCGACTGGAGCAACGCCGACCAGGGCCTGATGGACTTCGCCCGGCGGCTCATCGCCTTCCGCAAGGCGCATCCGATCGTGCGGCAGAAGCGGTTCCTGCACGCCCGCGAGCGCATCGTCGACGGCATCGAGGACCTGTTCTGGTGGCGCGAGGACGGCGCCGAGATGGAGGACGGCGACTGGGAGGATCCCGCGCGCCGCTTCGTCTGCGCCGAGATGCGCATGGCCTCGGGCACGCCCGCCTACGCGCAACGCGAAGAAGCGCTTCTGCTCGCCTTCAACGCCGGCGACCCGCTGGAGTTCACGCTGCCCGAGCCGCCCGAGGGACGGGTCTGGACCCGGGCCATCGACACTGCCGCGCCCGAGGCTGCCTGCGAGACCGCCGCGGGCGCGGTGCCCATGGCGGGCGACAGCGTGCTGGTCTTCGTGCTCGAGGAAGCGGAGGCCGCCGATGGTTGATGCGGTCGACCGGCTGGCCGAGGCGGCGGGCATCGTGCCCGCCTTCACCGACGTCACCGGACAGACCCGCGAGACCGCGCCCGAGACCCGGGACGCGATCCTGAGCGCAATGGGCCTGCCGACCGATCCCGCTGGCGCCGAGGCCGCGCTGGCCGAAATGAACGCGGGCGCCCTGCCCGCCTGGCACGTCGCGTCGGTGGACGAGGTGCCGAGTCTCGTGCCCCGGGGCACGTGGCAGCTGACGCTGGAGGACGGCACGACGTCGGAGGGCACCGGGCCCCTGCCGGCGTTGCCCCTGGGGCGCCACCGCCTGGAGGCAGACGGGTCGACCTGCTGGCTCCTCGCAGCGCCACCGAGGCTGCCGTTGCCGGCACGCGGGTGGGGGCTGATGGTGCCGCTCTACGGGCTGAAGCCCGCGGAGACCGGGGGCCTCGGCACCTATGCCGACCTCGCGCGCATGGCCGAGGGCACGGCGGCGCATGGCGCGGGTTTTCTCGGGCTGAACCCGGTGCACGCAGGCTTTCCGACCGATCCGCACGCGGCCTCGCCCTATTCGCCCTCGCATCGCAGGCGGCTCTCGACGCTGCATGTGGATGTGGGCGGCCCGGAAGTGCCGGCCGTAGGCCCGATCGACTACGCCACGCAGATTCCCGCACAGAACGCCGCGCTCGACGCCGCCTTCGCGTCCTTCGAGGCGGCAGGCGGCGATCAGGCCTTCGACGCCTGGCAGGCGGCCGAGGGCACCGCACTCCACGACTTCGCGCTGCATCAGGCGCTTTCCGAGCTCCACGGCCCCTACTGGGACCGCTGGCCCGCCGCACTTCAGGATCCCGCGAGCGCCGAAACGCGCGCCGCGGCCCGCGATCTCTCCACAAGGGTGCGCTTCCACGCGTGGGCACAGTGGATGGCCGAGACGCAGCTGCGCGCCGCGCAAAGCCGTGCGCGGGCGGCGGGCATGACGCAGGGCCTCTACCTCGACCTCGCGGTGGGCACACATCCGCACGGCGCCGAGACATGGGAGGACCGCGAGAGCTTCGCCTTCGGGACCTCGCTCGGTGCGCCGCCCGACGCCTTCGCCGCCGACGGCCAGACCTGGGGCCTTGCGCCGTTCAACCCGCGCCGCCTGATCGAGACCGGCTTCCGCGCGCTGGCCGAAACGCTGGCGCGTCAGCTGCGGCTTTCGGGCCTTCTGCGGATCGACCATATCCTCGGCTTCGACCGGGCTTTCTGGGTGCCCGAGGGCGCGCCGGGCGCCTATGTCCGGATGCCGCGCGACGCGATGCTCGCCGTGGCGCGGATCGAGGCCGCGCGGGCCGGCGCGACCATCGTCGGCGAGGATCTCGGAAACATCCCCGACGGGCTGGGCCACGCGCTCGAGGCCAGCGGCATCCTCGGTTGCCGCCTCACCATGTTCGAGCGCGGCCCCGACGGCGCGCCGCGCGCCCCGCACGACTATCCCGAGGCGGTGGTCGCCAGCTTCTCGACCCACGATCTGCCGACATGGGCGGGCTGGCGGACGGGCCACGACATCGGCGCCCGCGCCGCGCTGGGCCATATCGACGAGGCCACCGCAGCAGGCGCACGGGCCGCGCGTCGCGACGAGGTCAGGGCGCTCGACGATGGGACGGCATCCCACGCGGTCCACCCCGCGGAAGACGCGGCGCGGATGCACGCCCATCTCGCCGGAACCACGGCCCGGCTCGTCGCGGTGCAGATCGAGAACGTTCTCGACATGCCCGCCCAGCCCAACCTTCCCGGCACGATTGCCGACTATCCAAACTGGCGGCAGCGCCTGCCGGCCCGGCCCGAGGCCGTCGCCGGCGATCCGCGCCTCGCAGAGACCGCCCGCATCATGACCGAAAACGGACGCTAGGACAGAGCATGGACATCCTCACCATCGAAACGTCGCCCATCGACGGCCAGAAGCCCGGCACCTCCGGCCTCCGCAAGAAGACCCGGACGTTCATGGAGCCGCACTTTCTCGAGAATTTCGTCCAGTCGATCTGGACCGGCATCGGCGGCGTGACCGGCAAGACGCTCGTGCTGGGAGGCGACGGGCGCTACTTCTCGGACCGCGCGGCGCAGGTCATCCTGCGGATGGCGGCGGCCTCGGGCGCGGCCAAGGTGATCGTCGGCCAGAACGCCCTCTTGTCGACGCCGGCCGCCTCGAACCTGATCCGCAAGCGCAAGACCGACGGCGGCATCATCCTGTCGGCCTCGCACAATCCCGGGGGACCCGACGGCGATTTCGGCGTGAAGTTCAACACCCCCAACGGCGGCCCCGCCGCCGAGGGCGTGACGTCGAAGATCCACGAGGCCACCAAGGAGATCTCGACCTACCGGATCATGGAGGCGCAGGACGTCGATCTCTCGACGCCCGGCACGCAGTCCTTGGGCCGGACCGAGATCGAGATCGTCGACCCGGTCGAGGACTACGCCAAGCTGATGTCGCAGATCTTCGACTTCGACAAGCTGCGGGCGCTTTTCGCGGGCGGCTTCACCATGCGCTTCGATGCCATGCACGCGGTCACGGGGCCCTACGCGCACGCGATCCTCGAGGGGATGCTCGGTGCACCGGTGGGCACGGTGGTCAACGGCACGCCCTCGCCGGACTTCGGCGGCGGCCATCCCGACCCGAACCCGATCTGGGCCAAGACCCTGATGGACGAGATGCACGGATCCGACGCGCCGGATTTCGGCGCGGCCTCGGACGGTGACGGCGACCGCAACATGATCGTCGGGCGGAACTGCTACGTGACGCCTTCGGACAGCGTCGCCGTGCTGGCGGCGAACGCCACGCTGGTCCCGCGCTACTCCGAGGGTCTGGCGGGCGTCGCGCGCTCCATGCCGACTTCGCGCGCGCTCGACCGAGTGGCGCTGCGGCTCGACTGCGACTGCTACGAGACGCCCACCGGCTGGAAGTTCTTCGGCAACCTGCTCGACGCCGGCCGCGCCACGCTCTGCGGCGAGGAAAGCGCCGGAACCGGATCCGACCACGTGCGCGAGAAGGACGGGCTCTGGGCGGTGCTCTTCTGGCTGAACATCCTCGCCGAGCGGGAGGTATCGGTGTCCGACCTGATGGCCGACCACTGGCGCACCTACGGCCGCAACTATTACAGCCGCCACGACTACGAAGAGGTCGACGCCGAGGTGGCCAACACGCTGGTGGACGACCTGCGCGGCAAGCTCGCTGATCTGCCCGGCCAGACCTTCGCGGGCCAGACCATCGAGGCGGCGGACGAGTTCGCCTACGACGATCCCATCGACGGCAGCCGCGCCGAGGCGCAGGGCCTGCGCGTGACCACGACGGACGGTGGCCGTATCGTGGTGCGCCTGTCGGGCACAGGCACCGAGGGCGCGACCATCCGCGTCTACCTCGAGAAGGCCGAAACCGACCCCGAGAAGCTCGACCGCGATCCGCAGGAGGCTCTTTCCGATATCGTCGCATGCGCGGATGCGCTCACCGGCCTGTCCAAGCGGACCGGCCGCAAGAAACCCGACGTCATCACCTGAGCGACCGCCGCACGGGCGAAAGCGCCGCAATCGCGGTCACTTCCCCGTGCGGCCGCGGCAAGCCGCCGCCCGTGCCGCCCCGCCCCCTTGCCGTCCACGCGGCATCGGGCGAGGTTCGACGCAAATCCCCGGCTGGCCGCCGTCTTGCCGTTCTCACCAGGCCCGCCGCAGACAAGACATGGACAGGAGCCCTTCATGCCCCTCGCCGACCGCATCACCTTCGACGAGGCCGCCGCCACCGCGCGCGCCGAAGCCTGCGAGCAGATCCTGACCACGGCGCATTCGCGCTTCGAGGCCGAACAGGAGATCGCCCGGGGCCTCGGCGGGCAGGTGGATGCAGACGGGCTGGCCTCTTTCGGATTCTGGGTGCCAGAGCTTCAGGACATGCGCGTGCCCTCGGGCGACATCTTCCTCGAGATCCTGTCGCCGGAAGAGCCGCTGGACCTCGGACGCGCGCACCAGGAGATCAGGTTCGAGCGGCTCTACGTCCCCACCATCCGCGTCGAGGGCCACGCCTATTCGTGCGTCCGGGGCATGGTCGCGGGCAACCGCGATCAGGTCGGCGACTTCTACGCCCTCGTCTGGCGCGATGCCGAGGACCAGTGGCACCGCATTCTCGATCCGCTTGCGATGTCCCTGCCCTTCGGCGCCATGGCCCCGGCCGAGCTATACGATGTCGAGGCGATGCTCGCGGCCCGAGGCGACAGTGCATACTGGGCCGCGCTGGCGCAGGACGGCGAACCGGCGAAGCTCGGACCGGTGTCGAACATCCTGCAGATCCACGTGCCCACCGCCACCGCCGGCGGCACGCTCGCCTCGCTGACCCGCCAATTCGAGCGGCTGGCCGAGCGCGAGGCCCGCGGCCTGCCCATGGATCCCGCCGACCAGATCTATCTCGGCTACGAGGCGGTACAGCTCCTGCCCGTCGAGCCCACCACCGTCTACGAGGCCGGCCCGGATTTCTGGGAAGAGCACGACGGCACCGACCACGGCGTGACCGTGTCGCTCCTGCGTCCCGATACCACCAACTGGGGCTACGACAACGTCATCGCGGGCATGGCCACGGTGAACCCGGTGCTGCTGGAGTCGGGTCGCCCGGACGAGTTGGTGGACCTTGCAGCGGCGCTGCACAACTTCCCCGGCACGCCCAAGAAGCTGATCTTCGACGTGGTCTACGGTCACTCGGATAACCAGGGCCTGCGAGTCCTGAACGACCACTTCTTCGCCGGGCCGAACATGTACGGTCAGAACCTCGCCTACCAGGACCCCGCCGTGCGGGCGATCCTGCTCGAGATGCAGCGGCGCAAGGTGAACTTCGGCGCCGACGGCGTGCGCGTCGACGGCGCGCAGGACTTCAAGTACTGGGACGCGGGCGCGCAGGTGCTGCGTCACGACGACGAATACCTGCAAAGCATGGCCGACGTGGTGCAGGAGGTCGCGGGAACCCGCTATCGCCCGTGGTTCATCTTCGAGGACGGCCGCCCCTGGCCGCAGGAGGACTGGGAACTGTCCTCGACCTACCGCGCTGTGATCGAGGCGCAGCGCGACGAGGACGTGTTCCAGTGGGGCCCCCTGACCTTCGCCCACAACACGCCGTTCCTCTACACCTTCTGGCTGGGCAAGTACTGGCGCATCCGCGAATGCCTCAACAGCGGTTCGAACTGGATCTCGGGCACGTCGAACCACGACACCCTGCGGCGCGGCACGCAGGTCAGCCCGAAGATGAACATCAACACCCGGCTCGGCAACACGCGGATGGAGATCCTCGACAAGGCCTACGACAACCCCGCGGCCCACATGCTGACCTACGTGGCGCTGCCGGGCGTTCCGATGGACTTCCTCAACGCGATGGCGCGCGCCTCCTGGGGCTTCGTGCGCAATCAGGACGACCGCTACGGCGTGAAGGTGGTGGCCGAAGAGGCGATCTCGCTGCGCTGGCAGGTGGATGAATACAGTTACATGATCCCGGGTAACTTCACGCGCCTGAAGGAGCTGGGCTTCGAGACACGCGCCGATCTCGCGCGCTTCTGCACCTTCCTGCCCGCGCTCGTCGAGGTGACGGATTACGACCTCGAGGACATCGCGCGGCTCCTGAACACGACCGATCCGCCGCTCGCCGGGCCGCACTACACGCCGCAGACGCTCAAGCAGGTGGCGCGGGCGTGGATGGACGACATGCACGACTACTGCAACATCGGCCATACGCTGGGCTCTCTCGACCCGGTGCAGTCCAACTTCGCGCTGAGCCTGCGCGACTTCCGGGCCGCGCGCCCTTGGCTGCGGGACAATTACGGCCCGAAGGATCACTTCAGCTACATCGAGCCGCTGGAGGGGCGCACGATCTTCACCTCCCTGCGGCATGGTCCGGACGGCGAGCAGGTCTATTCGATCATCCACATGGAGGGGAAAGAGACCGCGGATTTCGACCCGCTGCGTCTGAAGATCCCGGGGCTCGAGGGCTTCAAGTGGACCTGTGCCCTGCGGACGCCGGGCATCGGCGAGGAATACGAGTCCGGTCCGCTCATCATGAAGGACTCGATGGCGCTCGTATTCACCCGGCCGGCGCCGGAGTGAGCCGCTTTGGCCCGCCCGCGTCGACTGGTGGCGCGGGCGGGGCTTGGGACGGCCGTGCCGGGATCCGGCGGGGTCATCCGGTTTGACGGGCGGAGCGAGCGAGACCCGTGCTTTCCGCGTCGGGGACCGAACCCGCGCGGCCCTCGCCGGACGCGACGCGGCGCACCTGAACTCATTCGTGTCTGCGAACTGGTCGGTTGCAGCAAAAAGCGCCCACATTTGCGCGACGTTTCAAGCGAGTGACGCGCGCGGGCCTAAAGCACCACCCGGTTCGCGCGCTGCCCGGAAAAGCCCATGGGCACCGCGAAGGTCACCCCGGCCAGCGGATCGTCGGCGCCCGCGCCCTCGGCGGCCGTCGTCACGAACAGCGTCTTGAGGTCCGCTCCGCCGAAAGCCGGACACGTGGTCTGCCCGGAGGCGAAGCCCGCCGCCGTCATGAAACGGCCCTCGGGCGTGTAGCACGCCACCCGTCCGGCACCGGCCTGCGCGCTCCAGAGATTGCCGTGGCTGTCGACCACCGCGCCGTCCGGGCGCAGACCTTCGGGCGAGAGATCGAGGAAGGTTTCGGGCGCGCGGGCGGGCCAGCCGGCCTCGTCGAGGGTCACGCGTCGGACCACGTGGGCGTCGCTGTCGCCGAAATAGGCGTAGGCCCCGCCCGGCGCGAAGCAGATCGAGTTGGGGATCGACATCCCGTCGTAGAGCTTGCGGACCTCGCCTCCGAAGAAGCGGTAGATCGCCCCGGCACCGGCCGCCTTGTCCTTGGCCATGGTCGAGATCCAGAACCCGCCCCACGGATCCGCCCGGCCGTCGTTGCTGCGGGTCTCGGAACGGGTCTCCTCGAGTCCCGCAAGGCGCGTTTCCGTTTCTGTCCCGGTGTCGAACAGCACGAGGTCGGTCTCGGTCGCGACCAGCAGCTTGCCTGCATCCACCCAGCCCAGGGCCGAGATGTGGCGGTCCCAGTGCCAGATCCGCTCGCCCCGCGTGTCGCGCCGCAGGAGCTTCTTGCCGATGATGTCCACCCAATAGAGCGCCCCCTCCTCGGGGTGCCAGAGCGGGGATTCTCCCAGGTCGCAGAGCGTGTCGCTGTAGATCGCGTGCATGTGGTTCGGCCTCCGTGTCCCTGCCGGAGTGTGGCGCACACGGCCGCGCGTGGCCAGAGACGGCCGCCCGATCCGGACGCTGATCCCGACGCACGGTCGGTGACCGCCTCGGAGACAGGCGTGTCGGTTGATACGGACACTCTTGCACCGATGCCGCCGTCGCGCACTGCCCCGGCGGCTCACTCGCCCAGCGGCACGAGATCCACGCTGTGGTGCGACGCCTGGACCCCGGCCGAGCGCACCGCGCCCTTCACCGGGGCGACGTCCGAATAGTCGCGGCCGACCGCGACAACGATGTGATCGGTGCCGACCATCATGTGGTTGGTGGGGTCGTAGTCGATCCAGCCGGTCTCGGCCCCGCACCACGCCCGCACCCAGGCGTGCATCGCATCCGCCCCGGCGAGGCGCGGCTGGCCGGCCGGCGGCTCGGTACGCAGGAACCCGGAGACGTAGCCTGCCGGAACCCCCACCGCGCGCAGCCCTGCGATCATCACGTGGCTGAAGTCCTGGCACACGCCCCTCCCCTCGGCGAAGGCATGGCCCGGCTCGGTGTCCACGTCGGTCGCTTCGGCGTCGAACGTCATGTGCGTGTGCAACGCCTGACCGATCGTCTGCACCGCGCCGAGCGCGGTCATCTGCGGGCCGATGAGTGCGTGCGCGAAGGCGGCTATGGCCGGCTCGTAGCCGATGCGCGGTGACGCCGACACGAAGTGGTCGGGCGACTCCGGGCCGAGCGCGCTGCGGGTGCCGATCTCGGCGGCGAGCCGGTCGAGCCGCGGGGTCAGATCGAGCTGCGGCGGACGGGCAAGCCTCTCGATCCGGGCGCTGAGACGCACGGTGACCACCTGCAACGGGTCGGTGAAGCCCATCTCGGTGACGGAGTTTCCGAAAAAGTCCGTGCGATAGGCGATCTCGCCCGGCTCCGGCGTCACGCGCAGGCGCTCGGCCTCGACGCGCTGCTCGCCCGCGACCCGCCGCGGCGCCACACGCAGCACGCACCGGGCCGAGGGCGCTGGGGCGCCGTAGTCGTAGCCGATCTCGAGGGTCAGGTCGTAGCGCATGACGCGGGCGCCGCCTCAGGACAGGTGGGCGGCTGTCAGCCGCTCGGAAATGCCCGCGACCCCTCGGGCGAGCTTGCGCAGCGCGCGGTCGTCCAGTTCGGACGGCTCGGCAGTGGCAAGCTGCGTCTCGATCCGCAGGATCGCGCGCATCGGCTCGGACAGGGCACCGGACACCTCGGCCCCAGGAAGGTCCGCCGCAAGCCGCCGGATCAACGCGATCTGGAAGTGGATCGAGCGCGGGTTGCGCGCGTCGAGTGCCAGAAGGTCGATCACCGTCTCGCGGTTGGTCTCGATCTGGTAGCGGCGGCGGTGGGTCATCACGCTGTCGCCGACCTCGACCGCCGCGTCGAGACAGCCCTCCGGCGCCTCGGCGTCGGCGAAGTCGCGCAGCGTTGCGATCATGCCCGCGGCGCGCTCCAACGCGCGGCCGATGGACAAGAAGCGCCAGCCGACGAAACGGTACATGTTGTCATGGACTAGGCCCGCGAACCCCGCGGTGCCGCGCAGAAGTTCGGACAGCGCCCGCGCCGCCTCGTCGCCCGGTGTGAGCCGTGCGCTGTGATCGGCGAGGTCCGCGCGCAAGTCGCGTAGCGCCGCCCAGCCATCCACCGAAAAGCGGTCCCGCACCTTGGACGCCGCGCGAATCGCCGCATCGAGCGTCTCGGAGACCGCGCCCTTGGCCGCGATCTCGCGCGGGACGCCGAGCGCCTCGAGATGCGCGCCGATACGCTCCACGCGCGGGTCGTCCGCACGGCCGGTCTCGGCCAACCTCAGGTGGTAGGCCCTGAGGAGGCGGATCATGTGCTCCGCCCTTTCCACGTAGCGGCCGAGCCACATCAGGTTGTCGGCGGCGCGGGCGGGCAGAAGGCTGTCTGCAGCGCGGCGGAACGGCCCGTCGGAACGCGCGAGCGACTCCGTGGGCACTGTATCGGGCGAGACCACCCAGACATCGGCCACCCGGCCCCCGCGGCGCAAGGACAGCGCGGTGGCATCCTCGGACGCCCCGATCCGGGCGAAGCCGCCAGGCATCACCTTCCAGCCCGAGGCTGTGCGCGCCGCGAAGACCCGGATCATCACCGGACGCGGACGAAAGGCGCCGTCCTCCCAGACCGGGGTTGTCGAGAGGTTCACGGCTTCCTGACCCACGAGATCGCGGCCGTGCTTCTCGATCCACATTGCCGGATCCGCGTCGCGGCCGTCCTGGAAACGGCCGGCGATCAGCGTATCGCCGGTGGCCTCGAAGGGAAGCTCCTGGCTCAGCGCCGGCCCCACCATCATCCGCGCGTGCTGGCCGATGACATACTCGCGCTCGCGCCGCTGGCCGCACCACCACGTGGCGATGTTGGGCATCTCGAGCGGCGCACCCGTCAGGTAGTCCGAAATGCGCGGCAGGAACGCCAGCAGCGCCCGCGTCTGCACCAGCCCCGCGCCGAGGGCGTTGGCCATGCACACGTTGCCGGCACGCATCGCCGAAACCAGCCCCGGCGTCCCGAGCGCCGACCGGTCGTCCAGCTCCAGCGGATCCGCGAAGGCCGCGTCGAGCCTGCGCCAAAGCACCGAGATCGGCTTCAGCCCCGCCACCGTGCGGACCATCACCCGGCCGCCGACCACGGTCAGATCCTCGCCCTCCAGCAACATCATCCCGAGATAGCGCGCGATGTAGGCGTGTTCGTCGTAGGTCTCGGTCCCGAGCCCCGGAGTCAGGATCGCCATGCGGCCGTCGAGCGCGCGGGCCGAGGCGCCGAGAGCGTCGCGAAAGCCGCCGAAGAAGCCCGCAAGCCGGTGCACGCGGTCATGGTCGAACGGATCCGAGAAGACCCGCATGGTCGCGACCCGGTTCTCGAGCGCGAAGCCCGCGCCCGAGGGCGCCTCGGTCCGGTCGCCAAGCACGAACCACGACCCGTCCGGCGCGCGGCCGATCTCGAAGGCGGCGAAGTGCAGGTAATGCCCCGAGGGCGGCCGGACGCCCACCATCGGCCGCAGGAAGGCGGGGTTTCCGGCGACCAGTTCCGCCGGCAGCACTCCCTCGCGCACCAGCCAGCCTGCGCCGTAGAGATCGGCGAGCACGGACTCGAGCAAGTCGACCCGCTGGATGACGGCGGTCTTGATCCGGGTCCAGTCTGCCTCTTCCAGCAGGACCGGGACGTGACTGAGAGGCCAGTCCCGCTCCGACGCGCCACCCTCGTCCACCTGACGGTGGAAGATGCCCGCATCGCGCAGGTAGTGATCGCCACGGGCGAAGCGGCGCGACAGGTCCTCGGCCGACAGGTGCGCGAAGCGGTCGAGGAAGGGACGCCAGACCGGCCGCACCTGACCCGCTGCGTCCAGCATTTCGTCGGCCACGCCCGCCGGCGGCGCGTAGCCGCGCACCAGCCGGGCGACGGCATCTTCGGCCGCCGCCGGCGCGGTCTTGTCCATCCGTGTCACGCCCACTGCTCGCGCATCGTCCCGTTCCCGCCGGGGGCGCCTCCCAACTCGCGCCGTCCCGATCGGGCCTCTCTATCACACCCCGGGCGGGCGGCGCAGATCCAGCGTGAAGGGAAATTCAGGGTGCGGCGTTTCTGTCGGTGGCACCGCGGTGCCGGGCGTGTGGCCCATGGGCTCGAACCGCGCGAGGCGACGCGCTTCAGCCTCGTTGCCGTTGACCGGGAAGGTGTCGTAGTTGCGCCCGCCGGGATGCGCCACATGGTAGGTGCATCCCCCCAGCGCCCGGTTCGACCAGCTGTCCCATACATCGAAGGTCAGCGGCGCGTGGACCGGCACTGTCGGGTGGAGCGCCTCGGCAGGCTGCCATGCCTTGAACCGAACGCCCGCCACAGACACGCCCGACGTCTCGGTCCGTGTCATCGGCATCAGCCGCCCGTTGCACGCGACCTTGAAGCGTTCGGGGTTCTGGGTGGTCAGTTGCACCTGCAGCCGCTCGACGGAGCTGTCGGTGTAGCGGACCGTGCCACCGATGGCGCCGCGCTCGCCCAGCACATGCCACGGCTCCAGCGCCTGCCGCAGCTCCAGCCGCGTGCCCTCGTAGTCGACCTGTCCACAGAACGGGAAGCGGAACTCAGCCTGCGCCTCGAACCACACCGGATCGAGCTCGAAGCCGTGCGCCGCGAGGTCGCGCAGCAGATCGAGGAAATCCTGCCAGAGGAAATGCGGCAGCATGAAGCGATCGTGCAACTCGGTCCCCCAGCGCACGGGCCGCCCCGAGACCGGGGCCTGCCAGCACCGCGCGATGATCGCGCGCAGCAGCACCTGCTGCGCGAGGCTCATCTTGGGGTCAGGAGGCATCTCGAAGCCGCGGAACTCCACGAGGCCAAGCCGGCCGGTGGGTCCGTCGGGCGAGAACAGCTTGTCGATGCAGATCTCGGCGCGGTGGGTGTTGCCGGTGACGTCGATCAGGATGTTCCGAAGGAGCCGGTCCACCAGCCACGGCGGCGTGCCGCCCCAATCGGGCGAGGGGATGTTCGCCAGCGCGATCTCAAGCTCGTAGAGCGAGTCGTGCCGGGCCTCGTCGATCCGGGGCGCCTGGCTGGTCGGGCCGATGAAGAGGCCCGAGAACAGGTAGCTGAGCGACGGATGCCGCTGCCAAGTGAGGATCAGCGACTTCAAAAGATCGGGCCGGCGCAGGAACGGCGAGTCGTTCGGAGTCGCGCCGCCCACCACCACGTGGTTGCCGCCGCCGGTGCCGGTGTGGCGCCCGTCGAACATGAACTTGTCGGCGCCAAGCCGGCACTGGCGCGCCTCCTCGTAGATCGCCTCGGTGGTGGCGACGCAGTCGTCCCAGCTGTGCGCCGGGTGGATGTTCACCTCGATCACGCCCGGATCGGGCGCAACGCGGATCACGTTCATGCGTGGATCGTGCGGCGGCGAGTATCCCTCGATATGGACCGGCAGACCCAGCCGCTTGGCCGACCGCTCGGCCGCGGCGACGAGTTCGAGGTAGTCCTCCAGCGCCTCCACCGGCGGCATGAACACGCACAGCTTGCCGTCGCGCGGTTCGACCGAGAGCGCGGTACGGACCGCGCCCTCGACCGGGCCGAGATGCTGCTCGATCACCGTCTGCACCGGTCCGGTGGGCTCGGGGGCCGACACAGGCTGCGCGCGGTCGCCTTCGACCTCGGGCCCGTGGTCGAACTCGGGCAGCGGATCGCGCGGCACGGTCGGGTCGGTGACGTAGGTGTAGGGATATTGCGACGGCGGCACGTAGGGCAGCGCACCCAGCGGGATGCGGTAACCCACGGGACTGTCGCCCGGCACGAGGAACACCTTGCCGCGCCGCAGCTTCCACTTCTCCGACCGCCAGCGTCGTCCGGTGGCCTTGGACTGCCACGCCTGGATCGGCAGCACGTAGCCCGTGGGCTCCGTCAGGCCGCGCTCGAACACCTGCGCCATGCGGTGGCGTTCCTCGGCATCCTTGAGCTTGTTGTTCTCGGGCGTGACGTTCTCGGGAAGGTTGGCCTCCTTCAGCAGCCACTCGGCGGGGTCCTCGTAGGCGGGAACGACATACTCGGTCTCTACCCCCAGCTCGTCGGCCAGGGTGGCGAGGAAGCTGCCCGCGTCCGCCGCATCCGCGCCCCTGGCCTCGGTCTCGCTGGCCACGAGGCTCTCGTCCGACCAGATCGGCTGGCCATCGCGCCGCCAGTAGAGCGAGAACGTCCAGCGCGGCAGCGTCTCGCCGGGATACCACTTGCCCTGCCCGTAATGCAGAAAGCCGCCGGGTGCGAAGCGGGACCGCAGGCGCCGGATCAGGTCGTCGGCCAGCCCGCGCTTCATGGGCCCCACCGCGGCGGTGTTCCACTCGGGGCTTTCGTAATCGTCGATGGAGACGAAGGTCGGCTCGCCGCCCATGGTCAGCCGCACGTCCCCGGCCTCGAGCGCGGCGTCCACCTTGTGCCCCAGCGCGTTCAGCCGGTCCCATGCCTCGTCCGAGAACGGCTTGGTGATGCGCGGATGCTCGGCCACGCGCGCGACCGTCATGTCGAACTCGAAGTCGACCTCGGGCGTGCCGGCGGCGCTGAATCCGCCCGCGATCGGCGCGGCGTTGCGGTAATGCGGCGTGGCGGCCAGAGGAATGTGGCTTTCGCCCGCCATGAGCCCCGAGGTGGGGTCGAAGCCGATCCAGCCCGCGCCGGGCAGGAACACCTCGACCCAGGCGTGCAGGTCGGTGAAGTCGTGGTCGGTCCCCGATGGCCCGTCGAGCGCCTGCAGGTCGGGCTTGAGCTGGATCAGGTAGCCCGACACGAAGCGCGCCGCGAACCCCATGTGCCGAAGCAGGTTCACCAGCAGCCACGAGCTGTCGCGGCACGAGCCGGACCCCTTTTCGAGCGTCTCCTCGGGCGTCTGCACGCCAGGCTCCATCCGGATCAGGTAGGTCACGTCGCCCGAGACCTTGGCGTTCAGGCCGACCAGCATGTCCACCGTGCGCTGGCCATGCTCCTTCGAGAGACCGTCGAGATAGGCCGCGAACCTCGGCCCCGTGTCGGCGGGTCTGCGATAGATCGACAGGTCCTCGGTCAGGTCGGCGGGGTAGTCGAAGGGCCAGTGCTCGGCACTTTCCTCGACGAAAAAGTCGAACGGGTTGTAGACCGACATGTCCGCGACGAGATCGACTTCGATCCGGAACTCGCGCACCGGCTCGGGAAAGACGAAGCGCGCCAGCCAGTTGCCGTAGGGGTCCTGCTGGTGGTTCACGAAGTGCGGCTCGGGCCCGACCTTGAGCGAATGCGAGATCACCCGCGTCCGGCTGTGCGGCGCCGGCCGCAGACGCACGATCTGCGGGCCCAGAGTGACGTTGCGGTCGTAGCTGTAGTGCGTGAGGTGGTGGATGCTCGCGTAGATGGCCATGCCGTCGGGGTCCGGGCTTCGTTCCTGTCGATCCGGACTTTCTCAGGCTCGGCGGGGCTTTGCACCCCTCAATCGCGCGAACGAGTCCCAGGGCGGCGCGCGGTCGCCCAAGGTTTCAGCGTTGACGTCGTCTCAGACCGTGGTGCCCGCGCCGGGATTGCTGAGAACCGACAGGTCCGTCTCGTCGAGCGTATCCGGTCCCTCGGACTCGTGCAGCGTGGTCACCACGTGGCCGAGCCCCAATAGCGCCGCCAGAAGGGCCGCGCGGACCAGTGTGAAATCTCGTGTCCCGGTGCGTGTCATGGCGGCCTCCCGTACTTGCGCCGGCCCGATCGCCGGCCATTCTGAACCGTCCCGTTCAGTGTTGCAGGGAAACGGTGTTACAGTCCACTCACGGTTGGCTCAGCCGCGGTGCGTCAGCGCAGATCCGCCCTGCGCTTTGCGCTTGATGGGGGCACTGGGCCGGTGCTAGATGACGCGCAGTGCGGGTGTAGCTCAATGGTAGAGCAGCAGCTTCCCAAGCTGACGACGAGGGTTCGATTCCCTTCACCCGCTCCACCCCTCCTGCCCGATCCAGATACGGCTGCCCGCCGGCGCTAAAGAGCGTGCCGCGCACGCAGGGTCTCGACCGCCGTGCGGACCTCGTCACGGATCGCACCCGGACGCGGCGCGTCGGCCAGCGTCTCCAGCAAGGCCGGACCGGGCCGACCCCGCCGCGACCAGTCGAGGGCGCCGAGGATCGCGCGCGCCGGCTCGGGCAGACGGTCGGGAATCTCGTGTCCCGCCAGCGTGGCCCAGACCCCGGACCAGAGCCGTGCCGTGGTCCAGGGGTTGTAGCCTCCGCCCCCCGACACGATCAGCCTCGGCGCCAGCGCGCGGAGCGCCCGCACCGTGCGCCAGTGGCTGCCGTTCGACAGCGCCAGCCGCGAGAGCGGATCCTCGGTCACGGCGTCGGCGCCGCATTGCAGGAAGATCGCGTCCGGCCGGAACGCCTCGACCGCCGGCAGGATCAGACGTTCCAGCACCAGCGCGAATTCGTCGTCGTGAAAGCCCTTCGGCGCGGGCAAGTTCAGTGCCGCCCCGCCCGCATCGTCGTCCAGCGCGCCGGTGAACGGCCAGCGGCCGACCTCGTGGACCGAGATCATCCGCACGCTCTCGGACCCGTGGAAGGCGTGGGCCACGCCGTCGCAATGGTGCGCATCGATGTCCACGTAGGCCACCCGGTCGAGGCCCATGGACAGAAGCCGCCTGATCGTCAGAACCGGCTCGTTGAGATAGCAGAAGCCCGAAGCCCGGTCCGGCATCCCGTGATGCGTGCCGCCACCGGGATTATGCACCACGCCGCCCCGCGCGACGAGTTCGGCAGCCAGGAGGCCGCCGCCGGCGGCTGTCGCCGGGCGGCGGAACATCTCGGCAAAGACCGGGTTCGACAGGGTCCCGAGGCCGTGACGGTCGCGCACGTCCGGCGTCACCGCCTGCGCGGCTTCGGCGGCCTTCAACGCGGCAACGTAGTCCTCGGTGTGGAACGCCGTCAGCGCGGCGGCCTTGGCCCTTGGCGAGGTGCGGTAGACCTCTGCCGGCAGCCATCCCATTGCGCGGCAGAGGTCGATCACCGCCGGCACGCGCTCGATCGACAGCGGGTGCAGCCGCCCGTAGCGCGAGCCGCGATAAATCTGCGATCCGATGAAGAGCGGTCCTGCCATGGCGGCGCAGCTAAGCCGGGCCGCCCCCGCTGCAAGGGCGCATCCGCGCCGGCATACCGCGGCATGCCATTGCCGATCCGCCGAGGCGGGCGTAAATCGAAATGCATGTTCTCCCGCACGCTTCTGACCCGGACCGCCCTCACCCTCGTGATGCTCGTCATCGGCGGACTGGGCGGTGCGCTGGCGGCGGCGCTGGGCCTGCCGATGCCGTGGATGCTGGGCAGTCTCGGGATGACCGCGCTGAGCGTGGCGTTCCTGCAGGACACCATCCTGGCAGACTACACCTTCCCGTCGGATCTGCGCGCGCTCTTCGTGGCGCTGATCGGCGTGATGATCGGCACGCAGGTCCAGCCGCAGCTGTTCCGGGACCTCTCGGCGCTGCCGATCACCGGCACGGCGCTGCTGATCTTCGTGTTCCTGGCACATGGCGGCAACACGATGATCTTCCGCAAGCTCGGCGGCTTCGACCGGGCGACGGCATTCTACTCGGGAACGCCCGGAGGCCTGATGGAAAGCATCGCGTTGGGCGAAGGCGCGGGCGCCGACGTGCGGCTTCTGACGCTCCAGCAGTTCCTGCGGATCATCCTGGTGGTGACGCTGATCCCCACGGCCCTCTCGATCTATGCCGGTGAGCCGGTGGGCAGCTCGGCGGGGATGGCGCCCGGCGGCACCGACCCTGTCGGCCTCGTGAACCTCGTCCTGATCGTGGCGGCTGCGATCACCGGCCTCTACGTCGCCCGGTTCATCCACCTGCCCGCTTCGCAGATCATCGGGCCGCTTCTGCTGTCGGCGGCGATCACGCTGTCGGGCAGCGTGGATCTGCACCTGCCGTTCTGGCTGATCGCGATGGCGCAGTCGGTGGTCGGCGTGGGCCTGGGCATGCGGTTCCGCGGGATCACGCTGCGGCTGATCTCGCGCTCGATCGGGCTGTCGCTGGTGTCGGTGCTCTACATGCTGGGCGTTGGCGCGGCGCTGTCGCTGGTGTTGTGGCAGATCACCGGGCTCGACTTCCTGCAGCTGCTGCTGAGCTTCGCGCCCGGTGGCGTCACCGAGATGTCGCTGATCGCGCTGAGCCTGTCCGTCAACCCCGCGCTCGTCAGCCTGCACCACGTGGTCCGCATCCTGATGACCGTGGGCGCTCTGATCGTCTCGGCGCGGGCCTTCGGGCTGACCGAGCGCTGAACAAACGGCCCGCGCGGGGGTCTCAGCCCGCGGCTTCGGCCTTTTCTTCCAGCTCCAGCCACTCTTCCTCGGCCGCCGACAACTTGGCCTCGCGTTCCGCGAGCGCCTCGGTCGCCTTGCGGAACTTCACCGGCTCGCGGTCGAAGAGGCCGGGATCGGTCAGCAATTCGTTGAGCTTGGCGATCTCGGCCTCGAGCCGCGCGATCACCTTGGGCAGCTCCTCCAGCCGGTGCTTCTCGGTGAAGCTGAGGCTCGGCTGCGCGGCCTTGCGCGGCTTGGCCGGGGCGGCATCGCCGCCCTGCCCGTTCGCCGCTCCACCCTTCTTCGCGGACTTGCCCTTCGGCTCGGCCGCACCGGTTCCGCTGCCGAAACCGCCCCGGTCGGGGCGCTGGCTGCGGTAGTCCGACCAGCCGCCGGGATAGACCGTGGCCTCGCCATCGCCTTCCATCGCAACGGTGGTCGTCGCCACGCGGTCGAGGAAGTCGCGGTCGTGGCTCACCAGCAGCACGGTGCCGTCGTAGTCGCCGATCAGGTCCTGCAGAAGGTCCAGCGTCTCGATATCGAGGTCGTTGGTCGGCTCGTCGAGGATCAGGAGGTTCGACTCGCGCGCCATGATCTTGGCCAGCAGCAACCGCGCCTTCTCGCCGCCCGAGAGCGATCCCACCGGCGCTCGGGCGCGGCGCTCGTCGAAGAGAAAATCCTTGAGGTAGGCGACCACGTGGCGCGGCTCTCCCCGCACCAGCACCTGGTCGGCCTTGCCCGAGACGCGCATGTCGGGATCGCCGGTCAGGCTGTCCCAGAGGCTCATGTCGGGATCGAGCTGTGCGCGGGTCTGGTCGAAGAGCGCGGGCATCAGGTTGGTGCCCGGTGTCACGGTGCCGGCATCCGGCTCGGTCTGACCGATCAGCATGTTGATGAGCGTCGTCTTGCCCACGCCGTTGGGGCCCACGAAGGCCACCCGATCGCCACGCAGGACCCGCAGCGAGAAGTTCTTCACGATGGTCTTGCCGGCGAAGGACTTGGCGAGCCCCTCGGCCTCGATCACCTTCTTGCCCGAGGCCGGTCCGCCCGACAGCTCCATCGCCGCGGTGCCCTGGCGACGGATCATGTTGGCGCGCTCGGCCCGCAGGTCCTGCAGCGCGCGGACGCGGCCCTGGTTGCGCTTGCGGCGCGCCGAGATGCCCTCGACCGCCCAGCGGGCCTCGGACTTGATCTTGCGATCGAGCTTGTGGCGCTGCTGGTCCTCTTCCTCCCAGACCTTGTCGCGCCACGCCTCGAAATGCTCGAAGCCCTGCTCTTGCCGGCGCACGGCCCCGCGGTCGATCCAGAGGGTCGCGCGGGTCAGTTCGGACAGGAACCGGCGGTCGTGGCTGATCAGGACGAAGGCCTTGCGGGTGGACTTGAGCTCGCGCTCGAGCCAGCCGATCGCCTCGATGTCGAGGTGGTTTGTCGGCTCGTCGAGCAGCATCAGCTCGGGGTCTTCGGCCATCAGCCGCGCCAGCGCCGCCCGGCGCCGTTCACCGCCGGAGGCGACCTCGGTCGCGCGGGCCGGGTCGAACTTGAGCCCCTCGGCCACCGCCTCGACCTTGTAGGCCTCGGCCGGGTCGAGCCGCGCGCCGGCGAAGTCGCCGAGCGTGGCGAAACCCGAAAGGTCGGGATCCTGCTCCATGTAGCCGACGGCCGCGCCGGGCGGGACCACGCGGTCGCCGCGGTCGGTTTCCACGAGGCCGGCCATGACCTTCATCAGGGTGGACTTGCCCGACCCGTTACGCCCCACCAGCGCCACCCGGTCTCCGGGTTGCACGATGAGGGACAGGTCGTCGAAGACGGGCTCGCCACCGAAGGTCAGCGAGATGTCGGAAAGCTGGAGAAGCGGGGGCTGTGCCATGCCGGAGCCGCTACCGCGCGCCCGGCGAAGCGTCAACGGGGCGCGTGCGGCTCAGGCCGCCACCGCGCGCAGAAGACGCTTGCGGGCGGGCGGGATGCGGCCGATTTCGACGCCGGTGAAGACATGCAGGGTGCCCATGTCGCGGTCGACGACCGCGTGGTCGCTGACCCAGCCGCCCATCATCAGGTAGGTCCGCAGCAGGGGCGGCATCGCCAGCATCGCCTTCTTCGCGTCCGGCCGCCGGCGAAGCCGCTGGGCAAAGCGCACAACGTCCGGCGCCTTGATCCGGGGCAGCCAGCGTGCGGGGCCGAGATGCCGCGCCTTCAGCATGGCGAGCGCGTCGCCGTGCACGGCCCAATCCGTCCCGGCAAAGGAGGCGCAGCCGAACAGCAGTTCCACGCCCGCGCGGTCCACGTAGTCGGTTATCGCCCCCCACGCGACGCGCAGAACATCCGGATCGTGCACCTCAGGATGGATGCAGAAGCGCCCGAGTTCCAGCATCGGGCCATCGAACGCCTCGAGCGCGGACAGCTCGTAGAACTGCGCGGCATAGGACCGGCCGATCTCGCGCCCGCCCGCCAGCGGAAGAAGACGGAAACAGGCCACCAAACTGCCGGTTTTCCGTATCTCGACCAGAACGTGCACGCAGACAGGATCGAAGGCGTCCACGTCGCGGCCGTCCTCGTCCCCGCGAAAGCACAGGTGCCGCAGCCGCTGCGCGCGGGCCACGTCCTCCGGGTCAGCGGCCACGCGCACCCGGTACCGTCCCTTGGTGAGGTGAAGCATCCCCGTGCCCCGGTGGTCGATCCCAGCTTGCGCGCCACGGATGACCGGCGCGCACCCCAGGACGATGACAGCGCCACGGGAGGGCGCGCAAGACCGGACGTCACGCGCCCGGCCGGGATCAGTTGGAGAGCAGGTCCGAGGCCTGAAGCCGTCCGATGTTGCCGAACAGGCGGCGGATGAAGCCGATGTCGCCGCCGGCATTGTCGGTAACGCGTCGCGTCAGTGGCACGACGCGGCCATCCTCGAGGTCGTAACGCTCGATCCCGCGGACCACGCCGCCGTCGGTGAACGAGATCGCCACGACCTCCCGGTCGACGACTTGCGGCGCGCGCCAGGCAAACCGCGACATGGTACTGGAGATGTAGTAGTAGCCGCTGTCGTTCAGCACGCCCGCGGACGACGGCACGCCGATCACTTCGGTGACGGTGTCGCGAGTGTCGATGCCGGGAACGATCCGAGCGAGATCCTCCTCCGGCGGAACGTAGCCGTGGTTGCTCACCTGCGGCGCACAGCCTGCGAGAACCGCCGACATTGCGAGCCCGATAAGAAGGACACGTCCCTTGGCGCCCTTACGCTCTGCCCTGCCCCACATGCTCGGTCCCTTGTTTTCCGCCGTTCCGGACTTTTATTGCGGATATACAAGCTCTGCACCACGTTCAAGTGAAGGAAACCCGACCCGCATGTCCCCGACCGACACCGGCGCCTCCGCCGGACCGTTCCGCACCGCCGACCTTTCGCAGACCAAAGCGACCCGCTTCGCCCTGTCGCCGGACGCCTCCGCGCGCGCCGCGCTGGCCGAGGAACTCGGCGTCTCGTCGATCCGCAAGCTCGTGTTCGACGGCGAAATCCGGCCCGCGGGCAAGAACGGCTTCACGCTCGAGGGCACGCTCGGCGCCACGGTGGTGCAGCCCTGCGCGGTGACGCTGGCGCCGGTCACGACACGAATCGACAGCAAGGTGGTGCGCCGGTTCCGTCCCGAAGAACGGCTCGAGAGCTTCGAGGCCGGCTCCGAGGTCGAAATGCCTGAGGACGACACGGTCGAGCCGCTGGGCGCATCTATCGACCCCGCCGCCGTGATGGCCGAGGCGCTGTCGCTCGAGATCCCCGACTATCCGCGCGCCGAGGATGCGGACGAGGGCGACGGCGACGCCGAAACGCGCCCGGCCGGGGCCGAGCCGATCCGCGACAACGACCTCAAGCCCTTCGCGGGTCTCGCGGGCCTGCGCGACAAGCTCGCCGGCGGCGGCGAGGACAGCGGGTCGGGCAGCGCGTAGGCGCCGCGCCGCCGGGGCGCTCGCGCAAGCGGGGCAATTCCGGTTGCTATTTGCAATTTCGCGCGTATGTTCGCGCCCTCACGAGAGATTCAGGGTTGTCACCGCCCCTCTCCCCGCACTATGTGCGCGGTGATTTCCGACATTTATCGGGTGTGCGTTCCGCCGCGTGCGGGGCCGCGCCCGCCACAGACAAGCACCGAGGTTGAGACATGGCCGTCCAACAGAACAAAGTATCGAAGTCGCGCCGCAACAACCGCCGGGCCCATGACGGGCTGGTGGCCGCGAACCGCAACGAGTGCGACAACTGCGGCGAGCTCAAGCGCCCGCACCACATCTGCCCGTCCTGCGGCCACTACGCCGAGCGCGAAGTGATCGCCAAGGCCGACGAGATCGACCTGGACGACGACGCCGCCTGATTTTCCGACGCGCGGGAAGGCCCCCTTCCATGAGCTCTGAGGCGGAGACACCCAAGGCGGGCCACGCGCCGATCGTCATTTCGGTCGACGCCATGGGCGGCGACCGGGGTCCTGCCCCGGTGATCGCGGGCATCGCGCAGTCGGCAAAGAAGAACCCGGACATCCGCTTCATCCTTCACGGGGATGCGGACGAATTGAAGCGTCTGGCCGCCAAGCGGCTGAACGCGCGCCACCTCGACGGGCGGTGCGAGTTCCGGGACGCGTCCGGCGTCGTCAAGATGGACGACAAGCCCAGCCAGGTGATGCGCCGAGGGCAGGACACGTCGATGTGGTCCGCGCTCGAGTCGGTGCGCAACAAGGAGGCCACCGTCGCGGTCTCCTGTGGCAACACGGGCGCGCTCATGGCGCTGTCGATGGTGCGCCTGCGAAAACTGCCCGGCGTCAACCGCCCGGCCATCGCGGTGCTCTGGCCCTCGCGCAATCCGCAGAATTTCAACGTCATGCTGGACGTCGGCGCCGACATCCGCGCCGATGCCGAGGACCTTCTGCAATACGCGCTGATGGGCGCCTCCTACGCCCGCAACGGTCTTGCGCTGACTCGTCCGCGCGTCGGCCTTCTCAATGTCGGCACCGAAGAGCACAAGGGCCGCGCCGAGATGCAGGCGGCGCACGCGCTAATGGAATCTGCCTCGGGCAACGCGAACTTCGAGTTCGTGGGCTTCGTCGAGGGCGGCGACATCCCCGGCGATCGTTGCGACGTGATCGTCACCGACGGTTTCACCGGCAACGTCGCGCTCAAGACCGGCGAAGGCACGGCCAAGCTGATCGGCGATTTGCTGCGCGAGGCGTTCAAGTATTCGCCGCTGTCGCGCTTCGCCTCGGTTCTTGCCCTGACCTCGCTGCGGCGCTTGCAGAAGCGCATCGATCCGCGCCGCGTCAATGGCGGTGTGTTCCTCGGCCTCAACGGCACCGTCGTGAAGTCGCACGGCTCCGCCGACGCCACCGGGATCTCCGCCGCGGTCAAGCTTGCCTTCCGCCTCGCGCAGTCCGGATTCTCGGATCGCCTCGCCGAGCGGGTTGCATCCGCCGCCGAACAGGCGCACGACATCACGGACACGACCGGGCCGGCGACGGACGCCGCGCCGAGGGACGGGACCAACGCATGACGACACGCGCCGTGGTCGCAGGATGCGGCCATTACCTGCCGGAGAAGGTGGTCGAGAACGCCGAGTTCGAGGCCACGCTCGACACCACCGACGAATGGATTCGCGCCCGCTCGGGAATCGAGCGGCGCCATTTCGCGGCCGAGGGCCAGACCACCTCGGACATGGCGGCACGCGCCGCCCGCGCCGCGCTGGCCGATGCCGGCTGGGAGGCAACGGACCTCGACGCGCTGATCGTCGCGACATCGACCGCCGACCTTACCTTCCCGTCCGCCGCGACCATGGTGCAGGCCGAGATCGGCATGACCAAGGGCTTCGCCTTCGACGTGCAGGCCGTCTGCGCAGGCTTTGTCTACGCGCTGGCCAATGCTAACGCGCTGATCGCATCGGGCCAGGCGCGCAAGGTGCTGGTGATCGGCGCCGAGACCTTCAGCCGGATCATGGACTGGAGCGATCGCTCGACCTGCGTGCTGTTCGGCGACGGCGCCGGCGCGCTGCTGCTCGAGGCGCAGGACGGCGCGGGCACGTCCGACGACCGCGGTATCCTTGCCACCGACCTCAACTCGGACGGACGCCACCGCGATATCCTCTACGTCGATGGCGGCGTCTCGACGCAATCCACGGGCCACCTGCGCATGAAGGGCCGCGAGGTCTTCCGCCATGCGGTCGAGAAGCTCGCCGAGACCGCCGAGGCCACGCTCGAGAAGGCCGGGGTCACCGCGGACGATATCGACTGGGTGGTTCCGCACCAGGCCAACATCCGCATCATCCAGGGCACCGCGAAGAAGCTCGGCCTCGGGATGGATCGCGTCGTCGTCACCGTTCAGGACCACGGCAATACCTCGGCCGCGTCGATTCCGCTGGCGCTGTCCGTGGGCCGCGACAACGGCCAGATCAAGCAGGGCGACCTGATCGTCACCGAGGCCATCGGCGGCGGTCTCGCCTGGGGTGCTGTTCTGCTGCGCTGGTAGCGGCGGGACTTCGCCTCTCGTGTCGCGCGAGGCGTGTTTCCCAAGCCGTTGATATTGACTCTGAAAACCCGGGGCTTCATCGTTCACGCAAACGGGAGGACCGGATGGGCGAAAAAACTCTCACGCGCATGGACTTGAGCGAGGCCGTCTTCCGCGAAGTCGGCCTGTCGCGCAACGAAAGCGCCGACCTCGTCGAGGCGGTGCTCGGGCATATGTCCGACGCGCTGGTCGACGGCGAACAGGTCAAGATTTCGTCCTTCGGGACTTTCTCGGTGCGCGACAAGGCCGCGCGTGTCGGGCGCAATCCGAAGACCGGCGAAGAGGTCCCGATCCAGCCGCGCCGGGTGCTGACCTTCCGTCCTTCGCACCTGATGAAAGAACGCGTCGCGGCCGGCAACAAGGCCTGATCGCGGCATGGCGAAGTCCCCCGACGCGTTCCGCACCATCAGCGAGGTGGCCGAGTGGCTCGGCACTCCGGCCCACGTGCTGCGATTCTGGGAAAGCAAGTTCACTCAGGTGAAGCCGGTGAAGCGCGCCGGCGGGCGGCGCTACTACCGCCCCTCGGACATGGAACTCCTCGGCGGTATCAAGAAGCTGCTGCACGACGACGGCATGACCATCAAGGGCGTGCAGAAGATGCTGGCCGAGCGCGGCGTCCGCGCGGTGTCCGCTTATTCTCAGCCAGTGGACGCCGAGACGCTCGAGGGCACCGCGGCCGCGCCGGAAGACGCCTACGCCGAGACGGGGATCGAGGGCGCGCCTCCCGAGATGGACGCCAGCTTTGCCGAGGTCGAGCAGGAGCCGCAGGAAGCGACGATCCTGCCCTTCCACTCCCGTGATCCCGAGGCGCGCCCGTCCACGGAGGACGAGGCGGTCGAGGTCCACTCCGCGCAGGCTTCGCCCGACGCGCCGGCCGAAGCGCCCCAACCTGACGAGATCGCCGCGACGGGCGCACACGAGGAAGACGGCGTCTCGGCTGACGCTAGCCCAAGGCCCGCAGACGGTCCGCCGGACGAGGCGGGCGCCCGGACGGATCAGGACCCCGGGACCGAGGCTGCCGCCGCCGAGGGCCATGACAACGGCCAACAGGGGGAGCTATTCCCGCTCGAACAAGGCCCTGTGCCCGACTTCCTGTCGATGCCCCTCGCCGACCGCCTGAGCCAGCCCCACCGCATCCTGCATGTGCCGGGCGCGGCTCCGGAGGCGACTGCGGGCGCGGGCGAACAGGACGGAGCGGCGGACGAAGAGCTCCTTGGCGGAAAAGACCTTGCAACCTCGGACGCAGCCCCGCCCGAGGACGCGCCGGAGGTGTCCGACGGCGATCCGCAGGAGATCGGCCCGGACGAAACGGAAGCTCCCTTCGCCCTGTCCGAAGGCCCTGACGCGGACCCTGCGACGCAGGAAGAGGCTGTCCCTGCGCCAGAGCCCGACGTAGACACCGCCCAGACGGACGGCATGGACGCGGCGGATCCCGGCCTCGACGAGGCACCGGCCGAGGCGCTCGCACACGACGATCCCACCCACGACCCCGAATCTGACAACGCGATGCCGGAACCACTTGTCTCGGACGAGACAGGCACGGGTCTGTCGTCGCCCGACGCAAGCGAGGACGACGACGCTCCGTCCGAGGGCGAGCGCCGGGGCTACGGAGCGACGGAGGACGCCACGGACGCGGACGCGCCCGAGGAGGCTACGGACGCCGCCACCGCCGACGAGACGGAAGAGACCGCCGAAGCCCGGGCCGGCGTGGACGCAGCGGACGAAATGGAGGACGGGATCGATCCGACCACCGATGCGGCCGGGTCCGAAGAAAGAGAAGAGGCCGCCAGCCCCGTACCGTCGGATACAGAGGACCACGCAACTGGCGAAGACCCCGCGGCCACACCAGCCGCCGCGGCCATTGCCGCCACGCTCGCGGACGAGGTGGAGGACACCGAGCCTGCGCCCGGCATCCTTTCGCGCGTGGCAGCCCTGCACCGGATCGACCCCGATACCGCCGCGCGGATCCGGCCTCTCGTGGCGCAGCTGCGGGACCGGCTCGAGGCGTGATGACGTGAGGGCCGACGCACGCTTTTTTCGCGTTGCGGGGGGTTGCTCCCGCGCGCGGGTCATGTATGACACGCGACACCAAGTCGGGCTATGGCGCAGCCTGGTAGCGCGTCCGTCTGGGGGACGGAAGGTCGCAGGTTCGAGTCCTGCTAGCCCGACCAAATTCTCCCCCGCCCGCCGGTCCGGCCCCCTTGTTCGGGAAGCCACGTGATGACCGGCGTATTCGCCTCGCAGCAGATCGAAACCCTTCTCCGCGACGGCGGCCTTGCGGCCGACGCGCCGATGGTCGAGGGACAGGTGCAGCCCGCCAGCGTGGACCTGCGGCTGGGGCCCGTTGCGCACCGCGTCCGCGCCTC
Source organism: Roseivivax marinus (assembly GCF_900109705.1). GTDB lineage: Bacteria > Pseudomonadota > Alphaproteobacteria > Rhodobacterales > Rhodobacteraceae > Roseivivax > Roseivivax marinus. The sequence goes on along the minus strand of NZ_FOAI01000003.1, from coordinate 276,561 downwards.
GTTCCTCGCGGGCGAAGAGCGCAGCGTCGCCGACCGGATCGCCGAGTTCGAGATGCACCGGATCGACCTGTCGGACGGCGCGGTGCTGGAGAAGGGCTGCGTCTACGTCGTCCCTCTGATGGAGCGCCTCGCCCTGCCCGACGGCGTGCAGGCCGTGGCCAATGCCAAATCCTCGACCGGACGGCTCGACCTGCTGACACGCGCCATTGCAGATGGCGGGACCGAGTTCGACCGCATCCCCGCAGGCTATCGCGGTCCGCTTTACGCCGAGATCTGCCCGCGCTCGTTCTCGGTGCTGGTCCGGCCGGGGATGCGTCTGAACCAGATCAGGTTCCGCCGGGGCCGCGCCGTCCTCGACGACGACGCACTCTCCGCGCTTCACGAGGCCGAAACACTGGTCACCGGCGGCCCGGCCCTGATCCGCGACGGGCTGGGGTTCTCGGTGGACCTCGAACCCGGCCCCGATGGGCTCGTGGGCTACCGTGCGAAGCCCCATACCGGCGTCATCGACCTCGATCGCATCGGCCAGTACGACCCCGCCGAGTTCTGGGAGGCGATCCGGACTTCGGACCGGCGCATCATCCTCGACCCCGACGCTTTCTACATCCTCGTCAGCCGCGAGGCGGTGCATATCCCGCCCGCCTACGCCGCCGAAATGGCCCCATACCTTGCCATGGTGGGCGAGTTCCGGGTGCACTACGCCGGTTTCTTCGATCCGGGCTTCGGCCACGGCGCCGCCGGGGGCACCGGGTCACGCGGCGTGCTGGAAGTGCGCTGCCACGAGGCGCCTTTCGTCCTGGAACACGGGCAGATCGTCGGCCGACTGGTGTACGAGCGCATGGAAGAACCGCCCCGGACCCTCTACGGCGCGGACATCGCGTCGAACTATCAGGGCCAGGGATTGAAACTTTCGAAACATTTCCGGGGCTAACCGGACGATCTTCACTGCGGATGGCGCGGGAACCTGCCCGTTCGGGCGGACATCGGCGGAAGTGCGCCCATGACCGCGATGGCAACCGGAACGAATTGATATCGCCGCGGCTTGTCCAGCCATGCAGCGGCAGGCGGAGGAGCCTGTCGCGCCAGATTGGACAAGGAAGATCGAAATGCTTCGCAAGACCATGCTTCTCGGCACCGCCGTCGCCGCCATCACCGCAACGCCCCTGCTGGCACAGATGAGCGCGTCCACCACGACCGACCTGAACTTCCGCGCAGGCCCCGGTCCGCAGTATGCAGCGCAGGGCGTGATCCCCGCCGAAACCGCCGTCGATGTGGCAGGCTGCCTCGAGAACGGCGAGTGGTGCCAGGTCTCCTATGATGGCACCACCGGCTGGGCCTATTCGGCCTACCTGACCACGCCGGTCGAGAACGAGCCGGTCGTCCTCTACGAGGCGCCGTCGACCGTCGAGATCGAGACGGTGACCTACGAGGAACCGGCCGGTGAGCAAGCCGCCGAAGGCGCCGTGGGCGCAGGCTGGGGTGCCGCCGCAGGGTCGCTGCTGGTGGGTGGTCCCGCCGCCGTCGCCGCAGGCGCGATCGTTGGTGCGGCAACTGCGGCGGGCCCGGACGTCCCCGAACCGACCGTCACCTACGTGCGCGAGAACCCGGTCGAGCCCGTCTACCTGAACGGCGAAGTCGCAGTGGGCGCGGGCATCCCGCAGGACGTCGAGATCTACTCGGTGCCCGAGGCCCAGTACCAGTACCTCAACGTGAACGAGCAGTACGTGGTCGTGGATCCGGAGACCCGCCGCATCGTGCAGGTCGTGCGCTGATCGGCTGACGCGAAGACAGGAACGGGGCCGTGGGTGGAGACACCCGCGGCCCTTTTTCGTTGCGTGGAGACGTCGCCCCGCAGGCCGCGGTCAGAGCCGCGTCATCCGCCGGGCTGCGCGGGTCGCCTGTTTGGCCTGCCGCCGCGCCTGTCGGGCCTGCTGCGCCTGACGCCGCTCTTCGGGCGTCATGGGGCCGTTGCGCTTGGCCTTCCCGCCGAACGCCTTGTCGATGCCGGCATTCACTCCGCGCGACACCAGTTTCCGCATGACCATGCGGACGACCATATTGATGAGGCTGTTCGCGTTCATGCCGCGTCTCCTGTCTGCTCGGGGACCGACGCTAGCCGCGAAACGTGCGGAAAGTTTGGCCTCAATCCTCGAAAAGTTCGCTCTGGCCGGTATCGGGTGCTTCTTCGGCGTCCACGTCGCCCTCGCCCGCGCCGGGCTGGCCCACGGGCGGACGACTCTCCAGCAGGCCGGCCGCGCGCAGCTCCTTGAGCCCCGGCAGGTCGCGCGCGCTTTCCAGTCCGAAGTGATCCAGGAACGCCTCGGTCACGACGAAAGTCACCGGGCGTCCGGGAGTCATCTTGCGGCGCCCGAAGCGTATCCACTCCATCTCGAGCAACTGGTCCACCGTGCCACGGCTGACCGACACGCCGCGGATCTCCTCGATCTCGGCGCGGGTGACGGGCTGGTGGTAGGCGATGATCGCCAGCGTCTCGATTGCCGCGCGCGACAGCTTGCGCGTCTCGACGGTTTCCTCGCGCATGAGAAAGCCCATGTCCGGGGCCGTCCGCAGCGCCCAGGAATCGCCCACCCGGACGACCTGCACGCCACGACCCTCGTAGCGGCGGCGCAGGTGGACAAGCGCCTCGGCGGCGTCGCAGCCTTGCGGCATCCGCGCGGCCATCTGCGCGGCGGTCAACGGCTCGGCCGAGGCGAAGAGCATGGCCTCGACCATGCGCTCCTGCTCGGCCATCACCGGCGCATCGAAAAGCGTCTCACGCGGCGGGGCGGCGGGCGTGTCCTGCGGTGAGCCCTCGGAGCCGGGCGAAGGAGCGCCAGTCTCGGCAGAAGGCTCCGCCCCCGCATCCCCGAGGGCGCGGTCCCCTCCTGTTTCCGGGCCGTCCGGGTCCTTGTCCTCTCGGTCGTGCCCGGTCACGAGGGCCGCTCCGTGCGCCGGATCTGGATCGGTGCGAAGGTGTCGGACTGGCGGATGTGCACGTGCCCCTCCTTCACGAGTTCCAGAGAGGCCGCGAAGGTTGCCGCCGTCGCCGAACGCCGCTTGACCGGGTCGTCGTGCCAGCCGTCGGGCAGGTAGGACACGATGTCGGTCCACGTGCCCGCGAAGCCGATCATCCCGCGCATCCGCTCCAGCGCCTGCTCCATCGTGAACACGCGGTCGCGGTCCATCACGAAGGGGCGGAACTCGTCACGGGTGCGGATCCGGGCGTACCCCTGCATGAGGTCCAGAAGCGTCGCGGTGTAGCGCACGGACTTCGTGCGCTCGATATGCTCGGGCAACCCGCGCGGAAACACGTCGCGGCCCAGCCGGTCGCGCGCCATGAGTTGCGCGGCACGGTCTCGCATGGCCTGCAGCCGTTCGAGCTGGAACGCGAGGTGCGCGGCCATGTCTTCGCCCGTCGGGCCCTCGTCCTCGGGATCCGGGGGCAGCAGAAGACGCGATTTGAGGAAGGCCAGCCACGCCGCCATCACGAGATAGTCGGCGGCCAGCTCGATCCGCAGCTCCTTGGCCTTCTCGACGAAGGTCAGGTATTGCCGGGCGAGTTGCAGGACGGAGATCCGGCGCAGATCCACCTTCTGCGTCCGCGATAACGTAAGCAGAAGGTCCAGCGGCCCCTCGAACCCGTCGACGTCCACGATCAGCGCCTCGGCCTCGAGCCGTTCGGCCACGCTCATGTGCGCCACGGCCGCGTCGCGGTCGTCGTCGGTCCGGCTCTCGTCGCTCATCAGGCCGCGTCCCGCGGCAACGCCTCGAGCTCGGCGGCCAGCTCTTCGATGTCGGCGTCGGGGGGCGTGCGTCGGGATGCGAGAGCCGCCTCGGCCCGGCGCTGCGCGATATCGGACATCTCGCCCGCGCGGCGCATCAGTGCCAGCATCTCGGTCATCTCGCCGTTGCAGTGCAGGACGACATCGCAGCCCGCATCGAGGCTCGCGCGGCCGCGCTCGGCCACGGTGCCAGACAGCGCCTCCATCGAGATGTCGTCGGTCATCAAGAGTCCACCGAAGCCGATATCCTCGCGGATCAGGTGGATCATCCCCTCGGACACCGTCGCCGGCGCGTCGTCGATGGCGCGGTAGACGAGGTGCGCGGTCATCCCAAGCGCCATGTCCGCGAACGGCCGGAAGGCGGCGAAGTCCACCGCGTCGAGCGCCTCGCGCCCGGCCTCGATGACCGGGAGGTCAAGGTGGCTGTCCAGCCGCGCGCGGCCGTGTCCGGGGATGTGCTTGATCACGGGCAGAACGCCGCCCTCGTCGAGGCCGCGCGCCACGGCCTGCCCGATGGCGACGACACGGTCGACGCTCTCGCCGTAGCAGCGGTTGCGAAGGAACCTGTGGGTCCCGGGCTCGGCCACGTCCAGCATGGGCGCGCAGTTGCCGTCGATCCCGAGATCACGCAGTTCCGCGGCGATGATGCGGTAGCGCAGGTACATCGCCTGCTCGGCCTGGTCGCCATAGGCGCGAACATGGTCGAGCGGCGCAGGCCAGTCGCGGGCCAGGGGCGGGCGAAGCCGCTGCACGCGTCCGCCCTCCTGATCGATGAAGATCGGCGCCTCGTGTCCGGCGGCCTCGCGCAGCTCGTCGCAGAGGGCGCGCACCTGATCGGCGTTCTCGATATTGCGGGCGAACAGGATGAAACCGAACGGCGTCACGTCCCGGAAGAACAGCTTTTCCGCGCCCGACAGGCGCGTCCCGGCGCAGCCGAGTATGGCAGCGCCGAACCGGGTCACCGGGTCACCAGCGGGATGCAGTCGGCGTTTTCGGCCACGAAGGCCGCGCAGAAGCGGCGAGCGTCCGAGAGGTCCTCGAAGCCATGAGCACGCAGACGGTAGAAGGTCTTGCCGCCCGAGGACGCCTTCTCGATCACGCGGGCATGGCCGTCGAGGAAGTCGCCGAAGCGCGCGGCGAGACGGTTCCATTCGGAGCGCGCGGTCTCGACGCTGTCATAGGCGCCGAGTTGGACCAGACGGGTGCCCGCGGCGACCGAGTCGGCGTCCAATTCCTCGACCTCGGCGGGTTTCAGAGGTTCGGGCGGGGCAGCCGCGGCGACGCGACGGGCCAGCGCGGCTGGGCGCGGCGCGGGACGCAGCGACACCGAGACACCGGGCACGCTGGCGGGAATGATGCGCGCCTCGGCCACGGTCGCGACGGCCTTGATCGGCGCGGTCTCCTCCGGCATCGCCACGCCAAGCGCGGCCAGCGCGCTGCGGACCTCGGGCGGCGTGTCGTCCAGGTCGTCGCCGGCGGGCGCCAGCGGTGCAACCCCGGCCGACAGACGGTCGGCCAGCTGATGGATCGCTTCGGTCGGGTTCTCCGCATCGCCCGTCAGTTCGGCCAGTGTCGGCAGCGGCGCGGTTTCGGAAGCCTCCGCCATCGCCTGTGTCGGGACGTCCGGCACGACATCGGCAAAGGCCACATCCTCGTCGGTCAACGCATCATCGACGGGCGCGAGGCGGAGCGTATCCGCGGGCGCAGCCGCGATGCCGAGCCCGGCCACGTCGTTGACCGACAGCCCGAGATGCGCCGCCGGCTGACCGCCAGGCTGTTCCGGCGCGATCCGCATCGGGCCTTCGGCGGCACGAACCACCGGAATGCCGCTCATGTCGCGCATGATAAGCTTGGTGCCCCAGACGCCCACGCCGACCATCAGCGCGATCGACGCGGCTGCGCCGGCATAGTTGGTCCAGCGCGCGACGGAGCGCCCCGCAGTTTGCATGAAGCTCGGCCCGTCCGCCGGGCCGGGAGAGTAGGTATCCGCCATCGCTGCCTCTTGCCGGCCGGGCCGGGCACGAGGGTGCGCGGCCGCCGGTTCACTGCCTCTGCTCAAGGCCCCGGCGGCGTGCGCGTCTCTGTCAGCGCATTTCTTCCATCGGGGTTACGCCAAGGATACCCAAGCCGGCCGAAATGACAACCGACACCGCCCGCGCCAGCGCGATTTTCGACTGGCTGTGCTTCGGGTCGTCCTCCTGCAGGAAACGCAGCGTCGGCTCGTCGTTGCCGCGGTTCCACAGCGCATGCAGATCCGATGCCAGATCGTAGAGGAAAAAGGCCACGCGGTGCGGCTCGTGCCCCTTCGCGGCGATCTCGACCAGACGCGGCCACTCGGCCAGTTTCTTCGCGACAGCCAGCTCGGCCTCGTGGGTCAGACCCGAGAGGTCCGCTGCGGCAAGTACGGGATCCTCCACGTCGATCCCGGCCTCGCGGGCCTTGCGCAGAACCGAGTGCACCCGCGCGTGGGCGTACTGCACGTAGAAGACCGGGTTTTCCTTCGACTGCTCCAGCACCTTGTCGAAGTCGAAATCGAGCGGCGCGTCGTTCTTGCGCGTCAGCATCACGAAGCGGGTCACGTCCGGGCCCACCTGGTCGACCACGTCGCGAAGCGTGATGAACGTGCCCGCGCGCTTGGACATCTTGAACGGCTCACCGTTCTTGTAAAGCTTCACCAGCTGGCAAAGCTTGATGTCGAGCGGCACGCGGCCCTCGGACAGCGCCGAAACCGCCGCCTTCATCCGCTTGACGTAGCCGCCGTGATCGGCGCCGAAGACGTCGATCAGGTGGTCGTAACCGCGGCCGATCTTGTCCCAGTGATAGGCGATATCGGGGGCAAAGTAGGTCCACGCGCCATCCGACTTCATGATCGGCCGGTCGACGTCGTCGCCATGCGCGGTCGACCGGAAGAGCGTCTGCTCGCGCGGTTCCCAGTCCTCGGGCGTCTTGCCCTTGGGCGGCTCGAGCGTGCCGCGGTAGATCAGGTCACGCCCCCGAAGCGTCTCGATCGCCTCCTCGATCCGGCCCGTGCCGTAGAGCGACTTTTCCGAGAAGAACTCGTCCATCTCGACGCCGAGAAGCCGCAGGTCCTCGCGGATCAGGTCCATCATCTTCTCGGTGGCGAAGGCGCGCGCCTTGTCGAGCCAGACGTCCTCGGGCTGGTCGACCCAGGCGTCGCCGACCTCGTCCTTCAGGGCTTCGCCGACCTCGATCAGGTACTCGCCGGGATAGGTTCCGTCGGCGAACTCCACCTCGTGCCCATGCGCCTCGAGGTAGCGCAGGTAGACCGACCGCGCGAGCACGTCGACCTGAGCGCCACCGTCGTTGATGTAATATTCCCGCGTCACCTCGTGGCCGGCGTAATCCAGCAGCGATGCCAGCGCGTCGCCGAAGACCGCGCCGCGGGTGTGGCCCACGTGCAGCGGCCCGGTCGGGTTGGCCGAGACATACTCCACGTTCACCTTGCGGCCGGCCCCCATGGCCGACCGGCCGTAGTCGGCGCCCTCGGTCAGCACGGTGCGCGCCACCTCCTGCCAGACCGCCGTGGCGAGCCGCAGGTTGATGAAGCCCGGACCGGCGACCTCGGCGCTTTCGATGCGCGGGTCCTCGGCCAGACGGGGCGCCAGCGCCTCTGCGATATCGCGCGGCTTGCGGCCGGCGGGCTTGGCCAGCACCATCGCGGCGTTGGTCGCCATGTCGCCATGCAGCGGGTCTCGCGGCGGCTCGACCGTCACCGGCCCGAGGTCGAGCCCCTCGGGCAGCGTGCCGTCCGCCTGCAGATCCCCGATCGCCCGTGTCACGAGCGTGCCGATGTCGGTGAAGAGGTTCATCCCGGTGTCCTGTTGCCTGATCGCGCGCGGTCTAGCCCTGCCCCGGTCCGGGGTCAATCGACGCGGTGGCCTCGGACCGGGGGCCTACGCCGAGGCGCGCCGCTCCTTTCGCGCCGGGGCCAGGGCGATCAAGTGGACGCCCTCGCCCTTCTCGACGTCATCCTCAGGACCGACGAAGCGCAGGCCACCGGCCTCGGAATACTGGCCGAGCGGCACCGCGTCCGGGTGCTCCGCGCGCCAGGCATCAAGGTCGAACTGCTCGGACAACCGCGTCGTGCGCACCTCCCAACCTTCGGCCAGCCGCGCCTCGACCTGGTAGAAGGTTTCGTCGGGGCCGATGGGACGGCCGCCCAGGGTTGCGGGCAGCGCGTGGCGGCGCGAGCTGTCGCGCGAACGGCGCAGCTGGTAGACCTTCTCTCGTCCGAACTCGGGGGCGAGGTCGGTGGTCACAAGCGTGTTGTAGGCGTCGTTGTCGCTGGCGGCGATAACCATCTCGTAGCGCACGAGGTCGAGCCTGTGCTCGGCTTCCTCGGACAGCACGTCGCCGAAGAACGTCTCGATCCCCGCCTCCCGGGCGCGCCGCAGGTGGGCGTGGTTCGGATCGGCGATCATCACCGGCAGGTCGAGCTTGTCGAGAGCGCGCGCCAGCGCCAGCGAGAACGCGGAGCCGCCGACGATCAGCACGCCCGGCCGCGTCGCCGCCGTGAGTTTCAGCGCGCGGGCCAGGGGACCGAGGGCGAAGCCGTGCAGCACCACCGTCGCGCCCACGAGCGCGAAGGCGAGCGGCGCGATGCGGGCACCGTCCGCGACGCCGATCTCGGCCAGCCGTTCGCCGAAAAGACCCGCGACCGCGACCAGCACAACCCCGCGCGGGCCGGTCAGCGCCACCAGCAACCGTTCGGCCCAGGGCACCGGGGAGCCGATCAGGGACACGAGCACCGCCAGCGGTCGGGCGATCAGCACGACGGCCGCGACGAACAGCACCGCGCGCCAGTCGAGCGCGGCCAGCGTGGCGCGGTCCATGTTGGCGGCGAGCAGGATGAAGACGCCCGACACCAGCAGCACGGTCGCGTGCTCCTTGAAGCGGCGCAGCTCGACATAGGACGGCAGCTCGACGTTCGCGATCCAGAGCCCCATGAGCGTGACCGCCAGCAGGCCGGACTCATGCAGGACCGAGTCCGAGACCGCGAAGACCAGCAGGACCGACCCGAACAGCACCGGCACCTTCATGTATTCCGGCACACGTCCCGTGGCGAAGGCCCGCGCGAGGCCCCAGCCCGCCGCGAGCCCCAGTGCCGAGGCCACGCCGATCCCGATCGCGAAGTCGAGCGCCGCGTGCCCTGCCCCTGCGGACGTGTTCAGCACAAGCACGACCTCGAAGGCCAGCACCGCCGCCAGGGCGCCGACCGGATCGTTGACGATCGCCTCCCATTGCAGAAGCGCGGCGGGACGGCGCCTGAGCCGCGCCTGCCTCAGAAGCGGCGCGATCACCGTGGGGCCGGTGACGATCATGATGCCGCCGAAGACCGAGGACGTCGCCCAGTCGAGCCCGGCCACGTAGTGCAGCGCCGCCGCGGACGCCGCCCATCCGAGTGGCGCGCCGATAATCACCAGGCGTCGCACGCCGGCGGCCGCATCGGCAAGGCTGCGGACGTTCAGGCTCAGACCTCCCTCGAACAGGATGATGGCCACCGCGATGGCGACAAGCGGCTGCAGAAGGTCCCCGAAATCACGTGACGGATCCAGAAGGCCGAGGCCCGGACCGACGGCAAGGCCCGCCGCCAGCATCAGCACGATGGCCGGCATACGCAGCCGCCACGCCAGCCACTGGGAGCCGACGCCAAGCGCGCCGACGAGCGCGAATCCGAGAACGGGGTCGAGGCCGGTGGCCGCGGCAGTCGCCATGCGCGGGGATCCTTTCTGGGCTGGGCGAGAACGCTTACAGCCGGTCTAGCACCCCGACGGCAAAAGGCGAGGGTCGGGGTCGCGAACGTGTGCGTGCCGTGGGATCGGCGCCCCGCGCCGGGGGCGCTCAGGTCGCGTCTGCCAGCACGTCGCGGCCGGTGAGCCGGGCGTGGCTCTGAAGTGCGAAGCGGTCGGTCATGCCGGCGATGTAGTCGGCGACATGGCGCGCGATGGCGGTCTCGTCCGCCGCCTCGGCGATATCGGCCTGCCAGCGATCGGGCATGAGATCGGGGCGCGCAAGGTAGATCGGGAAAAGCTCTTCGACCGCCTGCGTGACCTGCGCGCGCTGCGCCATGACGCTGGGCGCGCGATACATCCGTCCGAACAGAAAGGCGCGGACCTCGCGCAGGTCCTCGAACATCCCGTCCGAGAACACGATGACCGGCCGCCCGAGATGTCGCACCGCCGCCGCGCTGTCCGGCGACGCGGCCTCGAGGCGGGCGCGCGACGTGTCGATCACGTCCGAGACCATCGCGCCGAAGACGCGTCGCAAGGCTTCGTGCCGCCGGCGCGACCGGTCCAGCCCCGGATACAGCCGGTCGACCTCGGCATAGGCCGGACCGACGATGGGCAGCGCGGCGATGTCGTCCTCGGTGAAAAGGCCCGCCCGCAAACCATCGTGCAAATCGTGGTTGTTGTAGGCGATGTCGTCGGACAAAGCGGCCACCTGCGCCTCTGCCCCGGCATGCGTGCCGAGTTCGAGGTCGTGCCGGGCGTCGTATTCCGCCAGGGCGTAGGGCAGATCGCCCTCGACCGGGCCATTGTGCTTGGCGATCCCCTCGAGCGTCTCCCACGTCAGGTTCAGTCCGTCGAACTCGGCGTAGTGGCGCTCCAGCCTGGTGACGATCCGCACGGTCTGTGCGTTATGATCGAACCCGCCGTAGGGCGCCATCAGCGCGTCGAGGGCGTCCTCGCCGGTATGGCCGAAGGGCGTGTGGCCGAGGTCGTGCGCCAGCGCCACCGCCTCGGTCAGGTCGGTGTCGAGCCCGAGCGCGTTGGCGATCGTGCGCGCCACCTGCGCGACCTCGATGGAATGGGTCAGGCGCGTGCGGAAGAAGTCGCCCTCATGCTCGACGAAGACCTGCGTCTTGTGCTTGAGCCGGCGAAACGCCGAGGCGTGGATGATGCGGTCGCGGTCGCGCTGGAAACACGAGCGGAAGGCGCTTTCCTCTTCCGGAAACAGCCGCCCGCGCGATTGCGCGGGATTGCTCGCATACGCGGCCTTGCCCAATGGATGTCCCTTCCGCCTCTGCGCCCGTCTTGTGGGGCGTCGCTGCGGCCCATATATTGCAGGCAATCCGCGATGGAAACTGGTTCCGGGGGTCCTCCTATGCAACTGCCACCGAAAGTCACCGACCGCGCCTTCGCCCGTCTCAACGAGATCGGCGCAGCGAAGGACGGACGTGCCCTGCGCGTCGCCGTCGAGGGCGGCGGATGCTCGGGCTTCCAGTACGACATCCGCCTGGATGCCCCCGAGGATGGCGATCTGGTCCTCGAAGGCCAGGGCGAGAAGGTCGTCGTGGACGAGGTGTCCCTGCCCTTCCTCGAGAACGCCGTCATCGACTTCACCGAAGAGCTGATCGGCGCGCGCTTCGTGATCGAGAACCCCAACGTCGCCAGCGCGTGCGGCTGCGGCACCAGCTTCGCGATGTAAGACTGCACCGGGCGCTTGCGCCCGGCTCGCGTCGCGTCATACGTTCCGGGCGGCCACGACATCCGGAGACGCGGCGATGCTGAATTTCCTGAAATTCGTACGTCGCGGCGGCGCCAACGCAGCACCGGGCGCGGCGCCCGTGGCGCCTGCCCTTGCGCGCGTGCCCGATGGCCTCACCGTCGAAAACGACGTGCTGATCGGCGCCAATGACCGGCTCTACATCTATCAGGGCGCCCACAAGATCTGGGACCAGGCGCGGGGCGCCCGACCGATCCCACAAGAGGCGATCGACGCCTTCGATGCGAACCTCCGGAGCAGGCGCGCGGCCTGCGAGGGGCGCAAGATCCCGTGGTGCCATCTTCTCGCTCCCGACAAACAGACGGTCGCCCACGCGGACTACCCTCTCGACGAGGTACACAGCGTCGGGCGAACCATCGACGCGAGCGCGCGGGACTGCCTGTGGCCGGCTGATCATCTCGGGGCGGACGACTACTACCTCACCGACAGCCACTGGTGCCCCTCGGGTCAGGTCATCGTCGCGGGCCTGCTGCTGGAGCGCTGGGGCCTCGACCGCGCGGTTCTCGACGCGCGCGACCTGCCGGGTCGTATGAAGATCCGCGGGTTTCACGGCGACCTCGGCGTCAAGCTCGACCCCAAGCGCAAGGAGCGGGTGGCAATGCTGCCGCCCAACCCGAAGATCAGCCGCGCCTCGAACGGGATCGAGAAAACCGGAAACGAAGGCATTGTCGAGGTTCTGACCAACCGGGACCCGTGCGTCCGCCAGACGCTGCTGGCCTTCGGTGACTCGTTTACCCGCGTGATGCTGCCGGTGCTGTCCGAGATCTTCGAGGTCGTCGTCTTCTGCCGCACACGCTACCTGCACCCGGAGGTGCTGGACATGGTGCGACCGGACGTCTGTTTGACGCAGAACCTCGAACGCTACTTTGCCACCACCGACGCCGACGAGAATGCCGTCCCGTTCTTTATGGTGCCCCACCACAAGGGCCGCAGCCCGGCCTATACGCCCGAGTCGCTCGACATCGTGACCGCGGCGTTCTCGCATGGCAGCCCGCGCCACGCGGCGCTGCTGGAGCGGTTGCGCTGAGGCCCCTTTCGGGCGGCGCGCGGGTGCCCTAGAACCGGGGCGCACCCGCCGCCCGCATCCCGTCCCAGCCCCGGAAAGGCCCGCCCATGAAGATCGCGACCTTCAACATCAACGGCGTCAAGGCGCGGATCGCGACGCTCCTGGACTGGCTCGACCGGTCCGAGGCCGACGCCGTGCTGCTGCAGGAGATCAAGTCCGTCGACGAGGCCTTCCCCCGCGCCGAGATCGAGGATCGCGGCTGGAATGTGGAGACCCACGGCCAGAAGGGCTTCAACGGCGTGGCGATCCTGTCGCGCAGCCCGCTCGAGGACGTCACGCGTGGCCTGCCGGGCGACGACGGCGATGAACAGGCCCGCTGGATCGAGGGCACGCTGGTGGGCGAAACCCACGCGGTGCGGCTCTGCGGGCTCTACCTGCCGAACGGGAACCCGGTCGAGTTCGACGCGGGCGGGCGCCCGGAACGGACCGGCAAGTACGGCTACAAGCTCGACTGGATGGACCGTCTGCACGCCCGCGCCGCGGCGCTGATGGCGGCCGAGGCGCCGGCGGTTCTGGCCGGTGACTACAACGTGATCCCGCAAGCCGAAGACGCGGCCAAGCCTGCACAGTGGGAGACGGACGCGCTTTTCCTGCCGGACACGCGGATGGCGTTCCGGCGCATCCTCAATCTGGGCTTCACCGAGGCGTTCCGCGCCCGGCATCGCGGTCCCGGCCATTACACGTTCTGGGACTACCAGGCGGGGGCGTGGGACAAGAACAACGGCATCCGCATCGACCACGCGCTGCTGACGCCCGAGGCAGCGGATCTGCTGCGCGACGTGGGGATCGACCGCGAGGAACGCGGCCGCGAGAAGCCGTCGGATCACGTGCCGCTCTGGATCGACCTCGCGGCCTGAGCCTACCCTACGACCGGCCCGCCCGGCCCGCGCCGGTCCCTTGTGCGGGGCCCGCGCATTCCTTACATTTCCCAACAATACCGGAACGGAGCAGCACTACATGGCCATCGAGGCGCAAGAGATCGAGACCCTCATCCGCGACGCCTTTCCCGACGCGAAGATCACCATCACCGACCTTGCCGGCGACGGGAACCACTACGCCGCCGAGGTCATCGACGAGAGCTTCCGCGGGAAGAACCGCGTCCAGCAGCAGCGTGCGGTCTACGCGGCGCTCGAGGGCAAGATGGACGGCTCGCAGGGCGAGCTGCACGCGCTTGCTTTGACCACGAAGGTCCCGGAATGAGCTTGGTTCTCGTCCTGACGGCAGGTCTCGCCGGGATCGCGGGCCTTGCCGCCGCCCTGCCCCGGCCCGAGCGCGCGACAGCCGCGGCCCCGGCCCGCCAACCGCGATCGTCGCGCCGCTGACGCGGCCCCGGCGACAGATTCGACATTCAGAAAGGCTCTGACGACATGACCACCACCGACGCACAGACCCAGATCGAAGAAACCGTGAAGGCCAACGACGTGGTGCTCTTCATGAAGGGCACCAAGACCATGCCGCAGTGCGGGTTCTCCAGCCGCGTCGCGGGCGTCCTGAACTACATGGGCGTGGAATATGCCGACGTGAACGTGCTGTCCGACGACGGCATCCGCCAGGGCATCAAGGATTATTCCGACTGGCCGACGATCCCGCAGCTCTATGTGAAGGGCGAATTCGTCGGTGGCTGCGACATCATCACCGAGATGACGCTCTCGGGCGAGTTGGACCAGCTGTTCGAGCAGAACGGCGTGACCTTCGACAAGGACGCGGCCGACAAGATCCGTCAGGCCAACGGCTGAGACGTCCCTGCGTCGCGCGGCCCCTCGGGCGCGCGCGACGTCGCGGTTTTACGGCGTTCCGCATGCACGGTGCGCCGGACCGGCATCGACGGCGGCGGTCCGCAACGCGGCCCCACCTCTACCCTCACCCCTGCTTTTCCTTGCAATCCGAGTAGATCACCGTCTCCTCGCCGGTCGCACCGTCGCGCCAGAAAAGCTGTGCGGTGTCGCCCTTGCTCCACCAGATGTAGTGCGAGCCGTCCGACGGCCATCCGTAGCGCGCGCCGGACCCGCTGCGTTCGACCTCCAGCGTGACAAGCGCGCCTTCCACCGACAGGATCGCAATCGCCGGCTCCACGCCATTCACGTAGACCACGGGGATCTCGACGCCGCGCTCGCAGGCATAGCGCGCGGATTGCCAGTCCCGAGCCACGGCCGGCTCTGCCGCGAGCAGGCAAAGCGCCGCCGCGGAGCCAGCCAAGACCCTCATTTCCCGGCCTTTTCCTCGACCTCTTCGGCCAGTGCCTCGGCGCGGGCGGCAAGCTCGGCCATGGTATCGGCAACGCCTGCGGGCAGGACTGGCACCTCGATGCGTTCGGGTTCGGGCGCCTCGGGAGAGGGCGCGTTCTGAAGCCGCGCGATCTCGTCCAGAAGCGCGGCCTCCCGGGCCTCGGCGGCCTTGGCGCGGTCCTCGAGACCGGCGGTCTTGTCGGCCAGCATCAGCCCCGCCATCAACAGCATCCGCGCCTCGGGCACCCGTCCCATTTGGTCCACGAGAACCGAAGCCTCGGTGTCGAGCATGGCAGCGGCGGAGAGCAGGAACTCCTCCTCGCCCTCCTGGCAGGCGACGGCGAAGGTGCGGCCCCCGATATTGACGTCGACTTCGGGCATCAGGCGCCCTCCTCTTCGGTCTGGCGGCGATCCTCGGCCTCGGTCAGGAGCGGCTCGAGCGCGGCAATCAGCGCGGCATTCTCGGCGAGGTCGGCGGCGCGCGCGGCGCGAATGCTTTCCAGTTCGGCCAGCATCGCCTTGTTGACGAGATGCGGCTCGCCGATCTGCTCGGCCAGCGCGCCGGTCAGTTCCTCGTTGGTGGCGCGCAGCTGGTCGTTGGCGCGCCGAAGTCGGCCAAGCTCGGCATCAAGCTGGGACAAAGCCTCGCGGCTCGCCGCGACCTGCTCGCGCAGCTCGGCCACCTGTCGCTCCTGCTTGTCGCGGATGCCGCGCACACGCTCTTCGAGCTGCGCGTTGGCGAGCCGCTCTTCTTCAAGCGCCTCGGTCAGGCGGGCGATCTCGCCGGTATCCGCGGCCGGCGCCTCAGGCTCCGGGGCCGCCTCCGGCGCGGTCTGCGGGCGGTCGAGCGCCTCGACACCCCGCGATATCCGCTCGAGCGCGGTGCCGATCCGGCTGTGCAAAGCGTCGATGTCGGTCATCGGTCCAGTCCCTTCTGCCCGCCGTGGCGGCCGTTCTTTCGCCGAACGCCACCCGACGCGTCATGGCGGGGCGGCGCTCGAATCGCGCCCCTGCGGCATGGCCCGGCAGCGTGGTCCGATGCAAGTCAGTCCGCCGTGGGCTGTCAAGGCATTAAGGCGCACGCTTGATCTTCGGCCCCGGCTTGGTAAGAGCGGGAGCAACGCCCGCACCTTCGCGCAAAGGACGACCCCTTGGTGGATATCGAGACGCTTCGCACCCGCAATCCCGATCACTGGATGGCCGCCGCGGCGATCCGGACCCTGACGCTCGACGCCGTGGCCGCGGCCAATTCGGGCCATTCCGGAATGCCCATGGGCATGGCCGACGTGGCGACCGTGCTCTATTCCAAGCACCTGAAATACGACGCGAGCGCACCGGACTGGCCCGACCGGGACCGGTTCATCCTGTCGGCGGGCCACGGGTCGATGCTGATCTATTCGCTGCTCTACCTCACCGGCGATCCCGAGATCACCCTCGACGAGATCAAGAACTTCCGGCAACTCGGCTCCCGGACGGCGGGTCACCCCGAGAACTTCCTCGCCCGCGGGATCGAGACCACGACCGGCCCCCTGGGCCAGGGCCTTGCCATGTCGGTGGGCTTCGCCATCGCCGAGGAGTCGCTGCGCGCGCGCTTCGGCAAGAAGCTGGTGGATCACAACACCTACGTCATCGCCGGTGACGGCTGCCTGATGGAGGGCGTGAGCCAGGAGGCGATCACGCTGGCCGGACGCCAGCAGCTCGGCAAGCTGGTGGTCTTCTGGGACAACAACCAGATCACCATCGACGGCAAGGTCGACATCGCGGACCGCACCGATCAGCCCAAGCGCTTCGAGGCTGCCGGCTGGCACGTGCAGGAGATCGACGGCCACGACCCCGAGGCCATCGACGCGGCGATCGCGGCGGCCAAGGCCGATCCGCGCCCGTCGATGATCGCCTGTGCGACGCACATCGCGCTCGGTCACGCGGCGCAGGACACGTCCAAGGGCCACGGCGCGCTGACCGACGGTCAGCAGCTGATCGACGCCAAGGAGCTCTACGGCTGGACCTCCGGCCCGTTCGAGGTGCCCGACGACGTGAAGTCGGCCTGGGAAGGCTGGGGCAAGCGCGGCGCCGGGGAGCACTCGGCATGGCAGGAGCGGCTTTCCGCCGCCTCGGCTTCGCGGCAGGCCGAGTTCCGCCGCACGCTCGAGGGCAGCACGCCCAAGAAGCTGTCGGCGACGATCAAGGCGCTGAAGAAGCAGACCTCTGAAAGCGCCCCCAAGGTCGCCACCCGCAAGGCATCCGAAAACGTGCTCGAGGTGCTGAACCCGATCCTGCCCGAAACCATCGGAGGCTCGGCGGACCTGACGGGGTCGAACAACACCAAGACGCCCGATCTCGGGGTGTTCGACATCGAGGACCGCAAGGGCCGCTACGTCTACTACGGCATCCGCGAGCACGGCATGGCCGCCGCGATGAACGGCATGGCGCTGCACGGCGGCATCCGGCCCTACGGCGGCACGTTCATGTGTTTCACCGACTATGCCCGGCCCGCCATGCGCCTTGCCGCGCTCCAGAAGGTGCCGACCGTGTTCGTGATGACCCATGACAGCATCGGTCTCGGCGAGGACGGCCCGACCCACCAGCCGGTCGAGCACCTCGCGATCAGCCGCGCGACGCCGAACACTCTGGTGTTCCGCCCCGCCGACACCATCGAGACCGCCGAGGCGTGGGAGCTGGCGCTGACCCAGTCGAGCCGCCCGTCGGTGCTGTCGCTGACCCGCCAGGGCCTCCCGACCGTTCGCACCGACCACAAGACCCGGAACCTCACCGCGCAGGGCGCATACGTCCTTGCCGAGGCCGAGGGCAAACGGCAGGCGATCCTGCTCGCCACCGGCTCAGAAGTGTCGCTGGCGCTGTCGGCGCGAGAGATGCTGCAAGCCGAGGGCATCGGCACCCGCGTCGTCTCGATGCCCTGCTGGGAGCTCTTCGAGGAGCAGGACGAGGCCTACCGCAAGCGGGTGCTGCCCGGCGGCCCCGTCCGCGTGGCGGTCGAGGCCGCGGCGCGCATGGGCTGGGACCGCTGGCTGTGTGGCGAGCGCGGCCGCGCGCAGAAGTCCGGTTTCGTCGGCATGGAGGGCTTCGGTGCCTCCGCTCCCGCCGAGGTCCTCTTCGAGCACTTCGGCATCACCGCCGAAGCCGTGGCGGGACGCGTGAAGGCCCTGCTGTGAGCCGGAACGCCTCCCCGTCCCTGCCCTCGCGGATCGTGTCGCGCCTGCGCGGCGCGAAGCGCCGGCTGTCGCCGCCGGACACGTCGCGCTACAAGCTCGTGGCGCCCACCGGCGGCGCGGGCGAAGGCAGCTTCGCCTTTCAACGCACGCTGATGACGGTCCGGCCCGACCTGATCGAGGAACGCCGCGGTTCGGAAACGCTGATCGTCTGCGGCGCCGCGCGCGGGATGACCTCGGCAGCGGCCCACGCGCTGTTCGAGCTGGACATGTTCCTGGGTGAGCGGCTTCAGAAGCACAACTTCGAGGACGTGGACCTGCGCCAGGCCATGCCCTCGAAAGAGCTCATGCGCGGCCCGCTGGCCGACCGCGCCGACTTTTGCCGGATCGTCGAAGAGCGCAACGCCAGATATGACCGCTGGGGCTTCAAGATTCCCCACGCGGTCGATCACCTGCCCGAGCTGACATCGACCCTGCGCAACCCGGTGGTGCTGCTGTGCGTGCGCAACCCCATCGGCACAGCGAAGTCGGTCGCGCAACGGTCCGAGACCGATTACGGCGGTCTCGAACGCCTGGTGCACTCTTCTCTCGCCTGGGTGCCGGCGTTGCAGTTCCTGCTGGCGGACCGCGGCGTGCCCGCGCTGATCGCCGACATGGACATCGTGCGCCGCCGGCCCGTGGCCTTCGTGCGCGACCTTGCCGAAACCTTCGGCCTCGACGGCGACATCGAGGGCATCGGCGCGCAGCTGTCCAAGCGCGGCTACAAGCTGACCGAGGCCAAACCCGGCATGGAGTTCGTCAGCCTCTCCGAGGTCTGACCCCCGCTCGGTCCACCCCGGCCTGACGACCATGTGATCGACAGGCCGGGGTGCGCCCTACCTCTCCCTCAGCACATCCAGAGGGAGACCACCATGCGATCCAGAGCGATCCTGATGGCCGGCGTCGCGGCGCTGTCCGCCGCCGCCTGCGCCCAAGCCCAGACATTCGAGCGCGGCACAAAGAACGCCGATTTCGAACCGGCCTTCGACAACCAGACCCGCGCTCCCCTTGTTGACAGCGACGTGTCGATGACCGTCGAGACGCTGGCCGACGGCCTCGTCCACCCCTGGGGGATCGAGGTTCTGCCCGACGACGCGGGCTACCTCGTCACCGAACGCCCCGGACGACTGCGCGTGGTCGCCCGAGACGGCACCCTGTCCGAGCCGATCTCGGGCGCGCCGGAGGTCGTCGCGCAGGGACAGGGCGGGCTTCTCGACGTGGCGCTCGCCCCCGATTTCGCCGAGAGTCGCCGCATCTACCTGTCCTACGCCAAGCCGGTGGACGATGGCCTCTCGGCCACCGCGGCAGCATATGCGACGCTGTCCGAGGACATGACAGCGCTCGAGAACCTCACAGACATCTTCGTGCAGGAACCGGGCTCGTCGGTCACCAAGCACTACGGCAGCCGGGTGGTCTTCGACGGCGAAGGCCATGTCTACGTCACCACGGGCGAGCATTCCTCGGACCGCACCCGCGTCTACGCGCAGGACCTCGACAAGACCTACGGCAAGGTCGTGCGCGTGACGCCCGAAGGCGAGACGCCGGAGGGCAACCCGTTCGCCGGGCAGGAAGACGCCATCGACACGATCTGGAGCTACGGGCACCGCAACGTGCAGGGAGCGACCATGCGCGACGGCCAGCTCTGGACGATCGAGCACGGCCCCCGCGGCGGCGACGAGCTGAACATGGTGGAGCCGGGTCTGAACTACGGATGGCCCGTGATCTCCTACGGCATCCGATACGGCGGCGGCGACATCGGCTCGGGCGAAGCCGTGCGCGAGGGCATGGAACAGCCGGTCTATTACTGGGACCCGGTGATCGCGCCCGGCGGAATGCTATCATACGACGGCAGCGCGTTCTCCGACTGGCAGGGCGATCTGCTGATCGGCTCGCTCTATCCCGGCGGCATCGTGCGCCTGTCGCTGGAAAACGACCGGGTGACCGAGGAAGAGCGGATGCACATGGACCTCGGCCGCGTCCGGGACGTGGAGGTCGACAGCGACGGTGGCCTCCTGGCGATCACCGATTACGAAGACGGCCGACTGGTGAAGATCACACCTGCAGAGTCGAGCTGACCGCTGGCCGGACGCCGGCCCCGGACGTGACAAGGCCTCGCCACCTCGGCGGGGCCTTTCGCGTTTCGATCAGACGCTTTGCTCGGCTCTGATCGCAAGCTGGACGTCCCTACCTCAGTGACCGCCGCTGTCGGCGGCTTTCTTGCCCCCGAAGACCGATGTCCAGAGCGGGCCGATAACCTTGCTGGCGAGCGGGATCAGGGCGAACCCCAGCGCCACGCCGAGGATGCCGTCGCAGGTGGCGGTCACGATCCACTCTACCGCGCCGTGCAGACCCTCCGGGAAGCCATGCGCCACCGACACCGCGATCTGGTGCACGATCTCTTCGGGCGCGTGCCAGCCGAGCTGTGCGAGCCCGTGGACGATGATCTGACCACCCACCCACAGCATCGCCGCGGTGCCGACCACCGAGAGGATCTTCATCACGATGGGCATGGCCTTCACGATCCCGCGCCCCAGACCGCGCCCGACCCCGGTCGCACCGTTCTCGGCCAGCCACAGGCCGATGTCGTCCATCTTCACCAGAAGCGCGACGGAGCCGTAGATCGCCACGGTGATGAGCACCGCCACCGCCGCCAATGTGCCCGCTTCCATCCAGAATCCCTGCTCGGGGATCGCGGACAGGGCGATGGTCATGATCTCGGCCGAGAGGATGAAGTCCGTCTTGATCGCGCCCTGCACCTTCTGCTCTTCCAGGTGCTGGTCGCTGAGCGCCTGCTTCTCGGGATCGGGCTTGTGATCTTCCTTGTGAAAGAACGCGTGGTGCAGCTTCTCGGCGCCCTCGAAACAGAGGTATGCCCCGCCCAGCATCAGAAGCGGCGGGATCGCCCACGGCGCGAAGGCCGAGAGCGCCAGCCCGACGGGCAGCAGGAAGACCATCTTGTTGAACAGCGAGCCGCGCGCGATCTTGGCGATGATCGGCAGCTCGCGCGCCGGAGGGAAGCCGGTCACGTATTTCGGCGTCACCGCCGCGTCGTCGATCATGGCGCCCGCGGCCTTGGAGCTGGCCTTGACCGCCCCCGCCGCCACGTCGTCCACAGATGCCGCTGCGACCTTGGCGATGGCCGCCACGTCGTCGAGTAGTGCGAGAAGTCCGCTCATCCTGCCCCTCCTTCGGGTCGCGGGCACGGTAGCCCGCTTCAGCCCCCGCGCAAGTCCCCAAGCCGGTAGCGCCCCGCCCCGTGCGCGGCAAGGCACAGGCAGCCGCCGGCGATGGCCCAGTTCTTGACGAAGATGCTCATCTGCCACGGGTCCGAGGGGATCAGGTGAAAGACGCTCGTCGCGGCGCAATACCCCGCCAGCATCGCGGCGGCGCTGCGGACCCGCCACCCCGCGATCAGCGCGAGCGCGGCCCCGAGGTTGAACGCCGCGGCGGGCCAGATCAGGACGCCCGGCAAGCCTCGATCGGTCAGCAGGGTCATGGCGGGCACGGGGTCCGCGACCTTCTGCACGAAGCCAGCGAGAAACAGCAGCGCGATCAGAACGCGCCCGACAAGGACGGCAAGGTCGGACATGGGCGATTCTCTCCCGGCCGGAAGGGCCGTCCGTTCGTTAGCGCAAACCGCGCCCCGGGGTTAGCGCCACCATGCGAGCGGTGTGAAAGTTTATCGCTAACATCATGAAGATATTGCCGAATTCGCTTTGCGCTGCGGCGCGGCGCGGGCTACCCGGTATCCAACCGCATACGAAACAAGAGGGACAGGTCATGACCGTCACGCTCGGGATCAACGGCTTCGGACGCATCGGCCGCTGCACGCTCGCCCACATCGCGGAAAGCGCGCGCAACGATGTCCAGGTCGTCAAGATCAACGCCACCGGCCCGATCGAGACGAATGCCCACCTGCTGCGCTACGACAGCATCCACGGCCGCTTTGGTGGCGATGTCCGCGTCGACGGCGACACGCTCGACCTCGGGCGCGGCCCGATGCAGGTGTCCTCGACCTACGACCCGCAGGAACTCGACTGGAGCGGTTGCGACGTGGTCCTGGAATGCACGGGCAAGTTCAACGACGGCCACCGCGCCGACGTGCACCTCGGCCGCGGCGCCCGCAAGGTGCTGATCTCGGCGCCCGCGAAGAACGTGGACCGCACCGTGGTCTACGGCGTGAACCACCGCGAGATGCTGGCCGAGGAGCGGATGATCTCCAACGGCTCGTGCACCACCAACTGCCTTGCGCCGCTGGCCAAGGTGCTGGACGAGGCGATCGGCATCGAGGGCGGGATCATGACCACGATTCACTCCTATACCGGCGACCAGCCGACGCTCGACCGCCGCCACGACGATCTCTACCGCGCCCGCGCGGCGGCGATGGCGATGATCCCCACCTCGACCGGCGCTGCGAAGGCCATCGGCGAGGTGCTGCCCGGGCTCGCCGGCAAGCTCGACGGCTCGGCGATTCGGGTGCCCACGCCCAATGTCTCGGCGGTGGACCTGACCTTCGAGGCCGGCCGCGACGTGACCGTTGAGGACGTGAACGAGGTGGTGCGCGAGGCGGCTGCCGGCCGCATGGGCGCGGTTCTCGCCTACGATCCCGAGCCCAAGGTCTCGGTCGACTTCAACCATACCACGGCCAGTTCGATCTTCGCGCCCGACCAGACCAAGGTCATCGGCCGCCGCCTCGTACGCGTGCTGGCATGGTACGACAACGAATGGGGCTTCTCGGCCCGCATGGCCGACGTCGCCAGCGCCATGGGCCGCCTGCTGCACTGACGGCCTCACGGTCGGGTGCGACGTGGCGCGCGCCCGACCGCGATCCTTCCAAGGCGTGCCGTCACTGCCCCAAGGCCAGCGCGTGCCAGCCCTTCTTCTCGTGCCAAGTACTCCGGGAGCGCGAGGGCAGCGCCCTCGCTCCGACCTCGCCGCCGGCAAGCCCCGGCTCAGTAGGTCGACAGCACCGGCCGCGCGCCGGTCTCGCGGGCGCGCTTGAAGGCGAAGACATCGCCGCGGGCGGCCCAGTCGTAGTCGGGATCCTCCGTCACCGGCGACCAGAATAGACGGCCACCCCAGCGCCACGGGTCGAGGATGATGCCCGACGTCCATGGCGCACCGGCGCGGGTGACGATCACGGTGGAGTGCTCGATCCGCAGGGCCTGATCGGCGTTGGCGATGGCGCGGTGGAGTTCCAGTCCAGGGGTGTCGAGCGTCTCGAGCCGCGCCTCGAGGTCATCCGCCCACTGGTAGCACAGACCACGAGGGCGCGTGCCGCTGTTCACCTTCATGTTGTGGATGATCGGCGGATCGGTGATCTGGTAGCTCTCGGCCAGTTGCAGCGGGTAGAGATAGGCCGTGCGTGCCGTCGCGGCGGCCTCTTCCGGGTCCACGTCCGCGCCCAGCGACAGGATCGCCTGCTCGAGCGCGGCGATCTCGGACGAGGTCGGCTCGGGCGGGCCGTTCTCGTAGCTCGGACCGCAGGCGGACAGCGCCGCGGCTCCCGTCACCATCACGAGCACCGCGCAGATCCGTCTCCAAGCCCGTCCCATGTCCGCTCGCCCCTTGTCTTTCGCGTGATTGCGATCAGAGCTAGCGCTGCGCCGTGCCGGTGTCGAGGCACCCGGTCGACGCCATCGCCGGGCGTGTCTAGGGTGCCCCGGACCACCCGGCCCGGAGGTATCCAGATGCGCCTGTTCCGCTCTTTCGCCGCCCTCGCGCTTGCCGCGGGGATCATCGCGGCGGCACCGCCACTCCAAGCGCAGGACCGCGCAGCGGTCGAGCGTCAATTCCGCGGCTGGCTGGAGGACACGGTCTGGCCGCGCGCCGACGCCGAGGGCGTGTCGCGCGGGACCTTCACGGACGCGACGGCAGGCATCACGCTCGACTGGGACCTGCCGGACCTCGTGCCGCCGGGATCGGCGCCGGCCGTGCCCGAGCGGCAACGCCAGTCCGAATTCGGGGCTCCGGCGCGCTATTTCACCCCGGGAGGCCTGTCCGCCGCAACCTCGGTCGGGCGCGAGATGGCGCGCCGCCATGCCGGTGCGCTCTCTGCGGCCGAACGGGCGACAGGCGTGCCGGGCCACATCGTCCTGGGCATCTGGGGCCGCGAGAGCGGTTACGGGCGCGCGTCGATCCCCCACGACGTGTTCCGCGTGCTCGGAACCAAGGGCTTCATGTCGACCCGCGCCGACTACTTCACCGACGAGCTGGTCGCCGCCCTGCGCATCGCCGAGGCCGGCCACGCCCCGGAAGGCGCGATGAAGTCGAGCTGGGCCGGGGCGCTCGGCCAGCCGCAATTCATGCCCACGAGCTTTCTCGAGCACGCCGCGGACGGCGACGGCGACGGGCGCGCGGACATCTGGCGGTCGGATGCCGACACGATCGCCTCGATCGCCGCCTACCTCGCGCATCACGGTTGGGTTGCGGGCCGAGACTGGGGCTTCGAGGTAGAGGTGCCGGCCTCGGTCTCCTGCGCGCTGGAAGGCCCGGACCAGGGCCGACCGATCCGCGAATGGGCCGACATGGGGGTCGCCCGCGTGTCGGGCCGCGCCTTTCCCGATCATGAACTGGCGGGCGAAGGCTACCTGATGATGCCGGCCGGACGGCTCGGACCCGCGTTCGTGGTCACGCCGAATTTCTACGTCCTCAAAGACTACAACATGAGCGATCTCTACGCGCTTTTCGTGGGCCACGTGGGCGACAGGATCGCCTACGGCTCGGGCAACTTCTCGGAGGATTGGCAGGACGTGGGGCGGATGCTGCGCTCGGACGTGGCGGACATCCAGAGCGGGCTCGTGGCGCAAGGGCACGACGTGGGCGGCGTCGACGGGCTGGCCGGGTTCAAGACCCGCCGTTCCATCGGGCGCTGGCAGGAGGCGCGCGGCGAACGGGCGACCTGCTTCCCGGCGCCCGGCATGGCCGAGGCGCTGCGCTGAGCGCCAGTCCGACGCTGACAACAACCGAAGCCGACAGATGACCCGGCGCGGCGTGCATGGTGCGCGTGTCCGAAGGTCGGCTGGCGCAAGACGCGCCCGGATCGTCGCCTCGCAGAGAGCCCCGGTCCGCACAGTTGGCCACCACAGACGTGCGGCCGGCGCTTGATGAGCCGGCGCATTTGCCTCCGACACGGCGACTTTCTCCCCCCTCTGTGACCATGTCACCGTCGATCTCACCCGCGCGCGCTATACAGAGGCCATAGCGATTCCCGCGGAGGATGAGATGACACGCAACATGGGACGTCTTGATCGTGGCGCGCGGCTCGTGGCCGCCGTCGTTCTCGCCTGGCTGGCCTTCGCGCTGCCGGTCCTCGCGGCCGGCGCGCTGCACTGGTTGGTGCTCGTCGTCGCGGCGGTGCTCGCGCTGACCGCGCTTCTGGGCAACTGCCCCCTCTATTCCGTGGCAGGTCTGCGCACCTGCCGCGACTGCTGAGCCCCGGAGGAGACCGCATCATGTCCGACACCAGACTTCACCCCGAGGTCACCGGCTTCTTCGATCCGGCGACCAACACGATCAGCTACGTGGTCAAGGACCCCGGCAGTGACGCCTGCGCCATCGTCGATTCGGTGATGGACATTGACTACGCCGCCGGCCGCATCTCCTACGACCATGCCGACGAGATCATCGCCTACATCCGCGACAAGGGCCTGAGCGTCGAGTGGCTGATCGAAACGCATGTCCACGCCGATCACCTTTCGGCCGCGCCCTATATCCAGGGCAAGTTGGGCGGCAAGCTCGGCATCGGGCGCAACATCACCGTGGTGCAGGACACCTTCGGCAAGGTGTTCAACGAGGGCACGGAGTTCCAGCGCGACGGCTCGCAGTTCGATCGGCTCTTCGACGACGGCGACACCTACAGCGTCGGCGCCATGGAGTGCCGCGCCATCCATACGCCGGGCCACACCCCGGCCTGCATGACCCATGTCATGGGCGATGCGGCCTTTGTCGGCGACACGCTGTTCATGCCCGATGGCGGTTCGGCGCGCGCGGATTTCCCCGGCGGCGACGCGGGCCAGCTTTACGACTCGATCCAGAAGGTGCTGGCCCTGCCGGACGAGACCCGGCTGTTCATGTGCCACGACTACGGCCCCAATGGCCGCGACATCCGGTGGGAGACCACCGTCGCCGACGAGAAGGCCCACAACATCCACGTGGGCGGCGGCAAGACCAAGGAAGAGTTCGTGAAGTTCCGCACCGAGCGGGACGCGCAGCTCGACATGCCGAAGCTCATCATCCCGTCGCTTCAGGTGAACATGCGCGGCGGAGAGCTGCCGCCCGCGGACGAGGACGGCAAGCGCTTCCTCAAGGTTCCGCTGAACGGTCTCTGACGTTCCCGCTTCCGTGACCACGGGCGGCCCTGCGATGCGGGGCCGCCCTTGCCCCACATCGTGCTGCCCCGGGAGGAGCGCCATGGACATCCGCAAGATCGACGACCGGCTGTCGGTCAGTCCCCAGATCACGGCCGACGACGTGACCGCGCTGGCCGCCGAGGGCTATCGCGCGATCATCTGCAACCGCCCCGACGGCGAAGGCTCCGACCAGCCCTCGTTCGAGGAGATCGAGCGCGCCGCGCACGAGAACGGCATGGAGGCGCGCTACATCCCCGTCACCTCCGGCATGGTCGAGGACGGTCACGCCCGCGCCTTCGACGCGGCGCTGCGCGAATTGCCGGGCCCGGTGCTGGCCTATTGCCGCTCGGGCACCCGTTCGGCGACACTGTGGTCCTTGGCCGAGGCCGAGGACCGCCCCCTGCCCGAGATCCTCGCGAAGACAAGGGCCGCGGGCTACGACATGTCCGGCGTCGCGCGCCGCATCGCCAATGGCGGCAAGACGCCCACCGACACCGGCGACGCGCACTACAAGGTGGTGATCGTCGGCGCGGGCGCAGGCGGTATCGCCGTCGCGGCCAGCCTCAAGGCGCGCAAGCCCGGTCTCGAAATCGCGGTGATCGACCCCGCCGACATCCACTACTACCAGCCCGGCTGGACCATGGTCGGCGGCGGCATCTTCGAGGCCTCCGACACCGCCAAGACAATGGGCAGCCTGATCCCCCGCGGCGTGCACTGGATCAAGGCCGCCGTCGCTGCCTTCGAGCCCGACCGCAACGCCGTCATCCTCGACGGCTGCCGGGTGGTGACCTACGACCGGATGATCGTCTGCCCGGGTCTCAAGCTCGACTGGCACAAGGTCGAAGGCCTGGTCGAGACGCTGGGCCGGAATGGCGTGACGTCGAATTACCGTTACGACCTGGCGCCTTACACGTGGGAGCTCGTGCAGCGCACGACCTCCGGCTCCGCGATCTTCACCCAGCCGCCCATGCCCATCAAGTGCGCCGGCGCGCCGCAGAAGGCGATGTATCTCTCGGCCGATCAATGGAACCGGACCGGGCGTCTAAAGAACATCGACATCCACTTCTGCAATGCCGGCGGCGTCCTCTTCGGCGTGAAGGACTACGTGCCCGCGCTCATGGAGTACGTGCGGAAATACGATGCCACCCTCGACTTCTTCCACAATCTCGTGGCGGTGGACGGCCCCGCGAAGACGGCGACCTTCGAGGTCACGGAGCCCGATGCGGAGCCACGCCGCGTGGAGATGGAGTTCGAGATGCTGCACGTCTGCCCGCCGCAGACGGCGCCGGACTTCATCCGTGTCTCGCCGCTGGCCGATGCCGCGGGCTGGGTCGATGTCGACCAGTCCACCCTGCGCCACAAGAGCTACGACAATATCTGGGCGCTCGGCGACGTGATGAACGCCCCGAACGCCAAGACCGCCGCGGCCGCGCGCAAGCAGGCGCCCACGGTGGCCGAGAACGTGATCGCCGACATTCGGGGCGTCGCGCCGAAGGCGCAATACGACGGCTACGGCTCGTGCCCGCTGACGGTCGAGCGCGGCAAGATCGTCTTGGCCGAATTCGGATACGGTGGCACCCTGAAGCCGTCCTTCCCGAAGTGGCTCATCGACGGCACCAAACCCACCCGCGCCGCATGGCTCCTGAAGGAAAGAATGCTGCCGCCGATCTACTGGCAGGCGATGCTGCGCGGCCGGGAATGGATGGCAAAGCCCGAGCCGCTGAAGGTCGCGGCGGAGTGACACTGGACTGTCGGGCCGCGGCGCCCGACGCTCCCACGCCCCACGGAGACCCCCATGATCCGCTTTCTTTCGATCCCGGTCCTCGGCCTCGGCCTTGCCGGCGCCGCCCCGGCGCAGGACGCGTCGCCCTATGCCGGTCAGGACACGCGCGCCATCGCCGGGCTGTCGGAGGAGCGGACCGAGGGCCTGCGCACGGGCGCCGGTCTCGGCTATGCCCGCGCGGCCGAACTGAACGGCTGGCCGGGGCCGCTGCACGTGCTCGAACTGGCGGATGAGCTGTCGCTCGACGCGCGGACGCGCGACGCGGTCGAGGCGATCCGGCAGGACATGCTCGCCGTCGTCCGGCCCCTCGGCGAGGCACTGATCGCCGCCGAGGCCGACCTCGACGCGCTGTTCTCGGGCGACACTGCCCCTTCGCCGGACGACGTCACGCGGGCCACCGCGCGCATCGGCGCCGTCGAAGGCGATCTCCGAGCAGCCCACCTCGCCGCGCATCTGCACACGGCGCCCCTGCTCGACCGGCACCAGACCATGCTCTACGCCCGGGCGCGGGGCTACGAGACCGACCATTCCGGGCCGGGCCACCAGCACGGCCAGTGAGGATCACCTGAATGCCCCGCACCCTCAGCCGCTACCTGCCCATCCTCGACTGGGGACGGCGCTACGACCGCTCGGCGCTGACCAACGACATGATCGCGGCGGTGATCGTGACGATCATGCTGATCCCGCAATCGCTGGCCTACGCGCTGCTCGCGGGCCTGCCGCCCGAGGCCGGCATCTACGCCTCGATCGCGCCGATCCTGCTTTACGCGATCTTCGGGACCTCGCGCGCGCTGGCCGTGGGTCCGGTCGCGGTGGTGTCGCTTCTCACCGCCTCGGCGGTGGGCCAGGTCGCCGAACAGGGCACGGCGGGATATGCGGTCGCGGCCCTGACGCTGGCCGGACTCTCGGGCGGGTTCCTCGTCCTTCTGGGCGTCTTCCGGCTGGGCTTTCTGGCGAACTTCCTCAGTCACCCGGTGATCGCGGGCTTCATCACGGCCTCGGGGATCCTGATCGCCACCAGCCAGCTCAAGCATATCCTCGGCGTCGAGGCGCACGGTCACACGCTGATCGAGATGGTGGGATCGCTGCTGTCGCACCTGGGCGGGATCAACCCGATCACCGTGGTCATCGGCGTCGCCGCGACCGCTTTCCTGTTCTGGGTCCGGCGCGGGCTCAAGCCGCTGCTGCGCCGCATGGGTGCGGGGCCGCTCGCAGCCGACATCGCGACCAAGGCCGGGCCCGTGGCGGCGGTCGTGGTGACCACGCTGGCGGTCTGGGCCCTCGGACTGGCCGACCGGGGCGTGGCCGTCGTGGGTTCGGTGCCGCAGGCGCTGCCGCCGCTGACCATGCCGGGCCTCTCGGCCGACCTTGTCCGGCAGTTGCTGATCCCGGCAATCCTGATCTCGGTGATCGGCTTCGTGGAGTCGATCTCGGTCGCGCAGACGCTGGCCGCCAAGAAGCGCCAGCGCATCGATCCCGACCAGGAACTTATCGGCCTCGGCGCCGCAAACCTCGGCGCGGCCTTCACCGGCGGCTATCCCGTCACCGGCGGGTTCGCGCGCTCGGTGGTGAACTTCGACGCGGGCGCCGAAACGCCCGCCGCCGGCGCCTTCACCGCGGCAGGCCTCGCCATCGCCGCAGTGGCGTTGACGCCGCTGGTCTACTACCTGCCGAACGCCACGCTGGCGGCGACCATCGTGGTCGCGGTCCTGAGCCTCGTCGACCTGTCGATCCTGCAAAAGACCTGGAGCTATTCCCGCGCCGACTTCGCCGCGGTCGCCGCCACGATCCTGCTGACCCTGACCATGGGTGTCGAGATCGGCGTCGCCTCCGGCGTGATCCTGTCGGTCCTGCTGCACCTCTGGACCACCTCGCGCCCACACGTGGCCGAGGTCGGGCTGGTGCCCGGCACGCACCACTTCCGCAACATCGACCGCCACGATGTCCACACCGATCCGCGCGTCCTGACGCTGCGCATCGACGAAAGCCTCTACTTCGTCAACGCGCGCTTCCTCGAGGACCTGGTGCAGGACCGCGTGACCGAAGGCTGCGAGGTGCAGCACGTGGTCCTGATGTGCTCCGCGGTGAACGCCATAGACTACTCCGCGCTCGAGAGCCTCGAGGCGGTGAACCATCGGCTGGCCGACATGAACGTCGGCCTGCACCTCTCGGAAGTGAAGGGACCGGTGATGGACCGGCTCAAGACGACGCACTTCCTCGACCAGTTGAACGGGCGCGTGTTCCTGTCGCAATACGACGCCTGGACAGCACTGGCGCAGCGGCCCGACCGGGCCGACGCCGCAGAATGAACCGGAGACTACCTGCATGAGCATCCCCCATTCCGTCAGCCCCTCGCGCGGCCCCGGCAGCCCGAAGGTCGTCGGCTTCTACGACAAGGCCAGCGGCAGCTGCCAGTACATCTGCATCGACGAGGCGACGTCCAGATGCGCGCTGATCGACGTGGTGCTCGACTTCAACCCGGCCCGTGCGCGCACCTCGACCGAAAGCGCCGACTGGGCGCTGGACTGGATCGCGCGGGAAGGTCTCACGCTCGAGTGGATCCTCGACACCCATCCCCATGCCGACCACATGATGGCGTCCTCCTACCTCAAGGAGAAGACCGGCGTGCAGACCGCCATCGGCGAGAAGGTGCGCGAGATCGCGGGCCTCTGGCGCGACTTCTACCACGAACCTGACGCCTTCGATGTGGATTCCGACTTCGACCGTCTCTTCGCCAAGGGCGACACGTTCCGCATCGGCGATCTCGACGCGACAGTCCTGCTGTCCCCGGGTCACACCTTGGGGTCGATCACCTACGTGGTGGGCGATGCGATCTTCGCGCACGACACCTTCATGCAGCCCGACAGCGGCACGGCCCGGGCGGACTTCCCCGGCGGATCGGCGGCGATGCTCTACGACTCGCTGATGGAGATTCTGTCCTACCCCGACGAGCACCGCATCTTCATCGGCCACGACTACGGTGCCGAGGGCCGCGACGATCCCGCCTGGGAAAGCACCGTGGCCGAGCAGAAGGCCCACAACACCCATCTCGGCGGCGGCGTGTCGAAGGAGAAATACGTCGAAGTGCGCGAGGCCCGCGACGCCACCCTGAACCTGCCCGACCGGATGCTGCACGCCCTTCAGGTCAACCTGCGCGGCGGCCGCCTGCCCGCTCCCGAGGCGGACGGCAACAGCTACTTCAAGATTCCCGCAAACCGCTTCTGAGCGGGCGGCCCGGCCTCGCCCGCCTTGGGCGGGGCCTGTTATCCTGACGGCACAAGAAGAAGGAGGAGATTCGACATGCCCGACATTCGGCGCAGGACGGTTTTGACATGGCTCGGCGCGGCGGCGGGGTGTGCCTCCGTTGGCGGCATTGCCACGGCGGTGGTGGCCGAGACCACGATCGGCAGCGGCACGCTGCGAACGGTCTCTGACGGGCACCTGGTGCTGCCCGAGAGCTTCGTGATCGGCGACCTGCCCGCGGACGAGGCGCGCGCGATCCTCGAAGCGGCGGGGATCGAGCCGGGCGCGGCCCGGGCACCGTGCAACCTGACGCTCTGGACCTCGGGCGACCGCCGCGTGCTGTTCGACGCGGGCTCGGGCGCGGGTTTCATGCCGACCGCCGGCGAGATCACGGCAGGCCTCGACGCCCTCGGCCTCGCGCCGGACGACATCACCGACCTGGTCTTTACCCATGGCCATCCCGACCACCTCTGGGGCGCGCTCGACGATTTCGACGAACCGCTCTTCGCGAATGCCCGCCACGTCATGGCCGAGACCGAGGCCGCCTACTGGACCGATCCGGCGACGGTCGATGCGCTTGGCGAGGCGCGCCAGAGCTTTGCCGTCGGCGCCGCGCGACGGATCGAGACGCTGGGCGATCGGCTGGAGCGGGTGGCGGAGGACGCCGAAGTGATGCCGGGCCTGCGCCTCCTGCCGCTGCCGGGCCACACGCCGGGCCATGTGGGCGCGCGGATCACGGACGGCGACGCCTCGGCGCTGGTCGTCGGCGACGCCATCGGCAACGGCCACCTCGCGCTGGCGCGGCCCGATTGGCCGAGCCCCGCGGACCACGACCCGGAGCGCGGGATCGAGACACGCACCACCCTGCTCGCGGAACTGGCCGATAGCGGCGAGACCTTCGTGGGCTTCCACCTGCCGGACGGCGGCCTCGGAACGGTTTCGCGCGACGGCGAGGCCTACCGCTTTTCCCCGCTCTGAACGGACACGCGGACCGCGGCCAGCGCGGTCAGCCACCACCCTGCCGGCGCGGGCTCAGCTGCCGCCCGCCTCGGCGACGATGGTGGACAGCAGGTCCTCGACCTGCTGCATGGCGCCGTCGGGATAGGACCGGTGCAGGATCATGACCGCGCCGTCGCGCTCGGTCACGGCGATGCTGTAGGGACAGTGCACCACGTTCAGGGGATCCGCCTCCATCACCTCACGGCTCACCACCGCCGAGCAGAACTGGAATATGTCGGCCCCGGTGAAGAGCTCCTGCGCGCTGCCCACGTCTTCGCCGGTGCGAGCCAGCATGTCGCCCACGTGGCTGACGGAGTCGATCACGAGACCCTGGTTCACGATGGCGTTCTCGACGGCGAAGGTCGCGTCGTCGAACGAGCCCTCGAAGTCGTATGTGATCGCGTCCTGCGCGGCGAGAGGCGCGGCCAGCCCCAGCGCGAGGCAGGTCGCGGCGGCTGCGATACGAACGGACATGGCGTATTTCCTTTCTGCTGTTGGCTCCCGGGATCCCGACCGCCGGCAAGGGCGCGGCCGCTCCCCTTCTTATTGGCCTCGATATCCCCGCCGGAGGCAGACGGGCCGTTCGGTTCGGACATGTGGCTGGCCCGCGGGCGCGGACGGCGCGATCCGGCGCCGCGGGACCACGCCTCAGCCGAACATGTCCGCCGTGATCGCGGCATACCAGCCAAGGCTTTCCTGGTAGGTCTGCGCGCGGGTCTCTGCGTCCTCCCCGGGCTGGCTGATGAAGCTGTCGATGGAGGCGATCTTTTCCTCGGTCGCCTCGTAGGTTGCGCCGACCTTCACGCCGTCCTCGGGCGCGATGAGCGACCAGCAGGTGTTCGAGAACCGCGCCGGGAAGACACGGGCGTCGGTGAGAGCGCCGAGCACGGCGTTAGCGCAGACCTTGGCCTGGCTGTTGGCGGCGAAGCCAGATTTCGGCATGTCGCCTTGCGCCGCGGAGTCGCCGAGGATGTGCACGTCTGGATCCGTCTTCGAAGAGAGGTCGTCCGCGTTCACCGGGGCCCAGTCGCCATCGGTCAGGCCGGCGGCGTGCACGATATGCCCGGCCTGCTGCGCCGGGATCACGTTGCAGACGTCCACGCTCTCGACCTGACCGTCGATGTCGATGGTCATCTCTGCGGGATTGACCGACACGTTGGTGCCCCCGAAATCCGGACCGATCCGCTCGATCATGCCGCCGTAGTGCGCCTGCCAGCCCTCCTCGAACAGGGCCTGCTTGGAGTAGCCCTCCTTGGGATCGACGATGAGGATCTTGGCCGAGGGGTTCACCTCGCTCAGCGTGTGGGCGACCATCGAGACCCGTTCGTAAGGGCCCGGCGGACAGCGATAGGGGTTGGGCGGCGTGACGATCGCGAAGGTGCCGCCCTCGGGCATCGCCATCACCTGCGCCTTCAGAAGCTGCGCCTGCGTGCCGCCCTTGTAGGCGTGCGGCATGGCGGTCTGCGCGGTCACGTCCCAGCCGGGAACCGCACCCTCCTTGAAGTCGATGCCGGGCGAGAGGATCAGCTTGTCGTAGGGGATCGATCCGCCCGAGGCGAGCGAGACGGTTCTGGCGTCGCGGTCGACGCCCACGGCCCAGTCGTGCACGACGTTGATGCCATACTCGGCGGCCAGCGTGCCGTAATCGTGGCCCAAGCTGTCCATCTCGCGCAGACCGCCGAGATAGAGGTTCGAGAAGAAGCAGGTGTAGTAGCGGCGCGTCGGCTCGATCAGCGTGACGCTCACCGCGCCCTGCGATCCCTTGGCGATGTAGCGCGCCGCCGTGGCGCCCCCGGCGCCGCCGCCGACCACCACGACGCGCGGGACGCCCTGCGCCATCACCATCGGCGCGGAAAGCGCCGCCGCGCCGGCGGCGAGCCCGCCGATCACCGTCCGTCTGTCGAAAGTCATGGCCGTCCCTCCCTGAAGCGCGAGGCGTCAGTCGGCCTCGCCCAAAAATGCGGCCAGCGCGGCGATCTCCTCATCGCCGAGCCTGCGCGCGATCGTCTCCATGACCTGATGCTGCCGTGCGCCGCGCCGGTAGTCCACCAGAGCCGCCACGATGGTACCGGTCGGCAGATCACGGATGCGAGGAATCCCCTCGGCGGCCGCATCGGCGTGACAGCTTGTGCAGTCCGACGCGAGGTAGGCGCCGTAGCCAAGGTCGGGTTCGAGGGCGAGGATGCCGGCGATCTCGTCGCCGCCGGGCGTCATGGCCGCCTCTGCATGGGACGTCTCGGCCCGCGCTCCCGCACCACCGGCCGCCATAGCCAGCGCCGCGAGAGCGAGGAGCCCGGCGCGCGTCACTCGGCGCCCTCGGCTTCGATGTAGGCGGTGACCGCCTCGATGTCCGCGTCGTCCTTGAGACCGGCAAAGGACATCTTGGTGCCAGTGTAGGTGCCGCGCGGGTCGGCGAGGAACTCGGCAAGATGCTCCGCCGTCCAGACCTCGCCCGCGTCGTGGGCCTTCTCGAAGGTGTTGGAATAGCTGAAGCCCTCCGCGCTGCCCACTGTCCGCCCGAGCAGACCGTTGAGCTGCGGGCCCACGCGGTTCGAGGCATCTGCGCCGACCTGGTGGCAGGCCTGGCACTTGCGGAACACCTTGGCGCCGTCCTCGATCAGGGCGGGATCGGCGGCGACGATCCGGATGTCTTCCGGCGCATCCTCGGTCTCGGAAGTCGAAGCGCTTTCGGGCGCGGCGCCGCCGGAGGCAGTCTGCGCGGTCTCGGTCTGTTGCTCCTCCGCCGGGGCCGCGTCGTTCGCAGAGGCCTCGTCCGACGCAGCGTGGTCGCCGCCGTCCATCGCCTCTTCCGGCGCCGCAGCCTCGTTCGGGGCGTTTTCGGCATCGTCGCCGCCCTCGGGAGTCACGTCGAGAACGCGGGCCCGCATGGTGATCTTCACGTCCTCCTTGCAGTTCTCCATGCACACCTCGCGAGAGAACTCGGGCAGCTCGGTCTCGGCGCGATCGTCCATGTAGAAGGCCCCGGCATTCGGCATCTCGACCTCGGCGAAGCTGTCGGAAGACAGGACGAAATCATCCTCCACGATCTCGTTGAGGTAAAGGATGTAGGCGGTGATCGCGTAGACCTCGTCATCCGACAGCGACTGCGCATTGCCGAAGGGCATGGCGCGGTGCACGTAGTCCCACACCGTCGAAAGATAGGGCCAGTACGAGCCCACGGTCTTCACCGGGTCATTGCTCGTCAGCGTTCCCGTGCCGAGCGCGAGCTGCGGCCAGCGGCCCGCCCCCTCGCCGAAATCGCCGTGACACATGGCGCACTGCGCGACGAAAAGTTCCTCGCCGGTCCAGACGTCGCCCTCGCCCCGGGGCAGGCCCTGCCCGTCGGGCCGGATATCGATGTCCCAGGCCGCGATTTCCTCGTCGAGGGCCGGACGGCCGAGGCCGTATCCTCCCTCGTGCGAGGATGCCGCGGCCGCGGACCCGTCGGCCTCGGCGGACGCCGTGTGCATCTCGGCCTCGGGTGCGGCGTCACCGGCGTCGGCGCGCGACGTGGCGGCCGCGTCGTCCATCCGCGCCGCATCGGCGGCCCCGTTCGGAGTCGCGGCCTCCTGCGCGTTCGCGGCCGGGACGATCTCGAACCCACCGCGGGCGGGGGCGGGCAGGTCCACGACGAACTGGTCGGCGAGGATGTAGGCACCGGCCAGTGTCGCCGCGATCCCGCCAAGTGTTGGCACGAGCGGATTAAGAGGAGACTTCGACATTCTCGGCGACCCCCTGTTCGTTGACGGCCCAGGTCTGGATGCCGTTGTTGTGGTAGATCGAGTTCTCGCCCCGGATCTCGCGCAGCATGTCCTTGGTTGGCTGCACGTAGCCCGTGGAGTCGTGCGCGCGGGACTGCAACAGCAGCGGCCGGCCGTCCCAGTCGAACTCGTGGTAGAAGCGGTGCATCGACTTGTCGAAGCTCGGGCCCGACATGCGTGCCTGCACCCAGCTGTTGCCGCCGTCGAGTGTCACGTCCACGCGCGGGATGGTGCCCCGGCCCGACCACGCCACGCCCGACAGCACCATGCGACCCGGCCCGTGGGTGATCGGCGCCTGCGGGCTGGGATTGGTGATGACGGACTTGGCGTCCATCTCCCAAGTGAAGCGGCGGGCCTGCCCGTCGGGGAAGAGGTCGGTGTATTTCGACGTCTCCTCTCGGTGATGCCACGGCTGATCGCCGACCTCGATCCGGCGCAGCCACTTCACCCACATGTTGCCTTCCCAGCCCGGCACCACGAGGCGCACCGGGTAACCCTGCTCGGGGCGCAGCATCTCGCCGTTCATCTTGAACGCCACGAGACAATCGTCGAGCGCCTTCTCCATCGGGATCGAGCGGGTCATGGCGGAGGCGTCCGCGCCCTCGGCCAGAAGCCAGGTGCCCGCGGTCTTCACGCCCGCTTCCTCGAGCAGCAGGCGCAGTGGCACGCCGGTATACATGACGTTGTGGATCATGCCGTGAGTGAACTGGCAGCCGTTGAGCTGCGCGCCGCGCCACTCCATGCCGCTGTTCGCCGCGC
Organism: Roseivivax marinus; assembly: GCF_900109705.1. Lineage (GTDB taxonomy): Bacteria > Pseudomonadota > Alphaproteobacteria > Rhodobacterales > Rhodobacteraceae > Roseivivax > Roseivivax marinus. The sequence goes on along the minus strand of NZ_FOAI01000003.1, from coordinate 239,859 downwards.
ATTCGAGGAAGTGGATCCGGTTCTCACGCGGGAAGCGCATGAGATCCTGCAGATCGAAGACCAACGGCGTATCGACAAGGCCGTTGATCATCAGCCGGTACTCGGCCGGATCGACTTCGGCGACGCCGCCGTGGTGGCGCTCGAAGCACAGGCCGTTCGGTGTGATGATCCCGTCCAGTTCGTGCAGCGGCGTGAAGTTCACCGAAGAGGTCGCATCGGCGGTCAGCCACGGCACGTTGCGGCGCACCACGTGGGCCTCGTACTGCGACGGCATCCCGTAGGGCGCGGCATCGACGCCTTCGCCCAGATATTGCTGCCAGGGAGGCAGCTCGGTGATCGCGGGATCGGGCGTCTGCGCCATCGCGCGCCCGCCCACGGCCGCACCGGCCCCGGCCAGCGCCGCGCCGCGCAGGAAATTGCGTCGGGACGTATCGGTCATCCTCGGGTCCTCCGTCTCACGGCCGCACGTAGGCGTAGCCGTCTTCCTGAAGTTCGATCAGCCGCACCACGCCCGAGGGCACGATTTGCGCCTCGTCGAGCAGCTGGGGCTTCTGGCCGGTCTTCTTCTCCATTCCGGCCATCGTGTTCGCGCATGCCGAGAAGGTCAGGTCGCCGGCCTCCAGCGACATGGTCGAGATGCGGGCGGCGACCGGGCTGCCGGCGGTCAGCATCGTGAGACCGGGGCCGTAGGTGACGACCTCGACGGTCACCTCGTCACCCTGCTCGGCGTAGTAGCTTTGCAGGTTGGCCACGTTGTTCAGCGCCATGTTCATCACGTGCAGATCGCTCGCGTCGACGTGGACCGCGACCTTGTGGGTCTCGCCCTCGGCCGACGCCACCGTGCCCATCGCCACGAGAGCGCATGCCGCGAAAAGTCTCCGTGCCTGTTTCATCCCGCCACCACGTCCACACTCTGGTTGGGGTCGATGCTGACCGTGCCCTGCCGACGGATGTGGTTCTCGACCACCTCCCAGATCGGCGGCCCCTCGGTGCCCTCGTTGACGCTGGCCCAGCCGGCGACGACGTAAGTCTTCGACGGATCGATGGCTTCGCCCGTGCTGAGCAGGGTCATCTCGGTGATCCGCTCGCCCTGAGCCTTGGCCACGTCGATGCGGTAGCCCATACCGCCCACGCGGACCATGTCGCCGCCCTGCTGATAGTAGGGGTCGGGATTGAAGAGGTTGTCGGCCACGTCCTCCATGACCGTGTGGAGGAATTCTCCGGTCATCTCCGTACGGTAGGCCTCCGGGTAGCTCATGGCGGTGACGTTGAAGACGTCCTCGCGGGTGATCTCCTGGCCGGGGATCATCGAGGCGCCCCAGCGAAAGCCCGGCGACAGCGCGATGTCGGCCTCGCGCTCCGCGATGAGCGCGTTGCAGATCAGGTCATCCCAGGTGCCGTTGAAGTTGCCCCTACGGAACAGAAGCGAGTCGGTGGTGCCCAGCACCTCGGACATCTCGTCGGCGAAGGGGGCGCGGGTCTCATTGACCAGCGCGGCCATGTCGGCGTCGGGTTCGATCACGTCCGAGAAGATCGGGATCAGCCGGTGCTCGATCCCCTTCACACCACTCGCGTCCACGTCAAGATCGACCCGGCTGACGAACTTGCCGTGGCTGCCCGAGGCGATCAGGGCGGTCTTGCCGACCATCACCGGCTCGGGGATCGCGTCGTGGGTGTGTCCGGTCAGGATCACGTCGATGCCGGGAATGTCCTCGGCAAGTTTGCGGTCCACGTCGAAGCCGTTGTGGGACAGCAGGACCACCGCCTCCGCGCCCTGATCCCGGGCGGATTGCACGACCTCGGCCATGCGCTCCTGCCGGATGCCGAAGGACAGCTCGGGGAACATCCAGCCGGGGTTGGCGATGGGCATGTAGGGAAAGGCCTGCCCGATCACGGCGATCCTGGCGCCGCCGCGCTCGAACATCTTCATCGGTTCGAAGGCCGGCTCGTCCCACTCCGCGTCGAAGATGTTGGCGCCGAGGAAGGCTGGGTCGAGCTCTCCCTCGACGATCTCGCGCACCCGCTCGGAGCCCAGCGTGAATTCCCAGTGCGAGGTCATCGCCTCGGTGCCGAGCGCGTTGAACAGGCGCACCATGTCGGCACCCTCGGTCCGGAGCGCGGGCAGCGAACCCTGCCAGGTGTCGCCGCCGTCCAGCACCAGCGCGTCGGGGCGGTCGGCCTTGATCGCCTTGACCACGGTGGCGATGCGGTCGAGGCCGCCCATCCGGCCGTACGCCCGGGCGAGCGACACGAAGTCCTCGCTGGTCAGCGCATAGTCGCGGGGGCTGCCGTCCTTGATCCCGAACGCCTTGCGGAAGGCCGCGCCGGTGATGTGGGGCGGAAGACCGGTCACCGCGCCGACGCCGAGGTTGATCTCGGGCTCACGGAAATAGATCGGCTGTGTCTGCGCGTGGATGTCGGTGATGTGGATGAGCGAGACGGTGCCGCTGCCCGGCCCGCCGATCAGGTCGTCCTGCGTCAGGCTCTGCTGCGCGGCGAGCCGCGCCCAGTTGCCGAAGCCCGAGGCGCCTACGAGCGCCGAGGCGGCAAGTCCGGCCTGGAGGAAGTGGCGGCGTGCGATCATCGGTGTATCACAATCATATCTGTGAATGGGTTTCGGACGAAAAGGCCCCCGCGCACCGCACGGAGGCCTCTTTTCGGTTCAGTTGCGAACGGCGGGGCCTTCGACAGACAGACCGTTGCCGCGCGACGCTACGTAAAGCTCCAGCGCCACGAACTCGGGCGAGCCCGGAGAGAACGTCTCGGCCCGGGTGTCGCGCACGCAGCCCTTGAAGCGGCCCTGCACCGAGTTGAGCTTGGCATTCTTCAGGCGATAGGTCGGGAAGCCGTTGATCTGGCCCTGGCTCAGGTGGTCGGCCCGGATCATGTTGTCGTAGTTGTCCTCGTGGCAGTTCGCGCACGAAAGCTCCAACTGACCATACCGGGTGTAGTAGATCTCCTTGCCCTTCTCCCACGTCTCGGCAGCCGGCCCGTCGATGGCGACGTTCACCGCCTCGCCGCGCGACACGAAGGACATGAGCGCGGACATGTCGATCATCTCGCCGCTGTCGTAGCCCCAGGCCTCGGCGCCCGCCCGTTCGGTGATGCACTCGTTGATCTGCATCTCGATGGTCTGGACCGCCCCGGCGTCCGCGTCCCACTTGGGGTAGACCGCGCGCACGCCCGCGAGTTCCTCGGGGCTCTCGTGGCAGCCCGCGCAGCTCTCGCCGTTGCCGAGATCGGCCGAAAACGCCTCGCGCGCCGCTTCGACCCCGAGAGTGCCGGGATTGTCGAAGTCGTCCATCTGCATGGTCTGCGTCTCGGGCGACCGGAAGGTCCAGCCGGACCGGATCGTCGACATGTTCTCGAGATGCGCGGGCGCATCCGCCTCGGTGACGATCTCGATTTCGCCGTTGATGACGAGCTCTCGGTCGGCGGCATCGTCCTGCGCGGTCACGATCGCCGGCGCACAGAACATCAGTGCTGCGGCGGCGCACCCGCCCAGCCATACGGACTTCGACATCGGTAGCTCCTCCCTTTGCTGCCGTCGAACGGGCTCAGCCCACGGTGATCTCTTGCGAATCCTCGTAGACGGAGCCGTCGTCGTCGTACCAGGTGAAGCTCATGGTCCCGCTCTCGGGGATCTTCGCCTGGAACTCGAAATACGGGTTGGTCGAGATGGCGGGCTCCATCTTGACGTCCACCACGGTCTCGCCGTTGAACTCCGCCACGAAGCGGTTGATGATCGACCGCGGGATGGTGTTGCCCTCGGAATCCTTGCGTTGACCGGATTCCATCTGGTGGCTGATGAGCGTCTTGATCGTCACCACTTCGCCGGCCGAGGCGGACGAGGGGACGCGGACGCGGGGTTTCACATTCTCTGCCATTGTCTCTCTCCTCTGGTCCGGATCAGCCGCCGCAGCCGCCGATGGTGACCTTCACTTCCTGGCGCGCCTCGACGAACGAGCCGTCCGACATCTTGGCGATGGCGATCACGTCCTGCGTGCCCGCAAGACGGATCCGCGTGGACGCGGTGTGCGCGCCGGCCATCGGGCCGAAGTTGAAGGTCGCGACGTCCGGGTTGGGATTGCCGGCGGCGAGGATCAGGACCGACTCGGCGCCCGGGGCGTCGATCTCGATCGGCACCGTGTTGCCGTTCTCTGCGATCTCGGGGGCCGTCAGGGTCAGGTCGCCCTGGCCGAGTTCCGCGCCACCGGTGAACGCGGCGATGGCATCCTCGGTCGCGGCGGTGGCGATCTTGGGCAAAACGAAGCTGGCGGCGAAGGCGCCGAGGCCGAGGGCCAGCGTCTCTCTTCGGGACAAAGTCATCGGAGCGTGCTCCTCTCTGGGTGTCATTCGGGATAGGTGTCGAGCGTCATCAGGAAGGCCACCACGTCCTCGACGTCCTGCGCCGTGAGCAGCGGATCGAGTTCGCCCTGCGCGGCCTTGCCGGTGTAGCCGTCACCCGGCCGCTCGTAGGGGCCGGTCTTGTAGAAGGACGGCATGATGGTCCCCGGGAACGTTTTCTTGGCGTCGGCCACGATGCCGCGGATCTGCGCCTCGTCCCAGCGCTCGCCCACACCGTCGAGGGACGGCCCGACCTCGCCGTGAAACGGCAGGTCGTTCAGAGCGGTCACCTGGTGGCAGGCGATGCAGTTGCCCGCGCCCTTGTTCATCAGGGCGGCGCCGTTCTCGACATCGCCGGGGGTGCCGCTCAGCGACTCCGCGATTCCGCCGACGTCAGTGAAGTTCACCGCGTCCGGAGCCACGGCCTCCGCCGCCCACAGCGGTGCGGCGGCAATGAGTGCGGCGATCGCCGCGCCGACAGCGCGTCGTTCAATGCGAGTCATGTCTCCTCCCTTCGGGCCTCCCTGCCCTTGTGTCCTAGCGTAGACGCGGGGTTCGCGCGTTGGCAACCATCAATATCACGTCTGTGAATATATTTATTCGTTGACTCCCGCCTCCTCGAGCTTGCGCGCGTGATACTTCTGGAACGGCTCGTCGGTCTCGTAGACGTGGTCGGTCACGAACGTCATCAGGTTGTGCGTGGTGTTCTTGCTGAAGGCGCCGGGCATGGTGGCGACGGCGGCCTCGGCGGCGGTGGCATCCTCGGCGACCTCCTCGGGCAGGAACATCATCGTCGGCGTGAAGAGCAGACCCCAGCGCTTCGATATTTCCTTCTCGGGCATGGTCTCACCGTCGAAATCGGTCACCTCGATGTCGCCGAACATGTTGATCTGGAGCACGAAGAAATCCTCGCGAATGGCCTGTTCGACGTTCGGCGCTGTGAACACCTCTTCGTGCATCTTGCGGCAGTAGGAACAGCCGCGCTGCTCGACGAGGATCAACAGGCGCTTGCCCTCGGCATTCGCCTCCGCGAGGTCCTCGCGCAGGTCGAGGAAGGTCTCCCGCAGCCAGTCGGGTTTGTGCAGGCCGTCGTCGCCCATGGGCACCTCGGCAAAAGCGGGGACCGTGAGCGCGGCGGCCGCGGCGAGACTCAGGAACAGGCGTCGGATCATCGGAAGGCTCCTTCTGGTGAGGTCAGCCGTAGCGCGAGAACACCGGGAAGGTCTCGAGCATCCACTGGGCGATGAGGTTGACTGAATTGGTGGCGATGAGCAGGCCGAAGACAACAAGCATCCCGCCGGTGACCTTCTCGACCGTGCCGAGATGCCGCCGGAAGCGTGCCATGAACCGCTGGAACGGCCCGACGAAGGCGGCGGCCAGGACGAAGGGCGCGGTCATTCCGATGCCGTAGGCAAGGAGAAGCCACGCCCCCTGTCCGGCCGTCTCGGTGCCCGCGGCGGTGAAGAGGATCGCTGCCAGCACGGGGCCGACGCACGGCGTCCAGCCAAAGGCGAAGGCCAGTCCCAGCACGAAGGCCATGGGCAGCGACAGCGCGGTGACGTCGCCGGGTTCGGCCCGGAACTGGCGGTAGAGCACGCCGATCCGAAGCACGCCCAGGAAGTGCAGCCCCATCACGATGATAAGCGCCGCCGCGATCCAGCGCAGCACGTCGAACCACTGCCGCACGAACTGGCCCGCGAACGAGGCCGAGGCGCCGAGCGCGACGAACACCACGATGATCCCGAGCGAGAACAGGATCGCCGGCAGGAAGGCCGGGCGCGCGGCCGCGGCTGTCCCCGACGACGCGCCGCTTTCGGCGCGTTCGGCCCCGGCGCCCGCGAGGTAGCCGATGTAGAACGGCACAATAGGCAGTATGCAGGGCGACAGGAACGACAGCAGGCCGGCCAGCGCGGCCCCGCCGAGCGTGACTTCGAACAATTCGCGACTCCTCCCCTTGCCGCGTCGATATCAAAACATTATTATCTGTGAATTAGATTGGGTCAATCGGACGCTTCGACTTTTGGGACGCACCACCTTTGCCATCATCGCAAGCCTCGTACTCGGGGCCGCCTGCCTGCCGCGCGACGCGGCGGCCGAAGTGCGACTCGTGATGGTGGAGGAAGAGGGCTGCATGTGGTGCGCCCGCTGGGAGGCCGAGGTCGGCGACGCCTACCCCAAGACCGACGCCGGGCGTGCTGCGCCGATCCGGCGGGTCGACATCACCCGGCCCATCCCCGATGACCTAGACCTCGTCTCGCCTCCACGGCTGACGCCCACCTTCATCCTCGTGGAGGACGGGACTGAACACGCGCGCATCGAAGGCTATCCCGGAGAGGATTTCTTCTGGCCGATGGTCGAACGCATGTTGACAGAGGCCGACCTCTGGGGTCCAGACCAACAGGATGCCGGCCGTCCCGCGACCGTGGACGCCGATCCATGAACACGCCGAACGTCCCCGAGAGCGCGGAGAACGGACCCATCGCCTCGACCAGCCCCCTGCCCCGCTTCGATGCGGACATGCCCGACGCCGACCTCGAGCGGATGATGACGCAGGCCCGCGAGGCCGCCGACTTCCTCAAGACGCTCGGTCACGAGGGCCGTCTGATGATCCTGTGCCACCTCGCCACGGGCGAGAAGTCCGTGGGCGAGCTCGAGCGCATCCTGTCGGCGCGGCAGGCGGCGGTATCGCAGCAGCTCACCCGGCTGCGTCTCGAGGGGCTGGTCCAGCCCCGGCGCGAGGGCAAGACGATCTACTACAGCTTGACCGACGACAAACCCCGCCGAATGATGGAGACGGTCTACGAGCTGTTCTGCAAGGACGACGACGGCTGAGACCGCGCCCGGAGGCGCCGACCGCGTGCGGCGCGCCCCGTCCGGGCAGGGAGGAGACATGCTGGACCTGATGTCGGGCGACGCCGCGAGCGTCGTCGTCGGCGCATTCGGTGGCCTGCTTCTGGGCCTCTCGGCGCGGCTCGGCCGCTTCTGCACGCTGGGCGCGCTCGAGGATTTTCACCTGGCCGGAGACGCGACGCGCCTGCGGATGTGGGGCGTGGCGCTGGGCGCCTCGATCCTCGCGTTGCACCTCGCCGCGGCCCTGGGCTGGGCCGACCCGACCGCGTCGGTCTACCTCGCGCAACGCGCCGACCTCGCCGCGGCAGCCATCGGCGGACTGACCTTCGGGATCGGCATGGCGTTGGCCGGCAACTGCGGCCTCGGCGCGCTGGCGCGGCTCGGCGGCGGTGAAATGCGCTCCTTCGTGATCGTCATCGTGATGGGCCTTGCGGCGCTGGCCACCCTGTCCGGCCCGCTCAGTCCGCTGCGCGTGGCACTGTTCCCGCCGGTGCTCGCCGACAGCCCGCAGGGCATCGCCCACGGCATCGGCGCTCTCCTGTCGATCCCCGCGTCCGTCGTCGGGATCGTGTCGGGCGGCCTGCTTCTGCTCGTGGCGCTGCGCGGCGCGTCCCGACGTGCGCTCTGGGGTCTGCCCGTCGCCTTCGCCATCGTCTCGGGGTTCGTCGGCACGACCTACCTCGCGGCGACAAGTTTCGACGCGGTGCCGGTGCGCTCGCACACGTTCTCGGCGCCCTTGGGCGAAACGATGGTCTGGCTCATGCTGTCCAGCGGCGTGCCCCCGGGCTTCGGCGTGGGGTCCGTCTTCGGCGTTCTCGGCGGCGCATGGATCGGCAGCCGCGTGCGCGGCGTCTTCCGCTGGGAGGCGTGCGACGACCACCGCGAGCTGCGCCGCCAGATCGGGGGCGCCGCACTGATGGGCGTGGGCGCGGTGCTGGCGGTGGGGTGCAGCATCGGCCAGGGGCTCTCGGCCTTCGCGCTGCTTGCCTACACCGCCCCGGTCGCGTTGGGCGGCATCTGGATCGGAGGCGCGATCGGCCTCAAGCTGATGATCGAGGGCCGCGCGGCGTTCTTCCGGGTGTGACACCGGGCCCCGGGTTCGGCGGCCCCTGCCCCTTTGCCAGCGCCGCACGCGGATTGTATCCCTGTCCCGAACCAACGACGGAGACCAGACGCCCATGACCACGGCCCCCGCCACGACGAGCTGGATCGACAGGTTTCCGGGTCTGAGCCAACTGCCCTCCGACCTGCGCGCGGACCTCGTGGCCGGAAGCTCGGTGGTCGAGGTGCCCGCAGGCACCCAGATCTTCGCACCGGGCCAGACGCCGGACAACCTTCTGCTGCTGCTCGACGGCACGGTCCGCGTGCAGCAGAAGTCCGAGACCGGCCGCGAGGTCTTTCTCTATCGCGTTCACGCGGGCGAAAGCTGCGTGCTGACAACAGCCTGCATGCTGGCGTTCGAGGACTACGCGGCCGACGGTATCGCCGAGACGGACGTGACCGCGGTCGCCATCCCCCGCGCCACCTTCGACGACATGGCCGCACGTTCCACCGTTTTCCGACAGTTCATTTTCACCGCCTACTCCCGGCGGATCACAGATCTTTTCACCCTGATCGACGACATCGTCTTCCAGCGCATGGACGTGCGGCTGGCGGCCAAGCTGCTGCAGCTGTCGGCCGACGGCGATGTGGTGCACGCCACCCACCAGACGCTGGCCAACGAGCTTGGCACGGCGCGCGAGGTGATCTCGCGCACGCTGGCCGAGTTCCACCGCCGCGGCTGGGTCGAGCAGGCCCGCGGTGAAGTCCGCCTGACCGGACGCGAGGGCCTGTCGCGGCTGGCCCGCTCGGCAGGCGAAGCCTGACCACGACCGCGCGCACCGACGACCGTCCGCGTCCGGCGCCCTAGCCCTTGGGTGCGACCGGCTCGACCGGTCCGCCGGCCTCGCGCCATGCGGTGAAGCCGCCGCCAACATGCGCCGCGCGGGCCAATCCCATCCGCCCCGCCACCTGCGTCGCCAATGCCGAGCGCCAGCCCGACGCGCAGTAGAAGACGAAGCGCGCGTCGCGGTCGAAGATGTCACGGTGATAGGGGCTATCGGGGTCGATCCAGAACTCCAGCATCCCGCGCGGGCAGTGGAACGCGCCGGGCACCCGGCCCTCGCGCTCCAGCTCGCGGCGGTCGCGCAGGTCCACGAAGACCACGTCCTCGGCGCTGGTCAGCGCCACGGCCTCCGCCGCAGGAACGGTCTCGATCTCGTCCTCGGCTGCCGCGACCAACTCGCGGCTGGTCATGCGGTCGCCTTCCCTGATGGTCATTGTCGTAGTCCCCGTGGTTCTGCGTCGTCCCGACCCTCGCACCACGCGCGGCACAAGGCCAGCACCAGCGGAGGCCCCGCGGACCGTGTTAGAGACCGAGCCCCGCGCGGAACCGCGCCATCTCGGCCGGAGTGGGCGCCGCGCCGGCAAATGTCTTCACGTAGTCGGCCACGCGGGTCAGGCGTTCCTCGCGCGTCTCGCGCACCTGCATCGAGATGTAGCCGATCTGCACGAGGTAGACGGTGCGCGCCCGCACGTCTGCCTCGTCGGACGGAATGCCGAACCGCTCGAACATCGCCCTGATCGCGTCGAGTCGCCGAGCGTCCGCCCGGTTCACCCGCGTCATCACCGCGTCCGAGCCGTGTGCCCAGCCACGCACTGCCAGCTCGAAGCGCGGCTCGAAGCGGGCCTCGTCGATGAAGAGGGCGATCACGTTGAGCACCGCCTCCGACACCGTCTCGGCATAGGCTTCCGTGGCCGCCACGAGGGCGTCGGTGTTCTGCACATCCCAAAGGTCCAGCAGGGCGTCGAGAATCGCCGCGCGGTCGCGGAAGAACCAGTAGAACGACGTGCGCGACAACCCGAGCCCCGCGGCGAGCGGCTGGATGCGCACCGCGCCGAGGCCGCCGTCGAGGAACGCCGCCTTGGCCGCGGCGAGCCAGACGTCGCGGGATCCGCGCCAGCCGCTGTCTGCGGAAGGGCCGGAGGGGCCGTCTGTTCCGGATGTGCTCATGCGGCGTTTCCTAGGCCAGCCCGGGCGCCTCCGCAACGGGAATATACATCGGTGAACTCAAACTTGACACAGATGAACATTCTGCCACGACTGGTTCCATCACCGCCCCCCGAGTCGAGGCCCGCGCCATGTCCAACGATCCCCTCTTCCAGCCGTACCAGCTCAAGCACCTGACGCTGAAGAACCGGCTGATGATCTCGAGCCACGAGCCGGCCTATCCCGAGGACGGGATGCCCAAGGACCGTTACCGCGCCTACCACGTGGAGCGGGCGCGCGCGGGCGTCGCGCTGACCATGACGGCCGGGTCCGCGGCGGTGTCCCGCGACAGCCCGCCGGTGTTCAACAACATCCTGGCCTGGAAGGACGAGGTCGTGGGCTGGATGAAGAAGCTCACCGACGAGTGCCACGACCACGGCTGCGCGGTGATGATCCAGCTCACCCACCTCGGCCGCCGCACCCGATGGGACAAGGCAGACTGGCTGCCCGCAGTCTCGGCCGGACATGAACGCGAGCCCGCCCACCGCGCCTTTCCCAAGAAGGCCGAGGACTGGGACGTGGCGCGCATCGTCGGCGACTACGTGGACGCGGCCGAGCGCATGAAGGCCGCCGGCCTCGACGGGATAGAGCTGCAGGCCTACGGCCACCTCATGGACCAGTTCTGGTCGCCGCTGACCAACGACATGGATGGCCGCTACGGTGGCAGCCTCGACAACCGGCTGCGTTTCACCTTCGAGGTGCTCGAGGGCATCCGGGCCCGCTGCGGTGAGGATTTCCTCGTGGGCGTGCGCTACACCGGCGACGAGGACCTGCCCGGCGGACTGACCGCCGAGGACGGCATGGAGATCTCGCGCCGCCTGAAAGACAGCGGTCTGGTGGATTTCCTCAACGTGATCCGCGGCCATATCGATACCGACGCGGGTCTGACCGACGTGATCCCGGTCCAGGGCATGCGCAGCGCTCCGCATCTCGACTTCGCCGGAGAGATCCGCAAGGCGACCCAGTTCCCCACCTTCCACGCCGCCAAGATCCAGGACGTCGCCACGGCGCGCCACGCCATCGCGTCGGGCAAGCTCGACATGGTGGGGATGACCCGCGCGCACATGGCCGATCCGCACATCGTCGCCAAGATCATGCGCGGCGACGAGGACCGCATCCGTCCTTGCGTCGGCGCGAACTACTGCCTCGACCGCATCTACCAGGGCGGCATGGCGCTGTGCATCCACAACCCGGCCACGGGCCGCGAGTTGGAGCAGCCGCAGGAGGTTCAGCCGGGCGAGACGCGTCGCAAGGTAGTGGTCGTGGGCGCCGGCCCGGCGGGCCTCGAGGCCGCGCGGGTCGCGGCAGCGCGGGGCCACGACGTGACGGTGTTCGAGGCGGCGGCCCAGCCCGGCGGGCAAATCCGCCTGACCGCGCGCAGCCCGCGCCGGTCCGAGATGATGCAGATCGTCCAGTGGCGCGAGGCCGAGTGCGCCCGCATGGGCGTCACCTTCCGCTTCAACACCTATGCCGACGCCGAGACGGTGATGGCCGAGGCGCCCGAGGTTGTGATCGTTGCCACCGGCGGAATGCCCCACACCGAGATCCTGACCGACGGTGACGACCTCGTGGTGTCCGCATGGGACATCCTGTCGGGCGACGCGCAGCCCGGCCGCGACGTGCTGATCTACGACGACGCCGGCGACTACCCTGCCCTTCAGGCCGCAGAGGCCATCGCCGCCACCGGCGCGAAGGTCGAGGTGGTGTGCCGCGACCGCACCATCGCCGCCGAGGTCATGTCGATGTCGCTGACGCCGGCGCTTCGCGCTCTCCAGGCGCAGGACGTGACATTCACCGTGACATGGCGCCTCGACCGTGTGGCCCGCGAGGGCAACGGCCTCGTGGCCACGCTCGGCAGCGATTACGGCGGGGTGAGCCGCACGCGCAATGTCGACCAGGTGGTGGTGAATCACGGCACGCGGCCGCTCGACGAGCTTTACTTCGATCTGCGCGCCGGTGCTTCGAACGAGGGCGAGGTCGACTACGAGGCGCTGATCGAGGGACGCCCGCAGGAGATCGTGCGCAATCCCGAGGGCACCTACCAACTGTTCCGGATCGGCGACGCCGTGGCGGCGCGCAACACGCACGCCGCGATCTACGACGCGCTGCGTCTGGTCAAGGCGGTTTGAGCGCGGCGCGCCGTCAGGACGCCGACAAAGATCCAGCGTAGCCCGTGCGGCCTTCCGCCAGCGAAGCGGCCTGTGCCTCGGTCAGGCCCAGCACCCGCGCCATAAGGGCGGACTCGGCGTTCAGTCGGTCGGCGACGATGCGTTTCGCCCGATCCGGCGCCCCGGCGCGGGCGTGGCCGCGCGCTTCTGCGATCGTTCTCCACCGCGACAACAGGAGATGAAGGAGCAGGTCGACCGCCGGCCCCGTTTCGGCATCCGACATGGAGAATGTCCCCTCTGCCGCCCCCGCCCGCACCAATGCGACGAGCGCCGGGCGCAGATGCTCGATGGCGTTCTCCTGCAGTCGCCCGAAAAACGGATCGTTGCCGCGCTGCGCTGCGATCCGGGCGATCTGATCGAGGGTTTCGGCGCGCGCCGACTCCCAGTCGAGGCCTGCGGTCACGAACGCAGTGAAGCGCTTCAGCGCGTCCCCCTCCGTGGTGTCCAGCGCCCGCACCGCGGAGTCGAGGCCGGACGCGGCCAAATCGCGTATCACCGCCTCCATCACCGCGTCCTTCGAAGAGAAATGGTGATAGAAGCCCCCCTTCGAGATCTCGGCCGCGTCCACGATCCCGGAGACCGTGACCGTGTCCCAGCCGTGCCCGGCCATGAGTTCCGTCGCAGCGGCAAGGATCGCCGAGCGCCGCGCCTCGGGCGGCATGCGTCGTCTGAGGCTCATCTGTCGTCCACCTCGCATCATCGCGAGGCCCCCTTGATTACCGACCGGTGGTCGGTATGTAACCCCAGAGCCGCGGCCGCAAGCGATGACGGGAACACGAATTCATGAACGACCACAGCGATGCGGGCGGAACGCCCCGCCATCTGAGCTTCGAGACCGACCGGGGCGCCTCTCGCTCGATCTGGATCGCAGCCGGTCTCGTCTTGGCCATCGTGCTGTGGATGGGAAGCGGCTTCGTTCTGCCTTCGGAAGATCCCGAACCGGTGCAGCAGACCGAGGCAGAGCCGCCCGCGGTCGTCGTCCGCGAGACCACTGCCGAACCGGTGACCCTGCGGTTCTCGGCCGAAGGACAGGCCCTGCCCGAGCGTGACACCGTGCTGAGCGCCGAGGCCAGCGGCACGGTCGCCGCCCTACCGGTCGCGCGCGGCGATACCGTGGAGGCCGGCGATGTGGTCGCGCGGCTCTCGGCGGCGCAGGCGGACGCGACCCTCGCGCAAGCCGAGGAAGAGCGCACCCGCGCGCAGCGTGAACTGGACAACGCCCGCCAGCTTCTCGAACGCGGCGCCGGCACCGTGGACCGGGTGTCCGAGGCTCAGGCCACGCTGGCGGCCGCCGAGGCGCAGGTCGCCACCGCCGAGCAGGCGCTCGACAACCTCGTTGTCACCGCGCCCTTCCCCGGACGCATCGAGAGCCTGCCGATCAACGACGGCGAGTACCTCGCCATCGGCGACGAGGTCGCGCGGCTCGTGGACAATTCCCCCCTGACCGTCGCGATCCAGGTGCCGCAGCAGTCGCTTGCGCGGATCCGGACCGGGCAACCCGCCACGGTCGACTTCATCACCGGTCAGACCCGCGAAGGCGAGGTCACCTTCGTCGGAACGGCCGCGGTCAGCGAGACGCGCACCTTCCTCGTGGAGATCGAGGTTCCGAACGAGGACGGCGAGATCCCCGCGGGCATCTCCGCGGAGGTCACGATCCCGACCGGCGAGCGGCAGGCGCATTTTGTCCGGCCCTCCATCATCTCGCTGGACCCCGACGGCGCGCTCGGGATCAAGACGGTCGAGGACGGCCGCGTGAAATTCCAGCCGGTCGAGATCGTCTCCACCGCCATCGACGGCGTCTGGGTCACGGGGCTCGAGGACACCGCGACTATCATCACGGTGGGTCAGGGCTTTGTCCGCGACGGCGAGGCGGTGCGCGCCCAGCCGCAGGAGGAGGCCGGCGGCGCTCTGGCCGCGGCCCCCGGCGACGAGGCGATGCCGGCCGCCGCGGAGGCCACGGAATGAACACCCTCATCGACGCTGCCTTTTCGCGCAGCCGCGCGGTGATGATCCTCTTCGCGATGATCCTCACCTTCGGCGCCATTTCCTACGTGTCGATCCCGAAGGAGGCCAATCCCGAAGTCCCCCTGCCGCTGGTCTACGTCTCGACCGGTCTCGAGGGGATCAGCCCGACGGACGCCGAGCGGCTTTTGCTCGAGCCGATGGAGGCCGAGTTCGGCGCCATCGAGGGGCTCGACCAGATGTCGTCCGAGGCGACCGAGGGCTTCGCCAGCGTCCAGCTCGAGTTCACCGCCGGCGACGATGTGGACGAGGCGCTCGACAAGGTGCGAGAGGCCGCCGACCGGGTGCAGCCCGACCTGCCCGAGGACGCCGACGAACTGACCGTCACCGAGATCAACACCGCGCTTTTCCCCATCGTGACCGCGGTGCTGTCGGGTCCCGTGCCCGAGCGCACGCTCAACGACCTTGCCGAGCAGGTTCAGGACGAGGTGGAGGCCCTGCCCGGCGTGCTCGAGGTCGAGATCGGCGGCGCGCGCGAGGAGTTCCTCGAGGTGCTGATCGACCCCACGGTGTTCCAGACCTACAACCTCGGTTTCGACGAGCTCATCAATCAGCTTCAGCGCAATAACCGCCTGATCGCCGCGGGCGCGATCGAAACCGGCGGCGGGCGCATCGTGCTCAAGGTCCCCGGCCTGATCCAGGACCTAGAGGACGTGATGGCGATGCCGGTCAAGGTCGACGGCCAGACCGTCGTGACATTCGAGGATGTGGCGACTGTTCGGCGCACCTTCGAGGATCCGTCGGGCTTCGCGCGGATCGACGGCCAGCCGGCACTGGCGCTGGAGGTCACGAAACGCTCGGGCGCCAACATCATCGACACCGTCGCCGCCGCCCGCGCGGCCATCGAGGAAATGCGCGTCGACTGGCCCGACAGCGTCGATGTCACCTATCTTCAGGACCAGTCCGAGCAGGTGAAGACGCTCCTCTCGGACCTCGAGGCCAACGTGATCGCGGCTATCGCGCTGGTGATGATCGTGATCGTCTTCGCGCTGGGTTTGCGGTCCGCGATCCTCGTGGGCCTGTCGATACCGGGGGCGTTCCTGGCCGGCGTCGCGCTCCTGTGGGTCATGGGCAACACGATGAACATCGTCGTGCTGTTCGCGCTGATCCTCGTGGTGGGGATGCTGGTGGACGGCGCCATCGTGACGGTGGAGCTGGCCGACCGCCGCCTGCAGGAGGGCGCCCGTGCACGCGCGGCCTATGCCGAGGCCGCCAAGCGCATGGCGTGGCCGATCATCGCCTCGACCGCGACGACCCTGTCCGTGTTCTTCCCGCTGCTCTTCTGGACGGGGACCATCGGCGAGTTCATGAAGTTCCTGCCGCTGACGGTGATCCTCACGCTGATCGCGTCGCTCTTCATGGCGCTGATCTTCATCCCCGTCATCGGCGGCCTGATCGGCAAGGTGCAGCCTCAGACCGCCTCCGCCAAGGCCGCGCTTCATGCCGCCGAGGCGGGCGATCCGCGCGACATCCGGGGCGCCACCGGCATCTACGTGCGGATGCTGGAACGCGCGATCCTTCGGCCCGGCACGACTGTCCTGCTGGCCGTCGCGCTGCTGCTCGGCAGTTTCGCGATCTACGGACAGTTCGGCCGCGGCGTGTCGTTCTTCCCCTCGGTCGAGCCCGAGTTCATGCAGGTTCAGGTGCGCGCCCGCGACAACCTCTCGATCTACGAGCGCGACGACCTCGTGCGGCAGGTCGAACGGCGCCTGATCGGCCGAGACGGCGTCGAAAGCGTCTACGCCCGAACGCTCATGGGCGCGGGCCAGCAGGACGAGGACGTGATCGGGACCATCCAGCTCGATCTCGTGGACTGGCAGGACCGCCCGCCCGCGGCCGAGATCGGCGACGAGATCCGACAGGACATGGCCGGGATCGGCGGAATCGACGTGCAGGTGCAGACCGACTCGGGCGGACCGGCCTCGGGCAAACCCGTTAACCTGCGGGTGTCGGCCCGCGATCCCGAGGCGCAGGCTGCCGCAACCGAGCAGGTGCTGACGGTGATGGACCGCGTGGGCGGCTTTACCGACGTCACCGACACCCGCGCCCTGCCCGGCGTCGAGGTCGCGATCAACGTCGACCGCGCACAGGCCGCGCGGTTCGGCGCGGACGTGAGCCTTCTGGGCCAGGCGCTGCAGCTCCTCACGCAGGGCATCACGGTCACCAACTACCGCCCCTCGGACGCGGACGGAGAGCTCGACATCCGCGTGCGCTTCCCCAGCGACGACCGGACGTTGGCGGAACTGGGCAACCTGCGGGTGCCCACCGAGGCCGGACTGGTGCCGATCTCGAACTTCGTGTCCTTCGATCCCGAGGAGCGCGTGGGCGTCATCCGCCGCGTCGACGAGCAGCGCGTGACCACCATCGAGGCAAACGTCGCGCAGGGCGCGCTGGTGGCCGATCAGATCTCGGCATTGCAGGCCGCGCTCGCCGGCACCGAACTGCCCGGAGGCGCCAGCGTGACCTTCGCCGGCGAGACCGAGGACCAGCAGGAAAGCATGGTCTTTCTGGGCAGCGCCTTCGCCGCGGCCATCGTGCTGATGGCGGTGATCCTGATCGTGCAGTTCAACAGCTTCTACCAGGCCTTCGTGGTCATGACGGCCATCGTCTTCTCCATCGCGGGCGTGCTTCTGGGACTGATCGTCACCGGCCGTCCCTTCGGGATCGTCATGGGTGGCGTGGGGGTGATCGCGCTCGCCGGGATCGTGGTGAACAACAACATCGTTCTGATCGATACCTACAACGAGCTGCGCGCGCAGGGCCTTTCCCCTCTGGAGGCCGCGCTTCGCACCGGGGCGCAGCGCCTGCGCCCGGTGGTGCTGACGACAGTGACGACGGCGCTGGGGCTTCTGCCGATGGTGATCGGGCTCAACATCAACTTCTTCACCCGAACGATCCTCTACGGCGCGCCGTCCACGCAATACTGGACCGAGCTGTCGAGCGCGATCGCCGGCGGCCTACTGGTGGCCACGCTGCTGACGCTGCTGGTCACGCCCGCCATGTTGATGCTGCGTGACCGGCGTTTGCCGAGGGCCGAGCGCAAGGCGGCAAAGCGCGGGAAGAGTGAGGCGGCGGCCTGAAACGGCCACCGCGCCCCTCGGGATGCGCGGTCAGCGGCCGGTCACACCCTCGATCCCGCGCGGCGGCGAAGGGCGCGTGACGAGGTGCGGGCGGCGCTTTTCGTAGAACGCGTTGCCCCCCGTGCTGAGCACGTAATGCATGTTGTTGTAGCCGGCGTTGTACGTCGCCGCGTGGAAGAACCGCGCGTTCTGGACCATCGGATGCCGTTCGCCGCGCAGGACAGCCCGCGCGGAGCTGCGCGCCAGCTCCGAGCCACCGCCGTCCATGCTGCGACGCAGGACGCCCGGGGCGAACTGGTTGCGCTGGCCGACGACGCCGCAGACCGTATCGGGGAAATCGTCGGACTCGACGCGGTTCATCACCACGCTGCCCACGGCGACCATGCCGTCGCGGCTCGACCGGATCGACTCGAAATACATGGCCCGCGCCATGCAATCGACCTCGCTGTGTTGCAGAAGCGGGATCCGCACGCGCTCGCGCTGCCCCCCACAGGCCGCGAGCGACGCCATGAGCGCCGCCGCCGCGACCAGTTTCACTGTCCTGACTGTCATCGACGGTATATCCCGCTTTCTTGCCTCGGCCGAAGATTAACCCCACCGGCCCCGACCCCGCAACGGCGCCGGTTGCCGCAGCGGTGACGCAACGGCGGCCGGGCGCTCATGCGCGCCGACCTGCGGCGTTGGCACCGCGCGGGTAAACCGTTCAGGAAGCATCGCAGGTCCCCGCGTTGGTTGCTTGAAACGAAAACGGCAGGCGCCTCGTCGGAGGTCCTGCCGTTGGTCGCAAGTCGCGCGTCACACCGCCGTCGCCGGTGCGCTCGGGGGGAGACGCACCGGCTCGGGCCGCATCAACTGCAGCCGGAGGTCCCGCCGCAGGTGTTGCACTTCATGCAGGTGCCATTGCGCACCAGCGTGTAGTTGCCGCATTCACCGCAAGGATCGCCCTCGAAGCCCTGCATGCGGGCCTTGGTGGCCGCGTCCACGCCGGTCTTGGCCTTGGACTTGACCGCCACGGTGGTCTCGGCCTCGCCGACGACAGCCGAAAGCGCGGAGGAAGAGCTGTCGGGCTGCGCGAAGCTGACGGTCTGGTTGCCGCCCTGCAGCACCACCAGCTCCTGCGGGAGGCGCTTGCGCAGGTAGCCCGACGAGCTGATCTGCTTGAGCACCTCGAGCGACTTCGACGCGGTGGTCTCGGACAGCTCGCGGACGTTCGACACGCCCTCCTCTTCGCCGCGGCCGAGGTCGTCGAACGTGGCGCCCTGCGGCTTCACGTGCGCCAGGTCGGTGCGGTCGAGGTAGGACACCGCCAGCTCGCGGAAGATGTAGTCGAGGATCGACGTCGCGTTCTTGATCGAGTCGTTGCCCTGAACCATGCCCGCGGGCTCGAACTTCGTGAAGGTGAAGGCGTCGACGAACTCTTCCAGCGGCACGCCGTACTGGAGGCCCACCGACACCGCGATGGCGAAGTTGTTCATCATCGCCCGGAAGCCCGCACCTTCCTTGTGCATGTCGATGAAGATCTCGCCGAGGCTGCCGTCACCGTATTCGCCGGTCCGCAGGTAGACCTTGTGACCGCCGACGATGGCCTTCTGCGTGTAGCCCTTGCGACGCTCGGGCATCTTCTCGCGGCCGCGGGCGACCTCCTTGATCACCACCTTCTCGACGATCTTCTCGGCCAGCACTGCCGCCTTTTCCTGGGCCGAGCCGGTCTCGAGCACTTCGGCGGCCTCGTCGTCATCCTCGACGAGGGCGGCGGCCAGCGGCTGGCTCAGCTTGGAGCCGTCGCGGTAGAGCGCGTTCGCCTTGGTGCCGAGCGACCAAGACAGCTCGTAGGCCTTCTGGCAGTCCTCGATGGTGGCGTCGTTGGGCATGTTGATCGTCTTAGAGATCGCGCCCGAGATGAAGCTCTGCGCCGCCGCCATCATGTGGATGTGGCTTTCGACCGACAGGTAGCGCGTGCCCTTCTTGCCGCAGGGATTGGCGCAGTCGAAGATCGCGTAGTGCTCCTGCTTCAGGTGCGGCGCGCCCTCCAGCGTCATGGTCCCGCAGACGTGGTCGTTCGCCGCGTCGATGTCCGCCTTCGAGAAGCCCAGGTGCCGCAGCAGATCGAAGGTCGGGTCGGTCAGCTTCTCGGCCGGGATGCCGAGGACGTTGGTGCAGAACTCCTCGCCCAGCGTCCACTGGTTGAAGACGAAGCGGATGTCGAAGGCCGAGGCCAGCGCGCCTTCCACCTTCTCGATCTGCGCCGGTCCGAAGCCGTGGCCGATCAGGGCGGTGTGGTTGATCCCCGGCGCGTTGCCAAGCGAGCCGTGGCCGACCGCGTAGGAGACGATCTCCTCGATCTGGTTCGACGGGTAGCCGAGCTTTTCCAGCGCCGCAGGGACCGACTGGTTGATGATCTTGAAGTAGCCGCCGCCGGCGAGCTTCTTGAACTTGACCAGCGCGAAGTCGGGCTCGATGCCGGTGGTGTCGCAGTCCATGACAAGGCCGATCGTGCCGGTGGGCGCGATGACCGAGGTCTGGGCGTTGCGGTAGCCGTGCTGCTCGCCGAGACGCAGTGCCTCGTCCCACGACGACTGCGCCAGTTCGACAAGGCGCGCGTCGGGGCAGCCGGCGTGATCGAGAGCGACCGGCTTGACCGCCAGCTTCTCATAGCCGTCGGTCTTGCCCTGCGCCGCGGTGCGGTGGTTGCGGATGACGCGGAGCATGTGCTCGCGGTTGCGCTCGTAGCCCGAGAACGCGCCCAGCTCGCCGGCGATCTCGGCCGAGGTGGCGTAGGCCACGCCGGTCATGATCGCGGTCAGCGCGCCGCAGAGCGCCCGGCCCTCGCGGCTGTCGTAGCTGTAGCCCATGTTCATCAGCAGGCCGCCGATGTTGGCGTAGCCGAGGCCCAGCGTGCGGAAGTCATAGGAAAGCTGCGCGATCTCCTTCGAGGGGAACTGCGCCATCGTCACCGAGATCTCGAGCGTCAGCGTCCAGAGACGGGTGGCGTGCATGTAGCTTTCCGCGTCGAACACGCCGTCCTTCAGGAAGGTCAGCAGGTTCATCGACGCGAGGTTGCACGCCGTGTCGTCGAGAAACATGTACTCCGAGCACGGGTTCGAGCCGCGGATCTCGCCGTCTTCGGGGCACGTGTGCCAGGCGTTGACGGTGTCGTGGAACTGGATGCCCGGATCGGCGCAGGCCCACGCGGCGTGACCCACCTGTTCCCACAGGTCGCGCGCCTTGATGGTCTTGGCGACCGTGCCGTCGGTGCGGCGGATCAGCTCCCAGTCGGCGTCATCCTTCACGGCCTGCAGGAAGCCGTCTGTGACGCGGATCGAGTTGTTTGAATTCTGGCCCGAAACCGAGGCGTAGGCTTCGCTGTCCCAGTCGGTGTTGTAGGTCGGGAACTCGATCGAGGCGTAGCCCTGGCGTGCGTAGTCCAGCACGCGCTTGACGTAGGTCTCGGGGATCTGGCCGCGCTTGGCGGCGCGCACGGCATCCTTGAGCGCGGGGTTGCTCTTGGGGTCATAGGCGTCGTCCTCGGCGCCGTCCCAGGACCGGATCGCGGCGAAGATGCCGTTGAGCATCTGCTCGTGCATCTTGGAGCCCGCGACGATGGACGCGACCTTCTGCTCCTCGCGGACCTTCCAGTTGATGAAGTCCTCGATGTCGGGGTGGTCGGCGTCGCAGATCACCATCTTGGCCGCGCGGCGCGTGGTGCCGCCCGACTTGATGGCGCCCGCGGCGCGGTCCCCGATCTTGAGGAAGCCCATGAGACCCGACGAACGGCCGCCGCCCGACAGCGACTCGCCCTCGGCGCGCAGCGACGAGAAGTTGGTGCCGGTGCCCGAGCCGTACTTGAACAGGCGCGCCTCGCGGACCCACAGGTCCATGATGCCGCCGTCGCTGACGAGGTCGTCCTTCACCGACTGGATGAAGCAGGCATGCGGCTGCGGGTGCTCGTAAGCGGACTTCGAGCGGGTCAGCTTGCCGGTCTTGTGGTCGACGTAGTAGTGGCCCTGGCCGGGTCCGTCGATGCCGTAGGCCCAGTGCAGACCGGTGTTGAACCACTGCGGCGAGTTCGGCGCGGCGGTCTGGCTGGCCAGCATGTGCCGCATCTCGTCGTAGTAGGCGCGCGCGTCCTCCTCGGTCGAGAAGTAGCCGCCCTTCCAGCCCCAGTAAGCCCAGGCGCCGGCGAGACGGTCGAAGACCTGCTTGGCCGATGTCTCGCCGCTTTTCTCGGTGTCGGCCGACGCCGGGACCGAGCGCCACAGGAACTCGGGCACGTCCTTCTCGGCCACGCGCTTGAGGGCGACGGGGACGCCGGCCTTGCGGAAGTACTTCTGTGCGATCACGTCGGAGGCCACCTGGCTCCACCGCGCGGGCACCTCGACGTCATCCAGCCGGAACACGATCGTGCCGTCGGGATTGCGGATTTCCGACGCGGTGGTGACGAAGTCGATCCCCGCATAGGCGTCCTGTCCGGCCGTGGTGTAATGACGTTCGATCTTCATGTGCCCCGTATCCCTCTTCTGACTGTCTGCGCGTTTGTCCCCACCGCGTCCGGACACGCCTCCAGGGTCCGCCGCACCCTGAGGACGGCGACGATCGGTCGGACCGGTCTGGCTGTCATGCCCGCGGGGCCATACCACATCTAGTGGATCGCTCCGGCGGCCAGCACAAACTGCCGCGACTCGCGGGCGATCGTCAACGAGTATTTCGCTATATTTGGTGTTGACTGCGCGAAGGGCCACACTCCCTGCCCGCAGGCTTTGAGTCTTGCACAAGTCCCCACCCACGGGGTTGCGGGGAAACCCGGCGAAATACGCGGTTTTCCACAGGGCTATCCCCGGGTCTGCAAGAGCTTCAGGGACGGATCGGTCAAGCGCCGAACCATGCCTGAAATGGAGGCACACAAGCTTAGCACCGGCCCGCGCGTGCCCGACTCAGGTGCTGGTGAGTCCAGATGTGGTAGCGGGGTCACGCCTGCGCGCCCGAGATCGGATGTCAGGCGTCCGTGGTCAGCGCCTCGATCCGGCGGCGTAGCGCGCGGATGTCAGGCACCGCGTCGCGCAGGCCGTTGCGTCGAGCATAGGTCTCGAGGTCGGCCAGAACCTCGCTCACCCACGCATGTTCGCGGGCCACTTGAGGGACGGCGGGATCTTCGGTGTCTTGCGTCATCGCCCCTAAACACGATGCGGGCCGCGCCGTGGTTTCAGCGGTGATGAAGGACGTTACGTCAGCCGGCCAGTGTCACGCAGAGCGCAGGAAGCGCTGCTTCGGAGGCGGCATCTGCGCTGCCTGCGCCTCTTCCTCCTTGCGCCGTGCCCGGGCCAGCTCGCGATTGCGGTTCAGCGTCTCGGTCTGAAGCAGTGTCAGAGCGTGCGACAGTTGCTCGGCCTCCTGGGAACTCACGCGGTCCGACGGATAGCTGACGATACCGTGCGCCAGGTCGTCGACTCCACGGGCAAGGCCCGCGATGCACCGCGTGAGAAGGAAATTCACAAGGTAGACGATGCCCAGCATGCCACCCACGATCGCCAGTCCCAGCACGACGCCCCAACCCGGTTGGGTCGCATCGATCAGCGCCGGCGACCGTTCGGGCACACGCACGATCAGGTCCCAGCCCAGAGACGGATTGTTCGGTCCAGAGAAGTTGGGAACCAGTGCCGAGACGAACCCGTCGCCCGAAATCCCGTCGACCACGAGCCCGCGCTCCATCCGTAGCCGTTTTGTCATGATCTCGCGATCGGTCAGTGGCGAGGCGTGGTTGGGCAAATGACGGGACACCACGCTGTTCTGGGCGTCCACGACAAAGGCGTCGATTCCCAGCGTATCGGCGGCATCGGCGACGTAGCGCTCCACCCAGTCCGTGCTGATGCGGTAAACGACAACGCCGAGCGGCTCTCCCGCAGCGTCCAGAACCGGCGTGGAGAGGTTCACGAACCCTTCGGCCTCGGCGTCGTCGGGCCGGTAGACGGTTCCGGCATTCGGGCCGCGCAGGCCTTCGCGGAACCAGCGCCGACCGGAGACATCGTCACCTTCGCGCATGCCCCCTGCCCCGGCGATCACCACACCGTCCCGCCCGGCAATCCCTGCCCAGGCGACACTGGAGCTTGCGTCCAGCACCGCGTCGGCAAAGCTGCGTGCCGAGGCATAGTCGGTCGGGTCGATCTTGGCGGCAACGGCGCGAAGGCTTTCCCATTCACGATCGATCGCCTTCGAGAAGGTCAGCGCAACGGCCCGGGCGGTCTTGAGAGCGTGATCTTCCTGGATGCGGTTCCCCAGATCATCGACGTGGCGGTGGCTTCCGACGAACACCGCGACCGCGACGATTGCCAGGAAAAGACCGTTCCAGAAGGTGAGTGCCAGTGAGAGTCGAGGTAACCGCCGCCGTGTCATCGCCGTCCCTTTCCGGGATTTGTTCTATTTGGTTAATATTGGCCAAGAGAGGCGACAATTTGACAGGCGTAAACAATTTCTGCGGGTCAGCGACGGTAGCCGGAAGAAGGCCAGTCACCACGTGTGAGTCGCCTGCAAAATCTTGCTTTTCCGACCTGACGCGCCCAAACATCCCTCGAACCCGATGTCCCCGCTTGAGGTGGCTCATTACCTTCGAGTTCGAGAATGCGACAGTTTCGCGGCGAACCGTGCCGCCGGACGCCGACATTTCTCGCGCCGCGCCGGAAACCGTGGCGCGGTGCCCGAATAGTGAGGAAAAGCAATCATCTAGGAGGGATGGTCGGGGCGAGAGGATTCGAACCTCCGACCTACGGTACCCAAAACCGTCGCGCTACCAGGCTGCGCTACGCCCCGACACCGGCCCCTTTAGCGGCGCCGGCCGGGTTTGAAAAGGGCCGTTTCAGCCTTCGGGCGTGACGTCGTCGCAGGCCCACGCGGCGTCCGAGATGGCCGGGTGCTGCATCTGCGCGCCGGGCGCGATCCCCAGCGTCTCGGCCATGCCGCCGTTGATCTCGAGCACGTACTGGATGCCGTCGCCGCCCGGAATGCCGGTCAGGTCGCCGGGCACCGCCTCGGCATGGACCCGCTGCACCACGCCGCGGGCATCGGCGAAAACCATGTCGAGCGGGATCAGCGTGTTCTTCATCCAGAACGCCACCGGCTGCGGCCGGTCGTAGACGAAGAGCATCCCAGCGAAGCGCGGCATCTCCTCGACGAACATCAGGCCCTGCGCCCGCTCCTCGACGGTGTCGGCCACGTCCACTTGAAAAGCCACGTTGCCGAAATCACCACGCAGAGCGATGCGGTCGGCCGCGCACTCGGCCGCGACGGGTCCTGCCAACATCAGCGCGGCCAAGGCAGCCCCCGTGCGGATCACTCCGAAACCGCGGTTTCCCATGCGCTCACCTCCGTCGCCATGCGGCCGCGCTTGCCGTCGACCACCCGGATCGCCAATGCCTCACCGGGCTGCAGGTCCGCAAGTCCGGAGCGCCGCAACACCTCGATGTGAACGAACACGTCCTCGCGCCGGCCGAACACGTTGGCGAACCCGAAACCCTTCACCTTGTCGAACCACTTGACCCTTGCGGCCTCCAGCGGCGCGGCGGCCAGAATGTCGTCATCGATCTCGTCGACGTCGCTCAGGGGTTGGGAAGAGCTTTCTTCGGGCGGCGCGATCGACAGGATCTGCACGGCCTGCTTGCCGCGCTCCGTGCTCTGCACGGCGATGTCGATGCGGGCCCCGTCCGTGACCGAGTTCTGGCCGAAATTCCGCAGCACGTTGGCATGGAGCAGGATGTCCGGCCCACCGGCATCCGCCACGACGAACCCGAATCCCTTTCCGGGGTCGAACCATTTCACCGTTCCGGTGATCGTCCGCTGGTCATCGAAATTAAGATCGTGTTTCACGCGCCGTTCACCAATTACGAAACAACAGGTCACGACACGAATTTGGACACATTCAAAGATGGGCGCAATACACTTATTTACGATAAGCGTTCATCGGCAGAATTACGTGAATGCCCTCAAGGATTCAGCCGCTGAATCGCCCATTCGGCCCCTGTACCGTCCCGCCGCCACCGGAACCGGTCGTGCAGGCGAAACGCGCCGTCGGCCCAGAACTCGATCTCGGTCGGCACGATTCGAATGCCGCCCCAGAACGGCGGCCGCGGCGGGTTCGGCCCCAGCCGCGCGGTCACCGTCGCGACCTCGGCCATGAGCGCCGTGCGGCTGTCCAGCGGCTCCGACTGGCGCGACGCCCACGCCCCGAGCCGGCTCTTGAGCGAGCGGCTCTTGAAATAGGCATCGGCCTTCTCGCCCTCCTCGCGCTCGGTGAGCCCGCGCACCCGGATCTGGCGCCGGAGCGATTTCCAGTGCAGCACGAAGGCGGCCTTGCCGGCGGCCTCGATCTCGCGCGCCTTGGCGCTGCCGTAGTTCGTGTAGAACACGAAGGCCCCGTCCTCGATGTCTTTCAGAAGCACCATCCGCGCGTTTGGCAGACCATCCGGGTCCACCGTCGACAGCGCGATGGCGTTGGGGTCGTTGGGCTCGGACGCCTCGGCCTCGGCCAGCCAGGCCCGCGCGATCTCGAAGGGGTCGTCGCCCGCGAAAATGCCGCCGCGTTCGCTCATGGTCTTCCTGCTCCGGTCTCCGCGCCGCACCGGGCGGCGCCCTTGATGGTCGCACATCCATGTCCTAAAGGACGAGCACTGGAAAGTCGGTCGGAGATTGCGGATGTCAAACGAACTCATGGCGGGGAAACGCGGTCTCATCATGGGGCTGGCCAACGACAAGTCGATCGCCTGGGGCATCGCCAAGGCCTGCGCCGATGCCGGCGCGGAGCTCGCCTTCTCCTACCAGGGTGACGCCCTTAAGAAGCGCGTGGCGCCGCTGGCCGAAAGCCTCGGCTCCGAGATCGTTCTGCCCTGCGACGTGGGCGACTGGGATTCCATCGACGCGCTTTTCGAAGGGCTGCGGGAGAAATGGGACCGGCTCGACTTCATCGTCCATGCCATCGGCTATTCCGACAAGTCCGAGCTGCGCGGTCGCTACGTCGACACCTCGCGGCAGAACTTCCTGTCGACGATGGACATTTCCGTCTACTCGTTCACCGCCGTGACCAAGCGTGCGGCCGAGATGATGACCGAGGGCGGCTCGGCGCTGACCCTGACATACTACGGCGCCGAGCGCGTGATGCCGCACTACAACGTCATGGGCGTCGCCAAGGCCGCGCTCGAGGCGTCGGTGCGCTACATGGCCGAGGACCTCGGCCGCGACGGCATTCGCGTCAACGCGATCTCCGCCGGCCCGATCAAGACGCTCGCCGCCTCGGGCATCGGCGACTTCCGCTACATCATGAAGTGGAACGAACTGAACTCGCCCATGCGCCGCAACGTGACCACCGAAGATGTCGGCAAGTCCGCGCTCTACCTGCTGTCGGACCTCGGCTCCGGCGTCACCGGCGAGACCCACCACGTCGACGCGGGCTATCACATCGTCGGCATGAAGGCGCCTGACGCCCCCGACATCGAAAAGGCCTGACGGGGGCGGCGCTGGCATGGACTGGCCCCACCTTCTCGCGTTCAACCTGACGCTGCTGGCGGCGATGGCGAGCCCCTGCCCGGCGCTCTTGCTTGCCCTGCGCACGGCGCTCGTCTCCGGCCCGCGGGCCGGGATCGCGACCGGGCTGGGCCTCGGCACGATGGCGGCCGCCTGGACCGCCGCCGCACTTCTGGGGCTCGACGCGCTCTTCGCGCTGGTCCCCTGGGCTTATGTCGTGATGAAGGTCGCGGGCGCGCTGTACCTGCTGTGGCTGGCGCGGACGATGTGGCGCGATGCGCGCCGCCCGCTCGAGGCCTCGGGCACGGTGCCGGCCCGGGCCTTCCGCACGGGTCTGCTGGTGAACCTCGCCAATCCGAAATCCGTTCTCTTCGCCGCTTCGGTCCTGCTGGTGATCTTCCCGCAGGGCCTGACCGGGTGGGAAAAGGTCGTGATCGTGGCCAACCACCTCGCGGTCGAATGGACGGTCTACGCCGCCGTCGCGCTCGGTCTGGCCACCGGCCCCGCCCGCGACGGCTACCTCGCGCTCAAGCCCGCTCTCGACCGCGTCGCCGCGGCGATCCTCGGCGCGCTCGGGCTCCGACTTCTGATCGACAGGTAAGAACACACATGGACCGACTGCCGCACGAGAAGGGATTTCACGTCAGCTGGGACCAGCTGCACCGCGACGCACGCGCGCTGGCCTGGCGCCTGCAGGGCCACGGGCCGGCCGATGGCGGCTGGAAGGCCGTGGTCGCGATCACCCGCGGCGGCATGGCGCCCGCGATGATCGTCAGCCGCGAACTCGATATCCGCACCGTCGATACGATCTCGGTGAAATCCTACAATCACCAGACCCAGGCGGAGCCGCGCATCATCAAGTCCCCCGACGCCGAAGTGGTGGGCGACGGCACCGGCATCCTGATCGTCGACGACCTCGTGGACACCGGCAAGACGCTCGAAGTTGTGCGCGCCGCGATGCCGAACGCCCATGTCGCCACCGTCTACGCCAAGCCCCAGGGCAAGCCGCAGGTCGACACCTTCGTGACCGAGGTCAGCCAGGACACCTGGATCTTCTTCCCGTGGGACATGGCGCTGCAATACGTCAAACCCTACCACGGCGCCGACGACTGAGCCGCGGCCCGGCCGCCCCTTCTTCTCGTCGCGAAATACTCCGGGGTCCGGGGCAGCGCCCCGGTCCTCTCCTCTCCAACCGGAGAAACGCCATGACCAGCCGCACCGCCACCACCTTCGCCCCGCCCGTGATGGAGGCGCGCCGCTGGCTTGAGGGCGTCACCTTCCCGCCCGAGCGGCCGCTCCTGAACGTGAGCCAGGCCGCGCCGGTGGACCCGCCCCCGCCGGAACTGCGCGCGGCGATGGCCGAGGCGCTGAACGACCCCGCCACGCACCTCTACGGCCCCGTGCTCGGCCACCCCGAGCTGCGCGCCGCACTGGCCGAGGCGTTCACCGCCGGCTACGGCGGGGCCGTGGCGTCGGAGAACGTGGCGATCACGGCGGGCTGCAATCAGGCCTTCGCGGCAGTGGTCGCGGCGCTTTGCACCGAGGGCGACGAGGTGCTGCTGCCGGTGCCGTGGTACTTCAATCACAAGATGTGGCTCGACATGTCGGGCGTCCGCGCGGTGCCGCTCGGCACCGGGGCCGACCTGGTTCCCGACGCCGAGGCCGCCCGCGCTCTCGTCACGCCCCGCACCCGCGCGATCGCGCTGGTCTCGCCCAACAATCCCGGCGGAGTCGAATATCCCGCCGCCACGCTCGCGGCCTTCCGCGATCTCGCCCGCGAGACCGGGCTGCGGCTGATCGTTGACGAGACCTACCGGGACTTCGACAGCCGCGACGGCGCGCCGCACGACCTTTTGGCGGGCGGCGTGGACGAGACGCTGGTGCAACTCTACTCGTTTTCCAAGGCCTATCGCCTGACGGGCCACCGCGTCGGCGCCATCGTCGCGGACACGCGCCTTCTGGCCGAGACCGAGAAGTTTCTCGACACCGTCGCGATCTGCGCGCCGCAGCTGGGCCAGCTTGCCGCGCTGCACGGGCTGCGCCATCTGGGGTCCTGGGTGGCCGGCGAACGGGCCGAGATCCTGGCGCGCCGGGCGGCGATCGAGGCGCAGATGCCGGTACTGGAGGCGCGCGGCTGGCGGTTGATGGGCGTGGGCGCGTATTTCGCCTATCTCGCGCACCCGTTCGACATCGCCTCCGACGCCCTAGCCCGCGACCTAGTGCGCGAGGCCGGGGTCCTGCTGCTGCCGGGCACGATGTTCCGTCCCGAGGGCGATCCCGCCGGCGCCCGCGAGGTCCGCATCGCCTTCGCGAACGTGGACGCGGACCAGATCGCCACGCTCTTCGCGCGCCTCGCGGCGTTCGAGCGGCCCCTTGCGAGCCCCCCTGACAGCCACTAGACAGCGCCGGACCGACTTATCCGAGACAGCGGCAGAGGGGAACGCGCGGACATGGCACTCAAGGCCAAGGGCCTCTCCAAGGTCTTCATGTGGGGCCTCATGGGCCTCCTCTTCCTGGGTCTGATCGGCTTCGGCGCGACCAGCTTCACCGGCTCCTCCGGGTCGGTGGCTTCGGTGGGCGACACCGAGGTCGAGGCGCAGGATTATGCCCGCGCGCTGCAGAACCAGATCAGCCGCATCCAGCAGCAGAACGGCCAGGCGGTGTCGATTTCGGACCTGCGCAATGCAGGCGTCGATCGGCAGGTGCTGGCGCAATTGGTGACCGAAACGTCGCTCGACTGGGAAGCCGACCGCATCGGCCTGTCCGTGGGCGACGAGGTGCTGGCCGACCAGCTCGCCCAGATCGGCGCGTTCCAGGGCCCCGACGGGCAGTTCGACCGCGAGGCCTACCGCTTTGCGCTGCAGAACTCCGGTCTTTCAGAGGGCGAATTCGAGGAAGACCTGCGCGCCGAAACCGCGCGCTCGCTCCTTCAGGGCGGGATCGTCGCCGGGCCCCGGATGCCGCAATCCTACGTCGACACCATCGTTGCCTACGCCGCCGAGACACGCGACGTCACCTTCGCGAGCCTCGACCGCTCGGACCTCGACCAGGAGGTGCCGGAGCCGTCCGAGGAGGACCTCCAGACCTATTACGACGAGAACATCGACCGGTATACGCGCCCCGAAACCAAGCGCGTCACCTATGCCTGGGTGACCCCCGACATGCTGGTCGACACCGTCGAGATTTCCGAGGATCGCCTGCGCGCCGCCTACGAGGAGCGCGAGAGCGAATTCAACATGCCGGAGCGTCGCCTTGTCGAGCGACTGGTCTTTTCGTCCGAGGACGCCGCACAGGACGCCGCGGGCCGGATCGAGGCCGGCGAAACCGACTTCGAGACGCTCGTGGAGGCACGCGGGCTGGACCTCGCCGATACCGATCTCGGCGTGGTGTCGCGCGACGATCTCGGTGACGCGGCCGACGCGGTGTTCTCGGTGGGCACCGGCGAGGTCGCGGGCCCCGCACCCTCGTCGCTTGGCCCCGCGCTCTTCCGCGTGAATGCGCAGCTTTCGGCCCAGTCCACTTCTTTCGAGGAGGCCAAGCCCGCCCTCCGGGACAGCCTGGTTCTGGACGAATCGCGCCGCGCGATCCAGGCCAACGCGTCGGACTTCGACGACCGCCTCGTCGGCGGCGCAACGCTCGAGGATCTGGCCTCGGAGACCGACATGGAACTCGGCGAGGTCGATTATGCCGGCCAGAACGGCGACGGCATCACCTCTTACCCGGCGTTCGGCGAAGCCATCGCGAGCATGGCCCCCGGCGAATATCCCGAAATCATCGAGCTCGGCGACGGCGGCGTGTTCGCGGCGCGTGTCGACGAGGTTCTCCCCGAGGCGCCCCGCCCGCTCGACGAGGTGCGCGACCAGGTCCGCACGGGCTGGCAGCGCGCCCGCGTGACCGAGCTCTTGCAGGGCCGCGCCGAGGAGCTCGCCGATGCAATCCGCGGCGGTCAGAACTTCGAGGCCGCGGGTCTCACGCCAAGCTCGCTTGACGCGGTCGCGCGCTCGACCACCGTGGACGGCCTGCCCGAGGGCGCCGTGGCCGAGGTCTTTGAGATGGAAGAGGGCGATGTCGCCGTTCTGCCCGGACTTGGCCGGGTCGCAATCGTCCAGCTCGACCGCGTGGTCGATGCCGACATGGAGAGTGACGAGGCTGCCGCGATCGCCAATCGCCTGCGCAACCAGGCGGCGGAGGACATCGCCGCCGGTCTGTTCGAGGCCTTCGTGACCGACATCCAGTCGCGCGCCGGTGTCCAGGTGGACGAGCAGGCGCTCAACGCCGTCGCGACGCAGTTGCAGTAAGATGGCCGCGCTCGTCCCCGCCTTCGATGCCTTCGCCGAGCGCCACGCGCGCGGCGAGAACCAGGTTGTCTATGCCCGGCTCGCCGCCGATCTGGACACGCCGGTGTCTCTGATGCTCAAGCTCGCAGGCGGCGCGGCCAACGCTTTCGTGCTCGAGTCGGTCACCGGCGGCGAGGTGCGCGGGCGCTACTCGATCGTCGGGATGAAGCCGGACCTGATCTGGGAATGCCGGGGCCGGACGAGCCGCGTGAACCGCGCAGCCCGCTTCGATCCCGACGCGTGGGACGACCAGGGCAACGATCCCCTTTCGGCCCTGCGCGCCCTGATCGCCGAAAGCCGCATCGACCTGCCCGACGATCTGCCGCAATCGGCGGCGGGCCTGTTCGGCTATCTCGGCTACGACATGATCCGGCTGGTCGAGCGTCTGCCCGAGCCAAACGCCGACCCGCTGGAGCTGCCCGACGCGGTGATGCTGCGGCCTTCGGTGGTGGCCGTGCTCGACGGCGTGAAGGGCGAGGTGACGGTTGTGGCACCCGCCTGGGCCGCGGACGGACTGTCGGCCCGGGCTGCCTACGCTCAGGCGGCAGAGCGGGTCATGGACGCGGTGCGCGACCTCGAACGCGCCATGCCGCAGGCCAGCCGCAACCTCGGTGAGGCGCGCGAGGCGGCGCCGCCGGTGTCGAACTTCACGCCAGAGGCCTACCGCGCCGCGGTCGAGACCGCCAAGGACTACATTCGCGCGGGCGACATCTTCCAGGTGGTGCCGTCGCAGCGCTGGACGCAGGACTTCCCCCTGCCCCCCTTCGCGCTCTACCGCAGCCTCCGGCGCACCAACCCCTCGCCGTTCATGTTCTACTTCGACTTCGACGGCTTCCAGGTGATCGGCGCGAGCCCGGAGATCCTCGTGCGGGTCTTCGGCGACGAAGTCACAATCCGGCCCATCGCCGGCACCCGTCCCCGCGGCGCCACGCCCGAGGAGGACCGCGCGCACGAGGCCGACCTGCTGGCCGACCAGAAGGAACTGGCCGAGCACCTGATGCTGCTGGACCTCGGCCGCAACGACGTCGGCCGGGTCTCGAAGATCGGCACGGTGACCCCCACCGAGAAATTCGTGATCGAGCGCTACAGCCACGTCATGCACATCGTGTCGAACGTGACCGGGGAACTGGCCCCGGACCAGGATGCGCTCTCGGCGCTGCTGGCGGGACTTCCGGCCGGCACGGTGTCGGGCGCACCCAAGGTCCGCGCGATGGAGATCATCGGCGAACTGGAACCGGAAAAGCGCGGCGTCTACGGCGGCGGCGTGGGCTATTTCAGCGCGGGCGGCGACATGGACATGTGCATCGCGCTGCGCACAGCCATCGTGAAGGACGAGAAGCTCTACATCCAGGCGGGCGGCGGCGTGGTCTACGACAGCGATCCCGAGGCCGAGTACCAGGAAACGGTGCACAAATCGAACGCCATCCGGCGCGCGGCCGCCGATGCGGCCCGGTTCGGAGACGGCGGAAACGGCTGAACGGGCACGGCGAACAGGTCGGGCGAGATCCATCCTCCGCCTTACGGCTGCGAGCGTGAGTGCCTTTCACCGATAACGACGGGCGGCAAACGAACCCGGCGCCGAACGTCCGTCAGGACAAGATCCGCAGGCGGGAAACCGTTCCCCCCTCGACTCAGGCCGCCTCGGCCGCAATGCCCCGGATACGCTCGATCATCGCGCGCAGCCCGTTGGAGCGCTGCGAGGACAGGTTCTCTTCCAGTCCCAGACGGCCCAGTTCGGCCTTGGCGTCGACGTTCACCACGTCGCCCACGGCCAGCCCGTCATAGAGCCGCCGCAGCAGCGCGATCAGCCCCCGCACGATCACGGCATCGCTGTCGCCCTCGAAGTGAAAGCGGCCGTCCTCGATCCGGGGGTGCAGCCAGACCTGGCTCGCGCAGCCCTCGACCTTGGTGGCAGGCACCTTCAAAGCGTCGGGCAAGCCGTTCATCTCTTTGCCCATTTCTATGACCATGCGGTAGCGGTCTTCCCAGTCCTCGAGGAACTCGAAGTCTTCCACCACTTCCTCGAATGCCGCCTGTGCCATGGGGACGTCCTTCCTGTTCCGGGATCAGGCGTGACCTAAGAGGCCCGGCGCCCGGCGTCCAGCCCCCCTCCCGCCCGCCGCCGCTTTTCAAAGCGGTGCGGATGGGCTACGCCGGACGGGCCGTGCGGGTGACCGGCCCGGCAACGGCGCACTGCGGGCAACGGACGGATACCGGCGATGAAGACCTCTGTGGGCGTTCTGCTGATCTCGGCACTCACGGTCGCGGGCTGCGGCACCGTGCGGGACAGCCGGCTCAACCCGTTCAACTGGTTCGGCCCGGCGCGCACCGTGGCGGTGGACGCGGCCCCCTCGCAGGCGGCCGCCGGCCGCAACGCGCTGATCCCCGAGCGCAATCGCGCGGGCTCGATCTTCCGGCGCAATCGCGAGGAGGGCGTCTATGCCGGGCGCCCCATGGCCGTGATCGACGAGATGCTGATCGAGCGGCGCCCCGGCGGTGCCATCGTGCGTGCCACCGGCATCGCGAACCGCGCCGGCCCCTTCGACGTACGGCTCGTGCCCGACGAGGCGGCACCTGCCGGTGTCCTGCGTTATACGCTCTCGGCCTATCAGCGCCCCGGTCCGCGCAACGTGGGACCCGACGCGCGCAAGGCCACCGCGGCCGTCTGGCTCACCGACAACGACCTGGCGACGATCAGCCGGATCGAGGTCGCGGGCCGAGAGAACGCCATCGCCCGCAGCCGCTGAGCCGCTGGATGCGGATCCCGCTTTTCCGATCGTGATTGCTTCGGTGGCGGCCCGGGCCTCGACGCGCGGCGCGTCCTGATGACGGGCGACGGGGCAAGAGGGCGCTGCCCTCTCTTGGCCTTCGGCCAATTCACTCCCGGAGTATTTCGACCGAGAAGAAGGGCCGGGTACACACCGCGCCCAACCGGGCGCTCAGATGTCGATGACCGTGAGGGTCCGCCCCTTGGCCGACAGCGCGATGCGGCCCTCGCAAAGCTTCATCGCATCCTCGCCGAAGACCTCGTAGCGCCAGCCCTTCATCGCTGGAAGGTCGCGGTCGCCGCAGGCGATGGCGTCGAGGTCCGAGGCACTGGCGATCAGCTTGGGCGCGACGCCCGAGGTCTCGGTCTTGGCCTTCAGGAGAACCCGCAGGAGATCCGCCAGCGCCGGGTTGTTGTGCTGCCGGTCGCGGCCCTGCTCGGCCTGCGGAAGCTGGTCCTTGGGCCGGTCCATGCCGCGCTTGACCGCGGCGAGGATGCCCTCGGCGATGTCGCCCTTGCGCGCCTCGCGTAGGAGCAGCCGCGACCGTCCGAGATCCTGCATGGTCTGCGGCTTGGTCGAGGCGAGCTCGGACAGCGCGTCGTCCTTGAAGACGCGATTGCGGGGGATGTTGCGCTCCTGCGCGTAGGATTCGCGGAACTGCGCGAGTTCCTGCACCAGCGCGAGGAAGCGCGGGCTCGACGAGCGCGTCTTGATGCGCTGCCAGGCGTCCTCGGGGCGCGTGGTGTATGTGGCCGGATCGGTCAGCGTCTCGATCTCCTCGACCACCCAGCGGTGGCGCCCCGTGTCGCGCAGGCGCCGGTCCAGATACTCGTAGATGTCGCGCAGGTGCGTGACGTCCGCGAGCGCGTATGTCTTCTGCGCGTCCGACAGCGGCCGGCGCGACCAGTCGGTGAAGCGCGACGACTTGTCGAGCTGCGCCTTGGCGATGCGCTTGACCAGCGTCTCGTAGCCCACCTGTTCGCCGAAGCCGCAGACCATCGCCGCGACCTGCGTGTCGAAGAGCGGGTCCGGGATCACGCCGTGATCGACGTAGAAGATCTCGAGGTCCTGCCGGGCGGCGTGGAAGACCTTGACCACCGAGGTGTCACGGAAGAGCTCCATCAGCGGCTCGAGCGACATCTCCGCGCCCTCGATCGGGTCGACCAGCACCGCGTCGTCCTCGCCCCGCGACGGCAGCGCGAGCTGGATCAGGCAGAGCTTGGAATAGTAGGTCCGCTCGCGCAGGAACTCGGTATCGACGGTGACGTAGGGCTGGCCTTGGGCGCGCTCGCAGAACGCGCGAAGATCTTCGGTGGTGGTGATCGTGTGCATCGCGTCCCGTTGAGGTGCGGAGAAGGTTGGGCGACCGTAGCGGATCGCGGTCGGGCGTGCAAAGCCGGACTTTGGCGAGACCACCGCCCGGTCGGCGGGGTCAGAGGTCCAGCCGGTCACGCCTGCCCTCGACGAAGCGGCGCAGGACCGCCGGGTAGAGCCGGTGCTCCTGCACCAGCACCCGAGCGGCAAGGGTTTCGGGCGTGTCGTCGGCCTCGACCGGCACCCGCGCCTGGCCGAGGATCGGACCGTCGTCGAGTTCGGGCGTGACCAGATGGACCGAGCAGCCATGCTCGGCATCGCCGGCCGCGATGGCGCGCGCATGAGTGTCGAGGCCGCGGTATTTCGGCAGGAGCGAGGGATGGATGTTGAGCATCCGGCCCGCCCACCGCGTCACGAAGTCGGCGGTGAGAATACGCATGAAGCCCGCGAGGCAGATGACGTCGGGCGCCGCCGCCTCGAGCCGACTGGTCAGTTCGGCCTCGAAGCCCGGACGGTCGCCGCGATAGGGGCGGTGGTCGACCGTCTCCGTCGGGATGCCCCGTGCCGCGGCCTTGGCCAGACCGCCGGCCTGCGGATCGTTCGCGAGGACCAGGCAGGGCCGCGCCGGGTGGTCGCCGGTCATGCTGTCTGCCAGCGTCACCATGTTCGACCCGCCGCCCGAGATCAGGATGGCGACGCGCGTCATGCCAGGGAGCCGGTGTAGGCGACCCCCTGCCCCGGCACCACGTGACCGAGCCGCGAGACGCTCTCTCCGGCAGCGTCGAGCAGCGCGGCGATGGCGTCGGCGCGCGCGACGTCGACCACGAGAACCATGCCGATGCCGCAATTGAAGGTCTTGAGCATCTCGGCCTCGGCCATGCCGCCCTCTTCGCGCAACCAGCGGAAGACGCCGGGCGGCGTGAAGCTTTCGAGGTCGATCTCGGCGCCGAGGCCCTCCGGCAGCACGCGCGGCAGGTTTTCCGTCAGGCCGCCACCGGTGATGTGCGCCGCCGCGTGCAGGCCGCCCGCGCTGAGCGCCTTGAGCACCGGCGTCACGTAGAGGCGAGTCGGCGTCAGGAGCGATGCCCCGAGGGACGTGTCGGCATCCCACGGGCAGGGTGCGTCCCAGCCGAGGCCCGAGGCCTCGACCACGCGCCGCACGAGGCTGTAGCCGTTCGAGTGCACGCCGTCCGAGCCAAGACCCAGCAGCACGTCGCCCTCGGTCACGCCGTCGGGCAGCGCGGTACCGCGCTCCATCGCGCCGACGGCAAACCCCGCGAGGTCGAAATCGCCGGCCGGGTACATGCCGGGCATCTCGGCGGTCTCGCCGCCGATCAGCGCGGTGGTGGCGGCCTCGCAGCCCGCGGCGATGCCCTCGATCACCTGAGCGGCGGTCTCGGTGTCGAGCGTGCCGGTGGCGAAGTAGTCGAGGAAGAACAGCGGTTCGGCGCCCTGGCAGACGAGGTCGTTCACGCACATGGCGACGAGGTCGATGCCCACCTGCGAGACGTGGCCAGTGTCGATGGCGATCCGCAGCTTGGTGCCCACGCCGTCGGTGGCCGCCACGAGGATCGGATCCTCGAAGCCCGCCGCCTTGAGGTCGAACAGCGCGCCGAAGCCGCCGAGCCCGGCCATCGTGCCGGCGCGGTCGGTCCGCTTGGCCGCCGGCTTGATCCGCTCGACGAGCGCGTTGCCCGCATCGATGTCGACGCCTGCCTCGGCGTAGGTCATCCCGGTTCGCCTGGTCATCTCTCGCTCCCCGCGCTGGTGTTCGCTGCGCGGGTAAAGCGTTTCACGCCGCTCGGCAATGCCGTTGCGCCGCACGCCGGTCCCGCCCTTGACGAGGCGCGCACGGACTGCAACATGCCCGCACCCTGGGGGCCTGTAGCTCAATTGGTTAGAGCAGAGCGCTCATAACGCTTTGGTTGCGGGTTCAAGTCCTGCCGGGCCTACCAGGATCGCGCCTTCGCCCCGGCGCACTTCACCCCGACACCGTGACCTGCACCGTGCTCAGCCCGTCGACGGTGCCCACCGCAACGTCCCCGGGGGCCAGCGGTCCGACGCCCGACGGCGTGCCGGTCATCACCAGGTCGCCGGGCGCCAGCGTGTAGAGGGTCGAAAGGTAGGCCAGAAGTTCGGGCACCGACCAGATCATGTCCGCCAGCGCGCCGTCCTGCCGGACCTCGCCGTTGACCTCGAGCCGAATGCTCGCCCCTTCGAGGCTCCCTGCGTCCTCCGCGCGGGTCAGCGACCCGATCACCGCGGACCCTTCCACGTCCTTGGCCGCGTCCCAGGGATGGCGCCGCTCCTTCGCGCGGGCCTGCAGGTCGCGGCGTGTCAGGTCCAGGCCGACACCGTATCCGAACACGGCCGCCGCGGCATCTTCGGGACCGGCGTCGCGCAGCTCGGAGCCGAGTGCCACCACCAGCTCGACCTCGTGGTGCAGGTCCTCGGTGCCCTGCGGATAAGGCAGGAGCGTTCCCGAGGCCGCAAGGTGGTGGCTGGACTTGGTGAAGAAGAACGGCCGCTCCCGGTCCACCTCGTTGCCCATTTCGGCGGCATGGGCGGCATAGTTGCGCCCGATGCAGAAGATCCGCCCAACCGGGTAGAGCCGCGCCGCGCCTGCGACCGCGAGCGCCGGCTGCGGCCGAGGTTCGAAAAAGGTGTCCATGTGTGCAATCTCCCGTCGGGACCGCGCCCAACGTGGCCCGCCACGGCCGGAATGAAAAGCCCCGGCACCGGAACGTCCGTCGGCGCATCGCGTTTCATGGCCCAAGCCCGCAAGAACGAGAACACTGGAAAGGGACGCTCATGGCCGAGGCCAAGACCAAGTCGAATTCGAACGGCAAGACTTCCTCCTCCGCAAAATCCGCGGCGTCCAGGTCGTCGAGATCCAACGCATCGAAGGGGACCGACGGCCCCGACGAGAGCCAGTTCACCCCCGTGCAGCGCCTCGGCGACCGGGTCGACGAATTCAGCGAACTCGCACAACTCTACGCCAGCAACGCTTGCGTCATGCGCCCGGACAAGCTGACCGGCCATGCCCGGCGCATCCACGTTCGCAAGACGATCATCGAGGACCATGCCTTCCGCATCGACCAGAAGGCGGAGGGCGCAGAGGAGAAGTTTTACAAGCTTGCGGGGTCGCTGTTCTCGTTCTTTCGCGGGACCTCGCTGCTGTTCCACCGCGACATGGCCGGCGATGACGCCAGGATGCCCACCGTTCTGGCCCTCGGCGACGTGCACCCCGAGAATTTCGGCGTCATGCCCAACGCCGACAACGTGCCGATCTTCGGGGTCAACGATTTCGACGACGTGCTCTACGCGCCGTTCACATGGGACCTCAAGCGTGGCGCCACAGGCTTCCTCCTTGCGATCGAGGAAGAAGGCGGCATGGACCGCAAGAAGCAGCTGAAGATCGCGTGCAAGTTCCTGAAAGGATACCGCGACGGCATTTCGTTCTATGCCCGCAACGACACCGAATCGCGCGAGCAGATGCGACCCGACAACGCGCCCGACGTCATCAAGGAGCTGTTCAAGCGCTCGCGCAAGGGTCGGAAGAAGTGGCTGTGGAAGCGCTACCTGAACGAGTCCGGCCGCGGCTTCCGGGCGAATGACGAGCTGACGCCCGTGTCCAGCCGCGTCGAGGAATTCCAAGGCCACATCGACAAGCTCGCCAAGACAAACAGGGTGACCGACACCCCCCGCGTCGGCTCTCTCAAGGTCAAGGACGTGGCGATCCGGCACGGCCAAGGCACTGCGTCGCTGGGCCTCGCGCGCTACTACGTCCTGCTCGAGGGCCCGAGCGAGGACGCGACCGACGACCTCATCATCGAGTTCAAGCGCGCCCGCCGGTCGGCGCTCGCGGGACTTGTGCCCGAAAACGACTTCGACGCCGGTGACAAGGGCGACCGCATCGCCCACGGACAGGCGGTGCATCTCGCCGCGGGCGACGTGTTCTACGGCGCGGCCGAGATCGACGGGATGAGCTTCATGTCCCGCGAGCGGGCACCGTTCCGCAACGATATCGACCTCGACGACCTCTCGAAGAAGTCGTGGAAGCAATATGCCCGCGCCTGCGGCATGGCCCTTGCGCAGGCACACGCGCGCTCGGACGATGCGGGCCAGCTCGACTACCGGATCGAGCCGCGCATCGTCGAGGCGATGGAGCCGCAGGAACTGTTCTTCGAGGACATCCTGAACTTCGCCGAGGAAGCGGTGGAGCGCCTGCGCCGCGACCACGACTTCTACCGCAAGGACTGGAAGCTCGGCGCCTTCGACATGACGCTGAAGCTCTACCGCTGATGCCGCAGGACCGCGACGCCGCCCCGCACCGGCGCTTCTTCGTGATCACCGGCGCGTCGGGGGCGGGGAAATCCGCGCTTGTGGCCGAACTGGCCCGGCGCGGCTTCGCCACCGTGCCCGAGCCCGGCCGCCGCCTTGTCGAAGGCGGCGCGGCGACGCCGTGGGACGACCCCGTGGGGTTCGCGCAGGCCGCGATCCGGCTGGCGGTGGACGACTACGAAAAGGCGCGCGATCTCGACGGGCCGGTCTTCTTCGACCGCGGCCTGATCGACGCGCTGGTGGCCCACGCCCATGCGAGCGGTGGTCCGTTCCTCGAGACGCTGGTGCGCGCGCATCCCTACGCGCCCACGGTGCTGTTCGCGCCGCCCTGGCCCGACATCTACGAACAGACGCCAGAGCGGCGCCACGACATCACCGAGGCTGCGGCCGAAGCCGACCGGTTGGCGGCAAGCTATCCCTCGTTGGGCTACCGGCCGGTCGAGTTGCCGAAATCAGACGTGGAGGACCGCGCCGACTTCGTGCTGGCGCGAGTCTCGTGATCGAAGGGCGGCGCGGGCACCCCGCGCCGCCCCTCAACCGCGCTCAGGCGGCCGCCGCGACGCCGCGCCTGGTCATCACGGGGATGAGGTGCGCCCGGTATTCGGCCGTTCCGTGCAAGTCGGCGATCATGTCCGAGGCCGGCGGCGCGGTGACGCCCGAAAGAGCATCGGCCGAGAAGTTTCCGGCCAGCGCCTCTTCGGCCTCGGTCCAGCGGAACACGCCGTCGTTCGATGCGCCGGTGACGCCCACGCCCACCCGGTCGGAGAACTTCGCGACGAAGACCCCCACTAGCGGGAAGCGCGATGCGATCTGCTCGAACTTCATGTAGGCCGACTTCTCGGGAATCGGGAAGCGCACCTCGGTGACGATCTCGCCCTCTTCCAGCGCCGTGGTGAACATGCCCTGGAAATAGTCGTCGGCCGCGATCTCGCGGCTGTTGGTGACGATGGTCGCGCCGCAGGCCATCGCCGCCGACGGGTAGCAGGCCGAGGGATCGTTATTGGCGATCGAGCCGCCGATGGTGCCGCGGTTGCGCACCGCCGGGTCGCCGATCTTGCCGGCCAGTGCCGCCAGTCCCGGAAAGTGCTCTGCCGCCTCGCGCGCGATCCGCCCGTGGGTCGTGCCGCCGCCGATCACCAGAACGTCGCCGTCGCGGCGCACGTATTTCATCTCCTCGATGCCCGCGAGGCTCACCAGCTTCGACGGCATCGCCAGCCGCTGCTTGAGCGTCGGGATCAGTGTCTGCCCGCCGCCCAGCGGCTGCGCCTCGTCCGCGCTCAGCGCCGACACGGCGTCGGCTACCGATGTCGGGCGTTCGATCTCGAAAGCGTACATGCTCAGGTCTCCTTCGACCGCCAAGAGGAAAGGCGCGCGCCCTTCTTCCTGGCAAAAATATCCCGGGGCCCGGGGGCAGCGCCCCCGGTCCGCCCTTCTGGTTCAGCCCTGCATCGCGGCCCAGACGCGGTTCGGCGTCGCGGGCATGTCGATATGCGTGACGTGGGTGTGACCGCCCGACTGCAGCGCGTCGATGACCGCGTTGATCACCGCCGGCGGCGAGCCGATCGCCCCGGCCTCGCCGCAGCCCTTCACCCCCAGCGGGTTGTGGGTGCACGGCGTCTGGCAGGAATGGTCCACGGTCACCATCGGCACGTTGTCCGCGCGCGGCATCGCGTAGTCCATGTACGAGGCCGACAGCAGCTGCCCGGTCTCGTCGTAGGCGCAGTTCTCGAGCAGCGCCTGCCCGATGCCCTGCGCGACGCCGCCGTGGACCTGGCCCTCGACGATCATCGGGTTCACCACGTTGCCGAAATCGTCCGCCGCGGCGAAGGCCACCACATCGACCTTGCCGGTGTCGGGGTCGACCTCGACCTCGCAGCAATAGGCGCCCGAGGGGTAGGTGAAGTTCGACGGGTCATAGAACGCCGTCTCCTCCAGACCCGGCTCGATATCCTCGAGCGGGTAGTTGTGGGGCACGTAGGCCGCCAGCGTCACGTCGCCCCAAGCCACCGACTTGTCGGTGCCCGCGACCGAGAACGCGCCGTCCTTCAGCTCGATGTCGGCCTCGGAGGCTTCGAGCAGGTGCGCCGCGATCTTCTTGGCCTTGTTGATGATCTTTTCGGTTGCCCGCACCATCGCCGATCCGCCGACCGCAAGGCTGCGCGACCCGTAGGTGCCCATGCCCATCGGCGTGTTGGCGGTGTCGCCATGGACGATCTCGACCATGTCCTCGGGGATGCCGAGCATCTCGGCCACCACCTGCGGAAAGGCGGTCTCGTGCCCTTGGCCGTGGCTGTGGCTGCCGGTCATCACGCTGATCGAGCCGGTGGCGTTCACCCGCACCGTCGCGCTTTCGTAAAGCCCCGCGCGCGCGCCCAGCTGACCCACGAGGTTCGACGGCGCGATGCCGCAGGCCTCGATGTAGCTGTTGATGCCGAGGCCCCGCAGCTTGCCGCGGCCCTCGCTCTCCTTGCGGCGGGTCTCGAAGTTAGCCAGGTCCGCGATCTCGATCAGCTTGTCCATCGTCGCGTTGTAATCGCCGGTGTCGTACTCCACCGCGACCGGCGTGGCGTAGGGGAACTCGGTGATGAAGTTCTTGCGCCGCAACTCGATCGGATCGACGCCCAGCTCGCGGGCGGCCTTGTCCACGACGCGCTCCAGCTGGAACGTCGCCTCGGGCCGTCCGGCGCCGCGATAGGCGTCGACGGGGACGGTGTTTGTGAACACCGCCTTCACGTTCACGTAGATCAGCGGCGTCTTGTAGTTGCCCGCCATCAGCGTTCCGTGCAGCCATGTCGGCACCGACGGCGCGAAGGTCGACAGGTACGCACCCATGTTGGCGTAAGTCTCGGTCCTGAGCGCGGTGAAGTTGTGATCCTTGTCCAGCGCGAGCTCGATCTTGGTCACATGGTCACGCCCGTGCGCGTCCGACATGAACGCCTCGGACCGCGTCGACGTCCACTTCACCGGACGCTTCAGGGCGCGCGCGGCGAAGGTGCAGAACGCCTCCTCGGCATAGTGGAAGATCTTGGTGCCGAAGCCACCGCCCACGTCCGGCGCCACGACCCGCAACTTGTGCTCGGGGATGCCGAGGACGAAGGCGCCCATCAGCAGCCGGATTACGTGCGGGTTCTGCGAGGTGGTGTAGAGCGTCGACATGTCGCCCGCCGCCTCGTAGCTGCCCACGGCCACGCGCGGCTCCATCGGGTTGGCCACCAGACGGTTGTTCACCAGCTCGAGCGTGGTGACGTGCGCCGCCTCCGAGATCGCCTTGTCCACGGCCTCGCGGTTGTCCTCGACGAAGCCCCAGTCGTAACAGAGGTTGGTGCCGATATCGTCGTGCACCAGCGTGTCGGACGAGGCCACGGCGGCCTTCATGTCGACCACGGCCGGCAGCTCTTCGATGTCGGCCATCACCGCCTCGGCGGCGTCGCGCGCTTCCTGAAGCGTCTCGGCCACCACCGCGGCGATCGGGTCGCCCACGTGGCGCACCTTGCCATGCGCGAGCACCGGGTGCGCGGGCTCCTTCATCGGCTCGCCGTGCCGGTCTGTGACCTGCCAGCCGCAGGGGATCGACCCCACGCCCTCGAAGTCCGAGCCGGTGAAGACGCGCAGGACGCCCGGCATGGCCGCGGCCTCCGCGGTGTCCACGGACTTGATCCGCCCGTGCGCCACGTCCGAGCGGACGAAGGCAACGTAGGCCTGCCCGTAGACGTTGATGTCGTCGGTGTAGTTGCCGGTGCCGGTGAGAAAGCGCACGTCCTCCCGGCGCTTGCTGCTGGCTCCGATGCCATGATCCTTCGGCATGTCGATCCTCCCTGGGTGGCGGCGCCATGTCCGCCCGATGCCTTGGTCCTCTCCGGCGCGCCGCGCGGGCGCGCCCCCTACTCTCCCCGGCCCGCGGTCGCGCCGCTTGGCGCGTCTCCCGCGGGCGTCGGCGTCACTCGGCCGCGACCGCCGGCGTCTCCTGCCCGGACGCGGCCATGATCGCGCGGACGATATTGTGGTATCCGGTGCACCGGCAGATGTTGCCCTGCAGGTGGTGACGGATCTCCTCCTCGGTGGGCTTGGGGTTGTCCTTGAGCAGCGAGGCCGCCGACATCACCATGCCCGGCGTGCAGAAGCCGCACTGCAGCCCGTGGTAGTCCTGGAAGGCCTGCTGGATCACGTTGAGCGAGCCGTCCGCGTTGGCCTGACCCTCGATCGTCGCCACCTCGGCGCCGTCGGCCTCGGCCGCGAACATGGTGCAGGCCTTCACGAGCTCTCCGTTCACGTGAACGCAGCATGCGCCGCACTGGCTGGTGTCGCAGCCCACGTGGGTGCCGGTCAGGCGCAGCTGCTCGCGCA
Source organism: Roseivivax marinus (assembly GCF_900109705.1). Classification (GTDB taxonomy): domain Bacteria; phylum Pseudomonadota; class Alphaproteobacteria; order Rhodobacterales; family Rhodobacteraceae; genus Roseivivax; species Roseivivax marinus. The sequence goes on along the minus strand of NZ_FOAI01000003.1, from coordinate 195,693 downwards.
GGAACTCCACGAGGAGCTCGTTGCCACGCACGCTGCGCGTCACCTTGCGGCCGTTCACGTTCATCGTCACTTCAGTCATCTATTCCTCCCGTCGGATGGCCAATCGGCTGTCTTGTCAGTAGCTTGCCCCCGGAGGTGCCCCCGGTGTCAAGCGGCGTTTCCTCAGGCCCCGGTCATGCGCTTGAACCAGCCCTTCTTCTTGTCGCCGGGCGTCTCCTCGGCCTCGGGCGCCTCGCTCTCCTCCGCGGGGCCCTCGATGGCCTCCTGCAGGCGCGTGAAGAACTGGTCCGCCATCTTCTTGGCGAAGCCGTCGATCACGCGCGAGCCCAGCTGCGCGAGCTTGCCGCCGACCTTGGCCTCCACGTCGTAGTGCAGGCGCGTGCGTCCGGGCTCGATTTCCTCGAGCCGCACGTTTGCGTCGCCCTTGGCAAAGCCCGCGGCACCGCCCTTGCCCTCGCCCGAGAGCGTCACCTTCTCCGGCTCGACCCGGTCCGACACGGTGACCTGTCCCTTGAAGGTCGCCTTCACCGGTCCGACCTTCTGCACGACCGTGGCCTCGAAGCCCTCGTCCGGCGTTCCGGTCAGCTCGGTGCAACCGGGGACGCATTCCTTCAGCACGTCGGGATTGAGGATCGCCGCCCATACCGTCTCGCGCGGGGCCTCGATCTCGCGGGAATCGCTCATCTGCATCGGGGTGGTCCTTCCTTGATCTGGCCGGAGGTTAGGGTCTCCGTCCGGCACGGGATATTAGACCATTCTCCTAGAGAGCGGCCCGAAGGTCGACCACCTCCGCCGCCCCCTTCGATGGTGGCCCTTTCCCCCGCCCCGCGTCTGCGTCTAGTCTGCCCGGCGGAAGAGGGACCGAGGGAGGCAGGACGTGACCCGGACGGGCGGCCTGAACGTGCGCGACGTGACTTTCCGCTACGGGGCGAAGACCGCGCTCGACTGCGCGGGCTTCGACGTGGCGCCGGGGCGCTTCGCGGCTCTGCTCGGCCCGAACGGTGCGGGCAAGTCGACGCTCTTCGGCCTGCTCACTCGGCTTTTCACCACCGCGGAGGGCCGCATCTCGGTCGCCGGCCACGACATCGCGCGCGAGCCCCGCGCGGCGCTGGCCCGCATGGGCGTGGTCTTCCAGTCGCCGACCCTCGACCTCGACCTGACGATCCGCCAGAACCTGCGCTACTTCGCGGCACTGCACGGGCTGTCGGGCCGCGACGCGGCGCGCCGCATCGACGCCGCGCTCGAGCGGCTCGACATCGCGGAACGCGCCGGCGAACGGGCGCGCGACCTCAACGGCGGTCACCGCCGCCGGACCGAGATCGCCCGCGCTCTGATCCACGGCCCCGATGTGCTGCTTCTCGACGAAGCGACCGTGGGTCTCGACGCGGCCTCGCGTCACGCCATCGTCGACCACGTCCACCGCCTCGCCGCCGAGGACGGGCTGACCGTGCTCTGGGCCACGCATCTCACCGACGAGGTGCGCGACACCGACCGGCTCATCGTGCTGCACCGGGGCCGCATACGCGCCGACGGCGAGGCCGGCGAACTGCGCGGCGCGCAGAGCCTCACCGACTACTTCCTCGCCACCACCGGAGAGGACGCATGAGCGCCTACCTCACCGCGCTCCGGGCCATCGTCCTGCGCGAGGCGCTGCGCTTCGTGCACCAGCGCGAGCGCTTCCTAGCCGCGCTCGTGCGCCCGCTCGTGTGGCTGCTGGTCTTCGCGGCAGGCTTCCGCGCGGCGCTGGGGCTGTCGATCATCCCGCCCTACCAGACCTACATCACCTACGAGACCTACATCGTCCCCGGCCTGTGCGGGATGATCCTGCTCTTCAACGGGATGCAATCCTCGCTGAGCCTGGTCTACGACCGCGAGACCGGCTCCATGCGCCTGCTTCTCACGGCACCGCTGCCGCGCGGCTGGCTGCTGTTCTGCAAGCTCCTGGGCTCGACCCTGATCGGCATCCTGCAGGTCTACGCCTTCCTGGCGGTGGCATGGCTGTTCGACATCGAGATGCCGGCCCTGGGCTACGTGGCGGCCCTGCCCGCGTTACTGATCGCGGGGCTCATGCTGGGCGCGCTCGGCCTCGCGATCTCGTCCTTCATCAAGCAACTCGAGAACTTCGCGGGCGTGATGAACTTCGTCATCTTCCCGATGTTCTTCCTCTCGACCGCGCTCTATCCGCTGTGGAAAATGGCCGAGAGCTCGGACCTCCTGCGCGACATCTGCGCGGCGAACCCGTTCACCCAAGCGGTCGAGCTGATCCGCTTCGCGCTCTATCTCGACTGGAACCTCGCGGCGCTCGGCTGGGTCGCGCTCTCGCTCGCGGCGTTCCTCGCGCTCGCGCTCTGGGGCTACGATCCCGCCCGCGGTTTCGTCCGCCGCAAGGGCTGACCCCGTCCCTTCTTCTCGTTCCAAATACTCCGGAGAGCGCGAGAGGCAGCGCCTCTCGCACGTCTCGGGGGCGCGGCCCGCCGCGCACCCGATGCAAAAGGGCGCGCGCCCGCACAGGGCGCGCTCCGCATGACGACTTACAGCGCCGCGTCGAGCGCGCGCTCGAGACGCGCCACGGTGCCGTCCACGTCGCGCAGCTTGTCGAGCCCGAAGAGGCCGAGGCGGAAGGTCGAGAAACCTTCGGGCTCGTCCACCTGCAGCGGCACGCCGGCGGCGATCTGGGTCCCGGCCTTGGCAAAGGCCCGGCCCGACTGCACCTCGGGGTCGTCGGTGTAGGCCACGACCACTCCCGGCGCGCCGTACCCGTCGGCCGCCACCGAGGCGAGGCCGCGTGCGGCCAGCGTCTCGCGCACGCGGGCGCCCAGCTCGAACTGCCGGTCGCGCGCCGCATCCAGCCCGAACTCGCGGGTCTCGGCCAGCGCGTCGCGGAAGGCACGGAGCCCGTCCGTGGGCATGGTGGCGTAATAGGCGTGACCGCCGTTCTCGTAAGCCGCCATGATCGCGCGCCATTTCTTGAGGTCCGCCGCGAACGAGTTCGACGCGGTCTCCTCCATGCGCGCGGCCGCGCGCTCGGACAGCATGACGAGGCCGGCCGATGGCGTCGACGACCAACCCTTCTGCGGTGCCGAGATCAGCACGTCCACGCCGGTCTTGCCCATGTCCACCCAGGCGCAGCCCGAGGCGATACAGTCCAGCACCATCAGCGCGCCGACGTCATGCGCCGCCGCGGCGAGGCGGGTGATGTAGTCCTCCGGCAGGATGATCCCGGCCGAGGTCTCGACATGCGGCGCGAAGACGACCGATGGCTTCACCTCGGCGATGCGTGCCTCGACCTCTTCGATCGGCGCGGGCGCGAACGGCGACTGCGTCGCGTTGCCCTGCTGGCGGGCCTTCATCACCGTCACTTCGCCGCCGAACCCGCCGGCCTCGAAGATCTGCGTCCAGCGGTAGGAGAACCACCCGTTGCGCACGACCAGCATGTCCGCGCCCTGCCCGAACTGGCGCGCGACCGCCTCCATCGCGAAGGTACCGCCGCCGGGCACGATCGCCACTGCGTGGGCGTTGTAGACCGACCGAAGCCCCTCCGAGAGGTCGCGCATCACCTGCTGGAAGGCCTGCGACATGTGGTTGAGCGAACGGTCGGTGAAGACCACCGAGAACTCGTCGAGGCCCTTGGGATCGACGGTGTCGAGCAGTGCCATGGCAGCATTCCTTTCATGTCTCGTGTCGCGCACAGGGCTACTCCGCGCCACGCGGTGCGCCAAGCGGAAACCGGGCCCCGGCTTTCAGCCGAGCGGACCAGGCCTTCGCTCCTCCGACAGCAGCACGTTGGCATCGACGCTGCCCACGCCGGGCAGCGCCATGATCCGCCGCCGGAGCACCCGTTCGAAATCGGGCACGTCGCGGGCGACCACGCGCAGGCGGTAGTCGTACATCCCGAGGATGTGCTCCACCGTCTGCACCTCGGGGATCGCCTGCACCGCGCGTTCGAAGTCGCCGAGACTCGCGCGGCCCTTTGCGGCCAGCTTCACGCCGAGAAAGACGGTGACGCCGAACCCCAGGGCCGCGCCGTCGAGGTCGAGCCGCGCGCCGCGAAAGACGCCGGCCTCGCGCAGACGCTTGATGCGTCGCCAGGCCGCCGGCTGGGACAGGCCCAGCTCGCGCCCGAGCGCACCCGCCGACAGCGTGGCGTCGGCGGCCAGCGCGCGCACGATGGCGCGGTCGGTCTCGTCGAGTTCGATCATACCGGCAGGGTCTCGTCGCCCTTGAGGCGCGCGATATGCATGAGCGCCTCGAGATCGGTCATGTGCGGGAGCGCCAGCAGCTTCTCGCGGTACAGTTCCTGATAGTGCGCGAGGTCACGCGCGATCACCGACAGCCGCACGTCCACTTGCCCGAGGAAGGTCTGGATCTCGATCACCTCGGGCACCTCGCGGGCCCGAGCGAGAAACTCGTCGAAGGCGCGCGGAACGGATTTGTCGAGGGTCACCCGCAGCGACACCTCCACCGCGTAGCCCAGCACCTGCCAGTCGATCACGCCACGCACCCCGCGCAGGACACCCGACGCCCGCAGCCGGTCGAGCCGGCGCGAGAGCGTGGTCGCGGTCAGCCCGCAACGCTCCGCAAGGTCCGACATCGGGGCCTCGGGCGTCGCCTGGTACTGGCGCAGGATACGGCGGTCTGCATCGTCGAGCATGATCCGTGCAGTATCCTGCCTATCTGCGAATGGAAAGTGCGCAGATGATCGTTATACTTCTGATTTTGCAATCCCCCTCTCGGCCGGACGCCTAGTGTGCAGGCAGAATGAAAACCCGGGAAGGAGACTCCAGATGCGCGTCTACTACGATCGCGACTGCGACATTAACCTTATCAAGGACAAGAAGATCGCGATCCTCGGCTACGGCAGCCAGGGCCACGCGCACGCGCTGAACCTGCGCGACTCGGGCGCCAAGAACGTCGCCGTCGCCCTGCGCGAAGGCTCGCCGTCGGCGAAGAAAGCCGAGGGCGAGGGCCTGCAGGTCATGGGCATCGCCGAGGCGGCCGCGTGGTGCGACCTCATCATGTTCACCATGCCCGACGAGCTTCAGGCCGATACCTACAAGAAGTATGTCCACGACAACCTGAAGGAAGGCGCGGCCATCGCCTTCGCCCACGGTCTCAACGTGCACTTCGGCCTGATCGAGCCCAAGCCCGGCGTCGACGTCATCATGATGGCGCCCAAGGGCCCCGGCCACACCGTCCGCGGCGAATACGTCAAGGGCGGCGGCGTGCCCTGCCTCGTGGCCGTCGAGAACGACGCCACCGGCAAGGCGATGGAGCTCGGCCTGTCGTACTGCTCGGCCATCGGCGGCGGCCGCTCGGGCATCATCGAGACGAACTTCCGCCAGGAATGCGAAACTGACCTCTTCGGCGAACAAGCCGTGCTCTGCGGCGGCCTTGTCGAGCTGATCCGCATGGGTTTCGAGACCCTCGTGGAGGCCGGCTACGAGCCCGAGATGGCCTATTTCGAGTGCCTGCACGAGGTGAAGCTCATCGTGGACCTGATCTACGAGGGCGGCATCGCGAACATGAACTACTCGATCTCGAACACCGCCGAGTACGGCGAGTACGTCTCCGGCCCGCGCATTCTGCCCTACGAGGAGACCAAGAAGCGCATGAAGGAGGTCCTGACCGACATCCAGACCGGCAAGTTCGTGCGCGACTTCATGCAGGAAAACTCGGTCGGCCAGCCGATGTTCAAGGCCACCCGCCGCCTGAACGACGAACACCAGATCGAGCAGGTCGGCGAGAAGCTGCGCGAGATGATGCCGTGGATCTCGGCCGGCAAGATGGTCGACAAGTCCAAGAACTGATGTCTTGATCGGCGGGGGCGCGCGCACCGCGGTGACGCGTCCCCGCCACGATCACGACGCCAGCGTCCGGCCGGGACATCCGGCCGGCGACGCACGGCGCAGCTTGCGGAGCCCGCGCCATGGACCTCAGACTGAGGCACCAACCCACCCAGCCCTACCTCGCGCTGCCCGTCGTCTGCCCGTGGGACGCTGTCGCGATCGCCACGTCCGTCAGTGCCGCTTTCGCCGACCTGGCCCGCCGTCTCGCGTCTGCGGGAATCACGCCCGAGGGTCCGCCCGTGGCGATCTACCACCGCAAGGACAGCGGCCAGTTCCGCGCGACCTGCGCCCGGCCGGTGTCCGAGGAGGATGCAGAGGCCGCACCCGACGGGCTTCAGGTCGGTGTCCTGCCGGGAGGCGAAGTCGCCCGGATGCTGCACGTGGGTGCATATGACCGCCTCCCCGAGACCCACCATGCGCTCGACACCGCCCTGCGCGCCGAAGGCCGCGAGCCGGGACAGCCGGTCTGGGAGGTCTATCTCGACGATCCGGCCCGCGTGCCTGCCGACAGGCTCCGGACCGAGGTCGTCCGACCGGTGGGCGCCGCACCCGCGACGCATACAAAAAACGCCACGTAATTCGCCAGACGCGCCCGCTTTCGCGCCGCGATCCGCCCAAAACGCGCTGCCGGGCAGCAGTCCTCCGCCCAATGCCACTTTAATACACTTTTTCCGGGAGCCTTTTGCGCTCTGGCGCATTGCGCTTTTGTGCAGGGCTGCGCAGAGGAGTGCGCGGTCCATCACCGGAGACTGCCATGCGCCTAACCATATTCGACGGGTTCCGCGGGTTCTTCCTGCTGTTCATGATGATCGCCCATACCACGGGCGAGTTCCGCTCCATCCTCGGACGCTGGAATCACCACGCTCTCGGGTTCGTGGAAGACGCGCAGGGCTTCGTCTTCATCTCGGGCTTCGTGGTGGCGCTGGTCTACACCAAGCGCATGGACCGCAAGGGCGTGCGCAGCATGGTCGGCGGTGTCTTCGGGCGCATGAAGACGATCTACACCTACCAGGCCGCGATGATCCTCGGCTTTGCCGCCGTTGCGCTGGCACTGGCCTACTGGGGTTTCGAGCCGCGCGTCCTGCGACAGTACGTGGCCGAGCCGATCACCTTCACGCTGGCCTCGCTCGGTCTCGTGACCGGCTCGATGCATCTCGGCATCCTCGCGCTTTACCTCTGGATGATGCTGCTGACACCGCTCGCGCTGCTGGCGTTCGCCAAGGGGCACGCCAAGTGGGTCTTCGTTCTGAGCGCCGCTGCGTGGGTCTTTGCCCAGACAGGCATTCCCGATGACGCGCAACGCCCGGTCGAAGGTCTCCTGCGGGACATCGGCACGCCGATCAACATCGGCATCTACTTCAACGTCTTCGCCTGGCAGACGATCTACTTCCTGGCGCTTTACCTCGGCTTCCTGTTCGCACGGGACAAGCTGGATACCAGCTTCTTCCGGACCGTGTGGGGCCGGCGTGCGTTCTGGGCCGGCGTCGGCGGCATGGTGGTCTTCGCGCTCTTCGACCGCGCGGTGAATCTCGGCTGGCTCGACATCGAGCTGCGCCGCCTGATCTGGGACCGGCTCGACCGCGGCAATCTCGACGCGATCTTCCTCGCGAACTTCCTGCTGGACCTCTACGTGATCTCGTTCCTCGTGGCGGTGGGGCCCGAAAGCGCGAACCGCGGTATCCGCGCAGTGGGCCGCGGCCTGACATGGCTGATGACGCGGCGCCCGCTGGTGTTCCTCGGCCAGCATTCGCTGCAGGTGTTCACCGCGCACGTGGTGCTGGTCTACCTCATCATGTGGGGAATGGAGGGCCGCTCGGCCGGACCCATCGTGTCGAACCTCGCCGTTCTGGCGTCGGTCCTGCCGCTCTTCGCGGTGGCATGGTGGCACGCCCGGGTCACCAGCGCCCGCAAGGCGCGCGCAGACATGTCCGTCCGCCACGGAGCGGCCCCGGTGGCAGCGCGGTGACCGGTTGACCGGAAAGAGCTTGAAGTGACATCGGCGGGGTGCGGGCTTTCGGGCTCGCGCCCCGTTTGACGTTTATTCGCGGCCTGATCGCCGCGGACCTGTACGCAGCGGGGAGCAATCCTCATAGGCTGCGCCCCACGCCGAGCGGCCGAAAAAGCCGGACAGAAAGCGTGGCCTCGTTTTCTCTCGAGCAGTTGCGGAGCCTGGCCACCCGCCGCGACGCTGGACCGGTTCATGGGCGACGCGGAGGCGCTGACGGACGTTCAATGTCGGTCCGCGCTTTGGACACCTGCCAGAAAATTCCACCCACACGGCAAAAAGCCCGCATCGCTGCGGGCTCTTCGTCCTTCACGCGGCTGCACTGGTTCAGCTGCGCGGTTTCGGGCCATCGGCGGCCGGCGCGCTGTTGGGATCGTTGGGATCCTGCCGCGCCTTCTCCACGTCGCGTTGCGACTTCATGGCGAACAGGATACCAGCCAGGATCGTGATCAGGGCCAGGATGGGAACGATGAATGCGGCGTCCACGGGGATACTCCTCCGGTTGTGGTGACCCTAGGGAAACCTCACCGGCGCGCGCCCGTTCCTTGCCCTGTCCTCACATATCCTTGCGTAGCTGCAGAACGCAGAATGCGAGGAGGCCAAGCAGGATGAGAAGCGGAAGAATGAAGAATGCGTCCATGATGTCCTCCTGTCACGCGGTAGCGTCCCGAGCCTAACCGCGCATTGCCCATCCGCAAAGACTTTTGCCGCCCCGTGCCGGGGCGATCCCCCTCGGAGGCCCATCCTTGCACCATCCCGCACCCCCGCGTCCCGCCGCCACCGACTGGCTGTCGGTCGTGGCCCTCGGCATCGTCTGGGGCGCCACGTTCCTCGTGACGGAACTCGCACTCGCGGGTGTCACGCCAGCCTGGCTCGCCGCCGGGCGTGTCGTGACGGCCGCGACCGTCACGGCCGCGATCTGGCGCCTCGCCGGCAGCGGACGGCTTTTCACCACCGCGGCGCGCAGTCCGGGCGGGCTGGCCATCGTCGGCGCCTTCTCGACGGCGGTTCCGTTCCTGCTGTTGGCCTGGGCCCAGACCCACGTGACTTCGGCCTTCGCGGGCGTGTCGATGGCCGCAATCGCGCTGATCGTTCTGCCGCTGTCACACCTGCTGCTGCGCGACGAGGCGCTGCGTCTCGACCGGGTGGCGGGGCTGCTGGTGGGTTTCGCCGGCGTGGCGCTGCTGCTGGGCGGAGACGCACTTCGGGCGACCGGAGACCCGCTGGAACCAGTGGGGCGGCTCGCCTGCATCGGCGCGGCATGCTCCTACGGGGTGGCCTCGGTGACGATCCGGCGGCTGCCCCCGGTCGATCCTCTGGGCCTCGCCGCGACGAGCCTGCTGATCGGGAGCGCCGTGGTGGTGCCGCTGGCGCTTCTGCTGGAAGGTCCGCCCGCCCTGCCCGACGCGGTCACGCTGGGCTGGATCGTGCTTCTGGGCGTCGTGCCGACCGCGGGGGCGAACATGCTGCGGGTTCTGGTGGTGCGTCGCGCCGGCCCTGTGTTCATGAGCCTCACGAACTACCAGGTGCCGGTCTGGTCGGTGATCTTCGGTGCCGTCATCCTTGGCGAACCGGTGCGACCCGGCCTATTTGCCGCAACGGCACTGATCCTCGGCGGCATCGCACTGAGCCAGCGGCGAGCGCTGGCCGCGATCTTCGCGCGCCGCCGCGCGGGATAGGTCCCGCGGGGCAGCACGCGCGGGGCCTGCCCGCGCGCCGCGATCAGTCCCAGCAGCTCACCAGCACGGTCATGCCGCTCGCCACCGCGCCCAGGTCCTCGGGTGCCATGGCAGCCTCGCCGCGGGTCTGGCCGATCTCGATGCCCGCGCCGTCCGCGAACGCGGCCAGCGCCTCGGCCTTGGCGGCGAAGCTCACGCTGTCGGGGAGCTCACGGCCGCTGCGATCCTCGGGCAACAGCATCCCCAGCACCGCGCCGCCGGTGTCGAGCACCGGGCCGCCCGCGTCGCCGGACTCGGCCGCCAGCGCAAGCCGCTTGAGGGTGTCGTCACCGTCGAGGCCGCGCACGTCCTCGAGCTGGCCATAGGTCACAGTGGGCCCCGGCAGGACGCCGCCGAACGAATAGCCGGCGACCGCGATCTCGGATTTCAGGCGCGGCGCATCGGTGCGGAACGCCGCGACCTCGCGCGGGGCGAGCCTCGTGCCCGACCGCAGCAGCGCGGCACCGAGGCCGTCATCCTCGGCCAAGACCTCGGCGTCGTAGGCACCCTCGAGCGTGATGCGACCGCAGGACGCGACCGTGTCGGAGGCGGTCATCACGGTGCCCGCGTCGTCGACGTAGAAGCCCGAGGCCGACACCCGCGGCTTGCGGATGGCGAGGCCCGAGACGAGGTCCACGGCCTGCTCTTCCTCCTCGACCGTCGCGGGATCGAGAACCGTGCCCGGCACCGGCTCGAAGGTCGAGCGCATCTCGGCCAGCACCCGCGTGCGGCGCTCCTCGTCGCCGGCGGGCCAGATCAGCGTAAAGCCCTTGATCGCCCCGTCCGCGACGCGCGCCTCGGTGTGGCTGACGATCTCGTCGTTCTGTCCGGTCAGGGTGAAACTGTTGCTGTCGCGCGACCGCTCGCCCTCGGTCGGGACGATCTCGAGGGTCTGCATGATCTCGTAGAGCCCTGCGAGCGTGCGGCTGTCGCCGGGCTCGGAGATCAGCAGGACGCGCACCGGCAGATCGCCGGTAGGCGCGTAGCGCACGAAGGGACTTGCGGCGGTGTCGAAGGCCACGACATCTGTGGGCATGGCGATCCGCACACCGGCGCGGTTGTCCGTCACGACCTCCATGCCAAGACCTTCGAGCACGGCGTTGTACTGGCGCAGAAGCTCGGCGCGCTGGCGCGTGGTCAGGACGCCCGTCGCCTCGAACCCGGCCTCTCGCTGCCAGCCCGCCATGGCGTTGCGCGTGCCCTGTCCGAAGGCCGCGTCGATGGGTCCTTCATAGGTGCCGGCCCACCGCAGTGCGACCTGAAGCTGCTCGCGCTCGGCGCGGGTCAGCTCGGCCTCGCTGGCACGGGCCTGACGCGGTGTCTCGTCGACGGGCTCGGCAGGCTCCTGCGGCTCGGCCGCGGCTTCCTGTGCCTGATCGGTCGACGGCTGCGCGGCCTGCGCGCCGGCATCGACGGTCGAGCCAACGGGGAAGAAGCGCTGGCGGTAGCGGTTGGCCTCCTCGACATAGGAGTCGCCCGGCACCTGGCCGTTCGAACGCAGGCGCGACAGGATCTGGCGGGCCTCGGCGGGCTCGAACGGTCCCAACGCCACGCCGTACCAGCCGCCACCGAGGGCGAAGCCGTTCACGTCCGACAGGTAGCTCGCATAATCCCGGACCCGGTCCTCGGCGCGCGAGAGCGACGGCTGCGCCTCGATCTGGATATACACATTCTGTGCCGCCACGGGTCCGGCGGCGAGCCAGAGCGTCGCGCCAAGGGTCCAAAGCTTTCGTTTCATGCGTGTCCTTCGCCCTTCGTCTTTCGGTCGATTGTTCGGTCCGTTTCAGGCACGCTTATCAAACGGCGACGCGCGTGCACGTCAAAATGCAGCGAGGGATGGAATTGACCCCCCGGCTGTGGCCGCCTAATCAACCGGCACGCAGGAAAAGTGGACGCAGACATGGCAGAGACGCAGAAACCGCGCAGCTTCCAGGAGATCCTCCTGCGGCTCCAGACCTACTGGGCCGCCAAGGGGTGCGCCGTCCTGCAACCCTACGACATGGAGGTCGGTGCCGGCACCTTCCACCCGGCGACGACGCTGCGGGCGCTCGGCTCGAAGCCTTGGGCCGCGGCCTACGTGCAGCCCTCGCGGCGGCCCACCGACGGGCGCTACGGCGAGAACCCCAACCGGCTCCAGCATTACTACCAGTTCCAGGTTCTCATCAAACCGAGCCCGCCGGATCTGCAGGCGCTCTATCTCGGCAGTCTCGAGGCGATCGGCATCGACCTCGGCCTGCACGACGTCCGCTTTGTCGAGGACGACTGGGAAAGCCCGACGCTCGGCGCCTGGGGCCTGGGATGGGAGGTCTGGTGCGACGGCATGGAAGTCTCGCAGTTCACCTATTTCCAGCAGGTCGGCGGTCACGACTGCCATCCTGTCTCGGGCGAACTGACCTACGGGCTGGAACGTCTGGCAATGTACGTTCTGGGCATCGATCACGTGATGGACATGCCCTTCAACGACCCCGACGCGCCGCAGCCCCTGAGCTACGGCAACGTGTTCCGCCAGACCGAGCGGGAATATTCGCGCTGGAACTTCGACGTGGCCGACACCGAAACCCTGTTGCGCCACTTCGAGGATGCCGAGGCCGAGTGCCGCCGCATCCTGGAGGCCGAGCCGGTCGATCCCAAGACCGGGCAGGCGATCGTCATGGCGCACCCGGCCTACGACCAGTGCATCAAGGCGTCGCACCTCTTCAACCTGCTCGACGCGCGCGGCGTGATCTCGGTGACCGAGCGGCAGGCCTACATCGGACGGGTGCGGGCGCTGGCCAAGGCCTGCGCCGACGCCTTCGTGACCACCGAGGCCGGCGGCGCGGAGGCCGCCGCCTGATGGCCGCGCGCGGCGGCACCGGGGTCGGCGCGGCGTGGCGTCGCCTCCGGTATCGCTGCCTCGCGCATCTGCCCGGGCCGCGCGGCCTGCATTATCGCACGAAGTACCGCAAGACGCTCACCCCGCTGGCAGAAGCCGCCTTCGAGGCGGCTCTGGCCCGCGTCGAAGGCCGCGCCTGCATAGACCTCGGCGCCAATCTCGGAACGGTGTCGCGGCGCATGGCCCTGACCGCGGGTCGCGTCTACGCCTTCGAGCCCGACCCCTGGACCGCCACAGAACTGCGCACCCGTGTCGCGGATCTGCCGAACGTCGAGGTGATTGAGGCCGTCGCCGGGTCCGAGGCCGGCACCGTCACGCTCTACCGCCGGACCGGCTTCGACACAGACCGCGAGAAGCTGTCGCAGGGCGCCTCCACCCTGGCGGACAAGCGCAACGTCGATCCCGACTGCGCCATCGAGGTGCCGCAGGTCGACTTCCCGGCCTTCCTGGAGGCGCTCGACGCGCCGGTGGCGATCCTGAAAATGGATATCGAAGGGGCCGAGGTCGCTCTTCTGGAGGCGCTGTTCGACCGGCCCGCCTTCGCGCGCATCGACCATGTCTTCGTCGAGACCCACGAGGACCGCCTGCCCGCCCTCGCCGCCCGAACCGAAGCGCTGCGCCGCCGCGCGGCGCGCACCGACAGACCACATATCGACATGAACTGGCGCTGATACCCAATGACCGGACGCACCCTCATCCTCATCCTGCTTTTCGCCGCCGTTCTGGCCGGTGGCTCGATGTACTACCTGCAGGTCTACGCCTTCTACGACGAGGTGCCGGCGGACAACGCGCAGATCTCGCTCACGCCGCTCGGCTCCGACACGCCCGAACCGATCGAAATCAGCAACTTCGAAGGTATCGACTCGGAAAGCTCGCCGATCCGCTACCGCGCCTGCTTCCGTACCGAGCTTCCGCTCGAGGAAGCGGTGGACACCTACAAGCTCTATGACGATGCCTCGCCGCGAGTGGCACCCGGCTGGTTCGGCTGCTTCGACGCCCCCGGCATCGGCCAGATGATCGAGGACGGGCGTGCCGACGTCTTCCTCGGCGAGCGGAACTTCGAATACGGCATCGACCGCGTGGTCGCGATCACCGCCGAAGGTTTCGGCTACGTCTGGCACGAGATCAACGATTGTGGGGAGACCGCCTATGACGGCACCCCCCTCGGCGAGGACTGCCCGCCCCCGCCCGAACGCTGACCGGCCCCGGGGACGGAACCCGGCACGCCTCCCGCGCGCTGTATCACTGCAACGCGAGGAGACGTGAACATGGCCGACAAAGCACCCGCCTGGGTGGTGCCCGTAATGCGCGCGGGATACACCTCCCGCGCCATCGTCTACACCGTCGTGGGGGGCCTGGCCCTTGCCGCGGCGCTTGACGGGGGGCAGGCCGAAGGCACCACCGGCGCGCTCGCCGACCTCAAGTCCGAACCGTTCGGCACCGCCCTGCTCTGGGTCATCGCCGTGGGTCTCGTCTGCTATGCCATATGGCGCTTCATCGCGGCCGCCCTCGACCTCGAACGCCGCGGGGACGATTCGAGCGGCCTGTTCGCGCGCGGCGGCCTCGTCGTCACTGGTCTCATCCACGCGGCCCTCGGCGTATCGGTCGCGGGTCTCGCCCTTGGCGGCGGTGGCGGTGGTGGCAGCGGCGCCGAGGACTGGACGGCGCGGCTGATGTCCTGGCCCTACGGCCGCTGGATCGCCGCAGCGATCGCCCTGGGGATCGCCGGCGCGGGCGTCTACTACATCCACAAGGGCATCGCGCAGAAGTACAAGCGCACGATGCGGGTGACGCCCACCACGCAGAAGCTCGACCCGGCCTTGCAGGCGGGCTTCATCGCGCAGGGCACTCTGATCGCCATCGTCGGGCTACTGATGGGCCTCGCCGCCTTGCAGTCGAACCCTGAACAGGCCGGCGGTGTCGGAGACGCGCTCGCCCAGGTACGCTCGGTGCCCTACGGGCGCGTCGCGCTCGGGGTCATTGCCCTTGGCGTGCTGGGCTTCGCGCTCGAGAACCTCGTCGAGGCACGCTACCGCATCGTCCCTGCACGGGCGGGATCGGACGTCGAGACGCTGGCCCAACGCGCCAAGCAGAAGGCGCAGGACGCACAGAAGCGAAGAAGGCGGCCCAGGGCAACTAGGCCGCCGTCCCCGTGGGCCGACCTGCTGGACGACAGCCCGGCAGGCCGGTATCCACCCCGCGACACACCGAAACCGGCGCTGCGCGGAACCCATTATGCCCGACCTTCTGATCGAACTCTTCTCCGAGGAAATCCCGGCGCGCATGCAGGCGCGTGCGGCCGAGGACCTGAAGGCGCGCGTCACCGACGGCGTGGTCGAGGCGGGCCTTACCTACGCCCACGCCGCCGCCTTCGCGACGCCACGCCGTCTGACGCTCGCACTGGAGGGGCTGACCGACCACTCGCCCACCCTTCGCGAAGAACGTCGCGGTCCCAAGGTCGGCGCGCCCGAGAAGGCGATCGAGGGCTTCCTGCGCGGCGCGGGCGTCGCCCGCGAGGACCTCGTCGAGCGCGAGGAAAAGAAGGGCACGTTCTACTTCGCCACCGTCGAGACGCCGGGTCGCCCGGCGGACGCCATCGTGGCCGAGGTGCTGGAAGGCGTCATCCGCACCTTCCCTTGGCCCAAGTCCATGCGCTGGGGCGCGGGCAGCCTGCGTTGGGTTCGTCCGCTGCACCGCATCCTCTGCATCCTCACCGATGAGGCCGAACATCGCGTGGTGCCGCTGAACGTCGACGGGATCGAGGCTGGCGACGTGACAGAGGGCCACCGCTTCATGGCCCCCGCGCCGTTTTCCGTAACTGGGTTCGAGGATTACTCGGCGAAACTGAAGCGCGCGAAGGTCATTCTCGACCCCGCCGAACGCGCCGAGATCATCCGCAACGACGCCGAGCAGCGCGCCTTCGCGAGCGGGCTCGAGGTGGTCGAGGACCAAGGCCTCCTGGCCGAAGTCGCGGGCCTCGTGGAATGGCCCGTGGTGCTCATGGGCGATATCGGAGCCGAATTCCTCGACCTTCCGCCCGAAGTGCTGATGACCTCGATGAAGGAGCATCAAAAGTTCTTCTCTGTCCGCAATCCCAAGACCGGCCGGATCGAACGCTTCGTGACCGTCGCCAACCGCGAGACCGCCGACGACGGCGCGACCATCCTCGCCGGCAACCAGAAGGTGCTCGCCGCCCGCCTGTCGGATGCGAAATTCTTCTGGGACAATGACTTGCGCGTCGCGGTTGATGCCAAGATGCAGCCGTGGACCGACCGTCTTGCGGACGTGACTTTCCACAACAAGCTCGGCAGCCAGGCTGCGCGCATCGACCGTATCGCCGCGCTCGCGCGCGAGCTGGCGCCGCAGGTCGGCGCGGACGCCGATCTAGCCGAGCAGGCCGCGCGCGTCGCCAAGGCGGACCTGTCCTCCGAGATGGTTTACGAATTCCCTGAACTTCAGGGGCTTATGGGTCGATATTACAGCGAGGCGGCCGGCCTGCCCGCCGAGGTCGCCGCCGCGTGCGAGGACCATTACGCCCCGCTCGGTCCCTCGGACGCCGTGCCCACGGCGCCGGTCTCGGTGGCCGTGTCGTTGGCCGACAAGATCGACACGCTGACGGGGTTCTGGGCGATCGACGAGAAACCCACGGGCTCCAAGGACCCGTTCGCTCTGCGTCGCGCCGCGCTGGGTGTGATCCGGCTCGCGCTGGTGAACGACCTGCGCCTGTCGCTGGAGGCCGAGGACGGTCCGTTGATCCGCGGCCTTTCCGCTCAGCCCGGAATGGACGACGACAGCGACCGCACCGCGCGGGCGACCGACCTCCTCGCCTTCTTTCATGATCGGCTCAAGGTCCACCTGCGCGGCGAAGGCGTGCGCCACGACGTGATCGATGCCTGCCTTGCCATGCCCGGCTCGGACGACCTGACGCTTCTGGTGAACAGGGCGCGGGCGCTGCAGGGCGTGGTCGACACCGAGGACGGCACGAACCTCGTGCAGGGCTTCAAGCGAGCGAACAACATCCTGATCCAGGCCGAGGACAAGGATGGCGTGGAGTATCGCTTCGGCGCCGATCCGAAATTCGCCGAGGCCGACGAGGAAAAGGCGCTGTTCGCCGCGCTCGACGCCGCCGAGGCCGAGATCGCCCCCGCGATGGAGCGCGAGGACTTTGCCGCCGCGATGTCCGCGATGGCCGGGCTTCGCCCCGCCGTGGATGCGTTCTTCGAGGCGGTGCAGGTCAACGCCGAGAACCAGATCGTTCGACGCAACCGTCTGAATCTGCTGGCCCGCATCCGCGAAGTCTGCCTGCAGGTGGCCGACCTGACCCGGCTCGAGGGGTGAGCACGTCCGCACCACGGACGCCCGGTCTACGACCAATGCACGAGGCGACGTCGCGTGTCGCCCCTTGCCGGACGTCCTCTCAGGCGTATCCTGATGGCGATGGATGATGCCGCACCGCAGAAAGACCGGGTCGAGGACCGTCACGTCACGCTGATCACCCCTACCGCGCCGGTCCAGTCGCCCACCCACGGGGGCCGGGCGAAGTGTCTCCAGCGCCTCGTGCGGCTCGATCTGCCGGTGCCGCGGACCGTGGCGCTGTCCTTCGACGCCGTGCGCGGGATCGCCGCGGGGCGGATGCCCGACCTTGATGCGCTGCTGGCCGGGTTCGACCCTGCGGCAGTGCTGTGCGTAAGACCGTCCTCGGAGGTGCCCGACTGGGGTGGCCCCGGCGCAATCCTGAACCTAGGGCTGACCGACGAGACCCACGAGGTTCTATCGCGCCGCATCGGACAAGAGGCCGCCACGCGTCTTTATACCCGGTTCGTCCACGCCTACGCGGTCGACGTGGCCCGGCTCGACGCCGACGCCTTCGCGGAACTGCCCGCGGAAGGCCCGGCCGGACTGGCTGCCGCACTGGACACCTACGAGGCCGAGGCCGAAGAGCCCTTCCCTCAGGACCGCGCCACGCAGTTGGCCGAAGTGCTCCGTTCCATGGCACGGGCGTGGGAAGGCACGACCGCACGCCTTCTGCGGCAGGCCAAGGGCGCGCCCGCGGATGCCGGGCTGGGCCTCGTGGTGCAGGAAATGGCCCTTGGTCTCGGCCACGGCGAATGCGGCTCGGGCGTGCTTCAGCTGGTCCATCCCGGCACTGGCCTACCGCAGATCACCGGGCGATACCTGAGCCAGAGCCAGGGGCGCGAGGCGCTCGCCAAGGATGCCGCCTCCCTCTATCTCGAGCGGGACCCACGCGGGCCCTCGCTGCAGGAACTGGCGCCCGAGGCCTTCGACGCGCTGGTGGAACATGCCGGACGCGCCCGCCTCCGGCTCCGCGCCGAGATGCAGATGGAATTCACCATCGAGAACGGGCGCCTCTTCATCCTCGACGGCGTGGTGGTCCCGACCACCTCGCGCGCGGCGGTGCGGATCGCCGTGCGTCTGGCCGAGGACGGCATCATCACCCGGCAGGAGGCACTGCTGCGGATCGAGCCGCGCGCCCTGTCGGAACTCCTGCACCGGCAGGTGAACCCGATGGCTGTGCGCGACCCGATCGGACGCGGCATCGCCGCGTCTCCGGGCGCCGCCACGGGCCGTATCGCGTTCTCCGCCGCCGAGGCGCAGGCCATGGCCGCGCGCGACGAGGCCTGCATCCTCGTGCGGCGCGAGACCTCGCCCGAGGACGTGCGGGGGATGCACGCGGCCGTGGGCGTGCTGACCGAGCGCGGCGGCATGACCAGCCACGCGGCGGTGATCGGCCGCGGCCTCGGCCTGCCCTGCGTGGTGGGGGCCGGGCGGATGGGATTCCACCTGCGACGCGGCCAGCTCGTCGCCGAGGACGGCCGCGTCTTCCGCGCCGGCGACACGATCACGGTGGACGGCTCGGACGGGACGGTGCTGGCGGGCGCGCCGGGCATGGTCGAGCCGATGCTTGACGATTCCTTCCGGACGCTGATGGCCTGGGCCGACGCCGAGCGCGACATCGGCATCCGCGCGAACGCCGACACGCCCGAGGATGCCCAGACCGCGCGAAACTTCGACGCGGGCGGCATCGGGCTTTGCCGGACCGAGCACATGTTCTTCGATCCGCGCCGCCTGATCGTCATGCGCGAGATGATCTTCGCCGACGGCCCCGAGGACCGGCGCGCCGCGCTGGACCGGCTTCTGCCCATGCAGCGTGACGACTTCGTGGAGCTGTTCCGGACGATGACCGGCCTGCCGGTCTGCATCCGGCTCTTCGACCCTCCGCTGCACGAGTTCCTGCCATCGGACCGCATCGGTCTGCGCGACCTCGCCGAAGCGCTGGACCTGCCGGTGTCGGACGTGACCCGCCGGGCCGAGGCACTGGGGGAATACAATCCCATGCTGGGGATGCGCGGCGTACGTCTCGGGGTCACGATCCCCGAGATCTACGACATGCAGGCCCGCGCCATCTTCGAAGCGACGCTGGAGGCCAGCCGCGAGGACGATCCCGTGGTGCCCGAGGTGATGATCCCGCTGGTTTCGACCCCGCGCGAAGTCGAGATCGTGCGCGCCCGCATCGACGCTGTGGCCGCGGAGGTTCGCGCCGAGCGCGGCCGCGACTTCACCTATCGTCTCGGCGTCATGGTGGAAACGCCGCGCGCCTGCCTCCTGGCCGACCAGGTGGCGCGACACGCGCACTTCCTCAGCTTCGGCACGAACGACCTGACGCAGATGACCTACGGCCTGTCGCGCGACGACGCCGGGCGGTTCATGTCGGACTACGTGGCGCAGGGCGTCTTTGCCGAGGATCCGTTCCACGTGCTCGATGCCGAAGGCGTCGGAGAGCTTCTGCGGATCGGCGTGGCACGCGGCCGGCAGGGGCGTGCGGGCATCACGTTGTCGATCTGCGGGGAACACGGCGGCAATCCCGAATCGATTGCCCACTGCCGCGCGGCCGGGGTGGACTATGTCAGCTGCTCGCCGTTTCGCGTGCCGGTTGCCAGACTTGCCGCCGCGCAACTGGCCATTCGGGACAAGATCGAGTTGGGCTGAACAGCTAAACTCGCAACATCTATGCAAGATTGACCTCGCGTCGGCGGTACATTGCCGACATGCGATGTCGCAAACTGGACACGCCCGGGCCGTCTGCTTTACGTCGCCGGAAGCTTTCGGAGGCGCCCCGGAAAGAGGGTCCCCGAGACGGTTACGCAAAGAGGTGTGCAAATGTTCCGCGTGCTTTTCATGGCATTCGCGGCCGTCTTTCTGGCGGCCCAAGTCCAAGCCGATACGTCTGACGACAGCATGGAGTCGCTGATCCGCCAGGAGTCCCGTGCCCTGAACGCGGCAAGCTCGGCGCATCTTCAGCGGCTGGTGACACCGGCGTCCGCCAGCTCGGTGAAGTCGATGCGCTACGACGCCAACTGGCTCGCCGCGCAACCGGTCGAATCCGGCGGCCGCGACTGGACCTGCCTGACCGAGGCGCTCTACTTCGAAGCGCGCGGCGAATCCATCAAGGGCCAGGTGGCCGTGGCCGAGGTCATCCTGAACCGCGTGGACAGCCCCCGCTATCCCGACAGCGTATGCGGCGTCGTGAACCAGGGCTGCCAGTTCTCGTACACCTGCGACGGACACAGCGAAGCGATGCACGAAAGCGGCGCCGAGGCGCAGGTGGGCAAGATCGCCGCCGTCATGCTCGAGGGCGCCCCGCGCGAACTGACCGACGGAGCGACGCACTACCACACCGTCGCGGTGAACCCCCGCTGGGCCTCGGCCTTTCCGATGACGGCACAGATCGGCGTGCACCGGTTCTACCGCCAGCCGCTGCAGATCTCGATGAACTGAGCGGCCGCCTCTTCCGAGCGAACCACCGACGCGCGTCCCCTGGGGCGCGCGTTTCTCGTCGGCCCAGGGCCTTCTCGACCGCCTGCCGGGCGGGCGTACCCCGCCCGCTCGGGCAAAAACCGCCCCACCCGCGACCGAAGTCTGCGTCGCGGCTCTGGCCCAGCGGGGCCGCGATGCGGTAAGCGAAGCGGACCCAACCCCCGAGGACGCGCCATGGCCTCAGAAATCCGCCTCGCCTTTTCGCATCCCGCCGAGCGCAGCGTGGCGACCGCGCCCGATGCGCCGCACGATCGCATCAGCCTGCGCGACCACATCCGCGAGGTGGAGATCGGCGCCTTCCAGGCCGAGCGCGGCATCACCCAGCGGATCAACTTCAACATCGTGGTCGAGGTCGCGCCCTTCACCGGGCCGCTCGACGACGACGTGGACCGCATCCTTTCCTACGACCGGGTGACCGAGGCCATCGGCGCCGAACTGGCGGCACGCCGGGTCAACCTTCTCGAAACGCTGGCCGAGGGCATTGCCGAACGCATCCTCGCCGAACCGCAGGCGCTGCGGGCCTTCGTGCGGATCGAGAAGCTCGACCGTGGCCCCGGCGCCCTCGGCGTCGAGATCGTGCGCGAGGCCGGCACCGGGCGACGCGAGGCGGAACCGGCCAGTGAACGCCCCCACCCGCGCGTGGTTTACCTCTCGGACGCGGCCATCGACGACGACCGCCTTCCCGGCTGGATCGACGCGCTTTGTGCCGACGGCGTTCCGCTGATCCTCTGCGTGGGGCCGCACGGACTGCCGGTGCCGCAGGTGGGGCACGCGCTGGTGCAACGGCGCATCGACCTGCTGGCGATCGAGCAGAACGGCTGGCGGCTTGCCGCGCACGACGCCCGTGCCAAGGTCGTCGCCACCCGGACCGAGCTCGACTGGGCGATGAAGAACGGACAGGTCTGCGTCTGGGCTCCGTCGAAGATCGTGCTCGATGCGACGCAGGGGCCATCAGGCCCCTCGCGCGATGCGGTGGGACTGTCGCTGTGGTTCGCTGCCGAGCTGGGCGCACGCGAACTGGTGGTGATCGACGCCGCCGCACCTGACGCCACCGACGCGCCCGCCCTGCCCGTCCGCCTCGTGACGCCGGGCGAGCCGGTCCTCTGACGCCTCGCCCTTGCGTTCGGCGCGGGCTTCGCCCATCCCGAACGGCATGAGAGATTACTACCGCCCCCTCGTCCAGTCCGGGCTCGCGCGCCCCTCGGGCGCCCTGCCGCTTGCCGGCGGGCCGTACTGGTTCAGTCACGTCGCCCGCCACCGCCGGGACGCGCCGGTGGAGGTGCTGCCGGCCATGGCCGTGCCGGACGACTGGCACGCCGCCCTGACAGCGCCCCGGCCCGACGTGGCCGGGCTCGGCATGGACCGGGTGCGGATCATGGGCATCCTCAACGTGACGCCCGACAGCTTCTCGGACGGTGGCCGACACGATGCGCCCGATGCCGCCGTGGCCCATGCCGAGGCCATGCGGACCGCGGGCGCGGACATGATCGACATCGGCGGCGAGTCGACCCGGCCCGGTTCGGCCGAGGTCCCCGCCGAGGAGGAGCGCGCGCGCACCGAGCCGGTGATCGCCCGCCTCAGGGCCGCCGGCGCGCCGCCGATCTCGATCGACACCCGCAAGCGCGCGGTGGCCGAACCGGCGGCGGACGCGGGCGCGGTGCTGGTCAACGACGTGTCCGGCCTGACCTTCGATCCCGGCCTCGCCACCTTCTGTGCCGGGCGCGACCTTCCGGTCTGCATCATGCACACGCAGGGCGGCCCCGAGACCATGCAGCAGGACCCGCACTACGAGAACGTGCTTCTTGACGTCTACGACTGGCTCGCCGAGCGCATCGCCGCGGCGCGCGACGCGGGCATCCCTCACGCGCGAATCGTGGTCGATCCCGGGATCGGCTTCGGCAAGACGATCGCGCACAATCTCGCGCTGCTCGAGGGAGTGTCGCTGTTTCACGGCCTCGGCACGCCCATTCTCGTGGGCGCCTCGCGCAAACGCTTCATCGGCACCATTACCGACGCGCCGGAGGCCGGCCGGCGGATGCCCGGCTCGGTCGCCGTGGCTCTTGCCGTGGCGGCGCGCGGCGTTCAAATTCTGCGCGTTCACGACGTGGCCGAAACACGCGCGGCCCTGTCGATGTGGCACGCGATCGATCTTGGGGACCGCTATGGGACGTGAGCTTTTCGGAACCGACGGCGTGCGCGGACGCGCCAACCAGCACCCGATGACCGCTCAGATGGCGCTGGCCATCGGCGCCGCCGCCGGGCGCTATTTCCGCCGAGAACAGGGCGGCGTCCACCGCGTGGTGATCGGCAAGGACACCCGCCGTTCGGGCTACATGTTCGAAACCGCGCTGACCGCGGGCCTGACCTCGACCGGCATGAACGTGCTGCTGCTCGGACCCGTGCCGACCCCGGCCGTGGGTCTCCTGACGCCGTCCATGCGCGCGGACCTCGGGATCATGATCTCGGCCAGCCACAACCCCGCCCACGACAACGGCATCAAGTTCTTCGGCCCCGACGGCTTCAAGCTGTCGGACGAGGCCGAGGCCGAGATCGAGGCGCTGGTCGCCGCCGGCGTGGAGCCCGCGCAGGCCCACAACATCGGCCGCGCGCGCCGCATCGACGACGGCCGCTTCCGCTACCAGGAACGGGTGAAGTCCACCTTCCCGCAGGGCATGCGCCTCGACGGCATGAAGGTGGTCATCGACTGCGCCAACGGTGCCGCCTACCGCGCCGCGCCCGAGGTCCTGTGGGAGCTCGGCGCCGAGGTGATCCAGGTCGGCGTTTCCCCCGACGGCTACAACATCAACGACGAGTGCGGCTCGACGAAGCCGCGCGTCGCCGCGGAGACCGTCGTCGCCCACGGCGCCGACCTCGGCATCTGCCTGGATGGTGACGCCGACCGCGTGATCCTTATCGACGAGCGTGGCACCGTCGCCGACGGCGACCAGCTGATGGCGCTGATGGCGGCCCGCTGGGCCGAGGAGGACCGTCTGCGCGACGGCACGCTGGTGGCGACGGTGATGTCGAACCTCGGGCTGGAGAAGTACCTCCAGGGCCGCGGCCTGCGGCTCGAGCGCACCGGCGTCGGCGACCGCTACGTGGTCGAAGCCATGCGCCGCGGCGGCTGGAACCTTGGTGGCGAGCAGTCGGGCCACATCGTGATGACCGATTTCGCCACCACCGGCGACGGCCTGATGGCCGC
Organism: Roseivivax marinus; assembly: GCF_900109705.1. Taxonomy (GTDB): domain Bacteria; phylum Pseudomonadota; class Alphaproteobacteria; order Rhodobacterales; family Rhodobacteraceae; genus Roseivivax; species Roseivivax marinus. The sequence continues at coordinate 172,214 of NZ_FOAI01000003.1, read as the reverse complement.
GATCCAGTTCCTCGCCGAGATGGTCCGCAGCGGGTCCCCGGCCTCGGCGCTCGCCTCCAACTTCGAGCCCGTGCCGCAGCTTCTGAAGAACGTACGCTACACGCCGGGCAACGCACCGCTGGAGACGGCCGCGGTGCAGCAGACCATCCGCGACGCCGAGGGCCGCATGGGCAGCAAGGGGCGCGTGCTGATCCGGAAGTCAGGCACCGAGCCGCTGATCCGCGTCATGGCCGAATGCGAGGACGAGGGCCTTCTGCACGAGGTCGTGGACGGGATCGTGGCCGAGGTCGAGGCGGTGGCCTGAGCCACGGCTCCGCGCCGCGCGCGGGCGGTGACCGGTGGAAGCGAGGGGCCAGCCCCTCGCGCTCCCCGGAGTATTTGAACCGAGAAGAAGGGCCGCTGTCGGATCGACTTGTTGGGCGCAGTGTGTCGCTTGACGGGGCGCGCGCCAAAGCCGGCGGGTCTTAGGCAAGGTTGCGCCACGCGCCAAGCGGATGGCACAGCCACATCCGGAATGTGCCGGCGGGCGCGCCTTGGGCGGCGCGCCCGCTAAGCACTCTCAGAGCTTGCCTGCGTAGATCTGCGCGAGCTTCGTCACCGCCTGATCGGGCGCCAGTTCCTCGCTCTCGCCGGTGCGGCGCGAGGTCAGTTCGACCACGCCGTTCTTCAGCCCGCGCGGGCCTACGGTGATCCGCCACGGCAGGCCGATCAGGTCCATGGTCGCGAACTTGGCGCCGGCGCGGTCGTCGCCGTCGTGGTAGAGCGGTTCGAGCCCGGCCTCGACCACGGCGTTGTAGATCTGGTCGCAGGCGAGATCTGCGGCCTCGTCGCCCTGCTTGAGGTTCACGATACCCACGTGGAACGGGGTCACGCCCTCGGGCCAGATGATGCCGTTGTCGTCGTGGTTGGCCTCGATGATCGCGCCCAGAAGGCGGCTGACGCCGATGCCGTGCGAGCCCATGTGGACCGGCACGCGGTTGCCCTCCGGATCGACGACCGTGGCGCCCATCGGCTCGGAATACTTGGTGCCGAAGTAAAAGATCTGGCCGACCTCGATGCCACGGGCACGACGGCGGCGCTCTTCGGGGACCTGCGTCTCGAAGGCGCTCTCTTCGTGGGTGTCGTCGGTGCGGGCGTAGCGCGAGGTGAACTCCTCCATCACCGCCTGACATTCCTCGACGCTGTCGTAGTCGATCCTGCGGTCACCGAACTTCAGGTCGGTGATCTCGCTGTCGTAGAAGACCTCCGACTCGCCCGTTTCTGCCAGTACGAGGAACTCGTGGGTGTCGTCGCCGCCGATCGGGCCCGACTCCGCGCGCATGGGGATCGCCTGGAGACCCATCCGCTCGTAGCTGCGCAGGTAGCTGACCAGGTGGCGGTTGTAGGCGTGCAGCGCGGCCTCGCGGGTGAGGTCGAAGTTGTAGCCGTCCTTCATCAGGAACTCGCGACCGCGCATGACGCCGAAGCGGGGGCGAATCTCGTCGCGGAACTTCCACTGGATGTGGTAGAGCGTCAGCGGCAGGTCGCGGTAGCTGCTGACATGGCTGCGGAAGATGTCGGTGATCATCTCCTCGTTGGTCGGCCCGTAGAGCAGGTCGCGGTCCTGGCGGTCGCGGATCCGCAGCATTTCGGGGCCATAGGCGTCGTAGCGCCCGCTCTCGCGCCAGAGGTCGGCCGATTGCAGGGTCGGCATCAGCATCGGGATGTGCCCGGCGCGCTGCTGCTCTTCGTGGACGATCTGCTCGATCCGCCGCAGTACCTTGTAGCCCAGCGGCAGCCACGAATAGATGCCCGCCGAGGACTGCTTGATCATGCCGGCGCGCAGCATCAGCCGGTGCGAGGCGATCTGCGCCTCGGACGGCGTTTCCTTGAGGACGGGCAGGAAGTAGCGGCTCAGACGCATGGCGGGTCCCGGATCGGTCGTGGAAAGGGTCGCGCCCACCTCTAGGCAAGCCCCGGACCGAAGGCAATGCGGGGCGTGGCGCCGCCGCGGTTGACCCGCCTGCCCGTCTTGGCGAGATGTGACGCTTTCATGACGCGCGCCACCCGAAGCCTCGGGCGCGCCTGCGGGAGGGGCCATGACACGAACGGTAAGCGAACCGGCGCGCGAGGTGCCGGTGATCCTCGAGACCGACGTGCTAGTGGTGGGCTCGGGCCCCGGCGGGCTGGCCGCGGCGCTGGCGGCGGCGCGCGAGGGCGTCGAGGTGGCGCTGCTCGAACGGTTCGGCTGCATGGGCGGCAACATCACCGTGGTCGGCGTCGAGGGCTTCGCCTGGTACCGCCACGAGGCCACGGTCGAGGCCGGCGGCCTCGGCTGGGAGTTCGAGAGCCGCGCCAGGGAGATGGGCGCCGCCACCCCCGAGAGCCAGTCGCTGAGCCACGAGCTCGACAGCGAGGGGTTCAAGCTGGTGGCCGACCGGCTGGTCGAGGAGGCCGCCGTGCGCCCGCTGTTGCACCGGCAGTTCGTCGCCCCGGTGATGGACGGTGACGCGATCCGCGGCGTCATCGTCGAGAGCAAGGCAGGCCGGGAGGCGATCCTCGCCAGGCGCGTGATCGACGCCACGGGCGATGCCGACGTGGCCCACCGCGCCGGTGCGCCGACGCGCAAGACGCCGGTCGAGGAGATGCAGGCCGCGAGCGTGATGTTCCACATCGCCGGCGTCGACAAGGCGCGCTTCCTTGAGGGCGTGAAGGCCGATCCGCAGACCTATGGCGACTGGTCCTCGGGCGAGTGGACAGTGGAGACGAGCGGCAAGGAAGACGCGATGTATTCGCCCTTCCTCGGCAAGCCGTTCGACAAGGCCCGCAAGGAGGGCCGGCTGCCCGCGCATCTCAATACCATCGGAGGGACCTGGGGTGCGGTCCACGATTCGGGCGAGATGACCTACATGAACCTCGTCCACCTCGCAGGCTGCGACGGCACCGATCCAGACAGCATGACGCGCTTCGAGATCGAGGGGCGCGCGCAGGCGATGGCGGCGATCGAGGTGCTGAAGCATTACACGCCGGGCTGCGAGGGGGCGCGGCTGCGCAACTTCGGCATGTCCATCGGCATCCGCGACACGCGCAAGATCGCCGCCGTCTACGACATGACCGAAGCCGATGCGCGCCACCAGGGACGCTTCGAGGACTCGGTGGGCATCTACCCCGAGTTCATCGACGGATACGGCGTGCTGATCCTGCCCACCACGGGGCGCTACATGCAGATCCCCTACCGGTCACTGCTGCCGCGGCGCGTGCGGAACCTGCTGGTGGCGGGACGCGCCATCGGTGGCGACCGGATCGCCCACGCGGCGACGCGCAACATGGCCTGCTGCGCCGTGACCGGTCAGGGCGCCGGTGTCGCGGCGGCGCTGTCGGTGAAGGCCGACCGGGCGCTCGACGAGATCGATACGCGCGCGATGCAGGCGGCGCTCGAGCGGCAGGGCGTTCGCGTGGCGTGAAACGGCCGCCCGCACCGGATCGCGCGGCGTCCATGCCTGTGCCCTGCCCGCCCCACGGTCCGCGCCGCCCAGGCATACGCCGCGACCGTATCGCCGCTTGCATCGCGGGCGAGGGGATCGCAGAAGGAAAAGACCAGACCCGAGGCACTGACCGATGACCCTGCCGATGCGTTCGCAGCTGAAATACTGGGGGATCGCCGCGGCGATCCTCATCGTCGTGCTGTGGTTCCTCGGCGACGTGCTGCTGCCGTTCGTGGTGGGTGCCGCCATTGCCTACTTCCTCGACCCGCTTGCCGACCGGCTCGAGGCGTGGGGCTGCTCGCGCAGGCTCGCCACGGCGATCATCACCGTGGGGGCCATCCTGCTGTTCATCCTGCTGGCGCTTCTGGTGATCCCGACGCTGGTGCAGCAGACAACCCAGCTCGTGCAGACTGCCCCCGAGCTGTCGCGGAACCTTCAGAACTTCCTCGCGCAGCGTTTCCCGGACGTGCTGGCCGAGGACGGCGTGTTCCGCCAGACCATGACGAGCCTCGGACAGACCATCCAGGAACGCGGCGGAGAGCTCTTGCAGACCGCGCTGACAAGCGCGCGGTCGCTGGTCTCGGTGCTCCTGCTGTTCGTCATCGTGCCGGTCGTGGCGGTCTACCTGTTGCTCGACTGGGACCGGATGGTCGCGCGCATCGACGAGCTTCTGCCGCGCGAGCACGCGCCTACGTTGCGCCAGCTGGCCCACGACATCGACGACACGCTGTCGGGCTTCATCCGCGGCATGGGCACGGTCTGCCTGATCCTCGGGACGTATTATGCGCTCGCGCTGATGCTGGTGGGGCTTCAGTTCGGCCTGGTGGTGGGCGTCGTCGCGGGCTTCCTGACCTTCATTCCCTATGTCGGGGCGATCGTCGGCGGCGTGCTGGCCATCGGCCTCGCGCTCTTCCAGTTCTGGGGCGAGTGGTACTGGATCGTCGCCGTCGCGGTGATCTTCCAGCTGGGCCAGTTCATCGAGGGCAACGTCCTGACGCCCAAGCTCGTGGGCGATTCGGTCGGTCTGCACCCGGTGTGGCTGCTTCTGGCGATGTCGGTCTTCGGCACGCTCTTCGGCTTCGTCGGTCTGCTCGTGGCGGTGCCGGTGGCCGCGGCGCTCGGCGTGGTCGCCCGGTTCCTCGTGACGCAGTACAAGAATTCAGCGCTCTACCTCGGAGGCGATCCCGATGGGCCACGTTGAACGCGCACGCCAGATCCCTCTCGAGCTTCCGGTCCGCCCCGCCCGCGGGCGGGGCGACTTCTTCGTGGCCGAGGCCAATGCCATGGCGGTGGGCGGCATCGACACCTGGCGCACCTGGCCGGGGTCGAAGTTCGCCATCGTGGGTCCCGAGGCATCGGGCAAGACCCATCTCGCGCACGTGTGGGCCCGCGACAGCGGCGCGCGGATCGTCCCCGCGACCGACCTTGCCGGCGCCGAGATCCCCGATCTCTGCGATGCACCGGTCTGCGTCGAGGACGTGGACGCCATCGCCGGCGAGGCCGCGGGCGAGGCCGCGCTGTTCCATCTGCACAACCTTGTGCTGAGCGAGGGACACGCGCTGCTTCTGACGGCAGCGGCACCGCCGGCGCAGCTGGGCATCGCGCTGCCCGATCTCGCAAGCCGGCTGATGGGCACGCCCTTCGCACGGCTCGGCCCTCCCGACGACATCCTGCTGACGGCGGTGCTTGCCAAGCTCTTCGCCGACCGCCAGATCGTGCCCGCCCCGTCGCTGATCCCCTACCTCGTGCCGCGCATGGGACGGTCCTTCGGGATGGCACAGCGTCTCGTTGCCGAGATCGACCGCACCTCGCTGGCCCGTGCCCGCCCGGTCAGCCTGCGAATCGCCCGCGAATGCCTCGCGCGCCTCGAAGCGGAGGATGACGACAATGGCGAATGAACGCGCCTCCGGCCGCAAAATCGATCCGACCCACGACCTGCCCGGCGCGGCGCAGGAGGTTCATCAAAGCGTCATCGGCGCGACGGATAACCGCCCCATGCCTCAAGCCGATTTCCTGACCGCCCCGTTCCCCGACCCGATCGAGATCCCCGATTTCGATCCCACCGGACCGGACCGCTTCTTCAATCGCGAGCTGTCCTGGCTCGGATTCAACTGGCGTGTCCTCGAAGAGGCCGAGAACCCGCGCGTGCCGCTGCTCGAGCGCGTGCGTTTCCTGTCGATCTCGGCCTCGAACCTCGACGAGTTCTACAACGTCCGCGTGGCCGGCTTGCGCGAGCTGACCCAGGCGGGCAACACCACGCCCGCCGCCGACGGCCTGACCCCGGCGCAACAGCTCTCGAAGATCAACGTGATCGCGCGGGACCTCATGGCCGCGCAACAGCGCGTCCTGACCGAACTGCGCGCCGATCTGGAAGAGGCCGGCATCCACATCCTTCATCGCGACGACCTGACCGAGTCCGACCGCGTCCACCTGCGCGAATACTTCGTGGACCAGGTCTTTCCGGTCCTGTCGCCGCTGGCCATCGATCCGGCGCATCCGTTCCCGTTCATCGCCAACCTCGGCTACTGCCTCGCGCTCCAGCTCGACCGCGCACGCGGTTCGGGAAAGGGTCTGCAGGCGCTGCTGCCGATCCCGGCGCAGATCGACCGCTTCGTGCGACTTCCTTCGATCGACGGCGCGATACGCTTCGTCTTCCTCGAGGACGTGCTGCTGCTGCACATTGAGGCCCTGTTCCCGGGCTACGTCCTGCGCGACCATTTCGGCTTCCGCGTGCTGCGCGACAGCGACCTCGAACTCGAGGAAGAGGCCGAGGATCTCGTGCGCGAGTTCGAGGTGGCGCTCAAACGGCGGCGCCGCGGCGAGGTGGTGCGGCTCACCATCTCGGTCGGCGCGCCCGAGGCGCTCAAGCGCATCGTCATGCGCGAGCTGCAGGTCCGCGACGACGAGATCGTCGAGCTCGACGGCATGGTCGGTGTCGTCGATACGAAGGAGCTGGTCCTTGACGAGCGGCCAGACCTTCTGTGGCCGTCCTACACCCCGCGGGTGCCAGAACGTGTACAGGACCACGACGGCGACATGTTCGCCGCGATCCGCCAGAAGGACATGCTGCTGCACCACCCCTACGAGACCTTCGACATGGTGGTCCGCTTCCTCAAGCAGGCGGCGACCGATCCCGACGTGGTGGCGATCAAGAACACGCTCTACCGCACGTCCCGCAACTCGCCGATCGTGGAGGCGCTCTGCGAGGCGGCCGAGGACGGCAAGTCGGTGACAGCGCTGGTGGAGCTGAAAGCCCGCTTCGACGAGGCCGCCAACATCCGGCAGTCGCGGCGGCTGGAGCGGTCGGGCGCCCACGTGGTCTACGGCTTCCTCGACTGGAAGACCCACGCCAAGATCGCCATGGTCGTCCGGCGCGAGGGCAAGAAGCTGGTGACCTATACCCATTTCGGCACCGGCAACTACCACCCGATCACCGCGAAGTTCTACACCGACCTGTCCTTCTTCACCTGTGACGGCGCGCTCGGGCGGGACGCGGCCAAAGTCTTCAACTACCTGTCGGGATACGCCTATCCCGAGGGCCTCGAGAATCTCGCGATCTCGCCCCACACGCTGAAATCCTCGCTGATCGAGATGCTTGAGGCGGAGGCCGAACACGCCCGCGCCGGACGGCCGGCGCAGGTCTGGGCCAAGATGAACTCGCTGATCGAGCCCGAGATCACCGACGCGCTCTACAAGGCGAGCCAGGCCGGCGTGAAGATTGAGCTTGTGGTGCGCGGCATCTGCGGGCTGCGCCCCGGCGTGAAAGGCCTGTCCGAAAACATCCGGATCAAGTCCATCGTCGGGCGCTTCCTCGAGCACAGCCGGATCATCTGCTTCGGCAACGGGCACGGCCTGCCGCACGACAAGGCGCGGGTGTTCATCTCGTCCGCGGACTGGATGGGCCGCAACCTCAATCGCCGGGTCGAGCACATGACCGAGATCCACAACGACACGGTGAAGGCGCAGATCGTCAGCCAGGTGATGGCCGCGAACCTCGCCGACGTGGCCCAAAGCTGGGTGATGAAACCCAACGGTGATTTCGTGCGGGAAAAGGTGCCGGAGGGCGAATTCGCCTTCAACTGCCACAAGTTCTTCATGGAGAACCCGTCGCTGTCGGGCCGCGGCTCGGCCGGGGCGGCGGACGTGCCGCGCCTGACCCACACCGCCGACGGAACAAGACCCCCTGACGCCGGGTAAGCCGTCCGTCTCGCTTGACCAACCGGGCGCAGGACTGCACTGCGGCAGGGAGGACTGGTCCGGGGTTGAAACGGAAGGCCTATGAACGCCGACGCGGAACACGCCGACTGGGGGCCGTTCGGTCGCCCGCTCTTCGCAGATCCAGAAGCCCGCGCGCTCAGTCGCGTGGGCGTGGTCGACATCGGGTCGAACTCGGTGCGGCTGGTGGTATTCGACGGAGCCGCCCGGTCGCCTGCCTACTTTTTTAACGAAAAGGTCATGTGCGGGCTCGGCGCCGGCATGTCCGAGACCGGGCGCCTGAACCCCGAGGGCCGGGTGCGCGCGCTGTCCGCGATGCGCCGCTTCGCGCTTCTCGCTGACGGCCTTGGCGCGGCGCCCCTGTCCTGCGTCGCCACGGCGGCGGTGCGCGAGGCCGAGGACGGCCCGGACTTCTGCGACGAGGTCCTGCGCGAGACCGGGGTCAAGGTCCACGTCATCGACGGCGACGAGGAGGCGCGGCTCTCGGCACAGGGCGTGCTTCTGGGATGGCCGGGCAGCTACGGCCTTGTCTGCGACATCGGCGGCTCCTCGATGGAATTGGCCGAGATCTCGGGCGGCAAGGTCGGCAAGCGCCTGACCTCCCCGCTCGGTCCGCTGCGATTGATGGACATCGAGGGCGGCAAGAAGGCCCGCGAGAAGCACATCAAGGACGTGATGACCGGCCTTGCCAAGACCATGGGGGCGCAGCGCGACCGGCTGTTCCTCGTGGGCGGCTCCTGGCGCGCCATCGCCCGCATCGACATGGAACGGCAGGGCTACCCGCTGCACGTCCTTCACGAATACCGCATGGACGCAGATGCCGTGCTCGAGACTGCGAAGTTCATCGAGAAGGCGGACCTGGAGGTCCTGCGGCAGGCCTGTTCGCTGTCCTCGTCGCGGATGTCGCTGGTGCCTTACGCCGTCGATGTGCTGAAGCGGCTGGTGCAGGCGTTCACCCCGGCCGATATCGCCATCTCATCCTACGGCATCCGCGAGGGACTGCTTTACGAGCAGATGCCGCAGGCCCTGCGCGACCGCGATCCTCTGATCGAGGCGTGTTACTTCGCCGAGGCCAAGGATGCCCGTGTGCCGGGCTTCGGCCGGCGGCTCTACCGGTTCGTGCGACCGCTGTTCGAGAACGCGCCCGACACCAAACTGCGCCTGGTGAAGGCCGCATGCCTGCTGCACGACGTCAGCTGGCGGGCCCATCCCGACTACCGCGCCGAGACCTGTTTCGACAACGCCACGCGGGCGAACCTTGGCGGCCTCAAGCACGGAGAGCGACTGTTCCTCGGTCTGGCGCTGTTGCATCGCTACCGCAACAAGCGTGAGGGCTCCCGGTTCGAGGATCTCGCCACGCTCCTTCCGCCCGAGCAGCAGGCCGAGGCCGAGATTCTCGGCAAGGCCCTGCGCTTCGGTGCGATGCTCTACCTGTCCGACAACGGCACAGCGGGTGCGCAGCTCGACTGGAACGAGGCGACCCGCACGGTTCGTCTGGAACTCAGCGAACACGCCGCCGATCTCTTCGGAGAGGTGGCCGAATCGCGGTTCCGATCTCTGGCCAACGCGCTCAATGCCAAGACCGAGGTCCGCACGAGCTGAGGGCTTGCGTCACAGGTCGATCTCGCCCTCGTCGTCCGGAACAAGTGCGTCCGGTTCGGGGGCATTCTCTGGCAGCGGCTCCCTCCGGCGCAGGATGATGTCGCCGTTGGGCAGGCGTTCGGGCGGATGATACGCCGACCAGTCCTCGACCTCTTCCAGAAGCTCGCGCAGCGCCGGTCCCATCTCGACCACGAAATCGCGCAGCGCCGGTTCGACGCCGTCGGCGAATTCGCGCAGTTCCTGAAGCGCGGGCTCCATTTCGGACATCAGGCCACGAAAGAACATCTCGGCCCCCTGCTCCATCAGCGAGCGGCCCTCGTCGGGCGCCTGCGCGGCGGCGGGCGATGCGGCGAGAGCGAGGCAGAGCGTGGCGGTGCGCAAGGTCATGTCCTGAATATGGGCGGCGGGCCGCGTCGCGGCAACGCCCGCGCGGCCTCAGTCAGGCAGCCGAGCGACCAGAGATCTCCTCCCAGGCGCGGTTGATCGCCACGAGCCGCTTCTCCGACATCTTGACCGCCTCCTCGGGCAGCCCGCGCGCGATCATGCGATCGGGGTGGCTGTCGCGCACCAGCCCGCGCCACGCCTTCCGGATGTCGTCCAACGGGGTGTCGGGCGCGACGCCCAGCACGGAATAAGGATCGGGGTCGGCTTCGGGCACGTAACGGGTCCGCAACGCGCGAAAGCGCGTGTCGCCAAGCTCGAAGATCTCGGCCACCTTGGCGAGGAAGGCATCCTCGTTGGGGTGATAGCGCCCGTCGGCCATGGCGATATGGAAGAGCCCTTCCATGAGGTCGCACAGAACGTCCGTGCGGTCGCCGAACATCGAGCGGATGCGCCGGGCGTATTCCTCGTAGCCCGCGACGTCTTGCCGGGCGAGGTTGAACACCCGCGCGGCCCCGGCCTCGGCCTCAGGCGGGATGTGGAAGACCTCGCGGAAGGCCGCGACTTCGGAGCGCTTCACCAGTCCGTCTGCCTTGGCCATCTTGGCCGACAGCGCGATCACGGCGATTGTGAACGCCACCGAGCGTTCCGGCGGCGTGCGCAGGCGGTCGAACACCGTGGCGAGGCTTTCGCCCTTCGCCAGCGCCGCGACGGCTTCGGATATGCGGGACCAGATTGACATGGAGCGAGTGTAGGGCGCGGCGGTTGTGTTGTCAGGGCGCGGCGTGGAGCATTTTCTGCATCAGCACAAGATCGATCCAACGCCCGAACTTCCATCCCGCCTGCGAGAGCCGCCCCGCATGAGCGAAGCCCTGCCGGTCGTGGAAGGCGAGGCCGGCTGCATTCTCGGCACTTATCGCGGCAATCAGCGAATGTGCGTCCGCCGCCCGGGCCGCCTCCTCGATCCGGCGCAGAAGCGCGGGACCCATGCCGCGGCCCCTCGCCTCGGGCGCCAGCATGATCGTGTGCTCCATCGTGCGGGCGTATCCGGTGCCGCCCCTGAAGGCCGCGAAGGTGCCGAGGCCAAGGATCGCGTCACCTTCGACCGCCACGAAGACCGCGCCCGGTCGCGCCGCGATGAGGGCGGCGCACCACGCCGCGTCACGCACCGTGGCATCGAAGGTGGCCGTGGTGCTCTCGGCGATCGGACCCACCACGGCGGCGAGCGCCGCGGCGTCCGCGGCAACCGCATCCCGCACGATCATTGCAGGATCCGCGCGCGTCCGTCTGACGAGAGAGCCGCGCGCAGGGCGGGCACGGTCTCGGGGCGGAACAGCACGACCTGCTCGTCGAAGAGCGGCGTCAGCAGGCGCGACAGCTCGGCGGCCTCGGGATGGGCGACCTCCAGCCGGTCGATGGCCAGCCCGGTCGAGGACAGCGACGTTCCCGGCGGCACCGGGCTGCGCCACTCGATCAGCGCCGGGAAGACGCCGTCGAAGGGCAGCGCGCCGTCCTCTGGTACCGCCATGCGCCATTCGAGCCGCCCGCGCGACATCTCCACCGGGCACCCCGCCATGGGCAGCCTTGCGACAGCCGCGTCGAGGTCCGGCACCCGGCACACCCACGCGGCAAGCCGTGCCGGCCCCCGGAAGGTGTCGAACCCGAACCAGCGCGGCGCCTCCGGCGGCGGCGCGCCGGGGTCGATGGCAATGGCTTCGAGGTAGTGACCGCGGTCAAGGCCCGCGACCCGGTTGTGGGTGCCGAAGCGCGCGTGCTTGCCGCCGTTCTGCATGGGCAGGCCCAGCGACGCCTCGGCGTGCGCCACGGCCTCTTCGAGGGTCTCTCCGGCGACGACGAGGTGGTCGAGCCTCAGCACGTCGCGGCGTCCTGTCGCGTTCGATCTATCATGTCGCGACTATGTGACCGCGCGCCGAGATGCGCGAGCGGAAAATGGCGACCGACCCGCCCGCCTTTGGTCGCAGACCTCACCGCGCCTTGAACAGCCCGCCGAGGACGCCGCGCACGAGGCGCCGTCCGGTGGTCCCGCCGAGTTCCTTCACCACGGCGCGGGTCAGCGCCGCACCGATGCCCGCGGCGGCGCCGCGTCGGGTCGGCGCGGACGAAGACCGCCCCACTCGAGGCCCGGTATAGCGGCGGGCGGCGGAATAGGCGCGGGGCGCGGCGGCCTCGGTTTCGGCCTCCGTGCGTTCGGCCTCGGCAGCGGCGCGGGCGGCATCCTCGGCACGGGCCTTCAGTGCCTCGAAGGCCGAGTGCCGGTCGAGCGGCGTGTCGTAGCGCCCGCCGAGATCCGAGGCGGCGACATGCGCGGCGTGCTCCTCGGGCGTGAGCGGCCCGAGCCGCGAGGACGGCGGGCGGATCAGAGTGCGCTGGACCACGCCGGGCGCGCCCTTCTCGGCCAGGAACGAGGTCACCGCCTCGCCCACACCGACCTCGCGGATCGCCGTCTCGGTGTCGAAATCGGGGTTGTCGCGGTAGGTCTCGGCCGCGAGCCGCAGCGCGCGGCGGTCACGCGCGGTGAAGGCGCGCAGCGCGTGCTGCACACGGTTGCCCAGCTGGCCCAGGACGTCCTCGGGGATGTCGTCGGGCGACTGGGTGACGAAGTAGACACCCACGCCCTTCGAGCGGATCAGGCGCGCGACCTGCTCGACCTTCTCGATCAGTGCCGGCGGCGCGTCGTCGAACAGCAGGTGCGCCTCGTCGAAGAACACCACGAGCTTGGGTCGGTCGGGATCGCCCACCTCGGGAAGGGTCTCGAACAGTTCGGACAGCAGCCACAGAAGCACGCTGGCATAGAGCCGCGGCGACGACATCAGCCGATCCGCCGCAAGGATGTTGACCATGCCGCGCCCTTGCCCGTCGTGGCGCATGAGATCCGCAAGATCGAGAGCGGGCTCGCCGAAGAAGGACGACGCGCCCTGCCCCTCGAGCACCAGCAGCCGGCGCTGGATAGCACCGATCGAGGACACCCCGATATTGCCGTAGCGCAGTGACAGCTCGGTGCGCATCTCGCCCACGCGCACGAGCATCGCCTGCAGGTCCTTGAGATCCAGAAGCGCCAGCCCCTCCTCGTCGGCGAGCCGGAAGGCCACGTTGACCACGCCCTCCTGCGCCTCGGTCAGCTCCAGCATCCTCGAAAGCAACAGCGGCCCCATCTCGGCGACGGTGGCGCGGACCGGATGGCCGGCCTCTCCGAAGATGTCCCAGAAGGTCACGGGCGGCGCGGCATAGGCGAAGTCGGTCAGCCCGATGGTCGCGGCGCGCTCGCGGAAGGCACCGTCGAGCTTGTGGTCGGCTCGTCCAGCGTGTGCGAGGCCCGAGAGATCGCCCTTGGCGTCCGAGAGCAGGACCGGAACGCCGGCGGCCGAGAATGCCTCGGCCATGATCTGCAGCGTGACGGTCTTTCCGGTGCCCGTGGCGCCCGCGATCAGGCCGTGCCGATTGGCGTAGCGCAGCGAGAGGTGCTGGGGCGTGCCGTAATCCGGGCCGCCACCGCCGATGAAGATGCCAGACCCGTCCGTCATGTCGCCCTGCCCCCGTGCCGCGCACCCCGCACGCTTCGACCATACAAATTTAACGCCTTCATGCCAGAGTGATGACTGTCCGGTCCTCATGTCCTCTTCGGGCCGGACGACTTCCTCCCTGTCAGACTGGCCGCGCCTTCGGGCGCGGCTTTTTTCATGAACCGAATATGCCGGATTTCGGCACGATTTTGCCTGTTGACCGACCCGAGGTGTCATCGTAGCGTCCCAGTCAATGACAAAGTCGGCCGGTCCGACGGGGAGAGAGCCGGGCGATCAACGCCACGGCAAGAATTCGGAAAAGGAGCCTTCGGGCTCCTTTTTCACGTTCCGACGCGCCCGGCTCGCGCGCCGCTCGCCCGTCCGTGAGACCGGCGTGGGCGGCGCGACTTCCCCCCTGACACCGGGAATCCGCCATGCTATGCGCAGGCCCGACGGAATGACGACGACAGCTCGGAGGAGCGCATGACGATCAGACTGACCCACCTCTCGCTCATTGCGGCACTGGCGGCCTCGCCCGCCCTGGCGCAGGACGACGGCGCAGCCGACACCGCGACCGAGGACACCCCGGCGGCGGCGGCACAGGCCGACGATGCCGGCACCACCGCGGAGGCCGGCGCCGACGCAGGCACCGAGAGCGAGGCCGAGGACGGCGCGCCCGCGACCAACGAGGCGGACATGGGCCTTCAGCCGACACAATCGCAGGCGGCCCAGTCCGGCCAGTCCGAGGGCCCACAGGCCTTCGTGAAGTCCGAAGAAGGCGACTGGCAGGTTCAGTGCGTGCGCTTCCCCGACGGGACCGAGGCGCAGTGCCAGCTGTTCCAGCTGCTCAACGCCAGCGACGACAACCCGATCGCCGAGACGTTCTTCTTCAAGCCGCCGGAAGGCTCGCAGTTCGAGGCCGGCCTAAACATCCTCGTGCCGCTCCGCACGCTGCTGACCCAGCCGCTCTCGATCTCGATCGACGGCGGGCAGGCACGCCAGATCCCGTACATGATGTGCACCGGCGAAGGCTGCGTCGCGCGTGCGGGTATCTCCTCGCAGGAGCTGAACCTCTTCAAGCGCGGCGCGTCCGCCGAGGTGACGATCATCCCTGCCGACGCCCCGGACGAGCGCGTGGTCGCGGAAATGTCCCTGTCGGGCTTCACCGCGGGCTTCGAGTCGCTGACGCCGATGCAGCAGCCCCGCGCGCCGCAGCAGTAAGCGGACTGAACCAGACAGACGAAAGGGCCGCCGGAGCGTTCCGGCGGCCCTTTTCTTTTGCGTGTCGTCGGCGAATTTGGCGCCCCGTGTGGAAGTCGTCGATGCGATGCAGGGGCTGACGTGGCCGTCACCGATTTCCTTTTGCGAGAAGAGCCAAGTTCACCGGGCGAGCGCGCGCCGCTCTCGCCAAGTCGCTACCTGCACACCGGCCGGGCAAGCCGTCCAGCGCCCGTACCGCCGCTCGAACCCGCGAAGCATCAAACGCCCTCAGCCGCGGCCCAGCCCGTCCAGCACCGCCGCCGCCGCGCGGTCGGCCATGGACGGTCCGTCCCGGCCCAGCCGCTTCATCGTGGTCTCGAGCGCGCGCATCTGCGCTTGCGGCGCTTCCAGCACCGACAGGAGCGCCGGGGCTATGGCCTCCGGTCGGCATCTGGCGCCGATGAACTCGGGCACGGCACGGGTCTCGGAGACGAGGTTCACCAGCGTCACCGTGTCGGTCAGCAGCATCCGTCCGATGATCTGCCGCGACAGCCAGCCCATGTCGTAGGCCACCACCATCGGGGTGCCTGCGGCGGCAAGCTCCAGCGACACGGTGCCGGAAGCCGCCAGCGCCACGTCCGCCGCACCGAACGCCGCCCGCTTTTCGCCAAGCGCCGCGTCGCCAAGGTCACGCGGGTCGATAACCACGGCGCGTCCGGGCCAGCTCTCGGCCATCTGCTGCACCTCGCCCGCCACCGCCGGCGCCGCGGGCACCACGAAGCGCAGGTCGGGCCGCGCCTCGTGCACCCGTTCGAGCGTGCGCCCGAAGACCGGCCCGAGCCGCGCGACCTCGGACCGACGCGAGCCGGGCAGCACCAGCGCCACCGGCGCCTCGCCCAGCCCGTGGGTCAGGCGGAACCGCGCGACCTCGGCCGCACTCGCCACCGGCTCGCGCGCCACGGGGTGCCCAACGAAGTCGCAGCGGATGCCGGCGGCCTCCATGTAGGGTGGCTCGAACGGCAGAAGCGCAAGCACCTGGTCCACGTGCGCGGCCATTTTCTCGGCGCGTTTCGGACGCCAGGCCCAGACCGTGGGCGCGACGTAGTGCACGATGCGGATGTCCGGCGCCCGTTCTCGGACGATCTTCGCCACGCGCAGAGAGAATTCCGGCAGGTCCACGGTGACCAACACGTCGGGCCGCGCGTCGATCACCGCCTGTGCGGTCTCGCGGATGCGGGCCTTGAGCGCACGGTAGTTCGACAGGATCTCCACGATGCCCATGATCGAGATCTCGTCCATCGAGAAGATCGAGCGCAGTCCCTCGGCCTCCATCAGCGGACCGCCGACACCGTCGAAGCTCACCTCTTCGCCCGCCTGCGCGCGCAGGCCCCGCATCAGCGAGGCACCGAGCCGGTCGCCCGACGGCTCTCCCGCGGTCACGAACACGCGCATCAGACAGCCTCCCCACGCACCCAGAGCCAAAGGCCCGCCGCGTCCAGACGGCGGATCACCTCGGGACGGTCGAGAACGATGACCCCGCCCGCCTCGATCACAATACCGCGCAGTCCGGCACGCACGGCCCCGGCAGCGGTTTCGGGGCCGATGGTCGGCAGGTCGGCGCGACGGTCCTGCCCGGGCTTCGGCGCCTTGTAGAGCACGCCGCCACGGGCGTGACCCGGCAACCCGCGCAGCATGGCATCTGTGCCGCTGTCGTCCTCGCGGGCGATCACCGCGCCCTCGGCCACCACGCAGGCCTGTCCCAGATCGGCGCGGCCCATGTCCTCGATCACTGCGTCGCCGATACGCGCGTCCGCGCCAGCGCTCGTGTCCGGATGAGTCCGGGTCGGCACGCCGGCGGCCGGCAGCAGCTCCGGCGCCGCCTCGTGAGCGGCGACCACGGTGAAGCCCCGCGCCTCGAAAAGTGCGATCACCCCGCGCAGCGCGCCGTCGTCGCCACGGGCCAGCGCGCGGCGCATTTCGGGCAGCATGGCGAGCGTCCGCAGGTCGAAGGCGAGCGGGCTGATGTGCGGGCGGTCGACTCCGCCACAGAGGCAGACACGATCCACGCTGCGCCGCTTCAGCGTTGCCATGAGTCCACCGAGCCGCTCCAGCCGGAAGGTGATGTCGGGGGTCAGGCCCTCGGGCGCGTGGCCGGTCAGCGCGCAGACCAGCGGGCGCGCATCCTGCGCCTCGGCCACCGCGCGCGGCAGCTCTCCCCGTCCGGCGATCAGCGCGAGCATGGGTGGATCAGCCCGGCGTGAGGAAGTGACGGTCGCTCTCGGCCAGCACGAAGTCGGTGATCTCGCGCACGTAGTCGCTCTGGGTCTCGTCGCGCAGGCGGCGGGCGCGGTCGGCAAAGGCACCCTCCCCCTGGGCAAGCATCTGGAAGGCGGCGCGCAGCGCGGTGATGTCCGAACGCGCGACGCCACGGCGCTTGAGGCCCACGAGGTTCAACCCGTCGAGCTTGCCGCGCGGCGCCTGCACGAGACCGAACGGGATCACGTCGTTGGTCACCATGGTGACGGCGCCGATGATCGCGCCGCGCCCGATCCGGACCCACTGGTGGACGCCGGACAGGCCGCCGACGATCACGTCGTCCTCGAGCACGCAGTGCCCGGCCAGCGCGGCGTTGTTCACCAGGATCACGCGGTCGCCCACCTGCGCGTCATGCGCGACATGGCAGCCCGCCATGAAGAGTCCGTCATCGCCCACGCGGGTGGTGCCGCCGCCGCCCTCGGTGCCGCAGTTCATTGTGACGTGCTCGCGG
Organism: Roseivivax marinus; assembly: GCF_900109705.1. Lineage (GTDB taxonomy): Bacteria > Pseudomonadota > Alphaproteobacteria > Rhodobacterales > Rhodobacteraceae > Roseivivax > Roseivivax marinus. Next base: position 155,064 of record NZ_FOAI01000003.1, on the reverse strand, counting down.
ATGCGGTTGCGTTTGCCGACGACCAGCCGGGTCTTCTCGCCCCGGAACTTGAGGTCCTGCGGCACCTCGCCGATCACCGCGAAGGAGAAGATCGTCGTCTCCTCGCCGATCTCGGTGTCGCCGGTGACGACCACGTGGGACTTCAGCACGCAGTTCGGCCCGAGCTTCACCATCGGGCCGATATGGCAGAACGGGCCGATTTCGCAGCCCGGCCCGATCTCGGCGCCCGGTTCCACGACCGCGCTGGGGTGGATCGTCGCCGCCTCGGTCACGAGGGCAGGTCCATCATCGCCGTGAACTCGGCTTCGCACGCCATGTCGCCCTCGACCTCGGCATGGCCCCGGAACTTCCAGACCTTGCCGCCCGGCTTGCCGCGCAGCGTTTCGAGGGTCATCCGAAGCTGATCGCCGGGGATCACCTTGCGGCGGAACTTGCAGTTGTCGATGCCCATGAAGTAGATGAGCATCTCCTTGTCCTCCAGTTCCATCGTCACGCCCACCATCACGGCGGCGGTCTGGGCCATCGCCTCGACGATGGTGACGCCGGGCATGATCGGTGTGCCCGGGAAATGTCCCTGGAAGTGCGGCTCGTTCATCGACACGTTCTTGATGCCGACCGCGCGCGCGGTGCCGTCGATCTGCTCGACCCGGTCCACCAGCAGGAACGGGTAGCGGTGCGGCAGGATCCGCTGGATCAGCTGGATGTCGGCTTCGGTACGGGTGTCGGTCATCGGGCTTTTCCTTGCGGTCGTATCGAGGCACAGCCCTAGCAACGGGGGGCTGCGGCGGCAAGCGCGACGCACCGCGGACCGCGGTCGCGCGCTCAGTCCTCGGGCGCGGTCTCGGGAAAGATCGAGACGTCCGGTGCGCCGTCGAGACCCTCGTCCTCGGGCTCGGCGGAGGCATCGGGATCGGCCTCGAGCGGCGCGGTATCGAGGTCGCTGCCGTCGCCGATGCGCTGGTCGAGCCGCTCGATCACCAGGTCGGTCACGTCCGTCACGTCGAGGCTGAAGATCGTCTGGCGCCGGTCCAGAAGCACCGCGGCGCCCGCCTCGCGCATGATGTCGGTCATCATCGGCTCGGCGGCGGCGAGGATCGCGCGCCGCGCCTGTTCGGTGCGGGCCGTGAATTCCTGCGCCTTCTGGTCCTGTTGGGCGCGCAGGCGGCCGACCTTCTCGTTGAAGTCCTGCGCGGCCTCACGGAAGGCGGCGGGCTCCATCCGGTCGCGCGCCTCGGTCAGCGCCAGCTCTTCCTCGCGCAGTTCTTCGGAAATGCGCTCGCTTTCGGCGGCGATGGCATTGCCCTCCGCCTCGATCTCGGAGAGCACCCGCCGACCATAGGCACTTTCGTCGATGACGCGCTCTCGCTCGATGGTCAGGATCGGGCTGCGGACGGGGCCGCCGCCGTCCTCGGACGTGCCTTCGGACCGCAGCGGGCCGACGCCCTGCATGGGCATGAGGCCGGTCGGATCCGATCCGCCACCCTGCCCTTGCTGCTGCGCTGCGGCCCCGGCGGCAAGGCCGAGGCCAAGGCAGACCCCGAGAACCGCGCGCCCGATCCCCATCAGAAGTCGGTGGAGATCGTCAGCTCGAAGTTCTGCTCTTCATCCTGCGTCTCTTTCGAGAGCGCCTCGGAGAAGTTGAACCGCAGCGGCCCGAGCGGAGTGTCCCAGAACAGCGAGACGCCGACCACCTGCCGCAACGCGCCGTCCTCGTAGAGGACGTTCGAGTTGGTCGAGTCGAGGCCCCAGAGGTTGCCGACGTCGTAGAACACGCCGCCGGTGATGCCGTACTCGTCCGGCAGGCCCAACGGGAACTCGGCCTCGAAGCGGGCGACGGCGAAGTAGTTGCCGCCGAGCGCGTCGTTGATGCCGTTGGCGTCGTCGAACTCGCGCGGGCCGATGCCGCCCGGTTCGAAGCCGCGCATCCGGCTGGAGCCGAGGAAGAAGCGGTCCGTCACGCGGCTGCCGTCGCCGTCATAGGCCAGCGCGCCGGCTTCGACCGTGGCACGAAGCGTGACCTCTTCGTTGAACGCGAGCCGCTGCGCCACGGCGCGGGCCGATGTCTTGACGAAGGTGGTGTCGCCGCCGAGCCCGCCGAAGTCCTGGCCGAACTCGAGCAGCACGCCCGCATTCGGGTCGAGCCCGGTCCGGCGCGTATCGTAGGACAGGGTGTAGCCCACCGAGCTTTCGATCAGCTCGCCGCGATCGGCCTCGGCCCGGACGAGCGAGCCGACCTCGCTTTCGTCGGGGATCGTCAGGTCGGTGTAGCGCGCGGTGTAGCGGAACTGCAGCCGGCTGTTCTCGGAGACCGGGAAGGTCAGCGACGGCGAGAACGTCCCGATGGACGTATTGTATTCCGCGTTGTCCTGATCGGTCTCGGCATAGCTGAGGTCGATCCCGAGCGCGAGGTCGCGCCCCAGAAGCGCCGGTTCGGTGAAGTTGAACGAGTACCGCTGGTTGTCGACGCCGGTATTGAACTGGAGCCCGAGCCGCTGACCGCGGCCCAGGAAGTTCTCCTCGCGGAAGCCGAGCGCCAGACCGAAGCCGTTCGAGGTCGAATACGAGCCGCCGAAGCTGATCGAGCCGGTGGGCTGCTCCTCGACGTCGACATCGACGATGACCTGCTGCGGCGACGAGCCCTCACGTGCGTTCACGTCGGCATTGGCGAAGAAGCCGAGCGCACGGATGCGCTCTGCCGCGGCGCGGATTTCGCGCGGGTTGAACGGGTCGCCCTCGACGGTATCGAACTGACGCCGCACCACGCGGTCGAGGGTGGTGGTGTTGCCCTCGATGTCGATGCGTTCGACGAAGACGCGCGGCCCACGGGTCAGCACGTAATTCACGTCGAGCGTCAGGTCGCGGTCGTTGCGGGTGATCTGCGGATCGACTCGGATGAAGTCGAGGCCTTCGCGGATCGCCAGTCGCTCCAGCCGGGCGATGTCACGCTCGACCAGCGCGGGCGAATAGGTCTGGCCCGGGCTCACCCGGATGGCGTTGCGGAACGCGGCGGGATTCACGCCGTTCACGTCCGAGGACACGTTGACCGCCCCGAAGTTGAACTGCTGCCCCTCCTCAACGTTGAAGGTCAGGAAGTAGCCGTCGCGCTCGCGCGCCAGCTCGGCGTTCACGCCGGTGATGCGGAAATCGACATAGCCGCGCGAGGAATAGAAGTCCTGCAGCAGCTGGCGGTCGAACTGGATGCGGTCCTCGATGAACGTGTCCGACCCGATCAGGGCGCGCAGGAGGCCCGCCTGCTTGGTCTGGATCGCGCGGCGCAGCCGGCGGTCCGAGTACTGGTCGTTGCCGACGAAGCCGATGCGCTCGATCTCCGCGACGCCGCCTTCGAACACCTCGAACACGAGGTCCACGCGGTTGTCCGAGCGGCGGATCAGCCTCGGTTCGACCCGGGCTGCGATGCGACCCTGTTGCGAGTATGCTTCGACGATTGCGTTCGCATCGGCCTCGGCCTGGGTCGGGCTGTAGACCCGCCGCGGCTGAGAACTGACCTGGGGCAGCAACGCCTCGTCGTCGATGCGGCGATTGCCCTCGATCGCGATGTTGTTGACCGTCGGAAACTCGACCACGCGGATCACCAGCGTGTTGCCTTGCGGCACGATTTCGACCTGCTCGAACAGGCCCGAATTCTGAATTCGCTGATATGCCGCGTTCAGCTCTCCGCCCGACACCGTCTCGCCGCGGGCGATGCCCGCGTAGCTGAGGATCGTGCCGCTTTCGATGCGCTGGTTGCCCTCGATCGACACGTTGGTGAACGTGTAGCTCTGCGCGGCGGCAGGCGTTGGATACGTCCCGTAGACCGTGGAAGTAGCAAGCGCGATGATCGCCGCACCGGTCGCAAGGCGCCGGCGCACTGGCTGAGCAGCCGCGCGGCGGGCGTTTTTCTTGTCGGTCATGCCGCCTGTCCCGTCAAAATCCCTCGTGGGATCCAGTATCGGGATCGCCGCACCTTGTCAAAAGCCTAAGCCGGCCGCGAAGGCCACCTGTGGCCCTTTGGATCAGAGCGTGGCGACGTACGAGCCGAGCGCCAGCGCGGCGGCGATAGCGGTGCCGTAGAAGGCCAGGTCCCAGTTCAGCGCACAGACGAGGCGCGGGCCGCTGAGACGGTTGAAAAGGGTGGTCATGGTATCGTGGCTCCCAACTCGGATCGGGGGCACGATAGACGGCGAATGCGGCAAATATTCGACACGTTTGCCGGGATGTCACGATCCGCGAGACTTGCGCCACGGTCGCGGCCGGGCCGCTTCGCCACGCGATATCAGGGGCAGAAGATGTCGTTGGTCAGCGCAAAGACCATCAGGCCCAGAACCAGCGTCACCCCGATGGACATCAGCACCTTGAGGGCGCGATCCGACGGCGGACGGCCACGCAGCGCCTCGTAGGCGTGGAAGCACAGGTGCCCCCCATCGAGGACCGGCACGGGGAAGAGGTTCAGAAGACCGACAGCAGTCGACAGCACCGCGATGAACCAGATGAAGCTTTGAGTGCCCTGGCTCGCCATCGCGCCGGAGGTCTCGGCGATACCGATGGGGCCCGAGAGGTTGCAGGTCGAGATCGCGCCGGTGAGCATGTGCCACAGGCCCGACAGCGACCCGCGGATGATCTCGCCCGTCTGGCCGACGCCCGCGGTGAACGCATCCACCGGGCTTGGCGTCTCGGTCGCAGGATCGAAGAACAGACCGCCGGCGATGCCGATGCGGTAGACCGTGCGGAACGCCCCGCCCGGCTGCGGCTCGTCCACCCGGCGCGGCTCGAGCGTGAGGTCCAGCGTGTCCCCGTCTCTCCATACGCTGAGGTCGACGGGTGCACCTTCGGACCCCTCGACCGCCTGACGCAGTTCGCCGAAGTCCACGATGTCCCGCCCGTCGATCCCTAGGATGACGTCGCCGGGTTCGAGCCCTGCCTCGGAGGCCGCAGACAGCGGCAGCACCTGCGTGGCGAGCGGCACATGGACGTAAGGCCCCTGCACCACCATCTCGGTGCCATCGCGGATGATCGTGTATTCTAGTGTCTCCTGAACCGGCAGCGAGTCGAGGTACTCGTCGAAGCCCGCGTCCTCGAACGGCGGCAGCGGCTCGCCGGCGATGGCGATGATCTCGTCGCCGGCCTGTAGCTCCTGCTGGCTCGGAAGGTCGTAGATCTCGCCCACCGTCAGCGGCTCGGACGTGACGCCGCGCGCCATGAAGATCGCTGTGAAAACGATGATCGACAAAACGAAGTTGAAGACCGGGCCGGCCGCGACTGTGGCCGAGCGGGCCCAGAGCGGAGCGCCGGACATGGTGCGGCGGCGCTCGGCTGCGGTCAGACCCTGGATGGCTTCCTCGTCGGTGCCGCCCGAGGGGTTCGCGTCCCCCTTGAACTTCACGTAGCCGCCAAGCGGCAGAAGCGCGAACTGCCAGCGGGTGCCGCGCTTGTCGACGCGGGAGAACAGGACCGGTCCGAATCCCAGCGAGAACACGTCGGCGTCGATGCCGGACCAGCGCCCCACGATGTAATGACCGTACTCGTGAATCGCGACGATGACCGACAGGGCGACGATGAACGCGAGAAGGGTCCAGATCAGGCCGCCGAACTGCGGTAGCAACGTCACGATGTCCAAGGGCCCGGTTCCTCCTAGCCTGATCGCAGCTCAGAGCCGCGCCATGATCTCGTCGGCGGTATACCGCGCGAGATGGTCTGCCTCGAGCACCTTATCAAGGTGGATCGCGTCATCAACAAGGCGTGCGTGCGACCCGATGCTGTCGAGCGTGGCCTCGACGACCTCGGTCATCTGCAGGAATCCGATGCGCCGGTCGATGAACGCGTCGAGCGCGCGTTCCTTGGCGGCGTTGAACACCGCCCCCGAAAGACCGCCCGCCTGCATGACCTCGCGGGCAAGTCGCAGGGCCGGCCACCGCGTCTCGTCGGCGGGCCGGAAACTGAGGCTGCCGATGGTCGCGAGGTCGAGCCGCTCGACCGGCACGTGCCGACGCTCGGGGTAATGCAGCGCAAAGCCGATGGCATGGCGCATGTCCGGCGGGCCGACATGCGCCATGAGCCCGCCATCGGCAAATCCCACCAGCGCATGGACGAGGCTTTCGGGGTGGACCACGGTCTCGATCCGCTCGGGCGGAATGCGGAAGAACTCATGGGTTTCAATGAGTTCAAGCGCCTTGTTGAACATGGATGCGCTGTCGATGGTAATGCGCTGGCCCATGTCCCAGTTGGGGTGTGTCGCGGCCTCCTCGGGGGTGGCGGCGGCCAGCCGCTCCAGCGGCCAATCGCGGAAGGCGCCGCCCGAGGCGGTAATGATGACCCGCTCGACCGAGCCCACATCCTCGCCCAGAAGGGCCTGGAACACCGCCGAATGTTCGCTGTCCACGGGCAGGATGCGCCCGCCGTGCGCCCGCGCCTCGGACAGCATCAGCGGCCCCGCGCAGACCATGCTTTCCTTGTTCGCCAGGGCCAGCGTCGCGCCGGTCCGCAGCGCCGCGAGCCCCGGAGCGAGGCCCGCCGCGCCGACGATGGCCGACATGACCCAGTCCGCAGGGCGGGCCGCCGCTTCGATCAGGGCCGCCTCGCCCGCCGCGGCCTCGACCCCGGTGCCGGACAATGCTGACCGAAGCGCGTCGAGGCAGTCGCCGTGTGCGGTCACGGCGATCTCGGCACCGAACTCGGCAGCGTCGGCGGCCAGCTGAGCGATGTTGCGCCCTCCGGTCAGCGCCACGACGTGATAGGCCGCCGGGTCGCGCCGCACGAGGTCGAGCGTGCTTTGCCCGATGGACCCCGTCGTACCGAGTATGCTGATCCGCCGAGGCGCGCTCATGGGAGGGTGCCGGGCGGGAAGCCCACGACCTGCGCCGATATGAGGATAAAGACCGAGGCGCCGAGCATCCCGTCGAAGCGGTCGAAAAGACCGCCATGGCCCGGGATCAGGTCAGAGCTGTCCTTGACCCCCGCCCGACGCTTTATCGCGCTTTCGGCGATGTCGCCGATCTGGCTGGCGATGGAGGCCGCGATGGACAGGGCGACGATGCCGATGTCGGCCTCGGTGCCGAAGACGTATCCCACGCCGACGAGCGCCGCGGCGACCCAGCCGCCCACGGCTCCGGCCCAGGTCTTCTTGGGGCTGACGCGGGGCCACAGAAGCTTGCCGCCGATGGAGCGACCGGCGAAGTAGCCGGCGATATCGGTGACCACCACCACGCCGATCAACCAGAGTAGCCATTCGATCCCGTAGCGGTCGCGCAACTCGACCATGCCGTAGCCCGCAAGAAGGATCAGCGCGGCGAAGCTGGCGTAAGTGACGCCGCCCCGTTCCATCTGGCCGAGGCCCAGCATGGAGGGCACGAGCACCAGGAGCAGCGCGAATTCGGGGGGCACCTCGCTCGCGACGAGCATCGCGATCCCGGCGGCGACGCCAAGGATCAGGGGAGACCGCTCGCGCTTGGCATCGAGCATCGACACCAGTTCCCAGACCATGATGCCCGAGATCGCCGCGACGAGAATGTGAAAGACGATGCCGCCAAGCCAGACGCCGGCCACGCCGACGCCTATCAGGACCGCACCCGAGATCAGGCGTTCGCCGAGATCATGCCACTTGGAACGTGCCGTCATGCAGGAACGGCACCGAACCGGCGGTCCCGGCCTCCGAAGCCCTCGGTCAGCTTGGCAAATTCCCCGGCCGTGAAGTCGGGCCACAGCGTATCCACGAATTCGTACTCCGCGTAGGCCGATTGCCACAGCAGGAAGTTCGAGATCCGCGCCTCGCCGCTGGTTCGGATCACGAGGTCCGGATCCGGCAGGAAACAGGTGTCGAGATAGCGCGGCAGAGTCTCTTCGCCGACCTCGGCGGGGTCGAGCCGGCCGGCGGCCACATCCTCGGCCAGCCGCCGGGTGGCGCGGGCCACCTCGTCGCGGCCGCCGTAGTTGAGCGCGATGGTCAGGCTGACGCCGGTGCAGTGCGCCGTCGCGGCCTCGAGCTCGTCCATGAGCGTGCGGAGCTTCTCGTCGAGCTTCACGCGGTCGCCGATGAAGCGCACCCGCACGTTCTCGTCGCGCAGGCTCCGCGCTTCCTTGATGATGTAGCGCCGGAAGAGGCTCATCAGGCCGGCCACCTCGGACTGGGTGCGGCGCCAGTTCTCGGTCGAGAAGGCGAAGATCGTCAGGTGCGTGACGCCCGCATCCGGGCAGCCCTCGACGATCTCGCGGACGCGGCGCGCCCCGGCCTGGTGGCCGAACAGGCGCGGACGGCCGCGCTGCGTCGCCCAGCGGCCATTGCCGTCCATGATGATGGCGACGTGGCGCGGACCGGCTCCGTCGCGGTTGGGTTTGGGCATTGCCTGGCCGTCCTCTCCCTGAAGGCTTTGGGGCGATGGTCCGTGCGCTGCGGCGCGGACCGGATCGCTCAGACCTGCATGATCTCTTCCTGCTTGGTCTCGAGCGCCTTGTCGACCTTGGCGATGTAGGTGTCCGTGAGGGTCTGGACCTCGCCTTCCCAGAACTTCTGGTCGTCCTCGGACATGCCGTCCTTGTTCTTCTTGATCTGCTCCATGCCGTCGCGACGCACGTTGCGGATCGCGACGCGCGCGCCCTCGGCATACTGGCCGGCGACCTTGGTCAGCTCGCGGCGGCGCTCTTCGTTCAGTTCGGGGATCGGCAGCATGATGATGGTGCCGTTCATCTGCGGATTGATGCCCAGGCCCGACTCGCGGATCGCCTTTTCCACCTTGTTCACCATCGACTTGTCCCAGACGTTGATGGTGACCATGCGCGGCTCGGGCACGTTCACTGTGCCCACCTGGTTGATCGGGGTCATCTGGCCGTAGGCTTCGACCTGCACCGGCTCGAGCATGGAGGCCGAGGCCCGGCCCGTCCGCAGCGAAGCGAATTCGGTGCGCAGGTTGCTCATGGCGCCATCCATGCGCCGCGTGAGGTCGTCGAGGTCGAGTTCGTAGTCGTCAGCCATGTTCGTCCGTCTGTTGCCTGCTGTCGGGGCGATGCGCCCGCATGTTGGCGCGACCATATCCGTATCGCGAGGCAAATGTATAGGGCCGGGGCCGCCACCGCCTGCCGACGCAGCGCTTTTGCGCCCTCTCGGCGGCGTGAAGCCGATCGGCCAGGGGCGATGTTGCACCGCGGCACGGCCCGGGTCTAGATTCGGACAAAGGCACGCACCGTCATGGTGCCGCCTCAATAGCCCGGCAGCCTGTGCCGGATCGCCCTGTCGTATCATCGTGTTATCGCCCGCCCGGAGGGCCTGCGTCCATGCTCGACCCGACCCGCCTCGACGACGACCGCCCGGTGCTGATCGCCGGGCCGACGGCGAGCGGGAAGTCGGACCTTGCGCTCGCCATCGCCGAGGCGCGGGGCGGCGTGGTGGTGAACGCTGACGCGATCCAGGTGTTCGACGACTGGCGCGTGCTGACGGCCCGGCCCTCGGCCGAGGACGAGGCCCGCGCACCCCACGCCCTCTACGGCCACGTCCCCGGCGACACGCCCTATTCCGTCGGCCGCTGGATGCGCGATCTCGCGCCCATCCTCGACGGCCCCGAGCGGCCCATCATCGTCGGCGGCACCGGGCTCTACTTCGCCGCGTTGACCGAGGGACTGGCCGAGATCCCCGAGACCGACGCCGCCACACGCGCCGAGGCGGATGCCCGGCTGTCCGAGGACGGCCGCGAGGCTTTGCTGTCGGAGCTCGACGCCGAGACCCGCGGGCGGATCGACCCGCTCAACCCGATGCGCGTGCAGCGCGCATGGGAGGTGCAGCGGATGACCGGACGCGGCATCGCCGCTTGGCAGGACGACACCCCGCCGCCACGGCTGCCGCTCGGGGACGTCCACGCCTTGGTGCTCGACGCGCCGAAGGACTGGCTCGATCCGCGAATCGAACGTCGCTTCGCCGCCATGATGGACGGCGGCGCACTCGACGAGGCACGCGCCAACGCCGCGCGCTTCACCCCTGCCCGCCCTTCGTCCAAGGCGATCGGCGCAGCCGAGCTCGTCGCGCATGTGCGCGGCGACATGACCCGGGAGGACGCGCTGACCCGTGCGGTCACGCTCACCCGACAATTTGCAAAACGCCAGCGCACATGGTTCCGTGCCCGCATGGGCGCGTGGCACGCGCTGAGACCGGCCGAGGAGGCCGCCTGACATGACCGGACCCGCATTCCTGCGAAAGCCCGCGCGCATCCACGCGCCGGTCGAACCCCGCGTCATACGCTGCCGACCCTTCGCGCAGCTGGCCGGGACCGAACCGTGGCGGATGCAGCTGCTGCACGACCGGACCGACGACCTGCTGCTGTGGATCACCCGCGGCCAGGGCCGGATCGTCATCAACGGCGTGCGTCGCGGGCTTGGCGTCAACAACGCGATCTTTCTCCCCGCCGGCACGCTGATGGCAGTCGAAATGGGCGCCCAGAGCCTCGGCCAGGTGATCCAGAGCCCGCCCGGCGCCAGCCCGCTTCTCCCCCGCGAGCCGCTCCACCTGCGGCCGCGCGACACCTTCGCCCAGGCCGAGCTGACCTCCGAGATCGAGGCCATGCAACGCGAGATCGCCCGCGACCGGCCGATGACCCAGGACGCGTTGGCCGCGCACCTGACGCTGGTCTCGGTCTGGCTGGAACGGCAGACCTCCGAAAGCCCGGTCGACGCGCCGCGCGAGACCGCGGGCGACCGTCTGGTGCGCCGCTTCGCCGCCGCACTGGTCGAGCACTTCCGCTCGGACATGGTGATGGCCGACTATGCCGAGATGCTCGACGTCACGCCCACACACCTCACCCGCGTCTGTCGCGCCGCCTGTGGCAAGAGCGCCGCGGACATGCTGACCGAGCGCGTGGTCTACGAGGCCCGCGTGTTGCTCTGCGATCCCGATCCGGCGATCCAGGATATCGCCAGTGCCCTCGGCTTCTCGAGCGCGGCGTACTTCGCGCGATTCATGCAGCACCACACCGGCGAGACACCCACGGCCCTGCGGGCGCGTGCCGCGACAGGCGGACGTCCGGCGCCCGCGCTCGTCGGACGCCGCGCATGAGGCGCACGCACCCGGCGGTCCCGGGCCTTGTCCGGGGCCTTTCCTCCGGCCTGCTCTCGCGCCGCGAGTTCCTGACCCGCGCCACGTCGCTGGGCCTGACTGCCGCCACGGCCTCTGCGCTCGGGGGGCTTGCCGCGCCTGCGCGGGCTCAGACCCCGACACGCCGCGCGGGCGGGACGCTGCGGATCCAGCAGGACGTGCGTCCGCTCAAGGATCCGCGCACCTACGACTGGCCGGAGATCGCCAACGTCTCGCGCGGCTGGCTGGAATACCTCGTGGAATATCGCGGCGACGGCAGCCTGCGCGGGATGCTCCTGGCGGACTGGGAGGTCGACGATACCGCGACCGAATACCTCCTGCGCGTGCGAGACGGGGTCACGTGGTCCGACGGCACGCCGTTCGGCCCCGAGGACGTGGCCCGCATGTTCTCGTACTGGTGCGACGCCGGTGTCGACGGCAACGTCATGGCGGCGAGCCTCTCGGCCCTCGTGGACCCGGTCTCCAAGTCGCTGGTCGCCGGGGCCGTGACGGTCGAGGACGGCGCCGTGCGCGTGCGCCTGTCGCGGCCCGACGCGACCTTCATCGCCGCGCTTGCCGACTATCCTGCCGCCGTGGTGCCAGACGGCTTCGACCCCGCGACCATGGCGGAAAATCCCGTCGGCACCGGCCCCTACCGCCCCGAGGAGATCGTGCCCGGCGACCGAGCCGTGCTTGTGCGCGCCGAAGGGCACGACTGGTGGGGCGAGAGCCTCGACGACTGGGGACCGGCAACGCTCGACCGGATCGAGTTCCTCGACATGGGCACCGATCCGGCCTCGTGGATCGCGGCGATCGTGGCGGACAGCGTGGACATGCTCTACGAGAATGTCGGGCGCTTCATCGAGATCGCCACCGAGCTTGGCTGGGAGGTCTCGGAGGTCGGAACCGCGGCCACCGTCGTTTTCCGCGGCAACCAGAATGCCGAAGTGAACGGAGAAACCGTCTATGCCGACCACCGGGTGCGCGAGGCTCTGGCGCAGGCGGTCGACAACGGCATCTGCCTCGAACTGGGCTACGCCAACCATGGCGAGGTCGCGGCGAACCACCATGTCGCGCCGGTCCAGCCCGACTATGCCGACATCGGCCCGGCGGTCTTCGATCCCGATCATGCCCGGCAACTGTTGATCCAGGCCGGGCGGCACGACATGACCCACCGGATCGTCACCCTCGACGACGGCGTCGGCCGGCGCACCGGGGCCGCGATCGAAGCGCTTCTACTCGACGCCGGCATCAAGGCCGAGCACGTGGTCCTGCCCGGCTCGCGGTTCTGGTCGGAATGGAAGGACTTCCCGCTGTCGATCACCGAGTGGTACCACCGCCCGCTCGGCATCCAGACGCTGTCACTGGCCTATCGCTCGGGCGCGGTCTGGAACGAGACCGGTTACGCCAATCCGGAGTTCGATGCCGCGCTCGACCGCGCGCAGACACTCGCCGATCCCGAAGAGCGGACCACGGTCATGGCCGAGCTGGAAACCATGCTGCGCGATGACGCGGTGATCGTGCAGCCCTACTGGCGCTCGCTTTTCCGGCACGTGCGGCCCGGCGTCGTCGGGGCCGACATGCACCCCGCATTCGAAATTCATCTGTATGAATTGGGCTACGCCGACGACGCCTGAACGGCGCGGAGCGCAGGGCGATACCAGCGGCGGTGGACTTCGGGAGCGATGAACCGGGGGACCGAGCCGCACGGCTCGGCTCCTGCCCTGTGCGCCAACCGCGCCCGGGGCGACGGATCAACCGCCCCAGATGATCTTCACGTAGTTCAGCGTTTCCTTGTAAGGCGGCACCCCGCCGTACTTCTCGACCGCGCCGGGGCCGGCATTGTAGGCCGCCAGCGCCAGTTTCCACGACTTGAACCGCTCGAACTGGGCCTTGAGATAACGCGCGCCGCCTTCGAGGTTCTGCGCGGGATCGTTGGGATCGACCCGCAGTCGCGCCGCGGTGCCGGGCATCAGCTGCGCGAGGCCGAGCGCGCCCTTGTGCGACTTTGCCGATGGGTTCCAGCCCGATTCCTGCTGAACGAGCCGCAGGAACAGGTCCTCCGGAACACCGTGACGCCGCGCGGCCTGCCGGGCCACGGGCAGGAATGCCCCCTTGTAGCGGCCGGTATAGGCCGGCGCGGTGGCGGCGTCGCCTCCGGTCGGTCCCCATTTGGTCGGGGTCACGACCTGCGGCGGCTGCAGCCGGACCGAGTTGTTGTACTGCTGGGCTGCGCGGCTATCGAGCACGCGCGTCTGCGACGAGAAAAGTCTGGCCCGGCCCTGGGTCGAGAGCGTGTCGGCGAAACTTGGTGTTGCAGGCAGGGCGACGCAGAGGGCCACCACGGCGCCCGCAAGGCGCAAGGGTCCTGTCATTGTTCCTCACTGTCCCGAGACCGCGGCGTTGTCCGCCTGCGGATTGGGCGCACTGTAGCCGAGCCGCGCGCCTCCGTCACCCCCGGCAGCGTCACGGCCCCCCGGAACGTGATCGACCGTCCGCAGAGCAATCATGCGCCGGCAACCTCAGGTTAACTACCGATCGGCTTCCATCTTGGCGGCATATCAGGTTCCGCAGCACCGGCGGCTAGTGTAGACCGGGGAAAACGGGAATCGCGGCCCGCGCTTCGGGCCGCGCGGGTCGTCGATGCGGACGGCCCCAGCACAGGAAGAGAGGGCACATGGCCGGATCGGTGAACAAGGTCATCATCGTGGGCAATCTCGGGCGCGACCCCGAGACCCGGACATTTCAGAACGGCGGCAAGGTCTGCAACCTGCGGGTGGCCACGTCCGAGAACTGGAAGGATCGCAACACCGGCGAGCGTCGCGAGCGGACCGAGTGGCACTCGGTCGCGATCTTCTCGGAGCCCCTCGCGCGCATCGCCGAGCAGTACCTGAAGAAAGGCTCCAAGGTCTATATCGAGGGCCAGCTCGAGACCCGCAAGTGGCAGGACCAGTCCGGCCAGGACCGCTATTCGACCGAGGTCGTGCTCCGCCCCTACCGCGGTGAGCTGACGCTGCTCGACAGCCGCGCCGATGGCGGCGGCGGTGGTGGCGGCTACGGCGGCGGTGGCGGTGGCGGCGGCTACCGCGACGACGATTACGGCGGCGGTGGCGGCTACGACGGCGGCCCCTCGGGCGGCGGCTCGGGCCCGTCGCGCGCGCCGTCGCGCGACATCGACGACGAGATCCCGTTCTGATCCCGGATCGAACCGGCACCAAGACGAAGCCCCGCCAGACCGGCGGGGCTTTTTTCTGACGGCCGACAATGCCGGCCACCTGAGGCACCGAGCGACCCGGTTGCGTAGTCGGGGACGGACGGATGAATGCCGGCATTAGCTGCGCGTCCGGGATTTTGCCCTTCTCTGCATCCGAAGGAGCGCCGGTCAGCCGCGACCAACAGCCTGCCAGGCGACGACGTTTGGAGCTTCGAACTCACGCACATGCGTCTTGGCCATCGGCCGGTCGCATCGCGTATGACAAAACCGATCCCGCTGTCTCCGGCCGCACCGACGATGGCGGAAACGTTCACGCGGAGTCCCTCCGAGTTGCTGAAGGGGTCCGGCTCTGCCCCGGCTGACGCCGTCTTGCGGACTTCCTCCGCGTCCGGGACCCTTCGCCCGGCCCGCTTGGCACCCTATGTCAGGGTGAACACCCCAGACAGGGAACCTCGATGACCTGGTCCTTCTCCATCGGGCGGCTCCTCGGCTCCGAGCTGCGCGTGCACGTCACCTTCTTCCTGTTGATCGCCTACGTGGGTTGGTCGGCCTGGTCCGCCGGAGGCGCGGTCGCCGCGGCGCTCAACGTGGCCTTCGTGCTGGCGCTCTTCGCCTGCGTCGTCGCGCACGAGTTCGGTCACGCGCTGATGGCGCGGCGCTTCGGTATCCGCACACCGGACATCACGATCTTGCCCATCGGCGGGGTCGCACGCCTGATGCGAATGCCGCACAAGCCGGGACAGGAGATCGCCGTCGCGCTCGCCGGACCGGCGGTGAACGTCGTGATCGCGGGCGTTCTCTACCTGGTGGTGGGGCGTCTCGACATGATCTCGGTGCTTGCCTCGGACGGCACGCTCAACGGGTTCCTCAGCCGACTGGCCGCGGTGAACGTGTGGCTGGTGCTGTTCAACCTGATCCCTGCCTTCCCGATGGACGGCGGCCGGGTGCTGCGCGCGATGCTTGCCTTCTTCACCGACCGGCGCCGAGCCACGCGCATCGCGGCCTTCGTGGGCCAGGCCATCGCCGTCGTGTTCGCCGCTTACGGCGTCTACACCGGCTGGTTCCTGCTCGTGCTCGTGGCGGTCTTCGTGTTCATGGCCGCGCGGGCCGAAAAGGCATTCGCCGCGCCCTGAGCAAGCGGGATCAGCCCCGGGCCGCCAGCGCCTCGTCCAGCACATCGCGCACCGCACCGCGCGGCACGTCCGAGGTCACGAAGGCGTCGCCGATGCCACGCGCGAGGATGAAGCGCAGGCGGCCGTCGATCACCTTCTTGTCCTGCGCCATCAGCTCGAGCAGCGCGTCCGCGTCGGGCAGCGCGCCGGGAATATCGGCCAGCGTCGTGCGCCCGCCCATCTCGGTCAGGTGCGCGGCAACGCGGCCCGGCGCCTCCTGCGGGCAGAGCCCGAGCCGCGCGGACAGCGCGAAGGCCAGCGTGCACCCGATCGCGACGCCCTCGCCGTGCAAAAGCCGGTCGGAATAGCCGGTTGCCGCCTCGAGCGCATGGCAGAAGGTGTGCCCGAGATTCAGAAGCGCGCGGTCGCCCTGCTCTGTCTCGTCGCGCACCACGATGTCGGCCTTCATCTCGACAGAGCGCCGCACGGCGCGCGCGCGCGCGGCCGCGTCGCCGTCCCGCAGCGCGGGACCCTCGGCCTCGAGCCATTCGAAGAACGCCGCATCGCCCAGAAGCCCGTATTTCATCACCTCGCCGTAGCCCGCGAGGAAATCGCGCGGTGCCAGCGTGTCCAGCGCGGAGATATCCGCGAGCACCCGCGCAGGCTGGTGGAACGCGCCGACGAGGTTCTTGCCGTGGCGCGTGTTGATCCCGGTCTTGCCGCCGACCGAGCTGTCCACCTGCGCGAGCAGCGTGGTCGGCACCTGCACGAACCGCACACCGCGGCGCAGGATCGCAGCGGCGAAGCCCACAAGATCGCCGATCACCCCCCCGCCGAGGGCGACCACAATGTCGCGGCGCTCGACCTTCTGGTCCAGCAGCCATTCCACGGTATGGGTCAGGTGCTCCCAGCTCTTGGTGCTCTCGCCCGCGGGCAGGACCAGTGCCTCGCAAGCGATCCCGTGCGCGGCCAGGCCCGCGCGCAGGGGCTCCAGATGCAGGTCCGCCACGCGGGCATCGGTGACCACGGCGACCCGGTCGCGGGCCAGCAGATCGCCGATCTCCTGCCCGGCGCGCGCGATCAGCCCGGGGCCGATGCGGACGTCGTAGGCGCGCTCGCCGAGCGACACTCGCACGGTGTCGGACGCGTGGAGTGTGTCGGTCATGGCGATCCCTTCAGAACGTCGGGGCGAGTGGCCAGCGTGTCGATCACGCGGCGGGCGGTGTCGTCGACCGAGTAGCGCGGCTCCGCCCGTACCACCAGATCGGCGCGCGCGTAAACCGACGCTCGGCTCGACAGCAGGTCGCGCAGCGTGCCGTAGGGATCGGCGGTCTTCAGGAGCGGCCGCGTCGGCTTCTGACGCACCCGCATCCACAGCAGGTCGAGGTCTGCGTCCAGCCAGACCGACACGCCGCGCTGCGCGATGGCCGCCCGGTTCTCGGCCCGCAGGAACGCGCCGCCCCCGGTCGAAAGGACCTTGGGCGGGCCACTTAGAAGCCGGGCGATCACCTCGGCCTCGCGGTCACGGAAGAACGCCTCGCCGTCGCGGGCGAAGATTTCGGCCACGGTCATGTTCGCCGCGGCCTCGATCTCGTGGTCGGAATCGACGAAGGGGACGCCCAGCCGCGCGGCGACGGCCCGCCCCACGGCGGTCTTTCCGGCGCCCATCATGCCCACCATGACGACGGGTTTCAGCAGGGCGATCCCGGGTGTCGCTGTTTGTTCGGCCATCGCTTGCCCAATTTCCGAATTTCACGCGTGAATGACGTGAACTCGGCGGAAAGGCCAGTTATAAGTGCGAAAAATACTGGGCCGAGGGACGGGCAGAACGATGGGCCGCATTCTGAAATGGTTGTTTTATCTCGTGGTGCTCGCCGTGGCTGCGCTGGTTGTCTACGCCTATGCCGCACCCTTCTTCGGCGTGAGCTTCGCGCCGGAGCCCGAGCCGATCAGCGTGCCGGTCGAACTGGATGTCGACTAAGGCCGCGCTTCTTGTACTGACGCTTGCGGCACCCGCGTCCGCCGAGGCGCCGCTGTCGGCAATCGACTGGTTGGGGCAAGATCGCGCGGAGCCGGCCATCGCGCCGCCCGCCGGCACGACCGAGGCACGCGCCCACGACACCCAGCCGCCGCAACAGCCGCGCCGCATCGACGAGCCGCCGGTGACATCGGACGCGACAGCGCCCTCGGTCCGCGAGCAGTCCCTCGGAGAGCCCGTCGCGGGCGCCGCGGGCCTCTTGCCGATGTCGGTGACGGGCCTGCCGCGCTCCATGTGGCAGGGGTCCGATCCCGGCCGGCTCGTGCGGCTGATCGAGGACGCCGATCCCGCGGTGCCGGCCCTGTCGGCGCTTCTCAACACGCTCATGCTGGCCGAGGCCGACCCGCCGGAGGATGGCGGCCGGCTGCTCGCCGCCCGCGTGCGGCGACTGATCGAGGATGGCGCGCTCGACGCGGCCGAGGCGCTGCTGGATCGGGCCGGTCCCGCGCGACCGGCGCTTTTCGAAGCCTGGTTCGACGTGGCGCTCCTCGGCGGGTCGGAGGACCGGCCCTGCGCCGCGCTGACCGAGAACCCGGCGCTCACACGGGATGTCGGCCCGCGAATTTTCTGCGCGGCACGCGAGGGCGACTGGCCGCGGGCCGCGCTTGCGCTCGAAAGCGCCCGTGCCCTCGGCGAAGTGTCAGGCCGCGAGGCCGACCTGCTTGAGCGGTTCCTGTCGCCCGAGATCGCCGAAAGCCTGCCCAGCTTGCCCCCCGCCACCGAGCCGACACCGCTGACCTACGTTCTGGCCGAGGCGGTGGGCGAGCCGGTCCCGACGAGCGCCCTGCCCCGTGCCTTCGCCGTGGCCGACCTGTCGGGAGAGCATGGCTGGAAGGCTCAGATCGAATCGGCCGAGCGCCTGGCCCGCGCCGGGGCCCTGTCCGACAACCGCCTGCTCGGCATCTACACCATGCGGGAACCTGCGGCCTCTGGCGGCGTCTGGGAGCGGGTCGAAGCCGTCCAGGAACTCGACGCCGCCATCTCGCGCGATGACGCAAAGGCCACGGCAGAGGCGCTGCGCACGGCCTGGCCGATGATGGTCGAGGCCGGACTTGCCGTCCCGGTGGCGCAGATCTTCGGCCCGGACCTCGCCGCCATGGATCTCGACGGCGCCGCAGCTCGCTACGCCGAGCACGTGGCGCTACTGTCCGAGGAATACGAAGCACTGGCGCCGCCCATCGACGACGGCCCGGCCGAGTTGCGGTTCCTCGGTGCTGTCGCCCGCGGCGAGGCGCCCCCGGTCATCCCGTCCGACCTGCCGCACGCCGCCGCCATCGGCCGCGCCTTCGGATCAGCCGCTCGGGGCGACACCGACCTGCTGGCGCTGTCCGGGGAGGACCGGCTGGGCGAGGCGATCCTGCGCACCATCGACCGGTTCGGCACCGGCGCGGCCGGCAACGGAGACGACCTGACCGAAGCGCTGGCGACCCTACGGGCGCTGGGGCTGGAGGATACCGCCCGGCGTGCGGCGCTGCAGCTCGCGATCCTGACCGAGGACACGCTGAGGTGAGCGAACGCTGGGTCTCGGCCTTCCTCGAGGCCGCCGCCGCCGAGCGCGGCGCGGCCACCAACACGCAGTTGGCGTATGGCCG
Organism: Roseivivax marinus; assembly: GCF_900109705.1. Lineage (GTDB taxonomy): Bacteria > Pseudomonadota > Alphaproteobacteria > Rhodobacterales > Rhodobacteraceae > Roseivivax > Roseivivax marinus. The sequence continues at coordinate 136,061 of NZ_FOAI01000003.1, read as the reverse complement.
CGACCTGATGGACTTCTCCGGGTGGCTGGCGACGCGCGGGCGCGGCTTTGCCGAGGCCGACCGCGCCGACGTGGAAGCCTACCTCGTGCATTGCGATGCCCAGGGCTTTGCCACGTCGACCCGTGCGCGCCGGCTCTCGGCGATCAAGCAGCTCTACAGGTTCGCGTTCGAGGAAGGCTGGCGCGCCGACAATCCGGCCATCCAGATCTCCGGGCCCGGCCGCGACAAGCGCCTGCCCAAGACCCTGAGCATGGAAGAGGTCGACCGACTTCTCGATGCGGCCACCACCACCGGCCGCACCGCCGACGACCGGCTGCGCAATGCCTGCCTGATGCAGGTGCTCTACGCCACGGGAATGCGGGTGTCGGAGTTGGTGTCGCTGCCGTTGACCGCGGCCAAGGGCGACCCGCGAATGCTGCTGATCAAGGGCAAGGGCGGAAAGGAACGGATGGTCCCGCTCAGTCCGCCCGCCCGTGCGGCTCTCGCCACCTGGCTCGATCGGCGCGATGCGCAGGAGGCGCTTGCCCGCAAGGGGGGCCGCGCCACCAGCCCGCACCTTTTCGCCTCGCGCGGCAAATCCGGGCACCTCACGCGCCACGGCTTCTACGTGCTCATCAAGGACATCGCAGTCGCCGCGGGTGTCTCGCCGGCCAAGGTCACGCCACACACGCTGCGCCATGCCTTCGCGACGCATCTGCTGGAGAACGGTGCGGATCTCCGCGCGATCCAGACCTTTCTCGGCCATGCCGACCTCGCCACGACCGAGATCTACACCCATGTGCTCGAGGAACGGCTGAAAAGCCTGGTGCTCGAACACCATCCGCTCGCGCGCGAGCCTTGAAGCCGGGCGCGCCGGACCACATACACGTCAGAACCGCCACAACCGAGACAAGGACCAAATGGACGCCGCCTTCTGGATCACTTCAGCCGCCATCATCGGGCTGCTCTTTCTGTCGGGGTTCTTTTCGGGATCGGAGACGGCACTGACCGCGGCCTCGCGCGGCAAGCTCCGCGCGGCGGTCGACAAGGGCTCGAAGGGCGCCGAGCGCGCGCTTCAGATCACCGAGGACAACGAGAGCCTGATCGGCTCGGTCCTCCTGGGCAACAACCTCGTGAACATCCTCGCCACCTCGCTGGCGACGGCGCTCTTCACCCGGCTTCTGGGCGAATCCGGCGTGGCGCTGGCGACGCTCATCATGACGCTGCTCGTCCTGATCTTCGCCGAGGTGCTGCCCAAGACCTACGCCATCACCAATCCCGAGACCGCCGCGACGCGCGTGGCGCCCGTCATCGCGCTGGTGATCCGGGTGTTCTCGCCCGTCGTGGGCGCGGTGCGCTGGTTCGTGCGGGTGATCCTGCGCCAGTTCGGCGTGCAGACCGACCCGGACAGCCAGATCCTCGCCGTGCGAGAGGAGATCGCCGGCGCGCTGCATCTCGGCCACTCCGAGGGGGTCGTCGAGAAGGAGGACCGCGACCGCATCCTCGGCGCGCTGGACCTTGCCGAGCGCACGGTCGAGGAGGTCATGCTCCACCGGTCGGCGATCGAAATGATCAACGCCGACCACGACCCGCAGGACATCCTGCAGCAGTGCCTCGAATCCAGCCACACGCGCCTGCCGGTGTTCAAGGATGACCCCGAGAACATCATCGGCCTGATCCACGCCAAGGACCTGCTCCGGGCGATGTACAAGCTGATGGAGGGAGCCGAGAGCTCGATGGACGCGCTGCGGTCTTTCAAGATCGCCGACGTCGCGATGGAGCCCTACTTCGTCCCCGACACGACGTCACTCGACGACCAGATGCGCCAGTTCCTCAAGCGCCGCACCCACTTCGCCCTGGTTGTGGACGAGTACGGCGCCCTGCAGGGCCTCATCACGCTCGAGGACATCCTCGAAGAGATCGTGGGCGAGATCACGGACGAGTTCGACCCCGATGCCGATCACACGATCACCGTGGCCGAGGACGGCAATTTCTGGATCGACGGGCAGATGACGATCCGCGACTTTAACCGCGCGACCGACTACAATCTTCCCGACGACGAGGCGAACACCGTCGCGGGCCTCGTCATTCACGAAGCGCAGATGATCCCGACCGTGGGACAGGCTTTCAGCTTCCACGGCTTCCGCTTCGAGGTCGCGGGCCGCGAAAACAACCGCCTCACTCGGCTGAAAATAAGACCTCTCGAGGCCCCGCTTCGGCAGAACCGGGAGGCGTGACCAGCTCGAGCCGGTAGCCGTCGGGCGTGCCTTGCAGGTCCATGTGACCGCCGAGCTGCTCGGCGGCGCTTTCCATCAGCCGCATGCCGATCGAGGTTACCTCGTCGTCGGCAGCCGTGAGCGACTGCGCCTGGTTGCCGATGCCGTTGTCCGAGCACACGAGGTGGATCGCATCTTCCTCATCACGGTAAAGCGACACGGTGATGACGCCCTCGCGGCCGTCGGGGAAGGCGTGCTTGATCGCGTTCGCGGCAAATTCGGACACGATCATCGCGAAGGTCGCCGCCTTGCGGGAATCCACCCGCACTGGCGCCACATGGGTTCGCATGGTGACCCCGCGAGTGAACGACCCGCGCAACAGGTCGGTAACCCGGTTGAGATACGTGTCGAGCCGGATCATGTCGAATTCCGACGTACGGTAGAGCTCGTTGTGTAGCTGGCTGATCGCGTTCACCCGGCGCCCGATGGCGGCCAGCGCATCGCACGTCTCCTCCGAACGGGCCCGCGCGCCATAGAGGCGGATGAACGAGGCCACGGTCTGAAGCGAGTTCTTCACGCGGTGGTCGATCTCGTTGCGCAGGATCGCCTCGTTCCGAAGCGCCCGGCGCAGGTCGAGCTGCCGCATGACCTGCCGCGCCAGCGTCTTGAGCGCCTGCTTCTGCACGTCCGTCAAGCGGCGCGGCTTGGTGTCGAGGATGCAAAGCGTACCCAGCACGAAGCCCGACCCGCTGACCAGCTGCGCGCCGGCGTAGAAGCGCATGGGCTCATCGCCGTCGCGGCAGATCGGGTTGTCGACGGTACGCGGGTCTTCCCAGGTGTCGGGAATCTCGAGCACGTCGTCCTCGAGGATCGCGTGGGCGCAGATCGACATCTCGATGGGCGTCTGCGGCGGCGCGAAGCCGACACGCGCCTTGAACCACTGGCGGTCCTTGTCCACGAGACTGATGAGCGCCACCGGCACGTCGCACAGCTGGCGCACGAGCGCGACGACCTCGTCAAAGCTCTCCTCCGGCCCGGAGTCGAGGATTCCGTAGCTCTCGAGTTCCTCGAGTCTGTCGGCTTGGTTTTCCGGCGTAGGTGCGCGCATCTGGGCTCGATCTCGGGGTGTCGTGTCGGCAAGCCGACAGTGAACCGACGCAACGTGCGCCGAAACGGTCTTTCGCATGTCTGGTGAGGGGCCGCGATGCTACTGTTAACGGGTTTGACAGAGCAAGTGCCCCCATGTCAACAGAACATGGGGCATACCGGCGTCCGACGGTGAACTTCGAACGAAATTTCAACGTCTATTCAACGCACTCCCGGGGAATGGGAATGAGCCCGATATTGTGTCACGTCCTCGTTCTGGCCGCGGGTGTCGGCCGGCGGATGCGGGGAACGGGAGACAAGCTCCTCCAGACGGTCGAGGGCGCACCGCTGCTGCGCACGCTGGCTCTGCGTGCCCTGGCGAGTGGGCGACCCGTCACGATCACGTTGCCACCGGGTGAGGACGGGGCGGCCCGCCGGGCCGCTCTCGCCGGGCTCGAGGTGACGCGCGTCCCGGTTCCGGATGCAGCCGAAGGCATGGCCGCCTCCATCCGCGCAGGCGTCGCCGCCCTGCCCGCCTCGGCCGCCGCGGTGATGATCGTGCCGGCGGACATGCCGGAGCTGACGGAGGACGACCTGCGGCGGATCGCCGATGCCGCCGAGAGGCCCTCCGATCCGCCGCGCGTCCTGCGCGCCATCGCCGCCGACGGCACCCCCGGCCATCCCGTCGCCTTCCCGCGCGCGGCATTTCCGGCCCTGGCGGAGCTGTCGGGCGATCACGGCGCGCGCCCCGTCCTATCCGCCTGGTCAGTGACCTGCGAGACCATCGCCCTGCCCGGCCGCCACGCGATCCTCGATCTCGACACGCCCGAGGCCTGGGCAGCCTGGCGCTCCGATCGCGCGGACTGACCCCGCCGGAACGAAACAGGGGTGGCCGAAGCCACCCCTGTCCGTCTGCCGGCGCGCACGGGGCGCTCCGGCCAGCTGCATATGCCGTTACTTGGTCAGAAGCTCTGCCTCGTGGCGCTTCAGCGACCGGCGCGCCGAGGCGTAGGCACGAATGCCCTGGTCGTGCTCCAGCTCCGGGAACAGCTCGAGGATTTCCGTGCGCTGCGCGTTGCCGATGCCCTTGAGGCTGTAATCGCCGGGCTGGAAGCTCTCGGTCCACGCGCCGTTCGACAGGACCACTTCGTGGGCGTCGAACATGAAGTGGATGTAGCTCACGCCGAGCGCCGTCACCTCGTCCACGCCCTCGAGCCCGGTGAGGTGCTTGGCCGCCGCGAGAACCTCGCGCTCTTCGAAGTAGAGCGCGGTCCTGTCGTTGTTCACGAGGATCCGGTGGTTCGGCGATACGAGCATGTCGTGGGTCGGCAGGCCATTGCCGAGAGCGCCCTTCTGGATCAGCACCGGCTTCATGTGCGGCTTGCGCGCGAGTTCGAACGGGGTGAGGTCCTTGCGACCGGTCCAGCGGATCTCCTGGATGCCGTTGTCGCGGGTGATGACCTTGTCGCCTTCGCGCAGGTCCTCCACCAGCCGCTCGCCCTGCGGCGTCGCGATCAGCGTGCCGGGGGTGAAGCAGGGGATGACCTCCTCGATGTTGAAGAAGTCCATCGAGCCGGTCACGTTGCCCTCGCCGTCGAGGAACTCGACGGTGCCGTCGATGCCGTTCGACTCGCGGTCCGGGCCGTCGTCGTCGGGACGCACGTTGGTCAGGCGGAAGCCATCGCGGCCAACGCCGGTCAGATCGAGCACGTCGTTGTCGTCGCCCTCGGAGCCGCCCTGCACCACGTCGCCCGCGCCTTCCTCGGCGCTCGCCACGGTGATGACGTCGGCATCCGCACCGCCTAGGATCGTGTCGACCCCCGCCCCGCCATCGAGCGTGTCACTGCCCTGCCCGCCGATCAGCGAATCCGCACCGTCGCCGCCATAAACGAGGTCGTCGTCGATGCCCGCGTCGATGGTATCGTTGCCGGCGCCTCCGTAGACCGTGTCGTCGTCGTCGCCGGTCTGGATCAGGTCGTTGCCGGCGCCGCCGTCCACCAGGTCGCGGCCGTCGTCGGTGTTCGGGTCGCCCTCGAAGCCGAGCGGTGCCGGGAACTCGTCCGTCGGCTCGTCGGTATAGGTGTCCGTGCCCGCAATGATCGTGTCGTCGCCGGCCCCGCCATAGATCGTGTCGGCGCCCTGCGCGTCGGTGATCAGGTCGTTTCCGTCGCCGCCGTAGACGAGATCGTCGTCCACGCCGCCCTCGATCACGTCGTTACCCGCGCCGCCGTAGATCGTGTCCCGGTCGTCGCCGGTGTAGATCGTGTCGTTGCCCTCGCCGCCATCGACGAAGTCACGGTCGTCCTCGGGGTCATCATCCTCGTCGAAGCCGTTGAACGGGTCGTCGGCCTGGGTGAAGGGGCTGCCTTCGGGCAGATCCTCGACCGGGATCACGTCGGTATCGATGGCGCCCGCACTGAACGGCTGGCCCGTGTTGATGAGATCGTCACCGGCGCCGCCCTCGACCGAGTCGGAGCCCGGGCCCGAGTTGACGGTGTCGTCGCCATCACCCGCCACCACGCGGTCGTCGTTGGGCGCGTCGTCGTCGAGGATCGCGTCCTCGTTGTCGATGCGGTCCTTCGGCGTGTCGGGATCGCCAAGGTAATCCTCGTCGATGAGGTCGTCACCGGGCGTGCCCTCGACGATGCCGTCGCGATTGCCCTCGACAGTAACGGTGATCTCGGCGGTGTCGGTGCCGCCCTGCCCATCGTCCACGGTGTAGGTCGCGGTCTCGGTGCCGACGAAGCCTTCGTTAGGCGTGTACGTGACCGTACCGTCGGCGTTCACCACGAAGCCGTCGGAGTCCGAGGTAAGCCCCGTGACGGCCAGCGGGTCGCCGTCCGGGTCGGTGTCGTTCGACAGGACCGGGATCGTGACGGGCGTGTTGGCCGGGGTGCTGATGCTGTCGTCGCCCGCGCTCGGCGCGCCGTTCTCGCCTCCGCCCACGTTCACGGTAACGGTGGCCTGGCCGAAATCGGTCCCGCCCTGGCCGTCATCGACCTCGTAGACGAAGGTGTCGGTCCCGGTGAAACCCGGGTTCGGCGTGTACACGATGGGTCCGAGCGGATCGGCCTGCGTCACGGTGCCGTTCTCCGGCATCCCGATGAAGGACACGCCAAGGATGTCGTTGTCGGGATCGGTGTCGTTGGCCAGCAGATCGGCCTCGACCGCGGTGCCCTCGGTGGTCTTGAAGGCGTCGTCAACGGCGGTCGGCGGCGCGTTGCCGTCGCCGTCGTTCGAGACAGTCACGTTGACGGTCGCGGTGTCGGTGCCGCCGTTCCCGTCGTCGATCTCGTAGGTGAAGCTGTCGAAGCCCGTGAAGTCGTCATAGGTCGGCGTGTAGGTGATCGTGTTGTCGTCGTTCACTACGACGCTGCCATTGCTCGGCATGCTGACGAAGCTGATGCCCAGGATGTCGCCGTCTGCGTCGCTGTCGTTGTCCAGAACGGAGATGGTGACCGGCGTGGCCGTCTTCGTGTTGACCGCGTCGTCCTGGGCGTCCGGGGCCGTGTTTCCAACTTGATCAGTCATCTATTGACCCTCTCCACATTCAGATCCGGGGCATCCCCGAGGCCGCACGAATGCGGCCGCCGCCTGGGCGACGTCGATTTCCACGTGCGTCTTTCCGGAAAGGAACCGGCGGGACTCGTGTCCCCGCGCCCATTGCTGACGACAGGCAAGACCTGTCAGGGCGGGTCCCGGAGCAAACCGGGCCACACGAGCCGGCCGATCCGGCGGACCGACGTTGATTTGGTGTGGCCACCCCCTGGCCAGCAGTCATCGCCCCCCAGTTGGGCTTGGGTCAGTGATAGCGCCGGGGCGAAGCCCGACAAAGGAAAAAATGGCGCAATCGCGGCAGCTTGCCTTGCCAGCGCCACCATTAAGGGTGTTGTAAGCGACGCCTTCTTGCAGGGGTTGCGCGACTGTTTCCGGTCAAGCGATCCAATCGCCCAGCATTTGCTGGAAATTTGCTGATTTTAACGTGTTTAGGATTTACACGTTTCCTGATCGGAAACTTGGGCAGTCGGTCTTGGCAAAACCACATTTGCGCGGAAATTGGCGCGCCAGACACCGCAGTGTTGTCCACCCTGCGGCGCCAATATCGCATCTGCCGGGGAATTGCGGGGCCGCCACCAAACATTGAAAGGACGCATCCCGATTCGACGCGCGAACTGCCGCTCCGAGGACACAAAGGCGCCCTCTTCGTATTAGGCCCCTACCCTCGTGCGCCGCTCAGTCATTGTGTCGTGTCGTTCAAAGCGGCAAGGCGAACCGCCTTTTCAGAACAGGTCGACCTCGCCCGAGCCATCCCGCTCGGCCGTCCGCGTCGGTGCGGCCCCGACCAGCGCCTCGGTCAGGTCGCGCAGCCGAACCCCGCGCATCGCATCGTGCAGATCGAGGATCGGAGGCGACTCGATGTCGCGCGCCAGCACGTCGAAGAGCAGTCCCAGCTCGACGAGCGTCTGCAAAAGGCGGTCGAGGTTCTGGAGCGCGGCCGACACCTGCGGGGTGACCACGTCACGCTCCTCGAGCGCATGCGTGATCCAGCCCTCGAGCCGCAGCCCGTCGCATTCAAGCTGACGCATCTCGGCGGCGAGCCGCCCGAACAGCACGTCGAGCGGCACGGACGTGTCGCGCTGGTTCAAAGGGGCCCCACCACCGCCTGCAGGCATGTCTTCATTTGAGGGGTGTCGAACGGCTTTGTAATGAAGTTGTTGAGACCCAGCTTTTTCCCGGTAGTCAGAATCTCGTTGTCGAGCTTGCCGCTGACGAGGATGAAGCCGATGCGGCTGGTCAGCTTGTTCTCACGCAGGGCCTTGAGCAGCTGAAGCCCGTTCAGCCCCGGCATGTTGTAGTCCGAGATCACCAGATGGACCGGGCTCGCCGCGATCTTCTGCAACGCGGTCTGGCCATCCTTGCAGAAGTCGATCTTGCGGATGCCGATCTGTTCGAGGGCCATGAGGATCAGGCTGCGGCTAGTGCTCATGTCGTCCACCACCATCACCGAAAGAGAGTCCTTGAGTGCCATGTCAATTCATCCTGCAGTCTTGAAGAAGCGGCCGTCATCGGGCCGGCAGAAAGTCGTCTTGCCGCACAATTCGAGGCGCCCGCGGAATTCCGCGCCCAGGCGCTCGGAATGACCTATGAAAAGCACACCGTCGGGCCGCAGCACGGATTCGAGCCCGGCCCAGATGCGGGCTTGCGTGTCCTCGGCCATGTAGATCGCCACGTTGCGGCAGAAGATCGCGTCGAAAGCGCCAGAAACCGGCCAGGGCTCCATGAAATTGAGATACCGGAAGCTCACGAGGTCGCGCACCGGCTCTCGGATGCGGGCCCACTCCGTGCTGCCTTCCGGTTCCGCCAGGATGCCCGCAATGCCCGGCGGAAGCCCCTCCATCGCACTGGCGCGGTACCGGCCCTGCTCGGCCGTGGCGAGCACGTCCCGGCTGACATCCGTGGCGAGGATCCGCACGTCGTGGCGGACAGCCTCCGGGAAGGCCTGAAGGACGGTTGCCGCGATGGAGTACGCCTCTTCCCCGGTGGAACAGCCCGCCGACCACATTCGCACGCGCGCGCCCGCTCGGGCCTTCTCGGACAGCGCCGGCAGGAGGACGTCGCGCAGGATTTCGAAATGCTCGCCCTCGCGGAAGAACCGCGTCGTATGCGTCGTCAGGGCGCAAACCATGCGGTATCGCTCGACTGCCTGATCGGGTCGCGCCACGAGGTCGGCATAGTCGCCGAACGAGCCAAGCCCGAGACGCCGCACATGCTTGTTCAGCCGCGAGAACACCAGCTTGCGGCTCTCTTCTCCCAGGCGAATCCCGGTATCGGCCAGCAGCATCTCCGCGATGGCGCGGAAATCCCGGCTTTCGAGATCCGGCGCAGTGCCGGGAGGCCAGTGCGCGGCAGAGACGGTGCCGGTCATCATGCGGTCTCTGGCATCTGGATGCGCGGCAGTACGGAGGCGAGGTTCAGGATCCGCAGCATCCGCTCGTCGCTGGCGATTACGCCCTCGATAAAGCCCGCTGTCGGATCGGATGCGATACGTGGGGGCGGCTGGATCTCGGAGGGTTGCGCGCCGAGGATGTCGGACACCGCGCTGACGAGGAATCCCACCGTCTGGTCGCCGAGGACCGCAATGATGATGACATGTCTGGAGGTCGGCTCAAGCGGCGGCAGCCCCAGGCGCGACGCCAGGTCGACGATAGGAACCACGGCGCCGCGCAGGTTGATCACGCCGAGTATATAGGACGGCGCGTGCGGCAGCATGGTGACGTTGGTCCACCCACGGATTTCGCGCACCAGCATGATATCCATACAGAAATCCTGATCGCCGATGGCGAAGGAGACGAGTTCGCGGCTGGACGTGCCGTTGGGATCAGCGTGTTCGGACATGTCACTCTCCTGCGACAGCGAGTTCGAGAAGCCCGGCCGGATCGCGTTCGGCCATGCGGGCGGTTTCTTCCGGGTCGATGATGAGGGCGATCTTTCCGTCGCCCAGTATGGTCGCGGCGGCCACGCCGGGGACGTGGCCGTAATTGCCCTCAAGGCTCTTGATGACCACTTGCCGCTGGTCGATGATCCGATCGAGCGCCAGCGCCCAGCGCTCGCCCTGTTCCGTTTCGATCAGGAGCAGCACGAGGTCGGTGAACGGCACCGCACCGCGGCGGTATCCGAACGCCACACCCAGATCGACGATCGGAACGAGCGTTTCGCGTACCTTGATCACCTGCGTCGACGCGCCGATGTGATGCAGGTCCTCGGGGGTGGGTCGGATCGTCTCCACAACCGCGGTGATCGGCACCACCATGGTCTGACCGGCCACGTCGACCACCATGCCGTCCAGCACAGCCAGGGTAAGCGGCAGGCTGATCGACAGCGTGGTGCCCCGGCCCGGCGTAGAATTGATGGATATCCGACCGCCCAACTTCTGGATGGCACTGCGCACGACGTCCATCCCCACGCCGCGGCCACTGAGGTCAGTCACGGCTTCCTTCGTGGAGAAGCCCGGCATGAACAGAAGTCGATCAACCTCCGCGTCGCTGAGCTGCGCGTTCGCGTTTACAATCCCCTTCCCCACGGCGATGTCGAAAACCCGCGCCCGATTGATCCCGGCCCCGTCATCCGTCACCTCGATCAGCACCCGACCCGAGCGGTGCGTGGCGGAAAGACGAACTACGCCACGGGTGGGCTTCCCGAGCCTCTCACGATCCTCGCCGGTCTCGAGTCCGTGGTCGATCGCGTTGCGCAGGATATGCGTCAACGGCTCGATGAGGCGCTCGATCACCGTCTTGTCGATCTCTGTGTCCTCGCCATCCGTTTCAAAGACCACGGCCTTCCCGGCGACCGCCGAGGTTTCGCGAACGATGCGCGCCATGCGTTGAAACAGCTGCTTGACCGATTGAGCTCGCAACGACATGACGCTGTCCTGAATCTGCAGCGCGAGGCTTTTGTATTCGTCGAGCGAGTTGCCGATGTCGGCACGATTGGCGACATTCGCTTCCGAAAAGCTCTGGGTCAGGACGGACTGGTTGATGACCAGCTCGCCCACGATGTTGATAAGCGAGTCCACGAGGTCCAGATCGACCCGCACGGTGGATTTCGGCGCCTTCGTTGCAGCGACAGGCTGATCCGATGCTTTGCCGGGCGTCTCGTGTACGGAAGTCTCCGGACTCGGGTCCGTGGCGCCATCCACCGGCGCGGACTGCATCGGAATCACGTCGCCGTCGCAGCCCAGTGAGATCGGCGATGAATTTTCGCGCTGGGGAGGAGTGTTCGCCACTGACGCAGCGAGGTCGAGTTCGGCCAGCCCGTCGACGAATTCGAAAACCTCGCGGATATCTTCTTCGGAAGCTTCGCCCTCAAGCTCAAGGCGCCACCTGAGATAGGGTATGTTTGGAGTGACATCCTCAAGGGAAGGCAGCAGGTCGGTCTCTGCCTTGATGCTGAGATCACCAAGAGCGGCGAGTTCTCGGAAAAGATGAACCGGATCATGCCCCGTGGCGAACAGAGATTCCGTTGGAGTGAACACGACCTCGAACCGCCGGGCAGACTCTTGATCCTGTGGTTCGGCGAGGTCGATTCCGAGAGCCAACGGTGCAAAGGACAAGCCTGTGTCCTCGGGCACTTCCGGAGCTGCGTCATTTTGCTGATCCGGCTCGGGCTCTGGCTCCGGCGCCACGGGGACCGCCCCTATGTCGTTCAACACTCCCAGCTGGTCGAGAAGCGGACCTGATGCAGCGATGTCCGGAGACTCATCGGCCCGCCCGGCCGTCACCAGGTCGGAGAGGTGATCGGCACAACGGTGAAGCACGCGGATGCTTGCTTCGTCTGGCGTCAGTGTCCCCGATCGCATGCGATCCAGCACGGTCTCGAAAGCATGAGAGAAGCGCACCAGCGCATCCAGCCCGAAGGACGCCGCGCCACCCTTGATCGAATGCACGTTGCGAAAAACGGCGTTGATGACCTCGGGATCGAGTGCTCCGGAAGTTAGTGACGCCTCGATGTCCGTCAGACCGTCATTGAGCGCCTCCAGCAGCTCATCGCATTCCAGGAAGAACATCTGTTTGATATCGTCGAGCGAAGACATGGCACCCTCACGTGGCAGCGATGCGGCGGATTGCGGCGATCAGCTTGACGTCATCGAACGGCTTCACGATCCAACCGGTCGCGCCGCTTTCACGTGCGCGCTGCTTGAGGTCCTGCGCGCTCTCGGTGGTCAATACGAGGATCGGCAAGGCGCTCCATTCCTCCATGGCCCGGATCGCGCTGATCACTCCGAAACCATCGAGCCGCGGCATGTTGATGTCGGTAATCACGACATCCGGCCCCACGTCCCTGAGTGTTTCAAGACCAGCGACCCCATCCTCGGCGGTGTGAACATCGAAGCCGGCCTTGGCGAGGCACATCCGCAACATCTCTCGAATGGTCCGAGAGTCGTCGATTGCGAGGACCTTCAGGCTCATGTGTCGTCCCCTTCCGAAATCAGCATGGGCGCAAGGCCCAGCAGGTGAATATCGGCGCGCATGGCCTCAGAAGCCTCTAGGCTGAATGCCGAACCGATGCGGCGTCGATCGAGGCAGCATGCGAGGATGATTTGCGCACACAGAGCCCCTAGGTTTTTCACGCCTTGCCCGTCGAGGACGAGATCCTCGGTCGCGTTCGCAAGGAGAAGGTCCTGAAGCCCGGGAGCGGCGCCAGTGTCGAGTTTCTCGGGTAGAGCAAGTCTTGCGGTCATCTGAACGGTCCTAGAAAAGATCGACCTCGCCCTGGTTCGGGCGGGCGGGGCGCGCGGGCGCTGGTGCAGGCGGAACGTGTTCGCGAACGAGCAGCATCTGCGCTTGACCGGTGGTCGGCACGTAGCGAATACGCCGCGCCTGGGTTCCACCGAGCGAGCTGCCGGCAATGGGAATCTTTTCGGTGGCAAAGTAAGACAGCGCGAAGGCGCAGTTTTCTTCTCCGATCCTGCCCATCCGGCCGGCCATCATGGCACCACCGAAGACCTTGGCCTCCAGACGGGATTTTCGCGCGCCTAGTTTCAGCAGACCGTTGATAAGCACTTCCATTGCGTAGGAGCCGTAACGCTCGTTGCGTGCGCTCTCGCCCTCGCCTGCTGCGAGGAGAAAATGGTTCATGCCCCCGACGCGCGTGACAGGATCGAAAAGGCACGTCGCGATACACGAGCCAAGAAGCGTTGTAAGCACGATGCACGGGTCGTCGGAGACGTCGTACTCGCCCTGCACCACCAGCCGGGAAACGCGCGGTCTTGCGGGATCGGTCATGTTCAGATCGCTCATCTGCGCGGCTCCGGCTGACGCGAAGGAATGGATCGCAAGGATCGGGCGATCAGAAGTCTGCCCACTTCTCTGCGCTTGCCGCTGGCGGCAGACTTGCTGCTCGTGGCGCCGAATTCACGACCTTGGCGTTCGCAGACGCGGCAAGCACCGTCCGCGACGGCATCTCGCCGCGCGACCCCGCGACGCGGAATTCGGACAATGTTTCAACGAGCGAAACCGCGTTGTTCTTCAGCGCCTCACTGGCGGCCGTCGTCTCCTCGAGCCGTGCCGCAACCTGCTGTGTCGACTGGTCGAGCTGCGTCACGGAGCCGTTGATCTCATCGAGATTGAGAGACTGCTGCTGCGCGGACCCGGCGATTTCGGAGACAAGACCGGAAATCTCGGTGACGGAGTTCGCGATCTGGCGCAGCGCCTTGCCGGTGCGCCCGACCAGGTCGACGCCTTTCTGCACCTGCGAGCCGCTCTCGGCGATCAGTTCCTTGATCTCCCGCGCCGCGTCGGACGACCTCTGCGCCAACGCGCGCACTTCGGAGGCCACAACAGCGAAGCCGCGTCCCGCATCGCCCGCACGGGCGGCTTCCACCCCGGCGTTCAGCGCCAGGAGATTGGTCTGGAAGGCGATGTCGTCGATGACCTTGATGATCGAGGTGATCTCGTCGGACGACGCCGCGATCTGGTCCATCGCCGCGACGGTGTCGAGAACGACCGCGCCGCTCTCTTCGGCGTTCACCCGCGCGGCGCTGACGGCCTTGTCGGCCCTCGTGGCGCCATCGGCTGTGTCCCGGACCGACTTCGTGAGCATATCGAGCGCGGCGGCTGTCTGCTCCAGCGTGGCGGCGGTGCTTTCGGTCCGGCGCGAGAGAGAGTCGGCCGTGGTCGAGATATCGCCGGTTTCGCTGCTGATATTGGAGGCGCTGTCAAGAATACCCACGAGCGCGGTCTCGTAGTTCTCGACGGTGGCGTTGAAGTCTTGGCGCAGGTCCTCGAAAGAGGTGGCGAAGGGCGTCCGCAAGCGCACGGTCAGATCGCCACAGCGCAGGGCCTGCAGGCCTGTGCGCAAGCCTTCCACGACCTCGGCCTGCTCGGCCAGGACGCGCTTGCGGTCTTCGGCAGACGTGGCGGTCCGACGCGCGGTCTCGGTCACGTCCTTGCCGATCAACAGGATTCGCACCGGTGCCCCGGCGCGGTCCCGCATGCAGGTCACCCCGGCCTCGACCACCGCGTCCGTGCCGCCCGCAGCCTTCATGTGTAGTTCTCCGTAGAACGCGGAGCCGTCACAGACTTCGGCGATCATCGCCTCGACGGAGCGTCCGGTCTCGCCCACACGGGCCACGAGCGGGCCGAGCGGCATGCCCCGCAATGTTCCCGCGTCCCGACCGAGGCAGGTGGCAAAATGAGCGTTGGCGCGGGTGATGCTGCCGTCGAGCGCCACTTCGCAGGTGAGTTGCGAGGCGTCGATTGCATCGGCCATCGCGGCCTTGAACCACAATTCCGTCACGTCGATCCATTCGAAGACGTAGCCGAAGACAGTGCCTGTCTCGTCCTCCGCGCGGTTGATGCGCAGATTGACGCGTGCATTGCCGAGCACGACCTGCAGGTCCATTGGCCCGTCCCCGTGGGCTTCGATGCGGCTTCTGATCTGGCCGTGATTTCCGTGGAAATGTTCAACCGAAAGGCCGATCAGGCGGTCCGGATCGAAACGCTTGCCGCTTTCGGCCAGCGCCTTTTGTTGCTCACGCAGCAGATCCACGAGCGGTTTATTCAGGTCGCGGATCCGGAAATCCTTGTCGAGCAGCATGATGGCTGCCGAGGTGTTGCGGAAGGCAGCGCTCTGGAACTCTGCCTCCTGGCGCACATTCTCGGCCAGAACCAGGTCGTCGCGCAGTCCTTCCAGCGAACGGGCGATGGAGCCGAGTTCGTCCCCGCGTTCCTGCATGGGCACCTCGGAGACGTAGTCGCGTGCCGACAGACGTTCGATTGCGGCGCGAGCGGCGCGCAGGGGGCCGACGACCGTCAGCTCGAAGAGGCCCAGGGCGATCGCGACAGCGAGCAGCAGCACGACTCCGGCCGCAATGAACGAGCCGACCAGGACAGAGCGGATGGCGGCCTGAGCCTCGGCCGTCGTCCAGCTTCCGACAACGGCGCCTATCGGCACATCGCCGCCATGGACAAGCGGAACGGCCAAGGCGTTGGTCGCTTCGTCCGTAACAACGCTGCCGTCCGCAATGGCCGCCTGTGCCAGAGCCTCGGCACCCGACGGTATCGCGCCCCCCCAGCTGCCGAGGCGCTCCCCGGCCGCGTCGAGCGCGACGACGCCCGATATCGTGTCGTCCAATCCCTCAAGGAGCTTGGCGAACGTGGATTGAACGTGCTCGGGGTTGCCGAAGCGTACCGGGGCCGCGACGGCGTGGCCGACCAACTCGATGATGCTGGCGGATTCCTCGGCGATGGTGATCTCGGTCGCCTTGGTCGTACCGCGCGAGAACACGACGGCGACCGTGGCGGAGACCACGAGGCAGGTGACGGCGCAAATGAGCGCGATCTTCACGAAGACGGACCGCAGGGAGAGCGATTCAGAGATACCACGCATGGGTCGAGTTCCTGTTGGCGATCGGGAATGGGCGGCGTAGCCGTTCAGAAGGCGTCGACGTCGAGACCTACGGTCACGGCGCCCACCGGGTCGCCGGCGGCGCCGAGGACCGGAACCGAGACCTGCACGTGGTAGATCTGCATGGACTCGTCGAACTCGATCTCGCTTTGGTGGACGGCATCGGAGCCGGCAGGGACCGTTTTGAGGAATTTGGCCTCGTCACCCTGCCAGTAATCGGAAGTCACGGAACTGATCGCGACGTTGAGGCCGCGAGTGTCCATGAGGATGATTTCGGTGATACGGCCCGACGCGTCGGCCACGGCCTCACGCAGGATCGCGCTTGCCTCGGATTCGGTCACAGCGTCGATGACGGGCGTCTCGGCCGCCCCGATTTCGGCCTGCCACGCCGCGTCGAGGTCGTCGATCTCGGCCTGGGTCAGGTCCGCGTGGCGCCGGTTCGCCGTGGCGAGGGCGCGAGAGATGACAGGATCGGCGGCCCACGCGCGGGCGTGCTTGGTGACGAAGCTCGTCATCGCGGCGTTGCCGCCTTCGGCGAGGGCCACAACCGGTGCGAGGAAAGCGGCCAGCGCGAGGATGCGGAAAGGTTTGGCGGTCATTGGGGGATCTCCGTTTCCCGGACGGCGGACGCCATCGATGGCCTGACCTACCGTCCGGCCCATTAATTCCGGGTAAAGCCGCACCGAATTCCGCGCGGCGAGCGTCCCTGCCACCTCGTCCCGTGCCGCAGGCCGCTGAAAAATATCGCCTACTTTGGGAACCGTCCCGCCCCGATCCGCGTTCCCTGCCGAGAAATGCGGCCCAAAGCCGCGTCCAAGGGACAGCGGGGATATCTACACGGTGACGGCACGTCCTTCCCAGGCGGCTCGTTTGCGCCGCCGAACGTGGCAGCGACGCGGTGCGTCCCTCCTTCTTCCCGGCCTTCTCGCGGGCTGTTCCGGCGTACAGTCCATCCTCGCCCCCGCGGGCACCGACGCGGCGTTCCTCTCCAACTTGTTCTGGGTGATGCTGGCCGGCGCGGTCGTACTCTGGTTCTTCATGAACGGGCTCATGGTCTACGTCTGGCGGGTCAACGTCGGGCACATGTCGTCGCGCAAGGCCGAGGCGCTGATCATCGGCGGCGGCATCGTCTTTCCCACCGTGGTGATCGGCGTGCTGCTCTCGGTCGCACTGAACGCCATGCCGGACATGCGCGCCGAAGGCACCGGCACACGCCTGAAGGTGACCGGAGAGCAATGGTGGTGGCGGGTGGAATACTGGCCCGAAGGCGCCGAGGCCCCCATCGTCAGCGCCAACGAGATCGTGCTTCCCGCGAACAGCCGCTCCGAAATCGGGCTGACCGCCGACAAGGTGATCCACTCGTTCTGGGTGCCCGCGCTCGGCGGCAAGACCGACATGTTCCCCGGCCGCGAGACGCGGATGTCGCTGGAGCCCCTGAAACCCGGCACCTATCGTGGCCAGTGCACCGAGTTCTGCGGCGAGAGCCACGCCTGGATGGCGTTCAACACCGTCGTCCTGCCGCAGGACGAGTACGACGCGTGGCTTGACGCGCAGGCCGAACCGGCGGCCGCGCCTGCCTCCGAGTCGGCCGAGCGTGGACAAGCGGTGTTCCTGTCCGAAGGCTGCGGTGCCTGCCACGCCGTCCGTGGCACCGCCGCCGCGGGCAAGGTCGGTCCCGACCTCACGCATCTGGGCGCGCGCACCTCGCTCGCCGCCGGCACGCTGCCCATGACGCAGGACGCGCTTGTGCGCTGGGTGCGTGACGCCAAGGCCGTGAAGCCCGGTGCCGAGATGCCCGCCTACGACCACCTGACCGAGGACGAACTGTCCGACCTCGCCGCCTACCTGGAGGGCCTGACATGAGCACGACCTGGGGCGGCGGCCGCATCGAGGACGAAACCTTCGTCAGCGCCGAGGGCGAGCACGGACCCTACGGCATCTACCCTCCGACCGAGGACATGCTGAACGAGCCCGTCGATCCGGAGGTCTCGAAGGCGCAGGAGGACCGGCTTCGCCGTGCCTGGGCCGCGCCGAAGGGCTGGAAGGTGATCTCTGCGGTGAACAACGAGTTCGTGGGCAAGTGGTACTGCCTGACCGCGTTCTCGTTCATGCTCTGCGCGGGCATCCTCGCGTTGCTGATGCGCGTCCAGCTCGCGGTCCCCGAGAACGAGTTCCTGAGCGCCGACCGCTTCAACCAGTTCTTCACCATGCACGGCTCGGCGATGATGTTCCTTTTCGCCGTGCCGATGTTCGAAGCGCTGTCGATCCTGCTTCTGCCCGAGATCCTGCGCGCGCGCGACATGCCGTTCCCGCGCCTGTCGGCCTATGGCTACTGGTGCTTCCTGATCGGCGGCATCTTCGTGATGAGCTCGGTCCTGTTCGACGCCGCGCCCTCGTCCGGCTGGTTCATGTACCCGCCGCTCTCGACCATCGAGGAAGGCGTGGGCCCCGACATCTGGCTTCTCGGCCTCTCCTTCATCGAGGTGGCCTCGATCGCCGCGGCGGTCGAGCTGATCGTCGGCGTGGTGAAGTGCCGCCCGCCGGGGATGCGCGTGAACCTGATGCCGCTCTACGCCTGGTACGTGCTGGTCGTGGGCGTGATGATCCTCTTCGCCTTCCCGCCGCTGATCGCGGGCGACTTCCTGTTCGAGATGCAGCGATCCTTCGACTGGCCCTTCTTCGACCCGGAGCGTGGCGGCGACCCGCTTCTGTGGCAGCACCTGTTCTGGATCTTCGGCCATCCCGAGGTCTACATCGTCTTTCTGCCGTCGATCGCGCTGGCGGCGATGATCATCCCGACGGCGGCGCAGCGCCCCATCGTGGGCTACAACTGGATCGTGCTGTCGGCGGTGGGCGTGGGCTTCCTGAGCTTCGGGCTCTGGGTCCACCACATGTTCACCACCGGGCTGCCGATGCTGTCACTCGGCTTCTTCAGTGCCGCGTCCGAGGCAGTGGTGATCCCAACGGGCGTCCAGCTCTTCGCCTTCGTGGCCACGCTTATGGTGGGCCGGGTCAAGATGATCCTGCCGATGCTTTGGATCGCGGGGGCCATGGCGGTGTTCACCGCGGGCGGGCTGACAGGCGTGATGATCGCGCTCGCGCCGTTCGACTGGCAGGTCCACGACACCTACTTCATCGTCGCTCACCTGCACTACACGCTGTTCGGCGGCATGATCTTTCCGATCATCGGCGGGGTCTATTACTACTACCCGTTCTTCACCAAGAAGATGATGTCCGAGCGGCTCGGCCGCTGGTCGTTCTGGCTGATCTTCACGGGCTTCAACCTGACCTTCCTGCCGATGCACTGGACCGGCCTCGCTGGGATGCCGCGGCGGGTCTACTCGTATCCCGGCGGGATCGGCTGGGACCTGCCCAACATGATCTCGACCGTCGGCGCGTTCGTCACCGCCGCGGGCGTCGCGGTCTTTGCCTGGGACCTGCTGCGGCCCAAGAGCCACCAGCCCCGCGCGCCGCGCAACCCATGGAAGGCGGGCACGCTGGAATGGGCCGACGACCCCAACGACGAACAGTGGGGCGTTCGTTCGGTGCCGTTCATCACCACGCGTTACCCGCTGTGGCAGCAGCCCAAGATTCTCGAGCGCATCGACGCGGGCCGCTACTACCTGCCCGACGCGCAGGAGGGCCTGCGCGAGACGATCATCACCTCGGCGGTGGACGCGCGGCCGCAAAGCGTGACCGCCGTGACCGGCCCGGCATGGTGCACGATCTTCGCGGCGATCTTCACCGGCGGCGCGTTCATCTTCCCGACGTTCTCGTGGTACCTGCCGGCAATCATCTCGGGCGCCTTCGCCATCGCCTGCGTGATCTACTGGCTCTGGACCTCGACCGCGCAGGTGCCGGCGGCCCCATCGAAGGACGTGAGCCTCGGTCTCCGGCTGCCGGTCTACGTCTCGGGCAACAAGGCGCCGGGGTGGTGGGGCGTGTTCATCTCCATGCTGGGCGACGCCACGGCCTTCGCGTCGCTGATCTTCGGGGTGTTCTTCTACTGGACCTCCAGTCCCGACTTCCCGCCCGAAGGGAGCGCCCATGCCGACCCGATCTGGATCGCGGGCGCAGCGGTGCTCTACGCATTGGCGTGGCTTTTCGTGCGCACCGCGCGCGGCGTGAACCGGGCCGGTGCCGTGACCACCGGGCGCGCGCTTCTGGTCGCCGCGCCGCTTGCCGCCCTTGGCGCTGGCGCTGCGCTCTGCTGGTCGCTGATCGCGCTCGACCCGACCAGCCACGCCTACCCGGCGATGATGTGGGCGGTCGCGGTCTGGACCTGCGTGCACACCGCGGCGGGGGTCATCATGATGTGCTACTGTCTCGCCGGCACGATCTTCGGCAAGCTGACGCCGCGCTATGACGCCGACCTGTGGAACACCACGCTCTTCTGGCACTTCCACGGGACCTCGGCGATCATCGCCTGCGCCGTGATCGGCTGGCTGCCGCGGGTGCTGGCATGAGCGTGTTCGGCATCGAGCGCAGCCGCAGCCTGTGGCACCTGATCCTCGCTCCGACGATCTGGGCGATCCACTTCTGCGTCACCTACGGGATGACCGCGATCTGGTGCGAACGCGCGCCCGCCGCATCCGGCGACCTGCGGCTGTGGATCCTGATCGTTACAGCGGTCGCCCTGGCCATGATCCTCGGCGTCGCATGGCGGGCCTGGCGGCAATGGGACTATACCGACGACTACGATTACGAGCATGACGGGCCCACCATCGAAGACCGGCGCGAGTTCCTCGGGCACGCGGGCTTCCTTCTCGCGGTCGTGTCGGTCATCGGCGTGATCTACGTGGCGCTGCCGGCCGCATTCGTGGGAAGCTGCGGGTGACCGCGATCCGCGCCCTGCCCCTCGGCCTCGGCGTCGCGGCCATCGCGGGGGCCTATCTCCTGCCGTGGCGCGCGTGGCTGGGCTTCTTCCCCGAACACATGGTCCAGCACATGACGCTGGTCGCCATCGCCGCACCGCTTCTGGTGCTGGGCGCCGCGCCGCGCGGGCGCGCGCCGGGCATCATGCTGGCGGCGGTGCTCGAGGCTGTGGTCGTCTGGGGCTGGCACCTCCCGGCCGCGCACGGGCTCGCATGCCTCGGTGGACCGTGGAAGCTGCTGGAGCAGGCGACGTTCCTCGGCGCCGGACTGCTGGTGTGGTGGAGCGCGCTGTCCGCCGAAGAGCCGCTCACCGGAGCCCTCGGCCTGCTGCTCACATCGATGCACATGACCCTGCTGGGCGCGCTGCTGACGCTGGCGCCGCAACCGCTCTATTCCGAGACCTGCGCGCTCTGCGGCGCCCTCGACGGCCAGCGGCTTGGCGGTTTGCTGATGCTGGGCATCGGCACGCCGATCTACCTTCTGTGCGGGCTGTGGCTGACCGTACGCGCCCTCGGCCCCGATCCCGCGGAGGGCGCGGCATGAGCGCGCCCCGTCTCCCCGCCTGCCCCAAAGTCACGGAGCCTTGCCGATGAAACGGCCCGACCTCGACCCCGAAACCGTGGCCTGGACCCTTGGCGGACTGGCCGTCGCCGGCGCGATCGTCGGCGCGGCTGTGGTCTTTCTCGGTCTCTACAACGTGTCGGCGAAGGTGGGACACTTCCCCGGTGTCGGCTCGGTCCTGCACACGACCTTCCGCAACTCGGTGGACCTGCGAGCCATGTCCGTGGACGACGTGCCCGAGCTGACCGACGAAATGGCCGCGCTCGGCGCCAAGCACTTCGACGCGGCCTGCGCCGACTGCCACTCGGCCCCGGGACGGGGCCGCACCGCGACCATGCGGGCGATGTCCCCCCTGCCGCCGCACATCACGCAGGCCGTGGGCCACTGGAACCCCGCCGAGCTGCACTGGATCGTGCGCGAGGGCGTGAAGATGTCGGGAATGCCGCACTGGCCCGCCGACCGCGACGAGGAGGTCTGGCCGGTCGTCGCCTTCCTGACGCGCGTGCAGGAGGGCATGGACGGCGCGGCCTACACCGAGATGACCGGCATGGAGAAGACCGCGGCGCGGGACTTCGCCTACTGCACCTCGTGTCACGGAGAGCGCGGCGCGACGGACAACCCGCACATTCCGCGCCTCGACATCCTGTCGCGCGCCTACATGACCGAGGCGCTTTCGGCCTATCGCCGCGGCGCGCGCGACAGCGGCATCATGGAGCACGCCGCCACCGAGGTAACGCCCGCCGCGCTGGCCGAGTACGCCGAGCGCTTCGCGGGCTTCGCGCCCGAGGGCGGCAGCGTGAACGGTGCGGACGGCGATCTTGTCGCCCGCGGCCGGGCGCTGTCGCGGGCCGAGGACAGCACCCGCGTGCCGGCTTGCGCCGCCTGCCACGGGCCGTGGCCGGACCAGCTCGACGAGGCCTTCCCGTCGCTCGCGGGCCAGAACCAGTCCTATCTCGGCCAGCAGCTGACTCTCTGGCGCGATGGCCAGCGCGGCGGTGGACGCGTGCGCGAACTGATGCACCTCGCAGCAGAGGAGCTGACCGATGCCGATATCGAGGCGCTGGCGGCCTATTACGCCTCGCTTGCCCCGGCGACGCTGAACGAGACCGCAGAGGCGGAGTGATCGCGACCGACGCGCAGCCCGGCACCTGACAGCGCCCCTCGGCGGCTTGCCGTCACGGCCCCGCCGCACGGTCACCGGGGAACGTGTTCCGCCAAAGCTCGATGAACAAGCGCCGCTTGGCCGCGTCGGTCGTAAGAAGCAGAACCGGGGTGAGCGGGATCGGGCGGATCGATACGTCATCCTCGACACCAAGCCCGTCGATGCGGGGGATCAGGTGGTTGGCGCGCAGGACAGCGCGCCCCTGCCCCGACAACATAAAGTCCACGAGCCGGCCCGCCGCCTCGGGACGTGCGGCGCCCGCGGGGATGAACGCCGCGCGCGACAGCATCAACGTGTAGTCCTCGGGTGCGACAATGGCGATCTCGTCGCTCTCGGCGGCGCGCGCCTCGGCGTAGGAGCCGAGCACGTTGTAGGCGAGGTCCCAGCGCCCCTCGATCACGCCGTCGATCAGTTCGGCCGAGCAGCATGTCGCCACCGCGCCCGAGCGGTCGAAGGCCTCGATCAGGCTGCCGAACGTGGTGGCCTGCAGCGAATCCATGAAGGCAAAGAGGTAACCCAGGCCGCTCTCCTCGATGTCGTAGGTGGCGACGCGCAGGCTCTCGCGCGCGCCGCCGGGCCGCAGCATGTCGATGAGGTCGAAACGCGTGACCGGGGCGTCGGGCACCGCGGCGCGGTTGACGACCATGACGGCCGGCTCCTGCGTGATGCCGAAGACCTCGTCGCGCCAGAGCTGCCCCGCGGGCAGCGTAGCGGTTTCCTCCGAGACATGGGCCTGCGCGCAGCCATCATTGGCAAGCCGCACGACGCTGTCGACCGCGGAGCTGACCAGAAGGTCGGCGGCCTCGGCGCCGCCGGCGCAGGCCTCGGTCGCGCGGGCGAACAGGTCGTTCGATCCCCATTGCTCGTAGCGGATCGCGAGGTCCGGCTCGGTCGCAAGAAACGCGCGCAGGACCGGCAGGAAGATGTCGGCGTCGGTGGTGCCGCGCACGATCAGCGCGGGCGCGTCGGCGGGCCCGATCCGGACCTCGGCCTCGGTCTGCGCGACGGCGGGCGCCGCGACGATAGAGGCGATCAGGGCCAGCACCAATCCCGGGACCAGCGCTCGGTGCTTACGTTCGGGGTCGTGGCGCTGCCCGGAATCCGTGGCGTGGCAGGCTCCTTGCGGTTTCGCCCCGGCGCGACGTGCCGCTGCGACGACACAGACCCAGGTGAAATTTCCTGCCCATCTCATGCCCCGGCCCCCAGCATCGGCATTTCCAGCGTGGCGTGGAACCGCACGCCGTCATGCGAGAACCGGAGCGTGCCCTCGTGCGCTTCGGCGACGGAAGCGACGATGGAAAGGCCAAGTCCCGCGCTCTCGGCCGAGACGCCGCTGCGCCCGGCGAAACGAGACATGGCGTCCACCCACTGGCCTTCGGGGATGCCCGGCCCGGCATCGAGGACCTCGATCCGCGCACGTCCCTCCGCGCCCGAAACCGAGACAGCCACCGGTGCCGTCCCGTAGCGCAGCGCATTGGCCAGCAGGTTCTTCACTGCCTCCCCAAGCGACAGCGCGTCACCCGCCACCCGCACGGCATCCTCGGGCAGGTGCAAGCCCACGCCCGCGCCGCCACCCAGATGATCCACTTCGTCCACCGCCCTCATCGCCACCTCTCGCAGATCGACCGGCGCACGCGGCACGGCGTCGGCCCGGTGGATGATCATCGCGCGGCTCAGCATCTGGTCCGCCAGCCGCCCCAGGTTCAGCGCGCGCTGATGGATGCGGGTGACCATGGCACGCAGCTTCTCGGGGTCGCGTTCCTCGCGCGCGAGTTCGGCATGGGCACGGATCGCAGCGATGGGCGTGCGAAGCTGGTGCGGTGCATCGCCGAGCAGCGCCTGCGTCGCCGAGACCTGCCGCTCGACCCGCGCCATGAAACGGTCGAGCGTGTCCACGAGGACCCCGATCTCGCGCGGGACCTCGACCGGGACGGGCCGCAGATCGTGCGCCTCTCGGGTCGAAAGGTGCCGTGCCAGCCGGTCCAGCGGCGCCAGCGCGCGCCGCACCGCGACCAGCGCGAGACCGGCCATGAAGAGACCCGCGATCCCCGACAGCAGGACAGCCCGGCCGGCGATCTCGCGCGCGAGTTCGGTCCGGGCCTGCGTGGTCTGGCCGACGACCACCGTCACCCGCCCCGTCAGCGCGCGCTCGGCCAGGAGACGGTCGATCCGGACGAAGCGCGCGTCGGCGCCGGTGATCTCGCCATCGTAGATGCCTTGCGTTTCGGCGCGGGGAAGGTCCGGGTATCCTGTCACCAAGGCCCCGTCGGGCGCCGTCACCGCGTAGACGATGCGGTCGTCCGCGGCGAGCGACAGAAGCTCGAACGCCGAAGCGGGGATGTCCACGATCAGCCGCCCGCCGCGCACCGCGACGGCCTCGGCAATCTGCTCGGCCGCGCCGATCAGCAGCCGATCGAAGGAGCGGTCGGCGGCGGTCCGTCCGTAGGCCAACGCGGCGATGGCGATGGCGGTGCCGCCGCCCACGAAGATCGCCGCCAGCGTCAGCGCCAGCCGGGTCGTGATCGACCGGCGGCGGCGCGGGACGGCGGAGGCCTCAGCCATGCTCGGTCATCTGGTAGCCGAGGCCGCGCAGCGTCTTGATCTTCACTCGGCTCGCGTCGAGCTTCTTGCGCAGGCGGGTCATGTGGATCTCGACCGCGTTGAGCGCGACGTCCTCCTCGTCGAACGAGAACATCCGTTCATAGATGCGCTCTTTCGAGACGATCCGTTCGCGGTTGGCCAGCAGCACCTCGAATAGTGTCGTCTCGCGCCGCGTCAGGCCGGCGGGCACACCGTCGATGGTCAGGATACGCCCTGCCGGATCGAACACGAGATCGGCATAAGTGACAGCACCGCCCCTGTCGGAGCCCGTTCGACGGGCCAGTGCCCGCACCCGTGCGTGCAACTCGCGCAGGTCGAACGGCTTCACGAGGTAGTCGTCGGCACCCTCGTCAAGCGCGGCGACCCGGTCCTCGATGCCGCTCTGTGCGGTCAGGATCAGGATCGGCATGGGGTTGTCCGCATCGCGCGCCGCGCGCACCGCGGCGCGGCCGTTGCCGTCCGGCAGAGAGAGGTCGAAGATGCCGACATCGAAGCCCTGCACCGCGATGCAGTCCACCGCCTCGGAGACCGACCGGACGTGATCCACCGCATCGCCCTGCCGCGCAAAGCTCGCGCGGATCGCCTCGGCCACGTCCTCGGCATCTTCCAAGAGCAGCACGCGCATGTGGTGATCCCTCCCCTCCGGTCCGTCCGGATCCCCGGGCGGATGCCGGAGGTTTTGCAGAATGGCAAGATTCGCCGCCCGTCGAAAGCTCCGTGACAGGTTCGCGGGATAGGAGGAGCCATTCCGCGAGCGCATGGCCGCAATGCGGATAAGACACTTCGAGGAGGAGACGAACCATGGCGTCCATCGCACGTCGCACCACCCTTTCGCTTCTGGCCGGCACCGCACTGGTCATCGCGGCGCCCGTCGCGGCCTTCGAGCCCGAGCGCACCGAATGCATCGCC
The DNA here is from genome assembly GCF_900109705.1 of Roseivivax marinus. GTDB lineage: Bacteria > Pseudomonadota > Alphaproteobacteria > Rhodobacterales > Rhodobacteraceae > Roseivivax > Roseivivax marinus. The sequence continues at coordinate 110,267 of NZ_FOAI01000003.1, read as the reverse complement.
CCGGCGAACCCCGGCGGCGGCTGGGACTTCACCTGCCGCCAGGTCGGCAAGACGCTGCAGGATCTCGACCTGATCCCCGGCACCATGCAGGTCACCAACCTGTCGGGCGGCGGCGGCGGCGTCGCGTTCGCGCAGGTCGTGAACAAGCGCAACGACGACGACAACCTCGTGGTCGCGGCCTCGACCGCCACCGCGACCCGCCTCGCGCAGGGCGCCTACCCCGGCAACTCGATGGACCAGGTCCGCTGGCTCGGCACCATCGGCGCGGATTACGGCGTGATCGCCGTGGCCGCCGACAGCGAGTACGACGACCTTCCGTCGCTGCTGGACGCGATGCAGGAAGACCCGACCTCGATCTCCGTGGGCGGCGGCTCCGCCGTTGGCGGCTGGGACCACCTCAAGGTCCTGATCGCGGCGCAGGAATCCGGCATCGAGGACGTCCGTTCGGTCAAGTACATCGCCTTCCCGGGCGGCGGCGAGGCAGTGACCCAGCTGCTGGCCGGCTCGCTTCAGGCGTTCTCGGGCGACCTGTCGGAAGCCAAGGGCTTCGTCGACTCCGGTGACATCAAGGTGCTGGCGGTTCTCTCGCCCGAGCGTCTCGAAGGCGAATTCTCGGAGTTCCCGACCGCCACCGAGCAGGGCATCGAGGCGATCGGCGCCAACTGGCGCGGCTTCTATGCGCCCGGCGAGATGTCGGACGACGCCTACAACTGGTGGGTCGATCAGCTCGACACGATGTACGACACCGAAGAGTGGAAGGCCGTCATGGAGACCAACGGCCTCGCGCCTCTCGACCTGCACGGCGAGGAGTTCGAAGCCTTCGTGAACGACTCCATCAGCCAGATCGAGACTCTCTCGAAAGAGATCGGCCTCATCAACTGATCCCCCCGGACGATCCGGCCCTGGATCGCCCGCGCGCCCCCGGCCCAAGCGCCGGGGGCGCACATTCCCTTTCCGCGACACATCCCAAGGAGTGCCCGCCATGAGCGACCGCATCTTCGGAGGGATCGGGCTGGTCATCGCGATCTTCTTCGCGTGGCAGGCCACCCTGATCCAGACAAGCTTCATCAGCGACGCCGTCGGCCCCAAGACCTTCCCCATCCTGCTGGCGGTCCTGCTGGGCATCTCGTCCGTCTACTTCCTGCTCAAGCCCGACCCCGAGCCCGACTGGCCGCGCGCCGGCCGCTTCGCCGAGATCGCCTTCGCCGCGCTCGTGCTGCTGGCCTATGGCCAGCTTCTCCCCGAGATCGGTTTCGTCATCGCGACCGCGCTGACCGCCGGCTACCTCGCCTGGCGGCTGGGATCGAAGCCGCTCGAGGCGGTGATCGTGGGCGTCGGAACCTCGCTCGGAATCTTCGTCATCTTCAAGCTCCTGCTCGGCCTTTCGCTGGCCGAGGGGCCGCTGGGCTTCTGAGGAAAGGCTGACCCATGGAACTCCTCGCTAGTCTCGGCGACGGCTTCGCAATCGCCATCTCCTGGCAGAACCTGCTCTACGCACTGCTGGGCTGTCTTCTGGGCACGATCATGGGCGCGCTGCCCGGCCTCGGGCCGTCGAACGGCGTCGCCATCCTGATCCCGCTCGCCTTCACGCTGGGCCTCGACGCCACCGGCGCGCTGATCCTGCTGACCTCGGTCTACTATGGCGCGATGTACGGCGGCCGGATCTCGTCGATCCTGCTGAACATCCCCGGCGACGAGCCGGCCATGATGACCTGTCTCGACGGCTACCCGATGGCCCGCAAGGGACAGGCCGGCGAAGCGCTGGCGTTGTCGGGCATCGCGTCCTTCGTCGGCGCGTTCCTGTCGACCTGCGGTCTCGTTCTGCTGGCACCGCAGCTCGTGAAAGTCGCGCTGCTGTTCGGCCCGGCGGAATACTTCGCCCTCTTCGCGCTGGCCTTCGCCACGCTCGGCGGCATTTCGGCCAAGAACCAGGCCAAGTCGCTGTTCGCCGCGGCGCTCGGCATCATGCTGGCGATGATCGGTGTCGACACCCAGACCGGCGTGCCGCGCTTCACCTTCGGCGAGGTCCACCTCTACGACGGCATCGACTTCCTCGTGGCGATCGTCGGCCTCTTCGCGCTGTCCGAGGTGTTCATCTTCCTCGAGCATCGCGGCACCGAGAAGGACGCGACCACCGGTCCGCGCATGGAAATCGGACGCATCACGCCGACCTGGCCGATGATCCAATCGTGCATTCCGACCATGGGCCGCACCTCGATCCTCGGCTTCATCTCGGGCGTCCTGCCGGGCGCGGGCGCGTCTCTGGGCTCGTTCGTGTCCTACTCGATGGAAAAGAAGCTGGTCGACCGTGACGGCACCTTCGGCACCGGCGACCCGCGCGGCGTCGCGGCGCCCGAGACCGGCAACAACGCGGCGGCAGGCGGCGCACTCGTGCCAATGCTGGCGCTCGGCGTGCCGGGATCGGGAACGACGGCGGTGCTGCTCGCGGTGCTGCTGGCGCTCAATATCACGCCCGGGCCGCTGCTGTTCCAGCAGAACCCCGACGTGGTCTGGGGCCTGATCGCGGCGCTCTTCATCGGTAACTTCATGCTGCTCGCGCTGAACATCCCGATGGTGGGGCTCTTCACCCGCGTGCTGATGGTGCCGCCGCGCATCCTTATGCCGATCGTCGCGATGATCTCCTTCGTCGGCATCTACGGCATCTCGGGATCGAGCTTCGATTTGATGGTCATGCTGATCTTCGGGGTCGCCGGATGGGCGCTGCGCAAGCTCGAGGTGCCCCTCGTGCCCATCATCCTCGGCACTCTTCTTGGCAACGAGATGGAGGTGAATTTCCGCCGTGCCGTCACCATCGCCGACGGCGACTACTCGGTGCTGATCTCCTCGCCGCTGACCATCGTGCTTTGGGCCATCGCCATCATCGGCTTCATCATCCCGATCTTCGTCTCCTCGACGCTGCGCCGGAAGATGAAGAAGGATGAGCGCGACCTGACGGACTGAGCCCGTCCTCTTCCCGGGTCCATCGCCCCCGTCCGGCACGCGCCGGGCGGGGGTTTTCGTTTTCCGTGCTGCGCCGCCCGATCCGGCGGCCGCCACGCGGGTTGACGGGGTGACCGGTCCGGCTATCACGGCGACGTGGAACGGAGCACCGGCATACGCGACGGACACGGAGCGGTGGCCGTCGAATGTGCGCCAGTCCGGGAAACGTGATCGTGTCCGGTCCTGATTGTGGCGCGACCTCAGCAAGAGCGGGAAGGTATGGGTCAATGACGAAAACACTTCTAATCAGCGGGATAGCCGCGATACTTCATGTTTCCACCCTCGTGCTCCCGGCCTCCGCACAGGACGATCTCGGAGCGCGCCTGTCGATCGAGCTGAACCAGACCGAGTCGCGTGACGCCGGGTGCACGCTCTCCTTCCTCGTTCAGAACGGCCACCCCGCGGACGTGACCCGCGCCGTGTTCGAGACCGTGCTCTTCGACGCCGCCGGTCAGGTCGAGCGCCTGACCCTCTTCGACTTCGACACCCTGCCCGCCGGCCGGCCCCGCGTTCGCCAGTTCGTCGTGCCGGATGCCATGTGCGAGGACCTGGGCCGCGTGCTCATCAACGGGGCCGAGACTTGCGAGGCGGAGGGCCTGCCCGCAGATGCTTGCACGCGAGACCTGCGCCTCGACAGCCGTGTCGGGATCGAGGTCATCGGATGAACGTTGCCCTTCAGTCCATTGAAGCCATTGTTGAAATCGGCGGGCCCGTCGTCGCCGTTCTGGTCGCGATCTCGGTCCTGACGCTTGCCGTCGTGCTCTACAAGCTCTGGCAGTTCGCGCGCGCGGGCGTCGGCCGGCATCGCGCCCTGACCAGCGCGGTGGCGGCATGGGACCGTGGCGACCGTGCCGCGGCACGAAGCGAACTTGCATCCTCGCGCAGCTACCTCGCCCCGGTGGTGGACATGAGCCTTTCCGCCGGGCCACGGGACGTCGCCCGCCTCGAAGCGGAGGCCGAGGCACGCTTCGCCCGGCTCGAGCGGGGCTTCCGCTTTCTCGACACGGTGGCGCAGCTTGCGCCGCTACTCGGGCTCTTCGGCACCGTGCTCGGCATGATCGAGGCGTTCCAGGCGTTGCAGGACGCTGGCGCGCGGGTGGATCCCTCCGTCCTCGCCGGGGGCATCTGGGTGGCGCTGACCACCACCGCCGTGGGCCTTCTGGTTGCCATGCCCACTGCCGCCGCCCTGAGCTGGTTCGAAGCGCGCATGGATGCCGAGCGCGTCACCGCAAGCCGCGCGATCCACACCATCCTGTCGCCGCGCGAGGGATCGCCCGCCGCGACTGCGACCGCACACCATGCGTAGACACCGCCTTCGGCGGCGGTTGTCGATGACGTCGTTGATCGACGTGATCTTCCTGCTGCTGCTGTTCTTCATGCTGACCTCGACCTTCACCCGGTTCTCGGAGATCGAGCTGACCACCGCCGCGCGCTCGGCCACGCCCGGCAGCGAGGCGGCGCCGCTGTTCCTGCAACTCGCCGCCGACGAAGTCCGGCTGAACGGCGACACGGTATCGCTGGCGGCGCTGGCCGAGGCGGTGGAGCGCGCGGCTGACGCCCCCGCCGATGCCCCGCCCCGACCGGTGCTCGTGTCATTGCGCGACGGGGTGACGGCGCAGCGGCTGACCGACGTTCTCGTCGCGATCCGCGGCGTTCCCGGCATCGCGCCCACGGTGCTCGGGGCTGCGTCGTGATCCGCCGTGCCACCCGCCCGCGCCGGACCCGCGAGCCGACCATCGCGCTGATCAACATCGTCTTCCTGATGCTGGTCTTCTTCATGGTGGCCGGCACGCTGGCAGACCCGCTGGACGGTGGCCTCTCGCTCGTGCGCACCGCCGAGCTGGAGGGCCGCGCGCCGGGCGATGCGCTGGTGATCCACGCCGACGGGCGGCTGAGTTTCCGGGGGGATACGCTGTCCAGCGCCGCCGACTACGCCGAGCAAATGGCGGCCGAGGACGAGGAAGCCGGGCGGACGCTCCGGGTGGTGCCCGACCGCGACCTGCCCGCCGCCACGCTGGTCACCATCTCGGGCGAATTGCGTGCCGCCGGGGCCGACCGGGTCCTCATCGTGACCGAACGGGGCCTTGAATGAGCGTCGCGGCAACGGACATCCCTTCCGGCGGCATCGGCAAGGCGCTGGCCCTTGCCGGCGCGGTGCTGGTGCACGCGGCGGCCGGCTGGGCCCTTCTCGACCGCGCCCCGGACATCAAGATCGAGGCGGGGCGTGGCGGGGCCGCCGCCCGGCTCGGCACGTTCGCCGACCTCGCGGTGGGCACGCTGAGCGCCGAGAATCCCCGCGAGATCACTCGTGCAGAATCCGCCGGGCAAAACGCGCCCGCCGCGACGGCGCCACGGCCGGAACCGACCGAACCGATCCGCGCCGCGCGGGCGGCGGAGGTCATCGAGGCCGGACGGTCCGAAGCCACGCCCACACGCTCCGAGACCGCGGCCACCCAGGCCCCGGTGCGTGCGGACGGCATGCTCTCCGCCGGGTCGGCAGCGGTCCCGGAGGTTTCGCGATCCGACAAGGCGGAACCGGCCGCCCGGCCCGATCCCGCCGCAGCTCTGACGCCAGAGGCCCCGACCTCCGCTCTTGCCGCCGACAGTCCCGATACCGCCGCCGTGGCCCGCTCGCTCCGGCCCGCCCGGCGCAGCGCCGCGTTCGAGGCGCGGCACAGGCCAGCCCCCGAGCCGGAGCCCGCGCCCCGACGCCAGGCCGAGCCGCAGCGTCAGGCGCGCCCGGAACCGGCCGCGCCCCCGGCCGCCGGCACGGCCGAACGCAACACCCGGCGCGGCGCAACCACGGAAACCCCGAACTCGAACGCCACGCAACAGGGCACGCGCTCTGGACAGGGCCAGCAAGCCGGGAACGCGGCGGCCAGCAACTACCGCGGCGCTGTGATGCGCCGGATCTCGCGGCTCGGACCGTTACGGACGAACCGCTCCGGCACGGCGCAGGTCCGCTTTACCGTCTCCGGGTCCGGCGCGCTCGCGGGGATCGAGATCGCGGCGAGTTCGGGCTCCGGTGCGCTCGACGGCGCGGCGCTCGCACATATCCGGCAGGCGGCACCGTTCCCGCCGCCCCCGGCCGGCGCGCCGCGGACGTTCACCATCAGGCTGGCCGCAAGACGCTGATCGGGCGCCGGCGATTTTTGATCAGATCACCGACTTTCCCCTCGCGGACTGCCCCGAACAGGGCCTAAGGTCGGCCGCGACACGAAGGCGACAGAGGCGACCATGACAGAGGCGACGGGACGGCACATCGCGGTGATCGGTGGCGGCATCATGGGTGTCAGCGCGGCAGAGGCGCTGCTGCGGGATGGCCACAAGGTCACCATGATAGAACCCGGCACGTTCGGCGGCCCGCAGGCGGCGAGCTTCGGCAACGGCGCCTTTCTCAGCCCGGCCTCGAACACCCCGGTCTCGATGCCCGGTCTCTGGGCCAAGGTGCCCGGCTATCTGCGGGATCGCGAAGGCCCGCTGACGATCCGCTGGGCGCACCTGCCCCGTTTGGCCCCGTGGCTTCTGCGCTTCCTCGCCGCTGGCTGGACCGAGGCCCGAGTGACGCGCACCGCCGCCGCGCTCGGCGCGCTTCTCGACGATGCGGCCGGGCGCCACTCCGCTCTTGCCGCGCGAGTCGGTGCGCCGGACCTGATCCGTCGCGAGGGACTGATCTACCTGTATCGCGACCGCGCCGCCTACGAGGCCGAGGCGCTGGCCTGGGGCCTGCGCCGGGACGCGGGCGTTCGCGCCGACCTGCTCGAGGGCGAAGCGCTGGCAGCGCGGGTGCCGGGACTGTCCCCGGACTATCGTTTCGGGGTGCTGCTGCACGACGGCGGCCATTGCACCGAGCCCGGCGCCTACGTCGCCGCCATCGCCGACTGGTGTCTGGCGCAGGGCATGAGCCACGTCGGCGCGCGGGCGATTGGCCTTCGGACCGAGGGCGGACATGTGCGCGCGGTCCGGACCGAGACGGATGACATTCCCTGCGACGGCGCCGTTGTCACGGCCGGCGTCCATTCCGGCGCCCTCGTCCGCGCCTGCGGCGACCGGGTCCCGATGGAGGCCGAACGCGGCTACCACATCGAGCTGACCGAAGGCGCGCCGGATCTGCAGACCCCGGTCATGCCGCAGGACCTCAAGGTCGCGATCACGCGCACGCGCACCGGCCTGCGCGTCGCGGGCCAGGTGGAGCTGGCCTCGACCTCGACCGCCCCGGACTGGCGCCGCGCCGACCTCCTGCGCCGCGCGCTGCTGGAGTGCTTTCCCGGCCTCGGCACCGATCCGGATGCTCTCACGGTCACGCGCTGGCAGGGCAATAGGCCCTCGCCCGCGGACGGCGTGCCTGTCATCGGCCCGGCCCGCGTCGGCGGCGTCACCTATGCCTTCGGGCACGGGCATTTCGGCCTCGTCGCCGCGCCGATGACCGCGGCGCTGGTGGCCGACATGGTGGCCGGCCGTGCACCCGCGATAGACGCCTCGCCCTTCTCGGTCGCGCGGTTCCGCCGAAGCGGACGGACCCGCCGGTCACCCGCGCACCACGCGCGCGCCACCGCGACCGCCCACGGCGGCTGAGCCGCGTCCCGGCCTCCCCTCGGGAGCGCTGGCAAGTCGCCTCGGAAGCGGGCACCATGCGGCCAAAGTCGCACGCGGCATGTGGCACGGCATTTCCTTCGTCGACCGCCTCTGGCAGCGTCGGCGCACATTCCAAGAGGCCGCGCGCCCCGCCCCGGGGCCGAACGGTCCGATACTGAAGACGACCAACGGAGAGGACGATCCATGAAACTAGCCACGACATCGCTGACGGCCCTGACGCTGGCCCTGGCCGGCGCCGCGAGCGCGCAATCCTGGGACATGCCGGTGGCCTACCCGGCCTCGAACTACCACACCGAGAACGCGCAGGCCTTTGCCGACGCGGTGTCCGAGTGCACCAGCGGCGAGCTCGAGATCACGATCCACGCGGGCGGTTCGCTCTTCAAGGGCGACGAGATCAAGCGCGCGGTTCAACTGGGCGAGGCCCAGATCGGCGAGCGCCTGCTGTCGGCCCACGCCAACGAAAACCAGATCTTCGCCTACGATTCCGTGCCTTTCCTCGCGACCTCGTTCGAGGCCTCCGAAGAGCTGCGCGCGGCCGCCGAGCCGGTCCTGACCGACGTGCTGGGCGACCAGAACCTGCGCCTGCTCTACTCGGTGCCGTGGCCGCCGCAGGGCCTCTACTTCTCGCAGCCGGTCAGCTCGCCCGAGGAGATGGAGGGCAAAAAGTTCCGCGCCTACAACGCGATCACCGCGCGTGTGGCCGAGCTCGCGGGCATGGTGCCCACGCAGATCGAGGCCGCCGACCTCAAGCAGGCGCTGGCCACCGGGGTCGTGACCTCGATGATCTCGTCGGGTTCGACCGGCGTCGATGAAAGCGTCTGGGAAGACATGACCAACTTCTACGACGTGCAGGCCTGGCTTCCGCGCAACACGGTCTTCGTGAACTCGGAGGCCTTCGACAGCCTGTCCGAAGAGGCGCAGACCTGCGTGACCGACGCCGCCGCCGAGGCCCAGACCCGCGGCAGCGAGACTGCCGCCGAACTCGCCGGCGGCTTCGTGGACACGCTGGCCGAAAATGGCATGGACGTGAATCCTCCGAACGAGGCGATCAGCGCCAAGCTGCAGGAGATCGGCGAGACCATGACCTCGGAATGGCTGGAGCAGACCGGCGAACAGGGTCAGATCATCGTCGACGCCTACCAGTCCGAGTGAGCCACCGGGCCGCGGGCCGTGCAATGGAGCGCGGGTCGCGGCCTCCGGCATCTCCGGGGGACGGTTTCGCAAACGTCCCCCGCGCCAGGTCTGTCCCGGCCCCTCTCTCCTCCGCGCCCCGCGCCCCATCACCGAGGCCCGCGCCACCATGCATCCCACCTCTCCCCAGCCCGCGCCCCGAGGCGGCGCCGCCGGCGGCGCCTTGCGCCGCGCGATGACCGGTCTCTACGCCATCTCCGGCTACGGCGCGTCGCTCGCGCTCGTCGCGATCCTGTGCCTCGTGGTGGCGCAGATGGTCACGCGCTGGATGGGAATCCTGCTGCCCGGCGGCGCGAACTACGCGGGTTACGCCATGGCCACGGCATCCTTCCTCGCCATGGCCGACACGTTCCGCCGCAACGAGCACATCCGCGTGGGAATGGTCGTGGAGCGCAGCGGCAATGTCCGCCGGGGCGTCGAGATCTGGTGCTACACCATCGCCGCCGCCGTGGCGCTATTCTTCGCGTGGTACGCGGTGCAGACGCCGATCCTGAGCCACCGGATCAACGATGTCTCGCAGGGACAGGACGGCACGCCCCTGTGGATCCCGCAGATCTCGATGGCCGTGGGCGCGGTGCTGCTGGCGATCGCCGTGCTCGATCACCTTGCCGGCATCCTCTTCACCGACAACCTCGGCGTCGACGCGCCGGCGCGCCCGCCCCTGCGCGACCTCCTGTCCTCGGTGCGCGCGCGGCTCGTTCTGTTCGCGGCTTGTGCCCTGATCGCCTACGCCGCAATCCGCGCGATGACGGGCTTCGACAACGACGCGGTGGGCCTCAAGATCGGCGTCTTCCTGTTCGTGTTGTTCTTCCTGCTGGGATCGGGCCTGTGGGTCGGGCTGGCGCTGATGGGCGTGGCCTATATCGGCATGATCGGCTTCACCCCGCGCAATCCCGGCACCTCCATGAGCATCACGGTCTGGACTTCGGCCTCGAGCTGGACCCTGACCTCGCTGCCGCTGTTCATCTGGATGGGTGAAATCCTCTATCGCACGCGCCTGTCCGAAGACATGTTCAGGGGCCTCGCGCCATGGCTCTCGCGCTTCCCGGGCGGGCTTCTGCATTCGAACGTGGTAGGCTGCACCGTCTTTGCCGCCGTGTCGGGCTCGTCGGCGGCGACGCTGACCACGGTGGGCAAGATGTCGATCCCCGAGCTGCGCAAGCGCGGCTACCCGGAGTTCATGATCATCGGCACCCTCGCCGGCGCCGCGACGCTCGGCCTGATGATTCCGCCGTCTCTTACGCTGATCGTCTACGGCGTCACGGTGAAGGAGAGCATCACCGCACTCTTCATGGCGGGCGTGATCCCGGGCATGGTGCTGGCGGCGATGTTCATGGGCTACATCGCGCTCTGGTCCTACGTGTTCCGCCGCGACAAGTACGCCGAGGAGCCGAAGATCTCGTTCATCGACAAGCTGCGCTCGTCGACATTGCTGATCCCGGTGATCCTCCTGATCCTCGTGGTGATCGGCTCCATGTACGCGGGCATCGCCACCGCGACCGAGGCGGCGGCCTTCGGCGTGATCGGCGCGCTGATCCTTGCAACGGTGCAGGGGTCGCTCACATGGGAGGCTTTCCTGCAAAGCCTCTTCGGCGCGACCCGCACCTCGGCGATGATCGCCTTGATCCTCATGGGTGCCGCGTTCCTGACGCTGGCGATGGGCTTCACCGGGGTCCCGCGCGCGCTGGCGGGCATGATCGCCGCGATGGAGCTGTCGCCCGTCGCCCTGATCGCCGCGCTGACCGTCTTCTACATCATCATCGGCATGTTCCTTGACGGCATCTCGGCGGTGGTGCTGACCATGGCGATCATCGAGCCGATGGTCCGCGCGGCGGGCATCGACCTGATCTGGTTCGGCATCTTCGTCGTGGTCGTGGTCGAGATGGCGCAGATCACGCCGCCGGTGGGCTTCAACCTCTTCGTGCTGCAGGGCATGACCAAGCACGACATGAGCTACATCGCCAAGACCGCCGCGCCGATGTTCCTGATCATGGTGCTGATGGTCGCGATACTCGTGGTCTTCCCCGGCCTCGCCACGTGGCTGCCCGAGACGGTGGCCGCATCGCGATGACCGCGCTGACCTGGCTCGGCCGGCACGCCTCGGCGCTGCTCCTCCTCGGGCTGGTGACGGTGCCGTTCGTGCCGGTCTCGCCCGAGCGGCTGAAGCCGCTGCTGCCTGTTCTCGTCTCGCTGGTCACGGCGCTGGCCATTGCAAGGCAGCCCCTGGGACGCGACGATCTCGCGCGGCTCTTTCCGCCGCTCGGGACGGCCCGGCTAGTGGGGTGGCTGATCGTCTCGCAACTCGGCTTCTCGGCGGTGGCGGTTCTGATCTCGCACCTGCTGGGAATCGCGCCGTGGCTCGCGTTCCTGCCAGTCGCTTTCTTTTCGACAGCGCCGCTGGGATCGGCCCCGAACGTGGCGGCGATGGTACGCTGCGACGTGAGGCTGGCGTTGCGCCTGACGCTGCTGGGAGTGGTGCTGGCGCCGGTTCTCATGCCGCTCGCGCTGTCGTTCACCGGCGCGACGCTCGACGCGACCCCTTGGGAAATGGCCCGGCGGGTTCTGGCGATGCTCGCCGCGGGGATCGCGGGCGGCATCGCGATCCAGAGGACTGCCGGCCTCGACCGGATCGAGCGCAACACGGACGTTCTGAACGGGCTCTCGGCGCTGGCGATGATCGGCTTTCTGTTTCCACTGCTGTCGGGCACGGGCGCGGCCATCGCCGCGGACCCGGTGCTGGCCGCGGGGCTGTTCACGCTGGCCTGCGCGCTGAACTTCGGCGGACACCTGGTGATCCGCGCCGCCGCGCGGCATGTCGTCCCGCCCGAGACCGCGGCCGCGGCGGGACTGGTCTTTGGCAACCGCAACATGTCGATCGTCCTGGCCGCCCTGCCCTTCGACCCCGTCCTGACCCTGTTCGTGGCGCTCGCGCAGGTGCCGATCTACGCGACGCCCTACCTCTTCACGCCGCCCGACCGGAGGGATCCCGCGCCCGCATGTCCCGCTTCATCGGAATCCTGAGCCTCGACACCGCGTTTCCCCGCATCGCGGGCGACGCCGGCAACCCCGAGAGCTACCATCTGCCTGCGCGGGTATCTGTCGTCGCAGGCGCCGGCAGCACCGAGATCGTGCGCGACGGAAGGCCCGATCCGGAGCTCGTGTCGGCCTTCCGGGCCGCAGCGGAGACGTTCGTGGCGGAAGGGGCGTGCCTCGTCACATCGACCTGCGGGTTTCTCGTGACGGTGCAGGCGGACGTGGCGCGCGATCTCGGCGTTCCCGTGCTGCTTTCAGGCCTCAGCCTCGTGCCGCTGGCGCGCGCGGCGACCGGCGGGGCGCCGGTGGGCGTGCTGACCGCTTCGGCGGCGGCGCTCGGTCCCGGTGCGATCCGTGCCGCAGGAGCCGAGCCCGAGGACGTACGGATAGCGGGGCTGGACGGCGATGCGCTTTTCGCTTCGGTGTTCCTCGCCGCACGGGCGGCGCAGCGGGACAGCTTCGATCGATCTGAAGTCGAAGGCCGCGTTGCCGCCGCCGCCGAGGCGCTGGTGACCCGCGCGCCCGAGATCGGGTCGATCGTGCTGGAATGCGGAAACCTGCCGCCCTACGCCGAAGCCGTACGCCGCGTAACGGGCCGCCCGGTCCTCAGCATCCTCGACGGTGCGAGACTGCTGGCGCCTGCCTGAACCTCGCAAATCCTCCGACAGATGACCGGCCGCACGTCCGACAGGAGTGGCGGCGCCCCGGTCCTCGGCCGCCGCTTTCTAGCTCCGGCACGACGCGAGAGCCCACACCGATGCTGCCAAACCGAAAACGCGCCGGACCTCGGGGCCCGGCGCGCTCGTAGCGTTCAGATGTCGTGGCGGCTTACTGCTGCCAGGACTGCACCAGCTCGTCGTACGAGATGGTCTGCGGCTCTTCGTCCTCGTTCTCGAGGGCAGGCTTCGGCGCGCCCGGCTGCTCGAGCCAGTACTCCGGGTCCTGCTCTTCGTTCAGGACCGGGCCGAGATCGCCTTGCACGCCAGCCCGCTCGAGGCGCGACATGACGTCTTCCATGTCGGCGCAGAGCTGATCGAGGGCTCCCTTCGCGTCCTTCGCACCCGACATGGCGTCACCGATGTTCTGCCACCACAGCTGCGCGAGCTTCGGGTAGTCGGGAACGTTGGTGCCGGTGGGCGACCACTGGGTGCGCGCGGGCGAGCGGTAGAACTCGACGAGGCCGCCGAGCTTGTCCGCACGCTCGGTGAAGTGGTCCGAGTTGATGGTGGAGTCGCGGATGAAGGTCAGACCCACGTCGGACTTCTTCACGTCCACGGTCTTGGAGGTCACGAACTGCGCGTAGAGCCATGCGGCCTTGGCGCGGTCGGTCGGGGTGGAGTCGAGGATGGTCCACGAGCCCACGTCCTGGTAGCCGACCTTCATGCCCTCTTCCCAGTAGACGCCGTGCGGCGAGGGTGCGAGGCGCCACTTGGGCGTGCCGTCCTCGTTCATCACCTCGGGGCTGTCGACCAGCGGCGCGACGAACGTGGTGTACATGAACATCTGCTGGGCGATGTTGCCCTGACCCGGAACCGGACCGGCCTCGGAGAAGGTCATGCCCATGGCGGACGGCGGCGAGTAGTTCTGCAGCCACTGGATCGCCTTGTCGACGGCGTAGACCGCTGCCGGCGAGTTGGTCGCCCCACCGCGATCGACGCAGGCGCCGACGGGCTGGCTGTTCTCGTTGACGCGGATGCCCCACTCGTCCACCGGCAGGCCGTTCGGCTCGCCCTTGTCGCCCATGCCGGCCATGGACATCCACGCGTCGGTATAGCGCCAGCCGAGCGAGGGGTCCTTCTTGCCGTAGTCCATGTTGCCGAAGATTTCCTGATCCACGCCCATGTGGCTCAGGTCGCGACCGGTGAAGAATTCGGCGATGTCCTCGTAGGCCGCCCAGTTGACCGGAACGCCCAGCTCGTAGCCGTATTCTTCCTGGAAGTCGGTCTGGTTCTTCTCGTCGTTGAACCAGTCGTAGCGGAACCAGTAGAGGTTGGCGAACTGCTGATCGGGCAGCTGGTAGAGGTTGCCATCAGGCCCGGTGGTGAACTGGGTGCCGATGAAGTCCTCGAGATCGAGGGTCGGCGATGTGACGTCGGCGCCCTCGCCTTCCATCCATTCGGTCAGGTTCCGCGCCTGGCCATAGCGCCAGTGGGTGCCGATCAGGTCGGAGTCGTTGACGAAGGCGTCATAGACGTTCTGCCCCGACTGCATCTGGACCTGCAGACGCTCGACCACGTCGCCCTCGCCGATCAGGTCGTGGTTGACCGTGATGCCGGTGATCGCGCTGAACGCGGGGGCCAGAACCTGGCTTTCGTATTCGTGCGTGGTGATCGTTTCCGAGACCACGTTGATCTCCATGCCCTGCATGTCCTGCGCGGCATCGATGAACCACTGCATCTCGGCTTCCTGCTCCTCGCGGGTCAGGGTCGAGACGTCGCCGATTTCCTCGTCAAGGAAGCTCTGCGCGGCCTCCATGTCGGCGATCGCCGGGCCGCAGAGCAGCCCCAGCGCCACCGCCATGGCGGTGGTGGATTTCAAGGTCACGTTCATAAGTATCCTCCCTGGTTCTGAACGTTCGAAGTTGGCCGTCACACGAAGCGGAAGACCGCCGCCGCGAGGACGAGACACGCGATCAGCGCGTAGGGCTGCGGGGCGATCCCGAAGCCCAGCCACGCGAGATTGAGAAACGCCGAGCCGAGCAGCGTGATGAAGAGCCGGTCGCCGCGCGTCGTCTCGATCCCGAGAACGCCGCGGCGCGGGGTCTCGGGGAACTTCACGGCGAGAACGGTGAAGGTGACGAGCAGCGCGGCGATGACCGCGAAGAAGGCCGCCGTGGGCCATGTCCAAGCCATCCAGGCCATGTCAGATTTCCGTGCGCGCAAAATACGGCGGGGTTTGTCCATCACTTTCGCCAAGAACCCAGCGCGACATTACCCGAGCGAAAAGAGGCTGCTTTTCTATGCCTTCGGCACCAGGCAAGCGTTGGGCAAACGCGTTAGAAAGCGCAGGGCCATACCTGCCATTCTCGGAGATCGTTTCCCATTCGTCTTTGGTGAATAGGTCGGCGATGTTGAATTCCCGATCTGAGCCGTCAGCAGTACGTTCGTCCACCCGATGCTGTATGAGCTCTCTCCATTCCACGATCTTCTCGTCGGATATCGACATAACTCGTCCTTTCGAGGTCTTTCTAAACACGTCCCAGGGCAAAGCCCTTCGCGATGTAATTCCGCACGAAATAGATCACGAGCGCGCCGGGGATGATGGTCAGCACGCCGGCCGCCGCCAGCACGCCCCAGTCGATGCCCGCCGCGCCGACGGTGCGGGTCATGGTGGCGGCGATGGGCTTGGCGTCGACGCTCGTCAGCGTGCGCGACAGCAGCAGTTCCACCCACGAGAACATGAAGCAGAAGAACGCCGCGACACCGATGCCCGAGGAAATCAGCGGCATGAAGATCCGCACGAAGAAGCGCCCGAACGAGTAGCCGTCGATATAGGCGGTCTCGTCGATCTCTTTCGGGACCCCGCGCATGAAGCCCTCGAGGATCCAGACCGCCAGCGGCACGTTGAAGAGGCAATGCGCCAGCGCCACGGCGATATGCGTGTCGAAAAGACCGACCGAAGAGTAGAGCTGGAAGAACGGCAGCGCGAAGACCGCCGGCGGCGCCATGCGGTTGGTGAGCAGCCAGAAGAACAGGTGCTTGTCGCCCACGAACGAATAGCGCGAGAAGGCGTAGGCCGCCGGCAGCGCCACGGCGAGGGAAATCACCGTATTCATAAGCACGTAGATCAGAGAGTTCACGTAGCCCATGTACCACGAGGCATCCGTCAGGATGGTCTCGTAGTTCTGGAACGTCAGGTCGCGCGGCCAGAGCGAGAAGGACCCGAGGATCTCGGTGTTGGTCTTCAGGCTCATGTTGATGAGCCAGTAGATCGGCAGCATCAGGAACAGCAGGTAGAGGCCCATGACGATGGCCGACCCGCTGGGGCGGAAGCGGCGCGCGGTGGTGGCGCGGTTGCGGGCGGCGCTCACGTCTCCGGGGATCGACGCGGCTCCGGGGGCTGCGGTCGTGTCGGACATCAGCGGCCCTCCCTTTTGTCGAGGTTCACCATCACGGTGTAGAAGACCCAGCTGATCGCGAGGATCACGAGGAAGTACATCAGCGAGAAGGCGGCCGCCGGTCCGAGGTCGAACTGTCCCAGAGCCATCTTCACCAGGTCGATGGACAGGAACGTGGTGGCGTTGCCGGGGCCACCGCCCGTCACGACGAACGGCTCGGTGTAGATCATGAAGCTGTCCATGAAGCGCAGCAGGATCGCGATCATCAGCACGCCCATCATCTTGGGCAGTTCGATGTAGCGGAACACGGCCCACCGGGAGGCCTGGTCGATCTTGGCCGCCTGGTAATAGGCGTCGGGGATCGACTGGAGGCCCGCATAGGCAAGCAGCGCCACCAGCGACGTCCAGTGCCAGACGTCCATGACGATGACGGTCGTCCAGGCGGCGTAGAAACCCTGCGTGTAGTTGTAGTCGATCCCGAGCGCATCGAGGGTGTAGCCCAGCAGACCGATGTCCACGCGGCCGAAGATTTGCCAGATCGTGCCGACCACGTTCCACGGGATCAGCAGCGGCAGGGACATCACGACTAGGCAGAACGAGGCCCAGAATCCCTTCTTCGGCATGTTGAGCGCGACGAAGACGCCGAGCGGCACCTCGATCGCGAGGATGATGGACGAGAATACCACCTGACGGCCGAGCGCGTTCCACATGCGCTCGGAGTTCAGCATGTCCTCGAACCACATGATGCCGTTCCAGAAGAACACGTTATTCCCGAACGTGTCCTGCACCGAGTAGTTGACCACGGTCATCAGCGGGATCACCGCCGAGAACGCCACGAGGATGAGGACCGGCAGAACGAGGAACCAGGCCTTCTGGTTGACTGTCTTGTTCATCAGGCGGCCTCCCTCCGGCCGGACGGCGCCACGCGCCAGTCGTTCTCGTAGACATTGATACCGGCGGGATCGAACGTGATCCGGTCGGCGCCGGCGGGCACGGGCGTGCCTTCGGGAAGAAGTGCGTCCACCTCACCGCCGGCGGCGGACAGCCGCACGATCTTGTGGCGGCCCACATCCTCGACGCGGCGGACTTCGACGGGCAGCCCCTCGCCGCCCGCTTTCAGGCGCACGAATTCGGGACGGATGCCCAGCTGGGTGCGCCCGGTGCCGGTGGTGTGATGCGCGGGCAGTTCGACCACGGTCTCGCCGATCCGGGCCCTGGTGCCGTCCACCTCGGCATCGAAGACGTTCATGCCCGGCGAGCCGATGAAGTAGCCGACGAAGGTGTGGGCGGGACGCTCGAACAGCTCCTGCGGGGTACCGATCTGGACCACGCGGCCATCGTACATGACCACCACCTTGTCGGCGAAGGTCAGCGCCTCGGTCTGGTCGTGGGTCACGTAGATCATCGTGTGACCGAAATCCTGGTGCAGCTTCTTGAGCTGGGTCCGAAGCTCCCACTTCATGTGCGGGTCGATCACGGTCAGAGGCTCGTCGAAAAGCAGCGCGTTCACGTCCTCGCGCACCATGCCGCGCCCGAGGCTGATCTTCTGCTTGGCGTCCGCCGTCAGCCCCCGCGCCTTGCGGTCGAGCTGGGCCTCCATGCCGATCATCGCGCCGACCTTCTGTACCAGCCGCTTGATCTCGTCCGCCGGCATCCGGCGGTTGCGCAGCGGGAAGGCGAGGTTCTCGCGCACGGTCATGGTGTCGTAGACCACCGGGAACTGGAACACCTGCGCGATGTTGCGCTCGGCGGTGGCCTGGTCGGTCACGTCGTGGCCGTCGAACAGCACCCGGCCATGGCTCGGGCGCAGAAGCCCCGAGATGATGTTGAGCAGAGTGGACTTGCCGCAGCCGGAGGAGCCGAGCAGCGCGTAGGCTTCACCGTCCTGCCAGTCGTGATTCAACTCCTTGAGGGCGAAGTCGTCCTCGGACGTGGGGTTCGGCAGGTAGGAATGGGCGAGGTTGTCGAGGGTGATCTTGGCCATGTCAGGCGGCCTCCGCATAGGGCGCGGCCTTGGCCAGCGCGCCCGTGTCGTCGAAGAGGTAGGCGTGTGCCGGATCGAGGTGCACGGTCAGCGCCTGCCCCGGGCGCAGATCTCGCACGCCGTGGATCAGGCCGACCCAGCGCTCGCCGTGGTGATCGAGATGCACGAAGGTCTCCGACCCGGTGATCTCGGTCACGCTTAGCGTGGTCTCGAAGCTCATCGCCTCACCGTGCGGCGACTCCAGTTCGAGATGGTTCGGGCGGAACCCCGCGGTGTAGGTGCCGTCCGCCACGTCCCCGGCGATCGACGCCGCGGGCACCGACTGCCCATCGGGAAAGGTGAAGCGGTCGCCGCGCTTCTCGATCCGGAGGAAGTTCATTGGCGGGTCCGAGAACACCCGCGCCGTGGTGACGTCGGCGGGCTTGCGATAGACGGTCGGCGTCGGGCCGAACTGCGTCACGCGGCCCTGCCAGAGCGTCGCGCAACGCCCGCCCAGCAAGAGCGCTTCTTCGGGTTCGGTGGTGGCGTAGACGAAGATCGAGCCGGATTCCTCGAAGATGCGCGGGATCTCGGCGCGCAGTTCCTCGCGCAGCTTGTAGTCGAGGTTCGCAAGCGGCTCGTCTAGCAGCACGAGGCCGGCGTTCTTGACCAGCGCGCGAGCCAGCGCACAACGCTGCTGCTGGCCACCCGACAGCTCCAGCGGCTTGCGGTCGAGCATCGGCGACAGCTTCATCAGCTCCGCCGCCTCGCGCACCTTCGCTTCGATCTCGTCGCGCTTCAGGCCCAGAAGGCGCATGGGCGAGGCGATGTTGTCGTAGACGGTCATCGACGGGTAGTTGATGAACTGCTGGTAGACCATCGCCACCTTGCGGTCCTGCACCCGCTGGCCGGTCACGTCCTCGCCCTGCCACAGGATCCGCCCCGTCGACGGCTGGTCGAGCCCCGCCATCAGCCGCATCAGCGACGTCTTTCCCGCCAGTGTCGGCCCCAGGAGCACGTTTATCGTGCCCGGCTCCAGCACCATGTCGGTGGGATGGATGTGCGTCTCGGTCCCGACGACCTTCGAGACGTTCTCGAGCGTCAGCGTCATTCCTGTCCTCCCCCGGTCCCGGCTACTGCGCCGCGACCCGCGACGCGGTCCCGCGCGTCACCATGTAGTCGTCCAATGCCGCGGCTTGCGCCGCGTTCAGTCTCAGGCCCAGCTTGGAGCGACGCCACAGCACGTCCTCCGCGCGCAGGGCCCACTCTTTTTCCATCAGCCAGATCACTTCCGACTCCGACAGCGTAGCACCGAAATCACGCCCGAGTGCACCCTTGTCCTGCGCCCCGTCGAGCAATGACCAAGCGTCACGACCGTAGGCGCGGATCAGCCGCCCGGCCCAGGCCTCGGTCAGGAACGGATGATCGGCGCGCAGGCGCGCGATCAGGTCCGCCACCCCGTCCACCGGGAAGTCTCCGCCGGGCAGCGGCACGCCCGCGGTCCAGTGGCCCGGCAGGCCCGGGAAGTGCGCGCCGATCTTCTCGAGCGCGCTTTCGGCGAGGCGGCGATAGGTGGTGATCTTGCCGCCGAACACGTGCAGCACCGGCGCGCCCCCCGCGGCGTCGACCTTGAGCGTGTAGTCCCGCGTGGCCGCTGTGGCCGAGGACGCGCCGTCGTCGTAGAGCGGCCGCACCCCGGAATAGGACCAGACCACGTCATTGGCGCCGATCGGCGTCTTCAGGTAGGCGTTCACGAAGTCGATCATGTAGTCGCGCTCGGCATCGGTGCAGCCGGGGCAGCGGTCAGCGCCGTCATGCTCCTGATCGGTGGTGCCGATAAGGGTGAAGTCCCGCTCGTAGGGGATCGCGAACATGATGCGCCCGTCCGTCCCCTGGAAGAAATAGCACTTGTCGTGATCGAAGAGCCGGCGGGTCACGATGTGGCTGCCGCGCACGAGGCGCACGCCCTCGCGGCTGTTCGACCGGATCGTGCCGCGGATCACGTCGCCGACCCAAGGACCGGCGGCGTTGACCAGCATCCGCGCGCGCATCTCGCGCCGGCCGTCCGCGCCCTCGAGCGAGACGCGCCAGATGTCGCCCTCGCGCTCGGCCGCGATCACGCGGGTCCGGGTCATGATACGCGCGCCGCGCGCTTCGGCGTCGCGGGCGTTCAGCGCGACGAGTCGCGAATCCTCGACCCAGCAATCGGAATACTCGAACGCCGTCTCGAACCGGTCGTCTAGCGGCCTGCCCTCGGGCGCCTCGCGCAGGTCGAGCGTGCGCGTCGGCGGCAGGATCTTCCGCCCGCCGAGATGGTCGTACATGAACAGGCCGGCGCGGATCAGCCAGGCCGGGCGGCGGCCCTTCATCCAGGGCATCACCGTCGACAGAAGCTTCGACACCGGCGTCGTGCCCTCGAAACGCATGTCGCGATGCACCGGCAGCACGAAGCGCATGGGCCACGAGATGTGCGGCATGGCACGCAGGAGCGTCTCGCGCTCTTCCAGCGCCTCGCGGACGAGCCTGACCTCGAAGTACTCGAGGTACCGCAGTCCACCGTGGAACAACTTGGTGGAGGCCGACGACGTGGCCGAGGCGAGGTCGTTCATCTCGGCCAGCGCGACCGACAGCCCGCGACCCGCGGCGTCACGCGCGATGCCGCATCCGTTGATGCCGCCGCCGATGACGAACAGGTCGTGGATATCGTCGTGCGCTGTGGTCACCGAGCCCTCCCAAGCCCGTTTTCTCCTCGTCCATATTGGTAGACGGGCCGGTCGCGGTTTGAAAGCGTAAATTTTCGTTTTTCTTCGTTTCGAACATGCGCGCCGCGTGCCTCCCGCGAAATCAGCAACATACGCGCTCCGCGCGAGACGCATTCCATTCGCGTTGACAAAAGCGAAAACGATGGAACACATGGAGACCGGAGGGGGAAGTCATGTCGCAATCCATTCGCTATCCCGAGATCCTCGAGATCGCGCGGCGGGAGGGCAAGGTCACGGTCGAGGGCCTCGCCGACCATTTCGGCGTCACGCTGCAGACCATCCGGCGCGACCTGTCGGACCTGGCCGACTCAGGCCGGCTGGAGCGGGTGCACGGCGGCGCGGTGCTGCCGTCCGGCACCACCAACATCGGTTACGAGGACCGCCGCGGCCTCAACCCCGAAGGCAAGACCGCCATCGCGCGCGCCTGCGCCGCGCAGATCCCGCACGACTGCTCTGTCTTTCTCAACATCGGCACGAGCACCGAGGCAGTGGCGGACGGGATGCTGGCGCATCGCAATATCCTTGCCGTGACCAACAACCTCAACGTGGCCGCGACGCTGGCGCGGAACCCCGATTGCGAGGTGGTCGTCACCGCCGGGTCGCTGCGCCGCGCGGACGGCGGCCTCACCGGGGACCTGACCGAGACCACGATCCGCCAGTTCAAGTTCGACATCGCGGTGATCGGATGCTCGGCGCTGGACGAGGATGGCGACATCCTCGACTTCGACATGCAGGAGGTGGGCGTCACGCGCACCATCATCGAGCAGTCGCGGAGGGTCTTTCTCGTGGCAGATCACACCAAGTTCCGGCGTCAGGCGCCGGTTCGCGTGGCGGCGCTGTCGGACCTGTCCGCGTTCTTCACCGACCGTCCGCCGCCCGCAGCGCTCGCGGCACGCTGCCGCGAGATGGGCGTCGCGGTGCACGTGGCCGAGGGCGACTGAACCCCGGCCCGCTCACCACTTGCAGATGCGAAAGAGCCGTCCCGGCCCCGGGCGATCGCCGGGGATGCGCGCGATGTCGAGCGTGGCCCAGAACACGACCTGGTTGGAGCTCAGAACCGGCTTGCCCAGCCGGGCCTCCAGCTCGGCGATGAGCGGCACAGCCGGCAGCGCGGTGCATGACAGGAACAGCGCGTCGGCATCGGGATGGTCGGCGGCGGTCACGCCCTCGATGATCTCGCCCGGCATCAGCCGCGCCATGTCACGGTCGTCGGCGAAGCCCATGGCGTGGCGCGCGACGATCTCGATCCCCTGCCCCTCGAGATAGCCGGCCACGAGGTCCGCCGTCTCGGGCAGGTAGGGCGTCAGCAGGCCGATCCGACGGATATCGAGGGTCTCCAGTGCCCGCAGCAGCCCGCCCACCGGCGTCACCACGGGCGCGCGGCCGCCGATCTCGGCCTCGACCGTGTCGCCGAGCGCGGCCGCCGCCGAGGTGCAGCCAAAGATCATCCCGTCGAGCGGCACGCCCGGCACGATCAGGTCGGCCGCCGCGCGCAGGCGCGGTCCGCACCGGCGCAGGGTCTCGGGCGTGGTCGGGTTCTCGAACGCGATCCTCGTGGTGTGCAGCTGCGTGCCCACGGGCATGATCCGCGCCGCGTCCCCCTCTATGGTGAGGTCGGTGGCGAGCGCGATCAGCCCGAAGCGGCGGACGGGATCGGTCCGCACCCCGCGCCTCAGACCACGAGGACGGGAACGTCGGTCAGGCTGGTGACCTTGTGGCTGACCGAGCCCAGCAGATAGCCCTCGGTCGAGCCGAGGCCGCGCGCACCGATCACGATAAGGTCGCATTTCCGCTCGCTCGCGAAAGACACGATGGTCCGGGCCGAGGGGCCGTTCTTGATGAAGGCCTGCACCGACGGCACGCCCATCTCCTGCGCGTGGGTCTTGGCCTCTTCGGCCGCCTCGCGCGAGACCTCGCGCATGACGTCGTCGAGGTTGTGATTGGTGTCGCGCGCGCCGCGCACCATCGACAGCGACGCCTCCAGCATCGAGTGGTGCCGGTAGCAGGTCAGCACCGTGAGGCCCGCGCCGGTAAGCTTGGCCAGATCCGCCGCCTTCTCGAGCGCGGCATAGGCGCCCTTGGAGCCATCGTAGGCCGCGAGGATGGATGTGAACATGGTCCCTGCCCTCCCTTATTCCGCGAACGCAAGGTCGCGCAGGAACAGCGCGATCTGCGGGAAGAAGATCAGCAGAACCGCCACCGAGATCAGCATGAAGATGAACGGCGGCGTGCCGCGGATGACCTCCATGTAGGGCCGCTTGAACACCGCGATCGCCGTGAAGATGTCACAGCCGAAGGGCGGCGTGGCGCTGCCGATGGCCACCTGCAGGGTGATGATCGTGCCCACGAGCACCGGGTCGAGACCGGCGCTTTCGACCACGGGTGCGAAGATCGGCACGAAGATCAGGATGACCACGATCGGGTCCACGAACATGCAGCCCACGAAGAAGGCGATCGAGATGGTGAACAGGATCCCGTAGGGGCCCATGTCGTCGATGCCGATGGCGCCCAGCACCTGCTGGGGGATCTGCGCGAAGCTGATGACGTAGGAGAACGCCGCGCCCGCCCCCACCAGGATGAACACCACCGCGGTGATGAGGCCGGTGGACTTGGCCGTCGAGTAGAGCTGCTTCAGCGACATCTCGCGGAACACGACCATCTCGAGGAACAGCGCGTAAAGCACACATGCCGCCGCCGCCTCGGTGGGCGAGAAGATGCCCCCGTAGATGCCGCCCACGATGATGACCGGGAAACCCAGCGGCCAGAGCGCGCGCCGCACCGCGGAGCCGCGTTCGCTCCAGCTCGACTTCTGCTCGACCGGGACGTTGTTCCGGTGCGCGTAGATGTAGGAGTAGATCGAGAACATCAGCAGGATCAGCAGGCCGGGCCCGATCCCGGCAATGAACAGCTCCGAGATCGAGGTGCCCGAGACCACGCCGTAGATGATCATGCCGATGGATGGCGGGATCAGGAACGCGATGTCCGAGGAGTTCACGATGAGGGCGAGAACGAAGCTGTCCTTGTAGCCAGCCTTGAGCATCCGTGGGCGCAGCGGGCCGCCGACCGCGACCACCGTGGCCTGCGTCGACCCCGAGACCGCGCCGAAGAGCGTGCAGGCGGTGGCGGTCGACACCGCGAGCCCGCCCTTGAGGTGTCCCACGAAAGCCATCACGAGATCGATCAGCCGCCCCGCCGACTGGCCGCGCGTCATGATGTCGGCGGCAAAGATGAACATGGGCACGGCGATCAGGCTTGCCGGGCGGATGCCGGCGAGGATCTGCTGCACCATCGTATCGAGCTGACCGACCCCGCCGAACAGTGACACGAACCCGATCAGAGACCCCGCGATCAGCGGGATCATCATCGGGAAACCCAGGAGAAGCAGCACGATCATCGTGCCGAAGATGGCGACGCTCATGGCTCAGACCTCCTCTTCGCGGGTGTCGTCGTAGCCTTCCATCGTCGAGGTGGAGAGCCAGATGTTCTCGTGCACGACGTTCTTGATGGCGGTCAGCGTGTATTGCAGCCCCGTCAGGAAGAAACCCAGCGGCGCCCAGACGATGATCCACCAAACCGGGATCTGGAGCGCCGGCAGAAGCCGCCCGCGTCCTGCCTGGCTGAGCACGTATTCCACCGAGAACCATGTCAGCATGAACATCGCGGCCGCCGTCACCACGGCAATCAGGATCATCAGCGGCTTGCGCAGCGTCGGGTTCAGCGCGTCGAAGATCGCCGACATCCGGATGTGCCGCCCGTGCCGCGCGGCATAGGAGATGCCGGCGAAGGTGATGAGGATGATGAGCGCCTGGTTCAGCTCTTCCGAGAAGTAGAGCGAGTTTCCGAAGACGTAGCGCCCGACCACGTTGGCGATGGTGTTGACCGCCATCAAGAGGACGCCGACCGCCAGAAGGATCGCCTCCAGTTTCGCGATGGCCACGTCGACGACACCGAGGATGCCCGGAAGTCCGGAGACGTACCGGGAATCGTCGATGTCGTCGTCCTCGGCCGGGACCTGCACCTCGGCCATCATGTGCGGATCGGGTTCGGGATGTCTGTCGCGGGGGTCAGCTGGCATGAGATGCCTTCCTTGATCGGTCGTCTGAGGGGCCGGGTCGTGGCGCACCGGGCCGCGCGCGCCTGCGGCGCGGCCCGGTACGAAAGGCATGGTCGGCGCGGATCAGCTGCCCGAGCCGGAGGCCACCGCTTCGAGATCGGCCTTCATCTGTTCGAGGATTGCCTCGGCCTGGTCGCCGCCGATCTCGAGGAACTCCTGCTCCACCTCGTCGGCGGTCTCCATGAAGGGCTGGCGCTGCTCCTCGGTCAGCTCGGTGATCGTGATCGAGGGCTTGGCCTCCTTGATCTTCTCGAGCGACTCCTCGGTCAGGCCGTCCTGGTACTCGATGATGTGATCGAACGCGACGTCGATGGCGTCCTGGATCATCGTCTGCTCTTCCTCGGGAAGGCCCTCGTAGAACTCGAGGTTGGCCATGACAGCAGTGGTGAAGTTGTTGTGGCCGGCGCGCGTGATGTAGTCGGTCACCTCGTACATCTTCGTGGACTCGATGAAGAACGCGGGGTTCTCCTGGCCCTGGATGATGCCGGTCTGGAGACCGCCGTAGACCTCACCCCACGGCAGCGGCGTGGGCGTCGCGCCGAAGGCTTGATAGCTTTCCACCAGCAGCGGGTTGGTCATCACCCGGAACTTGACCTCGTTGAGGTCCTCGGGGCTCTCGACCGGCTCCTGCGTGGTCATCATGACCTCGCCCTCGGGGAACATGGTCAGAAGCTCGAGGCCCTGCTCCTCGTAGAGCGGCGGGAACATCTCGTTGATCGCCTTCGACTCCTGGAAGAAGGTCGCGAGCTGCTCTTCGTCCTGGGGCAGCAGATAAGGCACGAAGAAGACTTGCGCCTCGGGGATCAGCGCGCCGGTGAAGCCCGGTGACTGGTCGACGAACTGAAGGATGCCAGACTGCGCCTGCTCCATGATGTCGGCGGACTCGCCCAGCGTGCCGAACGGAAAAAGCTGGACAGTGTGGTCGGAGTTGGCCTCGACCTCTTCCTTGAACTTCTGCGCGAAGATGCCCTGCACCTCGTCCATCGCCTCTTCGAACGCATAGCGCCAGGTATCGGCGCTGGCCGAGGTCGTGGCGGCCCCCAGGGCGAGGATGCTTGCGGCAAGGATGTTGCGGCGTTTCATGAAGTATCTCCCAGCTTCGGGCGCTCTCGTCGTGGCAGCACGAACGAGCGCCGATTGGTTGTGGCGGGTCCCGGAGACCCGCGCGGGGTGCCCCAAGGTTCCGGCGCGGCGCAGGGCAATGTCAACTTATTGTTCAGGATTCTCGTATATGTTTGCCGGCTTTGCGTCGCCGCGCCCGGAGCTTGATCGACACAATTCAGGACGCCAATGACGGGGTTTACGGCGCATCGACCAACCTTCGGATGATCGCCGGGTCGCGGGTCGGACACATCGTCGCGACCACCACGACTGCTGAAAAATTGTTCATGTGCAAATGGGTATAAGGCGACGTTGCAGTTCTGCATCCAGTCCGCCGTGGTGCCGGTGCGGTCCGTGGGGCGCCCCTTTCCCAAGCCTGTCCGCGGACGTGCAAGGGGCCCCGCACATGGCGGGGCCCCTGCTGTCTGTCGGCCGGCCCCGTCGCGGGGACCGGAGGTTCACCTTAGACGAAGACGAAGTCGTCGGCGCCCAGTTCGTCGGCTGCGACACCCAGAAGGACGATCTCGCGCGCGCCGTCCTGGATCACCGCACCGTCCGCGGTCGCGGTGATGTCCAGTGCCTCGAACGGATTGCCCGCACCGCGTGGCATGGTCATCACCAGCACGTCCTCACCGATGGTGAAGTCGGTGACAAAGTCCGTCTCGCTGCCGGTTGCGGCATCGAAGAAGAACTCGTCCTCCCCGTCACCGCCACTGAGCGTGTCGTTGCCACGGCCGCCGTTCAGGACGTCGTTCCGGCCGCCGCCCGACAACAGGTCGTCGCCGTCGCCGCCAAGCAGGGTGTCGTCGCCCAGACCGCCGCCCAGCACGTCGTTGCCGGAGCCGCCATCGAGGAGATCCTTGCCCGCGCCGCCGCCGATCCGGTCGTCGCCGGAACCGCCGAGGACGGTGTCGTCGCCCTGACCGCCCGAGAGGTGGTCGTTGCGACCGCCGCCGGAGATCAGGTCGTTGCCGTCCTCGCCGGCGATGCTGTCGTCGCCGACCCCGCCGCCGATGGTATCGTCGCCGGAACCGCCGAGCATGAAGTCGCGGCCCGCTCCGCCGCCGAGATTGTCGTTGCCGTCCTCGCCGTGGATCGTGTCGTCGCCGCTCCCGCCAGAGATGGTGTCGTCGCCGGCACCGCCGCAAAGCATGTCGGCATGGGCGCCGCCGTCGATGAAATCGTCGCCGTCGCCGCCGCAGAGGTCGTCCTCCCCGGCCCCGCCGATCACGGTGTCGGTGCCGGCCCCGGCGACGTAGGTGTCGTCACCGAGATCGAGCTCCATGTAGACCGCTTCGAAGTCCACCTGCGGGCTCGGTTCGGCCCCGCCGCCGGTTCCGGACGGTGCCGCTGTCTGGCTGCCGCTGCCGGAGGTCGGCGTCAGCGTCGGTGCGGCGGGATCGTCGCCGTCCTCTGCGTCCACCGGGTCGTTGACGACCGGGTCATTCGAAGGCGCCACCGACTTCTCGACAGTCGGGGTTTGCGGGCTGCTCCCCCCGGTGTCCGTCTCTTCCGGCGTCGCGGTCGGGCTCACCGTCGGGGTCGGCGCCGCCAGACCCGCCACGGTCGGAACCGCGGTCAGCGAGAACGACCGGAAGTCGAGGATGTAGCCGTTCGTCGCCGCCGATCCCTGGAAGGTGAAGCGCAGCGTCTGCACCCCGGCCTCCAGCTCCACGTCCACCGTGCCGGTCTCGGCGAAGGTGGTGCCGCCGAACCCGTTCGACGTGCCGTTGCTGTCCGGCAGCGCGAAGGTGTTGAGCGGGGTGCCGTCCGACAGCGATACCGCGATGGAGTTGCCGCCGATCGGCGTCTTGGCGTTGACGCTGAGGGCGTAGGTGCCGGCCTCGGCCACGTTCACCGTGTACTCGACCCACTCGCCCGGCAGGACGTAGCCGATGTCCGCGGTGGTGCCCACGAGTTCGACATCGGTGTCGCCCCGCAGCGGGTGCGACCCGTCACGGCCCGGATTGTCGTTCCACGACACTCCCTGCCCGCCACTGTCGAAGTTGGCCGCGGCCACCGTGAGGCTGTCGTCGAGCAGCGGTGCGTCCGGTCCCGGGAACGGCTGCTGCAGCGTCTGCTGCGTCAGCGTGAAGGACCGGAAGTCCTGGCTGCCGCCCTGGAAGGTGACGCGCACGATCTGCGCGCCGCCCTCCAGCTCGATCCCGTCGGCCGAACGCTCGAGGAACGTGCCCCAGCCTCCGGTCTGCGGGTTGGCGATGGAGCCCGAGCTGGCATAGGGCGTCGACTCGCCGGGACGGTAGAAGTCCACGGTTGCCGAGCGTCCGCCGCCCCCTGCGTTGGACAGCAGCAGGTCGAGGTCGTAGAGCCCGTCATCAGGCACGTTGACCGTGTACTCCGTCCAGTCGCCCGGCGCGAGCCAGCCGATATCGCCCGACGAGGTCTGCTCCACGTCGCTGCCGGTCCTGCCGCCGTCGTTGCCGCCCTGCAGGCCGGCAGCGTCGTTGTAGGCCACACCCTGACCGCCGTTGTCGTAGTTCGACGCATCCACCGTGAGGCTGCCGCCCGAGAAGTCGGGAGCATCCGGGCCCGGGAACGGCGTCTGGCCGGTCACCACGTTCACCGGATCGAGGGTGAACGACATCAGGTCCTGCAGCGCGTTGTCGAAGTTGATCCGCAGCACGTTGGTGCCCGCGTTCAACATGACCGACAGCGCCTCGGTATCCGAGTAGCTGGTGTAGGCACCGGTGTTCGGCACGTCGATCTCGAGCGTTTCGTAGACCACGCCCGACTGGGCGAAGGTCGCGGTCAGCTCGCGGCCGTCGTTGGGCGAAGAGGCGTTGACGAAGAACTCGTATTCGCCGGCCGCCTCGACATCGATGGTGTATTCCAGCCACTCCCCGGCGACGGTGTAGCCCACCGCCAGAGTGTTGAAGGAGATGTCCACCGTCTCGCCGGGACGGACGCTCTGGTCGCCCTCCTTGGTGCCGTTGTCGTTGTAGGCGACCCCGTTGCCCCCGCTGTCGAAGAGGTTGGCCATCAGCGTCAGGCCGCCCGTTCCGACTGCCCAGGGCGTGCCGGTCTCGTTGAAGGCCTGCTGGTCGCCGGAGGGCGGCGGCGTCACGTCGGGATCGTAGAAGTCCGCCGTGCCGTCGTTGTCGCTGTCGGTGACCAGTGCGTCGTTGACCCCGTCGCCGTTCGCGTCCTCCTCGTCCGAAAGCTCGTAGCCCTGGACATTCTTCACGATGAACATGTGGTCGTTGTAGTCGAAGTTCGACCCGCCGGGATAATCCTGGATCCCGATATAGGTGCCTTCGATCACCTCTCCTGCCTGATCGATCGCCTGGAAGTAGCGGATGTAGTGGCCCTCGTTGCCGCCGCTGATGTTGTAGGTGTCGTCGTAGAAGTTGGCGTTCGGGTCGGACCAGGCCGAATACGTCGGCTGGCCGTCCACCGTCACGCGCAGACCGAAGGCGTCGTCACGGTCGATGACGGCACGCGCCACTCCGTTCTGGGCGCCCGGCCCGACCTGCAGCCCGTCGGGCAGCAGCGTCTGGTACTGGTTGTCGTCCTGCGCGTAGAGCTCGGTCAGCGCGCCGCTTTCGACCTCGTGGAGGCTCAGGCGGCTGATGCCCGCGCTCAGGTAGGCGGCGATCTGGATCACCTCCACCGGCTGCGACGGATCGAGCCGCTGGAGATAGGGCAGAAGCACCTCGTCCCCGACCTGTTCGATCGCCCCGCCGCCGTTGAGCTGGCCCTGCGCCACGTTCGTGGAATAGCCGAAGGCCTCCACGATCTGCGCCACGGTCGGCTCTTCGCCGCCCTCGGACTGGATTTGCGCCAGGCCCGAAAGCGCGATCTCGGTCACGCCGGCATCGCTGCCGATGGTAAGCGAGCCGTCATAGGAGACCGCCTGGTTGTCGTCGGACGGATCGGTGCCGGTGAAGGTCACCGTCAGATCGACGCTTTCGCCCGCGGCGAGGATCTCGCCGTCGGCGAGCCCCGAGACCGTGAAGGCACCCGTCACCGCGATATCGTCTATGGTCAGTGCGCCGATGCCGTCATTGGTGACGGTGATCGTCGCGCTGTCGCGGAACGCCTGGTTGCCGTTCGCGGGGTTTTCGATCCGCGAGAACACCAGCCGGTCGTCGGCCGCCGCATCGTCCAGCCCGTCCACGGTGAGCACGCCGCCGTCAAAGACCGGCGCTACGCCCTCGATGATGAACATGTTGTCGTTGTAGTCGTAGTTGATGCCCGTGTAGTCCATCACGCCCAGGTAGACGTTCTCGATCACGTCGCCGTCCGCGTCGACCGCCTGGAACATCCGGACGGTGTAGCCGTCCGACACCGGGTTGCCGTCGGGATCGAAGACCTGCTCGCCGGTCACCGTGTAGCCCGGATAGAGCGCGTCGAGTTCGGCCTGGCTCGGCGCTCCGGCCCCGGTGGGGTTGAGCGTCGGGTCGGTCGAGAGGTTGGCGACCTCGATCCCGAAAAGATCGTTGCCGGCCCACCCGTCGGGAATGTCCGCGGCGCTGAACACCGAGGTGGCGAAGTTGCCGTTGCCCAGGAGCGGCAGCAGCGTCTGGTTGTTGCTGCTGGCATGGTTCGTGAAGATCACGTCCGCGCCCTTGTTGCCTGGAGCATGGATCCCGAGCGTCGCGCCCGAGGGGCTGTGGAACGCGGCGATCTGGGTGATCCGCGCCTCGCTCACCCCGTCGGCCAGTCGCCAGTACGGCGACAGGACCTCAGTGTCGTCCACCGGCAGGTAGACATCGTAGAAGTCGAGCTCGTCGTCCTCGCCGCCGCCGATCAGGGTCAGGCCCTCGATCTCGTTACCGAAGCCGAAGACATCCCACACCTCGTTGATGTTGGGCTCCTGCCCGCCCTCGTCGCGCGCCTGCCAGAAGCCGGCGAGATCGACGGTGGCAACCGGGCTGTCGGCGTCGTTGGTCCGCAGCTCGAGCGCGCCGGTGAAGACGCCGGTCACGCCGTTGCCCCCGGAGGTGTAGGCGTCACGGTCGAAGAGCACCGTCACCTCGATCGACTCGCCCGCCGCGAGGGTCAGGCCGTCGAACACGTCCGGATCGGCCAGTTCGAACGGACCCGACAGGTCGCTTTCGAGGATTTCCAGCGTCTCGGTGCCGGAGTTCGAGATCGTGACCGTCGCGCTTTCCTTGTAGTCGCGCGGGTTGTCCGCAACGACCGCGGTCGGGTTGTCGATCCACGAGAAGTGCAGCCGGTTGTCGAAGTAAGTCGGATCGTTGCTCTGCACTTCGATATCGGCGTTCTCGTTGCCGGGCGCGGGACGCACGTCGAGATAGTCGATCGCGCTTGCGCCGGGCTGGTCCGAGATGGCGATGACGCGATACTGCACCCCCGCCTCAAGTTCCACGTAGGCCGTGGTCTCGCCCGCTTCGCCCTCTCCTGGGAAGCCGTTGTCGTCGATCTCGACCGGCTGGGCGCCGTCGGCGCTCAGGAACACGGTCAGACCGCCGCCATCGGGCGCGCCCGGGTTGGCCGCGAAGTCCAGCGCGTAGGTGTCGTCGGCATCCACGGTGAAGTAGAATTCCACCGTCGAGGCGTTGACCGTCCGCGTGGTGTCGTCGGTGGCCTCGAGCTCGATCCGGCCCTCGCCGGTGATGTCGGCATAGGACGGCACGAAGGTGTCCACCGGCGCTTCGGAAACGCGCAGGTAGTCGATGTTCGCACCGTTGGCCTCGGGCACCGCGATCGAGATCGTGTTGATCCCGGCGCTCAGCGACACCTGGGCGCTCTGCGGCCCCCAGACGTTCTCGGCCGCCGTGCTGTTGGGCGCGAAGGGCAGCGAGCCCTGGTCCACGCCGTTCACCAGCAGAGTTGCCGGCCGCGCTTCCTTGGTGGTCGACAGCGCGTAGAGGATGTCGATGCCGTAGGTACCGTCCTCGGGGGCGGAGACCGTCCACGTGATGGTCTGGGTGCCCGTGCCGTCGAAGTCGACGAACTCGCCGCCGCGCTGGTTGCGCTCGTCAGTGGTGTCGGAGACGATTACCGGCCCGTCGAGCAGCGCGTTCTCGGCCTCGTAGATGAGGTAATCGACCCCCGCGACGCTCTCGGTGCCGTCGTTCGGCACCGTGGCCACGTTCGGCGTGATCGTCACGCTGTCGATGTTCGGGCCGCCGGACGCCGCCAGCTGCTCGATCACCACGGTGTTCGGACCCGCCGAAAGGTCGAGGGTCACCTCGAAGTCCTGCCAGGTCGAGAAGCTGCCGGTCTGGGTGTTGTCGATGGTGACCGTCTGCGTGCCCGCCTTGATGGCGATCGGACGCTCGAGCGTGCCCGAGGTGGTGCCGTTGGCGATGCGGAACGACAGCGTGTAGCTGCCGGCCTGCGCCGCGTCGTAGACGAAGGACGCCTTGTCCTCGGCCCCGCCGTTCATGTCGAGGTAACCGGCCCCGTCATACCCGTCGTTCATGCCGTCGCCATTGGAGTCGTACTGGTCGCCGTCATGGGTGGACGGATCGCTCAGCAGACGGATCAGCGTGCCGTCGTTGGTGTCGAGGACGGTGAAGGCCTCGGCATCGATGAAGTTGCCGCTGGCCGTGTTGCCGGGGGTGAAGCCCGCCTCTGCCGTCGCCGTGTTGCCATTGTCGTCGAAGACCGACAGCACCGCCGAGACGGCACCCTCCGTGCCGCTCAGGTCCGCGGTGAAGCGGTTCTGCGCGTCGAGGGTGACGGTCTGCGCCGGACCGCCGTCGAAGCTGACGGTGATGGTCTGGATGTCGGCGTCGAGGCCGGCGACCTGGAACAGCACTTCGGACTCGTCGGTGGCGCTGACCACCAGCAGTGCGAGGTTGCCGCCCTCGTCGGCGGTGACGTCCTCGACCTCGCCGCCCGGCGCCGCGTCGAGCCGGATGATCTGGCTGACACCGTTGCCGCGGTTGAGCGTGAGCATGTAGAGCGCGCCGTTCGCACCCTCGATCACGTCGAGCGGGTCAACGTAGCTGATGATGTTGCCGTCCGTGTTCCGCAGGATGAAGTCATCCGACACGGTGCCGTCGTCGTTGAACAGCACGGCCCGCAGGTTGTCGCCGCTGGAGTATTGCGTGAAGATCACGGCGTTCTGCAGCGAAGAGCCGAAGTTGTTGCCGAGATACTCGATCGCGCCGTTGGGCGAGCGGTTGTTCGACAGCGAGTAGACGCCCTCCAGGTCGTAGCCCGGATCCGGCAGAGTGCCGACGGGATAGTCGCCCACCTGGTTCGGATCGACACCTGCGGTCGGGTTCGCACCGTTCAGGATGTACTGGTCGTGCAGCGGGTTCGGGTGGCCGTAGTAGCCGCCCTCGACCATCCGGAAGAGATAGTCCGCCTGCAGCCCCACGCCGTTGATGGACTCGTCCTCCGGCGTCGACGGATCGTCCGGCACGTTGCCGCCCGCGGCCGAACCGTTGGTGGGCACGTAGAGATAGCCGTTGGAGTGCCACACCAGGTCGTAGGCATTGCGGTTGCCGGTGGCGAAGATGCTCAGCACCGCGTCCTCGGCATACGGATCGTAGAACCGCTCGATCAGGGCCGAGCCGGCGTCTTCGCCCTCGCGGACCTCGGCCACGCCCTGCGCGTCGAAGTGCAGGTAGTTGCCGGTGAACTCACCGCTATCGATGAAGATGCCGCCGTTCTTGAGGTCGTTGTCGTTATCCGCGAAGCGACGGTTCTGGCCGTCCGCCGGCAGCGGCTCGGTCGAGACGTCAAAGCCGCCGTCGGGGGCCTCCTGGCTGCGGTCGATCTCGAGGATCGCCGCGTTCAGCAGGCGTTCGGGACGGAAGCCCCAGGCCGAGTCCGGCTCGCCCATGGCCGAGTTGGAGCCCTGCGTGAGGTAGAGCAGGTGCTGCGGCTCGTCGCCGCCCGGCACGTAGTCAGGGTTCACGCGGAACTCGAGGCTGTTGGTGACGTGGTCGCCGTTCGAGCGCGGCAGCCCAGAGATGTAGGTCTCGATCTCGGCGTCCGCGAGCGAACCGCCCTCACCCAGCGTGACCTTCGAGATGCGGCCCGAGAAGTCCGGCACCGAGTTCGAACGACCGTTGAGCGGGATCGGGTAGTTGTCCGAGATCCAGATGGTGTTGGGATCCTCGGGATCGAAGGCGATGCCGACGATACCGCGGCGTCCGCCGCCCTCTTCGAAGTCGCCGCCCGGTGTAAAGACCTCCTTGGTCGACTGGTCGAGCGAGCCGTCATCGTTCACCGCCCAGCGGGTGATCGAGCCGGTGATCGACGTCACGTAGAGGAACTGCTTGTCCGGCGACATCTCGATGGAGGTGTAGCTCTCGCCCAGCATCGGGTTCGAGGACAGCTCCACGGTATCGACGAAGGCGACCTCGCGGGCCTCGACGACCGGGGCTTCGCCCGTGACGAAGGTGGTCGAGAACTTCTGGAATTCGCGCGTCGGCGCGGACGGGTCTTCGTTGTCGCCCCGGTCGCGGAAGCCGTCGATCACCACGGTGTAGCTGGTGAACGCCTTGAGATCCGCCGACGGCGCGATGGTCACGGAGTCGAAGCCGCCGGTCGTGTTCGCGCTGTAGGCGACCTCTTCGCCGGTCAGCGTCTCGTAGATGCGGATGGAGCCGTCCGAGAGGCTTTCCAGCAGGGCGCCGCCGCGGCCGTCGACCACGTCGATGCCAAGCACGATGTCCGACGTCGGGTCGATGCCCACGGGCAGAGCGCCCTCCTGCACGCCCAGATCGACCTCGCCGTCGGCCGAAACCGCCCGCGGCGCGATGAACGCCGCATAGTCTTCGGGGGCCTCGTTGCCGTCCTCGGGCGTGAGGTCGGGCAGCGCGCGGATGTCCACGTACTGCATCTCGGTGATGGAGCCGTCCGGCGCCGCCAGCGTCAGGTGGCCGTCCTGGACGTTCGCCAGCACGGTGACGAGCTCGGACTTGAAGGCCGCCGTGGGCGTCCATGCCGCCGCGAGCTGGCCCTCGATCTCGAGCGCGTTGTTGCTGTCGTTCGGACCGCCGGTGTCGCCCACCGCGACGGTCACCTCGTACCAGCCGTTTTCAAGCGCGATCTCCCACGCCACCCGCTCGGGATAGCCGCCGAGATCGAAGTGCGCGTAGCCGGTCAGGCGCGGATCGTAGGCGTCGAAGTTCACCGCCAGCTGGTCCGCCGGCAGCGTGCCGTCATCGGGCAGCGTGCCGGTGCCGGTCCGCTCGTTGATCGCCACGGCCGGGAAGCCCCCGCCGATCGGCGTGTTGGTGGTGCCGTCGGCGTCGAGCACCGAGGTCTCGGTGACGAAGCCGTAGGTCAGGCCGTTGGACTGCTCGCCGTATGCGGTGAAGTTCCCGACAAGATAGCCCGGTGCATCCGGCGTGGTGCCATCCTGGAAGTTGATCCGGATGGTCTCGCGCGGGCCCGGCTCGGTGACCGGCGGCGGCGGAGTGATGTTGTTCTCCACCACGACCTGGTCGAGGTTCGGGCCGGTCGCAATCGTGTTGGCCAGAGCGATCGTGTTCACGCCCGCGGCCAGTTGGACCTCGACCTCGACCTCTTCCCAGACGTCCCAGTCGGCGGTCGGCGCGAACGCCACCGTCTCGACCACGGTACCGCCCACCGAGAACGCCATCGGGCGGTCGGTGGTGCCACCGTTGCCGTAGCGGATGGTGAAGGTGTAGGTGCCCGCCTGCGGTGCGTCGATCTCGAACTGGACCGCGTCACCGATATTGGTGCCCATGTCGAGATAGCCGTCGCCCTCGAAGTTGTCCCACAGGTTGTCCGGCCCGCGCTGCGGATCCGGGGTCTCCGGGTTCAGCGGGTCACGCGGCTGCGTCAGTCCGGCACCGTCGGTGCCCGGCGTGTCGTCGATGATGGTCATCGACCCGTCGCGTGCCTCGAACTGGAGGGTCTGCGAGAAGGGCTCGGGCACATCGCCGATGGCGATGGTGGCAGATGTGAACGCGGTGTTGCCCGCGTCGTCCGTCACCTCGAAGATCACGTCCACCGAGGGATCTGCTGCGAACTCCGACAGATCCAGCGTCGCGATGCCGTTGACCGGCGTGACGGCGGTGAAGGTGCTGCCGCCATCGGTCGAGTAGGCGTAGCTCACGATGTCGTCGTCGACTCCGGTCAGCTCGAAGGCCACCGCGCCAAGCGACGCGGGATCGACGATCTCGTCGGCATCGACGTCGAGGTTGCCGTCCTCGTCGGCGCTGAGGTCCGCGTCGGCGTAGGTGAAGGTGGCCTGGTCGATGTTCGGGCCGCCCGCCGCGCCGGCAGGGACCTCGAGCGACAGCGTGTTCGCGCCGGCCGCCAGCTCCACCTCGACGGTGATGTCGGACCAGGACTCCCAGGGCTCGACGCCGTTGTCGGTGAACGGGAACGATTGCAGGGTCGCGGTGCCGCCGTTCACGGCCAGAAGCAGCGGCCGGTCGAGGCCATCGCCGTCACCGTTGGCGTAGCGGAACGTCACCTCGTAGGTGCCCGCCGCCGGGGCGTCGATCTGGAACTCGATCGAGTCGCCGGGGTTCGAGCCGAAGTCGAGGTAGGAGCCGCCCACCGCGCCCTCGCGGTAGTTGCCGTAGTCGTCGGGGTTGGACTGGCTGACCGCGCGGGTCACCTCGCCCTGGCTGCCCTCGCCCACGTCGTCGATGACGACGAGGTCGTTGTCCTCGGCCTGGATGGTGAACGGCTCGACCGAGGGTGCCCCCACGGTCACGCTGAACACCACCGGGTCGGATTGCAGGGTGCCGTCGGAGGCGGACACCGCAATGCCGTAGGTGCCGGCCGGAGCGTCAGAAGGCACGATCAGGTCGGTGCCGGAAACCTCGAAGCCCGCGGGAAGCGTGCCGCCGCCGGTGGCCGCGATGACGTAGGTCACGGTGTCGCCCGCGTCCTCGTCCGCCGCGCCGAGGCCCGACAGATCGATCGTCGTGCCCGCTCCGCCGGCAATCGCGACGTTGTCGAGGCTCGCGCCGTCGGCCAGGGTCGGCGCGTCGTTCACGTCGTTGACCGCGATCACGAGCGTCTGGGTGACCGACTGGCCGGTCTCGTCCGTTGCGGTGACGTCGACCGAAACGGTCTCCTCGGTCTCGAAGTCGAGGCTCGCGCCGGTCACGAGGTTCAGCTGGTCATCGCCATCGACCTCGAACCGGTCATCGCTGACGGTGAAGGACACCGCGGTGCCTTCGGGATCGAGCGAGGACAGCGTGCCGACGACCGCGCCGTCCGCGTTCTCGTCGATGGTCGCGTTGGTCAGGACCGGAGCCGAGGGCGCCTCGTCCACGTCAGTCACGGCGATGGTGAGGGTCGTGGTCGTGGCGTCACCGTTCTCGTCCGTGGCGGTCACATCGACGTCGACGGTCGCGCCTGCCTCGAAGTCCAGCGCGACGCCGTCCTTGAGCTTGAGCGCACCGTCCACGATCTCGAAGTCGGAGGCCGGATCGACGCTGTAGACGATGTTGGCGTCGTCGCCGTCGGGATCGGTGGCCGACAGCGCGCCGATGACGGCGCCCTCGGCATTCTCGGCCACGCTCGCCGCATCGATGGTCACGGCGCTCGGCGGGTCGTTCGGCTCTTCGGTCCGGGTGAAGGTGAACGCGTCGGTCCTCAGCAACTCGCCGTTCGCGGTGCCCGACAGGGTCAGGATCGTGCCGGCCGAGATGAAGACCGGCTGTTCGAAGGTGATGGTCTTGAGGTTACCGGACTGGCCCGCGTTGCCGCGTGCGTTGCCGTTGTCGAACGTGTCGTTCGCGGTTTCGGTATCCGGCGTTCCGTCGAAGGCCGCATTCTCGGCCAGCACGGTGTCGCCGATGGAGAGCGAGTAGGTCGCGCTTCCGTCGGTCTCGTCGTAGCGCGTCATCGAGACGGTGTACCATCCCTCGATCAGGCCATTCTGACTGAGATCGGTGGTGATGAGGCCCGTGTCGCCGCCAGCACCCACGCGGATCAGCTGGTTGCCGGACGCACCCGGCTGGGCGGTGGCGTAGAAGCCCTCGGCCTCGGGCAGACCCGTGAAGTTCTCGGCCTCGACCACGATCTGGTCACCGATCTGGCCGCCTTCCACGAGGAAGGTCAGCGGGAGGGTCACCGAAAGCCCGTCGGGGTCTGTGGCGCGGACGAGAACGGTGAACTCGCCTCCGACAACCGGCGTCCCGGTGATGACGCCTTCGGCATCGACGCTCAGCCCCGCGGGCAGGTCTTCGGCGCTGAGGGTCAGCGCGTCGCCGTCGGCGTCGGTGAAGAAGGGCGCGAACTCTGCCAGATCGATCCCGTCCATGGCGTTGCCCGCCTGGAGGAAATACGGCTCGAGCGCGGGATCGCCCACAAGCTCGGGCGCGTCATTCACGTCGGCCACGGTCAGCGTGAAGCTGGTCTGGGTGGTGGTGTTGCTGCCATCCGCATCGGTCGCGGAGACGGTCACGGTGTAGACGCCCGGATCGGTGGGCGCATCGCCGCTCAGGACCATTTCGTTCAGCGACAAGCCGTGCGCGGTGTAGACCTCGCCCCCGGCATCGGTGATCTCGAAGCTGTAGGTCAGCGCGTCGCCGTCGGGATCGACGAAGGGCAGGTCGATCTCGACGGGACGATCCTCGTCCACGGTGAAGTCGGCGATGCCGCCGCCCACGACAACCGGGGCCGCGTTGTCGCCGCCGGTATCGTCGCCCTCCTCGAACAGCTGGACGTTGGAGAAAGTGACCGAGCCCTGCCCGTTGCCGAAGTTGTCGTCGTCAGACACCACGGTCAGCGAGTCGATGGTGGTGCCGGCGTGCTGCGACAGGTCGATGACGAAGCGCAGAACGCCGTTGCCGAGGTCCTCGCCCTGCCCCCGCAGGTCGACGAATCCGCCTTGCGACTGGGTGCCGGCGATCTGATAGTTGGACTGGTCCGAAAGCTCGAACGGCAGATCATCATCGTCAAAGCCGATCGACACGATCTCGGGCGTCGCGTCGCCGATCTCGATGTCCACGGTGATGCGCGAATTGCCGGTGAGCGTGTAGCTCTCGTCGAGAGCCACGCGCTTCCAGAAGTTGCCGTCGAGGGTCAGCGCGGTGCCGTCCTCGGAGACGGTGACCGCGCCACCGTCCTCGGGCTGGTCCTGGGCATCGTTGTAGGGCGTGATCCCAGCCTGCGAGAACAGCACATCGAGCAGTTGCACTTCGGAAACGTCGAGGACCGAGGGGCTGAACGGATCGGAGGACAGCGCGCC
Organism: Roseivivax marinus; assembly: GCF_900109705.1. Classification (GTDB taxonomy): domain Bacteria; phylum Pseudomonadota; class Alphaproteobacteria; order Rhodobacterales; family Rhodobacteraceae; genus Roseivivax; species Roseivivax marinus. Next base: position 71,315 of record NZ_FOAI01000003.1, on the reverse strand, counting down.
CAGCGATACGGTCACGCTCGGCAGGGCCGCCTCGTAGTCCAGCGCCACACCGTCGATCAGCTTGAGCTGCACGCCGCCCGCGCCGTCCACCAGTTCGAACAGCTCGGAGTCGGCGCCCTCGACCAAAAGATCCGCAGCCGCGTAAGTGGTGTCCGGATCGGTCACGGCCACGTCTGCCACGACGGCGCCGGCGACGTTCTCCTCCACGTCGATCGCGGTCAGGGTGATGGCCGTGGCGGGCGCGTCCTCGACCACGTCGGTGACGGTGATGTTGAGCTTCTGGCTGGCCGAAAGAGCGCTGTCGGTCGCGGTCAGCGTCAGCTCGTAAAGGTTGTCGCCGTCGAAGCTTGCCGGGTTCTCGAAGTCCGGCGCGGCCACGAATTCCAGCGTGCCGGTCGCGGCGTTGAACTCGAAGAATTCGGCGTCGTCACCACTGAGGGTGTAGGTCAGGTCGTCGTTTTCGCCGTCCGCCGCGCCGATACCGGTCGCGACGACGAGCTGTCCTTCACCGACGTCGAGATCGACAGTCTCCTCGGCGAAGGTCGGCGCGGTGTTCACCGGCGGGAAGGCCGGCGTGGCCCCGACGCTGGTCAGCGCGACCGCGTCGACGTTCGGGCCATTGCTGAACCCGGCCGGCACCGCGAGCGCGATGGTGTTCACGCCCGCCTGCAGCTCGACCTGCACCGGGGCGCGTACGACCCAGTTGGCGAAGCCGTCGCGATTGGGGAAGCCGATGGATTCGCCAAGCGCGTCAGTGCCGTTCACCAGCACGTCCAGCGGCCGGTCCGGATCAGCCGCGGTGGTCGAAGCGTAGCGGATGTGCAGGTCGTAGAGACCGGCCTCGTCCACCTCCACCTGCCAGGTGATGACCTCGTCGCCATCCGCGCCGGCGCCGCCGAAATCGGTGTAGCCGAAGCCGCTGTAGCCCACGCGCAGCCCGAAGCCGTCGGTGGGATCGTCGCCGGCCCCGGTCTCGACGCTGGCCTCGTCACCCTGAACGCGGTGGAAGGTGGTCGCGCCACCCACGAGTGCCGCGTCCTCGCCCTGAAGCACGATCGTTTCGATGCTGGGCGTGGCGAGCTCGGGCTCGACATCGGTCACCGCGATGGTGATGTCCTGGGTGACGGTGACCGCCCCGTCCGAAACTTCGACGGTCACGTCGTAGACGCCGTCCTCCCCGGCATCCGTCGGCGCCTCGAAGTCCGGCACCTCGGTCAGGGTCAGCTGTCCGGCGGCGTCGATGGCGACCTTGTCGGAATCGGGTCCGCTCAGCGAATAGGTCAGGTCCGCGCCGTCGAGGTCCTGCGCCTCGACCTGGCCGACGACCGTCGAGTTCTCTTCGACGGTAAACGCGGCCGCGCTGGTGATCTCGGGATCGACGAAGCTGATCGGAGTGCCGGTTTCGGCGATGGCGATGGCGTCAATGTTCGGCGCGCCGCTGCCCTCCTGCGCGAGGATCACGGTGTGGGTGCCGTCGGTCGTCACCTCGAACGTGAAGGTCTGGGTCGTCCAGTTGCTCCAGCCGCCGGTGTCGGTGTTGGCGATCTCCTGCTCCGCGCCGCCATCGACGCGCAGCGAGATCGGACGCGGCGTGCCGTCGCCGTTGGCGTAGCGCACCACGATGTCATAGGTGCCCGCGACGGCGACGAAGCTGAACGACAGCTTGTCCCCTGCGCCGCCATTGATGTCGACGTAGCCGGTACCGGTGTAATTGTGACGCAGGCCGAAGTCGTCGTAGTCGTTACCTTCGCTCTGCGGACCGGTGTTGTCGCCGGTGCCGCCTTCGACCGCGCCGCTTTCGGGATTGCCCGAGGTGGTGCGCGCGACCGTATTGTCCGACGGGTTCACGATGGTCAGGTCCGACGCGTCGAGGAACGTGGTCTCGAAGGTCTCATCGGGCGCTTCGACCACGGAGTAGCTCGGCTGCGCGTCGAAATCGGCGGGCGCGTTGAGGCTCAGCGCGCCGGTCGCCGGATCGATGCTGACCGCCTCGGTGTCGCCCCCGGTGATCGCGAACGTGATACCGTCGCGTGCGGGCGCGTCGGGCGAGGTGTCGTTGGCAATGTCGAATGCCGCGACCGAGCCGATGGCGGTATCGGACTCATCGATCGAGAATGTGGTCTGTCCCGTGAACGTCGGGAGCGAGAAGTTCGCCACAGTTCCGACATCATGGATTGCGATCGCGTCGATGTTGGGGGCGCCGACAGTGGTATCCTGAAGGATGTTGAAGTCGTACGTGCCGGGACCGCTAAGGGTGATGGTGACGGTCCGGGTTTCCCAGTAATAGAATTGCGGCGTCGCGGAGTCGGAAATGGTATAGGTCGTGCCTTCGATATCGATCGTAATCGGCCGGGGCGTTGTCGAGGCAACGCGCAGTGTCAGCAGGTAATCCCCGGCTTCGCCGCTATCGGGAATAGTAAAGCTGCCACTCGCCTGGGGACCGGTATCCGAGCCGTTGATATCGAGATAGCCCCAGGTGTCCGGATCGCCCTCTCCGGTATAAAGCGGGCGCAGTCCGTATTCGTCGAATTCCGGATCGGGAAGCTGGGCCTGCGTGCGTTCCTGGTTCTGCGTACGCGTGCGGGCAACGTTGGGGCTGGCCTCGCCGTCCGCCGAAAGGTTCGTCAGGTTCTCGCCTTGGATGAGAATTTGCTCGATGGGCATTTTACGTTCCAACCATGTCTCGCGGCGCGCGGCCAAATCCATTCCCGGACCGTGCACACAGCGCGCACGGACGACCCCCACAGCGTGGGGTGTATTCAATTTCGACTGCTCAGGACTTTCCGCTTGTGCGGAATTGGTGGAGGCTTTTTGCCCCTATTCGAGATGCACCGCGCGGCCGAGACCGCGTGGGACCAGAGCATCATCTTCGAGATGACTTTGTTTTTGTGGCACCGCGCTCTTTGAAAAGGGGCCCGGGATGCTTCCCGAAATTGAAAACAGAAACATGGCGGTGCGCAGCGGGTCCCGGAAAAACTCCGGACCCCGGCATCGGCCACATTGAGCGAAAACATGTTTCTGCCGCAATTACTTTTTTTATGACGATTTAAGGGCGGCGTTGCGGCAACACGCGCCGATAGAGTGCCCAAAACAGGCGATTATTATAGCGCGCACGATACTTTCAGCAGCGCGGATGGCTGTTAACCTTCTGTTAACCAGTGCGAAAATTCGAATTTGGGTGGAAGCTGCCGCTGAACAGCGACGGGCAAGGTGTCCCCTCAGGGTTGCACACCGCGATTCTGCGGACGAAACAGACAGTTTCGCAACGGCGCACTTCCCGCTTCGGCAGCCGACGGCAACCCGGTTGTGCGGTGCCGAGAGTGATTCGGATCAGCCGTCGGGGAGGCGCGACTCATAGGCGCTCAGTGCCCGCGGAAGAGCATTCGAAACAGGGGGAAAGGGCGACCCTGGCGCCGCGCTCAGAAGCCGCTGATTTCCGGCAGCCAGGTCGAGAGCGCCGGCACGAAGGTGATCAGCAGAAGAGCCAGACCGAGCGCAACGAAGAACGGCGGCATCTCCCGGATCAGCCGAGACGGCTTGAGCGACACCGCGGACGAGACCACAAAGATCAGGCTGCCCACCGGTGGCGTGGTCAGTCCCAGCGTCAGGTTCACAATCACCACGATGGCGAAGTGGTCGGGGTCGATACCCAGCGCGAAGGCGATGGGCGCGAGGATCGGCACCAGGATCATCACCCCCGGCAACGGGTCCATGAACAGGCCGAACGCCAGCAGCAGCAGGTTCACCGCCAGCAGGAACACCAGAGGCGACAGGTCCCAGGAGATGATGGTCTCGGCCAGCATCTGGGGAATGCCCTCGATGATCAGCACCCAGGCGAAGGCCCGCGCCGCGCCGAGGATCAGGAGCACCGCCCCGGCGACGATCGCCGCGCGCAGGATGGTGTCGGGCAGGTCCCGCAGACGAAACGAGCGGTAGACGAACATGCCCACGAAGAGCGCGTAGAACACCGCGATGACCGACGCCTCGGTGGGCGTGAACACACCGAAGCGGATGCCACCCACGATCAGCACGATCAGCAGGAGCGCCGGAACGGCGTGCAGGAAGATGCGCACGATCTCGGGCAGCGACGGCATCGGCGCGCCGGAAGCGTAGCCCCGCGCCCGGCTCACCCGCGCATTGGCGAGCAGCACCAACAACGTGATCAGAACACCCGGCAACACCCCCGCCATGAACAGCGACCCCACGGACACCCGCTGGTCCTGCATGGCGTAGATGATCATGGTGATCGACGGAGGGATGATGGGCCCCACCACGGAACTGGCGATGGTCAGCGCGCCGGCATAGGCGCGGTCGTAGCCGCCCTTCTCCATCATGCGGACCATCATCGCTCCCGGCCCCGCCGCGTCCGCAAGCGCGCTGCCCGAGATACCGGCGAACATGGCGGAACTGACCACGTTGGCGTGGCCCAGCCCGCCGCGCAGGTGCCCGACGAGGGATTGCGCGAGGCGCAGGATCGCCATGGTCACCGCACCCGCGGTCATGATTTCGGCCGCGAGGATGAAGAACGGCACGGCAAGCAGCGGAAAGCTGTCGAGGCCCGAGAACATCTCCTTCACCACGACGAGGTTCGGGTAGCTCGAGCCGAAGCTCAGGGCGACGAAGACCGCGATCGCCATGGCAAAAGCGACCGGAAGCCCGAGCGCGAGCAGCACGAAGAGCGCAGGAAAGAGGATCTCAGCCATTGGCGCCCTCGCGCAGCGCCGCGTCTTCGTCGCCGGGGCCGGACCCCTTGTAGGTTCCGGCCCGCACGAATTGCGGCGCGATCAGCAGAAGGTGGACGATCAGCAGGGAGAACCCCACCGGCATCGCGGCGTAGACATAGAGGAACGGGATCCGCAGCGCCGGGGTCAGCTGGAACTGCATCCGCTGGGCATACTCGATGCCCACCGACACCATGAAGCCGAAGAAGATCAGAAGGACGAGGACAAGCGCGCCACGCAGAAGCTTCTGGCCCGTGGTGGGAAGCGCGTCCTGCAGGTTGGTGATCGCGACATGCGCGCCGAGACGCAGCGCGAGGCCCGCACCGACAAACGTCATCCAGATCATGAGATAGCGCGCGGCCTCGTCGGCCCAGGACAGCGAATGCCCGGTGAGGTAGCGCAGCGCGATGTTCGCGCCCACGATCAGGGGCATCGCGCCCAGGATCAGGATCAGCGCCCAGCCGTTGGCGCGGACAAAAATGCGTTCGAGCCGCTTCACGCTAGGCCCCCTGTCGGCGCCGGCGCCCGCCCGGGGCGCCGGCACTCGGTCATTCGAAGTTCACGATCGAGTCGACCAGGTCCTGGCCGTAGGTCTCGTAATAGCCCTCGTAGGCCGACGAGATCTCTTCCTGGAACTGGGCTTTCTGCTCGGCGGAAAGCTCGTTCACCTTCATGCCGCGCTCCTTCAGCGTCTCGACGCCGGTGGTCTCCACGTCATCCACGAAACCACGCATGGCGGTAACGGCCTCGTCCGCGGCGGTCTCGAAGGCCGCCTTCTGCTCGTCCGAGAGACCGTCCCAGAAGGGCTTCGACACCAGCAGCATCGCGGGCGAATAGACGTGGCCCGACAGCGTCAGATATTCCTGCACCTCGTCGAGCTTCACCGACACGATCACCGACAGCGGGTTCTCCTGCCCGTCGATCACGCCCTGCTGAAGCGACGAGATCACCTCGGGCCAGGCCATCGGCGTGGGCGCGGCGCCCATCGCGTTGAACGCCGCCTGGTGGACCGGGTTCTCCATGGTGCGGATCTTCAGACCCTCGACGTCGGCCGGGGTCTCGATGGCGTTGCGGTTGTTGGTGATGTGGCGGAAACCCTGCTCGCCCCATGCGAGGCCGTGCAGGCCCACGTCGTCGAACTTGGCGAGAATCTCCTGCCCGATCTCGCCGTCGAGAACGGCGCGTGCATGCTCCAGGTCGCGGAACAGGAACGGGATGTCGAAGACGCCGGTGTCGGGCACGAAGTTGGCCAGCGTGCCGGAGGACACGATCGTCGCCTCGACGGTCCCCAGCTGCAGGCCCTCGATCACCTCGCGCTCACCGCCGAGGCCGGACGAGGGGAAGTGCTTGAAGCTGAACGCGTCGCCTGTCTGCTCGGTGACGACTTCTTCGAAGGTCTGTGCCGCGACGCCGTAATGGCTGTCGGGCGCCAGCGCGTAGCCGATCTTGACCTCGGTTTGCGCGAATGCCGGACCGGCCGCCGCAACAATCGCACCGGCTGCGACGAGCCCGCTGAAACGATACGTCATGTGTTCCTCCCTGGAATTTCCCGATGTTGCTACACGCGGCTTTTTGGGGTGGCAACCCCGCCCGCGTGAGCGCTATCGCCTGCGCGTCACGCGCCGCCGCTCTTGCGGAAGAGACGGACCAGTTCGGGCACGTAAGCCTGCCCGCCCTGCCCCTCGGACACGCCGTGGATCGCCGACGACACTCCGTCCGCGACGGTGCGCTGTGCGCCTGCGGCCTCGGCCATGTCGCGGTAGTAATCGATGTCCTTGGCGGCGTTCGACACCGCGAACGGCAGGCCGCTGCGGTCGTTATCCACGATGAACGGGGCGAGCCGGTCGAGCGCAGCGCTCGCGCCACCTCCGTTGGCCAGCACGTCCACCAGCACCGCCGGATCGACACCCGCATCGGCCGATTGCGCGGCGGCCTCGGCGAGTAGCGTCATGAACCCGACCGAGACGAAGTTGTGCAGAAGCTTGAGCCGGTGCCCGTGGCCGAGCGGTCCGACATGGGTGACCGTCTCGGTGAAGCTGTCGAGGATCGGGCGCACCCGTTCGAGCGTGTCGGCCTCGCCCCCCACCAGAAGAATGAGCGTGCCGGCATGGGCGTGCGCCGCCGTTCGGGTCATCGGCGCGTCGAGATAGGCCCCGCCGACCTCTTCGGTACGCGCACCCATCCGCAGCGTCGTCTCGGGCAGCGAGGTCGAGCAATCGACCACCACCGTGCCGGGGCGCAACGCGGGCAAAAGCCCCTCCATCACCGCCTCGACCTGCGGCGCGCCCGTGACGCAAAGCAGGATCACGTCGCACTCGGCCGCGATCTCGGCCGGGCTCGAGACCGACCGGCCGCCCAGCGACACGATCTCGTCGGTCGGCTGGTTGCCCGGGTGGTCGAGGAAGGACAGCGCGTGGCCACCCCGCGACAGCACGTTGCGTGCGATGCCATGGCCCATGAGGCCCACGCCGATCAGTCCGACATTCATGGTGAACTCCCCCTCCTGGGTCTGTGCGCGGATCGCGCCGCGCGCCCGGCCCTCAGTCCGCGTTGATCCAGATCGCCTTGGTGTCGAGATATTCCTCGACATGTTCCGCGCCGCCCTCGCGGCCGTAGCCCGACATCTTCATGCCGCCGAACGGCACCGCCGGGTCGATGGCGTGATACATGTTCACCCAGACCGAGCCCGCCTTGAGCCGGTGAGCCAGCTTGTGGGCGGTCCCGAGATGCGTCGAGAACACGCCCGCCGCCAGCCCGTAGGGCGTCGCGTTGGCGCGGGCGACCACCTCGTCGAGCGTGTCGAATGGCATCGCGGAAATCACCGGGCCGAAGATCTCTTCGCGCGCGACGCTCATCTCGTCGGTCACGCCGCCGAAGACGGTGGGATGGAAGAAGTGCCCCCCGTCGAGCCCCGTGCCGGTGGCGCGCCCGCCGCCGGTGACCACCTCGGCGCCCTCCGCCGGACCGGCCGAGAGGTAGCCCTCGATGCGCTCGGCCTGCCGGGCCGAGATGATCGGGCCGATGTCGGTATCAGTGGCGATGCCGTGACCGATCTTCAGCTTCGAGGCGTAGTCCGCCACGCGTCGCACGAACTCGTCGTGGATCTCGCGCGCCACGAAAAGCCGCGATCCCGCGATACAGATCTGGCCTGAATTGGCGAAGACCGCCATGGCGGCCACGGGCACCGCCTTGTCCATGTCCGCATCGCGGCAGACGATGACCGGGGACTTGCCGCCCAGTTCCAGCGATACGCGCTTGAGGTTGCCGGTCGCGGCGCGGGCGATGGCCTGCCCGGTGGCGGTGGAGCCGGTGAACACGATCTTGTCGACGCCCGGATGCTCGGCCAGCGCGGCGCCCGCCTCGGCGCCGGTCCCGGTCACGATGTTGAGCACACCGTCCGGCAGCCCCGCCTCCTGCATGATCCGGGCAATCATCAGCACGGTCAGCGACGCCTCCTCGGACGGTTTCAGCACCACCGTGCAGCCGGTGGCGAGCGCCGGCGCGATTTTCCAGACCGATCCCGCGATCGGGGCGTTCCACGGGATGATCGCGCCCACCACGCCCACCGGCTCGCGCACGGTGGACGAGTAGATGTCGCCCGGAAACGAGTTCGGGATGGTCTGGCCGTGCACGCTGACCGCCTGGCCCGCGTAGAAGCGCAGCATCCCCAGTACGCGGCGCTGGTTGGCGAGCGTGCGCTGGATCGGCATCCCCATGTCGAGGGTGTCGGACAGGCACAGCGTCTCCCACTCGGCCTCGAACCGCTCGGCGATCCTGAGCAGGAGGTTCTGGCGCTCGTAGGGGGTGAACTTGGACCATGGCCCCTCGAAGGCGCGGCGGGCGGCGGCGACGGCGTCGTCGATATCGGACGCATCCCCGCGCGGCACCGTGGCAAGGCGTGTGCCGTCCGCGGGGTTCGTCGCCGGCATCTCGCGCTCGGACCGGGCCGCGCGCCAGGCGCCGTCCACGAACATCGGTCGGAACGATCCGTCGTAGAGCGTTGCCACGGATGCCTGCCAATCCTTCATGTCGCTGTCCCCTCGCTGCACGGTGCCGCGTTGATGGCCGGAGCCGGCGCCGGGTGCAAGTCGATGGAACTGCGCTTTGTGCCGGGGCGAGGCAGCGGCCCCGCCCCGGTGGCGCGGATCAGATGAAGATGAAGTCCTCCAGTCCGAGATCCGCCGCGCTTACGCCCGTGACCTCGATGACGTGTCCGTTGAAGCTCATCGTCACTCCGCCGCCCGCCGCGTCGGAGATCTCGAGCGCGTCGACGAAACCCTGCAGCCCCGAGCCCGGCGCATTCTCCACCCCGACCATGCGGAAGCGATCGACACCGTCCTCGAAGCCCACCACCCGGTCCACATCGCCGGGGGTGAAGTCGTTGAAGACGAACAGGTCAGCCCCGGCGCCGCCCACCATCGTGTCGTCGCCCGCGCCGCCGTTGATCGTGTCGTTGCCCGGGCCGCCGACAATCGAGTCGTCGCGGCCGCCCCCGGCGAGGAAGTCGTTGCCCGCACCGCCGATCACGGTGTCGTCGCCTTCGCCCCCGCCGATGGAGTCGTTGCCCGTACCACCGTCGATGCTGTCGGTGCCCGTGCCACCGCCGAGGCTGTCGTCGCCGCCCTGCCCCAAGACCGTGTCCGCGCCGAACGAAGCGCCCATGGTGTCGTCGCCGGCCCCGCCCTCGACAAGGTCGTCGCCAGGACCGCCCGCGGCCACGTCGTCGCCGATGCCCCCCGCGAGCGCATCGTCACCCTGCCCGCCGCCAAGCGTGTCCGATCCCTCGCCTCCAAGGAGCGTGTCGTTGCCCAGACCGCCACCGAGGAAGTCGTTCCCGTCGCCGCCATCGACCACGTCGTTGCCATCCGAGCCCGCGATGTTGTCGTCGCCCGGCCCCCCCGACCAGCGAATCGTCGCCCGCCTCACCCAGAAGGCCGTCATCCCCCGCCGCGCCGTCGAGGGTGTCGTTGCCATCGCCGCCGAGGATCCGGTCGCCCTCCGGCGTGCCGGAGATGACGTCGGCGCCCGGAGTGGTCGGCGCCAGGTCAATCAGCCCGTCCGCCGCCCCGGTCACGGTCTCGGGTTGGCCCAGGCCGTCGGTGAAGTTGACGGCCACCGACAGGATGCTGCCGATATCCGCGGTGACGGGCGTGTAGCTGGTGCCTGTGGCACCCGCGATCTCGGTCGTGCCGCGCAGCCACTGGTAGGAGAACGGACCAAGGCCATTGGCGTCGGCCAAGTCGGAGGCATCGACAGAAAGTGTCTGTGTCGCCCGCAGAACGCCGTCGATCTCCACGGTGCCGGTGGCGGGAACCTGAAGCTCCACGGGCTCTTCCTCGGCGTCTATCACGGTCAGGCGCTGCTCACCGAACTGGACGACCCCGTCCGCAGTCGAGAAGGCGCTGAGGGTGCGGGCGCCGTCGCCGCTGTAGGTCTCGTCCCCCACCACGGAGATCCGGGCGAAGCTCACCTGCTGCCCGGCGGCGAAGGTGACCGCGTCGTCGATCAGCGACAGCCCCGGCCCGCCCGAGCCGGACAGGACGACCGACAAGGTCAACTCGCCCTCGGCCGGGCGCGAGAGGCGGATCGGCACGGCGTATTCCGTCGTCACCGAGGCGACCTCGGCCAGGGTCACCGGCTGGCCGAGCACGATCTCGTCACGGGCGTCCCCGTCGTCGTCGAGCACGAGACCCGGCATGCGGATCGAGCCGACGCCGTCGGGCAGCGCCGCGTTGGCATTGGCGAACACCTCAAGGATGACGGCCTCATCGGTCTCTTCCTCGGAGTCGCCGTCGATCCGGATGAATGCCGTCGTTCCGGTGGCACCCGGCGCAATGGTCCGAAACCGGTGGTCGACCCCCGAACGTCCTCTCCGACCGAGGCGGTGCCGCCCAGGAACGAAAAGCCTACCTCCACCGGGTCGCCAGACGGCTCTGACAGGGCAATCGAGTAGATCAGGTAATTGGGATCCTGGATGCTCGTCGCCTCGAAGTTCGAAACCGGAGAGATCGACAGCACCGGCAAGTCCTCGACACCGTCGTCATCGAGGATGCGCAGCGCCCCGACCGAGCTTGACGCCACCGCGTCGGGGGCACCCACGAAAATCTCGACACTCTCGTTCGCCTCCGGCGCCTCGTCTCCGACGACGCCCACGGAAAACCCGTTTTCGGTCTGGCCGGGGGCGAAGGTCAGCGTGCCGGAACCACCCGTCACATCCGCACCCTCCTGCGCCGAGCCATCGAGCGTGCGGTAAACCACGTCGAACGGGGCATCGGGCGCGCGGGACAGGAACAGGTCTATACCGACCTCGCGGGTTCCGGAATCGCCTTCAGGCACGCCTTGTCCCGGCGAGAACAGGGCTCGCTTGGTGCCGCTGCCGTCGTCATCGAGAACCCAACCGATCGTCCGCAGCGTCGGGGCGCCGTCCTCGAATTCCGCGTTCGACAGGCCGTAGAGTTCCAACACGACCGCCTCGTCGGTTTCCTCGACACTGTCGCCGTCGATCCGGATGGAGATCCGGCCGGCCGTCTGCCCGGCAGGGATCGTAAGGGTTCCGGAAGTGGAGCCTCTGACGTCGGTGCCCACGGAGGCCGTGCCACCCGTGATGGACCAGCCAATGGCGGTCGCCTCGTCCGAGGCCTCGGACAACGACACCGTCCAGTTGAGATAGTTCGGATCCTGAATGCTGGTCGCTTCGAAATTGGATGTGGGTGCGACTGTGACTATGGGCATGTGGGGCCTCTCCCGGTGCTGAAAATTCGATCTAAAATGCCGGTCCGAAGACCGTGGTGCCGAAAGGTCGGCTCCCGTCGCCTCTCGCGGACGCGGCACGAACGGATTGTTCGGTGCACACGGGTTCGGGGACGGGGCGAAGCTCTGCGCGGACGCCCGCCCGACATTCGGGTCAGAGCGAAAAGGATAGCACCGCGCGGAAGTCGGATGGCGATCGTGGGCCAAGCGTCGGCCCCTGCGCCATGCGCCGGGCCGACCGGAAAATCGACGGGTCAGAAAATCCTAATATTCGCTGGATTGACCCATATTGTTGACGATTGGTCAACCCTGCGATGACGCACCTTTCGGGATTCCCGCTTTACGCGAACTCGGTATGCGGCCTCGCACCAGCAACCAAAGTGCGAACCCGATCTCGGCCAGCGTCACAATAGCTAACAGCGCCACCCCGATCCCCGTCAGCACGTCGGAGCCCGGCGCGGCCACCGCGCGCACACTGTCCACGAGGTAGCCCGTGCCGCCCACGACCAGCCCCGCCGCCAGCACGCGCGGCACCGCGCCCGACCGCCAGGCGAGCAACCCGAGCAGCCACAGGTGGAGCGTGAAGAACACCTGCCAGACCCAAACCCCGGCATCATGCGCCTGGCGCAGCACCCACGCGAGTTCGGCGCGCTGGACTGCGTCGAGCGCGACGAGCGGCGCCTCGTGCGACGCCAGCGCGAGGATCCCTGCCTGGGGCAGCAGCATGGCCGCCATCACCGCGGCCATCATCAACCGCGCGACCATCGCGGCCAGCGCGAGCACGGCACCGAACGGTCTGAACATCGCGTAGAGCATGACCGACAGCACGGCTTCGGCGGTCATCATCACCGCGTCGCCGCCGACGCTCGCGAGGAAGAGTCCCCGGTTCTCCGCGACCTGCGCGGCGGTCGCGGCCGGGTCGCCCGGGACCGTGAGCTGCGACGGCACCCAGAGGATCGAGAAGAACCCCGCCGCGGCGATGACGAGATAGAGCGCCCCGGCACCCTTAGCGAAGCTGCGAGAGGCCGGGTCGGCGGAGATTGGAAAACGGACGGGCATGAGGGACCTCCCTTCTGGGCAAGGCGTGTCGGATGTCGCCTGCCTACTTCGCCGCGGCCTCATGCGATATTGCCCGATGACGCCGAACTGATATGCATATTCGCATGGATTGGCGGGCCGTGACCTTCGACTGGAACCGGGTGCGGGCGTTTCTCGTCACCGCAGAGGAAGGCTCGCTCTCTGCCGCCGCGCGCGCTCTCGGGCTGGCGCAACCTACCCTGGGTCGCCAGGTCGAGGCCCTCGAACGGGAGCTGGGCGTCGCGCTGTTCGAGAGAACGGGCCGCGGGCTGCTGCTGACCCCGGCAGGGCACGACTTGCTGGGTCATGCCCGGGCGATGGGCGACGGCGCCGGCGCTCTGGCACTTTCGGCCGCGGGCCAGACCGATGCGCTGGATGGCGAGGTGGCGGTGTCGGTCTCGGACATCGATGCGGTCTGTCTCCTGCCCCCCATTCTTGCGCGTCTCTACGCGACCCATCCCGGCATCCGGGTGGAGATCGTCGTCGACAACGCCCTGTCCGACCTGCGGCGTAAGGAGGCCGACATCGCCATCCGTAACGTCCGCCCGACCGAAGGCGACCTGGTGGCGACGCGGCTGCGCGACGCCGCGGCGCGGTTCTACGCGGCATCGACTCTGCTCGAGCGCCTGGGACGCCCCGAGGTTCCCACGGGCTTTGCCGGGGCGCCCTGTGTCGAGATCGACCGCACGGGAGCCGCGCGCGCTCTGCTCGCCGCGCGCGGCTTCCCCGTGGAGGCGATGCGGTTTCCTTGGCGGACATCGCATTTCGTCACGGGATGGGAGCTGGTGCGCAGGGGCATGGCGATCGGTGTCGTGGACGACCGTATCGGCGACGCCGAGCCGGGGGTGGAGCGTATCCTGCCGACCCTCGACCCGGTCCCCTTTCCCGTCTGGCTGACCGCGCATCGCGACATGCGCCGCTCGCGCCGGTTGCGCGCGGTGTGGGACAGTCTCGCCGAGGGACTGAGCTGACAAGCTGGCACCCTCCGAGAAAATCGAATCAAGTTCGAATTATTCACCCGTCACACGATTGCCGCGGGGCAGGCCTCATCTTTTGGGTGCAATCTTGGCGCAGACACAACCCGGGGTTGCCGTTTGCGCACAAACGATAAACGCGACGCGGGAAAAAATCATCGTTTTGCCGTGCGTCGCGCGAGACCGGCAGGAAAAACATGGACGCACGGCACGTCTTCAGCGGATGTTATGTGAGTTAATGAATTTTTAACTTAACATTTTGTGTTGGAGTTTTAGTCCAGTGCGTACCGGAACCTCGTCGTGTGCGGGGGCCGGACCGAAGTTCGAGACGTCAAAGGCGGACATTCCATCTTTTCTGACTGCATGGTGGGAAGCCGCGCGTGGCAAGTCGAGACTCGTCCTGGCCCTGAAGACCCTCTCCGATGTCATGGATGCCGCCGTCGTGACGGTATCGCGTATCGCAATTTCCGAAGGCGGGCCGGCGCAGCCGCACCTGACCTACGACGCCTTCGCGCGCGCCGGGCGCAACGTGCCGGAGTTCAATTACTCCGCCGCGCGCGAGATTTTCGCCAAAGGCGCGGGATCGTCCGAGGTCGCAACCGCGACCCAGCTGGGGCCGACCGAGCTGAAGCAGCTCACCCGTATCGAGTATTTCCTGAGAGCGCGCGGCATCAAGTCCGTGATCGTCGTCACGCTGGAAAAGACCGACACCCACGTGGACACACTCGAGATCTGCCTGACCTATCCGGTCTCGTTCAAGCAGGTCACCTCGATCGAGACGATCTCCACCGCCCTGTCGGCGCTCTGGATCGCGCGGGTGCGCGGCGTTCTCAAGGTCAACCACGCGGTCGAGCACACCACCTGCCCCAAGGCCGAGGTTCCGCCGATCACGCGCGATATCCTGTCCTTCCACAACCCGCTGAACCTCAGCCGGATGGAGTATTCCGTCTGCAATCTCGTGGCCACGGGCAGCACGCGCACGGAGATCCGCGAGCAGCTGGGGATCAGCAACTCGACCCTCAGCACGCATCTGCACAACATCTTCTTCAAGACCAGGCTGAAGTCCTTCGCCGATCTCAAGAGCGCGCTGGTCCAGCAGCACGGCGCCTGACCGTCACCGCGCGGAGACCACTCCTCCGCGCAGGTTCGCGTGGGCACGAAAACGGCCCCGTCCCGAAGCCGGCTAATATCAGCGCGGGAACCGGAATATTACGTCTTCTGGCACCGATGTTCGGACTTCTTATATTGCAGTTTCCAGTGATAATTAAATTTTTCAGCCACCTGCTGCATTGTTCGTTCCCGTGTGCGCCCGGCCTCATTTTTGCCAAAGGTGAGGACTGATAATTATTCGGTCCTCCCCCGCGCAATTTCCACCGCCCACGGAATCTCTGACGGAAAGCGACGTCGTCCGGCGTCGCATTTTTCACGCCACGGCGTTCCCGCGCCCGTGCTCGACCCTGGCGGCGAGAGCGGCGTTCAAGCGGCCACAACTGGTGACACGGCTCGCGAGAACAGCGCCACAACCTAAGCGAGCATTAGTCGAACGAATTTCTACCAGTACTAAACTTTATACATTTCAAACAAATACTTAAACACCTGTACCCGTGGTGTTCACCGTAAGGCGATGACCCCGTCGGCGGATTGTTGCTACAGTCTACATGCTGACCGGCGACAGCAATTTGGCTGACTTCATCGAGGCATCGCCGGGCCCGCGAGGGTGCCATACACTTTGTACTGACCATTTAACGCCTCTATTCATAGACGCTTTGATACCCTTATCCCGCTAGCGAACCGCCGGGATTTGTTACCCCAATCCCGGCAATTTCGCCTCGCTCGCGCGGACGAAACAGACGCATAATACCTATTCCGAGGATACAGCTCTTCTTCGCCTACCCGGGACATGCAGAGCACCGCTAGCACCCGACCCGCTAAACTCAAATACTTTCAGAACGTCACGCCGTCCATTTCCGCATCGCCTCAACTTTATATCGAGAGCACCGCATTCTTTCATGCCCAGCTTCGACCAGCCATCCACTGCCCAGTCACGTCTCGCATCTCTCCGCGCCCGCCGGACCTCCGCCGCGGCGCTGCGTCGTGCGCTGGTGGCGACATCTCTTGTCGCCATGCTCGCCCTGCCGGGGTGCCGCTCCGCGGAGGAGAAAGCCGCCGCGCACTTCGCAGCAGCCTCGGGCTACCTCGAAGAGGGTGATACCGCGCGCGCCGAGATCGAGCTGCGCAACGTGCTCGAACTGACCCCGAACGACATCGACGCGCGCTTCATCCTGGCCGGCCTCTTCCTGGAGGCCGGCGCGACCGACACCGCGACCGCGCACCTGATGCGGCTCCTCGAGACTGCGCCCGAGCATCGCGACGCCCGGATCATGCTTCTCGACCTCGCGCTGGACGACGCGGACTGGCCGCTTGCGACGACCCTCTATGCGCCGATCGCGGACGAGGCCGGGACGGATCCCGGGATCGCGTTCCGCGGCGCGCTGCTCGATTACACCGAGGCCGTGCAAGCCGGTGACGAGGCCCAGCGCAAGCAGGCGCACGCGCGCCTGGTCGCCGACAGCGACGCCCTGCCCGGCCTCATGTCCGGCCACGCCGTCATTGCCGACGGATACCTCACGGCCGACGATCCCGACGCCGCGCTCGGGGCCATCGACTCGGGGCTGGACGCGCTGCCCGAAAACCTCGAACTCATGCTGTCACGCGTGAAGCTGCTCTACCGGCTCGACCGGCCCGAGGAAGTCACCCTTCAGATGACGAAGATCGTCGACACGGCGCCGGACCGCGGCGACCTGCGGGCCATGCTGGTATCCTGGCTGATCGAAACTGACGACCTCGACGCCGCCGAAGCCACGCTGCGAGCCGATCCCGAGATCGCCACCCCGGTCGCACGCGCAGCCCTCCTGCGGTTCCTCGCGGCCTATCGCGGGCCGGACAGCGCCATCGCCGAGATCGATCGTCTCGACACCGACCCCGGGTCCACGCCTGATCTCGCCGCGCTGCGTGCCACGCTTTTGTTCGACACCGGCCGCACGGACGAGGCCATCTTGGAGATGCGCGCGGTCGTCGCTGCGCTGCCCGCCGGCCCCGATCGCGCCGACGAACGGCTGGCGCTGGTGCGGATGCTGGAGGCCGAAGGTGATGAGGGCGCAGCGTTCGACGAACTCGCAGCCCTGCACGCCGAAAGCCCGCGCCACGTGGATGCTGGTGTTCTCTATGCCCGCCGGCTTATCGAAATGGGCCATGTCGAGGCGGCGATCGCGCCGCTCCGGACCGCCCTCGGCATTCGTCCCGACGACGTGACGGCCCACCAGCTTATCGCGACGGCCTATGACGCGCTTGGGCGCTCGTCGCTGGCGCTTCAGCACTTTTCGCAGTCGATGGCGGTGTCGAACAACGCGCCCGACCCGACCATCGTCTACGCCCGTCACCTCGCCGCGGCAGGGATCGAAGACACCGCCCGCGACGCCCTCAACCTGTCGCTCCTCGCGCATCCCGAGGACCCGCGCGTGCTGGCACAGCTCGGAGCGCTCTACCAGGACGCGGGCGATTTCGGCTGGAGCGTGGTGATCGAGGAACGGCTGGCCGCCCTCTCCGACCCGGCCGCGCACGTGGCCGCCGAACAGCTGCGGCTCGAACGTCTTGCGACCGAGCGCGGGGTCGAGCTGGCGCTCGCCGCGCTCGACACCTCGATGACCTCGACCCGGGAGGCGGTGTTCGGATACGCGGCGATCGTGCGCTCCTACCTCGCGGCGGGGCGGCCGGACGACGCGCTGCGGGCGCTCGAGGCGGGACGGGCGCGCTTCCCCGACAGCCTTGCCCTGCAGGTTGTGGCCGCGGCGCTGCACACCGCCCGTGGCGATCTCGAAACGGCGGCGCAAACCTACCGCGCGGTACTGACCGAGGCACCCGAGGTGGAGGACCTCTGGGTCGAGCTGGTCAAGATCGAGCGGCGCCTCGGCGACCCCGAGGCCGCGCGGCAGGTCCTGGACGAGGGCCGCTCCGTGTTGCCCACGGCGCCGGAACTTGCCTGGCAGCAGGCGCTGCTCGAGACCGAGACCGGCGATGTCGCTGCCGCCATCGAGACCTACGAGGTGCTGCTCGCGGCCCATCCGCGCAACATGCCGGTGCGCAACAACCTCGCCCGCTTGCTGGTCACAACCGACGCGCCCGACGCGCTGGACCGCGCGACCGAGGTTGCGGCCGATCTCGAGGGCAGCTCGGTGCCGGAGTTCATGGACACCTACGCCTGGCTACTCTTCCGGAAGGGCGAGGTTCAGGCCGCGTTGCCGCTGCTCGAAAAAGCGGCCGAGCTGCGCCCGGAGGACGGAGAAATCCGCCTGCACGCGGCAGAGGCGCATCGCGTGGTTGGCCAGACCGACACAGCGATGACGCACTACGCCGCCGCCGCCGAAACCGGCACGCCCTCGGACGTGGAAACCGCCCGCGCCGCGATGGCCGAACTGACTCGGCTGGCAGAGGCCAGGCCATGACCGTCGTCGATTCTCACCTGCCGCGCCACGCTGCGCTACGCCGTATCGGCTCCGCCCCCATCGTCTGGGTCGCGGCACTGCTGCTCGGCGTGCCGGCGTTCTGGCCAGGGCTGGAGGAGCTGGCGGCACACTGGACCACGACCGCCTACGCCCACGGGCCGGCAGTGCCGGCGATGGTCGCCTTTCTTCTGGTGCGCGCGCTGCGCGAGCAAACCCGGACGGCGCCCGCGACCGGCCACGCCCGCTTCGGCCTGCCCTACGGGCTGGGCCTGCCGGCGCTTGCGCTCGGCGTCACGGGGCACCTGACGGGGATCGGCGATCTGGCCGCGTATGGCCTCGTGCTCTGGCTTGCCGCGCTAGTCCTCGCGGCGGTCGGACCGGCGAACCTGGGTCGCGCGGTCGGACCGCTCCTGTTGCTGGTACTGATGCTTCCGCTGCCGCAGATCGTGCAATGGGAAACCACGACCACCCTGCGCCTGCTGTCCTCCGAGATCGCGGTCTGGGTCATCCGCGCGCTCGGCGTGCCGGTCTTCCTCAGCGGCAACGTGATCGACCTCGGCGTGGTGCAGCTACAGGTGGCGGATGCGTGCGCCGGCCTGCAATTCGTCTTTCCGATCCTGTGCTTCGCCGGCTTCTTCGCGATTCTCGCCCGCGCGCCCCTGTGGCACAAGGCTCTGATGATCGGCGCAGCTGTGCCGCTGGCGGTGGTGATGAACGCGCTCCGGATCGCGGCCACGGCAATCGCCGTGGACCGCATCGGCCCCTCGGTGATCGGCGACACCGTCCACGCGGTCGAGGGCTGGAGCGTTCTGCTGGTCTGCATCCTCTGCCTCGGGCTCCTGCCGATCCTGCTGCGGGCGGCCACACCGGTGCGCCTGCGGGCGGCCCCCGCCGGCCCGGTCTACGATTTCAGCACCCAGGGCATCGGGCGCCTCGCGCACCGTGCCGGCGCCGCCGCCGCGCCCCGGTCGCTTATAGGCCTCGCTGTCGCGGCGCTGGTCACCTGCGGCGCGCTCGCGCTCATTCCGGATCGCACACCGCTGCAACCGGCGCGCGCGGGCTTTGCCGCCTTCCCGCTGCGCCTCGACGGGATGGTCGCCGCGCCGGGCGAACTCGATCCCGGCATCGCGCGCGTGCTGGCGGCCAGCGACTACCTCGATGTGACGTTTTCCGGCGCCGCCGCAGAAGCCGCCCCGGTCAACCTCTTCGCCGCCTATTACCGCGACCTAAGCGAGGGCTCGGGCCTGCACTCGCCGACGATCTGCCTGCCCAACGACGGCTGGGACATCACCGACATCTCCACACGGCCGGTGGACATGACCGGCACGCCCTACGCCACCTTCACCGCGACACGGGCGATCATCACCCGCGGGCGCGAGCGGCAGGTCGTCCTGTTCTGGTTCGAGCAGAACGGCGCGCGCCGCGCCTCGGCAATCGAGACGAAGCTGCGGGTCTTCAGGAGCGGCATCCTGGACCGGCGCACCGATGGCGCCTTCGTCCGCTTCGTGACGCCGATCCGACCCGACGAGACCGTAGCCGACGCCGAGCAGCGCCTGGCCGACACCATGCGGTCGAGCCTGCCGCACCTGCCCGCCCACATTCCGCTGTGATCCTGGTTCGAGGAGAGTTCAGATGATCCATCCCATCCTTCTCTGTGGCGGCCGCGGCGCCCGGCTCTGGCCGTCGTCCCGAGACACCTTTCCCAAACAGTTCGCCTCGATCATGTCCGAGCGGTCGGCCTTTCAGCAGACCTTGGCGCGGCTCGCCGGTCCGGGCATCGCGGCGCCTGTCGTCACGACGGTCGAGGACTACCGCTTTCTCGCCGCGGGGCAGGCCCAGGAGATCGGAATGATCGACCTGCGTCTGGCCATCGAACCCGCAGGCCTCGGCACCGCCGCCGCGGTGCTCGCCTCGGCACTGGCGATCGAGGACGACGCCGAAGCGATGGTGCTTGTTCTGCCCGTGGACTACGCGCGCGATGCCGGCGCTTTGTTCGCCGAGGGACTGCAAGCCGCCGCCGCCAGCCTGCGACCGGGCACGGCGCTCCTCTTCACCGAGGAGGTTGTCGAGGAGGTGGCCCCGCGCCAGATGGCGGTGGTCGGCGGCGACGGCGGCGCGGCGGCCCGCCTGCGTTCGGTGCCGGACCCAGACGACGGCGCGCTGACCGGCGCGGCCCTGCTCCGGCGCGATGATCTGATCGCGCTCTTCAAGGCCGCGGCGCCGGAGATGCTGGAGGCCTGTCGCCACGCGGTGGCGGATGCACCGGCGGAGCCGGGCGTGATGCGCCTCGATGCGACCGCTTTCGACGGTGTCGCGCCCTGCGACTTCACCGAGATGGTCGTCTCGGGTCCGATGCCGACGCTGCGGGCGCCGATGGCGGCGCCGTGCACGGCGCTTGGCACGTGGTCGTCGGTCTGGAACCTGCTCGAAAAGGATGGCGACGGCGTCGCGATCACCGGTCCGGCCGTGGGCGTGCGCTGCCGCGACAGCCTCCTGCGCAGCGAGGACCCGGCAATCCAGGTCGTCGGGCTGGGGCTGTCGAACACCGTGGCCGTCGCGACCCGCGACGCCGTGCTCGTCGCCGACCGCGATCACCTCGATGCCTTGCCCGAGGCGATCTCGCGGCTCAGGCGGACGGAGGCGCCGCAGGCCACCGACCATCCCCGCTATCACCGCCCGTGGGGCTGGTACGAGACGCTGGTCCTCGGCCACCGCTTCCAGGTGAAGCGCATCATGGTGAAGCCGGGCGGCGTGCTGTCCCTGCAAAGCCACGTCCACCGATCCGAGCACTGGGTCGTGGTCGGCGGATCGGCGCAGGTGACCGTGGGCGAGGAGGTCAGGCTCGTGCCCGAAAACGGCTCGGTCTACATCCCCGTCGGCACCGTGCATCGCATGGCCAACCCCGGAAAGGTTCCGATGTACCTCATCGAAGTCCAGACCGGCGAATATCTCGGTGAAGACGATATCGAGAGATACGAGGATATATACAACCGCTGTTGATCCTTTTCCGATCAGATCACGTATAGGAACGTTTCTTTCCGCATTGGATTTCGACATGACGATATTCGACACAAACCGGTCCGGACGGAAAACGCGGATATTCGCCATCGCATCCGCCGGCGGGCATTGGCAGCAACTCATGGAATTGCGCGACGCGTTCGAGGGATGCGACGTGCTTTATGCCACGACACTGGACGGGCTTGCCGACCAGTTTTCCGCCGGACCCGCCGTCGTCATTCCCGATTGCAACAGAAACAGCCGGCGCCGGGCGGCGCGATCGGCCTGGGCCATACTGGTCCGGCTGATCCGCTTCCGTCCCGACGTGGTCATCACCACCGGCGCGCTTCCCGGGGTCGTGGCGCTGGTCCTGTCGAAGGGGATCGGCGCCCGCACAATCTGGGTCGACTCGGTCGCCAATGCCGAGCGCATGTCGCTGTCGGGCATGCTTGCGCGACGCATGGCGGACCTCTGGGTCAGCCAGTGGCCGCATGTCGCGCGGGCCACCGGCGCGCGCTATTTCGGAGCGGTGCTATGATCTTCGTGACCGTCGGCACGCAACTGCCGTTTCCGCGCCTGATCCGGGCGATGGATGCCTTCGCCGAAACCACGGCAGAGCCGGTCCATGCTCAGGTCGGCGGAGACGACAGCGCCGCGGAGCACCTCGTGGCGCGAGACATGATCAGTCCCGAGGAGTTCGACGAGCTCTTCCGCTCCGCGCGGCTGGTGGTCGCCCATGCCGGGATCGGCACGATCCTGTCGGCCAAGCGCTACGGCAAACCGCTGATCGTCATGCCGCGCCGCCACGCCCTTCAGGAGCATCGCAACGATCACCAAATGGCCACGGTCGCGGCGCTGACCCACGTGCCGGGGATCCACATCGCCTGGCAGACCAGCGACCTTTTTCGCCTGTTGTCGGATCACGCGTTGTGCCCCGCGAGCAGCCAGCCCGGCCCCTCGAAAGCCGCCTTGATCGATGGCCTGTCGCGGTTCATCCGGCAGCGCGAGCGCTCGGCGGTCCTGCGTGGCGATCTCACGGACGCCAGTCGATACCCCGCTCCACCCCCAGAAAGACCGAGTTCGTGACCCGGTCCGCCTCCGATCCGCCCGTGCGGATACGGGTCCGTTCTGCGCTCAGCCGAAGGTCGACATCACGAGTCAGAGCGTAGTTCACGCCGAAGGACATCTCGAGCCGCTCGACCTCGGCCACCCCGTCGGCGAAGGGTTCGACGTCGCGATAGGCGACACCGGCGGTAAGGTCCGCGCGCGGCGTGAGATCCCGCCGCAGCCCGAGCGCCAGCGAGTCCGACGCGAAGGTATCGCCGAACAAATCCGCCTCGATCTCGCGCGCCAGCGCCACCGAGAGGGTCGCGGCGCGCGTGCTGCGCTCGTAGCCCAGGGCCAGAACCGGATCGAGCCCGAACTCGTCGGCATGGGACGCGCCGAGTTCCCAGGTTAGAGCCCCGGTCGGCAGCGTCCGCACACGTGTCGCGCGGAGCTCGGTCCGGGGGCCGTCACCGGTGAGCACGTGGGTCGCCCGCAAGCCATAAGTACCGTCCCGGACACTGCGGACGAGACCAAGCTCGATCTCCGGGCCGCGGTCGATTTCCTTATCCACGCCCGGCGCGCTCCGCCGCATTTCGGACACGCCGAGGCCCAGCGTCGCCTCGAGTGAGGGCGACACCTGAACGTCGAGCCCGACCGTGGCGACCGACCGGTCCGCATCCTCGCCATCGCCCTCGGACTCGGTCCGCGAGGTCTCGGCCGAGAGCCGCAGGTCCGCCGTCGGCGTCAGCGCAAAGCGCAGTGTGGCGTCGGCGCCGCGCGTGCGGAAATCCTCGAGCGCGCCGTCCGGCAAGCCGGAATAGGACACGTCACGGGTCTCGATCCCGACGTCCCCGCCCACCGGCATGTCGGTCCCGAACACGTAGCGCAGGGCGGCATCCGCCACCGTGCGCTTGCCGGAGTCGAAACGCAGAGCGTCGGGGTCGAGCGTCTCTTCCTCGGAGGTCAGAACGCCCACATCGTTTCGGACATAGCCAAGGTCGAAGGACAGACCGCTGCGCGGTCCAAGTCTGGAATAGCTCAGGCCAGCGTCGATGTCGGTCTCGTCATCGCCCTGCCCGCCGCCGCGCGCGAGCACCGTGCCGAAGGACAGGCCCAGGGTCTCGGTTCGGGTGATCGAAGACAGCGCGACGCCGATCTCGCCCACCGGGGTGGTGGTTCCGTCCTCATGGCGCAGTCCGGCCCCGAGCGTGGCCCGCCCGGTGAGGCCGCCGGTTTCTTGCGCCAAGCCCATTTGAGCCCCGGCGAATGCACCGCCGAGGCCCAGGAAAAGGCAGCCGAGTTGTGTTGCCCGCATGTCCGCGACCTTATTCGAACAGCCTGCGCTCCGGCACGAGAATGACGTCGCCCTCGCGCAGGGGAACGTCGGCCCGCATCGCGGCGCCGTTGGTCAGCGCCCGGAAATTGATGACGTAAACCCGCTGGACCCGGCTGATCGGGTCGGTGCGGCGCAGTTGCACCCGCTTGGTCGCGGCGAAGGGCGTGAGGCCCCCGGCCTGCGCCAGCGCCTGAAGGAAAGTCGTGCCCGGCGCGACCTCGATGCGGCCGGCGCCCTCGACCTCGCCCAGGACGTAGATCGAGATCACCGGATCGGGGGCGGGCGGCGCGACCGGCGCGGGCGGCGCCGGCGGCGGGGCCGGCTCGGGCGGCGCCGGCCGGACGCTGAGGAACACGTTCGGCGGCTCGTTGAAATTGGGCGCGATGCTCTCGGCGATCGAGCTGCGGATCTGCTCGACGGTGCGGCCCGCTGCCGGGACGCTGCCGGCATAGGGAAAGGACACACGCCCGTCGGGCAGCACGACCACCGACCGGTTGAGCGAGGTGTCCTCGAGCACCTCGATGGTCAGCGTGTCACCGGTCCGGACGCGGTATTCGCCCTGGGCAAGGCCCGCGCTCGCGATCATCGCGGCGCAGAGGAAGGTCAGTATCCGCAGCATGTCAGGTCAATCTCGCACTCGATCCTCCGAAGTGGGTCGAGGATCGTCCGCCGCCATGGCCTATGGGAAGAGAAATCCCCCCACCTCTTCGCCTTTTCCGGGCAGTATTGTTCTGGCGTCACGCCCGAAGGCCGTCGGGGTGCCGATCAGCAGCCCGTGCAACGGAAGACGACCGCGACGGTCTGCGCGAGGATCCGGACGTCCCCCACCAGCGACAGCGCGCGATCATACTCGTCGTCGAAGCGCGCACGCGCCGCGAAGGTCGAGGCATTGCGGTCCGAAACCTGCCAGTTCCCGGTGATGCCGGGACGCAGCCGGAAGTAGGCCTTGCCGGGATACAGCCCGGTCTGGTCGGCCATGAACGGTCGCGGGCCCACCAGCGACATCTGCCCCACGAGCACGTTCCAGAGCTGCGGCAACTCGTCGATGGAGGTCTTGCGCAGGAACGCCCCTGTACGGGTCACGCGGGGATCGTTCGTCAGTTTCTGCTTCTCGGTCCACTCGCGCCGGGCGACGTCGCAGCTTTCGAGGTGACGCTTCAGCCGCGCCTCCGCGTCAGGCACCATGGAGCGCAACTTCCAAAGGCGGAAGTGACGGCCATTCCGGCCGACGCGGATCTGGGAATAGAACGGGTTGTGCCCGTCGAGCGCCACGAGCAGCGCAGCGCCCAGCACGATCACAAGCGCGGTTGGGGCAGCGAGCAGCACCAGCACGACGTCGAAACATCGCTTGGCGCCGCGGCGATAAGCCCGGCGGGGCACGACGTCGAGGCGCAGCGCCTCGGCCGCGACCCAGCCATCCGTGTCATGTACCTGGTATCTCATCGGACCACACCGGTCCGGTGGCAGAAAATACGTCGCAAATCACGATCCCCCACAAATCGTCCTTGAAATGATCGTGGGCGAAGTATCTCCCCTCACCCCCGAAATCCGACGCCAATCGGCATCAAATGCGCCGGTCGGCGACGTCACCCACGAAATCGAATCGGGTCGACGCCGTCGGACTGAATATCAACTCCTCAAATCTCGGAAATCCTACCCGTCGCCCATCGGAAAATCAACTCTCGGTCCTGTCATCCCGGGTAGAAAGAAAGCACTACCCACAATTCGATCCGGTCGGTAACATGATCCCGTCGCTCGCGTCTGCTCTTCGACGCAATTCTCGCGACGCCCATTTCAAGACCAGACGCGAAACGGCGTCAGATTTTTCAGAACGAGACCGAATTCTCAGCCAGAGGTTCCAGCGTGCCCGAACTTGATTTCCATTTCGCCTTCCCGTTCCGCGCCCAGCCGTTCTCGCTGATGCCGGACCCGGCGTTCCTGTACTGGACATCGAGGCACGGCGCCGCCTTCACCGTTCTGCAGTACGGTCTGTTCTCGCGCGCGCCAATCACCGTGCTGACCGGAGAGATCGGGACGGGCAAGACCACCCTCGTGCAGCATCTCCTGCGCGAGGTGTCCCCCGAGACACGCATCGGCCTTCTCTCCAACGCCCAGACCGGGCGGGGTGAACTGCTCGACTGGATCCTCGATGCCTTCGATGTCGAAAGCCCCGCGGGCGACGACCATGTCCGCCGCTTCAACGCCTTCCGCAACTTCGTGGTCGACACCTACGGCGAGGGCGGGCGCGTCATGCTGATCGTCGACGAGGCCCAGAACCTCGGCAGCGCGCAGCTCGAGGAGCTGCGGATGCTCACCAACATCAATTCCGGCGAGGGCGTGCTGCTGCAATTGCTGCTCGTGGGTCAGCCCGAGCTGTTGCAGCTGCTGCGCCGCCCCGACTTGCGGCAGTTCGCGCAGCGGGTATCGGTGACCTACCACCTCGGCCACATGAGCGAGACCGAAACCCTCGAGTACGTCCGCCACCGGCTGACCCATGTGGGCGGATCGGGTGACGAGTTCACCGAGGACGCCTTGCACCTCGTTCACGAGACGTCGGGCGGCGTTCCACGGATCGTCAACAAGCTCTGCGATCTCGCGCTGGTCTACGCCTCGGCGGCCCGGGAAAAGCGAGTCACTCGATTCCGGCTCGAAGAGGTGTTGCGCGACGGTTTGCAGCTCGACCTCGGCGACCCGCCGCCCGAGACCGATCCCGTCCGCGCCGCCGCCGAAGTCCACGACTTGCCCCGCAGCGCCGCGCGCTGAACCGCCCTGCCCCAGCTCCGGAGTGCCGTTTCGATGACTGACGCGACCATCGCGGTGATCATTCCGCACTATAACGACGCGGTGCGCCTCGGCCGCTGCCTCGACGCGCTCGCCCCTCAGATTGCGGACGACATCGAGGTTGTCGTGGTCGACAATGGCTCCGCCACCGTCCCGCAGGTGCCCGACTGGGTTAGGCTCGTGACCGAGACCACGCCCGGCGCCGCGAACGCCCGCAACCGCGGCGTGGCCGAGACCCGCGCCGACCGCTTCTTCTTCGTGGACAGCGATTGCCTGCCGGCGCCGGACTGGATTGCCGCGGCCCGTCGCGCCTGCGACCGCGCCGACCTGGTGGGCGGGCGCGTCACGGTCTTCGACGAGACCGCGCGCCCCCGCAGCGGTGCGCAGGCGTTCGAGGCGGTCTTCGCGTTCGACTTCAAGACCTACATCGAGAAGCGCGGCTTTTCCGGGTCCGGCAACCTGCTGACCCATCGCGCGGTGTTCGACGCGATAGGCGGCTTCCGCGCCGGCATGTCCGAGGATTTCGACTGGTGCACCCGCGCCGTGGCGGCGGGCTTTTCCCTCGCCTACGATCCCGAGCTCGTGGTCGGGCATCCGTCCCGCACCGACTGGGCCGCGCTCGAACGTAAGTGGCGCCGGCTCACCCAGGAAAGCTACGGTCTTCTCCGCGACCACCCGCGGCGGAACGCCCAGTGGCTGCTGCGCGCGCTGGCCATGCCGGCGAGCATCGTGGCCCATGCGCCCCGAGTCCTGAGCGCCCCCGACCTCACCGCGACAGAGCGCGCGCGGGCGCTCTCGACGTTGGCACGCCAGCGTCTGACGCGGATGCGCTGGATGACCCTGCAGGTCCTCGGCCGGGAGATCTGATGCCCGGGCGGCCTATTGCGGATAGGCCGCGTCGCTGTCTCCGGCGAGATAGCGGCACTTGTTCAGCACGATGCCCGCGATGTTGGTATATTGCGACAGGTCGCTTTCGGTGCGGTCGAGTTGATCGATCGAGCTTTCGCCCGACGCGCCGACGATCACGACGCAATCCACCATGTCGCTGGCCGCGATCACCGCGTCCGTGCCGAAGAAGGGCGGCGCGTCGAACAGCATGATGTCCGGTGCGAAGTCGCGCTCGATCTCGTCGAGGACCTCGCGCGCCTTTCGGGTTTTCAGCACGTTGGCGTCTTCGGGATGCGCCGAGCGGCTCGCGCAGACCGCAAGGTTCCCGCCGATCGACACCATCTGGTCCGAAGGCGCGACGCGCCCCGTCAGAACATCCGCGACGCCGGCCGTGGGGCTGAGCCCGAACGTTCCGGCCAGCGAAGGACGGAAGACGTCGAGGTCGATGAGGACCGCCCGCCCCTCTGGGCGGCGCGACAGCGCCATGGCGAGGTTCGCACAGACATTCGTCTTGCCGCACCCGCTGTTGGGCGAAGTGATCATCACACGCTTCCAACCGTTCGAAGCCATGAGCTTCAGAAGCCGGGTTCGCAGCAGGTCGATCGCCACGCCGCCCGGCGCCCGGGCGTTCAGGAAGATGCGCCCCCGCAAAAGTCGCCGACGCGGTGGCGTGACGCTGGACAGCTTTTCCCAGGGAGTCACCGGCGTTTCCGGCTCCGGACCACGGGCCGGAGTGCGGGTCCGGGGATCGGCCTCGGTCAGCCGGGCCCGGCGTTCCCGCGCGTCCTGAACGGCGACCTGCAATCTTTCCATGCCAATATCCCGAAACGAAATTAAAAAATGTGATACAATTCAATGTGCGGCCTTCGAGGTGCTGCCTGCGAAGAGCGTTCGAGCCCTCCACGTGCGGCCTCAGGACTCGAATGTCCGCACGATACAGTTTCCGGGAACGGCGTCTCGTTCACAACTGAAAAGTTTCTTCCAATAACACAACCTAAGAGAGCAAAACTGGTAAGCGTTTTGCAGATGCACGCGTGGGAAACCCTTGAGAAGAGCGGATGCCCTCGCCGTGCGGCCCGATCGGATGCCCACGCGAATCGCATGCGCGATGCGGTGCAACGGCGGTCGCAGCCACTGCAGCGCACCTATTCCGATGCCTCGCAAAGCGGGCAGGAAAGCCTCCGCGGCCTCCGCTGAACGCGGTCGAGGTGTCTCTCCGTCACGGCGCCATGCATCTGATTTAGAATATATTTAGCCTCAATTCGGACAGAACACCCCTACCATGGACACACAGCAACCACGGACCGGGGCGAACGCGCCGAGACGGCGGAGCCATCGCTTTCACGCCGGTCCCGGACGGAAGCGGAAGCGTGCGATTCGTCCCTTGGCAAATCCCGCAAACACCCGACACGCCCAGCGCAAACCCGAACACAACCAAAGCGCGACAAACCTGTATGACACATCATCGATCTTGGCTTCTCGCTGCCCGGCGATACGCTGAATGGGATTACCTTGCGCCCATCGGGATTCGGGCGACATTTTTTCGTGTGGATATTGAATGGCATTCTCGGACGACTTTTCCGGCGCATTGCTTGCCGATGGCTGGTCCGTCGAAGGTCCGGCCACGATCTCTTCGGGCCTCGGAGGCGACGGGACGGATGCGTGGTTTGAACTGACGACCTCTACCCAGAACCACGACATCTGGAATACCAACCGCGCCGCCCGCGTCATGCAGGACATGACCGACGAGGATTTTTCCCTCGAGGCGCGCTTCCTGTCGACGCCCACCCAGCGCTACCAGATGCAGGGCTACCTGGTGGAACAGGACGCGCAGAACTGGCTGCGCTTCGACACGTACTCGAACGGCAGCACGCTCTACGCGTTCGCCGCGATCACCGAGAACGGATCCTCCCGCGCCGCCTTCAGCGCCGCGATCCCCGCCGGCAGCGCACCCTACCTGCGGCTCGAGCGGGTCGGAGACACCTACACATTCGCCTATTCCCAGGACGGTGCGACGTGGACCACGGCCGGCTCGCTCACCAACGCGATGACGGTGACCTCGGCGGGCGTCTTCGCCGGCAGTTCGGGCAGCGCGGGCAGCTACACCGCGCGGATCGATTACGTGGAAAGCGCCGATGATCCCATCGCGACGGAAGACGGCGTCAGCGCGCCGCCCCAGCCGATGGACGATGCGCTCGCGACGCCCGAGGACACGGCGCTGATCCTGACGCCGACCGATCTACTCGGCAATGACAGCGACCCGGACGGCGATCCGCTGACGCTGGTCTCGGTCGGCGCACCGGCGCAAGGCACCGTCACCGACAACGGCGACGGCACGTGGACCTACCAGCCCGCGACCGGCTATGTCGGCGACGACAGCTTCGCCTACACCGTGACCGACGGCACCACGGAGGTCGATGCCACGGTCATCGTCACCGTCGGCACCCTGCCCCCGCCGGCCTTCGCCTCGGACGATTTCCATGCCGCCACGCTCGCGCCCGACTGGAGCGTCATCCTGCCGAGCGGGTCGTCCCAGGGGCTGGCCGTTGAGGGAGCGGACTCGGTCCTGACGCTGACCACGGGGTCCGGAAACCACGACATCTGGAACACCAACCGCGCCGCGCGGGCGATGCAGGAGATGTCGGACGAGGACTTCGCGCTCGAGGCGCGGTTCCTCTCGACGCCCAGCGCGCGTTACCAGATGCAGGGCTACGTGGTGGAGCAGGATGCGCAGAACTGGCTGCGTTTCGACACCTATTCCGACGGCAACAAGCTCTACGCCTTTGCCGCGATTACCGAGAACGGATCGTCACGGGCCGCCTTCAGCGTCGCGATCCCTGAAGGCGCCGCGCCGTTCCTCCGGCTCGAAAGGGTCGGTGACACCTACACCTTCACCTACTCGCAGGACGGCACGACCTGGACCACCGCGGGGTCGCTGACCAACGCGATGGCGGTCAGCTCTGCCGGTGTGTTCGCCGGCAGCGCGGGCACCGCCGGCAGCTACACCGCGCGCATCGACTACGTGGAAAGCGCCGCCGACCCGATCTTCACGGAAGACGGGATCAGTGCGCCGCCCGAGGCGGTGGATGACGCCCTTGCCACGCCGGAAGACACGGCGTTGATCCTCACAGCCGCCGACCTGCTCGGCAACGACAGCGACCCGGACGGCGATCCGCTCACGCTCGTGTCGTTCGGCACGCCGGGGCACGGCACGCTGACCGACAATGGCGACGGCACCTACACCTACCAGCCCGCGGCGGGCTATACCGGCATGGACGTCGTGAGCTACACGATCAGCGACGGCACCTCCGAGGCCAGCGCGACGCTGGTTCTGACGGTAGGCACGCCGCCGCCGCCGGCCTTCCTGCCGGACGATTTCCACGACGGCGTGCTCGGCCCCGAATGGACGCGGATCACGCCCGACGGCACCGCCCTTGCCTTCGCGACCAGCGGCCCGGATTCCGTGTTGGTCCTGTCGACCCGCGAGGGCAATCACGACATCTGGAACACCAACCAGGCCGCGCGGATCATGCAGGAGGTCAGCGACGAGGACTTCGGACTCGAGGCGCGGTTCCTCTCGACGCCGTTTCAACGGTTCCAGATGCAGGGCTTCGTTGTGGAGCAGGATGCGCAGAACTGGCTGCGCTTCGACACCTATTCAGACGGTGCCGCGCTTTACGCCTTCGCGGCCATCACGGTGAACGGGAAGTCCTCGACGGCGTTCCGCACGACCCTCCCAGAAGGAACCGCCCCGTTCCTGCGGGTCGAGCGGTCCGGCGACACGTTCACCATGCTTACCTCTCTGGACGGCGAGACCTGGCGCGAAGCGGGCTCTTTCGTCCATGCCATGCAGGTCACCCAGATGGGCGTCTTTGCGGGCAGCACCGGCGGGGCGATGGGCCACACGGTCGAGGTCGACTACGTCCAGACGGACGCCCGCCCGGCTCTGACCGAGGACGGCATCACCGGCCCCCCGTCCGCCACGGACGATGACATATCGACGCCCGCGGATACCGCGATCGAGTTGACGGCCAAGGACCTGACCGGCAACGACAGCGATCCCGACGGCGACCCGCTGACGATCACGGGCGTCACCATGCCCTCGAACGGCACGTTGGTGGCCAACGGCTCCGGCGGGTTCACCTACACGCCGAACGCCGGATACAACGGCTACGACGCGTTCGACTACACGGTGAGCGACGGCACCAATACCGACACCGCCACAGTTCGGCTGACCGTCGGCACCCCGCCGCCGCCGGCCTTCGGGTCGGACGACTTCCACACCGGCGCACTCGACTTCGGCTGGACGCTGACCCTCCCCGAGGGCACGTCGCAGGGCCTCGGCGGCGATGCGGACGACGCCTTCCTCACGCTGTCGACCGGACCCGGCAACCACGACCTCTGGGGCAATACCCGCAACGCCGCCACGGCGATGCAGGTGGTGGGCAACACCGACATGACCCTCGAAGCGCGCTTTCTCGACCAGCCGACCGAGCGCCACCAGATGCAGGGCTTCCTGTTCGAGGCCGACGAGACGAACTGGATGCGTTTCGACCTCTACTCGGACGGATCGCGGCTCTACGCTTTTGCCGCGGTGACCGAGGACGGCCGCACCAGCACCGCGATCCGGACCACCATCGACGAGGACACCGGATACATCCGCGTAGAGCGGACCGGCGACGTCTACACCATGTTCACCTCGGTGGACGGGGTGAACTGGAGCAGCGCAGGCACCGCCACCAGCAGCATGGAGATCACCGCCGCGGGCCTCTTCGCGGGCAGCGTCGGACCAGATGCCGCCCTGACCGCGCGGGTCGACTACGTGGAGTCCGATGCCGACCCGATCAGCGTCGAAGACGACGGCTACGAGCCACCCGCGACTCCGCCCGAGCCGGCCCCCGATCTTTTCAAGATGGATCCCGGCACGGTGCTGGCCTTCACCGAAGCGGACCTCACCGCGAACGACTACGACATCAACCGCGATCCTCTGAGCGTCGTCGCGATGACCGATCCCGCCAACGGCACGATCACGGACCTCGGCGGCGGCAACTATACCTACACCCCCGATCCGGGCTTCGAGGGCACCGACACCTTCCAGTATTCGGTGACCGACGGCGGCTTCGTGTCCACCGGCTCCGTTACCGTGCTGGTCGACCTGTTCGACGCGGTTTCGGATGACTTCTCGGGCGGCGCGCTCGATCCGGCCTGGCGCTTCGAGGGCATCGCGGGCGAGGCGCGCATCGGCTACGAGGGCAACGACGCGATGGCGCTGATCGTCTCGCCGCAGGGCGTTCAGGTCAGCGCGTCGAACGTGATGACCACGCCGCGGATCGTGCAGGACGTGCTCGACCTCGACTTCGACATCTCCGCCGGCTTCCTCTCCACGCCCACGCAGCAATACCAGGAGCACGGGCTGCTGGTGATCGAGGACGAGGGCAACTGGCTGCGCTTCGACCTGGCCTTCACGGGCAGCACCCGCACCCTGATCGTCGGCACCATCGTCGATGGGCAGACGGAATATCCGCTGTTCCGGGCCACCAGCGCGACCATCGAGGACCTGCGCATCGTGCGTGAGGGGGACGCGTTCTCGTTCCAGTATCGCGGCGGCGGCAGCGACTGGATCGAAGCCTTCACCTACGAGCGCGCGATGTCCGTCACGGAAGTGGGTGTGTTCGCGGGCAGCACCTCGTTCACCGGTGAAGTGCCGGGCTACATCGCCGAGGTCGACTGGTTCGAGACCGTGCAGGAGCCCATAACCGCCGAGGACGGCACCTACGTCCCCGTCAACCACGCCCCAGTGGCGCAGGACGTCTCGATTGGCGTGCCCGAGACGGTAACCTTCGACGCCTCCGACCTGCTCAGGACGTCCTACGACCCCGATCTCGAAGACACTCTGTCGCTGGTGTCCGTGGGCACGGTGTCCGAAGGCACGCTCATCGACAATGGCGACGGAACCTTCACCTACACGCCGACCCCGGGCTTCGACGGGATCGCCACCCTCGACTTCACCGTTACCGACGGCGCGCTGCAATCGAGCGCGACGGCCACGCTCGACGCGCGAGACCCGATCGACATCTGGTACGGCGACACCCAGAGCTTCGGGACGCCCGGCGAAGGGCAACGCTGGATCAACATCCTCGGCGCGGTCGCCCCGAACGTGGTGGACCTGGGATATCGCCTGAACGGCGGCCCGGTCCGCGAGCTGTCCATCGGGCCGGACACGCGGCGCCTGCAGGAGGCGGGCGACTTCAACATCGACATCGACTATGCCGAACTGGACGGCAGCGCCGCCGATGACATCGTGACGATCGTCGCGACCATCGACACCGGCGCGGTGTTCGAGCGTGACGTGACCGTCGATTACGTCGCGGGCGACGGCTGGGACAAGACCTACGCCATCGACTGGGAGACCGTCACCGACATCCAGGAGGTGGTGCAGGTCGCCGACGGAACCTGGAGCTGGGACGCCAACGGCGTGCGTCCGGTGGATCTGGGCTACGACCGGCTGCTGGTGCTCGGCGATCAGGGATGGGACAACTACGAGCTCAACCTCACCATTACCCCCAACGACCTGACCAACGTCGATCCCAACGGACGCGACGGCGGCGCATTCGCCATCGGGATGCTCTGGGATGGTCATACCGAGGGGCGCTTCATCGACTGGCAGCCGGCCTCGAACTACGAGCCCGGCGCCGGGTTCTTCTATACCGGTCGTTTCAAGAGCCACAGCTATCACAGCTTCTCGGAGGTGCTGGGCATCGACGGAATGACGGTTGAAGAGGATACGACCTACAACGTCACCGTTCGCGTCGAGCAGGGCGATCTCTACGACCGGGTCTACTCGATGAAGGTCTGGGAGGCCGGCACGCCGGAGCCGGTCGACTGGACCCTCAAGACCTACGAGAGCTTCTCGATCGACGAGGCACCGGCCACCGGCTCGATCTATCTTAATGCCCATTACTACGACGTGACCTTCGGCGATCTGAGCGTGACCGAGATCACCGGCGACGACATAATCCAGGGCGACGCAACGGACGAGCTGTTGCTGGCCGTGGACCCCTTGAGCGCGTCTCCCGGACAGGGCGAGACGGACGTGTTCGTGGGCGGAGGCGGGGCCGACGAATTCGTGCTCGGCCAGCACGGCACCGTCTTCTACGACGATGGCGTCGCCACCAGTGACGGGCGCGCGGACTATGCCTTCGTCTGGGATTTCGAAGCGGGCACCGACGTGGTCCGCCTTGCCGGCACCGCAGCCGACTATCGCCTTTCGGTGGACGAGGCCGGCCTGCCCGCCGGCACGGCGATCTGGCACATCGGCGCCGCCGGAGAGTCCGACGAACTGATCGGCGTCCTCAACGCCGTCTACGACCTGACCCTCGACGACGAGAACTTCGCCTACGACGCGCTGTTCGTCTGAGCAGGGAAGGACCACTGCACCACCGGCCTCGCTCGGCCACCGAAGACCCTCCGGGATTGGCCCGGATCACGACCATAGACCCGATACCTTTTCGAACTGCCTGCTTTTCCACCTCGATCCAAGAGGAGTCCAAATCGTTATGAAAACAGCCATTCTTGCCGGCGGGAAGGGAACCCGCCTCGCCGAGGAAACCAGCGTCCGGCCCAAGCCGATGGTCGAGATCGGCGGCCGCCCGATCCTGTGGCACATCATGATGATCTACTCGCACTACGGCTTCAACGACTTCGCCGTCGCGCTGGGGTACAAGGGCGACTACATCAAGCGCTACTTCGCCGAGTACGGCTCGCTTCACGGCAACCTCACTGTGCGGATGGGGTCGGACATTCCCGTCGAGCCGCACCAGCGCAACCACGCGCCCTGGGCCGTCGACCTGATCGAGACCGGAGACGAGACGCTGACCGGCGGTCGGGTGAAGCGGCTGAAACCCTACATGGGCGACGGCACCTTCATGCTGACCTGGGGCGATGGCGTGTCGGACGTGGACATCCCCAAACTCATCGACTTCCACAAGTCGCACGGCAAGCTCGCCACGATCACCGCTGTGCGGCCGCCTGCGCGCTACGGCCACATGAAGTTCGACGGCGACAAGGTCACCGCCTTCGAGGAGAAGCCGCAGACCGCCGAGGGCTGGATCAACGGCGCCTTCTTCGTGCTGGAGCCCGAGGTCTTCGATTACATCGAGGGCGACGACGTGATGTTCGAGCACGCCCCGCTCGAGAACCTCGCCCGCGACGGACAGCTCATGGCCTACCGGCACGAGGGCTTCTGGTCCGCGATGGACACCCTCCGCGACAAGCACGTTCTGCAGAAGCTCTGGGATACGGGTGACCGTCCCTGGGCCCGTTGGGAGCAATGACCATGAAAGTTCTCGTCACAGGAAACCGCGGCTACATCGGCGTCGTGCTGACCCCCATGCTCCGCGCGGCCGGCCACGAGGTCGTCGGCCTGGACAGCGATCTCTACGAGCGCTGCACCTTCGCACCCGGCGGCGACATGATCGACGTGCCGACGCTGGTGAAGGACGTCCGCGACGCCGAACCGGCGGACTTCGAGGGCGTGGACGCCGTGATGCACCTCGCGGCGCTTTCGAACGATCCGCTCGGCAACTTCCGCCCCGAGACCACTTACGACATCAATTTCGAAGGCACGATGCGGGTCGCCCGCGCCGCAAAGGCGGCCGGCGTGTCGCGCTTCGTCTTCTCCTCGTCGTGCTCGAACTACGGGGCGAGCGGTGCGGACTTCATCGACGAGACCGGCGCCTTCAACCCCGTCACGCCCTACGGCGAAAGCAAGGTGATGTCCGAGCGCGGCCTCGCCGGGCTGGCCGACGACACCTTCTGCCCGACTTTCCTGCGCTCGGCCACGGCCTACGGCGTCAGCCCGCGGATCCGGTTCGACCTCGTCCTGAACAATCTCGTGGCGTGGGCGGTGACAACCGGCAACATCCACATGAAGTCGGACGGCACCCCGTGGCGGCCGATCACCCATATCGAGGACATCGCGCGCGCCTTCACCGCGACGCTCGACACCCCGGTCGAGGCGATCCGCAACGAGGCGTTCAACGTCGGCGTCACCGAACACAATTACCAGATCCGCGAACTGGCCGAGATCGTGGCCGAGGTCGTGCCCGGCTGCGAGGTGACCTTCGCCGACGACGCCGGCCCGGACACGCGCTGCTACCGGGTGAACTGCGACAAGATCCGACGGGTGATGCCGCACTTCGAGCCGCAATGGGACGCCCGCCGGGGCGCACAGAGCCTCTACGAGGCCTACAAGGCGCAGGCGCTCACGCTCGACGAGTTCGAGGGCACGCGCTACCAGCGCATCGGCCACATCCACAAACTGATCGGCGACGGCATCCTCGACACCTCGCTGCGCCACCAGGTCAAGCGCGTGGCCAGCGTCACCGACGCCTTCCGCAGCGACGCCGCGCAGGTGCACTGCATCTCGTGCGATCATCACGGGCTGGAGCCGATCCTCGACCTCGGCCTGATGCCGCGCTCGGACGGCCTGCTGGAGACCTCGCGCCTCTCCCAGAGCGAGAGCCTCGTGCCTCTGCGGCTGGGCTACTGCCCGCACTGCACGCTGGTCCAGCTTCTCGAGACGCGTCCGCCGGAGGAGATGTTCGGCGACGACTACGTCTACTTCTCGTCCTTCTCCGAAGACCTGCTCGCCCACTCCAAGGCCAACGCCGACGAGCTGATCGAGCGCAACGGACTCGGCCCAGATCACCGGGTGGTCGAGATCGCGTCGAACGACGGCTACATGCTGCAGAACTTCAGGAACCGCGGCATCCAGGTGCTGGGCGTCGATCCGGCCTCGCAGCCGGCGGGCGCGGCGATCGAAAAGGGTATCGACACCCTGGTCGACTTCTTCGGCACCCGCGTCGCTACCATGCTGCGCGAGACGCGCGGGCCGGCGGACCTCATCATCGCCAACAACGTGGTGGCCCATGTCGCGGATCAGAACGACCTCGTGCGGGGCATGGAGACGCTGCTGTCGGACACCGGCCAGGTGGTGGTCGAGTTTCCCTACGTCCGCGACCTGATCGACTTCATCGAGTTCGACACGATCTATCACGAGCACCTGTGCTACTTCTCGGTCGGCTCCGCCAAGGCGCTGTTCGAGCGCAACGGTCTCTTCCTGAACGACGTGCGGCGTCTGCCGATCCACGGTGGATCGCTCCGGCTCTATTTCGGCAAGACGGCGGATCCGTCTCCGGCGGTGACGGAGATCCTGGCCGAGGAGGCGGCGCTCGGGCTCGACCGCTACGACTACTACGCAGATTTCGGGAACCGGGTGCACGCGTTCCGCGACGCGGCGCGCAAGCTGGTCTCGGACATCCGCGCCGATGGAAAACGCATCGTGGCCTACGGCGCGGCGGCGAAGGGCACGATCATGCTCAACTACCTCGCGCTCGACTCGTCCTCGATCGAGTACGCGGTGGACCGCAACATCCACAAGCAGGGCAAGTTCATGCCCGGCGTGCGAATTCCGATCGACGATCCATCGCGTCTTGAGACCGACCGCCCGGAATACGTGATGATCCTGCCGTGGAACTTCCGCGACGAGATCGTCCGCCAGCAGGCGGCGTTCCTGGAAGCCGGCGGCAAGTTCGTCGTGCCGATCCCGAACCTAGAGATCGTGGGTGGCTGACATGAGCGACACGCCCTGCCCCGCCTGCCAGTCGCAGCGGACCGTTCCGATCTACTCGCTCGACGCGATCCCGGTGCAGTCGTGCATCCTCCTCGACACCGAGGAGGAGGCGCGGTCCTTCCCGCGCCGGCCCCTGCACCTGGAACTGTGCAAGTCCTGCGGTTTCGTGTTCAACGCGCTCTTCGAGCTCGAGATGGTGGACTACGCCTCCACCACCGAGGAGAGCCAGCACTTCTCGGGCACGTTCAACCGCTTCGCGCAGACCCTCGTGCAGGACATCGCCGCGCGCGAGCGGCTCGACGGGCGGCTCGTGCTCGAGATCGGCTGCGGCAAGGGCGACTTTCTCAAGGAACTGGTCGCCACCACCGGCAGCCGCGGATTGGGCGTCGATCCGGGCTTCATCCCCGACCGCTTGCCGGGCACGGACGACCGCGAGATCCGCTTTCAGCGGGAATACTTCGACCCCGCCAACATCGCGGAACGGCCCGATTACGTGGTCTGCCGTCACACGCTCGAGCATATCCCCGAGGTCGGACCGTTCATGTCCGATGTCTCGGCGGTGCTCGACGGGCGGCGCGACGTGGGCATCTTCTTCGAGACGCCGGATGTGGCGCGCGTGCTCGATGAAGGCGCCTTCTGGGACATCTACTACGAGCATTGCTCCTACTTCACGCTGGGCAGCCACGCCCGCCTCTTCCGGCAGGCGGGCCTCGGCGTGCAGAAGACCGACCTGGCCTATGAGGGGCAGTACATCATCCAGTACGCCCAGCCCGGCGACACGCCCGCGCTCGCACAGGAAGATGATCTTGAGGAGCTGCACGCGCTGGCCGAGACCTTCCCCGAGAAAGTGGCGCAGGTCCGTCGCCACTGGCACGATTTCGTTGCCGACCGGCATCGTGACGGCCGTCGTGTCGCGATCTGGGGCGGCGGGTCCAAGGGCGTGTCGTTCCTGACCACCGACGGGCTCGGCGACATGGTCGCCAACGTCGTGGACGTCAATCCGCACAAGCAGGGCAAGTACCTGCCCGGCGCCGGCCTGCGGGTGTCGGCCCCCGACGAGCTGCGCGAGGCGCCGCCCGACACGGTGATCGTGATGAACCCGGTCTACGTCGAAGAGATCCGCGCCGATCTCGCCGCGATGGACCTCCACCCCGAACTGGTGGCGGTGTGACATGAGCCTCTCCACGAACTGCCCGCTCTGCGGATCGACCGATTTCGAGACCTTCTTCACGCTGCCCCGGGTGCCGGTGATCTGCAACCAGCTCTGGCCCGACGACGCAGCCGCGCGCGCGGCGCCCACGGGCGCCATCGACCTCGCCGTGTGTCGAAGCTGCGCCTGCATCTGGAACAGCGCCTTCGACCCGGAGCGGATGCGCTACGCGCCGGGCTACGAGAACGCCCTTCACTTCTCGCCGACCTTCCGCGCCTTTGCAGACGAGCTCGCCGCCGACCTGGTCGACCGGTTCGACCTGAAGGGCCGCACGGTCATCGACATCGGCTGCGGCGACGGCCACATGCTGGACCTGCTCTCGCGGCACGGCGCGGCCGAGGCGATCGGTTTCGACCCGTCGATGGAGGGCGTGACCTCCCCCTTCACCGAGCGCGAGGGCGTCGAGATCGTGCCGGAATATTTCCGCTCCGAGCAGCTCGACCGGCCCTTCGACGCCATCGTCTGCCGCCACGTGCTCGAGCACCTGGACGAGCCGCTGGCGTTCCTCAAGGACATTCGCGCGGCCATCGGCGACCGCGACGTCCCGGTCTACATCGAGGTGCCGAACGCGCGCTGGATGCTGGACGCGAGCTCGATGTGGGACGTGATCTACGAGCACGTGGGCTACTGGACCGAACCGTCGCTGGTCACGCTGTTCCGCCGCGCGGGCTTCGAGCCGACGCAAGTGCGCGAGGGCTACGGCCAGCAGTTCCTGATGATCGAGGCACGCCCCGGCACCGCCGACCCCTACTACCTGCACCCCGACACCCGGAGCGTCCTGCGCCTCGCCTCGGCCTTCGGCGAATTCGCCCGGACCGACCTCAAGGTCTGGCGTTCGCGGATCGGCGCTCTGGAAGGACGCGCGGTCATCTGGGGCGCGGGATCGAAGGGCATCTCCTTCGCCAATGCGCTGCACCTGTCGGGACAGGAAATCGCGGCCTTCGTGGACCTCAACGAGCGCAAGCAGGGCCTCGTCGCGCCCGGCGTGGGCGTGCCCATCGTCGCGCCCGACGCGCTGGGCGAGATCGCTCCGTCGCTGGTGCTGATCTCGAACGCGCAATACCTCGACGAGATCACCGCCCAGACCCGCGGCATGGGCCTCGACCCGGCTTTCGCGGTGGTGACGGGATAGCGGAATGAGCCAGAGCCGCGTCGTCCTCTCCGAACGCCTCGTCGCCCTCAACTCGGCGTCGAGCGTTCTGGCACGCGGGGTAAACTTCGTTGTCCTGCTCTGGGTCTACCAGTATCTCCTGCGCCGCATTCCCGCGCAGGAGTTCGCCATCCTGCCGCTCGTTACGGCGTTGATGGTCTTCGCACCGCTGTTCTTCTCGTTCTTCATCGGCGGCATCGTCCGCTACATGGTCGATGCCTGCGCCAAGGGCGACTTCGTCGAAATGCGGCGCATCTCGGCGTCGATCTTCATCGTCATGCTCGCGGCCACGCTCGTGATGATCCCGGTAGGCGTCATCTTCGCGTTCCAGGTCGAACATGTCTTCAACGTGGCGCCGCACATGGTGCCCGATCTTCGAGTCATGATCCTGCTCATGCTCGCAAACTTCGCCTACAAGACGATCACCGTGCCCTTCACGACCGCCTACGCGGTCACCCAGCGCTACTTCGAAAAGAACCTGCTCGACGTGCTCGGGGATCTGATCCGGGCAGCGCTGCTGCTGACCCTGCTTCTGACGCTCGGACCCCGGGTGATCTGGGTGGTCGTCGCGACCGTGATCGCGGAATCTTCCATGAACACCATCATGCTCGTGCGCTCGTTCCGGATCCTGCCCGAGTTGCGCTTCGAGCCTCGGTTGTTCTCGGCCTCGACGGCGCGAGAATTGACCGGCTTCGGGCTATGGACCACGTTGGACCGCCTCGGCGCAGTGCTGCACACCCACGCCGCGACGATGGTCCTGAACCTCTACGGCACCGCGGTCGAGGTCACCGCCTACCACGTGGGGGCAACCTTCTTTCGCCAGCTCGAAAGCACGATCAAGCTCGCGGCGCTGCCGCTGCAGCCGGCGGTGACCGCCATGAACGCGCTGGGCGACCGGACGCGTCTCGGCAACACGGTCTTGCGGGCAGGTCGCTACGGCCTCTGGGTCTCGATGTTCCTGGCGACCCCGATGATCGTCTACGCCGACGTTGTCGTGGGACTCTACCTCGGGCCGGACTACGGCGTCGCGGCGTGGGTCCTCGTCCTCTTCATGGTGATCTTCCCGTTCACCCAGCCGACGATCCTGCTGGCCAGCGCCGCGCTCGCGACCAAGCAGGTTCGGTCCTACGTGGTGCCGGCGTTGATGTTCCAGAGCGTCGGCGTGGTTCTGATGTTCGTGTTCGCCGACGGGCTGGACCTCGGCGCCCCGGGCGTGACGCTGGCGCTTACCGTCGTCGCGATCGTCTCGCACCTGGGATACTTCTGGCGCTTCTGCCTGCGCCTGACGGGGCGGTCCTTCACGGAGTTCGCCACCCAGACGCTGCTGCGAGGTCTGGCGCCGGCGGCCGCGGGCGCCTGCGCCTGGGTCGCGCTGCGCCTGATCATGCCGCCCTCCGGTTGGACCGAGCTGTTCCTGCAGGGCGTCATCGGCGCCTGTGTCTACCTCCTGGTGCTGATCGGCGCCTGTCTCGACCCGCGCGAGCGCGGACGTGTCCATTCCATGTGGGCGAGGTTGTTCTCATGACCAATCGGACCATGACCCCGGAGCCCGGCGGGCAACTCGTTTCGATCGGACTGCCCGTTTACAACGGCGCAGATTACGTCGCCGAAGCCATCGACTGCCTGCGCCGTCAGACACACGGCAATATCGAGATCATCATCTCGGACAATTGCTCGACCGATGAAACGCCGGCGATCTGCGAACAGGTTGCTCGGCAAGACCCGCGCATCCGCTATTCCCGGACCGACCGCAACCTAGGGGCGGCCGGCAATTTCAACCGGGTGGCCCGGCTGGCGCGCGGGCCGTTCTTCGCCTGGGCCAACCACGACGACCGTTGGGCGGATAGCTACATCGAGCAATGCCTCGAAGCGCTGGACGACCGTCGTGATGCCGTTCTGGCCTATGCGCGCTCCGAGAAGATCGACGAGACCGGGCGCACACTTCTGTCGCTCAACGCGAACCTCAGGCTCGGGGCCGAGCGCCCTTCGGACCGTCTCCGCCGCTACCACGATCACTTCATCGCCGTGGACCGGCGGCGCGGCTGGGGCCGCGAGCCGATCGAAGGGTTCTGGATCCCGGTCTACGGCCTTGTGCGGACCGAGGCGCTGATGCGAACCCCGCTGATCCGGGACTTCATCTCGTCCGACACGGTGCTGATCGAGGACCTGCTTCTCCTCGGTGCCTTCGTCGAGATCGACGAGGTCCTGTTCTACAAGCGCGACCATCAGGACCGGTCGATGCGCGACAGCGAAAGCTATGACGCGCGGGCAGAATGGTTCACGGGACGCGCGCCGTCGCGGCTCCTGTTGCCGCGCTGGCGCATGATCGCGGCGCGGCTGGGGTCCGCCGCACGCCTGCCGCAGAGCACCGGCCAAAAGCTCGCCTGTCTTGCCGAGGTACTGTCCTTCTACGTGAGGCGCAGGTCCGAGACCAATGCCTTGGTCAAGGAGATCCTGGCCAACGCCGAACGTTTGCTGAGACGCGGCGACCAGAACGCGCGCGTGTTCGAGAAATGGTGAAACCCCTGGACCGGTCTCGTGACCGGGCGACCGTGGCACGATGCCGAGGAGACGACACATGTCGCTAGATGTCAGGTATCTCTTCTGGATCCTCCGGATCCGGTTCACCTTGTTCCTGTCGGTCGCGGCGGTTGTCGTCGCGGCGGGCCTCGCGGCCGCCGTGGCGCTGCCGCAGGTCTACAAGGCGCAGGCGGCGCTTCTGGTGGAATCCTCCCAGATCCCGAGCGACCTCGCGGCCTCTACGGTGCGCACGGACTTCATGATGCACCTCCAGCGCATCCAGCAGCGGATGCTCACGCGGGAGAACATGCTCGGCATTGCGGAGACGCTGTCGCTTTACGACGACGCGCCCGAGATGGAGCCGGACGATATCGTCAGGGACATGCGCGACCGGCTGACCTTCCAGCTGTCCGGCGGACGGGGGAACGCGCTCTACGTGGCGATCTCGGCCGAGGCCGACACGGGCCCCAAGGCCGCGGCGATCGCCAACGAGCTGGTGACCCGCACGATCGAGGCGGACGCCGAGTTCCGCGAGAAGAT
Source organism: Roseivivax marinus (assembly GCF_900109705.1). Classification (GTDB taxonomy): domain Bacteria; phylum Pseudomonadota; class Alphaproteobacteria; order Rhodobacterales; family Rhodobacteraceae; genus Roseivivax; species Roseivivax marinus. Next base: position 28,189 of record NZ_FOAI01000003.1, on the reverse strand, counting down.
CGCCACCGGCACGCTGTCCTTCTTCGAAAAGGAGGTCTGGCGTCTTGGCGAGGAGCTCGACCAGATCGACCGCCGCATCCTGGCGTTCCAGAACGACAACGTGGGCGCCCTGCCCGAGACGCTCGACTTCCGCATGAACCGCCAGAACCTCCTGCGCGAACGTCTCGCCCAGGCCCGGCGCGAGATCGCGCAGCTGGGCGATCAGCGCCGTCGGCTCGTCGACGTGTTCGAGGCGACGGGCCGCACCGACACCATCGCCCAGCGGCCACCCACCCGCGAGGAGGAAGAGCTGTCGACGCTGCGCAACGAGCTGACCTCGCTCAGCGCGGTTTTCAGCGACAATAACCCCAAGATCAGCGTCCTGAAGAGGCGCATCGCGCTGCTCGAGCGTGCCATCGCCGGGCAGTCGCCGGCCGATCCGCCGAACGAGACCCCGGGCGCGGGCGTCCTCGAGGCGCAGCTGGTCGAGATCGACAGCCAGATCGAGACCCTGAAGGAGACAGCCGCGACGCTCGAGGACCAGGTCGCCGAAATGCAGGTGGAGATTGACCGCACGCCCGCGAACGGCATCACGCTTGGGTCGATGGAGCGTGAGCGCGACAACGTCCAGACCCAGTATGACCGAGCCGTCGCGCGCATGTCCGATGCTGCCACGGGCGAGCGGATCGAGTTGCTGTCGAAGGGCGAGCGGCTGTCGGTGGTGGAGAACGCGGTGGTCCCGACCCATCCCGCATCGCCGAACCGCAAGCTGATCGCGGCGGCGGCGGCGCTGGCCGGTCTCGTGTTCGGCCTGGCGGCGGTGACGGTGGCCGAACTGCTTTCGCCCTATATCCGCCGGCCGGTCGAACTGACCAAGTCGCTGGGCGTGACGCCCCTTGCCGCCATTCCATACGTGGCGACGCCGTTCGAACCGCTCTGGCGCGGGCTGCGCCGGGTCGCGGTGCTGGCCCTGATCGTGGGCGTCGCCGGCGGCGGGGCGCTGCTGCTCGACCGTCTCGGCTATCCGGCCGTGGAGATCGGCCAGAGCCTGCTGACCCGTCTGCAGCAGCTGACCGGCTGAGCGTGGCTTCGGCCGGGCGCGTGCTTCGGCGCTCGGACGGGCGTCAACGACGATCCGCTTCAATGCCCATCGTGCGGGCGGGGCTGGCGAATGCTGGTCCCGCCTCTTGCATGTCCGATTTCCGCACCGGCCCCCGGGCGCCTTGCGCGCGTCTCGGCATGTGAGACCCGCGTCTCGAAACAGACGCTGACCGCCACAGCCTCGCTGCCGATCCGAAACGGTCGGCCCGGAGACCATGGCACCTCGTCTCGGAGCACCCCGTTCTTCGCCCCGCAAACGCACTGCGGCCCGCCCGGGCAATAGCGCCCCGGCGGACCGAGAAAGTCGTGTCGATGTCAGGCGTGGATCAGGCCGTCCGGCGCTTGCTCCGTCCTGCCCAGAAGAGCCCGCCCAGCACCGCGAGCATCGCCGGGAGAGCCGGCGGCAGCGGCACCGGGGACGGCGTGCTCATGCCGGCAAGGCGGTCGGCCCTGATGTGCATGTCGCTGGACACCGTACGTCCCAGCGCGATGTCGATACCATCCTCGAGCCAGACCGACAGGCGCGAGCCGTTGTCGAAGTTGACCGGCGTCGTCCAGTCGTCCCAGCTGAGATGGTTGGTGGTGAAGATGCCCATGAACGAGAAGAAGATACCCGTCCCTTCCGTCTGGCTGGACGCTTCGGTCGGCGCGGTGAAGAAGAGGTTCACCACGACATCGTAGACCTGCTTGCCCCGGCTGCGGACAGTCCAGTCGATGATGTCGCGCAGGTGCCAGACTTCTCCTTCCTCGCTGTAGGTGTGCGAGACCTCGCCGGGTTGCGAGAAGGCCGCGGTGACGCCGCACCTGCTTTGGCAACTCCGGGCCTGCATATCGATGCTGGATTGATCGACATCGAGCGTAAACTCCTGCATCGCGCTTGCCGAAACCGGTTCGGCCCAGGAGAGAGACAGGGCGGCCGCCACGGCGATCAGCCCGGGCCGCGCAATTCGGTTCGAAAATGAAGGCATGATCAGAGCGTCTCTTTGGAAATGGACTATGGAGACGATGATGCCTGCGTGGCCCGACGCTGACTAGCGTAGGAGGAGCGGCCTGACGGAGCTTACGAGTAATACAACCTAAACGAACGTAGTCGTACCCCTGCAAGGCGAGATGCGGTCATTCGGTGGCTTGCCCGCCCTGCGTATCGCGATCGGCGGGTGCACGCGCACCGGATCGAGTGCAGATCAAGCGTCGCACAGCAACCGAAAGATAATACACAAGAAAATATACGACGACGCCCAGCCCCAGCGGCAAAAGCAGACGACCGGCGCCCGATCCGAGGTCGAACGCGAAAGAAATTGCTAAAGACAACCAGAGGGAGAAAGTCGAAGCGAGCAGCGCGGCGATCATGACGGCCCTGTTCGACTGATTTTCCACTTCTTCGGTCTCGGGCATCGGTACCCTTTCCACGCGTGGGCAGACGTCTCTTTACACAGGTCCCTGTCTAAGCGACCCGCCCGTTTTTCTCAAGTTTGCAATGAGTCGGACGGCTGCTTCCCGCGAGCATGGAACACGAAACGGAAGCCGATGATGCGATTACGCTTCAAATACTTGGAAGCCTCGGCGGCCTCGCCCCGCATCTTGCACTGCGCGGAGACGTCGCGCCCGCGAAGCCGCCGCACACCCGGTCCAACGCGCCGACGCGGAGACCCGTTTGCGTGCATACAGGTGCTCGCCTCACACAGGCAGGCCGACGCCTTGCCCCGCCACTTCGAAGTTTCTTGGCAGCACACGCGCGCAAGGCCAGTGCCTCCGCGCGTCGCCTCTGGCCAGCCTGGCGCGCAAGAACGTTGGCGGGCCCGGTTCCATCCCGTAGGATCGCCGTCATATTGCATCGCATTTTCATCGAGGTCTTCGAGTCATGGAATTTCCCGCGAAGAAGATTCGTGTCGGCCTGCTGTGGCATTCCGCCAAGTCCGCCAATCTCGGCGTCGGCGCCCTGACACTCGCCAACATCGCGATCGTCGAGAAGGCCGCGCGCGATCTCGGCCTGCGCGCGGAGTTCACGATCATCGGGTGGAAGGACCGCCGCCCGCCCTGCACCGGGCGGCAGGTGCGCGAAATCGTCGAGTTGCGCCTGCGCGATTTCGTCGGCAGCTCGGGCCGCCTGGCGCAAACGCTTCGCGACTGCGACATGGTCATCGATATCAGTGCCGGGGACAGCTTCACAGACATATACGGGGTCAAGCGCGCGGCGACGATGATCGCATCGAAGGCACGGGCCCTGTCGGTTGGCACGCCCCTTCTCCTCGCGCCGCAGACCATCGGTCCGTTCCGCACCGCCTGGGCCCGGCGGGCCGCGATGGGCGTGATGCGCCGGGCCACGCTGGTCTGCACCCGCGACGACCTCTCGGTCGAGTTCCTGCGCTCGGCGGGCTACGGCGGCCGGATCGTCGCAGCGAGCGACGTGGCCCTGCGCCTGCCGTTCGAGGCCGTGGCGCGCCCGCCGAGCGGAAGGTGCCGGGTCGGGCTCAACGTGTCGGGCCTGCTGTTCAACGGTGGTTATTCCGGCACCAACATGTTCGGCCTGCGCGATTCCTATGCCGACACGATCCGCGCCCTTCTCGACCGGCTGACGGCCCGTCCGGATCTCGAGGTTCATCTCGTCCCGCATGTTCTGTCCGACGATATGCCGGTAGAGGACGACCACGCCGCCAGCGCCATTCTCGCCGGAGAGTTCCCCTCGGTCATCCTCGCGCCCCGGTTCCGCGACCCCGTGGAGGCCAAGGGCTACATCGCGGGCATGGACGCCTTTGCCGGAGCCCGGATGCATGCCTGCATCGCCGCGCTGTCGTCCTGCGTCCCGGTGCTGCCGATGGCCTACAGCCGCAAGTTCGCCGGGCTCTTCGGCGGGCTCGGATACGATCGCGTGGCCGACCTGCGCGAGGACTCCACCGCAGAGATCGTGGCGAGCGTCGAGGCGGTGATCGACGACCGCGACGCGCTGCGTCCGCTAGTGCGCGACTGCCTCGACCGCGGACTGGCGCGGCTGGCCCTCTACGAGGACGCCGTCGCCGACACGCTGCGACAGGCGGCGATGGCCGCGGCATGAGCCGCGCGCGTCCTGATCTCGACGCGGTACTCTCGGGCAACCTCTGCACAGGCTGCGGTGGCTGCGCGGCGGTGGCACCGGATGCCGTGACGATGCGGATGACGACCGATGGCGTCCTGCGCCCGGACACCGGCGGGCGCCCCCTCCCCGCCCCTGCGCGCGACCGGATCGCGGCGATCTGTCCGGGCGCAGGCCTCACGCTGGAACGCGGTGCACGGCCCGAGCATCCGCTTTTGGGCCCCTATCTGCGCATCAGCGCAGGCCACGCCATCGATCCCGAGCTCCGCCGGGCCGCGTCCTCCGGCGGGGTCCTCTCGGCGATGCTGGTTCACCTGCTCGAAACCGGCACCGTCGCGCGGGTTTGGCAAACCGGGCCTGACCCGGCGCGCCCCATCGCCAACCGAACCGTTCAGAGCAGTACTGCGAAAGAGGTGAAGGCCGCGGCCGGGTCGCGCTATGCTCCCTCCGCGCCGCTGGAGGGGATCGAGGACGCGCTGACTTCGGGCCTGCGCCATGCCTTCGTCGGCAAGCCCTGCGACATCGCGGCGCTGCGCGCACTCGCACGTCTGGACGCGCGCGTAGACGCGACCTTCCCGGTCATGCTGTCGTTCTTCTGCGCCGGTGTGCCGAGCTTGAACGGTGCCCGCACGGTCCTGTCCGCGCTCGGCACGTCCGAGGCCGAGACCGCCCGCTTCCGCTATCGTGGCGACGGCTGGCCGGGCTACGCCACTGCGACGCTGCGGGACGGACGCGCCGTTCGCATGAACTACGCCGACAGCTGGGGCCGTATCCTCTCGCGGCAGGTCCAGCATCGGTGCAAGCTCTGTCCCGACGGCGTCGGCAGCTTCGCCGACATCGTCTGCGCCGATGCGTGGGAGACGGACGACCGGGGCTATCCGGTCTTCGAGGAACGCGACGGGCTGAGCGCGGCGATCGCACGCACCCCGCTTGGCGCGCGCCTTTTGCGCGACGCGGAGATCGCCGGCGCCATCGCGCTTTCGCCACTCGACCCCGAGGCGCTCGTCGCCATGCAACCCGGACAGGTGCGCAAGCGCCGCAGCGCCGCGCCACGCCTGGCGGCTTTGCGACTCGCCCGGCAGCCTGCGCCGGTCTTCACCGGGTTCCACCTCTGGGACAACGCGCGCCGGGCCGGCCTGCGCACGGGCCTGCGCGAGTTCCTCGGGACCATACGGCGGGCGGCGCGGCGTGCCATCGGGCGCGGACGGGTCCCATCCACCACCGCCCGCTGCAGCCAGCACCTTCAGCATCCGTCGGTCTAGGGGCGGTGACATCTCCCGTCAGCCATTGCGCGTGCGACTTGGATTGCCCCGCACGCGCGGGTGATCGCGACGGAATCCGGGGTCCGGAACGCCACGTCACGACGCCGCTCGCAGGGCATTACCCGGCTTCACACACTCCTTGAATGTGTCTGCGGCGCGGCAAACGGTCCCGTTTGCGGCAAAGTTGACTTTAGGTCATGACATGTTTCGGCATATTCCCGCCGATGATGGCAGGTGTCGGGAACTTTATCCCAGCCCCCCGGGAAACATTTGAAAACCCTGCGACGGATCGCAGGAGCACCCGCATGACGGGTAATCATGATTCACTATCCTTTTTCGGACGACACGAATTCCAAGGGCGAAATATTGCCGCGGAAAGGAACCGTGGCAGTCCGCGCGTTGCCAGATTTTTGGCCCTACTCTAGGTGAGTGTTCAGCAGTCACTTCACCCCAAAGTTGTTTCAGTCATTGCCGGAGCGCTAGCCGAGCTGCCGGGCTTCGCCGATCGCACGCCGAGCCGTTCACCACCCTCCCCGGTGCGGCCGAACCCTGCCGTGTGCCCGGTCTTTCCGGGGTCTGAAGCGCGATCCTGATGCCATACGCCGCGACACACTTTTTCCCGGCTCGGCATAGAACGAGAGGAAATGAGAATGCCAACAGGTGGCGAAACAATTGCCATTTCGACCCGCGCGGAGCTGCTCGACGCGCTGTCGTCCGCCAGTGGCGGCGAGACGCTGGTGCTGGCGAACGGCCGCTACGGCGACCTCGACGTGGACAACCGCAGCTTCGGCAGCGAGGTCACCATCGTCGCTCAGAACCGCCTCGGCGCGAAGTTCGACTCCGTCTCGGTGAGCAACTCCGACAACGTCCGAATCGACGGCGTCCACGTGGACAACCCCTCGAACGGCACCGGTGGCTCCTACGTCGTGGGCATCACCGACGGCAGCACCAACGTGTCCTTCGTGAACTCCGAGGTGAATGGCCCCGTCGACGGGAACTACAGCGGCCACTACGGGATCTACAGCTCCACCGGCTCGCGCAACGTGACCTTCGAGAACAACTACGTCCATGACGTCAAGAACGGCGGCACGTTCATCAACACCTCCGATCTGACCGTGTCTGGCAACACGATCGACTACATCGGCAACGACAGCTTCAAGTTCCTCAGCATCGACGGCGCGCTGATCGAGGACAACATCGGCGCGAGCCATGTTTACGCCTCCGACGGCGCCCACCTGGACTTCATCCAGTTCCAGGGCTCGGATTCCCGCGACATCACCATTCGCGGCAACGTCTACCTGCCCGAGACCGCGGCTGATGTTCAGGGCATCTTCATGGACGATGCGCACTACACCAACGTGCTCATTGAGGAGAACATCATCGTCACGGGCATGATCCGCGGCATCTCGGTGACCAGCGGCACCAACGTGGTCGCCCGCAACAACACCGTGCTCGACATCCCCGGTACCGGCAGCAAGGCGACCTTCGTGATGGTCCCCGACGGCCAGAGCTACAACAACATCCAGAGCGCCTATCCCGGCCACGCTCTCGGTGAAGTGGGCGGCAACCTCGTGGTGCAGAACGCGGACCCGAACGGCGCCTGGCACTACGACGATCTCTTCGCCAACGCCGACGAGGGCCTTGGCGTGACGCTCGAGGGCCTGGCCCCCGTCGCAGGCAGCGAGGCCGAGAACTACGGCGCATACGACCGGCTGATGGAGCTGCTCAACGGGACGTCCTACGAGCCCGAGCCGGCCCCCACCCAGCCCGAAGAGCCGACCGAGCCCGAAGAGCCCGATACCACCGAAGAGCCGGACTCGACCGAAGAGCCCGTGGTCGAGGAAGAGCCTGCCGCTCCGACCGAGGACACCTCGGGCGACGTGGCTGCCCCGGAAACCGGCACGCTCGACGGCGCCGCGTTCAGCCTCGTGGGCGACCTCTCGATCGGCAGCCGGTCGGACGTGATGGAAGTCGCGCACGATGCCGCCTTCGAACTCGACGCCGGCACCCTCGCGATGTCGTTCACGCTAGACGAGGCATCCTCGCGCCAGGGTCTCGTGACCAAGGACGCGTCCTATTTCGGCGGCGGCGGCAACCACTTCGCCGCGTATGTCGAAAACAACATCCTGCGTATGCGCTTCCAGGACGGCGAGACGTCCGAGGAGATCAAGGTCGACGGCATCAAGGGCGGCCAGGCCTACGATCTCCAGGTCGGCTTCGACGGGACCGAGGCGGTCGCGTGGCTCGACGGCACCAAGGTCGGCTCGGTCGATACCGGCATGAGCTGGGCGGACAATGTCGAGTACATGCAGCTCGGCGGCCTTGGCTGGGGCAGCGCATCGGGCGCGTCCGGCTTCACCGCCGCAATGTCGGGCACGATTTCCGACGTCGTGTTGGTGGACGGCGTGCGCACGCCCTCGGCCATCGAGAGCATCCTCGCCGACGGCGTGGTTCCCGCCTACGAGCCGGACGCCGAGACCGACCCCGAGCCGACCCCGACCGACGGCCCGTCGGCGACCGTGGCCGACGCGGCGCTGTCGCTGCTCGATCCGATGGACTTCGAGAGACAGTCCGACGTGCTGGAATTCGCTCCGAGCGATGCGCTCAACATCGCAGACGGCACCATCGCACTGACCTTCGAGACCGATGACACGTCGGGCCGCGAGGGAATCCTGACGCGTGATGCGAGCTACTTCGCCGGCGACGGCAACCACCTCAGCGTCTACCTCGAGAACGACACGCTCAAGGTCCGCTTCCAGGACGGCGCCTCCGAAAAGACCGTCTCGGTCGACGGAATCGAGGCCAACCGTCCCTACGGGCTTCAGCTGACCTTCGATGGCGCCGAAGCCAAGGTCTGGCTCGACGGCGAACTGGTCGACACCGTCGACACCGGCATGAGCTGGGAATCGAGCCCGGAATACCTGCAGGTCGGCGGCCTGGGCTGGGGCAGCGCCTCGGGAGAGCCGGGCTCGCGCAACTCGTTCGACGGCACCATCGAGGACCTCGTGATCCTCGAGGACGTCTGGAGCCCCGACGAGGTGCAGCAGATCATCGCCGAGGCTGACACCATCGGCTGACGGCGACGCCTTTCACGGGCCAAAGCGCCCCCCGCGCGGTCAGACGTGCGGGGGGCGTCTTCATTTCTGTTGTCAAAACGGCAGGAGCGTGGATACTCGACAGGATATTTTTGAAGACATTTTTTTGGAGCGATTGACGGATGCGCGACCATCCCGATCCATTTGACGTGCCGGTGCGCGACCGGTCCGCCCGCATCGCGCGACGCGCCGACTCCGCTACATCCGCCTCGGACGGGTCACAGGAACCGATCGTCTCCATCGTGGTGGTCAGCTACAACACCCGAGAGATGACGCTCGACTGCCTGCGGTCGGTCGCGGCCGAGACCCGAACCCCTCACGAGGTGCTGGTCTGGGACAACGCCTCCACCGACGGGTCGGCCAAGGCCATAGCCCAGGCATTTCCGGACCTTGCCCTGACCGCGTGTCCCGAAAACCTCGGCTTCGCGAAGGCCAACAACCACGCCGCACGCGCCGCGCGCGGACGCTACATCCTCCTTCTCAACCCCGACACCGTGGTGCTCGACCGCGCGATCGACCGCCTTCTCGACTTCGCGCGCACCCGGCCAGAGGCGGGCATCTGGGGCGGACGGACGGTCTTCGCCGACGGCAGCCTCAACGCCGCGAGCTGCTGGGGCCGCATGAGCCTCTGGAGCGTGGCCTGCCAGGCCCTCGGGCTGTCGCACGCCCTGCCCCGCAGCGCCCTGTTCAACCCCGAGAGCTATGGCGGCTGGCAGCGCGACGACGAGCGCGCGGTCGACGTGGTGTCCGGCTGCTTCTTCCTGATCGAGGCGGAGACGTGGCGCGCGCTCGGCGGGTTCGACGAGACCTTCACGATGTACGGCGAGGAATACGACCTGTGCATGAGGGCGCGTGCCACCGGTGCCGCGCCACGGATCACGCCGGACGCCCGGATCGTCCATCACGTCGGCGCGTCTTCCAAGGCCCGCGCCCAGAAGCTTGTGATGCTCCTGCGCGCCAAGACCACGCTGATCCGGCGTCACTTCCCGCGCGGCCAGCGCCGCGCCGGGGTTCTGGCGCTGACCTGCTGGCCGCTGTCTCGGGTGGCCGTGTCTCTCTGCCTGGCGCGCCTGACCTCCAGTCCACGCTGGCGCGAACGGCACGCTGCCTGGTCGGACGTGTGGCGCCAGCGCGCAACGTGGCGTGCAGGCTACGGATGACCGGGGGCCGACTTGACCGACGCACGCGTTGATCTCCGACTTGACCGGCCGGCAGCAGGGCCCGCCGCCGTCAGTCAGGCGCGGACGGGTCCCTGGCCCGCCAAGCTGCTCCTGTTCACGCTCGCCGTGCCGTTCTTCTTTCCCGTCGGGCCGTTGTTCCTGACGGCGGACAGGTTCCTTCTGCTTCTGCTCTTCCTGCCCTGCATGAAGATCTGGCTCAGCGGCGGCGCGGGCCGGATCATTTTGCCCGATATCGCTCTCATCCTGTTCTGCCTCTGGACCGTGCTGAGCATGGTTGTGGTCGACGGGGCGTCCAGCGTCGTCGAGGCTGCCGGGATCAACACTGTCGAAACCTTAGGCGCATACCTCGTCGGGCGCTGCTTCGTCCGGAGCGCCGCCGACTTTCGCAGTGTCGCGCGCTTTCTCGTGTTGATGATCCTCGCGATGCTGCCCTTCGCGCTCCACGAAACGCTGACCGGGCAGAACTACCTGCTGAGCGTCGCGAACAAGGTCTGGCCGTCCTACGCCGATGTGCCAAAAGAACCGCGCTGGGGCCTCGATCGCGTGGCGCTGACGTTTTACCATCCGATCCTCTTCGGTGTCTTCTGCGGCAGCGGTTTCGCCATATGCTACTTCGTCCTCGGCTATGACCGGCCCCGCATAATACGCATCACCCAGACCGCGCTCGTGGCGCTGGTCGCAACGCTGTCGCTTTCCTCGGGGCCGCTGACTGCCCTGGTTTCTCAGGCCAGCCTGATCGCCTGGGACAGTGCTCTGCATCGGTTCCGGAAACGGTGGACCGTCCTGCTGTGCGGGGTAGGCACACTATGGATCTCGCTCGAAATCGCCGCGAACCGATCGGTGCCGGAGCTGTTCCTGACATATTTCGCCTTCAATCCTTCGACGGCCTACAACCGGATCCGCATCTGGGAGTTCGGCGTGCTCTCGATCCAGCAGCACCCGTTGTTCGGCATCGGGCTTTCGGGCGACTGGGTCCGGCCGTGGTGGATGGGAGACAGCATGGACATGTTCTGGATCGTCTCGGCCGTGCGTCACGGCCTGCCGGCCGGCCTGTTGATGCATCTCGCGTTCATGTCGATGGTCATTCTGGTGGCGCTGAAGCCACGCCTCGGCGACCGCGACGCGTCGTACAGGCTGGGCTTTCTCGTCTGCATGACCGGGTTCTACCTGGCCGGCTGGACGGTTCACTACTGGAAGGTCATCTACGTCCTTTTCATGCTGTTGCTCGGCTCGGGCGCCTGGCTGCTTGGCGCGTCCGACACCCAGGAGAGCGAAGAAACCGACTCCGCTCCCTGCGGAGCGGGGACGCGGCCCCGGCGAACCTGGTCCCGCGACACGGAGGATTACGCCCAGCGCCATCCGAAATACACGCGGAGCGAGAATTCTTCACAACGTCACAAGACTTGAGACATTCGGTCGAGGCTCGCGTTGCCAAAGACCACTCGCCCCGCAATAGTTTGACCCAGTTCCTTTTTCGCCTGTTTCGGGCACCCTTGATTCCCGGGCACACGCGGTCGCTCGACCCATGCGCCCCCTCACATTCCGGAAGTCGTGCATGACGCAGTCCTGCCGTCCTGTCCTCTCCATCGGCCTGCCCGTCTGCAACGGCGCGCAGTACCTGAGAGAGGCCATCGACTCGATCCTCTCCCAGACCTGGGGCGACTTCGAGCTCATCATCAGCGACAACGCCTCGGAGGATGAGACCGCCGATATCTGCGCCGCATACGCCGAGCAGGATCCTCGCGTCAGGTTGATCCGTCAGCCGCGCAACCTCGGCGCGGCTCCGAACTACAACCTGCTCGTCGACGAGGCTCGCGGCCGCTACTTCAAGTGGGCGGCCCATGACGACAACCTGCGGCCGCGCTTCCTCGAGGCGTGCATCGACGCCCTCGAGGCGAACCCGCAGGCGGTTCTCGCCTACCCGCGCACCGACGTCATCGACGGTGCCGGCCGCGTCATCGGGCCCTTCGACGACGGTCTCGATCTACGCGGAGAGACCGCCGAGGATCGTCTCGTCGCCTATCTTCGGCGCAACTTCATGCGTCAGCGCGGCCTCTGCAATCCGATCTTCGGGGTCATCCGGACCGACGAGTTGCGCCGCACCAGGCTGATCCAGGATTTCCTCGCCTCCGACCTCATCCTGCTGGCGCATCTGTCCTTGTTGGGACAGTTCGCGGAAATCCCGGAAACCTTGTTCGATCGCCGGGTGCATGCAGGCATCTCGACCGCCGCGCACACGTCCCACGCCGCGCGGCGGCGTTGGTTCAATGCCGGCGCGAAACGCGGCCACTGGCTCTCCGACAACGATCTGGCATTGAGGATGGTGCACATCCGCGACCTCTTCACCGCGATCTCGGAACTCGTGCCCGAGAGAGACGCGCGCAATCGGTGCCGCTGGGCCCTGGCGCGGCTTCTCGCGACGGATCCCAAGTGGCTTTACATCGATGTGAAATATTCTCTCGGTCTGCGCCCGAGCTGGCAGCAGAGCTCGCAGAGCATCGCGCGGGCGGGCGCACACTGACATGGGACGTCACGAAGCTCCTCCACGCCCGGCCTCGATCCTCGTCGCCATTGCAAGCTACGGGGCGTCGAACCGGCGGTATCTGGAACAGCTGATCGAGACCTATCGCGGGTTCTCGCAGCAGGTTTCCATCGTCGTTCTGTCAAACGAGCCGAAGGACCTCGGCGCCGATGTCGAGGTTCGCGTCGGATTGCCGAGTCCCGATCCGTGGTCTCTTCCCTTCGCGCACAAGGCGCTTTTCGCCGAGCGACAGGACGAGTTCGACTACTTCATCTACTCCGAGAACGACACGCTGATCACGCAGGCGAATTTCGATGCCTTCGCCGAGGTCGAGGAGACCTTGCCCGACCACTGCATCGCGGGCTTCCTGCGTCACGAGATCGGCCCGGACGGCGCCTTGCACTACTCGACCGTTCACGGGTCCTACCATTGGGAACCCGCGACCGTGCAGGTCATCAAGGGCGAGGTGTTCGCCAACTACTCCAACGAGCACTCCGCGGCCTTCATCCTGAGCCGGCGGAAGCTGAAGCACTGCATCGCCTCGGGCGGGTTCCTGCGGGATCCGCATGTCGGGCGCTACGACATGCTTTGTTCGGCCGCCACCGATCCTTACACCGGATGTGGCCTGCAAAGGCTGATCTGCGTCTCCCGGATCGAAGAGTTCAGCCTGCACCACATGCCGGACAAGTATGTGGGGAGGATCGGCGTGCCGAAAGCCGAGATCGACCTCCAACTCGCCGCGATCTGCCGGCACGCCCGCGCCGGTGTGCCGCTTGCCGAACTCCTTCGCCCCGAACGGCGCGTGCCGTCGACCGCGCGATACGACCGCTGCTACTATAGCGCGCCGCTTCCGAGCGCCGTCGCTGCCATGCCCGCGACGCCCGCGCGGATACTGTCGGTCGGCTGCGACCAGGGACAGACCGAAGGCAACCTCGTGGAGCGCGGCCACGCGGTCGATGCCATTCCCCTCGATCCGGTGATCGCCGCCTCGTCAGAACTGCGCGGCGTCACCACGCTGCCCATCGACGCGGACGATCCGTTGGGGCGCATTGAACCGGGCGCCTATGGCAGCGTCCTGATGAACTTCTACCTGCCGTTCGTGGCCGACCCGGTGGCCGCCCTGCGCGAAGCCGCGCGGGTGATCGAACCCGGTGGCCGCGTCGTCCTGAGCTTCTGGAACTGGCAATCTCTGCGCGAGACCGTCCACCGCAGACGTGAACGACGTTCCTTTCCGGACCGTGCCGACGCGGGCGATTTCGCGCGGAGCGGCATTCACCGGACCGATCCGGCCACGGTGCGGCGCTGGATGCAGCAGGCCGGGTTCCGGCTCGACCACATCACCTACGACGTCCCGTCGGGCAAGGAATGGCTCTCGCGCCTCACCCTGGGTGCCGCGGACCGTTGGCTGGCCCCGACCGCAACCGCCGTGTCGGCCCCGATCGGAACACCGCAGGGATGACCGGCGGACTCCATACCGGCGATGGATCCGTTGCTTCTTTGCGGTGTGGACGGCTGTCGGTCCTGCTCGCCTGCGCGCTTGTGGCGTGCGGCGTCTCACCTTCCGGAGCGACCCGCATCGGCCCGATAATCGAGGGCCGCGCGGAGCTGCTCGACGCGCTGTCGTCCGCCAGTGGCGGCGAGACGCTGGTGCTGGCGAACGGCCGCTACGGCGACCTCGACGTGGACAACCGCAGCTTCGGCAGCGAGGTCACCATCGTCGCCCAGAACCGCCTCGGCGCGAAGTTCGACTCCGTCTCGGTGAGCAACTCCGACAACGTCCGCATCGACGGTGTCCACGTGGACAACCCCTCGAACGGCAGCGGGGCCTCCTACGTCGTCGGCGTGACCGACGGCAGCACCAACGTGTCCTTCGTGAACTCCGAGGTGAACGGCCCCGTCGACGGGAACTACAGCGGTCACTACGGCCTCTACAGCTCGGACGACGCGCGCGACATCACCTTCGCGAACAACTACGTGCACGACGTCAAGAACGGCGGCACCTTCATCAACACCTTCGATCTCACCGTGTCGGGCAACACGATCGACTACATCGGCAACGACAGCTTCAAGTTCCTCAGCATCGACGGCGCGCTGATCGAGGACAACATCGGCGCGAGCCACGTTTACCCGAGCGACGGCGCTCATCTCGACTTCATCCAGTTCCAGGGCTCGGATTCCCGCGACATCACCATTCGGGGCAACGTCTACCTGCCCGAGACCGCGTCGAACGTTCAGGGCATCTTCATGGACGATGCGCACTACACCAACGTGCTCATCGAGGAGAACATCATCGTCACGGGCATGATCCGCGGCATCTCCGTGACCAGCGGCACCAACGTGGTCGCCCGCAACAACACCGTGCTCGACATCCCCGGTACCGGCAGCAAGGCGACCTTCGTGATGGTCCCCGACGGCCAGAGCTACGGCAACATCCAGAGCGCCTATCCCGGCCACGCTCTCGGTGAAGTGGGCGGCAACCTCGTGGTGCAGAACGCGGACCCGAACGGCGCCTGGCATTACGACGATCTCTTCGCCAACGCCGACGAGGGCCTTGGCGTGACGCTCGAGGGCCTGGCCCCCGTCGCCGGCAGCGAAGCCGAGAACTACGGCGCATACGACCGGCTGATGGAGTTGCTCGCACGCGAAAATGGTGGTGCAACGCGATGAGGATCGCCTTCATCGCGCTCTGGTCGCCAACGAACGCGAAGTACTGGAGCGGTACGCCGCACCACAGCTACCACGCTATCCGCGCGGCCCATCCGGACACGGTCCTGATCGACACTCCGATCCTCGACGCCGTTCTTTTCCACGCGGGAAAGGTATCGCGCCGCCTGGGCCTGGATCTGCTGCGCGAACCTTCGATCCTGGGATTGTACCGCTACCGCGTGTCTCGGCTGCTCGCCCGGGCGGCGCCGGACGTGGTGGTGTCGGTCGGTGCGAGCCACAAGCTGTGCGATCTTCCCGAGACGGTCCCCGTCGTCCACGCTGCCGATGCGCTCTTCGCCACGATCGTGGGCTACTACCAGGGCATGTCCGGGCTGAGCGAACGCTCGCGCAAGCGAGGCGATGCCGTGCAGCGCCGGTTCCTCGAAAAAGTGGCCTCGCTCTGCCTGACGTCCCGATGGGCGATGGACTCCGCCGAGCATCACTACCCGCTCGCTCACTGTCGCAAGAAGGTGGTCCCGCTCGGCGCGAACGTCCACGTCGGCGATGCACCGACATCAGGCCCGGAACGCCGCAAAGGCGTGGCGGCACCGTCTTTTCTCTTTATCGGGGGAGATTGGGAGCGGAAAGGCGGCCCCCTCCTGCTTGACGCCTTCATGCGGCTGCGCCGGAGATACCCGGAGGCCACGCTGCACATCGTCGGGTGCCGGCCGCCGCTTCACGGACCCGGTGACGGCATCACCGTGCACGGCCATCTCGACAAATCCGACCCCGCCGACGCCGCCCGGCTCGATGCGCTGTTCCGCTCGGCCTCGTTCCTCTTCGTGCCCTCCCGGCAGGAAGCGTTCGGGCTGGTCTACTGCGAGGCCTGCGCGCACGGCCTGCCGTCTATCGCCACGGCCACGGGGGGCGTGCCGTCGATCCTGACGGACGGGCGCGACAGTCTGCTGTTCGCCCCGGAAGCGGCGGCAGAGGACTTTGTCGCCGGCATCGACGCCCTTTGGCGCGACGAGGCGCGCTATCTCGGTATGTGCGCCGCCGCGAGGGAGACGTTCCTGAACCGGCTGAGCTGGTCGGCCTGGGCGAACGCCATCCGGGAGGAAGCGGAGGCCCTGGTGCAAGCGCGGGACGTTGCCGGGGACCGGAAGACAGCCGGCCGGCGCGTGCCCCGCGAGGAGCCGCAGGCGCTTGCCGTGGATGCCTCGTCCCCGACAGGCTGAGGCAGCATACGTTGACGCGCGCGGGCCCATTCGCCTCGAACGCAAGGCGCTCGGCGCCGGGGAAGGGCGAAACCGCGCACCGTCACTCCGCGCGCACGGGATCGAGCGTCAGGCTGAACGGCGCGGCGAAGGCGGTTCCGTGGATTTCCCCCGTTCCGGTGGCGCCTTCCGGTGTTCCGACGGGCCGCAGAACGATCACTGCGCGCCCTTGTTCTGGCAGCGCGAAATCCAGAACCTCGACAGCGACCGAGCCCGGGACACGCCCGGGCGAGGGATAGGTGGAGCGGGCGATGAGGGTGGCGTTCCGGCTAATCTCCTCCACCTCCCAGAAGACAGGCCCGGCCGGAAGCTGGACCTGCACCGCCACGCCCGAGGCGATCGGCTGGACGGTGCCGTCATGGGCCTGCGTGAAGACCACCGGCCGCGCATCCTGCGCGGGCGCGGTCCCGGCGATGCCGAGCCCGAGGGCAAGGATCGCGAGCGCTTTCAACCTATCCGCCATGCGCGCCTCCATGACCGGCGACCGGTCCGAAGCCCGTCGGAAGGTCGCCGTAGATAAGTACGTTGGCCATCATCCCGTTATCCTCGTGCGGCAGGATGTGGCAGTGATAGACCGTCAGGCCGGTCACGTCGGGCCGGAAGTAGATGCGGATCTTCGCGGTTCCGAGCGGCGGCAGCGCGAAGGTGTCCCACCAGCTGTCGTCGCCCGTCGGCTCCCCGTTTATCTCGATCACCTGGAACGGATTCACATGGATGTGGAACGGGTGCTGGAAGACGTCATCGTTCACCAGGAGCCACTCTTCGGTCGTCCCGGCCAGCACCGTCTGGTCGATCCGGCTGGCGCTGAAGGGCTTGCCGTCGAGGTAGAACCGCACCGGGATGCTTGCAATGTTGCCCTCGAACGTGACCGTCCGGGTGTTCACCACCGTGCGTGCGTCTTCCGGTATCTCGGGCGGGTCCACCAGCTTGCCAGGCAGCGGGCCGTCCATCGGCGCGCCCGCGCTCACCACCGTGCCGAGCACTTTCTCCGGGCGCGGCCCGCCCGGATGCCCCTGGTCATAAGCCAGCGCACGGAAGGCGTAGCGCCCGGGCGGCCCGCCCTTTACGATGAACTCGGCCCGCTGGCCCGGTGCGAGAAGAATGCTGTCCTTTTCGCGCGCCTGCGCGAACGGAACGCCGTCCTGCGAGATCTGCCACAGCGCGTGACCATCGAGTCTGAGATGGAAGAACCGGTGCGGTCCCGCCGCCAGCACGCGCCAGCGCTGTGTCTCTCCGGGGTGGATGTCGATCTCGGGCTGCAGGACACCGTTGATCGGAAAGAGGATGTCCATCGGCATCGCGGGCACCGAGGTGAACGGCACCGGGCCGACCGTGGGTACGATCACCGCGCTCGGCACCTGCCTGGCCTCGTTCAGCAGCATCTCGTTCAGTACCATCACGCGTTCGCGCGCCGCGGCCACTTCGGGCACCTCGTCGATGTCGCCTTCCACGACGATCGGGCCGGCAAGGCCTTGCCAGCCCTGGTGCGAGGTCGAGCCGTGCTTGTGCGGGTGATACCAGTAAAGTCCGGGCGGCTGGGGCCGCCCGCTGTCCGGACCGGGAATGTCGTAAGTGTAGTCGAGCGACTCACCGGGTTTCACGACTGCATAGACGTTGTCGGTTCCCTCACCGGGCGACACCTGAAGACCGTGCGTGTGGATGTTGGTGTAATTCAGCGCCTCCTGCGCGGCGGTCGGTCCGCCGTTCTGAAACGGCGGCAGGCCCGCGGGCTCCATGTCGTTGAGTCACCGACGCCCACCAACGCGCAGACCGATCCACTCTTCGGCCAGCTGTTCAGTGTCGGCTACGACTTCTGCCCGCAGCTCTGGGCCGAAGCCAACGGCGCGCTCATCGCGGTCCAGTCGAACCCCGCGCTCGTCTCTCGCCTTGGCACGATCTACGGCGGCGATGGCCGCACGGCCTTTGCCCAGCCCGACCTGTGGGGCCGCACGGTCGTCGGGGCTGGAGCGTCTCCGACCCTCCCCGCAGTTCGGCACGGCGATGTTGGCGGATCGGTGTCGCGGGTCGTTCCCACCGCGGGCCGGCCGCGGCACAGCCATGGCCTGATGGCGTCCGAAGACAATGCTGCAACGAGCGAGCCCGCCGGCGGGCCGAGGACATCGACGGCATTCTCCTCGCTATCTTCAACGATGCAACGGCTACGCTGACCTAGACGGGTATCGACATCTCCGCGCAGACGGGCCTTCAGTTCTGCGGTTTCTTCAGCGGGGCCGACAGCGGCGACGTGAACATCGACAGGAACACCGGCTGCTTCCGGTCCGAGGCAGGCGACGACATGCGCATCGACGGCCGCGCGCGGCAGACCGTTCTCGACGTGCAAAGCGACGTGTCTTCCGCGAAGCGCCCGAAGCCTGTGCTACGAGACCGGGCACCGCTCGGCGTCAGGCAGTCAGTCGCGGCTCTGCGTCTGCCGGCGACAGCAGCCGTCCCGGGATGTCCGAGAGGTCTCGGAAGGCCGCGATTTCGCGCACCGGGGGGCCGTAGGCCGCCGGGTTCGGCAGCACGGCGCGGAGAGAGCGTCGCGCGGAGAAGTCCAGCCCCGCAAGCGCCTGCGGGCCGGGATACATGGACTCGCTCACCACACCCTCGGCACGGACGAGATGATGGCGCGGCAGCAGGAGATGGATGTACTCGACCTGCTTGCGTCCCTCGGCGACCCGTGCCCCGCGCCAGCCCGCCTTGACCATGTGCGTCGCGCGCACGAGGCGGTCTTCCACCAGCATCGCATGCTGCGGCGACACCAGCAGATCGCGGGCCGCGCCGGTCAGATGCGGGCGCAGGCGCACCGGGCGCAGGTGCGGCTCGGCTTCGAGACGTTCCGCGTCGAGGCTGGTGCGGCCCATCCAGAGGACGGGCTGAGCACCCGCGTCCTCGGTCATGACGAGGTCGCCGGGGCGGAGCGTCTCGATCAGGACCTCGCCCGACGGCGTCAGGATGCGGGTCCCGGCGGTGAAGCAGACGACACCGGTGCTTTCGGTGGTGAAGGCGGTGCGATCGGCCCCCTGGACGATGAGCGCATCGCCCGCGCCGAAGCGGGCGTTGTCGGAATAATCGACGAGGCCGCCATTCTCGAGGCTGTTGGACTGGTTCAGCAGCCCGTCATCCTCGAAGTCGGCGCGCAGTTCCACCAGCGAGTCGTAGAAGGCCGCCAGCTCGATGCGGTCGTTGTTGGTGGTGTCGCCGTCGCGGATCGTGCCGGTGTTGCCAGCGCCGAAATCGGTGATCGTGTCGACCCCGTCGCCGGGCTGGTAGGTGAAGACGTCGTCTCCGTCCCCGCCGGTGAGGACGTCGTCACCCGCACCGCCGCCGAGGCTGTCATTCCCCGCTCCGCCGGTCACGAGGTCGTCTCTGTCGCCACCCGAAAGGCTGTCATTGCCGGCATCGCCCGAGATCGTGTCGGCGCCGGAGCCACCGAGAATGGTGTCATCGCCGCCGTTGCCCGCCAGGCTCATGTCGGCCGGCGACAGGGTCGCGTCGATGCTGTCGGCGTTCTGCGAGCCGTCGACGGCCTCCACCTCGTAGAACTGGCCGGTGGCCGCCCCGAAGGTGTAGGTGCCGTATTCCCAGCCACCGAAGGTGACGTCGGCCCCGCCGGCGCCAGCCGCCTCGAAGTCGAGCGTGTCGGTGTCCGGGGGCAACGGATCGCCATCTTCGCCGGCATAGACGAAGCCGGTGCCGTCGGTGTCATGGATGATGAACGTGTCCGAGCCGGAGTCGCCCCAGAGCGAGTCGATGCCGGTGCCGCCGGTCAGGGTGTCGTCGCCGGCCCCGCCGGTGATGCTGTCGTCGCCCGCGCCGCCGTCGACGTAGTCGTTCCCGGCCTCGCCATAGAGCGAGTCCTGTCCTGCCCCACCCACGAGGCTGTCCTGCCCGTCGCCACCGAGGAGGCTGTCGTTGCCGTCCTCGCCCACGAGAGTGTCGTTGCCCGCGCCACCGGTCAGCGTGTCGTTGCCGGTGCCGCCCGCCATGTAGTCCGGGGTCGCGTAGCCGAGCGCGTTGTCGTTGCCCCCGTGGCCGATGACGAGGCTCGGCACGCCGTCGTCGACGCCCTGGAGGCTGAGGTTGTCCGCGTCGTCGCCCTGCACGAGCCGATAGGTCGTGCCGTCGAATTGGAGGTATTCGACCGCGATCAGGTAGTCGGTCCCGTCGCGCCCGGCGACGGCGTCCACCACGATCAGCTGGCCGGAGGGTCCGCGCCCGAAGAGGTACTCCCCGACCGCCCCGGTGTAGACGGCCGTATCTGTCCCCGATCCGCCATCGATTGTGTCGTTCCCGGCACCACCGGTGACACTGTCGTTGCCTTCCTCGCCGGAGATATTGTCGTTGCCGGACCCGCCGTGGACGGTGTCGTCGTCGAGCCCCGCCCAGACCGTGTCGTTGCCCGCACCCGCGTCGATGTAATTGAATCCGGCGAGGCGGACATCTTGCTGGTCGTCGATGTAGTCGTTGCCGGACCCGCCATGAACGACGTCGTCGCCAGAGCCGTAGAGGATGTAGTCGTCGCCGCCGCCGCCATCGATGGTGTCGGCGCCGGTGCCGCCCATGAGGATGTCGCGCTCGGCGCCGCCCGAAAGGGAATCGTCGCCCGCGCCGCCGTCGATGAAATCGCCGCCGCCCCCGCCCGAGATCGTGTCGTTGCCGGCGCCCCCCTCGATGGCATCGACGCCAGTGGTGACCGCGTCACCGTCCGCGTCGGCATAGCCGAGCGAGATGCTGTCATTGCCCGTGGTGCCGTCCACAGCGGTTCCGAAATCGGCCTGCTCGCGGGTGGCGTTCATGTCGCCGGTGGCGGCGGCGACCGAGTCGAGCGAGACCATCAGGATCGGCTTGGCGGTCAGCGCGTCCTGGTCGGCGTTGGCGGTCAATTCAGGGGCGAGGAAGGTATTGCCGTCGGTGTCCTGAAAGACCGTCGCCGTGATCGTCGCAGTCGTGCCGTCGGCGTAGACGAGCGTGGCGTTGTAGGCCGCGACGCTGTCGAAATTGCGCGCCGGGCCGCCATCCACCGAGAACTGGTCGTAGCCGCCGCTGTTGTTGCTGTCGTAAAGCCCAAGGTCGCCGGTGGAGGTATCGACAGCGGACAGGCTCTGGATGCGGTCGAACAGAGGATCGTAGGCCGACCCGTGCAGTCCGAGGAGCGCAGAGGCGTTCTCGGCGGTGTCGTTGCCCTCGGTCGTATCGATCCGGGGCAGCAGACCGAGGGAGATGATGTCGAAGTCAGTAGAGCTGGCCAAGGTAAAGTCGGCTTTCACGTCGTGTTTTGTGACGCCATCGCGCCGCTATGAGGCGACATTTGGGTGGAAAGCGGGCCTTTGGTTGCCCTCCCCCGTTCCAGACGACCCACGCAGGTACTTTGCTCACATCTTGTACGACGGGTCGGGTAAAATTCCGTTGCCGCGATCAAACGAGACAATTTCAGCCGAGTTTCCGAGATCTTGCGACCGAAAGCTTTAGCACGATCTTGCCTGGGCGCGGGGCCGAGCGCAGTGCAAAGGTCATTCCGCTGCGTTGAGATCGGGTGGCGGCGCATCCGGCGCCTCAGCACGCGCGCGGATGCCTGGCGTCGCGCATGCGATGGGGCATGTGGTGATGCGGGGGTCAACCCTCGGCGCCCCCTCCGGGCAGCTCACGCCAGGAGGTGCGCCACGGTCAGGCCCGTTCGGCCGGACCGGCCATGCGATGATGGATACCGCGAGCGGAGGCGTGCGGCCGGCGATCACCTGTCGGCACCGCCTCCGCCCGCGGCAATCCCGGCGAGCGGCCACTTGCCCCTGCCCCGGACTACGGACGGGAGTGCGCGCCACGGGCCGCGTCGCCAGTCGCGAACCTCTGGCGGCGCAACTTGGTTCACCTGCCGGCTTTCGGGGCCGGCAGGCGCTGCGATCAGGACTTCTTGGCCGACTTGGCGGCCGCGGACGGGATCTCGACGTTGATCTCGAGGCTCGATATGTCGTTGCTCCGGTCCATGCGGACATCGACATCGTCCAGCCCGATATCGACGTATTTCCGCACCGCCTGCACGATGTCGCGCTGCAGGTCCTGCAGGTAGTCCGGCGAGTCCGACCCGCGCCCGCGCTCGTGGGCCAGCAGGATCTGAAGCCGGTCCTTGGCCGTCTGCGCCGTCTTGGGGCGCCGCGACTTGAGGGAGATACCGAACAGGCTCATGCCGACCGCCCGAACAGCCGCTGGAACAGGCCCGGACGGGTGTCACCAGGGGTGCGCATCTCCACCTCCTGCCCGGTGAGGCGGGCGACCGCGTCCTCGTAGGCCCGGGACGCGGCGGAGGGTTCGTCCAGCACGACCGGAGTGCCGACGTTGGAGGCCCGCAGCACGGCCTTGCTTTCCGGGATGATGCCCAGCAACGGCACCGCGAGGATCTCCAGCACGTCGTCCACGGTCATCATCTCGCCGCTGGCGATCCGGGCCTGGTCGTGGCGCGTCAGCAGAACCTGCGCCTTGATGGGCTCGGCGCCTTCGGTCTCGGCGCGTTTGGTCTGGCTGCTGAGAAGACCCAGCACCCGGTCGCTGTCGCGCACCGAGGACACCTCGGGGTTGGTCACGACCACCGCCTCGTCGGCGAAATACATCGCCAGCTGCGCGCCGCGCTCGATCCCGGCGGGGCTGTCGCAGATGATGTAGTCGAACTCTTCCTTGAGCTCGTTCAGCACCGCCTCGACGCCCTCCTTGGTCAGCGCGTCCTTGTCGCGGGTCTGCGAGGTGGGGAGGATCGACAGCGTATCCAGCCGCTTGTCGCGGATCAGCGCCTGCTTCAGCCGCGCGTCGCCCTGGATCACGTTGATGAAGTCGAACACCACGCGGCGCTCGCAGCCCATCGTCATGTCGAGGTTGCGCAGGCCGACGTCGAAATCGATCACGACGGTCTTGTGGCCCAGCTTGGCGAGCCCGGCCGAGATCGCCGCGGCCGAGGTCGTCTTGCCCACGCCCCCTTTGCCGGACGTGATCACGATGACCCGTCCGAGGGGCGGCTCTTCCTTCAGATGCGTCGTCATGCGATCGCCTCCATGAGTAATTTTTCGTCTTCGAGGTAAATCTGCGCGCAGCGATTGCGGGCCGCCGGATCGAGCGTCTCGTTCGTCTGGTAGAGGCCCGCGATCGCCACCAGCTCGGCGTCGAGCTTCTGGCAGAAGATTCGCGCCGTCTCGTCGCCCTTGGCGCCGGCCATGGCCCGTCCCCGCAGGGCGCCGTAGACGTGGATGCTGCCGCTGGCGACGACCTCGGCGCCGGACGCGACCGAGCCGACCACGGTCAGGTCGCCGCGTTCGGCCACCACCGTCTGACCCGACCGGATCGGCGTGGTGATCAGCTTGTTGTCCGGCGGCAGCAGCTTCTCGACACCGCGCTTGCGCCGTGCGCCGTCCTCCGGGGCAGGAGCGTCGCGACCGGCCGTGACCGGAATGAGACCCAGCGCCTCGAGGGCCGACTGGTCGACGGGGCCCGCGTTCTGCACGCCGAAGACCCGCAGCTTGCGTTCGCGGAGCGCGCGCGCGAGGTCGCGGATCTTCTCGGTCGTGGCGATGCCCGGCGCATTCGCGAAGTCCAGCACCACCGGCGCTTCTGCAAAGAATTGCGGCGTCTGCTGCAACTGCTCGTCGAGTGCCTCGAAGAAGGCCTCGTCGGGCGGGGCGCCCTCCAGCCGAAGGGCGAGCGCGGTCAGGAACCTGCCGCGGAACTGGAATGGCCTGACGGTTGCGGGCGCTTGCGCGCGCCGGTCCTGCGCGTGACGTGACGACACGGTGATGCTGTGCTCCTGCTCGTGTTCCGGGCGGTTCGGGCCGCCCCGTTTTCGCTCTGGCTAAAGCGTTGCGCCGCGAGTGCCACGGCGAATCTCGCGCGGGGCCCGATATCAGCGGGAAGCCGCTGTCGGCAATCCTCCACCGGAGGCGGCGTAGCGGCCTCGCGGCTGGTGGTCCGGAAAGCAGCGAGCAGGAACAGCGTCGCGGATCCGTCGCCGGCTCCGCCGGCCTGGAAAGCCCGTCGGTCGCGGCGTCCCCCGGCGATAAAATCCCGTCGCCCCGCACCATAACGGAGCGCAGCTACCTCGCCCTGAGGCCATGCGGGCGTGGGACTGGAGCTGCGCGATGGCGGAGGCTGTGTCTGCCGCCCTGTATTCCGACCAATTCCCATGTCGTAGCAAAAACAGACGCTTGCCCCGCACGATTGTCTTGTGTGTTCCAGCGCCGTCCGCCATATTCCTATCTAGAATGGGGGATAAATTGGCGGACGGGCAAACTCAACCATCGGTACGCAAGAGCGGGCAGCATCCCGAGAAGGCGCTTTCCGCCGCGTTCGTGCGGACAGTCAAAGACCCCGGCAAATACTTCGACGGGCACGGCCTCTTTCTCAAGGTCGACCCGAGCGGCGCGAAGCGATGGGTGCAGCGCATCGTCATTCGCGGCAAGCGCCGAGAAATTGGCCTTGGCCCGGTGTCCCTCCTGTCGCTCGCAGACGCGCGGACAGCCGCGCTGGACAACCGCAAGAGCGCGCGGAGCGGCGGCGATCCCTTGAGCGCCAAGCGCGCGGCCAACGCCGTTCTGAGCTTCGAGGAAGCCGCCCGAAAGGTGCACGAGATACACCGGCCCTCTTGGCGCAACCCGAAACACGCGGCGCAATTCCTCACAACGCTGGAAACCTATGTGTTCCCCCGCATGGGGCGCATCAGTGTGTCGGAGGTTTCGACGGCTGACGTTCTTGCCGTCCTGACGCCGATCTGGCTGAGCAAGCCCGAGACCGCCCGCCGCGTTCGCCAGCGCATCGCAACGGTGATGAAATGGGCGGTCGCGCAGGGCTGGCGGCAGGACAATCCCGCCGACACCATCAGCGCCGCACTGCCCCGTCAGGAGAAGGGACAGGAGCCGCGCAAGTCCCTGCCCTATGCCGACCTGCCCCGCTTCATGGCCGATCTGCGCGCGGCCAAGGCGGGCGACCTGACCAAACTGGCGCTTGAGCTGGTCATTCTTACCGCCTGCCGATCGGGCGAGGTCCGCCTAGCCCATTGGGATGAAATCGACCTGGACCGCGCCGAATGGACCATCCCGGCGGAACGCATGAAGGCGAAGAAGGCACACCGCATTCCGTTGTCCGACCGGGCAGTGGCGGTGCTGACCGAGGCGAAGGCGCTGGGTGCGCGGATGGGCGACACAAGCGGGCTGGTCTTTCCGGGCACCAAGGCGGGCAAGCCGATTTCAGACATGACGCTGACAAAGCTGGTCAAGGCGATGGGCTATGACGTGCACGTTCACGGCTTCCGCTCGACATTCAAGGTCTGGGCGCAGGAGCGGACGAACATGCCGCGCGAAGTCACCGAAGCGGCTCTCGCGCACACCATCCAGAACAAGGCGGAAGCGGCCTATGCGCGGTCGGACCTATTCGAAAAGCGCGTTAAGCTCATGCGCAGCTGGGAGGTGCAACTGGAGCTCCAGCCTTCTCGCGTTGCGCGGATCGGCTAATGTACACGCCCGAGGGTTACTATTCGTTCGATGACCTCTGTAAGTATGCGCCTAGCTGGACTGACACAATTTGCTTCCGAAAGAAGCTTTCCGCTGCACCGGGAAGCGAGACGCCGCACAGACGTGATATAATCAAGAGACTCGTATCAGACGGTTTTGCAGCAAGCTTTTCCGAAGCCGAATTTTGTCTTGAGATTTGCGACCTTTGGTTGGTTGCCAATATTCTTGATGTCTTTGAAGTCACGCTCTGTTCGAAGTCTGGTGTGCGCATGCGATGCCCCAAGCCGCTCACAGCCCACGGAGATGCTTTCGATTGGTGGTCTTGGCCTTTAGACAGCCAAAAATTCGGGCAAAGCGAGACACATTCGTACCTGCACTTTTATCGCGATGGGAATTTCCGTGCTAGAGATGCTTGGGCGAGGTTTCCCGCAATAGACGTCGACAGTGGTGTGATAGCACTCAAGGCGAATTCACGGAATTTGTTCACCGGAAGTTCTTACGGACATGGCGATGAAGAAATAGCCGAATTTTTCATTGAAAAGCACGCCCGCCCCTACCTCGGGTGGGGGATTTGCATCAGTCCTTATGAGCTACCTGAATTTGAAGAAGAGCTTTTCGGGGCGTTGGGGTTCTTCGCTTCCTCAGACGACGGATATAAGACGAGCCACACAAAACCCGCTTCGACCCATCAGGCAGTGATGTCGTGCGTCGAACAAGCATTCCCTGACGGTAAGGGTAAGGCGACATGGGCAGATGTTGAAGCCAAGGTCGGCTATTCCCGAAGGACTATTGTCCGAGCCCTCAGGCAGCGCGGCCTTTACGAGGATTGGACTGCACGTGGGCAGGCGGGCAAGCGCTAAACGCCCACCCCATGCCCAGCTGCCCATCTTTATCGCTGAAACAATCCCGTCAAATTACGTCATGTCCCGAGCCTGTGGACAGGCGTGGAAAAGTAACCCCGTAGCGGGGTGATCGGCTTCCAAACGGGACCCCCCTGATGCGGTGGTCCAACGTGTTCCCGAGAACAGTCGGGAGCCGTGTTCGGGATGCTGGTGGTGGAAACGATCGCAAAGATCCGTCGGGCATATTTCCAGGACAAGAAGCCGATCAAGCAGATCTGCCGTGAGCTGCGCGTGTCGCGGAACACGGTGCGCAGGGTGATCCGGTCCGGAGCGACGGAGTTCAGCTACGAGCGCAGCGTCCAGCCGCAACCGAAAATCGGGCCGTGGAAGGAGGAGCTCGACAGGATGCTGGCCGAGAACGCCCGCAAACCGAAGCGGGACCGGCTCACGCGCATCCGGCTCTTCGAGGAACTTCAGGCTCTTGGATACGAAGGCGGTTACGATGCCGTCCGGCGCTACGCCTCGTCATGGGCGAGGGCGGAGCGCGAGGCCTCGGCCGCCGCCTACGTGCCCTTGAGCTTCGATCCCGGCGAAGCCTACCGGTTCGAGTGGAGTCATGAGGTCGTCCTGATCGACGGTGTGACCACGACGGTGAAGGTCGCGCATGTCCGGCTCTGCTACAGCCGGATGCTGTTCGTGCGGGCCTATCCTCGCGAGACTCAGGAGATGGTGTTCGATGCCCACGACAAGGCGTTCGCCTTCTTCGGCGGCGCCTGCGCGCGGGGCATCTACGACAACATGAAGACGGCGGTGGACACGATCTTCGTCGGCCGGGATCGCGCCTACAATCGCCGCTTCCAGCAGATGTGCGGTCATTACCTCGTCGATCCGGTCGCCTGCACGCCCGCCTCGGGCTGGGAGAAGGGCCAGGTCGAGAACCAGGTCGGCGTCGTCCGCCGGCGGTTCTTCGTGCCGCGGCCGCAGTTCAAGAGTTACGCCGAGCTCAACGCGTGGCTCGAGGACCGCTGCGTCGCCTGGGCGAAGTCGCACCCCCATCCGGAGATGCGCGACCGGACGACCTGGGAGGTGTTCGAGGAGGAACAGCCGAGCCTCGTGCCCTATGCCGGGCGGTTCGATGGCTTCCACGCTGTTCCCGCCTCGGTCTCCAAGACCTGTCTCGTGCGGTTCGATAACAACCGATACTCGGTCGACGCCCGCGCCGTCGGCCGGGCTGTCGAGGTTCGTGCCTACGCCGAGCGCATCGAGATCTGGCAGGACGGCAAGATTGTCGGCGAGCACGCCCGCGCCTTCGGTCGCGGCAAGGATATCTTCGATCCGCTGCATTACGTGCCTGTGCTCGCCCGCAAGCCGGGCGCGCTGCGGAACGGCGCGCCGTTCAAGGACTGGGAATTGCCGGCGGCGATGCGGCGCGTGCAGCGCAAGCTCGGTCGGGAGCCGAACGGCGACCGCCAGATGGTCGAGATCTTGAGCTCGATCCTGACCGACGGCCCGGACGCGGTGGATGCGGCCTGCGCCGAGGCTCTGAGCGAGGGCGTCCATTCGTCTGCCGTCGTGCTGAACATCCTCGCCCGCCGCCGCGAGCCGGCGCCGCCATTGACCATCGCGACGCCGGATGCACTGCGCCTGAGCTGCGAGCCGGTCGCCGATTGCAGACGCTACGACAGCCTCAGGAGACCGGACCATGGAAAGATCGCAGGTGCTGGACGTGA